>NZ_JSEE01000001.1 GCF_001625355.1 Marinomonas sp. TW1
TGAGCCATGATCAAACTCTTCAGTTAAAAAGCTTGCTCACTCAAATTCGAAACACTCACAATTTTACTTAATAAAGCGAATTGACGTGTTTGACTCTCGTAAGACTTCAATTTCTTTTTTGAAGCCCCAGCGAGCGCCCACACAAATTATCTGATTATCTATTTTAAAGAGCGTTGCCACTACATCGTGGCGAGGTCGTGTATATTACGGTTTTCTATTTGAGATGCAAGCACTTTTTACAACAAAAATGCCGTTAATTTCATAACTAACGGCATTTCAATGAGTTAGCCAAATGGATCATTAAATAAAGCGTTTTTATTTAATCTCAATCGCTTGAGCTTCGATTTTAGACTTCCATTCTGCAGGGCCAGTAATGTGTACTGACGTACCTTGAGAATCAACGGCAACCGTGACAGGCATATCCACGACGTCAAATTCATAAATGGCTTCCATCCCTAATTCAGGGAAGGCAATCACATCTGCTTTTTTGATGGCTTTAGAAACCAAGTACGCAGCGCCGCCAACAGCCATCAGATAAACCGCACCGAACTCTTTAATCGCTTCAATTGCAATCGGGCCACGTTCAGATTTACCTATCATGCCAAGTAGACCCGTTTCATCTAAGATTGTACGAGTAAATTTATCCATCCGAGTTGCTGTTGTTGGGCCAGCAGGACCAACCGCTTCATCTCTTACAGGATCCACAGGACCAACGTAATAGATAAAGCGACCCTTTAGATCCACGGGCAACTCTTCGCCATTCGCGATCATTTCTACCATTTTCTTATGAGCAGCATCTCGACCTGTTAACATTTTGCCATTAAGCAAAACAGTCTCACCAGGTTGCCACTCTTTAACTTGCTCTGGCGTGATTTCATTAAGATTCACTCGACGAACACTGTCACCCACTTCCCATGTAATTTCTGGCCAATCATCTAAAGATGGTGGCACCAAATCCGCAGGACCAGAACCATCTAACACAAAGTGCGCATGACGAGTCGCGGCACAGTTAGGAATCATAGCAACAGGCAAAGAAGCAGCATGCGTTGGGTAATCCATGATTTTAACGTCTAATACCGTCGTTAAACCGCCCAGACCTTGCGCACCGATACCTAAATTATTGACTTCTTCAAAGATGGCTAAGCGCAATTCTTCTACACGGTTTTGCGGGCCGCGTGCTTTTAGCTCATGAATATCGATCGGCTCCATTAGAGATTCTTTTGCCATCACCATGGCTTTCTCTGCTGTCCCGCCAATACCTATGCCCAACATACCAGGTGGACACCAGCCCGCGCCCATTGTTGGTACTGTTTTTTTAACCCATTCTACAATGTCGTCCGATGGATTTAGCATAGCAAGTTTAGATTTATTTTCAGAACCGCCACCTTTCGCTGCCACATGCACTTCTACTGTGTCACCTGGCACAATCTCCATATGAATTACGGCTGGCGTATTGTCTTTGGTGTTTTTGCGAGCACCAGCAGGATCATCTAGAATTGACGCACGCAAAACATTATCAGGATGAAGATAAGCACGACGCACACCTTCGTTAATCATGTCAGCGACACTTTTCGTGCTTTCCCACTGCACGTTCATGCCGACTTTAACAAACACGGTAACGATGCCGGTATCCTGACAAATAGGACGCTTACCTTCCGCACACATACGAGAGTTAATTAGAATCTGTGCCATGGCGTCTTTCGCCGCCTGACTCTCTTCGCGCTCGTAAGCTTCATGAACCGCATTAACGAAATCGAGTGGATGGTAATAAGAGATAAATTGCAGCGCGTCAGCTACGCTATCAATCAAATCATCTTCTTTAATAATGCTCATGCTTCTCTCCTGCCGAGTATTATGAATGAATCAAAGATCGAAATGGTAAAAGATGCGGGGCCGCAAAGAAAGCTTTATGAAAGGTTTTGAAAAGATATACCCCTTATTATTGACATGAATAAGGGGTATATCCAGAAAAGATAACTAATTGATTTTATGTTCTTTCGTTGAACTGGGCTTTTGCACAGAGTGCTGAATGTACTCTTCTAAGATTTTTGCAGTAAATTTTTCACGCTCAGGCAACGACACTATCTGCTCGGCTTCCCAGTTAATCAAACGAATGAACACAGAATACTTTTTGATATATTGATAGCCAATATCACGAACCCCAATGTCATTTGATTCCATCAAATAAAGCACTTGTTCCAAGCTCTTCTGAGCCTCAAACTGCCCACCTTCACTTGCTGCCACCAATAACCTTTGAATTTGCTGAACAGGGTTCTCGGATCTTTTCGATTCTTTTTTGCTGTAATTTGACGTTAAAAACTTATCCAACATCTCTTCTGTGTAACCTTCACGCTCCTGGACATCAGAAATAAGCGCTGACTCACGCTCTAGCAGACGAATGAATAAACTCTTATTTTTAATATCAGAAAACTCAAGATCCTTTAGGGATAAGCCGTTTTCTTCCATGATATCAATCACTCGATCATAAGAAGCACTCGCTTCACTTCCAGTTGAAACAGATAACATTAACTGCCGACGCAACTCGTGCATAATCTTGGCCGCACGATAATCTTCTTTTCTCTGCAAATGCTGCTGAAAGGCATCTTTGTTTTGCTCAAGCGCCTTACTCACTGATTCATAACCCTGAATCGCTTCTTGCTCATCTCTTAGTCGATCCATGCGAATATTATTACAACTCGCCTCCCACGCCTCATAAGATCTCGCCCTAGCTTGAAAGGCACGCTCAATCGCCTCCTCAAAACTTTGCTCTATTCGAGCTCTTTCGGCACGCTCAAGCACTTCTTCCTGCTCATGCTCGTGACGCTTAGTTTTCTTTAACTGGAGATTTTCTTGAGCCAAAGTCAACTGGGTACTTAAATCTTCAATATCAGACTGAATTTTTGCTTCATCAAAATCCGCCAATTTTTCGTATACACCAGACCAGTACTCATCTTTTGAAAACGGCACACTGGGATCGCTAGTCGAATATTGGGTTTTAAGCGCTTCGCCAAAATTAGCATGAGCCGGACGGAATGCCTGCGCTGCATCAATGACGTTATCGTTAAATGCATTCGCTGAGGACATGCCCTCTACTTCGTCTTGCTTGCTGGAATTTTCAACATCATCAACAAAGCTTTCAGCAGCCATATCATCCATATCCTGATCATCTAAAATATAAGCATCGACATCCGAAACCGGATCAAGTGTCTCGGTCGAAAAATCCGCCCCGAAAGCATCTTGATCACTTTCTTTTGAATTGAAAGGATGATCAGAATGAGCATCACCGCTCATACCGTCTTGCATGTCGTCTAAAATCGTTCTAACTGACTCATAAGCACGATTTGGATCCACCGTTGTTTTTTCACTAAAACGACGTTGGTATACAGAATCAGATTGCTCATTTTTCGGAGAAGGTTCCTTTACAAACCTCGGCGCACTATTACCCCAACTCACTTTATAAAGCATAGATCGATCACACAGCTGCAATATCGGCAATTCTCGCTGTGCGATGCAATATTGTCGAATTAAAGACTCAGCATGTCGCAATGCTAAGTTAGACTCACTCAAGTTGCTCGATGTCGCAAGATTAAGCAGTTTAACAACTTTCTGAATGGCCTTCTTTCTTCTGCGTGTGCTCATAAAACAGGCTTCCAAATGGGCTTAGTCAAATTAAAGACAAAAAATGAATTACACCAACAACCTAATAATATAAATCGGCTTCATCACTAGGCAATTGCAAATCATCACTTAACAATACTTGAACCTTTTGCAAAATCTCAGCCAACTTTTCTTTAGAATATGGAACCGCAGGAAATTTCCCCCAAATAGGCCCCGGCCAGCAAGAGTCCGTATCGTAACGAACAATATGGTGAATATGTAATTGTGGCACCTGATTCCCCAAAGCGGCAACATTTAGCTTAGTTGCGGTAAAAGCATCGTGCAGAGTTTCCGCCAGCAGGCAACTTTCTGCCATCAATTGTTGCTTATCCTCATCAACCAACTGATAAATTTCAGTAATATTGTTACGCCTAGGCACCAAAATGAACCAAGGAAATTGAGCATCATTTATTAGACGCAATTCACACAAAGGCAAGTTTCCCACCATAATGGAATCACGGCGCAACACAGGATCTAACTGAAACATCTTCACACATTCCTATTTACAAAAATCTCATTCATAAGCACTATAGCACCCTATTTCAAAAACACTCAGTGACTCGGAGCTTCCATGACGGATATGCAATGTGCTGTGGACGCACAAGCAAAATTAGCAGAATGCCCACGTTGGGATGAACGTACACAAACCTTGTATTTTGTCGATATAGACTCTTTTGTACTATACGCCTACGACACACAATCGAAAACCCTAAGCAATCGTAAATTTGATGAAGAAATTGGCTGCTTTTCATTAGCCGAAAACGGTGGATTCATTGCCGCTTTCCGCTCCGGGGTCTACACATTCGACCAATTCGATGCCGAACTAAAGTCATATTGGAAAGCCGATTACGACCAGCAAACCACTCGTTTCAATGATGGCCGCTGTGACGCAAAAGGACGCTTTCTAGCCGGCACCATGTATTCTCCGAAAGACGCTTTTAAAGGTGCGCTTTACCAATTTCGTCGTGGCCAACAAAAAGTGCTGGATCAAGCGGCTTGGACATCAAACGGTTTAGCTTTTTCTCCAGATCAAAGCATCATGTACTACTCCGACACACCAAATCACGTGGTGTATCAGTTTGATTACGACATTGAGACAGGCGAAGCAACCAATAAACGTGAATTCATCCGTTTTCCACATGGCAACGGACGACCAGATGGCGCCGCCGTTGATACCGACGGAAACTATTGGTCGGCCTTATATCAAGGCCAAAGAGTTGTTAAAATAAGTCCAGCAGGTGAAATCTTGGAAGAACACCCAGTACCAGCGACGTATCCCACCATGGTGGCCTTTGGTGGACCAAACATGAGCACCTTGTATGTCAGCACTTGTCGCGCTGCACAAACAGCAGAAGAATTGCAAATTTTCCCGCAGGCTGGCGGTATCTTTGCACTAGAAACGTCCGTAACAGGACAGGTTGAGCCTCGCTTTGCAGGCTAACCGTTACTCAAATTAATCTAAAGAACTTATATTACTATGCGCGCTAGCAATTATTTATTTTCCACATTACGTGACGCCCCAACCGATGCGGTTGTAACAAGCCATCAACTTATGGTGCGAGCTGGCATGATTCGCCAGATATCTAAAGGTCTTTATACTTGGCTTCCCACTGGCGTAAAAGTATTTCGCAAAGTCGAAAGCATTGTCCGTGACGAAATGCAAAAAGCCGGTGCACTTGAAGTCATCATGCCGGGGGTACAACCAGCAGAACTATGGCAAGAATCCGGCCGCTGGCAAAAATACGGCCCAGAATTACTGCGCCTTAAAGACCGCCATGATCGCGACTATTGTGTTGGCCCTACTCATGAAGAGGTCATTACAGAATTAGCGCGTAATGAACTAACCAGTTACAAGCAACTCCCCATTAGCTTCTTCCAAATTCAAACCAAATTTCGAGACGAAGTTCGCCCACGCTTTGGTGTCATGCGCTCACGTGAATTCAGTATGAAAGACGCTTACTCTTTCCACGTTAGCCCAGAATCACTGCAAGAAACCTATGATGTCATGCACCAAGCCTACTGCAATGTATTTGACCGCATTGGCTTGGATTATCGTCCAGTCCTCGCGGACACTGGGAGCATTGGTGGCGCCTATTCTCATGAGTTTCATGTACTAGCGGATTCCGGTGAAGATGACATTGCTTTTAGCGACAGCTCAAACTTCGCAGCCAATGTGGAATTAGCAGAAGCCATTTGCCTAAAAGAAAAGGCCAACCCAGCGACGCAAGAACTAGCAGAAGTACTTACCCCTGATTGTAAAACCATTCAGAAAGTGGCTGAGTTTTTAAAATTAGACGTCACAAAAACAGTCAAAACCATGCTCATTAAGGGCATTGACGATAACGAACAAGAAACCATCGTGGCACTTGTTCTGCGTGGTGATCACAATATTAATGAATTAAAAGTCGAAAAACTGGATGGGGTTGTTTCACCATTTGAGTTTGCCAGCGAAAGTGACATCATTAATAAAATTGGTTGCGCGCCAGGCTCCATCGGGCCAAAAGGCCTAAAAGAAAAAGGCATTCGCATTATCGCTGACCGATCCGCCGCAGTGATGTCTGATTTCTGTGCGGGTGCTAACAAAGACGATTATCACTTTACCGGCATCAACTGGGAGCGCGACTGCCCCGAGTTTGAAGTGGCCGATTTGCGTAACGTAGTAGAAGGCGATCCTTCTCCGGACGGTCAAGGTACTATCGTGATCAAGCGCGGCATCGAAGTTGGCCATATTTTCCAACTTGGCCAACAATACGCTCAAGCCTTGAACGCCAGCGTTCTTGATGAAAACGGCAAAGCAAAAATCATGCACATGGGCTGTTACGGCATCGGCGTTTCTCGCATTGTTGCCGCAGCAATCGAGCAAAACTTCGATGATAAAGGCATTTTGTGGCCAGAAAGCATCGCACCGTTTGACGTGGCCATAGTGGCAATGAATTACGACAAATCTGAAGCCGTTCGTGAAGCTTGCGAAACACTCTATCAAGAGTTGACGGCAAAAGGGCTGGACGTGCTACTGGACGATCGCAAAGAACGCCCAGGTGTTAAATTTGCGGACTGTGAACTGCTTGGCATCCCACATCGTTTTGTGATTGGTGACAAAGGTTTGGCGAACAATACCTTTGAATACAAGAATCGTATTCATGGCGAAAACCAAGACATCGCCATTGATCAGGCATGTGACTTCATACTGTCCACGAAGAAATAACAAACCAAACGCCATTCTTTTGAGTGGCGTTTTTTCTTTAAAGCAGATTAAGCGACTCAACTATGACGACAATTTACCACAACCCACGCTGCTCTAAATCACGACAAACTTTGGCGCTGTTGGAAGAAAACGGCATTCAACCTGACATTCGCCTCTATCAAAAAGAGCCACTCAACAAGAGTGAACTTGAACAGCTTATTGCGCAACTAGACATTCAACCCATTGAGCTTATGCGTACTAAAGAAGCGATCTACAAAGAACTTGGCTTGAACAAAGACAGCTCAGACGAAGAGCGCATTAAAGCCATGCTTAATAATCCAAGTCTAATTGAACGTCCTATTGTTGTTCACAGCAACAAGGCTAAGCTGGGCAGACCACCAGAAAATGTATTGGATTTATTTTGATGACTTCATCGCCTTATATCTTAATACTCTTCTATAGCCGACATGGCTCCATTGCCGAGATGGCTAAGCACATTGCTCGTGGCGTCAATAAAGTCACTGGGGTGGAAGCTAAAATACGCCAAGTACCAAATGTCTCGAGTAATACGGAATCAACCGAGCCCGCTCTTCCAGATGAAGGCGCACCTTACTGCACCTTAGAAGAACTGAGTGGGTGCGCGGGTCTAGCAATGGGTTCACCGTCTTACTTTGGTAGCATGGCCGCCCCTCTCAAGCACTTTATCGATCAAACTTCGACTTTGTGGATGACAGGACAACTGATCGACAAACCCGCTTGCGGTTTTACCAGCGCCAGCACAATGCATGGTGGGCAAGAACAATGCCTACACAGCATGATGACGCCACTTATTCATCACGGCATGATTTGGCTTGGGCTTCCTTACAAAAATAAAGAATTGATCAGTACTACCAGCGGTGGCACTCCCTATGGCGCAAGCCACTTAGCCAGCAGCACACAGGAAAACACCCTGACTGCAGAGGAAAAGAAACTGTGTGAGGCTCAAGGTGAGCGAATTGCCATCATGGCACTTAAGCTTACCTAAAAGTACCCCGCATAATTCAGCAACAGCCATAAAAAAAGCGCCGTTCATTTTCATGAAGGCGCTTTTTTTATGCAAGATTCGTTAATGACGAGGCAGTACAATGCCTTCAAATAATTGCTCAACTTCTTGGCGATTAGGCGCTTCCATAGCCGCCACAACTAAGTCTTTGGTCAAATGCGGTGCGAAAGACTCGATAAATTTGTACATATAGCCACGAATAAAGGTATTGCTTCGTATTCCGATTTTAGTACAGCTATCCGCAAATAAGTGCGATGCATCAAGCGCTACCAAATCTGAATCCAATGACTCATCATAAGCCATGGACGCGACAATACCGACACCTAAACCGAGACGCACATAAGTTTTAATGACATCTGAATCCGCCGCAGTAAAAACGACATTTGGCTCTAACTCAGCCCGCTGGAAAGCTTCATCTAACTGAGATCGCCCCGTAAAACCAAATACATAAGTCACAATGGGGTAGGCCGCGAGCGCTTCTAGAGTCAATTCACCAATACCAGCCAAAGGGTGATTTTTTGGCACAACGACAGAACGATTCCAAGTGTAACAAGGCAGCATCACCAAATTACCGAACAACTCCAATGCTTCTGTTGCAATCGCAAAGTCCACCACACCATCATTGGCCATTTCTGCGATTTGCATGGGTGTCCCCTGATGCATGTGCAGGCTGACTTCCGGGTAACCTTCGATAAATTGATTAATAACCTTTGGCAATGCGTATCTTGCCTGAGTATGTGTCGTTGCTATGTCTAATGAGCCTTTGCGCTCGTCACTAAATTCACTCGCGACACGTTTGATATTCTGTGTCTGATTAAGCACTTCACCCGCCAAAGCAATAATTTTTTCACCGGCTGGCGTGATGTGTGTTAAGTGCTTGCCACTTCTTGCAAACACCTCAACACCCAACTCATCTTCCAATAAACGAATTTGCTTACTCACACCGGGTTGAGAGGTATAAAGGCTTTGCGCAGTAGCCGACACATTTAAGTCATGACGCGCTACTTCCCATATATATCTAAGCTGCTGTAACTTCATCGACTACCTTATTCTAAAAAGAGTTAAAAACATAAGAAAATATTACTTTATAGAATAGTAAAAAAGCTCTAAGGTTGCCAGCTCAAATCATTTATTTACGGCAATTCGATGGATTTTATTTGGTATATTTTTGCTGGTGCAGCCGTTGGCTTAGCCGTCGGCATCACTGGGGTTGGTGGCGGTTCATTGATGACGCCATTGCTGCTGCTTTTTGGCTTTCCGCCACACATCGCGGTTGGGACCGATCTGATGTATGCCGGCATTGCAAAAAGCACTGGTGTTGTGATGCACGCCAAACGTGGCAATGTAAATTGGAGCATCGTATTTGCCATGGCATCAGGCAGCGTCCCCGCTTCAATTTTAACCATTTGGCTGTTATCGCAATTTGACAAACCGGATCACTATCAAGAAATTCTCACCACAAGTTTAGGCTTAATGCTCACACTGACGGCCATTGTTGTGCTATTTCGAAACAAACTTATTCAGTCACTCAAGCTCAATTTCACTGAACACAAAAGCCGAAAAATTATTATGGTTTGTGGCTTCATTCTGGGCATATTAGTGACACTGACGTCGGTCGGCGCTGGCGCGTTAGGCACCGCCATTATGATGCTCTTATTCCCACTAATGCGCGCCAAAAACATTGTTGGCACCGATCTCGCTCATGCTGTCCCGCTAACACTTATCGCTGGCACAGGGCACATTTTTTTAGGCAATGTAGACTACGCGTTATTAGTCGCTTTATTGATTGGCTCAATTCCTAGCATCTATTTAGGGACACGCATTGCAACCCGTGTTCCCAACAAAATATTACAGCCTATTTTAGCGACCGCCCTACTTTCATTTGGCGTAAAATACCTTTTCTTCTAAAAGGCCTATAAATAGAGAAAAATCGCCCTCAAAGGTTCATTCGATTTAAAAAAAAGGATATGGTTGACCGCCATAACTAAAAAAGCAGCAAGCAGGAATCCCCCGCAATGAGTAACAAGCGTCTTGAAGACCTAAACATCGCTTCTTTTGACTCCTTGGTAACCCCAAGTGAACTGAAACAAGCACTCCCAGTCAGCGACATTGTCAGCAATCACGTTGCCGAATCTCGTGACACGATCAAAAACATCATGGACGGCAAAGATCATCGCCTAGCGATCGTGATTGGCCCATGCTCCATCCATGACCCAGAAGCCGCTTTGGACTATGCGAAGCGCTTGAAATTGCTGTCAGAAAAATTAGACGACACGCTATACATCATCATGCGCGCTTATTTTGAAAAACCTCGTACGACGGTAGGCTGGAAAGGCTTAATCAACGATCCAAATCTAGACGGCACGTTTGACATCGACAAAGGCATCCGCATTGGTCGTAAATTACTGATTGATCTAGCGGAACTGGGTCTACCACTCGCGACGGAAGCACTTGACCCCATTTCACCTCAGTACATTCAAGACCTTATTAGTTGGTCCGCCATTGGCGCACGTACAACTGAATCACAAACTCACCGTGAAATGGCCTCCGGTTTATCTGGCCCAGTTGGCTTTAAAAATGGTACCGATGGCAGCATGACCGTCGCCGTAAATGCCATGCAATCCGTTTCTCATGGTCATTCATTCCTTGGTATCAATGAAAACGGCAAAGTCAGCATCGTTAACACAAAAGGCAATGCATACGGACACTTAGTACTGCGAGGTGGAAATGGCAAACCAAACTATGATACCGCCAACGTTGCGTTGAGCGAAGCCGCGTTAACGAAAGCCAACCTAAAACACAACATCATGGTGGATTGTTCACACGAAAACTCGAACAAACAACCAGAACGCCAAATAACCGTAATGGAAGACTCAACCCAGCAAATTCTGGCGGGCAATCAATCCATTATGGGCTTAATGATCGAGAGTAATATCGGCTGGGGCAATCAAAAAGTCCCTGCCAATCTTAGCGATCTGGAATATGGCGTTTCAATTACCGATGCTTGTATTGACTGGGAAGCCACAGAAAAAGCCTTAACTCACATGGCAGACGAACTTCGCAGCACATTACCGAAACGCCAACGAAGCTAATTCTTTTGGCGTTAGTGACTTAAAACAAAAAACGCGAACCTAGGTTCGCGTTTTTATTATCCTGAATTCTGTTTCGCTTTTATTATTGTTTAAATAAAAGTAAAACAAATTACATAAAGGCGTTGTCTGTCACGGTATGATCGGTAGAGTCTTTTACTGCAGTCAAACCTGCAACCTTTTCAATTAAGGTTTTTTCGACACCTTCTTTTAAGGTCAGATCAACGGCACTACACCCTTGGCAGCCACCACCAAATTTCAACACAGCCACTTCACCATCAATCACTTCAATCAAACTAACTTCACCGCCATGAGCCGCCAAGCCAGGATTGATTTCAGAATACAAAACATAATTGATCTGATCTTCAATCGGACTGTCTTCTGTTACTTTCGGCATTTTTGCATTAGGCGCTTTAATCGTAAGCTGGCCGCCCATTTTTTCAGTGGCATAATCCACGAAAGCCTCATCTAAAAAGTTAACTGAATTTTTCTCAATATAAACTTTTAATTTTGGCAGATTCAGAATTTCATCCGTTTCATTCACTTCATCAGGGCGACAATAAGCTAAACAAGTTTCTGCGTATGGTGTACCCGGTTGTTGGATAAAAATACGCACAGCCATACCTTCAACACCCTGTTTTTCTAATAAAGAAGCAAGGTATTCTTGAGCGGCATCGGTAATAGTAATGTTCATATACAACCTTAAATCTAGGTGACGATTAATAAGGCTTATATTAACTCAGTTAAAGGATAAAACCAAAGACCCAGTAAAAAACTAAGGTATTTTTCCTCTTTTTACTGAGAGTGCTTATCAACAGCATTTAAGAGCCTTTCCCAACAAAAATATGCGAATAAGCCTTATTAGGAAAACCCCTAAAGATATAGATAAATATTCATTTTTAGAATAAAGAGTTTTTGCTAGTATTCGCTTACTTAATTTTATTAATCACGGTTCAATTCAATATGTATCAATACGACGCCATTGACCAACAGCTTGTTGAAGAGCGTGTTGCCCAGTTTCGCGACCAAACTCGTCGCTATCTAAACAAAGAACTAAGCGAGCAGGAATTCCTGCCATTGCGCTTACAAAATGGTTTATATGTACAGCGCTATGCGCCTATGCTACGTATTGCCATCCCATACGGTATGCTGTCTAGTGTTCAGCTTCGTAAACTGGCTGACATCAGTCGTCGTTATGACCGAGCTTACGGTCACTTCAGTACCCGCCAGAACCTACAGTTAAACTGGCCGAAACTAGAAGATGTTCCAGACATTCTAGCTGAGTTGGCTGAAGTACAAATGCACGCGGTACAAACCAGTGGTAACTGTATCCGTAACACCACCACAGATCAGTATGCTGGTGTCATCTCAGACGAAGTGGTTGATCCTCGCCCATATTGCGAACTGATTCGTCAGTGGTCTACTTTCCATCCTGAATTTGCGTTCTTACCGCGTAAATTTAAAATTGCCGTCAATGCCACTGAGTCCGCTGACCGTGCAGCCACTCAAGTACACGACATTGGTTTGCACATTAAAAAGAATGACGCAGGCGAAATTGGCTTCAAAGTCATTGTTGGTGGTGGCTTAGGTCGTACTCCAATGGTTGGCGTTACCATCAGTGAATTTGTTCCTCGTGAAGATTTATTGACTTACCTTGACGCCATTATCCGTGTCTACAATCAGCAAGGTCGCCGCGACAACAAATACAAAGCCCGTATCAAGATCTTAGTAAAGGCACTAGGCATTGAAGAGTTCCGCCGTCGCGTTGATGCGGAATGGGCGCACCTCCGAGGCAAAGAAAGCACGGTACCAATGAGTGAGTTTGAACGTTTAGCGACTTTCTTTACAGAACCGGCTTATCAGACGTTGAGCAATCAACCCGCTGAACTAAGCAATAAGCTTGCAGAGAGTGCTGGCTTTGCACGTTGGTATGAGCGTAATACGTTTGATCACAAACAAGCCGGTTACCGCATCGTGACCCTCACACTGAAAAAAGCAGGACAAGCGCCAGGCGACGCAACATCAGAGCAAATGGAAAAAGCCGCCGACCTTGCTGATCGTTTCAGTTTCGGCGAATTGCGCGTCAGCCATGAACAAAACTTGGTCCTAGCGGATGTTCGTCAAGACCAATTAATTGAACTTTGGGAAGCCGCAAAAGAAGCAGGCTTTGCAACACCAACACTTGGCTTACTCACTGATATGATTTGCTGCCCAGGCGGTGATTTTTGCGCTTTGGCCAATGCCAAGTCCATTCCTATCGCGGCACAAATTCAAGACACATTCAGCGATCTAGATTACCTGTATGACCTAGGCAATATCGATCTAAACATTTCAGGCTGCATGAATGCTTGTGGACACCACCATGTAGGTAACATCGGTATTCTAGGCGTTGATAAGAAAGGCGAAGAGTTTTATCAAGTCTCTATTGGCGGTGCCTCTGGTCACGATGCCAGCATTGGTAAAATCTTAGGCCCTTCTTTTGCACAAGAAGAAATCAGCAGCGTCATTCAAAAACTGATGCAAGTCTATGTCGATAACCGCTCTGCAGAGGAGCGTTTTATTGACACTTTCCGCCGTATCGGTATTGCTGCATTTAAGGAGGCTGCTTATGCCAAAACTAATTAAAGATGGCGCCATTGTCGACAATCAGTACGAATGGCAACAAGACGCAGAAACCACCGCTAACGAAAACAGCATAGTGGCGGCTCAACAGTGGCTAGCAGAGAAAGACTCAATCGGCAAAGTAGCGGGCATCTGGCTGGAAGCTGGTGATGGTACTGATATCTTAGAAGGCATTGACCTGAACCAGTTTGATGTCATTGGGATCCACTTCCCTGCTTTTGCTGATGGTCGCGGATTCAGCTATGCACGACTGTTAAGAGAACGCTTTAATTATCAAGGCGAAGTACGTGCTCTGGGCGGTTTCATTCCGGATCAATTAGGCTATCTATTGCGTGTCGGCTTTAACAGCTTTCAATTTGCCGAAGAAGTGGATTTGGAAAAAGCCTTGTTACTGCACAAGCCTTTTTCAGTCGCCTACCAAGGTGATGTGGCAGATCCTAGACCGATATTTTTACGCCGCTAAGCCACTCATTAACTATTTGTCACATAAAAGGCCATTTCGATGGCCTTTTTCTATTGCGTCTTGCCTAAGTCATGATTATCGTTGTAAAAGATCGATTCATTGTGAAAGGAATAACACGTGACAAAGATGCACCTAATCAGCCTATTGGTAGGCAGTGTTCTATCCGCTTCTGCTTCTGCAGTAACAGTATATGTTTCCGACATTCAGTTTGTAGCTATTCGAGAAGGACAAGACAATAGCACCAGAGCTGTCGAGCGAGGCATTAAAAGCGGCACGCCATTGGAGGTGTTGGAGCAATCCAATGGCTACAGTAAAGTACGCACACCAACTGGAGCAGAAGGCTGGGTAGCCGATTATTATCTATCCGACGATATGGTCACCCGTGATCAACTAGAGGAATTGCAAAGACGCCTCACCACCGCCATTCAGCGTCGTAACAACATCAACAATGAGTTGAAAGAGAGCCAAGCAGAAGCTCAGGCATTACTCAACACTCAAACCGAACTGCAACAAGAAAACCAAGCGCTAAAAGCACAATTAGAAGATGTTCAATCTATTGCAGAAAAAGCAGAAATCATCGTATCGCAAAACGACACAGTTACGTATCAGATAGAAAGCCTAAAGCAACAAGCTAGCATTGCCGAGCAAGCCAGTCAGCAATTACAAAATAGTCACCAACAAAAGTGGTTCATGATAGGAGCCGCCACACTGTTCGGAGGGTTATTACTTGGCACCCTTCTCCCCTTGTTAAGACGAAAAAAAGCAGGCACCGGCAACTGGTAAGAGAGCATACATAAATGGCTGACGTTTCGATTGTTCACTCCTTTTTTCTGATTTTTTCAGGAGCAGCAGTCGTTGCGACAGCCGCACTGTACACCCGTCAACCCATGATCATTGCCTACATAGCCCTCGGCATTCTACTGGGACCTTCCGCCCTATCTTTAATTAATGAACCCAAACTAATGGATGAAATGAGCCATATTGGCATCATTTTTCTGCTTTTCTTGCTAGGGCTGGATATGCAACCTAGCCACCTTCTTAATATGCTAAAGAAAGCGTCCTGGGTGGCACTTTTAAGCTCCGCCATATTCGCAGCGCTTGGTTATCTGGTTTCCTTCCTGTGCGGCTACAGCCAGACCGAAAGTCTTATTATTGGTGTGGCTATGATGTTCTCTAGCACCATAGTCTGCATCAAGCTGTTGCCTACGACCGTATTACACCACAAACACACAGGTGAACTCGTTGTCGGCTTATTACTGCTTCAGGACTTAATTGCTATTGCGGTATTACTTGTCTTATATAGCATGTCTGGCAATGACAGCGCTGGCGTGATGAACTACTTGAAACCTCTCATTGGTTTGCCCATTTTAATCTGCGCGTCTTTTTTATTCGTTAAATACGTGTTATTAAAATTGATTACTCGCTTTGATCGCTTTCACGAATACATTTTTCTCGTGTCCATCGGCTGGTGTTTATCCATGGCAGTACTCGCCGAGACGGCAGGACTGTCTGCTGAGATGGGGGCATTCATTGCCGGCGTGAGCTTAGCCACAAGTCCTATTTCACAATACATAGCAACCCATCTAAAACCCCTACGGGATTTCTTTTTAATACTTTTCTTCTTCTCCATTGGTGCCAGCTTCAATTTAGACTTACTAGGCGCCGTTATCGTACCGGCTTTGGTTTTAGCCATTGGCGCTATGCTTATTAAACCCGTTATCTTCCGCTATCTTCTAAAAGGCATGAAAGAAGACTCAAGCACCGCCTGGGAAGCCGGCTTTCGTCTTGGACAAGTGAGTGAGTTTTCGTTATTAATTGCTTATTTAGCCGCCAACATTGGCTTACTTGGACAAGAGGCCTCCCATGTTATTCAGGCCACAGCCATTTTTAGCTTTGCTTTCTCAACCTATGTTGTGATTCTCAATTACCCAACCCCTATCGCCATCTCAGACAAACTTAGAAGAGATTAACCCCAAGCACACTATTTTCTTAGGCTTAACAAAGACTAAACCAACAAATATCAATTGCTTCAATCTAACCCTTTCTTTAGTCACACAAAATATAATAGAATAGCGCGAAATACCTGACTCTTATCGAGAAGTCTTGTATAATAACGCGCAAATTTCGTCCTCACTTATTTAGAGTAATGTAATGGCTGACTTATCAAAATACAGAAACATCGGTATTTTTGCCCACGTAGACGCGGGTAAAACAACCACAACAGAACGTATTCTTAAACTTACTGGTATTATCCATAAAATCGGTGAAGTTCATGAAGGTGAATCTACTACAGACTTCATGGAACAAGAAGCTGAGCGTGGTATTACCATCCAGTCTGCTGCGGTTAGTTGTTTCTGGAAAGACCACCGTTTCAACGTCATCGACACACCTGGACACGTTGACTTCACAGTAGAAGTATACCGTTCCCTTAAAGTTCTTGACGGTGGTGTTGGTGTATTCTGTGGTTCTGGTGGTGTTGAGCCACAATCAGAAACTAACTGGCGCTATGCGAACGAATCTGAAGTTGCACGTTTGATCTTTGTTAACAAACTAGACCGTCTAGGTGCAAGCTTCTACCGTGTTGTTGACCAAGTGAAAAACGTTCTTGGTGCAACGCCTCTAGTTATGGTTCTACCAATCGGCACAGAAGACGAATTCGTTGGTGTTGTTGATTTGCTTACTCGCAAAGCTTACATCTGGGACGAAAGTGGACAACCTGAAAACTACAAAGTTGAAGACGTTCCTGCTGACATGGTTGATAAAGTTGAAGAATACCGTGAAGCATTGATTGAAACTGCGGTAGAGCAAGACGACGACCTAATGATGGCTTACATGGAAGGCGAAGAGCCATCTTTGGAAGACCTTAAACGTTGTATCCGTACTGGTACACGCGACCTTGCATTCTTCCCAACTTACTGTGGTTCTGCCTTCAAAAACAAAGGCATGCAGCTTCTTCTTGATGCCGTAGTTGATTACCTACCTAGCCCAACTGACGTGGTCCCACAAGACCTAACAGATGAAGAAGGTAATGCAAACGGCGAAAAAGCCATTGTCTCTGCTGACGAACCATTTAAAGCGCTTGCGTTCAAAATCATGGATGACCGTTTCGGTGCCTTGACTTTCGTACGCGTATACTCTGGTGTAATCAACAAAGGCGACACGATTCTAAACAGCTTCACAGGCAAAACAGAACGTGTTGGTCGCATGGTTGAGATGCAAGCGGATGACCGTAAAGAAATTAGCCGTGCGCAAGCGGGTGATATCATGGCAATCGTAGGCATGAAAAACGTACAAACTGGTCACACTCTTTGTGATCCTAAACACCCTTGTACGCTTGAAGCCATGGTTTTCCCAGAGCCAGTTATCTCCATCTCTGTAACACCGAAAGATAAAGGTGGTAACGAGAAAATGGGTATTGCAATCGGTAAAATGGTTGCTGAAGATCCAACATTCCGTGTAGAAACTGACCAAGATTCTGGTGAAACCATCCTTCGTGGTATGGGTGAACTTCACCTAGACATCAAAGTAGACATCTTGAAGCGTACTTACGGCGTAGACCTAGTTGTTGGTCAACCACAGGTTGCTTACCGTGAAACCATCACGAAAGAAGTTGAAGATACCTACACGCACAAGAAACAGTCTGGTGGTTCTGGTCAATTCGGTAAGATCGATTACCGCATCAAACCAGGTGAGCTAGGTTCTGGTTTCACATTCTCTTCTTCTGTTGTGGGTGGTAACGTACCAAAAGAATTCTTCCCAGCAGTTGAAAAAGGCTTTAAGTCTATGATGGAAGAAGGCGTTCTAGCAGGCTTCCCTGTACTAGACGTTGAAGTTGAGCTGTTCGACGGTGGTTTCCACGCAGTTGACTCCTCTGCTATTGCCTTCGAAATCGCTGCTAAAGGCGCTTTCCGTCAGTCTATCCCGAAAGCCGGTCCTCAGTTGATCGAGCCTATCATGAAAGTTGACGTATTCACGCCAGACGATCACGTTGGTGACGTAATCGGTGACTTGAACCGTCGTCGCGGCATGATCAAAGACCAAGAGAAAGGCGCAACTGGCGTTCGCATTAAAGCCGACGTTCCTCTTTCTGAAATGTTTGGTTACATCAGCACACTACGTACAATGACATCAGGTCGTGGTCAGTTCTCTATGGAGTTCTCTCACTACCTACCATGTCCATCAAACGTAGCAGAAACTGTTATTGCTGCGCAAAAAGAGAAGAAAAGCCAAGACTAATCTTTCTTGAGCGAATAAAAAAACCGATGCTTGCATCGGTTTTTTTTTGCCCTATTGGTTGGCTTTAATGAAACCAGGCAATAAAAAAGCCGGGCGCATAACATGCGGCCAGCTTTTCATAAGTCACAAAAGATAGAGTAAAGCCTTAGAAAGGAACTGGGTACTCTTTAAAGACCGTCATAATGTCTTTCAATGACTGATCACTAAGCGTCATATCAAAGGCTGCCATATCTTCTTTCAACTGATCTAACGAAGTAGCACCGATGATGGTCGACGTGACACCATCCACTTGGTCACACCAAGCCAATGCCAGTTGCGCTGGCGTCATATTATATGTATGAGCCACCTCTAAATACGCTGACACAGCTTTATCCACTAACGGCGTATCACGAAAAATACCATTCCGTTGTGCGTAGCTCCAACGACTCCCTTCAGGGCGGGCACCACCAAGATATTTACCTGTTAACGCTCCAGCAGCGAGGGGAGACCATGGCAAATAAGCCACATCTTCATGGACACAGTTTTCAATCAAGTATGGCCAATCTTTGGTATGCAATAGACTGAACTCATTTTGAATGGATGCCACTCTTGGCAAGTTATGCTTTTCACTCAAACGAAGATATTCATTAATGCCCCACGTAGTATCATCAGACAATCCAAAGTGGCGAATTTTGCCTGCTTTTATACACGCATCAATGCCTTGTAAGATATCTAACATCTGATTGGAGTGCTCAACACCATCCACATCAGTGAAACGAATGTGATTCGGAAAGTGCTTGGCAAAATGAGGAGATGTACGATTAGGCCAGTGCAATTGATACAAGTCGATGTAATCCGTCTGCAAACGCTTCAGAGACGCATCCACTGCCTCAATTACAGCCTGCCCAGTAATCGGACCGCCATCACGAACGTACTTCAATCCAGCCCCAGCTATTTTAGTAGCCAGCACAAAATCCTCTCGCTTAGAAGGATGTCGCGATAACCAATCACCAATAATCGTTTCAGTCTTACCATAAGATTCTGGGGTTGGCGGAACCGAATACATTTCCGCCGTATCCATAAAATTAACGCCGTTGTCTAACGCATATTCAATCTGCTCATCTGCGTCCGCCTGCGTGTTTTGAGTCCCCCAAGTCATGGTCCCTAGACAGACCCTAGAAACCTCTAAACCTGTTCGACCTAATGGCACATATTTCATCATTCATATCCTTCTTAGGAAAAAGAAAGTATCCATGAAAACAAAAAACTGGTCATCAGACCAGTTTTATCAATGAAAACAATGAGGACGTGAAATAAAAAGCTAGTCGCCTACGGCAGCGGAATCGTCCAATAGAGGCTCATAACGCTGATCTGTTAGCGTTTTTAGAAAAGCGACAATGGCATCCACTCGCTGATCGGGCAATGCCGGCCCTTTTTCCAATTCGACAAAATCAATATTCTCAGACACTTCCGGTTCTGCCCAAGGTTTGCCTGTTTCTGGGTTAATTGTGCGAGTTGGGTTGTTATATTTGTCATAGAACAAGACCACAGTCCGCAAATCTTTAAATACGCCATTGTGCATGTAAGGCCCAGTAACCGCGACGTTTCGCAAAGAAGGAACTTTGAACTTACCCGCCTGCTTAGGATCATTAATATCAGGATTATCCAACAACCCTCGATCAATAACACCGCCACTCTGTGCCACTAAAGCCGGATTAGCAGGCACACCAATGTTTCTGTATTCGTAATTTGTAAACGTCTCTTGCGAATTAAATGGCGAACTATTTAATTGGTGGCAAGCATTACAGTTGGTAAATTGTTGTGAGAAAAACAAGGTTTTTCCTAACTCTTCTTGTGACGTTAATGTCACCTCTCCGCGTAACGCTCTGTCATACTTCGAGTCAAATGGCATAAAGAGTTCGGTTTTTTCAAAGCTAGCAATGGCGTCAGCAATGGCGTCATAACCCGCTTTAGGGTCATCCAATATCCCGTCACCATACAACGCATTGAACGTCTGCTGATACTGTGGGTTTTCCTTCACTCGCTGAACCACCGCATCGCCATCTGACAACGCCATTTCAACAGGATTTACAAATGGACCTTGAGCCTGCTCCGCTAACCCTGAAGCCCGACCATCTAAGAACTGCCCACCACGATATTCGCCATTAGACATTTTATGAAAAGCGGGAGAGAAGGCAGCATAACCCGCCGCTGGTGTATTACGCCCACCCATTGAATGCCCATCACTGCCCAACGAAACAGCCCCACCAACCGCATCTAAGCGTTTATCGACAAACGCCGTGGCAATCGCATGACAGGTCGCACAAGACTGATTTCGCTCTTTGGATAAGTTGGTATCAAAAAACAACAGCGATCCCAACAAAGCTTTAGGATCGGTTAGGGGAATTGGTAACTCGTTTGACGCCTGAGACTGAGACGTTTTGGCGTGATTTACCGCTTTAGTTTGACTGGCAACCTGATTTGACTCGCCACAAGCAGCCAAAACAATAGCAGCGGTGATGCCCAAAGAAATTCGTAATATCATTGACTACTCAGCACTCTGTTTCCATTGTGAGGGCATAATACACCCAAGACAAATATCAGTAAAACAATGACAATCATTATTATCCAATTTCCTCCAAAGAAAGCATTTACCACGATGTAAATCAAACAAGGTAACAAATGCCCTTACACTGGTATGGATTACATACGCATTATTGGTCGGGAAGGGTCACATTTAATTCTAAAACAGAACATTCATCTGTATTGTCTAATTGAATCTGTACATCTTCACTGCCAATTTGCACATACTTGCGAATGACATCAATAATTTCTTGCTGCATTTGTGGCAAATAATCTGGCTGTTGTCGCTTAGTGCGTTCATGCGCTACGATTATTTGCAGCCGATCTTTTGCTACAGAAGCCGAACTTGGTTCAGCTTTGCTCTTAAAATAATCAAAAATCCCCACACTAACCTCCTAACAGGCGCTTGATAAAGCCTTTCTTTTGAACTTCTAAAAAGCGAAATGGTTTTTCTTCACCCATTAAGCGATCAACCGCATCAGTATAGGCTAAGCCCGCTTCGGACTCAGTCTCTAAAATCACTGGCGTACCTTGATTTGATGCTTTTAAGACGGCTTCAGATTCCGGAATAACACCCAATAGAGGAATCGCCAAAATGTCTTCCACATCAGACACACTCAACATTTCACCCAGCGCAACACGTTCTGGATGGTAACGAGTTAAAAGCAGGTGCTCTTCGATTGGCTCTTTACCCTCTTCAGCGCGTTTTGACTTACTTTGTAAAATACCCAAAATACGATCCGAGTCTCGGACCGAAGACACTTCAGGGTTTGTCACAACAATCGCCGCATCAGCAAAATACAAGGCCATCTGAGCCCCTTTCTCAATACCGGCTGGGGAATCACAAATAATGTAATCAAACTCTTTAGAAAGCGCTTCCAGAACTTCTTGAACCCCTTCGATTGTTAATGCATCTTTGTCTCTGGTTTGAGACGCCGGCAGAATAAACAAATCTTTGGTACGTTTGTCTTTAATTAATGTCTGTGACAGGGTTGCTTCTTTATTGATGACATTAACAAAGTCATATACCACTCGACGCTCACAACCCATAATCAAATCAAGATTACGCAACCCCACATCAAAGTCGATGATGACGGTTTTATGCCCTTTCATTGCAATGCCAGTACCAATTGCTGCACTAGACGTTGTTTTCCCAACACCACCCTTACCCGAGGTAACGACAATAATCTTTGCCAATGTTTTATCCTCCAATGACTCGAAATGAACCATTTTAATTAATCTATCAATCTACAACGGAACCACTTCTAATTGTTCGTCCGTTAAATATACTTGAGCGCTGTCTTTCCATACGATCTTCTGCAATGCATCACTCAGCATAAAATTACCCGCTATCGAGACCAACTCGGCCTCCATACTTTTGCAAAAAATACGTGCTTCCGTATCCCCTTTCACGCCCGCCAAAGCACGGCCACGCAATGCACCATAAACATGAATATTGCCATCAGCTAACACTTCAGCACCGGCACTGACTTGGGTTAATACAATCAAATCCCCTTCCGCATACACTTGCTGACCTGAACGAATCGGCTTAGTAATGACTTTTGTGGCTTGCGGAACCCGCTTTTCTTCCACAACCGTTTTGACCACAACATCTGGGCTGACCTCGTCTGACGACACTGGCGCCATATTGATCGCACGGGCTTTACTGGCAGGCAACAAAGCAATCGACACCTGCGCATGCCATACCGGCAGCGCTTCAGGATCACATCGCCAACCGATGACACTTAGTCCAAGCGTCGAAATAGCTTGTATTAATGCCTCAAACTCTTCGATACGAATGCCACGCTTCATCTTCGACAGATCTATGATAATCGGTGCTTGATTGAAGAAATTCGGCACTTGTGCAATTTTTTGCTCTAATTGAGTAACAATCCCCTCTAATGAAAATGAGCGAATCTCCAACAAAATAGTAGTAACCACACTTCCTTTTAATTGGAAGCCAGAATCAGTCATCTACATTATCCTTATTAAACAGTCTAAACAGGGCCACATACACAAGAAATAGCACACAACCTTAATACCGCAGCATTCTACCAAGGCCGTCAACGAAAGAAACGCTAATAAACCGTATTTTTACAATAAAGAAACACAATAATTTGCTCCCTTATAGTGCCTCATGCAGCTTGAGTGCTCAATATTGAGCGATATTTTAACCTTTTGATTCCATTAGTTTTTTACAAGTTACTTACATACTTGTTCCCATTAAACTGGGGAAAACTTTTGCACCATAGAGAATCAATCTGCAACGAAAAATTCAGAGCCCAATCGACTCACACCCAAACCACTTTGTTTCGTTAACTTAATTTGCACCGGAATTCGTTCTTTCAGTGCACTAATATGGCTGATGATGCCAATGGTCTTACCCGAAGAATGCAAATTGTCTAATGCGTCCAAAGCCGATTCCAGCGTTTCACTATCCAGCGTGCCAAACCCTTCATCAAGAAACAAAGAATCAATGCTGGTTTTATGAGACACCAAATCAGAAAGTGCCAACGCCAATGCCAAACTCACCAAGAAAGACTCGCCACCGGACAAGGTTTTGGTGTCTCGACTGGCATCCGCCTGCCAAGTATCAACAACCTCAAGGGAAAGAGTATCTTGCTCACGACGTTTTAGTTGATAACGACGATGCAATACCTGCAAATGTTGGTTGGCCAAATACACCAAATGATCCAGCGTTAAGCTTTGCGCAAAACGTCTGAACTTAGCACCATCTGCCGAACCAATAACATAATTGAGACGCTCTAAATGAACAAAATCAGCTCGTTTTTTCTCCAGCGCCTCAAGCAAACTCGCCACCTGCTTGCTGCGCTGCGCTTCTTGTTTCAACTGTTCAGTGACCACGCCCCATTCGCGATGCAAGGCTTGTTGTTGAGCTTGCAGCTCATCACGTTTTGCTTTTAATGCGTCCAAATTAATCGATAACAAAGATGGATCGGCTATTTTTTCTTGCGTTTCTTGGTGCTGCTGCAAGTTCTGCTGTGCTTGAGTGAGCAAAGTTTGATGCTCAGCAAAGCGAGTCTGTAAGGTTTTATCCGTTGCTTGCCAATCTTGCCGCTGCTGCTCTGAAACACGCGCCGCTTGCCAGCTTTGTTCATCCATAAAGCCGGTCTGTTCAAGGCTTGCCAACCATTTAGGTTGCAAAATTTGTTCTTTTTCCACCTGTTTTTCGATATTAGCTTGCATGGATTTAAGCTGGGTAGTCAGAGCCAATAAGGCATCCTGCAAGTCCTGCCACTGAGTTTGCTGCGTTTGTTGCTCCTGCTCAGCGTTTGCTAATTTCTCGTTCATAGCCAGCTGTAGGGAGTCAATCGACTCTCCCCCAAGCAAATCAGATAAGGCAGCATGAAGCGTCGTACTCTGCTGATTTAGTTCACTCAGCTTGTCCTCGGCTTTTTTCACATTACTCTGACCTTCTTCTAGGACAGATTTTAGTTTGGCCAGCTCGAACTGCGCCTGCTCTCGAGTTTGAATAAGCTTATCCTGTGACGCTTTAACCGCTTTCCACGCCATAACATCTTGCTGTAAACATGTGATCGCTTGAGTCATAGGTCGATCAAACAAAGACGGCGGCACACCAGCCTGCTGCATGGCTTGCTGAAGCGCTTGCTCTGCTTGAGCGATGTTCTTCATCACCTCTTTCTGTCGGCTTTGCTCTGTTTCTAACGCTTGTTTGGCTAACTGCAGATGGGCATCCAATTCGGCGAATCGAGCATCATAGTTTTGACGCTGCTCTTGCAAAGCTTGTCGCTCTTTTTCGAGCTGCATCACAACATTGTACTTTTCTTGAACACTAGCTTGTGTTTGCTGAACCGTTTGCCAAGCTTGCATAAAAGGTAAGATCTGTTGCTGATTGCCCACAACATCAAGTCGATCATTTTGGCTATTTTCTAGATAATGAGGTGACAAACCTAAGTTAGACAACAAAGGCAAAACTTGTTGTTTTCTTTGCTCTTGTTGTTCTTGCAAAGCCACTAACTGCTGACCGAGTAAGACCACCTCTTTTGCTAACAGTTTCTCATCTGCCGCTAACGTTTGACCTTGTTGCTTCGCTTCTTCTAAAGACTGGTTCAAAGCCATCAACTGCTGTTGATGACCGGAATCTTGCTGGTACAAGGCTTGATGCAAATAGTGTTGTTGAGAGCCACACAATGGACAAGCTTGCTCTTCCTGAAGTTGATCTCGAAGCGTGGTTAACGCGGTAATATGACGTTCCGCTTCAACCAATTGCTCAAGAGTTTTCTGATGCGCTGCTTTTTCTTTATAAGACTGTCGCGCCTTCACCAACTGTTGTTCTATGCTTGCTATTTGATGGTTTAATTGACGGATCTTTTCTTCAAGCTGATTTTGCTCAAGGTCGTTAGACTGATAGTCCTGCAATAATTGCTCTATCTGCCGACTAATTTGCGCTTGCCTTTCTACCTGCAAAGCCTGATCCGACCAAGTCTGCCAATCTTGTCCGTCAGTAAGCTCATGAAAGGCTAGCAAAGCTTCTGCATGCTGTTGTTGGTTGACTTGCCAGGCATGACTTGAGGTCTCACCAAGCATCACATGCTGTTGTTGCTGACCCAGTGCATCTTCATAGGCTTGCTGCTTTTCCTGCACCAAGGATGACGATTGCGCTAATGTCTGATGATTTGCAGACAGACTCTCTAATTGATGTTGCCAATTGGCCAACTCCGCCTCAATCTTTTCCATACCTTGGTATTGGTCAAGCTGTTGCAGGTTATGCTCAATAGAAGCCTTGGTTTGAGCGAAGACATTTTCTCGTTGCGTTTCTTCATCTAACAGCAATTGATGCTTCTGATGAGCTTGCTCAACTAAAGCCTTTTGCTCTTCTAACTGGCTAGATAACGTTTGCTCTTGCAAGACCAATGGCTGAATTCTATGCTGGATCTGTTGCTGTAATTGCTCAGCTTCCTTCTTGATCGCCACCAAATTCTCTGTACTGACCTCAAGATTTTTGGTGACCTCTTGTTGTGTTTCAAACGTTTCTTGTTTGCTCTTTTCCAGTGAAACTTGCTCTTCTTTGAGCTGAGACAACGCATCACGAACATCCACCAGCTTGGTAAAATCTGCCTCAAGACTTTGCGCTTTTTGAGCTTGTTCCAACGCTTTTTTCTGATCGGCAAAGGCCTGCACTGAGGCTTCTGTGTCGGCCAATGACCGTACCGCATTGTGCTCTTGTTGTTTGAGCTCTGCTTGCTTTCGTTGCCACTCAAAAGCCGTTTGATGAAGCGCCACTTGCTTGGTATAAGTCGTGTCTTGTTCGGTAAACTCTGTCTCTTTTTGCTGTAAAGCTTGCAGATCATCGGCTGACATTAGAGGTGTTTGTTGACTGGCCAGTTCTAAAGCCGCAATGGCTTGTTTCTCTTGCTTGTGCTTGTCAAACACCCATTTCGATACTTGCCCATAAATTTCCGTGCCGGTGAGCTCTTCCAATAATTCAGCACGCTCATTGGCCTTGGCATTCAAGAAAGCCGAAAAACCACCTTGTGCCAGCAGCATAGACTTAGTAAAACGCGCAAAATCCAGCCCTGTTATTTCAGCAATTTTGTCGATTTTATCGTTTATCTTGGTCGTAATGATGCTGCCATCGATCTCACTCAGTTCACAGCTCATGGGTTGCAGCTTACCATCACTGACATTGCGTGCTCGTCTTTGCGACCAAAAAGCCCGATAGCCTTTACCTTTTACTTCAAATTCCACTTCTGCCAGACATTCCGCAGTATGGCGAGTCATAACATCATTTTGACTGGGCGAGACCTTTAATCTAGGTGTTTCATGATACAAGGCCAAACAAATGGCATCCAATAAGGTGGATTTGCCTGCACCAGTGGGCCCGACAATGGCAAACACACCCGCGTCGTCAAATGGGCTTTTGGTAAAATCAATTTGCCATTCGCCTTTTAGAGAATTGAGGTTCTTGAGTCGTAACTTACAAATTTTCATTCGACCGCTTCCTCTTGCGCCTTGCCATGGCCTTCCGTGTGCTCATTCACGTCTTCTAAGCATTGTTGAAAGAGTTGCGACAAAGCGGTTTTTTCCTCGTCTTTTAAATCTAAGCTGGCAGTAACACTGCGATCAAAAACCTCTTCAACCGATAACTCAGATAAGGTTTGTCGCTCAATAAATGCCATTGATGTTTCGCCTTGCGTTCGCCTACGCATTACCCTTAACAACTCAATGGGCTTTCCTTCCACCGCTTGTAATAATTGCTTATGCAAGTCGCTTAAATATTCGTCCGCTAAGACAGACACTTCCAGCCAAATGGTTTTGCCTTCTTCACAGGACAGACCTTCTATCTGAGACAGCAGACTTTGTAGATCCCCTTGTAAGCTGACCATGGGTTGAAAACACGGAATCGGTTTTAACACCACAGGCTCTTCTTGCTCGGCAAACAGGTCCGTCATGACATTGCTGTCTTTAGAAAGCATGGCCGTAGACAGTAACTCCGTATCAAGGATAACCACCGACTTGTCACGCCCCAGTTCATCAAAACTCAGTGCGATGGGCGAGCCGGAATAACGAAAACAACCATTATTACCGATCGCTTGTGGGCGATGAATATGGCCTAACGCAAGATAATCAAAAGGTGGGAAAACCGAGGTGGGTAAGGTATCCAAAGTGCCCACATACAAGTCACGCACCGATTCGCTTAACTGACTACCAAACGCAGTAAGATGACCCGTTCCAATGATGGGCAATTGCTTTTTTCTATCGGCATTACGCTGTGTTGCTCGCTGATAAAGGCTAAGATAAAAATCTTTAATTTGCTGCAGCAAGCCTTCTTTCTTGTCTTGCTCTGATTGCCCTGATTGGCTTTGCATCATGTCTTTTGGACGCAAATATGGCACAGCACAAAGCCAAGCCGCTTCATTGCCTTGACGATCCTTTAGAGGCACGACGTGTGAATCCAAGTCAGTTAAATCCGCTTGAGAAATGACTTGAACATCCAGATAGGCCAATAAACTCTTCGACTCGTTGAGCATACTCACTGAGTCATGATTGCCCGCTATCACCACCAGCTGACACTCTCTAGCACGCATCTCCAACACCAATTGATGGTATATTTCACGGGCATAACTTGGTGGTGAGCCGGTATCAAACACGTCACCGGCGATAATAACCGCCTCAATAGACTCTCGCTCTACCACAGTCAAAAGCCACTCAATAAATGCCTTATGCTCTTCACGACGGGATTTACCCATGAAATGCTGCCCCAAATGCCAATCTGAGGTGTGTAAAATCTTCATCTGGTAACCTAATTTGATTGTTCAGCGCACGAAATGCAGCTGATGAGTTCGAATACGTAATGGTCTTAAATAGTCTTCCCACTGTTGCAGGGAACGTTTTTGACCATGATACAGAATGTTTAAATCAGTCGAGTTAGTTTTACTCAAAACTTGCGAAAAGGCTTCTTTTAAAACAACCTGCTCCGCTAGGTTGTCAGACTCATCAGATAACGTACAACAGGCTAATAGATCGCAGTTTTCGTTAGCAAGCACCTCTCGCCAATGCTTTTCATAAGCGATATTTTCCGCAGCCAAAACCACCAGCCAAGGTCCTTGATCTACCCTTAATTCATACAACAAACGGCCTTTTCGAACGCCCTGTTGAAGCTGTAAAAAAACACGATCCGCAGGGACAAGATTCAAAGCCAATAGCCAGTCCGCAGCCGATAACTGAGACTTTAATAACACCAGCGTCAAGGCTTGCCCTGCCGCATTTAAAGCCATGAATTCTTCAGCCAAACCCTCTTGATCAAATGATAAACGCAGACGATCCCCAAAGGATTCATCGCTTGGCCCCATCAAGGTTAATTCAATGCTGGCTTCATCTAGCCGCTTTTTGGAAATTAAGGAGAAAGGAATGCTTGTTGACACAGGTTGCGTGGTCAATGATAAGGAAGAAACAAGCTGAGTTTGGCAAGCCAAGATCGACTCACCATTATTTTGATCGTACAAACGGCATGCGCCACAAGCCCCAGCACGACAGCCATAGTGAACGTCGAATTGATTCGCAAGCAGCGCCGTCAGTAAATTCTCACCCGACGCTACGCCAACCTTCTTACCATTCAGACTTATCGTCAGTCCTTGCGACCCCATGATCAAACCTAACCGAATTGAAAGCTAAGATTATGACACAGTTTATAAGGGGAAGCTTGGATCCTATTCTCAGGATATCACGCCAATTTCATTTTACTGTCACTTGCTTTATACGCCTAAATCACTAATCTGTAAGAGTAATCAAATCCCATCCATCGCGCTTACAAACAAACCGTCGGAGGTTGTTATCCAATATAGTAAAGCCATCTACAGTATGATTGTGACGCTAACCTGTTTTGGTATTAGCAACCTAGCCGCGACGAATCATCAGGTTAAATACGAAGATTCGCCTAAAGTACACCATGATCATTTCGGCCGTCTTATGTTTGGCGAGCCACTCACGGACACCCAATTAGCGTTTACCGTCCAATCAAGGCTTGTTGATGATTGCCAATATATTCGCTTCGACGCCTACCCAAATGTGTCCGTCATGGTCGTTAACCATGTTATTGAACGCATTGATAGCAACCAACTCAATGTCATTGATACAGATAGCCCTTTCTATGAATTGGCGTCAAAATCACTTAGCTTGACTGACTTTTCTAGCAAATACCCTGACATTGAAGTAGAACCTCATGAATATGAAAATGGTGTATATTTACGCTGGTATAATCCAAACAAAACCAAGGCCATCGTCGTGGATTACATTAATAATCAAATAGATGTCATCAAGGCTGGGCTTGTGCCAAGCGTGTTATACATCGAAGGCTGTGCATAATGACAAAATCAAACCATTCTTTCTCACGCCTCTGTTTGCGATCTCTCCACACTGGCCTAATCGCCTTCGTGCTCTCTATATTGCTACTTTTAATATCGGCTTGCGTTCCCGTGTTTCGAACTGAATTCGTATCGCCGAGCTGGACTGGCACCCTGATTGATATGGAAACGGGAAAACCGTTATCTGGCATTAAGGTCACCGACTTAACCTCTCTTAACTCAACACTGACTGATTCAGATGGTTTCTTTAAGTTGCCTGCCACAACACAAGAATTCAGTTTCAAACTGCCCGCGGCCAGCATGGCTAAAACCTATCACATGGACATTTCGTTAGAGCAGAGAACGCTGCGTTTCAGCGGCCGACATTTGGCTTTTGACGACCAAGACCCGGACTTTCATCTCGGTCTTTTTCCCATTGAAACACACTATAAAAAAGCACCATTCATGCTGGGCAAGGATTTACAAACTGCGCTGCCAATAACGCTTATAGAAGATTGCGGGATGCCTCTAAAAAATGCCATCAGCCTAAGTCGAGCAGCACGTCTTAGCCAATCCCTCGCTGAGCAAAAGCACACATTTGCTGGACTCGAAGTTAGCCAAAATCAGGTCTCATTAACGTATTACTGGGCATCGCAAGCATGGGAAAACGTCAGTCAACAATGCTTTAAACAAGATCACAAGCAGGCTATGGCGTTTAGCACACTACATGAGATGTTTTTTGAAGAGGCCTATCCTTACTTTGAACCACTTATCTGACGCGTATTAAGCCATTTCACTAAAGGATATAAAATCGATGTGCCAAATACAGATACCTACTCTGAGCATTTGCTTTACAACACTACTATTAATGACCGCTTGTGAAGCAAAAGTAGGTGGCGCTTGCCAGTACATTAATGGCGCTGAGCAAGCAACCGTCTCGCATGTCGATAAGAGTTATGTAATGTTAAGCAATGAGCATAACCAGTTTGAAACAGCGCACAATCTATTTTCTTCACCCCCCATAAAGGGGCAGAAATACACAGTCCATTATCAACACATTTCTAAAGGTAGCTGTACCCCAATGCTAATTGAGTCCGTACGTTTAGAAACAATGCCTTAATCAATTTTCTAATCTTGATTAAGCTTCTCTCCTGAGTGCCACCCTTTAAATCCATTAAAGATGGCACTATAACAGCGCCTTACGCTTTTGGCGTTGACGCTAATAAGGCCATCAATAAACCCCAAAAATCCGAGACGGAATCAATTTCCATTCGCTCCGTTGGCGAATGCGCACCACGTATATTGGGACCAAAAGATACCATTTCCATACCGGCATACTTTGCCCCAATGATGCCGCATTCTAAACCCGCATGGATGACTTTAACGTTCGCCTCATAGCCCATGACCTCTTTATGCACTTGCAAAAACGCTTTCAGTAAGCCGGCATTCGGATCTGGTCGCCAACCAGGATAACCATTTACCATACGAACTTGAGCATCAATCAAAGAAAATGCCGACTTGGCAACATGAGCTTGATGTTCCACAGCTGAATCGACTAATGAACGGACCAACAAACAGGCATCAAATTTCTTTTTCCCTGATGCCGCGTGACTGAGGTTGATGACGCCTAAATTGCACGATGTTTCTGTCACCCCTTCTAACTCGGTGCTCATTCTATGAACCCCATGAGGCGCACAGTATAAGGCATTTAATAGACGGTCTGTGGTCGCAGCATCCAGCTCAGAGTCGAGTGTCGCTGGCGTTAAGCCCACTTTTAAATCTGGCTCAATGACCGAAAATTCAAGTTTGCAGCGTTTCTCAAATGTTTCAATAAAGCGAAATAAGATGGCTTCGTCTCTGGCTTCCAGATTAATTGTCGCCTTGGCATCACGCGCAATGGCATTACGAAGGGTGCCACCAGAAAACGCGCTTAGCCCAAAATCACATTGTTCTTTCAACAAGGTTAGCAGCCTGACAATTAATACATTGGCACTGGCACGCCCTTTTTGAATGTCCAAGCCTGAGTGACCGCCGCGTAAGCCGGAAACCCTAATTTCATACGCCTTCTTGTCTGCTGTCGCCGGAATCGGCGTATAAAGCTTATCGATGTTGATATCGACCCCACCAGCACAACCAATGTATACATCGCCTCGATCTTCGGAATCCAAATTAAGTAGGATTTTACCCTTTAAGATCCCTTCCTCGAGCTGCAAAGCACCTCGTAGGCTGGTTTCTTCTTCTATGGTAAACAAGGCTTCGATTGGCCCATGGGCAACGTCAGTAGACTCCAATACCGCCAAGGCGGCTGCAACGCCAATACCATTATCCGCTCCCAGAGTCGTACCTTTTGCCGACACCCAACCGTCGATAATTTGGGTTTGAATTGGATCCTTGGTGAAATCATGTTCAAGATCCGCTTCTTTTTGCGCCACCATGTCCAAATGACCTTGTAACACGACGGTTTGTCTGTCTTCCATTCCCTTACTAGCAGACTTACGAATCAACAAATTACCCACTGGATCGACATAAGTCGTCAAACCAAGTTGCTCTGCCCAAGAAATCAAATGATCTCGTAACTGAGCTTCATGAAAAGATGGCCTTGGAATATTACAAAGCGTTTGAAAGTGCCGCCAAATGGCCTCAGGTTGCAAAGTGCTTAATACTTGATTCATTAGATACTCTTACAATGGTCGATTTTCCACTAGGGTAAAGAAGCCTCACTACTGAGGCAATCGAAATTAAGACTAGCCCTATACAGAAAACGCATGCGACCAAACTTGCCCAATCTAACCAAGAATAAATATGAAATGGCGTTTTATTTTATGGAATCGCATTTGATATTTCGCTAGTATGAATACTCAACACCGTCTCTCAAATAATACAAATAAAGAAAAAACAGGACGTCATTATGCAAGTTGTACTGGACTATCTTACTCAATACGCGGAGACTCTTTTGCGCGATTATCGCGACCCTTATCATGGCACGCCTTTGTTTTTTGATGGTTGTGAGCTTCACAGCAAACAAGCCGTTGCTTGGAAAAATACCGATGGTCGAATTTGGCAACCTTCCAATATTGCCAGTCAACAAAACCTATTTCGTTTTTTTGTTGGTCTATCCAATATCACTCAAGACCCCAAGTACAAACAAGCCGCTCAACGCGTCATTCAATGGCATTTTGATCATGCCGATTCCAGTGGTTTGATCCGCTGGGGGGGGCACTCTTTTATTGATTTGAAAACCCTAGACTCAGTCGGTCCTGAAAACAAAAACATGGTGCATGAACTCAAACACCATTGCCCATTTTATGAACTCATGTACGAAACCGATGCGCCAGCGACTCGCAAACTCATCAAAGCCATCTGGAACACCCACGTCACCGATTGGCAACAGATGGCAATGTCCCGTCATGGTCAATACGGCTTGGAATTCGATGAATTAAGCGTTTGGGACAAACCAAAGCAAGCCAACTTATCACCGTTACGAGAAATGAAAGGCTTGTCCTTCGTGAATATTGGCAATGATCTGGTGTTCAGTGCTGGCTTGCTATACGCCATGGATGGTGATGAAAAAGCCTTATCTTGGGCGGAACATTTGATGAGTCAGTATGTTAACAGTCGCCACCCTGACACTCAGCTTGGTTGTTATCAATATAACCAACCCCTTAAAACCGGCGACGCACCAATCGATGAACACCACCCTCAATACACTTTTTCGTTTTGGGGCGACAGAGCACAAAGACAATTTGGACCAGAATATGGCGATGTCGCCAAAGAAGCCTGGGTGCTATTCAAAGCGGACGAAGACGCGCTCAATGGACCTGAAGGCATTTACGGAGATTCCGCACTGGCTCAAACCTTATTGGCTCGCGATCTAGGAACAAAAGGTGTCGACGCAAAAGGGAAGCAACTACTGGATTGGACCACACAAGGCCTAGAAACGTGGGCGAAATACGCTTACGATCACCAAACCAATGAAATCAAACCCATGTTTGCCGATGGCAAAGACCTCACTGGGCACAGGATCCCTCGCTTTGGTTACTATGGTCAAAAAGGCCAAGAACTAATCCGCCGCCCTCTGCCAGTTCACGTATTCCTTGCCTATGTTACTAACTGGTGTGAGTCAAAAAGCGAAGCACTCTGGCCGAGCATTTGCGCCATGGCCCAACATTTTGGTCTAGGGAATTGGCAAACACGACAAGATGCCAAATTTGATGGACAAAGCGATCCGCTTTTACTCTTTGCCAGCTTAGAAATGTACCGCACAACGCAGCAAGCGTTCTTTTTAGCACTGGCGGATCAATTGGCAAACAAACTGTTCGAACAAACAGCCCATCAAGGGTTATTTACTCCTTCATCGGAGCACATTTATTGCCGCTTTGATGATGTAACCCCCCTCGCCCTGCTTACTTGGATCGCCCATAAAAACGGGACATATAACCAAATACCGGTTTATCGCAGCCGCGGTGGCTACATTCATGGGGACATATTGCTTGATAATGGAGAGGTGAAAAACATCATGGACGTGAAGTTTATTTATGAACAGAAAACAACAAAAAAGACGCACTAGGCGTCTTTTTAGAGGTGGTTATTTATAACTTACGATTCGATTAATCACGCTTTTTCAACGAGCCTTCCGAGAAAGTCACAAATTCTTCTGCGCTGGTAGGGTGAACCCCAACTGTTGCATCAAAATCGGCTTTGGTCGCACCCGCTTTAATGGCAATGCCCAGACCTTGAATGATTTCACCGGCATAATCCCCTACCATGTGAGCACCAATCACTTTGTCGTTCGCATTGTTTACCAAAAGCTTCATTAATGACCGAGAGGTGCTGGCGCTTAACGTGTGTTTCATTGGACGGAAATCCGTTTGATAAACGCGGAAATCTAAACCTCTGGCTTCGGCTTCTTGCTCACTCAAGCCCACAGTACCAATCGCCGGCTGACTGAATACCGCAGTCGGAATATTGTCATAATCGAACTTAACGGGTGTACCTTCAAACCAGTAATCAATCAAGGCCATGGCTTCTTTGATGGCCACAGGTGTTAATTGAATATTGTCGGTCACATCGCCAAGTGCGAAGACACTTGACGCAGAGGTGGTGAAGTTACTATCAATGACTACCGCACCATTTTTACCTGTGATGATATTGGCGTTATCAAGTTCTAAAGAGTCCACATTGGGCACTCGGCCCGTCGCATATAAAACCAAACCAAATTCTTCACTGCGTCCATCTTTAAAGTGCACTAAACGTGACCCCTTTGGTTGCTTAGGATCAACCAACTCAATACGCTCCACATCCGTGTTTAATTGCACATCAATGCCAGATTTCTCGTATTCGACGCTGGCAAAGTTGCGTACATCTTCATCAAAACCACGAAGCAGTTGATCACCACGATACGCTAATGTGGTTTTTACCCCCAAGCCATTCAAAATACCGGCAAACTCAACGGCAATGTAACCACCGCCGACAACCAATACGTTACTTGGAAGGGATTCTAAATAAAACATGTCATTGGAACTGACCACCAGATCATTGCCGTCAAAGTTAGGAATAAATGGCTTCGCACCAACAGCAATCAAAATACGCTCGGCCGTATAAGTTTGGCCATTTACTTCGACGGTATTAGCATCAACAAAGCGCGCATAGCCTTTGATCAAATCCACACCCGCATTGTTTAATAAGTTACCGTAGATGCCATTGAGTCGTTCAATTTCCTTGCTCTTGTTATCACGCAACACAGACCAATCAAATGATACGCCTTCGTGCTGCCAACCAAAGCCCGCCGCCTCTTCGAACCCATGACCAAACTCTGAGCCATAGACAAAGAGTTTCTTGGGCACACAACCAATGTTCACACACGTTCCGCCTAATGCGCTGCCTTCCGCAACCGCGACTTTGTAACCTTTTGACGCCGCCACTCGGCTTGCTCTTACACCACCTGAGCCAGCACCGATAACAAATAAATCGTATTGATAAGCCATTGTGTATTTCTCCAACATCATGCTTTATAAATCTATCTCGCCAGTGTAGCAGGGCTAGGCAAAAAAGTTCAAAAGAATCATTCTATTAGGGCGATCGAAAAAAGCATTTAAATGTGCAAGGCAAAGACAAGATTGACGTAGCCACATCTGCTATTATTGGCAAAAATACAGTTGGAAGCCTGCTATGAAATTTGTCTCTTTTAATATTAATGGTCTGCGCGCTCGACCACACCAAATTGATGCTTTAGTGGAAAAACATCAACCTGATGTCATTGGTTTACAAGAAATCAAAGTCCACGACGACGCTTTTCCTCATGAAATCCCTCAAGCCGTTGGCTATCATGCTTACTATTATGGTCAAAAATCTCATTACGGAGTCGCCATATTCAGCAAGCAACAAGCCACTCAAGTTGAATACGGCTTTCCAGGTGATGATGAAGACGCGCAACGCCGTATGATCATTGCCACTTTTGACACGCCTCACGGACCAGTCAAGGTTTTGAATGGGTATTTTCCACAAGGTGAAAATCGCGATCATGAGACAAAATTCCCCGCGAAACGCAAGTTCTACGCCGACTTAATGAACTACCTTGAAAACCATACTGCGGATGAAAAAATCATTGTCATGGGTGACATTAATATCTCACCAACGGATCTCGACATAGGCATTGGTGAAAATAACGCTAAGCGCTGGTTAAAGACAGGGAAATGCAGCTTCTTACCAGAAGAAAGAGAATGGTTTAAAACCTTACTAGATTGGGGATTCACAGACACCTACCGTCATCTGAACCCCTCTAAAAATGACCGATTCAGCTGGTTTGACTACCGTTCGAAAGGCTTTGATGATGACCCAAAACGAGGTCTTCGAATTGATGTTATCTTATCCTCAGCTGGCTTAACGCCTTATGTGGCCGACGCTGACGTCGACTATGAATTGCGAGGTCTGGAAAAACCATCAGACCACGCACCTATTTGGACACGTTTCGACTTTAAATAATCAAGATTCCACAACGGCCACTGTTTGTTTTTTAAACAAATCAGACAGAGGCCGTCTTACTTGATGAGAATATATAGTAACTAACACTACCCCCAGATTTATCCACAGACATTGTGGATGACTTTGCACCTTATGAAACAATGCAAAGTAATGCGACAGAAAGGAAAGATGTATGGCCAACAATTCAATGACAATGCAGGAGATGATCACACAATCGTCTCAAGCTGCCGTGTTTTTAAAAGCACTAAGCAATGAAAACCGATTGTTAATTTTATGCCATTTGCTGGAAGGGGAAATGTCAGTAACGGCCTTGAATGAAAAACTACCGCTGAGCCAATCGGCCTTATCGCAACACCTTGCAGTGCTTCGAAAAGACAATCTGGTCGCTACTCGTCGCGAATCCCAAACCATCTATTACAGCTTAGGCGACCAGCGAGTAAAAACCTTGATTGAAACCATGCACAGTTTGTTTTGTCCAACATTGTAAAAGCCACCAGCGAATCTCGTGAAGCGTTAGTTCAATCGGCATGACCGCTATTCGACAAAACACGCCCGCACGTATTTGGCAAACAGCGGAGGTTGCTCTATCGGTATCATATGACCACAATCATCGATATCAACCCATTCTGCGGTTTGACTGTCCTTAAACCTTTGTCGATCCGATGCTGACAACAAACCATCTTCCGTTCCAACCAAGACATGAACAGGTATCGTTAATTCTTTAAGAAGAGCAATTAAATCCGGTCGTTCTAAACTGGCTGTTAACTGTTGCACCAAAGATGCTTCACCCAAAGTTTCATCCATCGCCTGTATCAGAGCAATTAAATGCTCATTATTTTGACAAGACAGCCCCAGCATCGACTGCGCTTTCTTTCTTGGTATACCAGAATAACCTTGCTTGGCCACCCAATTGAGCGCCACTCGCCTTTGTTGACGTTCTGCTTCTGGCAACCCTGTTGCAAGATTAGAAACCAGCATCAAACGTTTGACTCTATGTGGGTGTTTTACCGTCAATGCCGCTGCCAAGTACGCCCCCATCGAAAACCCCAGTAAATTCACTGGCGATTCAGGCAATCGCGTTAACAAACAAGCCACCATGTCATCCAATGAATTTTCTAATGGAATCGCTTGATGAGTTAAAACCGTACTCTGATCCAGATATCGACTGGCTTGCTGCCAGAGTCGATCATCGCACATCGTGCCAGGTAAACAATGTATTTCCGTCACGGTTCACTCTTTATTCACTTAATAGATGGGGTATCTTAACCTTTGAAAGACCGCAAAACGAGGAATACCTCGCAGGGTGAAACCACTGTGCTTGAAGATAACGGTCGAGCCCACTTTGGGAGGATTTTCTCTTTCTTGATCACTAAAGCCACTGCCAATTTTAAAACGCACACCAGACGGCATTTCAACCAAAATCGCCCCCATTTTATGCTCATATTTGCCCTGACCGGGCAACACAGCAACCACTTTTGCTTCTTTTTCCTCATAAGGTTTGAGCTTCAATAAATTGTCAGTTCGGCCACTTTCAAACACCGCCATTTTACGATGTAGCATCAAACCTTCTGCGCCGGATGCAACATACTCATTAAGTCGATCATACAACTCAGACAAACTCGCTACCGAAAATTGTTTTACTGGAATCACATGAGACAAACCAAGATGCTCTAAGATACGTTTATAACGAGCATACCTCTGTTCAAACGTCATGCTTCGCTCTTGGTCTGGTGCATCAAAGATCATGTATTTTATCTGTCGCCACTCTTGGTCAACGGGCTGTTTCTTTCGCACAATGGACATAACCTTGGCAAAGTCATTCCGCTGAGTCCAAAGCTCACCATCCAACCAAATATTGGGCAATTTTTCCGTGAACCATTGCGGTGAATTAATTTCGTTGCCCTTGCGAGTAATCAGCTTAGATCCAGTCCAGATCGCTCGAATGCCATCGTATTTTTCACTGATAAGGTAATCTTGAACGCGAGCTTCGTCACTAAATTGAGTCGCTAATTGCACGTCTATCTGCGCAATGCTTAAGGCGGGAAGGGTTAGCAAAAACCCAATCAAAAAAAATCTAATCCACATATCTCACTCCTTGAGATCATTTCAACCTTGTCTATTCCTACAGACAAAACTAAAGTATTTGACGCTGTTTAGCAATTTTTGAGCAAAAACTGTCTCTCTGTTAAACGCGCGCACAAAAAAGCCAAGCAATTGCTTGGCTTTTAGACATAAAAAGATTCGGGGTTACACAGCGGACTGACGGCCATACTGAACCGCATCTTTAATGTTAAATCGAGAAATACCCAACTCAGCCAATTCGCGATCTGAGTAAGATTTCAATTCATTAATCGCTTGTTTCGTTTCACAATGATTTTTTGTGCTAAAAAGAGAAACAAGGGATGCGAAAAAAGTCGTTAGTTTAGTCATATTGAGCCTCATATGAATGATTGAATTAAACAATCTTGACCCCAATTGCATCTTGAAAGGTTGCTTCAAATGCATGACAAGGTTCGTTTTAGGCTGCCGAGCGGCAATTGTTATTTTTCTGAGGCTTTATCGAACGTCTTGACAATGGAATGTGGTAAAATCACCACTTGATCAAGTTGGGTGTAGATTAAATTCTAACCAGTTTAATGTCTAGTCTTTTACCGCTTAAAACACACTTTTTTCATACTTTTTGGTCATTAACTCGTCTGCATTTTACAACCAACAGATCGATAGACCTCGCTCATCAAATGTTTCACCCGATTGGGTTGTAAACGACCTTTTCTCTGTACTAAATACAAGGGCTCAGTCACACGATTAGACAGACTATGAACACGGATTAAATCCTGTTTTGCGAACGCTTTTACCGCATAATTAGGCAAAACCGCAAAACCAATTCCTCGACTAACGGGTTCTAAAATCAAACTGATTTGATTAGAGAATGCTTTTTGGGGAATTTGTCCGACATGTTGAAAGTCCTCAAAGTTCGCCGACAGCAATAGACTGGTATGATGCTTACCATCAGGATGATCCACCAAACCCAGTGACAATAAGTTTTGCCAAGTCACCTCACAACATTCAGCCGGTGTTACCAATAGCAAGGCTTCTTCTGCTAATTGACTTGAAACGACATCAAGACTTTTCGCCGGGTATGTCATCAAACCAAAATCTATGCTGTCTTCCAAAACCGCCGTCTCAACATCCTCGTTTGAAGAAAAGCGGTACTCTAACACCAATTCTTTATGGGACTGCTGTAGATCCAGTAGTTGAGGATATAACTTTAATCCAACACTGCCTGGGGACATGATACTCACCACCCCTTCATAAGGCGGATCGGCAATAACTTTACGCTCAAGGTTATTCAACGACTCTAATAACAGCTTCGCCTCTTGATAAAGTTTTTGCCCCTTGTCTGTTAGGCTGAAACGCTTACCTTCCCGCATTAACAATTCAACAGACAAATGATCCTCTAGCTTTTTCACTTGCTGGCTGACTCCAGACTGCGTCATATGCAAACTGTCCGCCGCTTTCGTGAAATGCCCAACGTCCACCAAGGTAACAAATGTTTTAAGCCAAACCGGATTAATCATTACAAAATATACTCAAATACATCATTTTTAATAATTTTACAGAATTAAAGTGGGGTTGTAACCTGCCTTCCATCAAACGAAGGAGATCATTAATGCAAAAGCAATATCCAAGAAGTTTCTCTCACATCGGCGTTTCCGTTCCAGATCTAGAAAAAGCCGTTGAATTTTATACTCAAGTATTGGGTTGGTATCTCATCATGGAGCCAACAAACATTACGGAAGATGACAGCGCCATAGGGGAAATGTGTACTGATGTGTTTGGCGCTGGCTGGCATTCATTTCGCATCGCCCACCTTTCCACAGGTGATCGTATCGGGGTGGAACTTTTCCAATTTGAAAACCAACAAAACCCTGAGAACAATTTTGAATATTGGAAAACCGGCATCTTCCATTTTTGTGTGCAAGATCCCAATGTAGAAGAATTAGCCGATAAAATCGTCGCGGCAGGCGGTAAAAAACGCATGCCAGAACCAAGATACTATTACCCAGGAGAAAAACCTTATCGCATGATTTACATGGAAGACCCATTTGGTAATATTTTGGAAATTTATAGCCACAGCTACGAATTAATCTACAGTGCTGGTGCTTACTAATACTCCACAACCGAACAGGCTGCCCTAGCCTGTTCGATCAAGTGATTTTCACGTAAGCTTGACCTTTATTAATTGAGAATGAAACAAGCTGATGCGTGTCGTAATACTGCTTTCCATTGTACTGATCAGTGCCTTTAATCCAGCACTGGCCGAACCTGACTTTGTCCACATAAAACACATGGCACAACTTTCTTCTGATACCTATGAAGCGGCTCAGCAAGAAGACCTCAACACCACCGCTTTAGCCAATAGGCTAGCACAACAAGACGAAGTCTTATTACACGATTCCGTCATACCCAATTCGGATGTGCTGTATTTTTTATCGGAAAATGACCAATACCAAACCATCGCGATTCGTGGCACCGCAAACCTAAATAATGTCATTGTGGATTTGACGGTTTCTCTGCAACCCAATAAAGCACTGGGCATTCTTCTACATCAAGGGTTTGCCACAGCCGCTCAACAGGTGCTAGAAGACGTTCGACCCTACTTAAAAAACAACAAACCGATTCGTATTACAGGCCATAGTTTAGGTGGCGCGATTGCGGTGGTATTAGGCATGTTGGTGCAACAGGAGTCCCTACCGCTTGCCCAAATTACGACATTTGGGCAACCTAAAGTAACCAATGTCGGTGGCGCAAAACAGTTTGCAGACTTGCCTCTGATCCGTGTCGTAACCCAAGACGACATTGTCCCCTTAGTGCCGCCCATCAGCCCATTACAAATTCGGAATTTGGACATTTTTTGGCACATAGGCGAAGAAATCATCTTACTCTCGCCTCACCAATATGCCATTACCCGTGGTCTAAAAAGCGCCATGAGAGCAACCAAATTCACCCATAAATTACCAAGTGACGCTAACTTGCTCGCCCATACCATGGCGCAATATTTGAGCTTATTAGACCAATTACAGCAGAGCAGACAGGCCATTCCCTATCGCATGGACATCAAGCTATTTGGCATCTCCATTGACTAATCAGAAGATAAGCGTAAACCAATGGGTAAACTCTCGCCCACTAACGAATTTAGCTCTTCCGAGCTGATTTCGACCAGACTATCAAGACGACTTGCCCATTGTGATGGGCATTTGTCTTTCACTAACTTTTTAGACACTTTCTGACGATAGTCAGACAGCCAATCCGTTTCTCCAGCGGATATCTGACACATTAATACCGCGGCCAAGCCAGCTTGCTTACGCTTCTTCCAATCTTCTTTTAGTGCTCGATCCAAAATGACCGGCAAATCTGACTCAGGCAGCCGATCAGACGCTTGCCCAGACAATAGACGGCGAGAAGCAATTCGTCCTAGCGTCCACCAAGCGGTATCAGGCTCAGACGATTTCGCCAAGCGCTTCAACAACCACTCAACCAACGTTTGTTTTTCTGACAGTGGCAAACTTTCCAACGCGCCCATCAATCGGATTAGATCATCACTAGAACGGGTTGCCAGCGCTTTCATCTTCTCTCTTGAACGCTGCCCAGCAGGCGAGTAAAACTGACTAAATTGCTTAAACAAGGTCATTTGTTGATCTAAAGACAAGCCGCCCGCAACACGACGGTATAACGTCCAATATTGCCCCCAAACGGCCGCACTATCGAACTGAGTACCTGCTTTGGTTAAGTTAATGACTTGCTGAACTCGGTTTTCATCACCTTCGGCACCATAACCTGGTCGTAAACAGTAGCCTAACAACTGAAGCCACTGGCGTTCATGTTGGGCACTTTTCAGTCGACCGGACTTTAATACCAGTAATTTATCCACCACCCGGCGAGACGTCGCCAAACTCCAATCATCACGAGCACCAAGCAATTGATCCAAATCTTGTTTTAACGATTTCACCAAATCCGGCGATTGCTTTTGGCCGGCATTGGAAAAGCATCGTGCCAAATGCTCTTCTGCTTCACCCATTTTGGCAGCGAGCAGACCTTCACTTTGACGGCTATCACTGTCTTCTGATGCTTGTGTTGAAAAATCTAACTGCCATTTGTCAGCTGAGCCAACGCCAACCAATTCCAACTGTAAAACACCGACTTCCGTCATTTGTGCCGCGACATTGACCAAGACTTCTTTACTGTCTTGCTGAGCATCCAACTCAGTGGCCAAGGTAGAAATATAATGCAGACCGGACTCGTCACGCACCTCACCAAGACTGGCTATAATATGGTCATCCGCACGATAAAGAGGAAATTGCACTTCCTCTCCCAAGGTCACCATAAAATCCCGTGGCAAAGACAGGCTTTCAGCCGTCAATGTGCCTTTCGGTAAGATACAAACAAACTGCTGTTCTGCCAGTTTTAAATACAAGCTATGCGCTACACCACTCTCAATCCGATGACCTTCTCCAGCCAATGCCTTCAGGTACCAAGCCGCCCCTTTGGCCACCGCTTCGTTCGGCGCGTCCGCATGACATTCTAAAATCGGCTGTTCAGTCCAGGTATTTAACTGCTTAAGCAACTGATTTTTTAGAAGCTCACTGTTAAATAAACCACCATTAAAGAGCACCGCATCCGGCATAGATGACTGAGTCGCCTGTTGAATATCCGCTTGGTGTTGTCGAACAAAATCCGCAACATGACGCGTAAAAGCGGGATCAGATTCATAGGCTAAACCCAGAGTATGCATTGCATATGCGCTTTTATGCACGCTATCGTCCAATGCGACCATAGGGAAGAAGCCAGAATGAATTTGATCTAATAATGCGGCACGGGAGACATCAAATTTTTGTGCGCCACCAATCAATCGACTGCCACCGCCTAGTACCGTAATGCTCAAGGAATCAGGGGCGTTATCACTGAGCAAGGTTTCTTTTGCTCGACGGGTTTGCTGCACCAAGGCTGCTAATCGGGAGGCTGATAAAGCAGAGATTTGCTTCGGGTCCAACTGAAAGGCCAAGGCTTGATCAAGATTATCACCACCCAATAACAGGTGCTCACCAACGGCAATTCGCTTTAAGGCAAGGTGATTTTTCTTTGTGCCAGGTAAAATTGAGACCAAACTAAAGTCACTGGTACCACCACCAATATCAACCACCAGCAACATCTTTTTATCGGCTAGGCCAGCACGTTTTTGATCGTCGCTAATATAGTGGTAACACGCCGCTTGCGGTTCTTCTAGTAAAAACAGTTCGTTCAAACCAGCGTTCTTAGCCGCTTCTAGCGTCAATGCTCTGGCTTCTTCATCGAACGATGCCGGTAAGGTTAACGCCACTTGCTGCTGCTCTAAAGGCGCATCGGAAAATTGCTGATTCCAACTTTGACGAATGTGCTGCAACAAGAGCTCGCTGGCTTTGAGTGGACTGATTTTATTTTTCAGTTCACTTCCCCACGGCAAAATACCCGCACGGCGATCCACTTGACGATGACTGAGCCAACTTTTTGCACTTTGCACCAATTGTCCAGCCCGACGCTGACCTAATGCCAAGGCGCCTACACCAACAATGTAGTGTTTCTCTTGGCTATTATGCCAAGGTAAAACAGGGTCAATTTTACCCTGTTCATCGTCGGCTAAAAGGTAGATGGCACTGGGCAGATAGTCGAACGCTTGTACCGAGGCATCTGCCATAAATTGCGGCATGGATAATAACAAGGGAGCGGACGAGTCTGGGGCTAAATAAGACACCACACAGTTTGTCGTCCCTAGATCAATACCAACTCGATAAGCGCCTTTTGACATTAACCTTCCCTCACCTGAAACTCAATTTTCCACTGCAAATCCGAACGAGTATCGTGAGCTTGTAACAGCAACAAACCTAAGTCCGTCACTTGCGCGGTAACGTAAACACGCACCATCTCACCTTTGTCATAATGCCCCTCATTCAGTTGAATGCTTAATCGGTTCAATTCGTTTAGCTGCGCCAAGGAGAAAGAAGAAATGACCTTACCCAAGGGTTCGGCTTCACTTTTTGGCGATTGAAAGAAGCGAAAATGAACGGGCTCACCCACAACCAATGAAAACTCATTTGGCAGCATTTGTTCATCACTGCCTTCTTCCAACCCAAAAGGTGCCACACAGATAGCATCCACTGGAGGTGGCATACCCGGTATCGCCGGCATGGGACTGGCAACCCCTATGTAATAGTTTGCCGCTAAACCGCTTTTTACTTTGACGCCACCATTGGCTTGCACCTGAGCATAATAAGTCGCGCCCTTCGCCACCGCATGATCTAGGTGAGCAGGCGTCAACATAGTAAATTCAGCGCCGTCAAGCAGCTCACTCAGTCGAGAAGACAAACTTGTCACCATAGGCGAGGCGTTAAACACACCACCGTTTAGCAAGACTTTGCCCGGTTTCGCCTGATGTTGACCTAGGAACTCACTGATATGCCGAGTAATCGCAGGATCACTTTCGTAATCCAAATTGATTGTACTGATACCAGATCGAGCTACTTTTTGAGCTTGCTCACCCGCACTCACCGCAGGGAAAAAGCCGTCAATTAATAACTGCTGAACATCCGTTTGCGTTAACGTCGCTTTGATGCTTTTGTTGAAAATACTGCGCCCACGACTTGGTACCACAACCGAAGTCTCCGTTAACTCTGGATTGGCTAACAGACGCTCTTTCGCATCGCGACATGCTTGAGTCAAACCGCTAATTTGCCACGCCTCAAACTGGGTTCCTTGTTGCGCCAATTGCCCAGCCAAATGGTAAGTTAAGGTCATGTCCATATTATCGCCGCCAAGTAAAATATGACGACCAACGGCAATGCGCTCTAAGCCCAACGAACCAGACTCTTCAGTCACTTGAATCAAAGATAAGTCAGTGGTGCCCCCACCGACATCAACCACAAGAATTTGTTCGCCTAGCGTTAACTGACTTTGCCAATCCTGCTGATCCGCTAACCAAGCGTAAAAGGCCGCCAAAGGCTCTTCGATGAGTCGCGCCCTTAACCCGACTTTCTCGGCCGCTTGCTCAGTGACGGTGCGAGCCGCTGGGTCGAATGATGCAGGAACCGTGATGACGACCTCTTGCTGTGACATAGGTGCCATTGGAAAAGCCTGATTCCAAGCAGACACTAAATGATCAAGCAAGCTCTCAGTCACCTGTGCTGGTGACACCTTGTCGACTTCGTCCAAAGCATCGATTGGCAATACCGCTTCGTCAGGCCCAACTTGCGAATGGCATAACCAACTTTTCGAACTTTGCACCATACGACCAGATGACTTTGCCCCTAACTCACGAGCCAGTTGACCAAGAATGCTTGAAGTTTTCCCCCATGGTAACTGTAAGTCACTTTCAAGAAATTCCGTGGCATGGGGGTAATACACAAAGGACGGCAATAATGGACGTTCTACCACCTGCCCTGCGGCACTTAATTGAGGAATCAGTAATTGTTGTAAGCCTAGCGCCTTCTTTTTCTCTGAAAAGTAGACAGCCGAATGCGTGGTACCTAAATCGATACCAATGACATAGTCACTCATGATTACACCTCGACTTCAGCAGGCGCCAGAATAGATAAGGTTTGGGTTTGGCTGACCTTAGGCAAGCGTACGTCTGTCACTTGCCAGCCTGGGTGAATCAAACTCCCCGTATATGGCCCCATTCCTTCGACACGACCTTCCAGCTTAATTTGCTGGGCATCATAATCCACAGGGACAGTCACCGAGGTATTTTCAGGGGCTGAATTGACCACTTCTATAGTAAAGTTTTGCGCCAAAACCTTGTGGCTAGCAGCGTGAATTTGACGCGCTGCAGCCCCCACTTCTTCATCAGAATAGGCGTCGATGCTTTCCTGTATGAAGTCGATAAAACGCGCTTCTTGCTGTAAAAGTTGCAGCAATTGCAATGCGCCATCGGTATTAACCGATGCGAGAGTCGGTGGTGCTACCTCGATCTCGCGAATCACTTCCACCTCTTCGGTAATGACTTTCGGTTCGACTTCAAAGGCCAACTTTTCGCCTTGCCCAATGGCAAGACAACGCGCCGCGTAATCACCATTGCTCAAATATTTAAAAAACTGACCAAAGGCGCCAAATAAGCGCGGAATAAAAGACACTTTTGTTAATGTTTGACTCATGTTTTATCCGTTCTGCATTTCTTCTAACTCAAGCCAACGCTCCATTGTTGTCTCCAGTTCTTGTTCTTTTTCGGCCATTTTCGCTAAGGTGTCCTGTACCTTTTGCGCATCGCCGCTGTAAAAATCTGCTGCGCCGGTTATTTGCTGAAAGGTTTCCAGCTCAGCTTCTAACTTAGCAATGGCATCTGGCATGCCATCAAACTCTCGTTGTAATTTATAGCTCAGTTTGTTTTTTACTTTGCTGACCTCAGCTGGTTTGTTGACATCACCAGTCGATGTATCCGCTTTTTGTTTGGGCTTTGTCTCCGTCGTCTGTGACGTTGATTCTGTTGGGAACTTACCGCCCTGACGAATCCAATCTTGATAACCGCCCACGTATTCTCGTACTCGCCCTTCACCCTCAAAGGCAATAACGCTGGTCACCACATTGTCTAGAAAAGCACGATCGTGACTCACCAATAACAAGGTACCATCGTAGTTCATTAATAACTCTTCCAGTAACTCAAGAGTTTCAACGTCTAGGTCATTGGTCGGTTCGTCCATCACCAAAAGGTTCGCAGGCTTAGTAAAGAGTTTCGCCAGCAAGACGCGGTTTCGCTCACCACCGGATAACGCTTTCACCGGAGTACGTGCTCGCTCTGGCGGAAACAGGAAGTCCCCTAGGTAACCAATGACGTGTTTATTCTGGCCATTGATTTCAATGGTTTCTTTGCCTTCACCGACGTTTTCCGCCACGGTTTGTTCTGGGTTAAGCTGCTCTCGTAACTGATCAAAATACGCAACGTTGAGTTTCGTACCTTGGCGCACTGTGCCTGAACTCGGCTCTAAATCCCCTAACAGGATTTTTAAGAAAGTACTCTTACCACAACCGTTCGGACCGATTAAACCAATGCGATCACCGCGATTAACCATGAAGTCCATTGGCTGCAGAATCACTTTGTCTTCGAATGCATGACCGACTTGCGCAAACTCAGCGACCAACTTACCGGATTTCTCTTTGGTCTCAATCGACATTTTAGCGTTGCCTTGACGATCAATGCGCTCTGAACGCTCAACTCGCAAGGCCTTCAATGCTCTGACTCGACCTTCATTACGAGTTCGACGAGCTTTGATCCCCTGTCGAATCCAAACTTCTTCTTCGGCCAAACGTTTATCGAATAAGGCATTGGCACGCTCTTCTTCTTCCAAGAGCTTTTCTTTGAAGACTAAAAATTCATTAATATTGCCAGTAAAAGACAACAAATTACCGCGATCTAATTCGACAATACGATTGGCCAATTTTTCAAGGAAGCGTCTATCGTGGGTAATAAACAGAATTAAACCGCGAAACTGTAATAGCTGCTGCTCCATCCATTCGATGGTCGGTACATCCAAATGGTTGGTTGGCTCATCCAGTAGTAAGACGTCTGGTGCCGAAATCAAAGCTTGCGCTAAAATGACTCGACGACGCCAACCGCCAGACAATTCAGACATCAACTTATCTGCCGGTAACGCCAAACGCTGAATCATGTGATTGACGCGCTGCTCTAAATCCCAACCTTGTAAACGATCGAGATCATTTTGAATGTGGCCCAGTTCATCAGAATGATCCTGTTCGAAGTCTTCTAGCAACTTAAAATATCGCGTCATCAATTGATGTATTTCGCCCGCGCCTTCACTGACTACTTCGCGTACCGTTTTACCATTTGCTTCTGGTAGCTCTTGTGGCAATTGCGCAATGCGCATTCCACCCTCAAGACGCACCACACCTTCATCTGGAATTTGTTCGCCAGATACCACTTTTAAAAAGGTTGATTTGCCAGCGCCATTACGACCAATGATTGCAACACGTTCACCCGCTTCGGCGGAAAAACTGATTTTTGATAACAGCGGGTTATGCCCAAATGCAACACTTACCTGCTCTAAAGACAATAGACTCATATCTATCCAGTTATAATAGGGAAAATTTGTGGCGCTATCATATCACTCTTCCTTTGGAAGGTTTAGCTTAGAGCTTGCCTTTAAGTAAGAACTTAAGATTAAAAAGTTTTTTAGCCGACATTAAGAGTGTGTTGGGAGCAATTTCAGACATGCGGAAAAAATAAATAACTGATATAACGACATTCTATATGTCTAAAACAGTTTTTCTTTATATTATTTAATATAATTATTTCGTTATAACTACACATTTAAAATTCACGGAGTGGTAGATGGAATTAAAAAGTAAGACGGGGATGATTACGGCAATCGGTTTAACCTGTGCCGCTGTCGCTTGGATGGTACTTGGCGGAAACGGCATTACTGTCAGTCCAACTAACACAAACAATGCACCGCAAGAGAAGACCCTTGTCACTCAAACCAACGAAAGCCAACCCGCTTACTCGGTACAAGCCAAAACACTGAGCGCGCAAATCATCGAAGTCCATCTACCATTAAGTGGCCAAACAGCCGCCAATGAGACCCTAACCCTCGTTAACAACTACCAAGGCAAAGTGACTAAGTTAGCCATTGAAAAAGGCGATTCGGTCAAACAAGGTCAAGCCATTCTCGCCATCGACACACGAACCTTAAAAACCCAGATCGAGCAAGCTCAACTCTTAGTTAAGCAACGAGCATTGGAATTAGACGGCATCAAGAAATTGAACGCGGGCAATTTCAGTTCAAAAGTAAATTTAGCCCAAGCTGAAACCGATCTCGCTTCCGCAAAATCGGCTCTAAAAGCACTAGAAATTGATCTTGAAAATGCCACTCTAACGGCACCATTTAGCGGCATTGTGAACAGCTTAGATGTGAAACAAGGGCAAGTATTGTCTGTCGGAACACAGGTTGGCAGTTTGGTGTCATTAAATCCGATTAAAATCAGCGTGAACATTCCACAGAATAAAATCCAACAAATTCAGCTCGGAACCCTTGGTCACGTCACACTAGAATCAGGCTACGAAGCCGAAGGCGCTGTGTCTTTTATCAACACGACCGCCAACACATCAAGCCGTACCATCCAAGTTGAAATGGAAGTGGATAATCCTGACAACAAAATCGCCGCTGGGTTAACCGCCAGCGTGGACTTTATTTTGGAAGCACAGAAAGCGCATGCTTTTTCACCCGCCCTTCTTACGCTAGATGATTCGGGCCATACAGCTGTAAAAACCATCGACATTGATAATAAAGTAAACACCATGCCAGTCGTTATCGTCAAATCAGAACGCGATCAAATATGGGTCAAAGGCCTACCAAATAATGTGAATATCATCACCGTCGGTCAGGGCTTTGTGTCCGAAGGCGATACCGTTAACGCACATTACCAGGATTAACGAGGCTTTTACCCTATGCAAACATTAATTGAAGCCGCTTTAGCCCGCTCTAGAACCGTTATGATGTTCTTTGTGTTGGTGCTGATTATGGGCACCGTTTCCTACATTGAAATCCCTAAAGAAAATGACCCAGACATCACCATCCCAATGGCCTACGTTTCAGTAACATTGGATGGCATTTCACCGGAAGACGCCGATAGCTTATTAGTCCATCCACTTGAAAAAGAACTACAAGGTCTAGAAGGCTTAAAAGAACTCAAATCCACCGCATCTGAAAGTCACGCTTCAATTATGCTGGAGTTTGAATCCGGCGTGGACATCGATCAGGCCATAAGCGACACTCGAGACAAGGTCGATCGTGCAAAAAGCGAACTGCCTGATGATGCCGAAGAACCTACCGTCACCGAAATCAATCTCTCCACCTTTCCTGTCATTCGAGTCAATTTGTCTGGTAACGTTGATTTCGCCACGCTCAGTCAAACAGCACAACACTTACAAGACGCCATTGAAGCCATTGATGGTGTCTTGGAAGCCGATATCAGTGGTGATCGTGACCAACAAGCACAAATTATTGTCCGACCTGAACAGCTTGAAACCTATAATTTGTCCTTGACCGAAGTCGCCAACTTTGTGGCGGGAAACAACCGTCTTGTGGCAGCGGGCAATCTGGACACGGGCGCAGGTCGTTTTTCTCTGAAAGTCCCAGGCTTGCTTAAAACCAAAGAAGACATTCTCAATCTGCCCGTCAAAGTAGACGGAGATCAGGTCGTTTTATTAGGCGACATCGCAACCGGTGAACTGACGTTTGAAGACCCAAACAGCTATGCTCGTGTGAATGGTAAGCGCAGCATTACGCTTGGCGTTTCTAAGCGTGTTGGTGTCAACATCATTGAAACCATCGAAGCCGTCAAAGCCGTAGTTGAAAAGGAAAGTGAGTCTTGGCCTGATGGGGTGCAATACAGCTTAACGGGTGATAAGTCGGTTGATATTAAGACGTCACTCAATGACCTATTCAATAATGTTCTGGCCGCCACCTTACTCGTGATGATCGTTATTGTTTGGGCGCTGGGCATACGCAGCTCAATTTTAGTCGGCCTAGCCATTCCTGGAGCCTTTCTAGCAGGCATTCTATTGCTCAACTTACAAGGATTCACCATCAACATGGTGGTCTTGTTTGCTTTGATTTTGAGCGTTGGGATGTTAGTAGATGGCGCTATCGTCGTGACGGAATACGCTGATCGTAAACTCGCAGAAGGGGCATCTAAACGTCAAGCTTACAGTGAAGCCGCGAAACGCATGGCCTGGCCTATTACGGCATCGACGGCCACAACCTTGGCTGTGTTTATGCCGTTGTTGTTCTGGCCAGACATCGTTGGTGAATTTATGCGCTTTATGCCCATCACCATTATTGCTACGCTCGCCTCTTCCCTTGTGATGGCCTTGATTGTGCTACCAACCATTGGCTCAATCATTGGCAAAAAAGGCGCTTACAGCCAAAAAACCATGAACACGTTGCGCATCACCGAAACCGGTGATCTTAGCCAACTAAGTGGTTTTACAGGTGCATATGGTCGCATGCTCACTCGTCTAGTAGAGCACCCAATCTGGGTTTTGCTCTTCACTATCACGCTACTGATTTGTGTGCTCGCCGGTTACGGGAAATTCGGTAAAGGCGTGGAGTTCTTTCCTAATGTAGAACCGGTGTCAGCAAACTTAGACATTCGCGCCCGCGGCGATTTATCTCTGGATGAAAAAGACGCGTTAGTCAGACAAGTAGAAGCACAAGTACTTGGCACACCAGAATTAAAGAGTGTTGTGGTAAGGTCCTATGCCACACCGGGTAACAGTTCAGCACCAGACAGCATTGGTTCCATCAGCATGGAATTTGTTGATTGGTATGATCGACCTTCCGCCAGCCAGATTTTGGACAAAATACGCGAAAAAACCAAGCAAATCCCAGGCATTGAAGTCAGTGCTGAAAAAGAACAAGGTGGCCCACAATCAGGTGCCGATATTCAGTTACAGCTTAGCTCCAATTACAGTGAAGCGTTGAATATGGCTGCTGACCAAATCACCAAAGAGCTGTTGCAACGGAATGAAATCGTCACCGTTAGTGATGACCGCTCCTTGCCCGGAATCGAATGGCGAATTGATATTAACCGTGAGGAAGCAAGCCGCTACGGTGTCGACGTAAACAGTTTAGGCAATGTCGTTAAACTGGTGACCACAGGCATTACATTAAGTGACTTCTTGCCAGAAGGCGCGGACGATAAAATTGACATCGTCTTACGCTACCCGGTTAACCAACGCAGCCTAGATCAACTAGATCAACTGCAAATACCGACCAACCAAGGCAGCATTCCTGCCAGTAACTTTATCCATCGTTATGCCGCACCGAAACAAGGAGTGGTAAACCGTACCGATGGAAAGAAAACCATTGCCATTGATGCTGACGTGGTCGACGGACTGGTTGTGGATGAAGTCATCAAGAAAATTAAAGCCAAGCTGGACGCCTCAGATCTGGATCAAACGGTGACGTATGAATTCCGAGGAAACACCGAAGAACAACAAAAATCGATGATTTTCTTGGCCAAAGCCTTTGGCGTGGCCTTTTTCATCATGGCTATTATCTTGGTGACCCAGTTCAATAACTTCTTCCAATGTCTACTTATCCTCAGTGCGGTGGTGTTTTCAACCATGGGGGTTTTCATCGGCTTAATGGTGAAAGGGCAACCTTTCGGCGTGGTGATGAGTGGCGTTGGCGTCATTGCCTTAGCCGGCATTGTGGTGAACAATAACATTGTCCTGATCGACACCTTCAATGGCTTACGCAAACAAGGCATGAAGGTAAGAGAAGCCGCCATTCGCACAGGTGTTCAGCGTTTGCGCCCTGTCATTTTGACGACCATTACTACCATTCTTGGTTTAGTACCTATGGTATTCCAATTAAACATCGATTTGGTTCATCAGTCACTGAGTGTTGGCGCACCTTCCGCTCAATGGTGGACACAACTGTCGACAGCCATTGCTGGCGGCTTAACGTTCGCGACACCGCTGACTTTGATCCTGACACCTTGTCTTTTGGTATTAGGCTATCGCCGTAAGGAACGCAAACAGCTTGAAGCCTTGCAAGCGGCAGACGAAGCTGACAACAGCGACATAGACATAGACATGACACCCACTGAGTCGACCACACCTCAGTCAACTTAACCATGGTCCTTACTGTGTGGGTTTCAATCACGGCGATTGAAACCCACAGGACAGACACAAAAAAAACGGGCTTAGAAAATTCTAAGCCCGTTTTTTTTACTTTATGCCATTAAGCCAGTTGTGATAATGCGGCTTCAACATCGGCAATAATGTCTTCTATGTCTTCCAGTCCCACCGAAACACGAACCAGACCTTCAGCAATGCCTGCTTTGGCCTTTTCCTCATCGCTTAGACGACCATGAGTGGTCGTCGCCGGATGCGTTACCAGCGTCTTACTGTCACCTAGGTTGCCTGTGATTGACATTAACTTGGTGCCATTAATAAATGCCCAAGCAGAATCACGCCCACCGTCTAATTCAAAAGACAACAAACCGCCAAAGTCTTTTTGTTGCTGCTTCGCCAGCTCATGATATTTATGGCTGGGCAAACCGCCATAATTTACCTTGAGTACTTTAGGATGCGCTTCAAGGTATTCCGCCAATTGTAACGCACTGGCGGAATGGGCTTTCATTCGCAAAGATAAGGTTTCAAGACCATTCAGCAACACCCAAGCATTAAAAGGGCTCATACAAGGCCCAGCACTGCGCATAAAGGCAGTGAAGACATCCACAATCTCTTGGCTGGCAATTAACGCGCCACCTAAGCAACGACCTTGTCCATCAATAAATTTTGTCGCTGACTGCATGACAATATCCGCACCCTGCGTCAACGGATTTTGCAACGCAGGCGTGGCCAACACAGTATCGACACACAGCAAAGCATTTTTCGCATGAGCAAATTCCGCCACCTTGGCCACATCAACAACCTCATACAATGGGTTCGATGGTGTCTCAAAATAACATAAGCGAGTTTTGTCATTGATCGCTGCTTGCCATGCGTCATAATCTGTGGCGTCAACATACACCACTTCCACTCCGAACTTGGTCGTGTAAGTGTTAAAGAACTTCACAGTAGAGCCAAAAATGTTACGGGAGCAAACCACTCTATCGCCCGCGCTCAACAAACTGTATGCCAAGGTCATTAACGCCGCCATACCAGAACTGGTGGCAATCGCTGCTTCGCCCTTCTCTAACGTTGCTAAACGCTTCTCAAACAGCTCTACCGTTGGGTTGGTAAAACGTGAATAAACATTACCGTCCTCATCACCCGAAAATTTGCCTGCCGCTTCTTCTGCACTGGCATAAGCAAAACTGGAAGTGACAAAAATGGCCTCACTGTTTTCTTGCTCTTGAGTTTGACGCGTAGCCGCATGAATCGCATTCGTTGCGTCTTTATAAGCCGACATTTTGTTCTCCACCAAACAATCTAAAACACTTTATTAATAACGCTTTCAAAAAAACTAAGCCAGGTTAGACCTGGCTTAGAATGTACACTAATTGGCCCAATGACTATTACATAGGATGCATCATATCATTAGCTTGCACAGTTTCAACAGAAGCCTTGTTTTCATCATTACGGCTACCTTCTAACTTAGCCAAATACTCTAAGTCAATGTCGCCGGTAATGTAAGTCGCGTCAAATACCGAGGTATCAAACTCTCTTACGTCTGAATGCTTCTCATCGATGCACGCTTCGATCAAATCCTGTAAGTCTTGGAAAATCAATTTATCCGCGCCAATTAACTCACAAATCTCATCGACATTACGGTTGTGAGCAATCAGCTCTTTCGCCGCGGGCATATCGATACCGTACACATTCGGGTAACGGACTTCCGGGGCTGCCGAGGCGATGTAAACTTTTTTCGCTCCGGCTTCCCTTGCCATCTCGATGATTTCTTTACTAGTGGTACCACGCACAATGGAATCGTCGACCAATAGAACCGTTTTGTCTTTGAATTCAAATGGCACTGGGTTCAATTTCTGACGAACCGATTTTTTACGAACCGATTGACCCGGCATAATAAAAGTACGACCAATATAACGGTTCTTCACCAAGCCTTCACGAAATGGGATATTCAATGTCTGCGCAATTTGTAACGCAGCGGTGCGACTGGTGTCTGGAATCGGAATCACCACATCAATGTCGTGATCCAGCCACTCGCGACGGATCTTTTCAGCCAAACGATCCCCCATGTTCATGCGTGCTTTGTAAACCGAAATACGATCAATCACCGTGTCGGGGCGAGCAAAATAGACGTATTCAAACAAACAAGGACGTGGCGCTTTTTTCGGTGTGCACTGACGAACATGCACATTATGATTAACATCAAAAAAGATGGCTTCGCCTGGCTCTATGTCACGCTCTAGCTTGAAACCAGCCGCGTCCAGCGCCACACTTTCAGACGCCACCATGTATTCGATACCATTCTCCGTCTGGCGTGAACCATAAATCAAAGGACGGATGCCGTCTGGGTCACGGAAAGCGAGAATACCATAGCCAGTAATCAATGCGACGACTGCATAACCGCCTTCAATACGATGATAAACACGCTCCAAAGCATTAAAAATATCATCAGGTTTGGGCACTAACTTGCCTTCTTCATGAAGTTCATGAGCAAGAACATTGACCAAAACTTCTGAATCCGACGTCGTGTTGATATGACGCAAATCAGACTCAAACACTTCCTGCTTCAACTTAGCCGTATTGGTTAAATTACCGTTGTGCGCCAACGAAATACCGTAAGGTGAGTTTACATAGAATGGCTGAGCTTCTGCTGAACTAGAGGTACCAGCGGTTGGGTAACGCACATGGCCAATACCAATGTTACCCAATAATTTTTTCATATGACGAGTGCGAAATACTTCACTCACCGGACCATTGTCTTTGCGCAAACATAAACGTCCATTATGGCTAGTCACCATACCTGCAGCATCCTGCCCACGATGCTGAAGAAGAGTTAACGCATCAAAAATTGACTGGTTAACCACCGACGTGCCTACGACACCAACGATACCACACATTATCTAGATCCTCGTGTTGGGGAATTGCGGCTTGATAAGCCGCACGATTTTCTCTCTAATTTTTAATCACTTATTAAGCGATCAATTACCTAGGGCGCGCTCAATGAGAGCCGGATCAATCAGTTCCGAACTCTTGCCTAACATATCACGCGTCCAATCATTCAACTGCCCTAATTGAGGGATCAATTGCGATGTTTTCCAAAAATCTGTTTCTTGAATGGCTGGACTCAAACTGAACAAGGAGACAAACGCCACGACAATTAAACTACCGCGCGCAAAACCAAACAACATACCCATGACTCGATCGGTACTGGATAATCCCGTCACCTGAATCAATGAGCCTAATAAAAAGCTCACCAAAGCACCAACCACTAAGGAAGCGACGAACAAAGAAACAAAGGCGACGATATACCGAATCTGATCATTTTGTACCTGCTCAACCAGCAGAGATTGCATCTGATCCGAAAACTTCACGGCCACCACAAAGGCAATCACCCAAGTTAATAAGGACAACACCTCTTTGACAAAGCCTCTTTTCAAACTTAACAAAGAAGACATCACCACTACTGCAATGATCAACCAATCAACTGTTGCCATTAATTACCTTGCTCCATGAACATGCTTAAATCGCGAGGGAGTGTATCAGATGATCACTTGATTCCAAATACCGTTAAAGACAAGTGACATTAATTCACTGAATACTTCACCACAAGACCGGCTAAACCAAATTCTTTTTTGATGTCATCACGAATTTTTTTCGACGTATCTCGTTTGAACTCAGGCCCTACAAAGACCTTGTATAAGGCGTTAGTCGTCATACTGTAGGCGTCATAATTAGCTTTTTTTAACTTCTCAACCAAACGCGTCGCATTACTTTTACTTTTAAAGGTGGCAATTTGAACCGCCCATCGATCCGCGACTTTTTTAGGCTCAACCTTTGCCGCTTTTTTCACCGGCACGGGGGCTTTCACTTCTTGTTTAGGCTGAGTCGTTGAAGACGAAACCGACTTAGCCAGAGGAATAAGCTGAATGTCTTGCGGGGCTTTTTCGGCTTCTTCTGCAGCAATCTCTTGAGCCGACTTAACTGGCGCAATCTCTACCACTTCAAACGCCGGAGGTTCAGAAACCGCCACTTGCATATCCAGCTCAGGTGGTCGCTCGCCATCCAAGACTAATGGCAACACGATGGCAGCAGACACTACCATCAAGCCTGCGCCAATCAAACGATAAGTTAAACGTCTGTCAATCATAAATCATTCTTTCCCTTGGCGAATTGCAGATAGTCAGAAACCGTTACAAAAGACCCAAATACGACTAACGGACGCCCTTCTTGCTTTGCTTGCTCAATCGCACCAAGCAAAGCCAGGGCAATACTAGAGTAACACTGAGTGTTGATATCAAGCGGGGCTAAATATGCCACTAAGTCTTGCGCTTTCGCCCCTCTAGGTCCGGCTAAGTCGGCACAATGCCAAGTCTCAAAAGAATCCGCAAGAATAGACATCACGGAGCCGATGTCTTTGTCATGCAACATACCACACACCGCAATGGGCTGCGCATCCAACACTGCCAATCGTTGTTGTAACTCAATAGCGGCCTCTGGATTATGGGCCACATCAATATACACATCAGGCTGCTGAGACACTTTTTGAAAACGCCCCGTCAACTCTGCGCTGGCAAACAACTCAATTAAAGCGGATGTTTGGGGTTCTAATCCCATGTAGGTCAACACAGCCACGACGGTCGCGGCATTCTGCAAAGGTAATGATGGAATCGGTAAGGCTTCAAATCGATGCTCTTCATTCTGCCAAGACCATGTCTTTTGCTGAGCTGAAAATTGGAAATCAACGCCTTTTTGCTTTAGCACAGCACCTATATCAGCGGCGGTATCTGCAATCCCCTGAGGTGGGTTCACGACACCACTGACTAACAATTTCCCTTCACGTGCGATGCCTGTTTTTTCGCAAGCAATGACATTAATATCATCCCCCAGCCAATCAACATGATCTAGTGCAATGGAGGTCACCACCGCCACATCCGCATCAATCATGTTTACCGAATCCAGTCGTCCACCTAAGCCCACTTCCAATACCCAGTAATCCAGTTCAGATTGGTCAAACACCCAAAGGGCAGCTAACGTACTAAACTCAAAATAGGTTAAGGGAATATCAGCACGCACCTGCTCGATCAACTCAAACGCTTGGCAAATCAAAGCGTCTTCACAAGGCTGGTTGTTCAGAGCGATACGCTCATTGAAATGCAGAAAGTGCGGGGAAGTATAAGTACCGACAGAATGCCCTTGAGACACCAAATACTGGGTCAGCATGGCACAAGTGGAACCTTTGCCATTGGTGCCAGCAACGGTAATAACATTATGCTTAGGACGTTTTAAGCCCAGTTTTGCTAAGACTTTATTCCCTCTTTCTAGACCCAATTCGATCTCAGAGGGGTGTTGGCTCTCAATGTATGAGAGCCAATCCGCTAATGACGTTGGCGTCATTTAATTATGCAACCTTGTGTTTGGTCAACAACGACAATACATTAAACAGGCGATCACGCATTTCCTCACGCTTGATGATGGTATCCAACGCCCCTTTGTCCAATAGGAATTCACTGCGCTGGAAACCTTCTGGCAACTTCTCACGAACCGTTTGTTCGATAACGCGAGGACCAGCAAAGCCGATCAAGGCATTGGGTTCAGCCACGTTCAAATCACCCAACATGGCCAACGAAGCCGATACACCACCGAATACAGGGTCTGTCATCACAGAAATGTAAGGGATACCTTCTTGCTTCATGCGCTCAAGACCAGCACTGGTTTTGGCCATCTGCATCAAAGAAATCAAGGCTTCTTGCATACGTGCACCACCACTGGCAGAAAAACACACCAATGGAATACGCTTTTCAAGACAAACATTTACCGCTTGAATAAAGCGCTCGCCCACGATGGCGCCCATGGAGCCGCCAAGGAAACTGAATTCAAACGCCACCGCCACAACAGGCATGCCGTTCAATTCACCTTGCATCGCGACCAAAGCGTCTTTTTCGCCCGTTGCTTTTTGAGCATCAGCGATACGATCTTTGTAGCGCTTAGAGTCCTTGAATTTCAATTTATCTTCTGGCTCTAGGTGCGCACCAATTTCAGTACGACCTTCTTTATCTAAAAAGATGTCCAAACGACGACGCGCATTGACACGCAAATGATGATTACACTTAGGGCAAACATCCAAATTTTTCTCTAACTCTGGGCGATACAAAACGTTTTCACATTTTGGGCACTTCTTCCAAAGACCTTCTGGCACAGAACCAGATGATGTACGTCGTGATTCACTACGCACAATAGAAGGTACAAACTTATCTAACCAGCTACTCATTTACTTCTCCATACTTCTGTATTTGCTGCCACTCAGGCGTCCATTTCACTACGCATGGGAGTCAAAATACCCCCCAGAGCGTCAGCTATATATTCTTTTGGTTGATCTTTATTTTCAGCAATGCAATTCACTAATACGCTGCCAACAATGACACCATCAGAGCAACGACTTACGGCCGCTGCGGTTTTGGCATCACGAATACCAAAACCTACCCCGATGGGTAAAGATGTCACAGTACGTAGGGTATCCACATGCTGTTTAACACTGTCTACATCCAATTCACTAGAACCTGTTACGCCTTTTACTGAAACGTAATACACATAGCCAGACGCTAAGTCACAAATTTTCTTTGCTCGTTCAAGTGTGGTGGTCGGTGACAATAAGTAAATTAGATCAATCTCATTTTGTCGGAAGCATTCTACTACATCTGTCGCCTCTTCTGGAGTCAGATCTACTAATAAAACGCCATCTACCCCAGCTTCTTTTGCTGCATCGGCAAATTTTTGATAACCAAAAAACTCAATTGGGTTTAAATACCCCATCAAAACAATGGGTGTCGTGCTATTGCCTTGTCTAAACTCAGCAATGATGTCCAATACTTTTCGAACGCTGGTACCCGCTGCCAAGCTGCGCTCACAAGCCAGCTGGATAACAGGACCATCCGCCATCGGATCAGAGAATGGCATACCAATCTCGATCACATCTGCACCCGCATCCACCAAAGCATTCATAATGGTTACTGTGTGCTTAGGAGATGGATCGCCTGCCGTGATGTATGGAATGAGCGCCTTTTTACCAGATTTTTCTAAATTTTCAAAACATTGCTTTATGCGACTCATACTTCAATTCCATCCAATTCAGCAACCGTCAAAATATCTTTATCGCCACGCCCAGACAAATTCACAACGACCACTTGATCTGCAGACATGGTTGCCGCGAGTTTCATACCATAAGCCACGGCATGACTGGACTCTAATGCTGGCATAATGCCTTCAAGGCGCGTTAAATCACGGAACGCGTCCATGGCTTCATCATCATTAATGGCCACATAATTGGCACGCCCTACGTCTTTCAACCAGGCATGTTCAGGCCCTACGCCAGGGTAATCCAATCCAGCCGAGATAGAGTGGGTACCGATAATTTGCCCATCATCATCCGCCATGACATAAGTTCGATTACCATGCAGGACACCAGGACGACCAGCAGATAGCGGCGCAGCGTGACGCCCCGTCTCAAGACCATCTCCGCCAGCTTCAACACCGTACATGGCCACAGACTCATCCTCAATGAAAGGATGAAACATACCGATTGCATTGGAACCGCCACCGACACAGGCGACAAGCGCATCTGGTAAACGCCCTTCATGCTCAATACATTGCTGTTTTGTCTCACGACCAATAATGGCCTGAAAATCGCGCACCAACTTAGGATAAGGGTGAGGGCCAGCGGCCGTACCTATGATGTAAAAGGTATCATCCACATTACCAACCCAGTAACGCATGGCTTCATTCAAAGCATCTTTCAGCGTTTGCGTACCAGATTCAACCGAAATCACCTCTGCGCCCAATAGTTTCATACGATAGACGTTTAGCGACTGACGACGAATGTCCTCGGCCCCCATAAACACCTTACATTTTAAGCCAAGACGAGCAGCAACCGTTGCCGAAGCGACACCATGCTGCCCAGCCCCAGTTTCTGCAATAATATTGGGCTTACCCATATGTTTCGCCAACAAGGCTTGACCTATGGTGTTGTTAATTTTGTGCGCACCTGTGTGGTTCAAGTCTTCACGTTTTAAATAAATTTTCGCGCCACCGGCTTTTTGTGTCAGACGCTCAGCAAAGTACAAAGGAGAAGGCCGCCCCACGTAATGAGCCAAATCGTAATCAAACGCGGCTTGGAAAGCCGCATCCTTTGATAAGGTTTCATACATTTCTGACAAATCATCCAATGCCGACATCAGTGTTTCGGAAACAAACACACCACCATAATCACCAAAACGCCCGTGCTCATCTGGCAAATTGATATGATCTTTCTTGCTATCCACGTTTTGCTCCCGTTATAAACTCTGTCACTTTCATATTATTTTTGATGCCTTTTGATTGCTCAACACCACCACTCACATCAACTGCATAAGGCACCACTTGGGCCACCGCTTGAGTAACGTTATCCGGTGTTAAGCCACCCGCTAATACAATAGGTTTAGGCAAATCACTTGGTATCAAAGACCAATTAAAGGTTTCACCTGTGCCACCTGGAACCCCTTTCTTATAAGCATCCAACAGAATGGCACTTGCACTGGGGTATTGTGACACACTGTGGGCAATGTCATCACCCTCTTTCACCCGTAAGGCTTTCATATAGTGACGCTGATAAGACACACATTCCGCCTCAGATTCATTACCATGAAACTGAATCATCCAACGAGCACTGGCGCTAATAACCGACTCAATCAAACTTTTTTCAGCGTCAACGAACAACGCCACTGGCACCACGAATGGCGGCAACTGAGCAACAATGTCGTTCGCCACATCAGGACTCACATAACGTGGACTTTTTTCATAAAACACAAAGCCCAAAGCATCCGCACCCGCTTCGCAAGCCGACAGCGCATCCGCTAAATTGGTTATTCCACAGATTTTAACTCGACAACTCATAACAGGACTCGTCTACAAAGGGTAAAAAATGAGGGCCTAATTTGCACACAGGCACATTAAAATGTTTTGGGTATTCCGCATCGACAAAATACAAACCATAAGGCGATGCAGTAATGCCACCTTTTGTCCTGTCTTTAGCGTCCAATACTTGTTGCGCCCATTCCAACGGCTGCTCACCAGCACCAATCGTCATCAACACGCCAGCAAAATTTCGTATCATGTGATGCAGAAACGCATTCGCTCGTACATCCAAAACGATGTACTGACCGAGTTGATGAACATCAAAATTTAAAATAGTTCGAACTGGCGTTTTGGCTTGGCAACCAACCGCACGAAAAGACGTAAAATCATGAGTACCAATAAAGGTCGCAGCGGCTTGCCGCATGACATTGACATCAAGTGACTTGTAACTCCAAGTAACACCTTTCGCCAAAATAGCGGGACAAAAATCCGCTTGATAAATTACATAACGATAGCGACGACTTAATGCACTGAATCGAGCATGAAAGTCATCGTCTACGTGACGAGCTGCCACAACGCTAATATCTTCAGGAAGGTAGGTGTTAACACCCAGAGTCCAAGATCGCTCATTTCGCTCTGCTTGGGTCTCAAAATGCACAACTTGTGCACTAGCATGAACACCCGAGTCTGTGCGCCCTGCACATACTACTTTTACCGTATGATTGGCGATCACAGACAAGGCTTTTTCTAATTTTTCTTGAACACTTGGAACATCAAACTTTTGGGCTTGCCAGCCCTTATACGCTGAGCCGTTATACTCAACGACCAATACCACTTTCTTAGTCACTTGGGAACATCCGCTCCATCATACTTTGCGCTTCGGCAATTTGCTGTTCATTACCGGATTCAACCACATCTTCTAAAATCACACGAGCACCCTCTTCGTCACCCATATCCATATAGGCTCTGGCTAGGTCAAGCTTGGTCGCAACTTCATCACCACTGGCATCAAAGAAATCAAATTCCTCTTCGTCATCACTGATTTCTTCATCCGAAGCCGCTTCGGCCTCGCCAAATGCGGGCACATCGATCTCTTCGACATCGTCCTGCATTTCAGCCAGCGTTTCTTCAATCGAATTTTCAACACTGTCGTCTGGCACACCATTAAAGATCGCAGATTCATCGACATCTTCTTGCTCAGTGTCTTCTAACAAATTTGAAACAAACGATTCTTCTTCACTGTCAATTTGCAGATCGTCTGGTGCCGTGAATTCAGATAAATCGTCTTCCGCTTCTGCCTCTGGTTCATCTAACGCATCAAACTCATCCAGTTCAGGCTCCATGGTTGGAATATCATCAAACGCTTCTTCAGCAGCACTCTCTTCATCGGCCAAATCCAATACAGGATCAGGCAAATCGTCTATGTCTTCGAAACCTGGGAACTCTTCTTCTGGCTCATCAGCATTTTCAAGAATGTCTTCGGCTGCTGTCTCGTCCTCAAAGCCCATATCCATGTCATCGGCCACTTCTGGGAAATCAGTTGAAGCAACCTCTTCGTCAAAAGCATTAAAATCCTCAGGCTCTTCTTCTGGCGTATCAAAGTCGAATGCAAAAGGGTCTTCTTCCGCTAACTCTTCGTTTGCTTCTGCCTCATCCATTGATTCATCTAACGCCACTGCCGCCGCAACCGGTGTGGCTACCGCTGCTGCAGTAGACAAATCAAATTCATCCTTTTTTGCGCTGTCGACATCCTCATTTTGCTTTTTTCCTGAGCGACGCATGATTAAGCCAATCAAGAAACCTAAAAGCAGTAAGACACCCGCCCCGATTGATAAAATAATCGGATTACCAAAAATGGTATTCATCAGGGAGTCCGCTTCCGCCTGCTCTTTCTCACGGCGAATTTGGTCCGCCTCTAAAAGCTGATCAACCGTATTTTTTTGCTCTTGTAGAGCCTGTTGAGCACTGGCGAATTGCTGCTGCAATTCCGCCATTTGTTTATCTTTCAGACTGATCAGCTTTTCAAGGGTTTCTAACTGTTTATTTAAGTCTGTTAGCTTGTCAGATAACTCACCTTTCTCACGCTGCTCTTTGTCTAGCATTTCTTGCGACGCAGACAACTCACTCTTCAATGAGTTTACCATCGCACTGTTGCTGTCACCTGCGTTCGAACTGGATTCTTTTTCTGGCAACACACTTTGGCCGGATGCCAAGGTGAGTTGATCACCCGTCTTATCAGCAGCAGTCGCTGCAGGCTTGGCTTCGGCTTGAGTATTAAGTTGTGCTTGTTCAACGTTCCCTTGATCACCTTTCGCGGCCTTTAAAGCCATCCAAGCATCATGCTGACGCTGAAATTCGGCTTTGGAAACATTGTTATTAAACAGGGCAATTTGCTCTTGTGTTGGCAGGCGCAATACCGCGCCTTCTTTGAGCAAGTTGATGTTTTCAGAATAGAACGCGTCTTTATTCAACGCTTGGATTGCCATCATCGTTTGATAAATGGTCAATTGATTAGACGGGCGATTACGACCAGCAATAGACCAAAGGGTATTCCCTTTGACGACATCTAATTCCGCTTGCATAGGCATGTTTTCAGCCGCTGCGGTGGCCTCAGCAAACGCGGATGTATCTGTGGTTTGGTTTGTCGTAGGCGCCGATGTCACAGGTGCCGCTTGCACCACTTCACTTTGTGCTTTATCCACCAAGGCGGTTTGATTAAGCGGCACTTGGTATTCTCGTACCACCTGACCGCTCGGCCAACGTGCGGCCAGCACAAAATGCAACTCATCCACCATCAAAGGACGATCAGAGGAAACAGAAACAACAAAGTCACCACTTTCCTGTTCTACTTCAAACGTCAATTGAGATAAAACACGCGTCGGCAAAAAGCCAGCCTGACGGAATTCACTTTCGCTGCCTAAGCGCACCAAAATATCGTCACTGGTTAATGCGCCCACATCAGAAAGCTCAATTTTCCCGCGGTATGGCTCATTTAAGCTTGACTGCGAGGTTAACTCACCCAACTCTAGCGCGTAACTGCTGGAGACATACAAAGCTCCAGACACAGCAATACTGACGAGGGTTTTTCTGAGCATAAGCTTCCCTTTATTTACAAATAACGGACACAAATATTAAACAAGTATCTTACACAGGTGAGTATTTATCAATAGCTTTAGAATCAATGGTTTGGACTAAATGAGTTAGGCTGACTTTTTCGTTCAATATTTACACAAAAGACGCATTCTTAAAACACGCACTGCCTCTCTCGAATCCCCCGTTAAAACGCTAAGTCCACTCCGATATAAAACGCTCTTTAAAATAAAAACCTTGCACATAATCCACGCCAATCTGACGAGCAAACGCCAAGTCTGATTCTTTCTCCACCCCTTCCAATACTACTTTTTTACCAGTCACCTTAGCAAAGTCGATCATTTTCTCGACGAACACCATAAAATTAGCATCTAATCTTTGTTCCAGCACACATTTATCCAATTTAACCCACTCAACCAATTGCAGTACCGCGACCGACAACATGGATTTGGGGTTACATAAATCATCCAAAGCCGTTCTAACGCCAAGCTTATTGAATACTTCAATCATGGACAAACTCATCAAAGCATCGCTCATTTCAGAGTTTTCAATTAACTCAACAATTACCCGATCGCGGTCATGATCTTGGATCAACTCTATGAAAGGATTCTCTTCAACGTCTGTGCCACACGCATAAAAGGCATCCTGATCCAGATTCACAAACACCCTTTGCTGACGAGACAACCCTTCTAGTTGAATGCGCTTTTGCGCCAATTCCACTTGCAATAATAACAAGGGGTTGTCATGCAAAGCGGCATAAACGAAATCAGGGCGAATCAAACTGCCATCCGCCATTTTAAAACGCGACAATGCTTCATAGGCGTACACATCACCGCTCTTTAATTCCACAATAGGCTGAAACTCGCAGCCAAAGCGCTGTGACTCAATTAATTCTAATAACTTTCTATTGGATAACATTCTAAACAAGCCATATCTAACCACTAAAAAAGGCCAATGATAATGATACTCACATAGAAAAAAGGCAAGCCAATCCGACCAAAAACCATATTTTTATAAGTATTTTCAAAATGTTAGCAAAAAAAAAGACGTTCAAATCAGCAGCACTTCACCCTTCAGAATCAAGCATTCCGATTATCGACCTAGCATGAAAAATGCATCCCTTCACTTTTCCCTCGAAATCAGCAAAACACCAGGGTATAAAATTGAATCAACTCACCCAAGAGACATTTAAATACCTAGCAGACTTCATTAATGACACGAACACAAAAAAGCCCCGCTACCTTCCGGCAGCGGGGCTTCATTTTCAGCTAGGCTGAGGTGTTAGGGGCTGATTTACATCATGCCGCCCATGCCACCCATTCCGCCCATGCCACCCATATCTGGCATCGCTGGCGCGTCTTCTTTTGGAAGATCAGCAATCATCGCTTCAGTGGTGATCATTAGACCTGCAACAGACGCTGCGGCTTGTAGCGCAGAACGAGTTACTTTGGCTGGATCTAGGATACCCATTTCCAACATGTCGCCGTAAACAGCAGTGGCCGCGTTGTAACCGTAGTTACCTTCGCCTTGCTTCACTTTGTCTACCACAACAGACGCTTCGTCACCTGCGTTAGTCACGATCTGACGCATTGGCGCTTCCATAGCACGAAGTGCTAGTGCAATACCAACGTTCTGATCTTCGTTGTCACCTTCTAGGCTAACCACTTTGGTCAATGCACGAACCAAAGCAACACCACCGCCCGCAACAACACCTTCTTCAACGGCTGCGCGAGTCGCGTGAAGTGCATCATCAACACGTGCTTTCTTCTCTTTCATCGCTACTTCTGTTGCAGCACCGATCTTGATAACCGCAACGCCGCCAGCCAATTTCGCTACGCGCTCTTGCAATTTTTCTTTGTCGTAATCAGAAGAAGAGTTCGCGATTTCTGCACGAATTTGCTCAACACGAGACGTGATGTTCGCCGCTTGGCCAGCACCGTCTACAATGGTTGTGCTTTCTTTTGTCAACGTAACACGCTTCGCTGTACCTAATTGCTCTAGCGTTGTACCTTCTAGGCTTAGACCAACTTCTTCAGAGATCACAGTTGCGCCCGTTAGGATCGCAATGTCTTCTAACATCGCTTTACGACGGTCACCGAAACCAGGTGCTTTGGTTGCCGCCACTTTCACGATACCGCGCATGCTGTTCACAACCAAAGTCGCCAACGCTTCGCCTTCAACGTCTTCCGCAACGATCAATAGTGGACGAGACGCTTTTGCAACGCCTTCCAATACTGGTAGCAAATCACGGATGTTAGAGATTTTCTTGTCAACCAATAGGATGAATGGGTTTTCAAGTTCCGCACTCATGCTTTCTTGGTTGTTGATGAAGTAAGGCGATAGGTAACCGCGATCGAACTGCATACCTTCTACTACGGCCAGCTCATCTTCAAAGCCAGAACCTTCTTCTACGGTGATAACACCTTCTTTACCAACACGCTCCATTGCTTCAGCAATGATTTTACCAACAGACGCGTCAGAGTTCGCAGAGATAGTACCTACTTGCTCAACTGCACGTGTATCAGCACAAGGTGTAGACAAGGCTGCGATTTCAGCAACAACGGCTTCAGCCGCTTTGTCGATACCGCGCTTAAGATCCATTGGGTTACGACCCGCTGCAACGGATTTAAGTCCTTCCGTTACAAAAGCTTGCGCCAATACTGTCGCCGTCGTTGTACCGTCACCCGCTACGTCGTTTGCTTGCGACGCCACTTCTTTGACCATTTGTGCGCCCATGTTCTCGAATTTATTTTCCAATTCGATTTCTTTCGCCACGGTCACACCGTCTTTTGTCACTAATGGCGCGCCGAAAGATTTTTCGATGACAACATTACGACCCTTAGGTCCTAACGTTACTTTCACCGCATCGGCTAGTACGTTAACGCCTTTCAGCATTTGCTGACGTGCACTGTCTCCAAATTTAACTTCTTTAGCTGACATGCTCTAATACCTTTTAACTGTTTTAATGTTACAAAAATAAATAGGAAGGATAAGACGAATTAGGCTTCAATAACGCCGTAAATTTCATCTTCTTTCATGATAAGCAGTTCCTCACCGTTGATCTTCACTGTTTGGCCTGAGTATTGACCAAAAAGTACAGTGTCACCAACACTAACAGCAAGCGCACTTACATCGCCATTAGACTGAATACGGCCAGTGCCCACAGCCAAAACCTCACCTTGTGTTGGTTTTTCTGTAGCAGATCCAGGTAGGACGATACCAGATGCGGTTGTTGTTTCTTCTTCTTTACGGCGAACAACGACACGATCGTGCAAAGGACGAATATTCATCAATCATTTTCTCCAATTAAAACAATACCAGGACTCCCCTGGCAGGACTTATCTCGCTTAGTTGCGAGAATCTCTATCGAACGTTTATATACGGTTGCTAATTTATTTTTCAACCCATCTAATAAATTATTTTTTATCAATTAAATCATTATCTTCGTTGGCGTACTCACCTTCGATGATGTCACCTTCTTTGGTGGATTCAGAGTAACCACGACTGCGCCACTGAGTACCTCGCGCCATAACAGAGCTCATCAACTTAACCACTAACCCAGCTGCGAACAACTTACGTAGCACCGGAATCAGCAACAAGCCACCAATGGCATCGGTAACAAAACCAGGGATCAACAAACACAAACCCGCAAACAGCAACATCACACCTTCAGCGACTTCAGATGCTGGCAGTTCACCACGACGCATTTTTTCTTGGGCCTTTAAAGAGGTCTCTAAACCTTGCTTACGAATCAGACTCACCCCTACAATAGCGGTTAGAAAGACCAAGCCCACTGTCGCCAAGCTACCGATTTCACTGCCAACTTGAATCAACACGGTCATTTCGATAATGGGCACAAGGATAAATAGTAACAACGCAAATCTCATGATTACCTTCTTTTGTTTTTGACTTACTCTATAACTATGGGCAATACCGTGACTAATCAAGCAATGACGCATTTTAAATCTCAAGTATTTCTAATCTTGCACCAGTCACAAACGGGTGAATGTTTCAGCTACGGAGAAATCGCCAAATTGGCAGGCTTCCCAGGTTACGCCAGGCAAGTTGGTCAATTACTTAAAAAATTGCCCAAAGACACTAAGCTACCTTGGTATCGAGTCGTCAATGCTCAAAAGCGCATCAGCTTTGCCGAAGGAACGGACGCCTACATTCGACAAAAAGAAAAGTTAGAAAGCGAAGGCTGGGTCGTGAACGGAAATAAACTGACTCTCAATGATCCCACGTAGCCTCTCGAGCAAAAAAGCACGCTAACAAGAGTCAATAGACATCTCGCCCCAATCAACGACTTAATACCTCTATGCGCTTTTGTTCTGAAAAAACCGTGCCCCCTTTCCCAACTCACTCACCATCACACCCCTGCAACTGAAAAAGGTTCGTATTAACCTCTCAATCAGGGCATTATGACATTCAAAGGACGAACAGAAATCAATATTCATCAATAAGCAAAAGGACTTTAATGTATGATGAGCGATCAAAAATTAGACGATTTAATTGAGACCCGTGGCATTTTAAAAGGACTCAATTCCACCCTCGGAATCACCAGCATCAGCCTAGTGATTGTCTTTGTGCTCTATGCGATCTTGCTGGGCAAAACAGCTAGCACGCAATTTCTGAACATCAAAACCTGGATCGAGCAAACCTTGGGCTGGTATTACATTGCCCTCATGCTCGCTGCCTTTCTCATCTGTCTGTATTTTATGTTTTCTAAGATTGGAAAAATCCGCTTAGGGCAAGACCATGAACGGCCAGAATTTTCCAATTTTGCTTGGTTCTCAATGCTATTTAGTTGTGGCACAGGAGCTGGCATGCTGTTTTTCTCTATGTCCGAGCCAATGATACATTTCGCCAGTCAGTGGAGCGGCGGAAACCCTTTTATGAACGCGGAAACGAAACTTGCCGTAAGCGATTTCTTTACCGCAAAGCAAGCCGCCTTGGACGCGGGATTAATGCCTGGCGATGCTCAGTTTCCGATGCCCAATGACTTAGTCTCTGATGCCGCTGCCGCAGGCCTAACACTGACGTTTTTCCATTGGGGAACCGTGGCGTGGGGGATGTATGGTTTCGTTGGCCTTTCTCTCGCCTATTTCTCTTTTCGTAAAGGACTACCTTTATCAATACGCTCAGCCCTTTACCCTTTGATTGGTAATCGTATTTATGGCCCCATTGGCAATGCCGCCGATATATTGGCGGTGCTCGGCACCATCTTTGGCATTTCCACCACATTAGGCTTAGGCACTCAACAGATTGGCGCAGGCTTAGTCGCCCTCGGCTTTATCGAACAATCTTCTCAGACCATCACGGTTTGCTCCATCGTTCTGGTCACCGCCCTAGCCACACTTTCTGCCACCAGCGGCGTGGGGCGAGGCATTAAATCCTTATCCACCTTGAACACCTACATCTGCCTTATTCTTTTGGCTTACTTCTTATTTGCCAGCTCCGGCACGAACTACATCATTGCCAACTCACTGACCACATTGGGAGACTTTATCTCCAATGCCATGTCAATGAGCCTTTGGACAGCTCGCAGCCCATTAGAACGTACTTGGCAAGGCAGCTGGACTATTTTTTATTGGGGCTGGTGGATTGCTTGGTCAGCATTCGTGGGCTTATTTATTGCTCGAATCTCCCGAGGCCGAACCATTCGGGAATTTATACTTGGTGTGATTCTAACGCCCTCATTAGCCGCTATGGCGTGGTTCAGCATCATTGGTTCTGCCGGCATTTATGAATCAATCTACGGGGCTGATATCAGCATTTATCAAGCCGCGGTGACCAATTGGGATTATGCTGGCAGCCTGTATCGCTCCTTTGATGTTTTAACACCTGGCGTAATCGCCATCATTGCGAAAGCCTTCGCGTTGGTAGCCGTGATCATTTTTTTCATCACCGCCGCCGACTCAGGCACCCTAGTATTAGGGCGCTTATTAGCCTTTGGACGCCGGCCGCCAAAACAGCAATTGGTTATTTGGGGTGGTGTACTCGGTACGGTGACGTTGATCGTCTTGTTAATGGGGGGAACGGAAGCGATGCAAGGACTCCAAGCCGCCTCTATCGCAGGGGCGTTACCTTTTTCAATCGTCATTATTGCCATGATGGCAGGCCTAATAAAATCACTGCGAAAAGACAGTGAACTGTTGATCGTCGATAAAGAAACCGTTAAAAAGATGATCGCAAAAGAAATGGCCGATTCCCCCTAACAAAGGAACCGCCATCATCAGACCAATAAAAAGCCCCCCAATGCTGGCTAAGCAACGACTGGGGGGCTTTATTTGAAACCGTTTAATAAGGTCTCGTTTAATCTCTAAAATTATTAAACTGCACTGGCTGTGACAAATCGGCACCGCGCAGCAAGGTCATCACCTGCTGTAAGTCATCACGCTTTTTACCTGTGACACGCAATTGGTCACCTTGGATTTGCGCCTGCACTTTGATCTTGCTGTCTTTGATCATTTTGACAATTTTTTTCGCTTCCGCTGTCTCAAGCCCTTCTTTCATTTTGACCGCTTGCGATACACGCATATTGCCTTTTTCAATGTCTTCTTTTTCTAGACTTTTCAGGTCAATACCACGATTAACGAGCTTTTGATTTAAAATATCCGACAATTGACGAAGCTGAGGCTCGGCTTCGGCTTGCATAACCACGCTGGATTTATCTTTTATTTCAAAGCTGGCTTTGACACCTTTAAAGTCATAACGTGTTGTAATTTCTCGGTTTGCTTGGTCTACGGCGTTACTTACTTCGTGCCAGTCCAGTTCAGAGACTACATCAAATGATGGCATTTTCTGCTCCTTTGCATTTTCAATCAGTTCGTTTGGCGCGATAATAGCAAGAATTGAAATAAAACACCTAATGGATCAAGTTATGAAACAATCTCCTTGGTTAGTGGTTGGCTCTGGTGCCATCGGCCTATTTTGGGCATGCAAACTTAAAAGCCTCGACCACAAAGTGCATCTGGTTTACCGAAGCACCGACCCCGGAAAAAAAATCACCCTAGATTCCTTAGTGGATGAAAGCGGACAACAACAAGCCGAAACACACACTTATAAAATAAAGACGTTCACCGCCAACACTCTCGAAAAGCAATATCAAAAAGTACTCTTGTGCACCAAGTCATTTGACCTTGTCGAAGCGTATCAGCAAGTGTCAGAACACCTCAGCGATGACGCTGACATCATTTGTCTGTGCAATGGTTTAGGCGCACAGGATCAATTACAAAAGCAAATAAAGCCTAAGCAGACCCTCTGGGCCGGCGTAACCAGTGAAGGGGTGCTTAAAATCGAGCACAATCACATCAAACACACCGGATTAGGCGACACCTATTTTGGCCCTTGGCTGCCCTCAGAGGCGACCGCAGATTTTCCGCTAGAAGGGTTTGGGGTGCGTAACATTCACCAAAGAATCATCGAAAAGCTGGCCGTCAATGCCGTTATCAATCCAATTACCGCCATCTTCAACCTGCACAATGGGGATATTTTAAATGACGAATATCAAACCTTAATGCACGCCACCCTCGCAGAATTGGAAAGTGTCTTTACGCACCCTAAATTTACTTATGCTAAGCACAGTCAGCATCTTTCTTTCGACAACTTAAAAAATCGTGTCAGCACGATCGCCAAGCTCACTCGCTTGAACCGTTCCTCTATGTTTGAAGACATACGCCTGCAAAGACAAACCGAAAACGATTTCATTTCAGGGTTCTTACTGAAAAATAGCCCGATCAAATTGACCGTACAGCCCCTCCTGTACGAAGGCATCAACCAGCCAGATTCTCGCCCTGAGGTACAAAAAAAGCTGCTAAGTCTTACTTAGCAGCTTTTGATAAACATACCGTTAACGTGAAAATTACAGCTTAGTCACTTTCTCTTTGCTCAGGGCGATTTTCTTATCTTTATACAAAGCACCGAGTGCTTTTTTATACGTCGCTTTACTCACTTTAAATACTTTATAGATGGCTTCCGGAGACGCTTTATCAGTCAAATCCGATTCCCCACCTTGTGAGTCCAAATAGTCCAATACATCATCCAGAATGTTACGTACTTTTTTGTAGCCGACCTCCTGAAGACTCAAATCGATTTTCCCGTCTTCACGCATCTGCTTAATATACGCGGTGGCTTTCTCGCCTTTATACAACTGTCGAAAAGCGTCTTCAAAAAACAGCACACCCCAAAAACGATTATCAATGACGCATTTGAAGCCAATATTGGTCTTATCACCAATCACCACAGAGACTTTATCACCAACACGATAAGGCGCTTCTTCTCGATTCAACAAAGGGTCAACCTTTGTCGTCGCCACGATACGATTGGTAATTTGATCAAGGTAAATGAACAATAAATGTGTTTCACCTTCTTCGACACGATTTTTTTGTTGGCTAAAAGGCACCAATAAATCTTTCGGCAATCCCCAATCAAAAAACGCGCCGACTTGATTGACCGCAACCGATTTCAACGCCGCAAACTCACCAACCTGTGCTTTTGGAAAGTCAGTGGTGGCAATCAACTTATCTTCAGAATCAAGGTAAACAAACACTTCAATTTCTTGGCCAATTTCCACCTGCTTCGGCACGTAGCGCTTTGGCAGTAAAATTTCACCTAATGTATCAGCATCCAAATAGACGCCAAACTCTTTTTCTTTAACGACTCTTAAGGTATTTAAGCGTCCAATTTGTGTAGCCATGGTTTCTCCGGCAAGGAATTTTTCACGCACTATACTGACTTATCAGTCGAGCGCAAGATTAGTTTGCATTCATACAAGCTTTAAAAATGTCTTCCAATTTATTTCGCCCTAAGGCTTCCATCTTGGCAATGTTTTCATCCGGTATTTGAGCCGTATCACCATAAAACTCAATGGCTTTATCCAAGCTGGCCTCTCGTAATATATGCAGCATAGGGTAAGGAGAACGGTTAGTGTAATTAGACACATCCTCTTCTTCTGCACCGGCAAAGCAATAATCTGGATGGAAGGTGGCCAATTGGTAAACGCCTTCACACCCTTGATCAAACATAAGGTTCTCAGACATTTCCACAAAATCCAAGTAACGCTGAAAATCTTTAAACAAAGTGGGGAAAATGAGCAGCGTGGTTTCGGTTTCAGCCTGCTCATCTAGCCACTGAATTTCAGACATCAATTCTTCTAAGGCGACATCGGTTTTTTTCGAACGCAATACAACAAGGCGCACACTGTCTTTTTCCACTTCTCGCTTGGCAAAAGGACAGACATTGTGGCCCACAATAAAGTCTTTCACCCAATTCATTGTCTGGCCGACCACCAAATCATCTGATAACAACATACGACATTCTTCTTTCATAGTGACATTAACCACCAGATTAAATACAAGCAATCAAACACACCTGTTTTAAAATGGCTTTTGATTTCGAAACAACATAAAACAAGGTATCATTCTGTGTATTAGCCTTTTGTCGTGTTTACCGATGCTAGGCACTTTTTTTATTGCAACAGAGAGATTACATGTCATTTGCTGAATTAGACCTAGATTACACGATCGAAGAAGCAATCAATAGCCTAGGTTTTGAAACACCTACCGAAATTCAACAGCAAGCCATCCCTGTTATTTTAGAGGGCTCCGACCTATTGGCGACCGCCCCCACTGGTACAGGTAAAACCATCGCGTTTTGCGCCCCCGCCGTGCAACATGTTTTAGACCGTGATGAAACCTCTACAACGGCCCCTAAAGTCCTTATTTTAGCGCCTAGTCGTGAACTTGCCCGACAAATTTTCAATGTCATTGGCGGCCTAACACAGCACACACGCATTCAATCGCAGTTGATCATTGGCGGTACGCCATACGGGATGCAACAACAGCAACTTAGCGAACCTTGTGACATTCTAGTTGCGACACCAGGCCGCTTGGTAGAGCTTGATGAAAAGCAATGGCTAGACTTAACGGATGTCAGCTACTTCGTCATTGATGAAGCCGATCGCATGTTGGACATGGGCTTTGTTAATGCCATCAACAAGATTGCCAAAGAGCTTCCGCAGGAACACCAAACCTTAATGTTCTCAGCCACCTTAGAAGGTGAAAAAATGGGCCGCTTTGCCAGCGCCTTATTAAGCGCTGAAACAGAGCAAATTCGTCTTGGTGAATCATCACGTATGGTTCCGGAGCAGATTCGCCAAGTGGCCTATCGAGTTGACGATGACGCGCACAAAGAAGCCATGCTAAAGCATCTACTCAATAAGGAAGGGGTACAACAAACCGTGGTTTTTGTCTCCAATCGTGACCATGTGGATGTGTGGGTACAAAAAATCCGCAACATGAACATCATGTGTGATGGCTTACACGGAGAGATGAAACAAGGCGATCGCAGCGAGCATTTAAAACAAATGAAACGGGGTCGTCTGCAAGTATTAGTCGCCACCGATGTGGCCTCTCGTGGTATTGATTTGCCAGAAATCAACACAGTGATCAACCTACGCTTGCCACGCAAAGCAGACTCTTATATTCATCGTGCCGGTCGCGCTTCACGAGAAGGCGCTCCAGGCGAATGCATCTCTTTGATCGACATTAATGATTTGCCGATGATTGAAAAAATTCAGCGCTTTATGCAAACCAACGTTAAATTTGGCCGCATTGAAGGACTCGAAGCCAAAACTAAGGCTAGATCTCCACGCAGCAAAAAGAAAAAGAAAAAAACCAAGTAAGCTATTTAAGCTCACTGAAGCCGATAAACACAAAAACGCCGCTCAATGAAGCGGCGCTTTTTGTATTAACTTCCCCTTTTTAATAACTCTATTACGACGCCACTTTATAAAAGCAATTTTTTGATCCATCTGGCTTTTTCGGTCATCTATTGGTCAAAACACCTAAAAAAAATGTCCCGAGTCCATTTCACCAAGACCTAAAAAAGCCCCTTTCGGGGCTTCTGTCACAAAATTTAATTTTCTCGCTAAGCGCTCATTAATCAAACTTCAAAGTATGCTGTTTGCGCTTAGCTTTGGTTTCTAAATACTGACGGTTATGCTGATTTACATGCACCTTGGTTGGCACCAATTCAGCCACATCAATGCCGTGCTCTTTAAGCTGTTGAGCCTTGTCTGGATTGTTGGTGAGCAATCTTACCTTGCTCACGCCCAACGCCAGTAGCATATCCGCCGCAATCCCAAAATCACGACCATCGTCTGGTAAGTGCAACATTTCGTTGGCTTGATAAGTGTCATAGCCTTGGTCTTGCAAAGCATAGGCTTCTAGCTTGGCATACAAACCAATACCACGCCCTTCTTGGCGTAAATACAGAATGTAGCCACCTTCTTCATTAATACGATCAATCGCTTCATCAAGCTGCTCACCACAATCACAACGACCGGAACCAAAGACGTCTCCGGTTAAACACTCTGAATGCAGACGAACCAGTGGCACATGGTCCGCTTGTTTCGTTTCGTCAGGGTTGCCTGCAAAATATATCCCTATGTGCTCTTTACCCGAGTCATCACCATTAAAGGAAATAAACTCAGCGGTCACGTCACCGGCGCGCACCGGAATCATTACTCGACGCTTAATGGTCAAATCTGTCATTACTGCTCTCTCTAGGGATGATTTATGACACAAAGTATAACGCCCTTACATTTGGTCAAATATGAAAAAATCAATATTAATCCGTTGTTTCTTTCATTCTTTTCTACTTGATTCACTGATTGCGGGCTCACCAGATTACGCTAAATGATCTAACGGCAATGCGGTTCGGTTAATAATACGCCTCAATAAAAAGCTGGAATGCACACCTGTGACGCCCGCGATGCGCGTTAATTTCCCCAGCAGAAACTCCTGATACTTATCCATGTCTTCCACCACAACTTCTAATAAATAGTCTGCAGATTGACCGGTTACCAAATTACAGGATTTAACTTCTGGATAGGATTCTACTAAGGATTCAAAGACTTCAAACCGCTCCGGTGTGTGCCTGTCCATGCTGATCTGGATAAAAGCGGTGAGTTTTAGCCCCAGCTTCTTTTGATCTAATAAAGTCACACTGCAATCAATCACACCGGTCTCTTCTAACGCTTTCACGCGACGTAAGCAAGGCGAAGCCGATAATCCCACGCGATCAGCCAGCTCTTGATTCGTCAAGCTAGAATCTTGCTGTAACTCACGCAAAATATTCAAATCAATCTTATCAAAACCCAAAACATAAGCCTCATATTGCCAATTTATTCTTTATGTACGCAATATAATGCTATTTAGATTGAAATTTCCATAAAAAACGCAATCTTTTACCCTAGAAAATTCGCTATTATATAGTCATAGCGAAATCATAGAGGAAGTTACCACGCTTCCTTACCATGCAAACTGTTTACCATCGGAGCTTATCCGCTCCTTAACATAAGAAGGGAAAGATCATGACCTCTTTTGATCACACTAAGTACAGCCCATTCCAGCCTGTCGCCATTGAAAACCGCACTTGGCCTGACCAAGAAATCACTCAAGCTCCGATTTGGTCAAGTGTTGATCTGCGCGATGGTAACCAAGCACTGGTTGAACCTATGACAGTGGAACAAAAGAAGCAGTTTTTCGCCCTACTTGTGGACGTGGGCTTTAAAGAGATCGAAGTTGGCTTCCCAGCCGCGTCACAATTAGACTTCGACTTTGTGCGTTGGTTGATAGAAGAAAACCAAGTACCTGACGATGTGTACATTCAAGTGTTAACACAAGCGCGCCCTGAATTGATTGAACGCACATATGAGTCTCTTAAAGGTGCAAAAAAAGCCATCGTTCACGTTTACAACTCAACCTCTAAAACCCAGCGTGAACAAGTCTTCCGTTTAGGCAAAGACGGCATCAAAGAGATTGCCGTAAAAGGCGCTCAGTGCGTTAAAGAACATGCTGCGAAACACCCTGAAACAGAGTGGGTATTCCAATATTCACCAGAAAGCTTCACAGGCACTGAAACTGACTTCGCCGTCGAAGTGGTGGATGCCGTTGCCGACGTATGGCAACCAACCCCAGACAACAAAATCATCATTAACTTGCCAGCAACGGTCGAAGTGGCGACACCAAACCGTTTTGCTGATCAGATCGAATACTTCTGTCGCCAAGTAAAACAGCGTGACAGCATGATCATCAGCCTACACACCCACAATGACCGTGGCTGCGGTGTAGCAGCGGCAGAGCTTGGTCTTATGGCAGGGGCTGACCGTATCGAAGGTACCTTGCTAGGCAATGGTGAACGAACCGGCAACATGGACGTGGTGACAATGGCCATGAACATGTACAGCCAAGGCATTGATCCAGAGTTAGCGTTGGGCGACATGGACCGCATCATAAGTGTGGTTCAAGCTTGCACCCTATTACAAGTTCATCCGCGCCATCCTTACGCAGGTGAATTGGTGTTTACCGCTTTCTCTGGCTCTCACCAAGACGCGATCAAGAAGTGCTTGGCGAATCAGACCGACGACAAACCTTGGGATGTGGCCTACTTGCCAATTGATCCTCGCGATGTTGGTCGCAGTTATCAAGAAGTCATTCGTGTTAACAGCCAATCTGGTAAAGGCGGTGTGGCTTATACGCTTGAGCAAGAGTACGGCTTAGCATTACCACGTTGGTTGCAAGTAGAGTTCAGCCCAATCGTGCAGCAATTTGCAGAGCAAGACGGCGGCGTGGTGAATGCAGAATCCATGAAAGCTCTGTTCGAGTCCTGCTTCATGACGGGCAATAAACCATACCAGCTTGGCAAATACGATCACGCCAAAGACGACGTAGATACAGTCCACGCTGAGCTAAACAGTGAATCAGGCTCAGTGAGCATCACCGGTACAGGCAATGGCGCGCTATCGGCTTTCAGCGAAGCCTTGGGCAAACACTTCGGTATGCGTGTGGACATTATTCAATACCAAGAGCACGCTCTAACCGTTGGCAGCGACTCCCAAGCCATCGCTTATGTACAAGCGAACATTGACGGCGATCGCTTCAATGGCGTTGCCATTGACAGCGACATCGTATCGGCCTCTGTGCAGGCCTTGATGGCAACGGTAAACCAAAAAGTATTACAAAATACGAATGCCGATGTCGCCTAACTGAACACGCTTCCCATCAGCGTTGCTCGAGACGCTGATGACACCAATCAAAAGCCAACCGGTTAAACAGGTTGGCTTTTATTTTGGCTCTTCCTCTCTTTTTTCTGATGACGGTGACGCGCAACCTCTACACTGGACGCAGCCAAATTGACATTCGCATAAAAAGGCTCAGCAGAGAAATTCACGTGATTCATCACACCGATTAAGGTGGCTTCATAAGACCCTATCGGCGTCAATATCAAAGAGTCTCTTAAGGCATCATCAATCGCCTTTTGTGTTTCCAGTAGATGCTGACAAGCATCGGTATCTTCCAAACCATAACGATAAAAACAAGCAAGTGTGCTTGAACATTGGCCACTTAATACAGACAAGGCCCTTGCCAGTGAAAAATGACTCGCTCTAGCATTTTGATGTGTTTTTTTCTTTTGGTCGTTCACCGTTTCCTCTCCTGAAAACACAAAACGCTCCATAAACTTCACAGAACGCTTGTACAAATTAGCGAATGTATAGCTTAGGATCGTATTTCAATACACCGTTAGTGAGTTTCTCGAGACGCAACGCTTGCTTTTCTGGAATCACATTACCCCATTGAGAAACCGAACTTTTAGAGATACTCAACGTGCCCGCAAGCTGCTGCTGAGTGCCAAAATAACGAATGACTTTTTCCTTGTGCATCTTCACCAAACCATAAAGTTAAAAGTTTGTTTTTTTAAACAATACAAGTGAATAAAAATAAACTCAAGTTAGTTTAGTATTCTTAACATGGATATTTCAGATCGCATTCGACAAAAAATGACCGAACATCACCTTAGAGCTGTCGACCTAACAAAGATGACAGGCGCAACGAAAGGATCGGTCAGCCAATGGCTTAACGGTATTTCATCGCCTGGTGGTAAATACATCATCCCGCTCACAAAAGCGTTGCAGTGTGATGCTAACTGGTTGTTTGGTGGCGTATCAGCCCAGCCACATACCTCATCGCACCCACAGCAGGATACGTCCTTTAACCCATGCTTTATCAGCAAGCAAGTCCCTATCATCAGCCACGAACAAGCTGAGACCTGGCGAGACTTTACTGATAAAGCCAGCCTGAAAGACCAATTAGAGTGGGAATACGCGCCTGCGGCCATAAGCCATCAGGCTTTTTGGCTAAAAGTCATAGGTGACAGCATGGTCTCCCCTGTGGGACACAGCATTAGTGAAGCCCACATCATCTTAGTAGACCCGTGTATGCAAGCTCAAAACGGCGACTTAGTGGTGGCAAAGGTGGATGCGACAAAAGAAATCACTTTCAAAAAACTCATCATTGATGCAGGCCAAACCTATCTCAAGCCTCTAAACCCAAACTACCGCCCCATTGAAGTGACCGATAAATGTCGAGTGATTGGCGTTGTCAGAGAAGCAAGATTGAAACTGTAAACATCACCTGCACCACTAATGAAAAAAGCGAGCCTGTCTCGCTTTTTTCCGTTCTGGATCTTCAATAAATTAAAAGTTTATTTTTATTGACTTTAAATGGGTCATTTTTATAAACTTCTTCCCATTCATTGTCATCCATATTGAGGACCCCATGCTGATTTTAACCCGACGAATCAATCAAACCATCAACATTGACTCGAATATTCAAGTCACCATATTAGGCATTAAGGGGAAACATGTTCGTGTTGGCGTCAGCGCTCCAAAAGATGTCACCGTACACAGAGAAGAAATTTTCAAACGCATTGAAGCGGAAAAGGTAAAAGAAGATAACCTATCCTATTGGCCTTAATCATCGTACTAAAGGCAAATCTTTCCATTGCGTGGTATAGCAAGGAGATAAATGCTTGCGTTTCATGGACCATTGTGGAGTCACCCCCTGAGCAGCAAAAAATAGATTCCCCAAGCCACTCTGGTTAATGTGGTCAACCACTGTCATCAATTGCTTTGATTTGGTGTTATGAGTAGCAGAGTCAAAAAGGTCGGTTGGCAAGGCTCCGTGTTCATAAAAATCAGACAACATCACACCGGCCTTCATATAACGAAACCCTGACCGCCAAATACGATTAAAAATAACATTGGCGACGTCTAATAAATCTCGCGTATCGTCAGTAGGATTAGGCAATTCAACGGATAAGGTTTTGGCATAAAAAGGCTCATTCGGAATGTGTGGACTGGTACGAATAGACACACTGACCACCCGACAACAACGCCTCTCAGCACGTAATTTTTCGGCCGCACGGCAAGCGTATTTAGACACAGCTTCTCGCAATTCTCGTTGCTCGGTAATTTTGTAGCCGAAAGAACGACTGCAGATAATTTGCTGCTTGACGGGCCGAACAGACTCCAGGGTCAGACAAGACACACCATTAAGTTCTCGCACCGTACGCTCCAATACTACAGAAAACTCACGACGAACCAGCTTAGGATCGACTTGCGCCAGATCTAAGGCGGTATGAATCCCCTGTGCGCGCAAACGTCCACTCAAACGTCGTCCGACACCCCAGACCTCATCAACCCCGACTAAAGCAAGTAAACGCCGCTGTCGATCAGGGGCCATCAAATCCACCACGGCTCCTGTCGCCGGGTATTTTTTTGCCGCGTAATTAGCCAACTTAGCCAGTGTTTTACTAGGAGCAATGCCGATACCAACGCTAATCCCTGTCCATTTGTCTACTTTCGCCTTCACGCGCTGACCAAACGACAACAGACCTTCTGCCGCTGCGACACCACTCAAGTCCAAAAACGCTTCATCAATAGAGTACTCTTCGACTTGTGGAGCCTCTTGCTCCAGCAAGCTCATCACTCGACTCGACATATCCGCGTATAAGGCATAGTTCGATGAAAAACACACCACGCCATACCGCTCAATATCTGCTTGCACCTGAAACATGGGCACCCCCATTTTTATGCCCAACGCTTTAGCCTCCTTCGAACGAGCAACAATGCAGCCATCATTATTCGATAAAACCACCACAGGCCTGTCTTTCAGATCTGGACGAAACAATTTTTCACAACTGGCATAAAAATTATTGCAGTCCACCAGAGCAAACACGCGTTTCATGCCCCGCGCTCTAGCCTACGAATCACACTGGTAACGACACCAAACACTTCGAATTCTGACTCCTCAGTAATGGGGATCGCTTTATAGGCTTTGTTTTTCGGTCTTAGCAATACATCTGGCTTTAACTCCAATACCTTGACCGTCATTTCTCCGTGTAAGCAAGCAATAATGGTGTCACGATGACATGCTGTTAATGAACGATCCACCACTAATACATCGCCACTATGAATACCCGCTTCGATCATAGAATCCCCTTGCGCACGAACAAAAAATGTCGCTGCTGGATGAGGGATACACAACTCATTCAAATCCAATGTTTTCTCAACAAAGTCCTGAGCAGGAGAAGGAAAACCCGCTGATACCGCCTCACCATAGAAGGGAATCAAAATGCTGTTTTCAGCGATATAGGAAGCAGAGCCAGACACTCCAAGATAAGTCAAACGCATACACGACACCTAAAATACTGTATAAACATACAGTTTAGTTTCAATATTCAAACTGACCAAGTGTATTTTTGTGAAAAGGCAGATTTCAGCCCAAAAATTAAGAAAGATACCGACAAGCAACTATCGAAAATCACCTATTCGATGACCTTTCCACCACTCATCAATTAGGGCCAATAACAATAAGCCAAAAATCAAACACCAAAACTTACAAAACGAAAACAAACACCAATAGAATAAAACCAGCCACTACGCATAATAAAAAAAGGATATGTGTGTACAAGGTTTAACGGTTATCTCGACGCACACGCCATTGTCGTTTCTGACTTTCATAACGTTATGATGAACGCTTACATAAAGCATGACCTCGACAATATGAATATGAAATTCATGATTAAGTAGTTCTAAATTAAGAGGAAAATTGCATGTTATCTAAGCTAAAAATCTCTCATAAATTCTTCATAATGAGCACCATACAATTGCTTTTAATTATGGTTGTTGGCGGCTTTTCGATTAATCAATTTACAAAAATCGGTCACGAAATTGAAGAAATCGCACACGATCACCTCCCTTTAACAAAAGCTTTAACTCTCATTACTGAACATCAGCTACAACAAGCCATTGCGGTCGAAAAAGTCATTTCTCACGCATTATTAGATGACATTAAAGGCAAAGGCGTCTCACCAGAATCAACGACATTAATTACCGATTTAGAAACCAATATTAAAAAGCTACATGGCGAAATCGTCACCGTTGAAGAAACCATAAAAACGTTACAAGCCAGTCTCGAAAGCGCTGAAGCAAAGCAAAAATACGACCTCATTTTAGAAGAATTTATCAATGTTGAAGCTGAATTTTTTGAATTGGAAAACATTCTTCTGAATTTTTTAGACACGATTAAGAACAACGGCATCAAAAGCGCTCTTGATTCTATCACTGAGATCGAGCATGCAAATGAGAAGCTGGACGAACACATTATTTCTATTTTGAATGAGTCTCAGCAGTTTGCATTAGATTCGGCCAACATTGCTTTCGACGACGAACAACATGCTGTCAATATCATTACGACCGTCCTAGCGGTTGCCATACTGGTAGGGATCATCATTCCAATCCTAATTGGTCGCTCTATCATTGGACCATTGAGAAACCTGTTAACTCGCTTGGACGATTTGGTTAATGGGGATGGGGACTTAACCCTTAGAATGCACTTCAAACGTAAAGATGAAGTGGGCGAGGTAGCGAGTAAACTGGATCACTTCATTAGCAAACTCCAAACCACCATCACTGGTATTGCAGAATCCTCAACACGCTTAGACGACAATTCAGCCAAAGCGTCAATCATAGTACAGAACACCCTCTCCTCAGTCGACAAGCAAGAAACCGAAACCAGCCTTGTCGCTGAAGCGGTAAGCGAAATGAGTGACGCAACCGAAGAAGTCGCCAGAAATACCATTTCCGCATCGGACGTGGCCACTCAAGTGCTAGAACTCGTTGAAAAAGGCAAATCTACCGCAGAAGAAAACCAAAGAATTACCTCTCAACTATCACGAGACGTACAAGCTACGTCCCACAGCATTGATAACTTAGCCAAAGAAACAGACAACATCGGCGTGGTCTTAGACACAATCCAAGGCATTGCAGAACAGACTAACTTACTGGCATTGAATGCCGCCATAGAGGCCGCACGCGCAGGGGAATCCGGCCGAGGGTTCGCGGTTGTTGCCGATGAAGTACGTTCATTAGCGCAAAAAACCCAAACCTCAACAATCGACATTCAGAAACTGGTGGAAAATCTTCAGGCAGGCGCAAAAGAAGCCATGGACAGTATGAATAAAGGCATCGAAGTCACAGAGCACTGCACCATTATCGGCAAAAAAACAGCGGAACATTTTGAAGAAGTGGTCAGTGCCGTCAATAACATCGCCGATTTAAACCAGCAAATTGCCGCCGCAACCGAGGAACAATCCACCGTAGCAACTCAAATTCTCGACAGTGTTAAAAACATTAGTGAGATTTCTCAAACCACCAGCCGAGACACAGGTAAGGTCGCCACCGTCAACTTCAGCATGGCCGAAGAAGCCGAAAGCCTTAAAAAGCGACTATCTCAATTTAAAATATAACCCCAGCGTCATCCCCCATGAGTCTCCCACGGCAGACTCATGGGTATTCCTCATTAAGATCACCTAAACAATCAAGGCGATGGCTTCCACCAAGTGGACAATGCCGGCACATCGTTTATCGAAAAAATACGACCTCAACATCCGCATAACTGAACGACACACCGCCTAACAATACCAAGGCCAAGGCGGGTAAATGTGCATTTAACATAATGATCGCCTTATAAGGGTGATTTCGACATGACGTAAATTAAACGATGAACCCAACAAAATAGATCACTACCTAACCCAAAAAGGATTTAAAAGCCGCCAACAGACCATTTTCCAAATTGAGCGTATAAACATACCGACCAGAATTCTCCCCTATAAATGCATCGTCATGACCGCGAAAAAATGTCTGCATTCGGACCAAAATACACCACAGCGTGATGTCGTCATTTTCTTATTTTACGGAGACTATCTGAGATGGATCAAAACAACCATATTGATTTCGAAGGTCAAGAACATCAGCAAATGATGTATTTTTTTATGCATGAAGATCATGGAGAGTTAAAAATCATAAGAAACACAAAAGAAAGGGATAACAGAGAAATCTACTTTACCGTCGAGCTCTCTACATTGGAGGAGGAAGAAAAAAAGAAAAAGAAAAAGAAAACGAATATTCGAACGACTGTCACCGTCATAATTGAAAACGAGAGCGAACTGGTTTGGGAAAACAGACTCATAAGCGTGTCATCCATAGGCTATGGAGACATTAATTTACCTGAAAGCATGCAAGGTAAAAGAGTCATTTATTTACTTCATCATGTCTTTGCGCTAACTGGATTGGAATTAGGTGTTCAAGTATTTGAGGTCAGATCTATCGTGAATGAAGCACTAAATCACATTTGCCCTCAATGCGGTATGAAATGCTCTAACGCTTCCAGTTGGGCAGGCCAATGTGACGACCTTCAAAGGCGTTCGCTTAAAAAAGCTCAAAGTCATGGTTGGTGCCTAAAATCAATAAGTAATGATATGTATTGACGATCAACAAAAGCTTAGTCTGATAATGAAGAAAGAATACGGCTTGATTAAGCTTTACTGAGATTAAGAATGGATAGAAAAGATTAGGTGGCATCTCTACCAGCCGCACCTCGGCACACAAGTCCATCGCTGTGGCTGCTTCCTTCCGGACCTGACCAGATTAACGATTTATTGTTGCGAGGGGACCAGCAGAGACACCATAAAGGAGGCCTGTTGACCTTGGGGCGAGATTATACGCAGCCAATTTGAAATATCAACCGCATTCTTATGTATTTTCAAATAGTTAAAATGATCGGCCAAGCTCATTTGTTGATTTTCATCTTGATCAATGCCTCCCTTCTCTCGCGTTCTTCGAAGGCTGCTTTTCCTACTCTCCTTATTTTCACCTTTAGATTCATGATCTTTTCAGGCGACCATTCAAACAATCCACTCTTCGCCTAAAGGGTCAGGCTCGTCTATATCCGTCATGGCATTTAGGGTAAGATACGCGCCATCAAATTTAAGGAGTAGCACGTTGAAGCTATTTGTAAAAAACCTAACGCATGTGGATTTTTCCTACTACGATGCTGAACGTGGATTGTTGGGTGAAAGCTGGCAGACAGACATTGTTCTGACTGGTAAATTAAACGATGAAAGCATGATTTGCGATTTCAGTATCGTAAAAAAGCAAATTAAAAAGTGGTTGGATGACAACATCGACCACATGCTCGCCATTCCTGCAGAACACCCAAGCAGCCAACTCATTGAACTCGACCATGATCGCGTGTCTTTTCAGTTCGATCATGAAGACGGGCGACATTTCCAGTGTGATGCACCGTCACAAGCAATCTGCTCCTTACCTTGTCAGCAGATTACCCCCTCACTTGCGGCACGTTGGGTTGAACAACAAATTCTCGATTTGTTACCGGCAGAATTAGACGCGGTCAGCATACGTTTCACACCAGAGCCGATAGCGGGTGCTCAATACCAATATAGTCATGGTTTAAAGAAACACGCCGGCAATTGTCAGCGTATCGCTCACGGCCATCGATCCACCATTGAAATCTATCGCGATGGCAAAGCTGATTCAGCATTAGAACATGATTGGGCAAAACGCTGGCAAGACATTTATTTGGGCACCCAGGAAGATTTGCAAAAAATCGTCGACATTAATGGTCGCCCACATCATTATTTCCGCTACACCAGTCAACAAGGCTTATTTGAACTGACAATAGATAGTCAGCAAGTCTATATGCTAGATTGCGATACCACAGTAGAGTCTTTATCGGCTCACGTCGCTTATGTATTAGCCCATGAACATGTTGGTAGCCTCATTGAAGCACATGGGTTTGAGGGTATTGGAAAAGGCGCCATTTCTGAATATAAGGTAACAAAATGAGTTTAAAAGCGTATGAAAATTTGGCGAAAGGTGAGCAATTGCCACTGGACACTATTTTAGCCAATTTAAAAACAGACGATGCGGGACTAATTGCGGCCATTGCACAGCAACACGATACAGGTGAAGTCTTGATGCTCGCTTACATGAACGAGAAATCGATTCGTGAAACACTAGAAACAGGGCAAGTCTGCTACTGGTCACGCTCTCGCCAAACCTATTGGCGCAAAGGTGAAAGTTCAGGCCACCGCCAAACGCTGGTTTCCATGTCTTTTGATTGCGATGGTGACTGCATTTTATTGCAGGTCGAGCAAAAAGGCGCGGCTTGTCATACCAATCGCCGAGATTGCTTCTTTTTCAAAGTAGAAGGTGATCACGTCGTCATCGACTCTGCACCAGAAAAATGATCTGAGCACCGGCCAGACAGACCGCACAGAAATGGGGCGCGACAGCGAACACGCACTACGTCATGCCCCATTTTTAAGCCAGTCTTTTTTCAAAAATCGTCCGAATCTCCCATCTTCTAACATTGTTTTTGTTTACATACTCTTACAACCTTGCCTATCGTATCTCTACACGTAATAATAATGAAAAATTATAAGATAAAAGCCTTAACCAAAAGGCTTTCCGCCCTTCACCACTCCCACAAGGAGAAGAAAATACAGTGAACAACAGACAACATTTGTATCTGGATGTAACTTTAACTGGCATAAGGATTGCTCACCTCATAACAAAGACAACTCAGGAGCTAACATGCTAAATTTGTCCGTACGCACCAAAATTCTTTCACTTATTGCCCTTTTCTCCATTGTCATCATTGGTTTGAGCATCAGCTCGGCACTGTCCAGTAAATCCGTTTCTTCTGAGTTGCAAAGTCTTTCATCGCAAAGTTTGCAACTGGTAAAACACCTGGAGAAAAGCCGACAATTACTATTACAACAATCAGTCGAGTTTGAACGAGGCTATTTCCAAGTATCCATTGCCAAATCCATGGGTGGCTATGGCACGGAGCTGATCGCCGAATCGGAAGAAAAATTCAAGACCTATACAGATGAGCTACTGACCAGCATTGACAGCGTCAAAAGCATTCTAAACGAGATGCCAAAAAATGATGGACTGACGACCCTATTAGGGCACATTGATCTATTAGAAGAGCAACAAGCGACCTTCTTAAAAGCCAGTACCGAAACCTACAGTTGGTGGATTAAACTGAAAACGCTACAGGCCAATAAAGCTCGTCGGATCGCTGACGCTAGCCTTGAAAGCGTGAATGCTCAGATGGAAACCATCATCCGTTCCATTAATGAATACAGCAACCAAGTGGCTGATAATCAAAACAGTAAATTGGACCAAACCATTTATGCAAGTGGTGGTTTAGCCGCATTACTCATCATGATCGGTGTCACCATCAGCTTATTAATCGTCAATGGTATCTGTCGTCCTCTTATTAAAGCGGTTCGTCGCGCAGAAGGCATTGCCTCTGGGGATTTATCGCAGGAACCGGTTAACAGCAAACGTAAAGACGAAATCGGCCTGTTAGAAACCGCTATGGACAAACTGGTTGTTCAACTCAGTAGCATTCTTCACGATGTGGCCAAGTCCAGTGACATGCTGACCAATGCCGCCAACGACCTGAACCGCATTACCGATGAATCTTCCGACATGGTGGATCGTCAACAAGAAGAAACGCAATTGATTTCTCAAGCCATCAGCGAAATTCAGGCCACCGCTGTCCATGTTTCGGAATCCACGACGGATGCCAGCAACGCAGCTCATGATGCAGAAACCGCGGCCAATGAAGGGGCAGAAATTGTCACCAGAACCATTAACAGCATTCAAGAATTGGCAGAAGAAATCGCCGAATCAGCCAAGACAATCAATGAATTACAAGTGAACACCAATGAAATCAGCAACATTCTTAATGTGATTTTAGGCATTGCAGAACAAACCAACCTACTGGCCTTAAACGCGGCAATTGAAGCCGCACGAGCGGGCGAACAAGGTCGAGGCTTTGCCGTGGTGGCCGACGAAGTTCGTCATCTCGCGCAGAATACTCAGGATGCCACTCAACAGATTGAAAAGATGATTACTCTGCTGCAATCCGGCACCTCTTCTGCCGTTGCCGCGATGACGTCAAGTCATCAACGCTCAACCAATGCCGTAGAGCAAGTGAAACACGAAGAAGAATCGTTATTAAACATCAATCAATCTGTGTCTAAGATTCGAGAAATGAACGACCGCATTTCAGCCACGGCGGAAGAGCAAGCCTCAGTGACTGCCGAGGTGAACCGAAATGTGTCGAATATCACAAGCATTACAGAAAAAACCACCAATTCGATTCACTCAATCAGCCAGTCGGCTGGGCAGCTGGCCAATTTGGCAAAACAACTTTCAAACAAAATCAGTTACTTTAATGTCTAATCATTAAGATACCTGCAGAGCAAAAGGGAAACATATCGTTTCCCTTTTATCTTTCTAGCCTTATCGGCTTCTTGCAGTCAGGAGAGCAATATGTGTCGTTGGATGGCCTATCAAGGGAACGAGGTGTACCTTGAGTCATTGTTATTTGAACAGGAGCATTCACTCGTTCACCAAAGTCTGAGCGCGAAAAAATCCGAAGTAACCGTCAATGCCGATGGCTTTGGTTTAGGTTGGTATGATGAGCGCAGTGAACCAGGCTTGTATCATGAAATACTGCCAGCATGGAGCGACAGCAACCTAAAAAGTCTCGCAAGACACATCAAGAGCGGTCTCTTTTTTGCTCATGTTCGTGCCTCTACTGGCACGGCCACCAGCCGTTCTAACTGCCATCCGTTCAGCTATAAAAATTGGTTGTTCATGCACAATGGACAAATTGGCGGTTATGAATCCATTCGTTATCAATTGGATCGACTGATTCCAGAATCCCTCTATGGCGAACGCCAAGGTGCGACAGACTCTGAAGTGATTTTTCTATTGATGATTGCCAATGGCTTAGAACACACTCCTGAACAAGCCATTGCCGATACCTTGGCGCAGATCCTCGACATCATGAAGCAAAAAAACATTCAAGAACCCTTACGATTTACCTCTGTGGTATCCAACGGTGATGAAATGATTGCCGTGCGCTTTTCCAGTGACGAGCAAGCCCCTAGCCTCTACTGCAAAGCATTTGAAAATCACATTGTCATTGGTTCCGAACCGTTAGAACTGTCCAATCAAGGTTGGACATTGGTGCCAGCAGGACATCTTGCGAAAATCAAAGGCAATCAATATCAGATTCAAGCGCTACCCGATCTAATGAAATTGAGCGCGTAGCGCGCTCAATTTCATTGCTGACCGTCCGTCAACGCTTCTTAACAACCATTTAATGCTTATCTTCTCGATACGCATAAGTGGCGTCAAATCGAGATTGAATCCAATCCCCTGCTAAGACTTTTTCATACTTAGCAGGTTTGCTTTCAGACTGACAACTTGGCACACAACTCACTTCCGTTTCATAGTCAGGCTCAACAAAGAATGGAAAAGAATAACGGTGCACATCCGCTAAAGAAGCCCGCACACGATGCGCCGTCGAGACATATTCGTCGTTTGTCCAGTGCTGCATTAAGTCGCCAATGTTGACCACAAGCGCATTCTCTATTGGCGTCGCATCTACCCACTCACCGTGGCGATTTTTGACTTGTAAACCGCCAATGTGATCTTGTAGCAACAAGGTCACACAACCGTAATCTGTATGCGCTCCAGCACCATTGTCATGAGCCGCTTCAGGGCGTGGCGGATAATGGATCATGCGCAACACAGTGACATGGTCAGTAAAGCAACGAGTAAAGAAATCGTCTTCTAGAGACAAGGCTTGTGCCATGGCCGTCAATAATTTTTGCGCCACTTGGAACGTCTCTACGTAATACTCTTGCAAAACTTCAACCGTGGCAGGATCACTTGGGTTTTGGTTTGGCCCATACATGGTCGGGTATTTCGATACCAAAGGATGATCCGCAGGAAAATCCAACGCCATATCAAAGGTTTCTTTCCAGTCCGCATGGGTCACTTCATCAAGCTGTTCTTCGCCAATGTTGCCATAGCCTCTGTGATTGGGGCTGTTTTTGATATCAATGGCATTTTTAACCTCTTGAGGCTGGTTGAAAAAACGCTTTGCCTCGCGCATCAACGCCTTCGTCAAGGACGCAGGCACTCCGGTGTTGGTTAGATAGAAAAAGCCAATTTCACGACAAGCCTTATCTAAGGCGGTCACTTCTGCTAAGCGTACTGAATCGCTTTGATGAGTTAATTTGGCTAAATCGATGAGTGGAATGGACATATAACGTCTCCTGTTACGGATTAACTCCGTGAAGAAAGCTTCACTAATTTCGTATGTTTTGGGTTAAATCGCTTCAACCCGGCTTCGCCAAAATCAACAATAATCATCTGCCTATCGTCTTCTTCTTGTCGGACAACCACCCCTTGACCAAACTGATCATGACGTACCTTGTCCCCCGGCTTGAGTCGCCCATTACCAACCACTTTATGACGGAAAGTGACATCAGGAGAAGGCTGAACAAACGCCAAGTAGCGCTGAAAAACAGAGCCTTTTTCCGTATCAATCACATCACCATTGCGTGCCTGATACCAAGCTTCGCAAATCTGGCTGACCGCATGAGGCTGAGCCTCAAATATAAAACGGGATAATGACAACGATTTTAAACCGGCTCGGGGAATGCTCCCCAGCTTCATTTGTTTGTTCTCTTCCGCACTCGGCGTTTCCAATAGCACCAGTTTCTGACGTGCTCGCGTCATGGCCACATAAAACAAACGCCGCTCAGCCGCCAATTCATTGGCTGCTTGCTTGTCGATCGCACTCAAGTCTTCTTCATAATACGGAAACCGACCTTCCTGCAATCCACACAAAAGTACTTGCCCAAACTCCAAGCCTTTGGATTTATGGATCGTCATCAGATGCACACCTTGTGCCACATCAGACTGGCTTTCGTTGAGGCTGGCAAGTTGTTGTAAAATGCTCGCAGCATCGCCGCCAACCCCTCGCACGTAAGCAATAAACGCCTCGCAGGTAGCGATTTTTTCCTGTGCTTGTATGTCTTTACTACTGGTACTTTCGAAATAGCGATAAATTCCCAATTTTTCCAGCGTATGCACCAAACCTTGCGCAGGATCCTTGCGATATGCACTCAAACTGCGCAACCAATCCGCTCTTTCATACAGCTTCTTCGCACGCCAACCATCACTCGCATCGGCCATGTTTTCAACAATCTGCGGCAACAAATGCGGTGACTGCTTCGCTTGCTGAATCAGCAGCCGTCGTTGCGCCACCGCACCACCCAAACTGGGTACCGTTAACAAATACTCAACATCGTCAGTATGAAAAAAGTGACTTGGCACTTCAAGACCGCCCGCCATCACAGCGAGATACGCCATTAACATACGGATTTGGCGGTTCTCTAATAAGGGCGAATCACCATGTAACTGATACGGCACGGCTTTGTGCATCAGCGCCAATTGCACTGGCACCATATCACTGTATAAACGCACTAAAACAGCACAGTCAGTTAAGGCCTTGCCCTCTTCGACCCAGGCTTTTAGCTCTCCTAACAAGGCTTTTCCGGTTTTTGGCGATTTCGCAAAAGACACTCGTGTCCGTTCACCAAGCCCCACTACTAAAGCCTCGGGATCGTTCTCACTGATGACACTTGACGCCATTAACCCAATGGCATGACCAAAGCGAAAACTGGTACTCAATGGGTAGGTTATGGTGCTGGCAAATTCCGCATCAAATTGACGCGCCATAATATCAGGGCTGGCGCCACGCCATTCATAAATGCATTGCTGCACATCACCCACAATCATCCATTGACAAGGCATTGGGTAAAGTCGTTTTAACAATTCATACTGACAAGGATTGATGTCTTGAAATTCGTCAATCAATAAATATTGAAAATTGGGGACTAAGGCGCGTACGCGCTGTAAATCGGCTTCGGATAAATCACTAACCAATTGATAAGGGTCGCTTAACAAATCGGCAAAAAAACGTATATTCTGGCGCTGACGCAGCCCGTCTAATTCGTCAAACAGAGCCACAAAAAAGTGTCGCTCCTTCGACCAACCCAGCTGTTCAAACACATCGTTTGCTGACAAGTTCGACGCCTTTACTTGATCGATAAACAGCAGCACATCTTCCAACCACTCTTTCTCGTCTTGTATGGTGACTTTTTCACCACGCTTCAAGAGGCGTGACATGGCCTCTCGCAACAACTTAATTAAGCTAAAATCGTCTGTCAGCAATTTAGCGGATGCCAACCAATCTTGCTGCTCTAAGCGACGACAAAAGCGCATACCAAAAGCGTGAAAGGTCATCACACTGGGCGAACGAATCCCTTGTGGCAGAAGACGCTGACTCAGGCGTTGGGAAAACTCTTCTTGCGCACTTTTGTTAAACATAAACACGCCAATTTGTGACGCGTCTATGCCTTGTGATAATAAATACTCAATACGTGAGATGAGTGTCGTGGTTTTACCTGCGCCCGCCACCGCAATGACCTTCGCAGGCTGCTGCAAATCATGATGAACCACCGCCAATTGTTCAGAGGTTAAATTCAGTGACTGGGTAGAAAATGGAGTATCGGTCAAAATAACAGGCCTAGTCTTCAAATAAATGACCGATTTCACGGTGAGCGAGATGTTCTTTACCCGCGATCTTAGCAATCGATTCGCCACACATCACCAAACGGCGTTGCACTCTGGCAAACAACACGCCGTTGGCACGAGAGACTAATGGATAATGCGACGCTTCCACATCATCGTCCAGCAAGTTCACCACTTCACCGATCACTTCGCCTGCTTCCACAGGCTCACCGATGGCTTTGTGATAACAAACCACCCCAGCACAAGGGGCTTTTACCAAATCCATGGCATCCAATGGGTAATAATTAACGGCCGACACATCGGGTTCTGCAACAACGCCTTGTATGACACCTCGATATATCAGGTAATCGTACAAAGCCTGCGCATCTTGGTCTGCAAACTCATGACTAATGTCATTTTCCCCTCGTAATTCCACGGTCAAAGAACGACATCCCCAGGGAATTAAGTGCGCATAATGGGCTTTTAATGAGCGCCAAACACTGACATTGGTTTCATCAAACGACGCCGCGCCAGTTTCCAATTCAGACAGACCCACTGTCGAATTTAAAAGCCCTAATAGCGGTTTAAAATAGTCTTCAAATTCTTGCGGCACATAAGCATGCATACAAGCTTCACCAGAACAATGCAGGTCAATCACTTCGTCTGCGTCCATCGACAAGGCCAACAAGGTTTTTTTCATCCCTTGCAACTCCGTCATGTCAGGCAACAAGGCCAACTCTTCACGAATCGCCTGACGTACCACGGATACATTCGCTTGCGTGTCCGCCGCCACATCCCCCTTAATACGCTGCTCGACTTTTTCCCCTAACCGAGGCCAGTTACGGTTAAAGTTGCCACCGCCATCGGAAAAAGCAAAACGCCCAGGAATATAGCCGTGGAAATTCTGCGCCAAACCAATTGGATTCGCCACAGGGACAATAATCACTTCACCTTTAATCTGCCCAGCTTGCTCCGCTTTTTTCAACATGGCGATCAGCTTATTCAGCACTAAAAACCCAGGCCATTCATCGGCATGAAGCCCTGCTTGAAGGTACACTTTAGGGCGAGCGCCCGCCGCGCCGAAATGATGCGCTTTCAGTACTCTTTGGGTGCCAGGAGAAGCACTGGGTAAGACGTGAGAATAAATTTGGTAAGACATACAACCTCGAACTTGACGGAGCGTAATAATGACAACTTTCGCTCAAAATAAACTTGCCCATGTTACGCTAAATCGTCGTGTTAATAAAAACCAAATACTATAATAAAATCAGTGTAATAAATGACTCTTGTGTTACGTCTAAAACCTAATACCAAGTTGAACATGCTACATTGACCTTAAACATCAGGAGCACAGAGTGATCAAGTCCACCCTAGCCGTTGCCATCAGCAGCGCCTTAATATTTACTTCTCCAATCTCAAAAGCGGATTGGCAAGACACCCTGCAAGCCGCTCAAGGTCAAACCGTCTACTTTAATGCTTGGGGCGGTGCAGACAACATTAATCAATACATTCAATGGGCCGCTGATCGCATTGAAGACCAATATCAAGTCACCTTAAAACAAGTAAAGCTTACCGACACGGCCGATGCAGTGAACCGTGTATTAGCCGAAAAAGCGGCAGGACAAGACAAACAAGGCTCTATTGATCTTATCTGGTTAAATGGCGAAAATTTTCGTGCCATGAAAGACAATCAACTCTTGTTTGGGCCCTTTAGCCAAACTTTACCAAATTACCAACGCTACGTTGACGAAAATGCCCGTCAGAGTTTGACTCAGGATTTTGGTACTAAGGTCGACGGCATGGAATCCCCATGGGGCATGGCGCAAGTCATTTTCATGTATGACACTGAGACCCTGTCGACACCGCCCAAATCCATGGCTCAATTATTGGCTTACGCACAGGCCAATCCAGGACGCATCACTTACCCTGAGCCACCACAATTTTTGGGTTCGACTTTTTTGAAACAAGCGCTTTACGAATTATCTCCGCATCGCAAAGTCTTATCGCAACCGGTTGATCAAGTTGACTTCAAAAAAGTCACCGCGCCACTCTGGGCCTACTTAGACCAACTCCACCCTGTCGCTTGGCGCAGTGGACAAAACTTCCCTTCCGGTGCTGAAGAAATGATGCGCTTGCTCGACGATCAAGAAATCGATGTGGCACTGAGTTTTGATGTCTCTGCCGCTTCGGTGCAAATTGATCAAGGCAATTTGCCTGATACGGTTCGCTCATATGTGTTCCAAAACGGCACCATAGGCAACACTCATTTCTTAGCCATTCCCTATAACAGTAGCGCCACCGCTGGGGCGCAAGTTGTGGCCAATTTTTTACTGTCACCAGAAGCTCAGATCCACAAACAAACCCCGACGGTCTGGGGGGATTTAAGTGTATTGTCGTATGACAAACTCAGTGCATCAGATCAACAAAAGTTTGATGATTTACCACGCGGCATCGCCACGTTATCAATCGAAGAACTTGGCCAAACCCTGCCAGAACCACACAGCAGCTGGGTGAGCGCGCTCGAGACAGAATGGCGCAAGCGTTATGCACATTAACACCGCTTACGAATAAACGAACTCGTGTGTTGAAGAATGTCATTTCATCAACACGCTTTTTTCAATTTTTGCTCTGGAATGTCACTGTTTTATGCCAACCAAATACCGTCGAATGACCACTGGGCTGATTTGCGCGTTATTACTTCTGCCCATTTTAGCCGGACTGGTTGGCACCTTACTGCCTGCTTTTCACTATTTTCCGCCACTTGGGGAAAACAAATTTTCTTTCGCCGCGTGGCAGAATCTGTTCAGTAACACCGAATTTTTCGCCAGCTTAAAACTCACCCTGATCACTGGCATTCTAGCGTCTATTATTGCTCTTTGGCTGGCTCTAGCCTTATTAGCTTGGGGGTATGAAAAGGCGTTTTTTAGACCCATTGAAAACCTTCTCGCGCCTATTTTGGCCATTCCTCATGCCGCTATCGCAATCGGCTTAGTGTTTCTCCTCAGCCCATCTGGCTGGCTAGTACGCTTATTCAGCCCATGGCTCACCGGTTTTGAACGACCACCGAATTGGATCAGTGTGCAAGACCCTTATGGGCTTTCTCTAATATTTGCCTTAGTCATAAAAGAGATGCCCTACTTACTCTTCGTGATGCTGGCCAGCATGAAAAGCATTCAAGCACGCGACAGCTTGCAAGCTTGCCAATCACTAGGCTATGGTCGTTTTACAGCTTGGCGTAAGGTGCTGATTCCTCAGCTTTATCCTTTGATCCGTTTGCCCTTGTTTATCGTCATTAGCTTTAGTCTGACGGTGGTGGATTTGGCGTTGATTATTGGCCCGAACACCCCTTCTACCTTAGCCGTAACCTTGTTTCGCTGGTTTAACGATCCAGACCTGGCGATGCGATTTAACGCCAGTGCAGGCGCCATCAGCTTAATGCTGGTCATTGTCTTCGTGCTCGCCGGCTGGGAGTTAAGTCATCGTTTCTTAGCGAAACTGACTCGTGCTGAGCGAAGTAATGGCAAACGACGAGGGTTGTCTGATCATCTGTTGTCCCTTGGCGCCATGTTGGCGTGTTTCAGTTTGCTGATTGGTCTGCTGGCTCTGGTCATCTTGCCCATCTGGTCTCTGACCAAACGCTGGCGCTTTCCTGATGTTTTCCCCGCCACATGGACATTGGACAATTTAGAACGCGCCACACCCTTGTTAATGGAACTCACCAACAACACACTGCTCATTGCACTGGTTAGCACGTTACTGGCGAGCGTGATTAGCCTTATCATGTTAGAAATCAAACGCGTCAGTCATGGCTCATCACAATACACCTCAAACCGACCATCACATGTTTTTGATTGGCTTATCTACGTGCCGATCTTGTTGCCACAAATTGGTTTTCTATTTGGGCTTCATGTGCTGTTAATCCATCTGAACTTAAACGGCGACCTCATCGCCGTGATGATGCTGCATTTTTTATACGTGTTACCTTATGTCTATCTCACTTTAAAAAACCCGTATCTGGCCTACCATCAGGCCTATCTCGAACAAGCAAATCGACTCAAACCCTGTGTTTGGCGTAATTACCTGACGGTTAAACTGGCCATGCTTAAACCCGCCTTGTTCACCGCTTTCGCCATTGGCTTTTCGGTCAGTGTGGCACAGTACCTTCCCACCCTGATTGCCGGCGAAGGACGTTACAGCACCTTAACCACCGAAGCAGTAACACGGGCCGCATCCGGTGACAGAAAGCAAGTGGGCAGCATGGCGTTGTTACAAACTCTGTTTCCTATTTTCGTCTTTTGGCTTGCGTTGGTGGTGCCACCACGCTGGACGAAATGGCGACTGGCCTTTAAATCTCTCTTTATAAGGACGACTCGTGCTTAGTGTAAATCAGTTCTCATTAACCCTAGGTCAGCAAACACTGATTCAAGGCCTAAGCTTTCAGATCCAGCCTGGGGAAGTCTTGTCGATCATGGGCCCCAGTGGCATAGGAAAATCCAGCCTATTGCACTTTTTAAGCGGTACCTTAAACCGCTCGCTTAACGCCAGCGGTCAAGTGTATTTGGACAAGCAAGCCTTACAAGATCGCCCAACCAATAAACGCAAAGTGGGATTATTGCAACAAATGCCACTGCTGTTCCCCCATATGAGCATCATAGAGAATTTGCTCTTCGCCATACCTGAGCATATGCCGAGCAAAACTCGCCAACAAAAGGCACTACAAGCGTTAGAAAAGCTGAGCATTCCTGACAAAGCCAATGCCTTGCCATCAGAACTGTCTGGCGGACAACAAGCTCGCGTGGCGTTACTGCGCACCTTGTTAGCCGAACCAGACTACCTACTCTTAGATGAACCCTTTAGCAAACTCGACCCAGCCCTGCGTCGTGACGTGAGAGCCTTTGTACTAGAGCAAATTCGCCAGTCGAATATTCCAGCCTTATTGGTCACACATGACCCAGAAGACGCCAAAGCCATGCAAGGACCCTGTTTAGACTTAGACCCTTTAAAATAGAAAATTAGCATTGTTTACGCATTGATGACCTCATCGTGATGCGATAGTAAGATACGCTAACAAACATCCTATTTGCCCGATATCATAGGGCCACCACGAAGGAGAGCAGAATGAGCACCGTACTGAATCACACCGTAAACAACATTCAAGGCGAGCCGATCGATTTATCCCAGTACCAAGGCAAAACTCTATTGTTGGTCAATGTAGCCTCTAAGTGTGGCTTAACCCCTCAATACGAAGGCTTAGAAGCACTTTATAAAAAATATCACCAACAAGGTTTTGAAATTTTAGGCTTTCCTGCCAATGACTTCGCAGGACAAGAACCCGGTTCCGATGAAGAGATTCAACAATTTTGCCGCCTTACCTATGATGTTACCTTCCCCATGTTCAGCAAACTGGTTGTCACCGGTGAAGACAAGCACCCTTTATACCAAGACTTAATCAAAGCCGTCCCTGTCACACCAAACCGTGAAGCCATGGAAAGTATGCTTAAACAGCATCAAATTGAGCCAACTGCTGCTCCAGAAGTGGTTTGGAATTTTGAAAAATTCCTCATCACTAAAAATGGCGACATAACCCGTTTTGCACCGGATACCACACCAGACAATGAAACACTGGTCAGTGCCATCGAAGTAGATTTATAGAAGCCCTCGTCTCTTCCACTAAAAAAGCAGGAATACACGTCTTCCTGCTTTTTACTTGCGCCATCAAAATACTCGACAAAAGAGCATTAGAAGACACTCTAGCCGACAAATTGCTCTGCCCAAAAGGCGACAGGAGAGGCAATTAATATGGTCAATGCTGCTCGCTGATACCATACGATTAACATTTGTTTAATGTTGAGCGGAATGTCTGTCGACAAAATACAAGGAATGGAAGCGGAGAAGAATAGAATCGATGAAATCGATACCACGCCCACGACGAATTTCACCACAAAAACGCTTTTCGCCGCGATTAAAGCCGGCAAAAACATCTCAGCCAAACCGGTTGCGGAAGCGGACGCCACCATCATAGGATCAGGCAATTGCGCAATCCATGCAAACGGATACAGCAAGTAACCCAACCACTCGAAAATCGGCGTGTATTTGGCCAACAACAACCCCAATAAACCAACGGACATAATAGAAGGCAAAATACTCATTGCCATCACCATGCCTTCTTTCAAGTTTTTAAAAATGTTTTGACCAATATTATCCGCTTGCTTGGCCACCTCCACCCCTTCAATTAACGCTTGCTTAAAGCGTGAGTGTTGAAAATTTTCGGTTTCTCGATTGGCGGCGGTATCATCCATTCTACTAAGAGGAAAGATTCGTACGGTGATAGCGGTTACCACAAAGGTAATGATTAAGATCGCCCAGAAAAACACATTCCAAACCGACATCAACCCCAATGTTTTCGCGACAATCACCATAAAAGTGGCTGATACAGTCGAAAAACCGGTTGCGATGATAGCGGCTTCTTTAGCCGAATATTGTCCGGATTTATAAACACGATTGGTGATTAATAAACCAATCGAATAACTGCCCACAAAGGACGCTACCGCATCAATGGCAGATTTACCCGGGGTTTTAAACAACGGTTTCATAATAGGCTGCAGCAACACACCGATAAATTCCAACAATCCGTAGCCAATTAAGAAAGCCAAAAATACCGCACCAATCGGCACAATAAGCCCCACAGGCACCACCAATTTGTCGAACAAAAATGGCAACATGTCTTTCTCGAACAAGAAATCCGGCCCCATAGACAAAAACGCCATGAAAGCCGTCACCACACCCAGCAATTTCAATACAGACAACACCGTCTGTGTGGTAGACGTTCGCCAAGTCCCTTTAAAGAAAGGGTAAAGTCCACCAGCAATGACCGCAGCCAACGCGTAGAACTTAGCCAACTCTAGATGATGACCACGTATCCAAGAGACGATGTGATCTAACGGAATGGTTTCTTTTCCTGCTATTTGGATAGGAACAAAAAAGAAGAACAAGCCAATAGCACTAAACACCACCAACTTAATCAATGAGGACCAAGACAATTCTTTCGCTTTAAGATCGCTCGTATTCATAACGGATTTCCTTTAAAAGTGATCGTTCACATCAAGAAAAGCAACAAACATACCAATTTGTATATACAACTAAAAAAGGTAGTTTTTTGCCTTATGTCTTAATCTTACGATCGTATTTATTTTTGTTTTTGACTTTCAATTTGGTTTTTAACACAGATCAAGCGCATCAATAAAGGGCAAAAAGACAAATCCGCACTATTTTCTACCTTTACTAAGCTTAAGGTAATGACAGAACCCTATGAGTAGAAGATCAGATAGAAATTTAGAAAGGAAGTTAATGTATATACATTAAGATTCAAATTTTTGAATTATTTCCCGATAACCTGCCAGCACGTTTTCTAGGCAAAAACGTGTTACTGAAGGTGGTTTAATCGGATATTGAGCATAGGATTGTATTAGCTTAGTCGCACTACTGGCCTCTTTTTCAAGATCATTAAGATGACTTTGATACAAACATTCCTCATCAAATAACTCAGGATACACTTGGCGATTAGGCAAAACAGGAACACAACCGACGGCCACGGCTTCCAGTACAGATAGCCCTTGAAATTCGTGTAAAGCGGTGGAGAGAAAAAGGTCTGATGACGCCAAGATAGCAAAGTATTGATCTCGACTTTCGGCGTAACCAAACTGAGTAATACGATGTGAAAACTGAAGCTTAATCTGTGAAAACACCTCTGGCACAGTCCGAAACTGCTCCCCCATGATGGCTATTTCATATTCCAGATCCGTTGCTTCCAATGCTTGTAGAATTGCAAACAACCGCTCAGGGCCTTTATCAAATTCCCAACGCGCTGACCAAGCTATTTTGAGCTTACTAGCCTCTATTGAAATGTCAGCTTGGCGATCTACACCAAACGACCTTTGCAGCAGAGTGCGACTCGGCCACTCAATTGGCACTGGTATGACCTGTGAATTCGTTTCTGTCGTCATCAACCAATCTGGTGACACATAGTCCGGCAGTTTCTTCAGCAGCGCCTTCGCTCCCTGAAAAAAAGACGTTTGATTGAAGGCACTATTAAACACACAAAGATCCGCGGCCAAAGCACTGTACAAGGTCACCATTTGCATCTCGATCAAACCTTGCTGGTTATCACCCGCTGGATAAGCAAACTGATTTTCATGGAAATAAAGAATCCAAGGAATGTTTTGCAGATCAGGACAAAAGGCCTTTAGCCCGACACAATCGGTCATGGAGGTCGCAATGACCAAATCATACGGCTTTTGCAATGCGTCTTTAAACTTGGGATCGAAAGCGAAACTCATGGCATTACCACGGATACGCCAAGCAAAGTGACGAGCCGGCAGCGAGATATATTGCCAATCATGTTGCTCTAAGCCACTCATTAACGCATTGGCCCAAGCTTTATGACTGTTTGCTTCGTAAGCACTGATGATTAAAATTCGCACAACGGGACCATTATTTACTCAGTTAAAAGAAAACACTGAGCAAGACAGCACGCTTTGCATCTAGCTCAATGAAGTCTGGTCGCTTATCATGTAAGAAAGCAACAACGCCTTTAAGGACTCACATGATCATTCAGCGCCACGACCAAGATATTACCACGCCGACCGGTACAATGCGTTGTACTGTCTATCGCCCTCAAGCGGAAGGTCGCTTTCCTTGTGTCTTTTTTTATTCTGAAATTTTCCAACAAACAGCCCCCATTGCTCGCTCCGCCGCCATCATAGCCGGACACGGCTTTGTCGTCATCGTACCGGAGGTGTTCCATGAACTGAATCCGATCGGCACTGTGCTTGGTTACGATGACGAAGGTAAAGACAAAGGCAATAACGATAAATTCACTAAGCCTCTGGAATCACACGACTCTGACACTGTCGCCATGCTAACTTACTTTGAACAACAAGATTATTGCAGCGGTCAATTTGGCAGCATGGGGGTGTGTCTAGGTGGCCACTTAGCGTATCGAGCGGCTTTAAACCCTCGTATCCAAGCGGCTTTTTGTCTGTACGCCACCGACATTCATTCCAACACCATTCCCTGCCAAGAAGGCAACGACTCCTTTACCCGTACGAACGAAATACAGGCCGAATTAGTCATGGTTTGGGGGAAACAAGACCCGCATGTGCCCACCGAGGGTCGCAAGAAAATTTATCAGCAATTGATCGACACAGACCGATTATTCACTTGGTACGAAGTCAATGGTCAACATGCCTTTATGCGCGACGAAGGAGATCGATACGATCCGGCATTGGCTCTAGAATATTATGGTAAAGCTGTGGCGCTATTTCAGCGCGCCTTAAATAAAGCGGTATAACAGAAAGGACGTGGTGAGCTTATTGCTCGCCACGCCATGTTGGTGTTAACGCACATTCCCCAAGCTCACCAGAAACCCACATCTCACCATCCTGAATGGTCACATTTAATTGCATTGAACGCGCACATATTTTGGCCAGCTCTAGCACTTGATGCTCAGGAAATTGCAACACACGTAGGTTATCAAAGCGGCTGTTTTTGCCTCGATTTTGCTCCCACCAAATGTCTGATTTGTCATTGTAATTCACCACCACAACCTGCTGAGCACGACCGCAAGCTTTACGTAAACGCTTTTCATCAGGCTGACCCAATTCCACCCAAAGCAAAATTTCATCGGAAAAATTTTTCTGCCACAAATCAGGCTCTTCTTCTGTGCTGATGCCTTTGGTAAAACTTAATTGCTCATCGCCCTCTTTTTCATCGGCCAACAAGGCAAAAGCAGCGAGTCGAACCATCATCCGCTCTTCGGTTTCAGACGGATGCAATGCCAAGGTTAAGTCATATCCTTGATAATGATGTCTATCCATATCAGACACCTGTACCGAGGCTTTATATACCGTTGCTTTAATCGCCATAATTACTTCTCAAATAGGAACAGGAAAAATTGCGGTGCATTGTACAGTAAAAATGCTAACCACACCTTTTTATCGCAAAAAGATAAAATACGTTATTTCGATATAATGGTTTGACATAAGGTAAATAATAGGGCTCAATCAAGAGGCTCAACGAGCAAAATTACCAAAATGGACCAACAGATATCAGGAGAAGCAAGATGACCACACTTATTGTGAATATTCACCGAACTTCTTCTATGGCAACTTGTAATAAACAAGTTCGATCAACCTCAATCTGTTCGCGTTCAATGTCTGTGTAATTTTACCTCATTGACCGCGGAATTTACGCGGTCATTCCTACTAAAAACCTCGTAAGTTCCGCCTTAAATTTCATTATTTTGGAGAAAACTTATGAGTATCATTGCCTTATTCAACGCCGCTAAAGACTACTTCGAAGCTCGTCGTACAAACCAAGTATTCCGTCATCTAGATGACCATTACTTAAAAGACATTGGTTTTTATCGCGATAATGGCCGTATTCGCCCTATTACTGGTGCAAGCCATGATGAAAATGAATTGCAGCAAAAAAACATCATACCGCCGGGAGAACAACCGAGCGACAGCTAGTCAGACCGTCGCATTAGAATGATCTGATGCGACGGTAAACACCAAGCCATGACGGCATAAAACGCCTTTCCCTCAACGCAGCGAAAGGCGTTTTTATTGATTCCGCCTTTCATGGTCAATTAATAACTCAGTCTCACTCACTTCTCCCTTCGTGGCCAACGCGGTTAAGCGGATATACTTTGCCGGACACCTGTGATGAACGTGTAGCCAATTCCAGACATGAGATTGCTTAACGCCTAATATTTTAGCCAACCCAGTCTGACTCCCGACGACTTCGATTGCTTTTTCTATTGCTGACATACTACCTCCTTATATACAACCTTTGCTGTATCTAAAAACAACTTATATTGTTTGTCAAATACAGATAAAGTTGTAACTATCATCAGATGAGTATTTCAAAGCGCGTAAAAGAAAAACGAATGGAGTTGGCACTCACTCAAGTAGAGTTAGCCAAACGTGTTGGCATTACACAGCAATCATTGCAGAAAATCGAAGATGGTCGAACGCAAAACCCGCGTAAGTTACTGTCCCTTGCCAAACAACTTCATTGTGATCCAGAGTGGCTGCTATCAGGCCATGTTGACGAGATCCGTGAAAAGCAAACCCAGTATCAACAAACGACTGCGCAAATGCGTCCGCTGTTAAATCAAGACACACTGTTTGGCAAACAAGACCCGACAACTGAAAAAAGCATGCTCGAAGCCCCAAGCAATGTATCACCGAACGCGTTTTGGTTTAAGGTAACTGGCGACAGTATGAGTAGCTTGTCTGGCTTAAGCATTCCTGAAAACTACCTCATTTTAGTTGAACCAGAAACCCAACCAACACATGGTGACCTAGTACTGGTCAAATTGCATACCTCACAAGACATTACGTTTAAGCAACTGGTCATGGATGCTGGAAATCGCTATTTAAAGCCCCTTAATGCCAGCTACCTTCCTGTGCAACTGGGCGCTGACATGGAAATTATCGGTGTGGCAACCGAAGCCAAACGACCACTTCGCTAAGCCTCTATGAGAATGAACAAAAATAAACAACAAAAACTGTTGACCAAAATACAGCTTTAACTGTATTTTTAAACAGTACTCATAAATAAAGGAATATCATTATGCTCGTAGTCACTCGACGTCCAGGTGAAACCATTAATATTGGCGACGATATGGAAGTCACCGTACTCGGCGTACAAGGCAACTATGTCCGAATTGGGGTCAAAGCGCCGCGCAAAATCAGCGTGCACCGTCACGAAATTTATAAGCGTATACAAGCCGATAAAGCGAAGGAACATGCGATCAAGTCGAGCAGCATGACCTAATTTTCTGAAACGTCCAATTGCAGTCAGTAATGAGTTTGGTTTATCACTTTTCTACCACTAAACAAGATAATTGAACCTCGTTTAGTGGTTGTTAAGCGGATTAACCCTTTGCCGCGCAGATCATTTGGTCAGCTCGAAACACATTTGCAAGAGCAACAACATGACGGGGACTTATTCGTATGTTCCCTTGTCTTCCCCGCCTTTTTATAGAGGCTTGATATTGAATCACAATGGACTATTCGAATTATTCCAGTACTTTCCTTTTTCTGTTTTCCCAATCCCTGGATTTAAGCTGTTCGTCGGGTCGCTCTCTTGATAAAACTTTTTAAGTGGTTCTTTAGCTTTATACAACTGACCTACATTATGTTCAGCGGGATACTCCGCCCCTTTTTGGTCTAAAAAGGCCAACAACTGCGCCTTCACTTTTTCCGCATCGACCCCTTTTTTAAGGAAATAATCTTGATGCATAACGTGACACATGAAATGCCCCGTGTATAACTTTGTCTCGATCAAATTATCGATTTCAGGTGGCAATGTTTCAAACCAATCGGTTTCATTACGACGCAATGCAATATCAAGGGACAACAATTCCCCAAAGGTCGGATTTAACGCATAATAACGTTTCGAAGCGCCACCTGCGACAAAGCGATTCAAGAACGCACGCTTCCCTTCGTCATCGGAGCACTCGAAATACTCCCCCTCATGCTGATCAAAGAACTGACTAAGGTATTCTTTCGCTTCCTCTATCCCTTCATCAGACATTTGCAGCATTAAGTGATGCTCATATTCATCACGATAAACACGCATCTTCTTCGGGATATGATCTGGGAAGAGCCCAGCAATCGCTTGCAGCATTTTATCGGACAAGTTGTCTGGCAACATCGGCAGCTTATTGAAAAAGCGATCGACTTTATTTTTCAGTGAAAATAGCTTGGGCATATTTTCACTGCCCAACTTTTGAATAACGATAAAGGAGTCTTTGCCATACTTTTCACAAACGTCAAAATAACTACGATGAACATACTCCCCCGCAACGGGAAGATGCTTAAAACCGCTTAAAATATCTCGTCTTAAACTCGTGAGTGTATCGGTGTTATTGACGCCGATATAAAATACCTTTTCTTTCTTCACTTTAGGGAAGGTATCCAAACGAACGGCAAACACAATAAGCTTACCGGCACAGCCCGAAGTCTCGTATAATCGACGGCTGTCATTGTTAAAACGCGACGGCGTATCGGCATCGACATCTCGTACACGCTCTTGATACTCTTGGTCACTGGCCAAGCGCTCAGGATATTCTATATCGCTTTCTGTATAACGCCTGTTTTCTAACTTACTCAGTATCTCTTCTGGTTCCTCACCCAATTCAATGCCTAGATGATTCACTAAGGTTAGCTGCTGATTTTCATCAATACGGGCATACAAAGCTAATTCCGTATAAGCTGGGCCGCGTTGAAGCAAAGCGCCTCCCGAGTTATTGCAAACGCCGCCCACAATCGATGCTCCAATACACGAAGATCCGATAACAGAATGCGGTTCGCGATCATATTCTTCCAACGCTTTCTCTAATTCATATAAACGACTGCCTGGAAAGGAGACAACCTGCTTTCCCTCATTAATTAAATGCAGGGACTGTAACTGAATGGTGCTAATAATCACCACATCTCGATCATACTCTCCGTTCGGTGTTGATCCACCGGTTAAACCCGTATTCGCAGCTTGCATGATCATAATCACATCAGCCTCAACACAGATTTTTGCAACACGCCAAAGCTCGATGAGCGTGCTAGGGGTAATAACCGCTAAGACTTTTCCGTTTCCAAAACGAAAACCGGTCGCATAAGCCGCCGATTTTTTGGCATCGGTAATAACGTTTTTATCACCGACAATTCTTCGCTGATTGACTAAAAAATCCTTTGAATCAAAACTCATCTTTTTCATTGGGCTGCCCATATATAAACGCGAGATTTCATGGAAAAACAAAAGTAAGGAACCAACTATCCGTATATTCTAAATATTTTGTTGGTGATAACAGTATGTCAATGGATGCGGTAAGAATAATGCAGCGCCTTATTGGATACAAGGCAATCACAAGAACCAGAAAGTGATTGGAAATCAACGTAAAAGCGAAGCCAATATCAGTCAATCTTTGGCCGCTTCAAACGGCCTCAGAAATAAGTGGTGATCGAAGAATGGCCTCGTCATACCATGGGACAAGTTCAAACGAACCTACTTTGTGAGTAGTTCGGCGATCTAGTTACTGCCTAAGATCACTAGCAATAACAGGAATCGCAACTTCATCGCCTTTTGCTATTGAATATGAGAATAAGTCCCTGTCATGAGACAAAACTATTTTAAGCCTTCGAGTCTTAACCACGTTCTTGCTCACACTAGCATCATAAACTTCAAGTACTGTGGTATGGACTATCTTGCCAATATGCTCAATATTGGACAGCGAAATTTGCCTAGAATAATAGATAGTTATCCGCACGCTGAAACCGGTGGACTTGTTCGCACCTTCCTTAGTACCCTGTGGCTAATGCCCTAATTTTAAAAGGGAGTTCTTTGGTGTTTATAGAGGAAGCGGTGTACCAAACTTTCCACCAATGAGTACGTTTAAGGAATTTGACTTTATTGTTCTAACAATAGAAAAGCAGCAGTATATTTCGTTGGTAAGCAAAGTAGAACAACTAAAAATGAAAATTTAAAGCTCCTATGAGTTAATTGATTCAGAGTTTAACTCACTGAGTCAAAGGCTTTCGCTGGTGAACTATAGCTCTCAGCCTAAAACAAGAATACCAAGGACGTTGATATGTCAGAAGAAATTGAACAAGAAGAAACAAAATTAAAGCGCATCACCATCAAAACCGAAACAGGCAGCAAGTGGTTTGATGAGCCTGATAAGTTGTTGGCTTGGGTGCAACAACAACGTCAGCTGTATGGTTTTCATGGTAATGTCAGCCAGCGTTATCAAATGCAGCCGTTATTTAATACGTTTGATCAAAGTTGGAATAATTTACAAAAGCAAATCACCGATGGCTTGCGTCGATTTAAAAACGCCCCTGATAACTATAACAATCGGGTAGAGCAATTTAGTAATAGCTTTTCTTCTTATCTAACCAACAAGCAACTCTTTACCGAGGAAGCCACGTTTGCACCATTCGTGAAACGCCAAGCTGAAAAAAGTGCTGAATTGGGACTCGCTGCATTAGCCGTGGCTTTTGATGCTAATGTGTCGCCTGTTGATCGCAAAATGTATCAAGGTTTACAGCAAGCAGACAAGTATTTCGCGGGTAGTGATGATCGAAGTAAAGATGAAGCTGACTCATTGCAACAATTAAAAGAGCGTTGGGATGAAGAGCAAACCAATCAGCGAGACAATTGGATTAACGAGTATCAATTAAAAATTGATGAAGCTACACGTCAAAACTCAAAAGTTGATGGCTTAATCAGTGAATGGCAAGAAAAAACTGAAACGCAAACGGCAGATTTAGAAACGTATAAAGAAGAGTTTAAGAAAAATTTTAAAGAAGAACTCGCAAACGCAAAAACTGATTTAGAGAATCTCACACAAACCTACGATGACAAGTTAGCGCTGCACGCAGCAGTCAAATACTGGGGTATTCAACAAGATAGCCATAATGACAAAGCTAAGTTATACGCTAAGGCTTTAGGCGTAACGACAGCTGTTGTTCTGCTAACCATTATATTATTTGCAATATATGGCTTAGATAAGCCATTCAAGGAAGTGGCTGTTAGCCGCTTAGTAACCGCAGCAGCGATAACAACGTTTGGCATTTGGATAATTAAAGTAGTGGGCAATATATTTATGTCTCACCTGCACTTGGCGACTGACGCGCAAGAGCGCAGAACAATGATCCACACCTATCTTGCACTAACGCGAAAAGGCCAAGGACCCAAAGAAGAAGATCGACAACTTATTCTTCAAACCCTATTTAGGCCGAGTACAACCAATATGGTTAAAAATGACCAAGGTCCAACGCAGCTCGTTGATTTAATCAACCGCCTATCACCAAAGCAGTAAGGAAACTTCAATGGCAAGAGACTATTCAAAATATCAATTTAACGGACAGAAATTAGGCAAAAATAGATTGGTTCTTGAGGTTATAAAGCAATACGTAGACGATCAAAATCCTACTTATAAGGAGCTTTTGGATACATTTTCTGCTGACATACAAGGTTCACGAGGACTTTTTATTGAGAAGTCTAAGTATGACGCATTGCCTGAAGATGCAGATGATAAAAAACAAAATCGCTATTTTAAAAAAGTTGATGAGGTTATCGCACTTGCAGATAGAGATGTTTTAGTAACGACTCAATGGGGAGTGGATAATATTGCTCGGTTTATCAAAAAAGCAAAGAGCCTTGGTTTTGATATTAGTGAATCTACAAATAGTTACGACGATGTATACTGGTTTTTAGGTGCTTCATATGGTGGTGACGATGATCAAACAGAAAGGTTTTTGAGAGATGGGATTTGGCAGAATGGAACTGATGGAAAATTCACTGATAAAGTAAAAGAAATAAGAAGAGGAGACAAAATCGCCATTAAATCTGCCTATACACAAACTCATGGTTTGCCATTTGATAACAAAGGTAAAATTTCATCTGTGATGGATATTAAAGCGGTAGGTGTAGTCACTGAAAACTTGAATGATGGAAAGACATTAAAAGTAGATTGGCAAACCGACTTTAAAAAGCTTACTTGGTACATATACCAGCCTCGAATTTGGAAAGTTATCCCTAATAACAAAGAGAGAAAAGCTTTAGTTGATTTTACATTTAACGGTGCGAGACAGGACTTCTCAATATTTGTGAATTCAGATGATGAATTCGATGGTGTCTCTATGCCTTCGTCTTCCGCAGATTTGTCTTTAAACACTATTTTATATGGTCCACCAGGCACAGGAAAAACCTATCACTCAATTCAAGCGGCAGTAAAAGCGGCGGAACCTGAAATATTTAGTGCTCTTGGTATTGATGAAAGAACAGGTGCAACTCCTGAACAGCGAGCGGAATTAACTCGTCTTTACAAGGAACTCTATAATACAGGTCGCATAAAGTTTGTTACTTTCCATCAAAGTTATGGTTATGAGGAGTTCGTTGAGGGTTTAAGCGCTAAAACTGAAGGTGATCAACTTAGTTACTTTGAAAAAGATGGTGTGTTTAAGTCGTTATGTTTAGATGCCAAAGAGCACCAAATTGCAAAAACAAAAACGGTTGCAAGCACCTTTGAAGATAAATGGCAGGGGTTTTCTGAAGAGTTAGCTGAGGCTGATGACGGAATTAATATAGATACTTTAAGTAAGAAAACATACTTTACCATTACAGATATAACGAATAACACCATTCGATTTGATAAAAGCAAAGGCGCATCAGTTCATTCTTTAAGTGTTAAGACTCTACGCGCTGTTCATAACGGTGAAAAAGAAATTATAGGTGGATTGCAACCTTATTATGGTGCTGTTATTGAGTACCTTAATAGATTCAAAACACAAAATGATGCTTCTAAAAAAGAGCGTAAAAACTTTGTATTAATCATCGATGAAATCAATAGAGGCAATATATCAAAAATATTTGGTGAGCTAATCACACTAATTGAACCATCAAAACGTTTGGGGCAGTCGGAAGCTATCGAAGTGACCTTGCCGTATTCAGGGGATAAGTTTTCAGTACCCGATAACTTCTACATTATTGGCACGATGAATACCGCTGATAGATCTTTGGCCCTTATGGATACTGCACTTCGCCGCCGTTTTGACTTTGTTGAGATGATGCCTGATTACAATGTTCTACGTGATGAAGAAAGATTGTCATTTAGCATTGAAAGTGAAGATTTTGAAATAGATTTAACGTTGCTATTGCAAACACTGAACAAAAGAATAACAGCACTTTATGATAGGGAACATCAGCTAGGTCATGCGTTTTTAATGCCCGCTGTTAACTCGGTCCGTGATGGTGATTATGGTAAAGCGCTCAACGAGCTGAAGAACAGCTTTCAAAATAAAGTTATTCCATTACTGGCTGAGTACTTTTTTGAAGATTGGCAAAAGATCCGTTTGGTTCTTGGTGACAACCAAAAGCCAGACGCTTATCAACTTATTAAACAGTCAGATGTCGATTACGAGGTACTCTTTGGTGATACTGAGGATGTTGGTGACGTTGCCGATAACGTTCAGGACTATAGGTTGATTGAAGCTGATTCTAAGCTTTGGGCTAATCCTTTGACCTATATAGGCATATATAGCGCTGATAATTTACCAAAGGGTGAAGGTTAAATCGTTCAACATGATTAAGGGATTAAAACGACGACAAACGACTAACGTTACCGTATTTGAGTATGGACTCTTAAGTGCTAGTTCTAAAGCGGCAGAAAAAGATAATGTGGAATCAATATCGGAAGGTGCTTTTGAATATCTTAAAAAGTGTTGTTTATGTGATGAGTCGGAATCACGTTTTTTAAAGCTGAAAATTGCGCATGGCATGGAAGTTCTGCAAGTGCAAAATTACGCTGGTGTGGTTCTTTGTCCTGATGGAACGCAAATAGAAATACTCCCTAAAATTGCTAAAGCTAATAATCAGGAAAGTGCAGCCACAGAAGCACAAAAGTCTTTGTTAATGATGCTCAAATCGTTAAAGCAGTTCCGCCACATTGAGACTGAGGTTGCGAGCATTAAAAAACAAAAAATGCCGTTGATGGAAATATTCATCGCGCAGTTTTTAAATGCGGTAAATGTTCTTATTAAGAAGGGCATTAAAAGTGACTATGTTCGAGAGCAGACTAATAGTGCTTATCTAAAAGGCAAGTTACTACACAGCCAGCAACTTAAACACAACTTTATTAATCGCCACAAGTTTTACGTCGAATACGATGCTTATTTGATGGATAAAGCTGAAAACCGACTTATTCATTCAGCACTTAAATCGGTCGCCTCTTATACCAATGTGAACAAGAATAAGAAGCTATCTCAAGAGCTGCTGTTTGCTTTTGACGAGGTGCCTCTCAGTACAAACTACAAGAACGACTTTTCCAGTGTAAAACTCCAAAGAGGCATGCAGCACTATGACGTGCCGCTTAGTTGGGCACAGCTTATACTGGAAGGCTACTCACCTCAGTCAATGTTAGGTGAAAACAACGCTTATTCCTTGTTATTTCCAATGGAAGCCGTGTTTGAAAACTTTGTTGCTAAATACCTTAAGCAACGAGTGACTAGCCCTCAAAAATTATCTTCTCAAGTACAAAGCAAATCACTGGTAACTTATGGTGATAAGAGCTATTTCCGCCTCAAGCCTGATTTATATCTTAAAGATCTCATGGGTATGGATACGGTATTAGATACCAAGTGGAAGTTAATCAATCAAAATAAAAAAACGGGTAAAGATAAGTTTGGTTTATCCCAAGATGATTTTTACCAAATGCTCGGTTATGGCTATAAGTATCTTAACGGTGAAGGTAACTTGGTATTGATCTATCCGAAAACGGATATTTTTAATAAACCTTTTGAGCATAGCTTCAATTACGACAATGAAAACAGACTGAAATTAAAGGTTGTACCTTTTGACGTTAGTCCATACCGAGAAAGTAATAGTAATGAACGAATTGAGTTAAATTTATTAGGCGTTACTAATGTTGGATTGACTATTTAATTTGCTTCCATCAGTTAAAGAACAGGACCAATCTGTATACAAGGAGTTATCGCATCAACTATGTGCAAACCAAAAAATTAACACTTTAATTCCAACAATCCATCTAAACATACTGCCCAGCAGCGAAGCCACTACTCCAAGCCCACTGGAAGTTGTAGCCGCCCAGCCAACCGGTCACATCAAGGACTTCACCAATTAAGTAGAGACCTTTTTGCTTTTGCGATTCAAAGGTTTTGGAAGACACTTCGTTGGTATTGACGCCACCTAATGTGACCTCTGCAGTGCGATAGCCTTCTGTACCATTGGGCGCCACATCAAAATGGCTCAAGTATTGGAACAGTTGCTCGATTTGCTCATTAGACACTTGAGCAAACTTTTGGTCTAACCAAGGGAATGCTGCTTTTATTAAGTCGACCAATCGTTTTGGCAATTCGTTAGTCAGGTAGTTTTCCACTGTCTTTTTTGGTTGTTGATCCCGCTCTCTAACCAAGGTGTCTAGGCTGAGGTGTGGTGCGATGTGAATTTGCAAGTCTTCGCCAGGCTGCCAAAAATTGGTAATTTGTAATATTGCGGGGCCACTGACACCGCGATGGGTAAAGAGCATAGGCTCTTGAAACGCCATATTATTAGACGACGCTGTAATGTCGCAAGCAACACCAGATAAAGCAGCAAGCTGTTCTTTACGTTCTGGTTGAACCGTAATCGGTACTAGGCTTGCCCGGGTTGGTAAAACATCGTGACCAACTTGTTTCGCCATCTCATAACCGAACCCCGTCGCCCCCATGGTTGGAATCGACAAACCACCCGTAGCCACCACTAATGAAGCACAAGAGAACACACCTTGATTGGTCGTCACTACCGTCATGTCATCTTGATAATCAACGCTTAAAATACGCGTATTCAACTTCACTTCTGCACCAGACCATTCCAATTCCGTCAGCAGAATAGTCAGTAAGTCTTTTGCAGAATGCTCACAAAATAACTGACCTGGCGTTTTTTCAACATAATCTAAACCGTGGCGATCCACTAAATCGACAAAATCCTGCGGAGTGTAACGACGCAATGCTGAGATGCAAAAATGAGGGTTATCCGATAAAAAATGCTTAGGCGCGGCATCCATGTTAGTAAAATTACAGCGGCCTCCTCCTGACATGAGGATTTTCTTTCCTGGTTTATTCGCGTGATCAAGTACCAAAACATTTCGGCCTCGATACGCCGCCGTCGCGGCGCACATTAAACCTGACGCGCCTGCTCCAATTATGATCACATCTCGCTTATCCACAACCTACCTCACGTTAATTTTGGCTGCATTATAGAGCCTTAGCCATATTTTTTCATTGCTTACTCAGTCCCTCGTTAAAAAATAGACAAAATTTTATTGTGCTTTTTATTTTCCACAGAATCCGTGAAGAAGCTTGTGGGAAGATTGTTTTTTTCTATATTTTTCAATCAATTACACAAAATCAAACCTTTTTTATTTTTTCTTTACAAAAAAGGCAATAAGACAAAAGCAAGTGTTTTTTTAAAAAAATTAAAATTCCCTCATTCTGAGGCTTTACAAATAAACTGTATACTTATACAGTACTGTACAAACAAACAGTAAACATTCATATTCTTAACACGAAAATAAGGATTTGGTTATGATCAAGCGCTTTGCTTCTGCCCCTAGCCTTCAAAAATTGGCTCTATTAGGAGTTGCTGTCCTCGCTCTGTACGCCCCAGTAAAAGATCTTATCGATTACACGGGCACCTTGTTTGCTAAACAAAACATCCAGATAGTCGATGTCTCATTTGGTGCGAACATGCCATGGCAAAAAAGTCAGGGGCGTTATTTAAATGTCAGTAACAACGCTCAAAACAGCCTTTCACGAGCGCAAGTTATTTACACCAAATTGCGTTTCGAAAACCCCACATCCGAACCACAAACCTACCGTAAGATTTGGCTTAATTTTTCCCATGACAATGGTGATCTGGAATACACAACAGACTATACGCTTTACAATAAAGAGACTCGTCAACGCTTAATTGGTCAATCTGTACAAGTTGGCCCACACAGTTCTGTCGATGTCATTGCAGCTTATCGATTTATTCCAAGCTACAAACATAAATCCCCTGTCAGCATGAGTGTTTCTTGGGAAGGTAAAAGCGTGTTACGCGAAAAGGCATGCGAATACGATTTAGCTAAGACAGCCGAAAACGCTTTTTATCATCAATGCGGGCTATAAGCGGAATTTATTACTTAACTAAGTGGTTAACATTAAAATACAAATTACGTAAAAAGCATGTAAAAGCACGCATTGATAATCGTTTTCATTTCAAATATAGTGTTGCACACAATTCAATATTGGAGCATCAAAATGAAACGATTACTGACCCCCGTTGCGGTTTGTGTAGCAGGTGCGCTACTAACAGCATGTGGTACAACCAATCTTAAAAATGATTCCGCTTCTGTCACAGCAGATTCAGTTGTGACACATTACGCAGACATTGCTGAAGCCATTTATGGTGACTCTTTATCTACTGCGCAAGACCTTCGCACATCAATTAATCGTTTCCTAGACAACCCTACCGAAGCCAATTTAACAGCGGCTCGTACTGCTTGGGTAGCTTCTCGTGTTCCTTATCAGCAAAGTGAAGTTTACCGTTTTGGTAATGCCATCGTTGATGATTGGGAAGGCAAAGTTAATGCTTGGCCACTAGATGAAGGCCTAATCGATTATGTATCAACCAGCAGTTACGGTAGTGAATCAGACCTCAATCCGCTTTACACTGCCAATGTCATCGCTTCTAAGAGCTTAGTGATTGGCGGCCAAACCGTTGACACAAGCAAGATCACACCAGAACTTATTGCTGAATACTTGCAAGAAGCCGATGGTGTAGAAGCCAACGTCGCCAGCGGTTACCATGCCATTGAGTTCCTACTTTGGGGTCAAGATTTACACGGCACTAACCCAGGTGCAGGCGAGCGTAAAGCCACTGACTTTGACCTAAACAATTGCACCAATGGTAATTGTGATCGTCGTCGTGAATACCTAACTGCGGCAACAGATTTGCTAATTTCTGACTTAGAAGAAATGGCTGATAACTGGAAACAAGACGGCGCAGCACGCCAAGCCTTATTGGATCAGTCTACGGAAGAAGGTCTTTCTACTATCTTAACCGGTATGGGCAGTTTAGCTTACGGTGAGTTGGGTGGTGAGCGTACGAAATTGGGCTTGATGCTACATGACCCAGAAGAAGAACATGATTGCTTCTCTGACAACACTCACTGGTCACATTACTACGATGCGAAAGGCATTAAAAATGTTTACCTAGGTGAATATCAACGTGTTGATGGCAGCTGGGTTAAAGGCGCTTCTTTATCACAACTAGTTGCACAGCAAGATATCGCGCTAGACAGCGACATGAAGCAAAAATTGGAAATGACAGAAGACGCAGCGCAAGCGATGGTCGATGCCGCTGCGCAAGGTCAAACCTTTGATGTTCTGATTGCAATGAACAACACACAAGGCAACCAGTTGGTTCAAGATTTTGTTGATTCCCTAGTGCTAGAAACCCGCGTAACGGAAGAAATCATTCAAACACTTGATCTACAAGGCATTGCATTAGAAGGTTCTGATAGCCTTGACAACCCAAGTGCCGTATTCGAATAATACCACTGGTATAGAAAAGTCCTAACGCGATAACGAAAGACAGTCGCGTTATAATAGGGAAGGTGTGAAATGCCGAGTCATAACAAACTCGGTATTTTGCCCCTTCCCTTTTACATGTATAGGGTTACAAGACGTTTGTGTTAATGAGTCAATGAATGGTGTTTGCCTAACCTATGACCAGATCGAAAAATGAAAACTTGCTCATGTTCGCTGGCCTTTTCGCCAGTTTTTTGGGTTTTACCAATATGTCGGTTGCCAGTGAATATTCACAGCCACTGCCTAGTTTATCAGCAGAAGAAAAGCTGGAATTCCGCATTGGCGAAGGCGTGTTTCAGAAATTTTGGGTTCCCTCTCCCTCCTCCACAACCGCCAGTGATGGTTTAGGGCCACTGTACAACACTCGCTCCTGTAACAATTGCCATGTCAACAACGGTCGCGGCCATGCACCAGAAGCCCATGTCAGTGGTGCGACGATTCCCTCGTTTATGGTTCGTTTTGGCAAGCGCTATCCAGACTCAATGCAGCATCACGATGGCATCTTCCCGAGTGTTGGCGACGCTCATTATGGCGGGCAGCTTCAAGGTCAAAGTGCCAACGGCACTCTGCCGGAAGGCGACTTTCATCTTACCTATCAAACTCATGTCGAGGTCTTAGCTGACGGCCACCAAGTATCACTTAGAAAGCCCGTTCTGCACTGGGGCAAATTGCATTATGGTCCTTTTGAAACCGATACCGGCTTTACGCTACTTAACACCCCGTCACTGGTTGGTATGGGACTACTCGACAATATTCCTGCCCCATACATAATCGCCAATGCCGACCCAGACGATACAGATCAAGATGGCATTAGCGGTAAAGTCAGTTGGATACCGGGGCAACACAAACCCGTTGTTGGTCGTTTTGGCTATAAAGCCTCTACACCCAGCGTTACCGCGCAGAATCAGCTCGCATTTAATACGGATTTAGGATTATCCACCACACTATTTCCTGCACCTTCAGGTGACTGTACCGCATTACAACTAGAGTGCTTAAACAGCCCAAATGGCAATAGCCCTCATCTGGATAATCTCGAGGTCGACAAACAACAATCTCGACTGGTCGATTTGTTTGTTTCCTTAGCCGCGCCACCCGCCATGCGAAATTTATCTGAGCCTGATTTCCTAGCAGGAAAAGACATTTTCATCGATTCTGGTTGTGCCAGTTGCCACACTCCAAAAATGGTCACTGGCAATGATTCACCGTATTCTGTCTTAAAAAATCGCACTTTTTACCCTTTTACCGATATGCTTCTTCACGATATGGGGGCAGAATTACGTTCGGGGTTTCCCGTTTACTCCGCCGAACCTCAAGAATGGCGAACGGCTCCCCTTTGGGGCATTGGCTTATCTGACAAGGTATCGGGGCGAGTGGGCTTTCTTCATGATGGACGGGCTCGAACGATCGAAGAGGCCATACTATGGCACGGCGGTGAAGCCCAATCGAGCCAGCAAGCTTACAAACGTTTAAGCAAAGAATATCGCCAAAAACTCATTTATTTTCTGGAGTCGTTGTAATGAAGTACCTTCCAAAAATCATGGCCGTTGCGATTAGCGCCAGTGCCCCTTTACTAGGCTTTGCAGGACAATGGCAAGGCCCTCTAAATGGCATTATTTCTGACGTTATTCGCAGCGGCTATGACTCTTATGCTGTTTCTGCTAACACACTCGCTCAACAAGCCACGCAATTATGCAGCGTTCCGAGTAAAGCGAACCAAGCTGAGACGCAAACCGCTTTCCAAAAAAACGCACTCGATTGGCAGCAAGTACAATGGTTAAACTTTGGCCCTGTCACTTATTTCATGCGTTATTATGCATTTGAATATTGGCCAGACAAAAAAGGCGTCACTCAGCGCCAATTACGAGCGCTGGCTCAGCAAAACCCAAGCGTGATGGAAACGCCTAAATTTTGGACATCAGCCAGTATTGCTGTACGTGGTCTGACCGCCATAGAAAGTCTTTTGTATCACCCAGATTTTTCTCCAATGGCCACTAAAGACCACTGTCATTTATTAGAGAAAGTGACAGAGCATCAATTTAGCAGCGCCAACGCTGTGGCCAAACAGTGGCAAGACAGTCGAGCGCAGGACTGGGTATTTGCAGAAGATGGCGCGGAGTTCGATGCAGAACACGCTGCACTGGAGCAAGTACTACAACAGTGGCTTGAGCACATGTCTGCCGTGAAAGACGCCAAATTGGAAACACCGATTGGCTATAAAGGCCATGAGAATCTAAAACTGGCGGAATTTTATCGCAGCAATCTATCATTAGCGTCTATTCAAGCCAATTTATTGTCTTATCGTAAAATTTATCATGCCGGTCAACCTTCCCTGTACGACATTGCACAGCAACAATACCCTTCATTAGCCAATCAACTTGAAAAAACGTTAATCAATAATCAAAAACTGGCTCTGCAACTGCCAGCGGATTATTTCCAATCTGGCTACTCAAAAACACAACGCATTGAGATGGCGACACCACTGATCAAATCCATTTCGGCTAGCCAGAGCTATTTAACCCAACTGGTCACTCAACTTGGCTTCCAGATTGGCTTTAATAGTCGCGATGGAGATTAAGATGTTATCTCGACGCCGTTTTTTAGCTCTGAGCGGGGCGCTTGCTAGCGCGCCGTCTTGGGCTGCAATTGCCGTCTCTGATGATAAAAGCTTATTTGCTTCGGCTTTCTCACAGAGCAAATCAGAGCATTTTTTTGGCCTATTCAACACCAAAGGTAACCTTGTTTGGCAAACTAGATTGCCGGATCGCGCTCACGCACCGGTTGTCCATCCAAACCAAGCCATTGTTGGCATTGTGGCTCGACGACCGGGTTTTTTTATCGATTTTTTCAATGTCGCAAGTCATGACAAAATCCTGCGAATTGAACCAGAAAAAGACCATCATTTTTATGGTCATGCACTCTTTACCCGTGATGGTCAACGCTTAATCACGCAAGAAAATCACTACCCTTCTGGTGATGGTAAGGTGTTTATACGCGAATGGCCAAGCGGCCACATTTTAGACGTGTATTCCAGCCACGGCATTGGTCCTCATGAAGCGGTTTTACTCAATGACGACGTGCTGGTCATTGCCAATGGTGGCTTAAAAACTCATCCAGACAATGATCGCCAAGTTCTTAATCTGGATACCATGTCACCAAATGTGACCTATTTATCATTAAAGGATGGCAAACCATTAAACCAAGCCTCCAACGCCAAAGAGTTACATCAGCTGAGCATTCGTCACTTAGATGTTAATCAACATGGTACGGTGGCACTTGGTTTTCAATATCAAGGTCCATTATGGGACCAAGTCCCCTTGGTTGCCTTATCTCGCATTGATCAACCCGAGTTAGATTATTTACCCATCCCAGAACAAGTAAGAGCCCGTTTTAAACAATATTGCGGTAGCGTGTGTTTTGATCAGTCTGGTGACGTATTGGCCATTAGCACCCCTCGCGGCGGTTTTGTCGCCTACTGGCACGTGGACACGAAAACCTTTTTAGGCATTGATAATTGCCGTGACGTTTGCGGTTTGGTTGCCCATGGCAATGCACATGAATTTATTCTGACAACGGGGACAGGCAATCAATATGTCAGCAATCCAGTCGGTGAACACATTAATTTGATTAAGAAGCACCCAACAGTTCACTGGGACAACCATTTACGGCAAATTAATACATAATTATTTAAATATAAACCATTTCTTGCATGGTCAAAGTCAGTATTTTTCGGTAATGTCTAGAACAAGCCCTATTATGTGGCTTTTTTCTTTTTACATTATGAAGTTGATTAATGTTGATAGACTCTCTTAAGCAGTATTTTTTTATCGATTCGGATCACACCAGTGGACAGAGCGAGGGCTCTTTTCAACTGAGCATACTTCGAATCCTGATTGCATTGACCATCAGTATTTTTTTCATTTCGGAGTTACACTCGCTGTTTACCCATGGTGAGCTTTTCTTCTTTGAAATGAATAGCTTATATTTATGTGTGTTGTTTGCACTGCTGTACTTTAGTAAAGACCACTCGCAAACTGGCGCTTTCTTGTTCGTCTTATCGCTTATTCTTGTGAGCGGTATTATGTTGTTCACCAACCCAGAACAAGAGTCTGAGAAGTACGCCCTTATTGCGCTGTATTCCATTCCATTAATTACTCGACTACTGTTTAGCTTTAAAGCTTCTTTAGTGGTGATGGCCCTCAATTTCGCACCATTTTATTTCGTCACCACACAGTGGTTAGACAGCTTACCTTCTAATGAGTCTTCTTCATTTTATTTCCAATTGCTAACCTTTATGACACTGAATATTGGCTTGCCCTTGGCCGTTTCACAAATCATACATTCGTTAGAAAACCACAGTGCTCGTATGCGAGCCTTGTACCGCAAGCTCAACGAAAACTATCTGTTGTACGAAGAATTCTTTGAGAATACAGGCACGCCCACTCTGTTGTGTGATCAGCGCGGCGTGTTGATAAAAGCGAATCAATTCGCTAAAAAATTACTCGGTCAAAAAGACAGCACCGCATTTTCCGGTACTCGAATGGGTGACTGGCTCTCTCCCCTTAATAATGAGTCGAAGCTCTTCTGGCAATCTAACAAAGCCGAATGCACACTCAAGCATGACACCGACACGCACATTCAAGTTCGTCGCGCTTCTCTCACTAATCATGGTCATTATATTTTACACTTGGATAATATGACCGAGTTTCGCGCCATTCAGCAGAAACTAGAAAGCTCTCAGCAAACCAACAGCCGACTCGCGCACTTTGATCTACTAACCTTGCTGCCTAATCACTTAAACTTTTGCCGCCAGGTCAACATGAAGATTAATGAGCAAGAGCATCACTTAACCGGCGCTATGTTTATTATTCGTATCAGTCAGTTCAAACTACTCAATAAGCAATACGGCAAAGACAATGCCAATAAAATCATTCTCAACTTTTCCAAATCCCTACAGAGTAAGCTCTCAAATCAAGCCATTGTGGGTCGTCTTCGCGGTATAAAATTTGCCTGCTTTGTGCCTCTAAGCCAAACGCATTTGATCCAAAAAAACCTGACAACCTTAATCCAGTCTTTATTACCAGCCCAGCTGATGCTCGATGGTCAGAAACTCAATATGGATTACCAACTCGGCATTTCTTATTACCATACCGATGGCAAAACAGCTGAAGAATTATTAGAACACTGTGAAATGGCATTAGAATATTCCACCAGCACAGATAAGTTTTCTTTTTACAACCACAGCCTAGAAAGCAAACTGGTCAGAGAACACAATCTAGGCTTAAAGCTTAGTGCCGCCATTAAAAATAAAAACATTGATATTTGGTTGCAACCTCAAGTCAGCGCAAATGGCGAGGTCCGCTCCTTTGAAGCCCTTGCCCGCTGGAATAACGAGGGAGAGTTTGTTTCCCCAATGGTGTTTATCAAGCTGGCTGAAGATTTAGGCATGCTGCCATTATTGGCTGAAAACCTCGTCAGAGAACTGGTCGATACCCTGACTGTTTGGCATAAAGAACACATCAGAACGCCCATTGCACTAAACTTAGCCGGACAGGAACTGATGAATGACGCGTTTTTTGCTTTATTAATGACCCTGATTGCAGACAATCCTTGGTTAAGAGACATGTTGGAGCTAGAGATCACAGAAACCAGCTCGGTCATGACCCATCCATTGATACATAAACGCTTACGCAGTTTGTCGCAATATGGCTACTCCATTGCCATTGATGACTTTGGAACAGGCCAAGCCTCTCTTGGACAATTGGTCGACATTCCGGCCAACATACTGAAAATTGACCGTCGCTTTGTGTCACCCTTACCGCAAGACCAACGACATGTTGATATCGTCAAATCCACCATCCAATTAGCTAATTCACTTAATATGCAAGTCGTTGCGGAAGGCATTGAAACCAAAGAACAAGCAACTCTGCTTATTGCCCTTGGCTGCCATACCCTACAAGGCTATTATTACGCCAAGCCGTCACCGCTTTCGGACTGGACAGCCAATGGCCACGAAAAAGCCAAACAACATAGAATGGTGTATTAATCCGCCATCTAACACCGCATCCTTTACCACTTCATTCATACCATCATCAGACACATCTGCCTTTAACTAAGTACTTATTCGCTTAGCCTCTCAGCACAGAACGATCACATCTTCCTAGCAAAATACAGAGTCACCTCTTCACCAAAGACTTTCCATTTATCTATGTAAAAATAATCATTGAATCCAATAACAAGACCATGACTGACTAAATTCAGAGCAAAAAAAACCAGAGCCTAGGCTCTGGTTTTATATTGAGTAGAATCAATGCAGATTAGAACGCCATGCTAACAGACGCGGAGAAAACGTTTGCAGAAGATTCATAGTCTGCGTTTAATGTACCACGCCCCTGATCCTCTTCACCCGAGCCAGTGAAATCACGATCGACAGATACATCTTCAATCATGACATGAGTGAAAGCAAAGCTTGCCGAGGTCATATCGTTGAAGTCATAAGTTGCACCAACTGAGATCCACTTACGATCGCCATCTGGCGTACGCGCTGAGCGGTATTCATCCGTCACAGGGGAATTATCCATTGCAATACCAGTACGTAGGGTTAACTTATCAGAGTAAACATAGTTTACACCGGCAGAATACATCCACTGATCTTCAAAGCCGAAAGTTAACACTGAATTTGGCTGATTACTATCAAAATCAATGTTGATACCATCCATCGAGCCCCATCCAGTACGAATAGCAGAAAGACCAAGCGTCAATTTATCGGAAAGGTCATGCTCGACACTCAAAGTTAATACTGATGGAAAAGTAATTGAGTCAGTAACATCTGCATCAACAGTACCAACACCAGCCACAATAGCAGCAGGCACATCAGAATATTTAACATCACCCTCAAAATCGAAATCAACTTCGCTTCGATAACCCGCACCGAGTCTAGTCCCTTTAACGGGCTCAAACATTACACCTAAACTAAAACCTACACCTGTTGCGTCTGCTTCAATACGACCAATTCCTTCGGTCCCACTAAAACCAACTGCAGACTCAAGTACGACTTCGGCTTGATGAAGTTGTAAACTTGCACCAACAGAAAGTTTTTCGGATACTCGATGTGCTAAAGCAAAACTCAGAGCAATATCTTGAATGCCTGTTTCAGTCGCATGGAAACGTCCGGCCCACTCTTGACCATAGTCACCAGACAGACCAAAAGGAACATTTAATGAAATACCAGCAACCGTTTTATCAGATATTGGCTTAGCAAAATAGAGAGAAGGCACTAAGGTATCATCAACAGAATCCTGAGTAACACCATCAGAGGATATATCTTGCGAGGGAAGCCCCCCTGAAGTATAAGTAAATCTTGCATCTTCTGCTGAATTTAAATCCACATCCATACTCGGCATAACATAAGCACCAGAGGCCATGAATGTCGTACTCTCAGCATTTGTAAACAGCGCAGGGTTCCAGAAGCTAAAAGAAATGTCACTAGTCGAAGCGGCAGCACCAGCAAGCGCTGCACCAGAAGCGGTCGCACTGTGGTCGTTTAAAGCAAAACCAGCTGAATAGGCACTGGACGCTGCTGCAACGGATACGGCAACAACACTTGCTTTAAACAAACCTTTAGATGAGGTAGTCATAATAATCTCCATTATTATTTTTATTGGAATATACGATTGATCACTTTATACGTTTCTATTATAGAGTCCCGTCTCATGATATTACCAGCATGTATTTCATGCGCAATACAATATGCAAAAAATAACTTCGAAACATTACGTTTAGACACATAAAAAGCCACTCACAACAGATGAAGTCAGATCGTAAAGTATAGACCTCATTTCTTAGACTAAACATGGTAAATAAGTTCCGTAAAAAGCCTACCTGCGGATGGCTTCATGGTGTCTTGCTTCCCTTATAAAATCAAAAATGGCTCAGCGGGCTTTATCCGCGCCGTCGCGATTTTTGACTAACAGCCGCTTATCAAAAACGCTCTAAGTAAAAGTACTCTCTAAGCAAAGCATAAAATAAAAAACACGGTAAACCACAAAAGGTAGACCGTGTTTTTTTATGCCCGCATATCAGCGCTTAATATCATCACATTCCCCTGCCATATGACCAGCACATCCAGTAACAAACGGGGAATAAAATAGCTGGTGCATATTTTTGATGACAAGGCATTGATAGAGAAGAGTCTTTTCAGAGCTTTGTACTAACTTACAAATGTAAAATGGGAGGATATGAGAGCGTTTTTATAGCAACCGCGCGGTGTTTGTGAAAGGCATAGATGTGAGTTACTACTACGAAGGCTACAGCGAATTTAAAATCGAAGAGCTCTAACAGCACAAAGAGCGAAAGCCCTTTCTTGCCTTAGCACAATCAATTTTACAAACTAAAAAGCCGCTGCTAAGCGGCTCTTTTCTAAATAATACCGCCATTTATTGTGGCATTTTCTTAGCTTTTTCAAGCATTTGTTGCTGCTCTTCAATCGCTTTTTTTGCGATCCTATCAAAAAACTGGCGCTTTTCAGCAGACTTAGCATGTCGGAAAAAATCAGAAAAAGGCGTCGATTTCACTTTTTCTTTTTTGATCATTAGCATTTTTCATCTCCTTAACTATCGTAAACCTACAATAGCCTCTAATTGCTCACGATTGTACTTTTTGCGCAAAACTTTACTGATAGTTAATTATCAAGAAACACACGTCCCATCCTGCTTAAAACGAATTACTTGCAAATATTGACTCATATAGCTAAGATTCACACATCTCATCTACCATGTGTAGAAGGAGTTACGACACCGTCCTCGTAAGAGGACGAGGTCAGCTTTTCTTAGTTGCTTCCTATACATTATCTTTATTTCGTTCCCAACGTTTATTGTACTTCCTTCTTTCATGTTCACGCTCAACATAAAATGCAGTCCAAGGCAGAATATAATCGCCTCTATCATCTAGTACAACCAAATATCCTTCTTGCTCATACCAAATATGAATTCGCTTATTTTTACCTTTTAGCTCAGCCCACACTTTTAAAGATGAATGTTGATCGTTTTCAATAATTGGCTTTGGCCAACGAATGCGCTCGCAACGACGAAAATCAGGTATTCTTTCACTTTCATCATCCCCCGTACTAGTCATATGCCAGAAAGTCGCAGACTTTCCATCATATTCAGGGTAACGCTTTAGCCCTAACCTAACGCCACGAAAAATAGGCTTTGATATGACAAAATCTGCTTTAAAATATGTATAGATAGCGTTTAAATAACGATTCCAATCTCCATCGTAATCATTAAATAAGACCAAATCTGGCAGCCATGCCCGTGTCATTAGGAAACTCCCTGTCCATTCCAAATTAAAAGATTAAACTTACTTTCTCTAATCAAAGTATTGCGCGTTAATTGATAACCACTACGCTCTTTAATTCTTGATATTAAATCAAGCTTCGCTTGATTCGTTGTGAGGCCTCGATGTAAATAGGCTAATGCACCTATCAACAAATCTGCCAATTGAAGCTGTTCTGCTTCATGAGAATGAATACGCTGCATTTTTTCTATCATATGCTGAGAAAAATCATAATGGCTATTGCAAACAACATCGTGCAACTTAGCAATTTTTTCATGACCCAACGTATCTTTAATATCAATGTAGACACGGTATTTTGATTCTGGATCAAAAATACTTTTCAACATAACAAAGTACATTTTGTAGTACCAATCATCATGAGTTTGACCAAAACTATGATGATTAAGGACTGTTTTATCAGGTACGACTAAACCTCTAAAGTGACAATCATCGTCATCAAAAAAGTAATCAATGACATCAAGATAAAAGTCCAACCTTCCTTTACTTACCTTAGTCCATTTAATTTCAAAATCTGCTGACAATCCATGTTTTACCTTAATCTCTCGAAGCCGTTTGGATATTTCAACTCGTTTGGTCACAGGACACCAAAGCGCCCCCAACGTCATCACGTTAATGCCATCATTTTCTAAGTGACAAGATTCATCACAATAAACATTATAAAGTTCGCTCATAGAAACCCTCCTTGGTTACAAAGCCTGTGCCACCAGCGTGTCCGCGAGGTGCCATTGTGTTTGTTTGATCTCGGTTAACTGGTCGCCATCCATCAAGAACAGCTCAATCGTTTTTGCGTATTGCTTGTTGTTCATCTTATCTCCCTGATAAATGCTTAAGCCCGATACTTTTTATAGTTTTCCGCTTGTTCCAATACGTTTTGTGGTTAACTTTGTTTAGTCTGGCGACGATTACAAGCACCTTAAATCGTCTTGGCAACGTCTACAATGAGTTTTCGTAACCAAGTCAGTCCTACGTCGTTCTCGCGATTACGATGGTACTGCATGGTTTGCGTTAACATAGGAATGCTCATGGGCGGTTCCAGAATTTTAATGGGCAAGGATTTACGCACTATATTCGCGAGCCGGCTATGGACCGTTGCGATACGCTGAGTGCCTATGATCAGCACTGGCGGCGCCAGTAAATTGGTGGTGGTAATTTCGATTTTTCGACTGACGCCATAATTATTCATAAACCAGCCATCAAAGGCTGGTGACTGCTGCTTGCCATAACTCACCACAACATGGCCAGCGGTTTGGTAGTCTTCAAAGGTGATTTTGTCACCAATTGAGGTATTGCCTTCCCAGCAAATGCATTTATACCCTTCTTGATATATTTCATCGTACGGGTGATCTTCCAAAGCAAATTGGCGTGGAATGAATATTAGATCAACCCCGCCTTTGTCGAGTAGCTCAGTCTCGCTGGTTGCCAATAATTCTAGACGTATATTAGGCGCTTCTTGAGCCAGCAAACTAATGACTTTCGTGATTAACACCATGGTCGTCAGCTCTGAGGCGACAATTTTATAACAGCGATCATCCGTTGTTGGGTCAAATTTCGGTTGATTAATGATGGTGTTTTCCATCTCAACAAGAATATGCCTAACGGGTTTTGCTAGGCTTTCCGCTAATTGTGTGGGAACCAAATCTCGCCCCACCAAGACAAACAATTCATCGTCAAAGTATTGTCGTAATCGCGACACGGCGGAGCTCATGCCCGATTGGCTCAAATGAATACGCTCGCCAGCACGGGTAATATTTCGCTCCGTAATAAGCGCGTCCAACGCGACCAATAGATTTAAATCAAGACCTCTAAAGCGCATATTTTCCACCATCATTTTTATCGTTATATAGGGATCTAATTAATCTATTTTAAAGATGCCTTTGCGTCAATGCGTACCGTCTTTTTAACTGATTTTTGGAGCAATGCTGTGAAGCTGGTGCCTAGCGACCTTGATCTAGTATTGAATTTATCGATACCAACCAACGCTGTTAAGGATTGGTGCATCGTGATTTGCATTGCTATATTGCTGAAAAATCACATATGGCATTAGGAAAAGTAAGGTTATCGCATTGCCACCATGTCTAACATGGGCCTCCCATTTCATATGTGACTTTTTCTTGGTCAGGTCACTCCGGGCAGGAAGTCGCCACCGATATTATAAAAATAAAGACAGGAATATTATCATTATGTATCCATTCAAATATAAACAATCTATCGTGAAAAACCGTTGGTACATGGCCGCGTTCTCGACTGAGATTACCCGTGAGCCAATGGAACGCACCATGCTTAACAAGCCAGTTGTTATGTATCGTAAAGAAGATGGAACACCTGTGGCCATGTATGGACTCTGTCCGCATCGCTATTTGCCTTTAGTAGAAGGACGAGTAGAGGGCGATGCCATTGTATGTGGTTATCACGGTTTTAAATTTGCCGATAACGGCGATTGCATTGATATCCCCTCACAAGACAAAGTCACTGGAAAAATGTGTCAGCCAGTGTATAAACTTGTTGAACGTGGCCCAATATGCTGGATTTGGATGGGTGATGAAGACAAATGTGACACAGATTTAATACCACCTTATGACGATTTTGGTTTGGACCAGCCAGGCTGGGATTTCCATTCGGCAAACTACTTTCACATTGATGGCCGCTCGCAATTATTGGTTGATAACTTAATGGACCTTACCCATTTGCCGTATGTTCATCATCATGTTGATGGTAAGGATGCGATGGCAAAAATTCCATTGGTCACAGAAGAACACGAAAGAAGCTACCGTGTTCTGAGACATGGTAAAGCACCTTGGAATGACTACTTCAAACTGGTGTTTGGTCCAGAAGCACAATTTGAAGGTTTGTGTGACTTCTCCATTCGAAGTGATTTCTACGGACCTGAATTTATTTCAACCAGCCTCCCTATTATCTCAGCGGTTCCAGGTAAAACAGAAGTTCCTAAAGAACTGGGCACCTTGATGATTCTCCATGGCATCACCCCTGAAACCGATAACACGACGCATTATTTTGGTTTTTCTACGCGTAATTTCCGACTCGGCGATGAAGCATTGGATAATTTCCAACTCGCAGCCGATCAGAAAATTCGTGGCCAAGACGTTGTAGCAATTAATGCCGTGGAAAAACGATTGGATTTTGCCGTAACACAACAACGAGAATTATTGGTTGCGGCAGACAAACCCGCTGTGCAAGTACGCCGAAAAATTGAAGCTATGCTGGCTGTGGAAGATGCACCTTTAGAAGAGGCCTAACCGCCATATCAGTGACCGATGACACCTTTTATCCGTACCCTCGGTCACTGATACCTTTTAAAGACACATCAAATGAAGTCATGAGTTTTGTCTCTGCCATACTCTTTTTCGACTGAATCAGCCCTATTTAAGCTAGGCAAAGAAAGAAAGGAAGTAGCACATAATGCTTAACGTTATTATTCGAAATAAAATACTTGAAACCCCAAACATTGCCAGTTTCGAGTTAGTACGTGAAGACGGGGAAAAAATGCCGGCTTTTGAAACCGGTAGCCATGTCGATGTACACATTGCAGAAGGTTTAATCCGCCAATATTCTTTGATTAACCACCCTAACTCTGACGAATTCTACAAAATTGCGGTGTTAAATGACGATCAATCCCGAGGGGGATCAGTCGCCCTTCACAATCATGTTCAAATTGGCGACAAAATCCGCATTTCTGAACCTCGCAATCTCTTCCCACTGAATGTAAAAAGCGAGAAAGTAATGCTTTTTGCTGGTGGTATTGGCATTACGCCTATCATGTCCATGGCCATTGAACTGAATAACCTTGGAGTGGATTTTGAGCTGCACTATCACACTAGATCGAAAGCCGACACGGCATTTTATGAACAACTCAGTCATTGCTCATTTGCATCCAAGGTATTCTTTTACTGTGACAACACAAAAGAAGAAAGTCATGACGCTGTCAATAAAGCCTTAAGCTCTTTTACTGACAACACACATCTATACACCTGTGGCCCAGTGGGCTATATGGATTATATTTTTGACAGCGCAAGAGCAAACTCTTGGAAAGAAGAAAACCTGCACAAAGAAGTCTTTAAGGCAGAGCCAAAAGCCTCAGAATCAGGCGACCAAGCGTTTAAACTCATTTTAAGTCGTTCTGGTTTGGAAATAGACGTCGCAGCGGATCAAACCGCTCTAGAAGCCATCGATGCTGCTGGTGTTACTGTGGATGTCTCTTGTGAAATGGGCATCTGTGGTGCCTGCTTAACCAAGGTAACAGCCGGTGTGCCAGACCATCGAGATGACTTTTTATCGGATGACGAAAAATCGAAGAACGATCAATTTACACCTTGTTGCTCCAGAGCAATCAGTGATTCTTTGACACTCGATCTCTAACAGGCGGACAACTGACAACCCCTTTCATTCCTAGCCTTAGTACCGACAAGGATACTCAAAGGCTAGGCACTATATTTTTTGCTCTTGCTTTCGGTAATCCCGAGGCGTCACACCAAAGCGTTGCATAAAGGCTTGTCTGAACGCTCTTTCAGAATGGTATCCAATCAGCTCCGAAATGTAACCAATGGCAAAATTTCCGCTGAGTAGATACTGCGCGGCTCTTTGCATTCGACAATCCGTTAAATAATCCATCGGTGACTGACCCACTAATGACTTAAACGTACGTGCAAAGCTGGCCCGCGACATCCCCACCTCTGCAGCCATAGCAACGGCACTCCATGGCTCCTCACAACGGGTATGCATAATAGACAAGGCTAGACCAATTCGACTATCAGACAAGCCTCGCATCCAGCTCACTTGCGCAAGATCCGTCGCATTAATATAAGAACGAATACACTCGCCAAATATCAAATGAGTTAAATACAGGGCGGATGCACTAAAGCCAGACGTATTCTGGTCAAACTCTTGCTGACAAAAAACATCGGCGGCGTTTACCCAAGTATCTAATTGCCCCCCTTTGGGAATCAAAATATAAGGCGGCAGTAATCTTAATAATGAATGTTGCTGCGGCTCATCAACCGTAAACGCCATGGACAAAAGCGACACCGCATCATCAGGGTTGCCCACTGCTAGGTGAATGGGTTTATTTCGAATTTCACCGAATTCAGGCAAATTGTTGGCTTTCCAAATCTCCCCAAATGCCTGCGACTCCCCTTCTAACGACATACCAAAACGATGCGCGCGACCACCCAAAATTAAAATGGAATCCCCAACTTCCAATTGACACGCTTCACAGCCTTCCACTTGCACCCAAAAATCGCCACCTCTATTGGAAAACATATAAACAAAGTTAGATGGAAATTCAGACAAAGAGAGCGTGTTAGAACGCCCTAAGCTAAACGTCCCCATAGAGTGAGAAAACACATTTAACGAACGCAGAACATCACCAAGCAAGTCCATAATGAGAGTATTTAGCCGAAATATAGGTATAAACAGCATATATTATTCTTTGGTGAGGCTCTAGACTAGAAATCGCTTAATCGCGAAACCAACCTTTCTTTGTCTTTTCTAAGCACCTCAAAAGACGATAGCCAGACTCGAACAAATCACACTGGGCAGACCGTGATTTGTCATTATAAATATAAAGAGGTTTATCTGATGTACCCATTCAAATACGACACTTCCATTGTCAAAAACCGCTGGTATATGGCCGCGTTCTCTAACGAGATCGCGCGCGAGCCCATGGAACGAACAATACACAGCAAACCCATTGTTATGTATCGCAAAGAAGATGGTACGCCCGTGGCCATGTACGGATTGTGTCCGCACCGTTATTTTTCTTTAGTCAAAGGTCACGTGGAAGGCGATCACATTGTTTGTGGGTATCATGGCTTTAAATTTGCGGATAATGGCGACTGTGTTGAAATACCCTCACAAGATACGGTGCCTAAGAGTTTCTGCCAGCCCGTTTACCCACTAGAGGAACGTGGCCCAATTTGTTGGATTTGGATGGGAGACATAGAAAAATGCGATACCAATCTGATTCCGCCATACCATGATTTCGGTTTAGACAACCCTGACACTTACTACAGCTCAGAAAATTACTTCCATGTAAAAGGCCGCTCACAATTATTGGTCGACAACCTAATGGATCTGACCCATCTACCTTACATACACCAACAGTTAGGAAAAGGTGGCGATACCTTGAAAAAAATCCCCATGGTCACTGAAGAACGCGATGAAAGTTATCGTATTTTTCGAAATGGAAAAATGCCTTGGAATCCTTTCTTAGAAACTCTTTTTGGTAAAGAGGCCGCATACGAAGGTCTCGCCGATTTCGTGCATTTAAGCGATTTTTATGGCCCTGAACTGGTCAAAACCAGTATGCCAACCATCACCCAAATACCCGGTAGAGAGGATGTGCCTAAGGAATTAGGTCATTTGGCCATCTTGCACGGCTTAACACCTGAGACGGAAACCACGACTCACTACTTTGGCTTTTCTACGCGTAATTTTAGACAAGGTGATGAATGGCTAGACAAGTTTCAATATGAGTCTGAAATGCAGGTCCGCCAACAAGATGTGGACGCCATTGAAGATATGGAACTCAGAATAGATCAAGCAGCACAATTTCAGAGAGAACTGATCGTGGGCGCTGATAAGGCCGCTATCCAAGCACGAAGAAAAATTGATGCCATGCTCGCTGCGGAAAACCCACCAACGAGAACCGAATAAACACCCCATCACAAAAAAAGTCAAGTTGATAATATCCACAGTTTGCGTGGTTATTATCAACTTAATTGAAAGATATTTTTTCCTTATTATGAGAGAGACATTCGTTAACGCCATTGCCACTCACCAACGGCGCAATAATAAAAAGAGGTATAGAGAATAATGAAACCATCCAACACCCGACGTATTGTCGATTTATCTGTCTCCTTAGACAACAACCCTTATACCGATCCACCACCACTGCTGCCTAAAATCGAATACACAGATCATCAAGAGGGTTGGCCGGAAATGGCGAACATGTTCCCTGGCCTTAAAAAAGAAGACATGCCAGGCAACGAGGCTTGGGCCGTCGAAAAAATGGTCATGAGTGCCCACAACGGCACCCACATGGACGCACCTTGGCACTATGCATCTACCACAGATGGCGGCAAACCCGCGTACGGTATCGACAAACTCCCTTTAGATTGGTGCCTACAACCCGGTGTGAAACTGGATTTTCGTAAGTTTCGTGATGGTCATATTATTACGGCCGCAGAAGTCGAAGCCGAACTAAAACGCATCAAACACAAACTGCAACCACTCGATATTGTATTAGTTAATACCCGTGCCGGGGCAATTTACGGTGAAGCGGGCTACTTAGAGGCTGGCGTTGGCATGGGTCGCGAAGCCACCATGTACCTGTTAGAACGTGGCGTACGAATAGTCGGTACAGATGCTTGGAGCTGGGACGCCCCCTTTAAATATACTCGTGAGAAATTTGCTGAGTCAGGGGATGCTTCGATTATTTGGGAGGGCCACAAAGCCGGACGTGACATTGGCTATGGGCAAATGGAGAAACTGTCTAACCTAGAAAGCTTACCAGCCAACGGTTTCATGGTGTCTTGCTTCCCTTATAAAATCAAAAATGGCTCTGCCGGCTTTATCCGTGCGGTGGCGATTTTCGATTAATACCATTCTATAAAACGAAAAAACAGAATACGGACCGTATTCTGTTTTTTTTATGTCTATACACTTCAATGCGCGAACCGTTCATCCATAAACCGCACTAAATGTCTGCCACAACTAGAGAATAAAAGTCTTCTAGAGGAGCAGACACTCAGCCATCATTGATAATCAGTCTAAACTTACCATTCCGTTTTGAAAGCGCCGTACGTCACAGATTTACCTTCTGTGTCTTCCTTAACAATATTATTGCGTTGACGACCAAGATAGGTAATAGAGCTCTCCATAACATCACCTTCTTTAAGCCATGCTCCGCCATGGTTTGCCGCATTACCTGGAGGCGATCCCATAATGAAAAGATCCCCAGGCAATAATCTCAGACGCTCAGACGCATGAGAAAGCACTTGTGCAGGACCAAAAATCATATCTTCTGCAGGCCAGTCCTGACGTTTCTCACCATTCACATTCAGTCTAATTTGCATCTTGTTACGATCAACAAACTCTTTTGGCACAGCAAAAGGGCCAAATGGCTTGAAGTTAGGCTGGAATTTACTCACCCAGTCAAAGTTAAATTTAATATCCGCACGTTTGAATTCATCCACCGTCCCAATATCGTTCACCATGACATAGGCGGCGATCATGTCTTCTGCCGTTTCAGGGCTTGAATAACGCTCACCTTTACCCAAGATGAAGCCAAGCTCTAATTCCCAATCAGGCTGTTGACCGATTAGAGGTAATGGCACATCGTCATTTGGACCACATAAAGAAGAATGCAAACCCGTAAAGAAGAATGGTGTCCCTTCACGACCACGACGGTCAACTTCCGCGTAATTACGTGCGAAGAAAGCTTCATCATCTTCACCCGGTAAACGCTTGTCTTGGTTAAATTTGTTAAAGGTCATCATCTCAGCAACATGCTGACGATAGTTAGACGCGGCACAAATAAAGTTAGGGTGCGCTAGAACCGGTAGGATATTTAATTCGGTAAAGGATTTAGCCGGACGATCTTGTTTTGCAGCGAGCTCTTTCAGCCAAACTAGGGCATTTTCCCAATCATCAAAAATAGCATGGGTATCGACATAACGATCTGATACATCTAGCACATCACCATTGGGTAAAACCAAACCTGGAAAGGCTTTTTCGCCTTTTACCTGATAAGTACCAATACCAAAAGTGCCTTCAACCAAGCCTGTTACTGGGTTAATATTTTCAGGCTCTACTGCGGGCTTTACATTGCCCATCATAAATTTACTCATAACGTTTCCTATATTATATTGCTCGTCAATGGAGATTATTCAAAATAACGATCAGGTGGATCTGAACGCCATACATCCATTTCGACTTCAGCTATGTTGTGCACACGAGATCCATCACTGGCTTTTAATAAATCCGTGTCCGAGAAGGTTTCAAAACGATTGCGATCTGGGTCGCGCCATACATCAAAAATATGGCTCCCGTGCGGGTGACGTCCAACGCCCCATACCAATTCATAGTCTTTAGATTCTAAATAACGGTGCGTCATAAACTGCGCTTCGAAGTCTTGTGCTTCAAAACTGATGTGATGACACGCGGTTTCACCAGTTTGACTTTGCATCAACGCAACAACATGGTGATCGACTAACTCTTCACCACGATCAAGGCGGCAAAAGCCAACAATCTGCGCTTGCGGTTGACCAGGAATGTGATAAACATCACTTGGAATAAGCCCTAACACGTCTCTATAAAACGGCAAGGTCGCAGCAAAACTGGGTATAAATAAACCAACGTGGCCGAGGCGGAATAACTTAGCAGGCCCCATAGGACGCTTAGGTTCAAAACGTCCTTCACGGGTATATTGCCCTGGCGCATTCATCTCCAAATGCTTATAGGCTTCTTCTGGGTTAATACGCTGAATGCCATAAATAAGATCGATCTCCAAGCCATTTGGATCGACTAAGGTCACAGCCATGCCACCGCCAGGCGTCGTTAATTCACGAATTGGACTGGCACCGTGATCACTTATGGCACTTTCTAAATCATTTTTGCTTTCGACTTCAAAAGCCAGACCTAGAAACTTGGCTTCATTGCCCTTTTTGGCAACATAAGCAAACGCATCACCACCGCCAGTTCGCATAATAAGTTGCTGATCAGTCCGTTCGACTGTTAACAGGCCGAAATCTTGGGCAAACACTTCGGTTTGCTCTAAATCCAGCACCTGAAATTTCACATGATGAGGGCTTTTTAGGCGCATAATAGAAAGGACTCCTTTATTTTTATTGGTTTATTTTTATTCGTCATTTTCATTTGTGCTATCAAAGAGGAGAGAACGCCTGAAAGATCCCCTTATTTCACAAAATCCTAATGCTACTTCACTAAGAATATAGGCCCAGACCTATCAGCGTCCAATACAATAAAATCCGTTTATGTATTTGTTATACTGATAGGTCTATTTGCACAATACGTATTTTCTCATCACTCTTCAGGCTATTTTTTTGCCTTTAAGCCCAATAAACTCGCCGCATTTAAACCTAATATTTTGGCTTTATCTTCTTCGTCTAACTGGTTATGAAACTCAACCGGATTTGGCTCGGCCATATCAAAAGGGTAATCACTTCCTAAACATAAGCGATCGGCACCATGGGTGCTCACCAAAGAATGCAACTGCGCCTTATCAAACACCAATGTATCGAACCACATTTTACGAAGATAACTGGATGGCAGCTCTTTACAATGTTCACTGCAATCAGGGCGAGCTCGCCAGCCATGATCCATGCGTCCCCAATAACCCGGAATGTATCCGCCACCATGCGCCACACAGATTTTTAGACCCGGATAGCGATCCAATACACCACCAAAAATCAAATGCCCGACGGCCAGAGTGGATTCAAGTGGATTACCGATCAGGTTATTGAAGTAATACTCTTTCATACGGTTTGCATGGGTAAAGCCGAGTGGGTGGAGAAAGAGTAAAATATCCAGCTCTTCTGCTGCCGCAAAAAAGCGCCCTAATTCTTCTTCGTGTAAATCTTTGCCATTCACATTGGTATTTATCTCAATACCGCGGAAATTAAGTTCTTTTGCACAGCGCGTCATTTCTACAATCGCCATGTCAATGTCTTGCATGGGAACCGTGCCCATGCCAACAAATCTTTCTGGATTCGTTGCAATCGCCTCGGCAATACCATTATTAATGGTTTGCGAAGCCTTTAAGCCAGTTTCGGCATCAGTATAGTAAAAGTACTGACCCGGATTTGGTGAGATAACTTGAACATCCACACCAAGCTTATCCATGTCCGCAATGCGCAGACTAATGTCATTTAGCGTCGGTCCTATGGTACAAAACTGAGCCTTGTTGACTTCATTAGACTTAGCACTAGAAAACTCATGGATACCCGGCGGAGGCCCTGGGTACTTCGCCTGCACAATCGCATCTGCCGCGGGGATATTTAAGTGACAATGAATATCCACCACTAAATGCTTACCTTTTTGATTAACCGAAATTAAATGGTTATTCGAACAACAATCAGTACTCATAAACTCAACCTAATCATAATTATTTTTATAAGACAGACATCGCGCATTTTAAAACTGACACACAATTCACTGTCGCATTTCAAAAGGAAAATATAGACATACAATGTCTCTCATTGAGGAGGACAAAGAGGCCAACTAATGTGAGAATAATCCTACTTTTTCACTTAAGACCTATAAGCGTCCAATCATAATTATCCTTGCAAGCAATAAGTTTGGCTGATAGATTAATCGGATGAGATTCGACGGATTAGATTTAAACTTACTGGTAGCTCTTGAGGCCCTGATTGAAGAGCGACACGTCTCAGCAGCAGCCCGGCGCATACATTTAAGCCAACCAGCTGTTACCGGCGCGCTGAAGCGATTGCGAGAATATTTCAATGATGAGCTTCTTGTGCAACGTGGGCGCAGAATGTTCCTTACGCCAAAGGCTGAAACACTCGCCGACCCCGTTCGCAGAGCCTTATTACAGATTCGAGGTGAAATCACACGAGCAGGAAATTTCGACCCGGCCACCACGGCTCGTCATTTTGTTATCTCCGCCTCTGATTACGCTTACACTATTTTGCTGTCCAATGTTGTGGTGAAAGCCGCCACATTAGCACCCGCTGTCAGCTTCGAAATAGTCCCTCCAAGCGAGCAAGCAAATGATCGTTTCGATCGAGCTGAGATCGACCTTTTGTTGACAGTAGATAAGCTTGCCTTATCAGGTCATACCTTTACCGAATTGTGGCGAGATGATGAAGTCGTTATCAGTTGGGAAGGTGCGGGCTTCGAGGAAATCGATGAAGAGACTTTCTTTGCTTGCGATCACGCTGTCGCCACTTTTGGTCCAGAACGCCGACCGTCTGTGGCGGACTATTATATTGACCGCAATGGCTGGAAACGTCGTGTAGCGGTACAACTACCTGAGTTTGGCGCACTTTGCCAAGCCATAGTCGGTACAAAACGCCTTGCGACAATGCACCGCCGTTATGCCCTTCACTTTGCTCGGCTTTACCCAATTAAGCTGCATGAAACCTGGGTAACCTTCCCAGATTTAATAGAAGGAATGCAATGGCACAGTGTGCGAGATGACGACCCTGGATTACGATGGTTAGCAGGTTTATTAGAGGAAGGTGCAAAAGAACTAAGAGAGAGCAGATCTTAGACTCGCGTTAAACAACGGCACATGCCCCAGCAAACATTAAGAAAATCTCAGATCAACGCCTAAGAGCAACGCAATGCTCGTTCTACTAGTTTATTCAAATCCCCATCATGTTGAAATCCCATTTCATCAGCAGAAGGGGTTTCCAGTGGTGGAAAGCAACCAAACAGTTTTTCAATCAGCGGATTGGGGTCATAACGGACTAAATCATCGGTTTTTTGATGATAAACCCTGCCAATAGCGGACACCAATTGCGCCATGCTGAAATACAGCGTTGGCAAGGTAAAACCCCTGTCTGTCTTCAGTGTCCTTTCTTCTATTACAGCCCCATGTATCAGGTTATCGAGGATGTTCGGTAAAGACGAGGCCCAGGTTTTCGCCTGTTCAGACATAGGACAAACGAAAGACTTTCCCTTTGATACCTCACGAATAATATCGCTCAGAAAAGCCGATAACTGCCCTGTTTCTGCCGGAGGTCGTGCCAATACTCCCGGTAGACGCAAGGAACGACCATCGACCCAGCCGCGGCGGCTAAAGTCATTGATCATCACCTCACCCACCACTTTATGCGCCCCATAGCTAAGCTGAGGTTTGAGTGGTGTGTCGTCAGTCACCAAGTCGGGCATGATGCCAAATACCGCAATGCTGCTGGCAAACACCAAGACTGGCTTCTGTAAGCCCGCTTCGGTTTGCGCCTTACTTATTTCCAGCAAGGTCATGGTGGCGTCAATATTCACCTTACGCGCTAAGCTGTCATTCTGTTCCGCCATGCCACCGGGAATGCTTGCCAAATGAAAAATGACCTCGATTGGCGAGTGGCCAAGGGTTTCCCGTAGCCACAGATCATCGGTGAGGTCTCCACTGTGCCGCTCTACCACTAGCGCCTGCGGTTCAGAGCCTAAAACGGACACCTTATCAAATTGACGATCTAATAGGGTTAAACGAGATAGCGTCTTCTTGCCAATGGCACCGTCTGAACAAAGCCGCTGCGCCAAAGCTTGACCAACAAAACCATTGGCACCGGTAATCACCACCTGCATCTGGTTAGCCTTTTCGCTGATTTTCTACGACTGTTTGCTCGATCACTCCAAATGGTCCATCTCGGCCATCATCAAATTTGGCCTGCATGCGTACGGTGTCGCCAAAGCGCATAAACTGAGTTTTGATGTCACCTAAGTCGATTTTTTCGATCACTCGACGTTCAGAAATACAGGCAGAACCTGCTTCACGCGCACTGTTCGATACGGTGCCAGACCCTATAATGCAACCTGCGGTGAGTTTGCGACTACGAGCGGCATGTGCCATTAGTTGCGGGAAGGAGAAGTTCATTTCGCTGCCGTGGGGTTCGCCAAAACGCTCGCCATTCCAACTTACGTGTAATGGCATGTTCACTCGGCCATTTGCCCATGCATCACCTAGTTCGTCAGGCGTCACCGCCACAGGTGCGAAGCTAGAAGAAGGTTTGGCTTGTAAGAAGCCAAAACCTGAATTCATTTCACGAGGCCCAAGGGCGCGTAAGCTCCAGTCGTTAATCTGCACTATCAAGCGTATCGATTTGGCGGCTTCTTCGGGGGTTGCTGACATAGGTACTTCGGCCATGACCACCCCAAATTCGCCTTCAAAGTCGATGCCATCGGCTTCACTGGGCATGGCAATGTCTACCGTTGGGCCTTGGAAGTCATCACTGGCACCTTGATACATCACCGGAATGGTATCAAAATCTGCAATAGGATCAGTATTAAAGGCTTCTTCCATCAATTTGCCATGATTTAAAAACGCCGAGGCGTCTAACCATTGTGGGCTTCTTGGCAAGGGAGCGAGACAAACGGAAGGGTCAAAATCAAACGCCTCTTTTAGCTGACCGGCATTTAATGCATCATACAAGGCCTGTAATTCAGCCTCTTTTTCCTGCCAGTTTTGTACCGCAGATAATAAGTTTGGCGATATCGCCGAAGCATCCACGGCTTTACTAAGGTTTTTGGATACCACTACTAAACGACCGTCTAGGGTGCCATTGGCTAGGGTTGCGAATTTCATACTATTCTTCCTTCTTAAACTAATACTTTGGCCAGCTCATCGTCGTATTGCCCATCCACTAGGATGAATAAAATACGACATATGTTTCCCGAACGATTGGCCCACGCATGATTGGTGCCACGCTGTATTACCACACTACCAGGCGTCAAAAGCGCTTCATCTTGGTCGACAATGAGGGTTAATTCCCCTTCGATCACAATGCCATAGTCCACGGATTCGGTACGGTGCATCAAGGGATGGGGAGAATCAGCTTGTACCGTCGAGAGATTTTCATCCCCAACGCTTGAAAACATGCCTTTCATCTTGCTCTGCCCCTGATTCAGGAACGCCTCAGTATCCGGTGGAATATCAACAAAACGAAGCCGTGTACCCTGTTGCGGCGGTGGTAACACCACAGAGCCAAGCGTTGGATCAATGTGTGTTTTGCTGATGACCGCAGGCGACTCACTGGTACTCCACACTTCGTGAAATTGAGTTCCTGGCACAGCGTCAAGATCCATTACGGTTTTAAGAGGACCGTTTTCGACAATAATGGCTTGGCCGTTTTCATCATGACCCGTTACGACTCGGTAAATGTCAGGAAAGTTCATGACCTAACCCTTTTGTTGGAAAAGCAACCTAGGCAGTTGCTATGTGAATCTCAGGAATAAAAAATGGCAGCGATCAAAAACAGACATTATCACGCCACCCAAGGGAGCCAATTCATTAAATAGGCTGACTTAATACCATCATGGATTGCCCCATGATTTTTGAGTGCTCGGTTTTATCACCACCATTAATTTCGATGTGACACAAACGCGCTGAATTTTCGACCACCATGCGGCAACGCTCCCAACGACGCTCATGAAATTTATCCAGCGCGGTTTGAAAATCGTCGTTCGCAGCCAATTCATCAGCTAATACAATCCCGCTTTCAATGCCGATGCCCGCACCGGATGCAAGGTGTGGCGTAGTGGCAGCGACCGTATCGCCAATCATGATTAAACGTCCACGATTCCAAGGGGCTTTCACTAAAAGATTGGCTAACGGGCGATAGTCAATATTCGCCCCTTCTTCCAGTGCATGAGGAATTAACGCCCTAACCGTCGGGTTTGGAAACTCTTCCATTAACCCTGCAAACACTTGTGGCCAAGTGGCTCTATCTATGTGTTCCTTGGTTGGACGATCTTCGGTAATAAACATGTACATATGGGTATCAGATACTGGGTTTACGCCCAACTTAAGGTGGTTACCCATCCACATATGAACATGATCAATCTCTGCTGGACGCGGCATAATGGCGCGCCACACTCCCTGACCTATGTATTCAGGCTCTGGCTCTTCAGGGAAGAATTCTTTGCGGATGGTGGAGTGAACACCGTCAGCGCCCACCACTAGGTCATAAGTTTGCGTGGTGCCATCGGTAAAGGTGACCGTGGCACTGGTGGCGGTTTGTTTGATCTCAGTATAGGTACAACCCGTACGCACATTGACACCGGCGTCAAGTGTCGCGCTTGACATAATGCGCGCTAACGTTGGTCGAAAAATGCCGCCACTGCCGCCGACTCGTGAATCTGCTGGGCTAGGCGTTGGGATTTCCATCAACAAAGGGCCATGTGCTAAATGCACAGCTAAGCCATCCGTCACACACCCTTGCTCCGTTACTTGATCGTATAAACCCAGATCATCCAAGGCACGTAACGTCGCACCGCCAATGGTGATACCGGCACCCAGCTCACACCATTCTGGGTCAATTTCAACCAGATCGACTTCAATGCCATGCTGACGCATCTTGATCGCGGCGGCCATCCCCGAAAAACCACCACCAATGACCAATACTCTATTTACTGCAGCCATCTGATGACTCCTTATTTTTGTTATAACCCGTTTCGTGAATGAATATCCGCGAATAAAATAGAAACCTCACCGGCTTCACTCACATGCAATGGAATTTTCTCTAATCTCTGTCCAAGACAAGGACCTTGAATACATAAACCTGTTTTAGGTTCAAACAATGCCCCATGAGCATGGCAGGTAACGTGGATTTTTTGGGCATCCATATAGGCATCTTTGCGCCATGCCATTGGCGCGCCATCCACATGTGGACAAGCATTGCGCCAAGCATAGAGCTGACCTTCTTGCTTAACGACGAAAAACAAATCGTGCCCTGCGTCGTTTTCTAAAAAGCCCTTCGATGCCCCTTCTTCAATGTCATTCACATGACAAAGCACTGTTACGTTACCTAGGCTCGTTTCAACCACATCCGTCATTTGGCTGACTCGTTGCTCTTATCTGCCTCTGCGAATTTTGGTTTAAGCAGAAAGTGCGCAAGCGCAGGCAAAAGAATCAACGCCCCTAACATGTTCCAAATGAACATAAAGGCCAGCAACAAGCCCATGTCCGCTTGGAATTTAATCGGGCTGGCAATCCAGGTAATGACCCCTACTGACAAGGTAACGCCGGTTAACATCACCACTTTACCGGTGAAATTAAGGGCTCTTAAGTAGGACTGAGATAAGCTCGTGCCTTGGCGTAATCCGACCAAAGTAATAGACAAAATATACAAGGCATAATCGATACCAATGCCGACCCCTAGGGCAATCACTGGCAAAGTGGCTACTTTCACACCCATGCCCAATTGCACCATTAAGGCTTCTACCATAATGGACGTCAGCATCAGTGGCAGAAGCGCCACCACAACGGCTTTGAAAGAACGGAAAGTAATCAGGGACAAAAGCGCCACAGCACCATAAACCAAGAACAGCATCTGATACCAAGCGGCTTTCACCGAAATATTGGTTGCGGCTTGAATCCCCGCACTGCCAGCAGCCAATAAAAACTGCACATCGTCAGTGTTGTTGTCTTTTGCAAACGCTTCTACGTGATTCACCACGTTCGTCAGCGTATCAGCCTTGTGATCTTGCAGGTAAACATACACTGTCAGCAGGTTACAGCCATTGTTGTATAAGCCACGTGGCGCGCCTGCTGTAATGTAATTCAACATACTTTGATTCGGTAAAAACTCGTACCACTTAGGGTTGCCTTCGTTCAAGCCAGACAACACACGTCGAGACAACAAGGCCAAAGAGTTCGTCGTTTCCACTCCAGGTAACTGGCGTAATTGCCATTCAAGAGCGTCTATTTTATTCAACGTATCATACTGAGAACACTGACCATCTGGCGTCTTCACCATAATCGCCATGACGTCGCTGGAAGCACCATAATGTTGATTCATAAACGCGACATCTTGGTTATAACGACTGTCTTGACGCAACTCTGGTGCGCCCTGATCCAGATCACCAATCTTGAGTTGTGTACTCAACACAAAGGCTCCTACGGCAAGTACAAAACCACCGATTAACGCCCCAGTTGCCCATTTACGCTGAGTGAACTTATCCAGGAATACCCACAACGCAGGCATTTTTTTCGTGCTGTCGTCATTAATGTCATTCACTACACTACGCTGTGCGGCTTTTTTACCAACACCAACATAAGAAAGCATGATGGGTAACAGAATCAAGTTAGTGAAGATGAGCACCGCGACACCAATAGAAGCCGCAATCGCCAATTCTTGAATCACTTTAATATCGATAACAAGGAGAACAGCAAAGCCAACCGCATCGGCAAGTAATGCCGTTAAACCCGCCATAAACAAGCGTCTAAAGGTAAAACGTGCCGCGACTAATTTGTTAAATCCTCGTCCCACATCTTGCATAATGCCATTCATTTTCTGTGCGCCGTGACTCATACCAATGGCAAACACCAGGAACGGCACCAAAATAGAATAAGGGTCCAACACATAACCTAACGTAGGCAAAATCCCCAGTTGCCACACCACGGCCAAAATGGAAGCAAATACCACTAGAAAAGTAGAGCGAACACAACGGGTATACCAAAACACCATGATCGTTGCTATCACCACGGCTAACGCAAAGAACGACAGAACCGCTTGCACACCTTCGATCAGATCTCCCATCACCTTAGTAAAGCCAGTGATATGGATTTCCAGTCCTTGCTCTTGGTATTTAGCTCGCAAACCTTCAAGGGCGTCAGAGTATTTTGCGTAATTCAGCGGCTCCCCTGTCGCATCTTCACTTAACAGTGGCATGTAGATAATGGTGGATTCTTCATCCGCAGCGATTAACTGACCAATTTGCCCTGAACGTGCCACATTCGCCTTTAACTTTTGTAGGCTCGATGGCGAACCATCGTAATCTTCAGGGATCACTGGACCGCCATCCAAGCCTTCTTCCGTCACACCAATCCAACGGGTTGATGGAGTCCATAAGGATTTCATTTGCACTCGATCCACACCAGGAAGAAGAAACACTTCGTCACTTAATTGGCGCAATGATTCGAGATAATCTGCGTCATAAATCGTGCCTTTAGGACTAACCGCCGCGATCCGTAATGCGTTGCCTAACCCCGTCAGCTCTTTTTCATAGGTCAAATAATTTTGAATGTACTCTTGATGAGTCGGTAAGGTTTTTTCAAAACTCGCATTAATGGTTAATTTCGTCGCTTGCCAACCCAATAACGCAGTCAATAAGGCACAAACAATAATCACAATTAAGCGATTATTAAAAAGTACTCGCTCAATAATAGACCCCGTATTAGGGTCAAATTCTTCCTCTGGTGACACGGTGACAGGTGAATGATGTTTCATTTTAACTCTCCTACATCAATGGACACAGCTCCATGGATGCTTAAAGCAAGTACACTACCATCTGTTTTTTCCACCATATTGGTTAAAGGTGGAAGGCGTTTGCGGGTTAATGGAACCAGTCTATTCGCTCTCAAACCAAGTAAAATACCCGCCTGATTTGCCATGATGACCTGCCCATCCGCATTAATTAAAGACGCCATAATGGAGGCACTAATCGGATTTTTGATGTTTTTCCAGTTTTGACCGTTGTCATTGGAGATCAGCGTGTTACCACGTAAACCGGCCAATACTATTTCACTATCACCTAATAGCTGTGCGGTAAAAAAACTGCCTTCATAGGGTGTTTCAATGGTTTCAAATGATGCTCCATTGTCCATGGAGAGCGCCACAAAGCCTTGCTCACCAGCGACCAAGATACGTTGACCTTGCTTGCGAATACTATAAAGATGAAGTCCAAAATAGTTTTCGATGCGTTCCATCCAAGAATCCCAAGTCTGACCGCCATCTTTACTTTCAAAAGCAAAACCATAAGCCCCAACCACGACTAAATGATCAGGCCCCAGTAGCAACATGTCTAAGAAAGGTTTGTCTGGGCCATCAGTCACCAACAATTTAGCCTGTCGAATATCTTCGTCATATCCTTCCTGTTCTGCTTGAATCAAAAGGTCCTTAGCCAATTGACGACCATTTAATTGCATTTGCCAGCTATTTCCACCATCACTGGTTCGCAACACCGTACCGCCGTGGCCAATGGCATAACCATTTTTATCATCCGAAAAGCCAACGCCAGTCAGCGTGACACTGACTGGAGAAGGCAACTGCTGCCAGCTTTCTCCTTTGTCATCGGAGCGCAAAATTAACCCGCGCTCACCCACCGCAATCAGATGGTCGCCCACCAAAGAAGCTGACATCAAAACAGATTTCGCCCCCAAATGAGATGATATGGCCGGGCGTTCCAACGCGTCTGACACTGCCGCTATTGCGCCATCTAAACGACACAACAGCCATGCCATCAAAATGAACGTTCCTACTTTGCGCCACAACGAAGCAACGCCTTTCATGCTGGCTGTATTATTTTTATTCAACATATCAACCTCACGCCACACTCTCAGATTCAATATCTGTCACTGAACTCTGATGGAAAAGACGTGCGAAGCAGACTAAGGAAATACTCCCTAATACCAGTGCCGCGATACCGATACCGTGATAGCCAACTAACTTAACAATCGTTCCGCCCAAAATGGGGCCAATGGCGGCGCCAGACATAATCATCGCGGGTGTCGCTGCCAAGGCACGACCAGAAGTATCTAATTGAGCCACCAAGCCAAAGAAAAATGGATGAATAAAAATAACCAACGAAACAAAAAACGCAGCAGAAGCCGCATACAGAGGAAAGCCTGTCGCATTCATCATGATGTTAGACAAAATAACTTGCAGTACAGGACAGACAAACAAAACAATACGAGGGGAAATGCGTTTTTGAAAAATACCAGCCGAAGCGGCTGCCACTATATTAATGAGCGCCAACGCCACCAGCACCATAGTAATGGACTCGGTACTAAAACCTCGTTCGTTACCCACGCGCTCCATAAAAGCAAAGGTCATCACTTGCGTCACACTCATCAAGCTGAAGCCCACAATGCCATACCACACACTGGTCGGAATTTTAGCCGTAACCCGAGCGGCCTCTTTTGATTCTTCCTCAACAGAGAGTACGCTCGCCGAATCCATGCGAGGAAAAGCCAACGCACAAGCGAAAGCGCCGACCGCCATAATGCCAGCGAAAATCAAAAACAACGAATGCCCGCCTACGGCTTTAATTATGTTCGGGGCGGCGCCCATAAAAACAAAGCCCATGATGCCTAACGCAAAACCGGCAAGAGCAAACAATCGATGAGGGTTGATATTACGAGCAATGGTGCCGTGAGCAACACTAAGCGCACTACTGGCACTTAAACCGGCGATCACATGCAATAAAGCTAATAGAGCATAATCATTGGTTTGAGCAGCGGCGAAAAAACACAAGCCGGAGATAAAAAAACCAACCGTCGCAATCATACGGCGATTAAGGTTTTTAAAACGCGGAGCGACAAACATACTGGCGACAACGGCACCCGCTAAAAAGAAGGTCACCAAGCCACCCGCTTCTTGACTGTCAAATTGATAAGACGCCACCAGAACACCGATCCATAAGGGCATCGCAACCAGATCGATCATGCCAGCACAATGGGAAACCATGAGGGCAATATTGCCTTTAACACCAAAACGATGACTCATAATACACCTCCAGCATAAGAGGCTACTTTTCTTCGATCCGTAAAGGAATTCGTCCTACATCTCACAGACATCATCAACATATCAATACCATCCACTTTGTTTATTGTTATTTCGTGGTAGCGGCGGATTGCCGCCTTAAGATTGTTTGTAGGGCAGTAGTAACAAACTACCGCTCCCCCCTACCAACAATTCGACTCTTATTAATCATTATTTTCGTTGCTTCATCTTAAGCACTTTAGTCATAGTCGCCATTGTGTGGCGTGTCTTTGCCTGGCGACCACTTGGTTCTATGACGCATTAAAAACGCTTGAGAGGCATCTGCACTCATTGGCACCACACGAGGCACCCAATTGTCATCGTGCAAATCCATGTCCGCATCCATTTCGATGTGACAAGCAAAAGGACTGTTGAAATACCAGAACCAGTTCGAACCGAAAATATGACGACCAGGCCCCCAAAAGGCTTGATAACCTTTTTCGATAAAGCGCGAACCATTTTGCATCATCTCGGTTGGACCACTAAAATGGAAGGTAAAATGCTCGACACCTTGCATAAACGGTGGCGCACCAATCAAGAAATGGGTGTGATGGTCTAATGTCCCTGCTGGTTGCAAAAATGGACCCGCCCCTTCGAAACGATCGGTACAGCGAAAGCCTAGACGCTCGACATAAAAGGCTTCTGCTTTCACCGGATCTGGAACGAAATAGACAATATGCGACAAGGTTCGAGGGCGAATCTCTGCATTCACATCAACAGCACGATGATTAACAGGACGCTGTAACGGAGACCCTGGAACATTCGATATTTCGCCTGCTAAATCAAGTGCTTTACGTGTCGTTATTTGAAAGCCAATCACAAAACCGGAATCATCAGTCGACTCAATAGAGCCATCGGCTAATTTGCGCACCTCTCGGTCTTTACTCAGTTCTGCCGTGATCGCCTCAATGGTTTCTTGATCCGCCACGCCCATCACGGTTTTGCGCATCATGCAGCCATTGCCAATACTGGCAGGAAGACTGGTATCCGAAGTATGAGCAAGCACGACTGCCGTGCCATCCAAGGCTTCAAAACGACCACCGACCTCCGTAACATCAACCGGTATCAAACCATAATCGGTTAAAAAGGTCGTACAAGAAGCGATGTCTTCAACGGCAAACACAATGGTTTCTAAACCAACTATATTCATTTTTTCTCTCCCGCTAGACCGCGATTAGGCGGTATGACCATTAAGGGTTTCTGCTACCCAGTCAGCAATATAAGCACCGGCGTTAGCGGAATTATCAAAACTTGAGTGCTGTACACCACCTTCGCGATCGGTAAACACTTTTAGCTCTCTTTTAGGGCTATTCACTAACTGCTCGTAGGTGCGATGCGCCCATTTAAGCGGAATTTGCGAATCTTTTTCGCCGTGGGTAACAAGGAATGGCACTTTAATGCGATCAAGAACGCCATCAAGGTGAACCTTCTCCGCAATGTCCATAAACTCATCCATGTCTTTTGCGCCCCACACCCAACGTACATGTTCCCAATAATGAGGCACAGGAAAGCTGCCTTCTTTTTCTAGGCGGCGTTTTTGCACATCACGCCAATCATGATTCGCCCCCCAAACAACACCACAAGCAAATCTTGGTTCAAATGCCACGGCACGAGGACAGTAATATCCCCCTAAAGAAACCCCTTCCATGCCTATGCGTTTGGCATCAATTTCTTCACGAGTTTCTAACCAATCCACCACTCGACTCGCCCAGTGCTCACTGTCATAACGGGCAGTCAGCCCCTGCAAACGAATCGCTTCCCCCGTCCCAGGCTGATCAACGATCAGGGAAGAGACGCCGCGTTTTGCCAACCAAGCAGGCATACCGACGCGATATTTCATTTCTTTAGTAGAGTCCAAGCCATTTACTTGAACCAAGATAGGGGCTTTACCTTCTACCCCTTCAGCACGCACATACAGAGCTGAAAGATGTTTCCCTTCATAGGGAATTTCAACGCGTTCGCAGTTTTCTTTCGCTAATTCAAGACCGCGAGCAAACACCTCTAAAAAACGATCATATAAGGCTTCTCGACCCGGTGAGCCATGTCCTTGTAAACGTTCAGCGGTCAAATAATAGGTCGCTGCCCGGCCATATTTATCTCCCGCGGAGATCATACGGCCACGCTCTTCATCTTCTTTCGCTAACTCACATAGCTTATCGGCCATGCGCTCCCAGCTATCACGAAAGGCTTTAGAACCCGCCGCGTCTTTCGCTTTAGCGGCGTCTTGTAATGGCGCGCACATCTCTTCAATTTCACCAATACGTGCGCCCATTTCTAACGCAAGATTAATAGAAAGATCCCATGGATAATTGGTGGGAAAGTAGCGGAACATAAATTCTCCAACATCTAAAATTTATAAACGGATAACAAACTTGGTACTTTTCACTCAATGTAACCAAAACCTGCATCAAAGAACGAGCAAAGCCAAAAAGGGGAAAGACAATGCTCGCCCTTTGCTGCAAAGGTAACTGGATGAACTGAGTATCAAATACCTCTTATCGTGTACCTTGACGAGCTAAACCTTGCCCCGTAAAAGTACTGGTTGGAAAACGCTCAACGGGAATACGTTGTGCGCCCTTGCCATTCATGATGTTTGCCACGTAGGCCTCATTAGAAAGCAAGTTGTAGAAACCAAAGGTTTGCGGAATTGTCCCTGGGTAATCAGGCATGATGTAGTTAAACTGCCATAAGGTTTTCCAAAGATCGCCATTGGAATCCCAGCGGTCGCCTAACGTTGCCTGCCAAGTATCTTCATCTAGATAATATTTACTGCGTACGGCTGGATGGCGTTTGCCTTCAGCAAGCGTTGCTTCCACTTCCCAAACGCGATGCAATTCCCAACGTACAGTGTCTGGGTTCAAATGATTGCCAGTAATAAGCTGATCATCTGGGTATTGTAAGAAGCGATTTTCATTGTAAGGAATCAGAATTTCTTTCTTACCCAACAACTTCCAGTTAAATAAATCGGTACGTCCAGAAAACACGCTCAACTCATCAAATGACATCAAACCGGCCGTTGCTGGGGTTGGTGTATCACAACACGCATTCGGCAACTTACGCACACGACGTTGACCCGTTAAATAGACATAGGACTTCGCTTTATCGGCTTCTAAGTTGTTACGTCCGACAATGCGCTCACCGGCACGTATTGGTGGCCCTACGTTTTCAAGGTTGATTTCCCAAAAGTAGCCATCAAAGTCTTCACTTGAGCCATCATCAAAGTAATAAGGCATTTGGTTTTTCAGTATGCCATCCGTGGTCAAAACAACGTTACCATTAGAGGTAATTTGATATTGGTTCAGCTTGGTTTCCCAGCTCACCCCCTTCCAAGATAAAACATGATTTTTCATCGCCTCTAGACCATTTTGTGGAATAGGGAAAGGAATACCGCCATAGGCACCACTTAAATCATGGCCATTAAGCTTTGCTTTCAAGGCATTCTGCACAGTGAAGTCGTACACCCACTTAGGTGCCGTTGCCGTTCGATGCGTTGGATAAACATCAAGACGATACGTATCGGGATACTTTTGCAGCATCGCCTTAACACCGTCCGTTAGCTTGTCCGAATACTGTTCCATATTCGCAGCAGTAACTGTGTACAAAGGTTTTTCATTGGCATAAGGGTCTAGACGATTCCCACCCAACACTTGACCAGGAATCGGATCATTAAAACCACCCGTCCAAGCCGGAATAGAGCCATCAGCGTTACCCGCTTTTTCCCCGCCAAAAGGCGTCAAATCCGCCCCTAAACGAGCCGCTTGCTCTGGACTCACCGCGGCATGACTTAGCGAAGACAGGCAGCTGATCGCTGTTGTCGTTAAAAGCGTACTAAGAAAATGTTTTTTATTGTTATGCATTGTCATTCTCCAAAAATTAAAAGGTGGTGCTTACAGAAGCGGAGATAAAGTTACGATCTTTTAAAGATTGCTTGTATGTGCCGTTACTTTGCTCGTCACCATCACCATTTACATCTCGACGAAGAGTAAGAGGACCTTCTTCACCATAAAATGCTTTATAACTTAATGATGCTTTCCATTTATTTAAATACACGGCCTTCACGCCAATGTTCACATCTCCACCACCATCAACCCCGAATGCAGGGCCTATTGCGGAAGACTTACCCCAAGTATGGCTTGCACCAATTGATGGCGTTAGATCTAAACCATCAAAAACCTGACGATAGGTTGCGTTATAAACCACCCTCATACTGACGGCCGATTTATCGGAATATTCATTCAGTTTTTCTTCATTCGCTGTCGTTTTAACCCGCGTATTCCATGCGATTTCACCTAGGAAAGAAGCTTCTTGTGAAATGAAACTTGGCACGTTAGCCAACCAGTTAAACTGAGCATGGGCCGTCTCACCAACAGCATAAGCCAAGTTTCCATCATCATGACCCGTTCGAGCGGTACCGGCATCCGTTTGCGTTCTACTTGCTAATGGTGCGTTACGACGATAAGACATCTCGCCCGCTAAACTCCATCGACCGACCGTTTTGGCCATACTGAAGCCATAAGCCTCAATTCCTTCCGCATATACCCATCTGTAGTCAGCCGCTGTCGGTCCTGGAAAAGCGACACGGTTAATTAGGTTGCTTGGGCCGGTCGCATGATAACGAGTTGCATACAGACCAAAGTCGGTATCGATATCGTAATCACTCCAACTAAGCTTCAAACCGTATTGGCCTGAATCGGATGCTTCTATATCATCAATCTTATTAAACGTTCCTACACCACCATGAAGGGTTTCTCCCCCCAATGTATCCCCAGGAGACAAATAAGCACCCGCAGGAAGAAGGCGAGATTTTTCCCACTCATAACCGACATAAGCCCCTATGGAAGCCGTTTCAGAGATAGGAATATCAACAGAGACCTTACCGGTTGGCATCATGGTTTCTTTAAAAGTAGAGTTAGGTACAGCGGCCAGCTTCACCACATCGACAGGGCCATTACCACCAGCGATACCGTTACCACCGAAGAACAAGCTTTCGCCCCATAAAAGGCTATGGCGACCTACTCGTATCGTGCCATCCATACCGTCCATTACGGGAAAGCGACCATAAACAAAGGCATCGAGAATCTCGACATCTCCTCCCATCACGTCTTTGGCTTCATCAGAAAATTCGTCAGAAGCACCAACATGGTTTGACGCACCAGTGGTATTGTCGTTTTTCTGGTGATAGACATCGTCATACCAACCAGCTGCACTGATACGAGCCCCATAAGTATCTTTATAGGAAATATCTAACTCCGTGAGGAGATCTAGACGATTAGAAACCAACCCCTTATCGAAGTTGTTATCACCATCGTTCAGGTTTTCAGTATCCGCACCTGGGCCTGCTAAGCCAGCTGAACGATCTTTAGTCCGGAAAGCGGTACTGTATTTGAGGGTATTGTCTAAACTTAATCTGATATCGGAATTACCAGTATCAATATTGAATGCATAGACAGAGCTAGCGCTTGAAGCAATTGCTAAAGCAACCACCTTCAAACGAAATGGCGTTGAATTGATTATTTTCACTTGTTCTTCCTCTAAGGTTTTATTTTTATCTTTAAGAACAAACTCAATGTAAATTACTGCAACCGTTCAGAAAAACCCTTTAAACTGAATCAACCATTCGATACCATCGAACAATAAAACAAAAACAATAATGATGAGGGATTTTTATGCGCTTTAAAAAGCTAGACCTAAACCTATTGGTGGCATTGGACACTCTACTCACCGAACAAAGCATCACAAAAGGGGCAAAACAACTGAATATGAGCCCCTCTGCCTTGAGCAACTCTCTCTCAAGATTACGAGACTATTTTGAAGACGATCTGCTGACCCAGATCGGAAGAAGAATGGTCGTCACACCACTCGGTGAAAGTTTAAAAGTTCATGTGCGTAACGCTCTGTATAACATCGAAAGTACCATACTGGTCCAACCCAGCTTTAACCCACAAACCACAGATCGAATATTTAGTATTTTTTGCTCTGATTACACCCTAACCGTGCTGGCCCCCCATGCATTAGAAATCGTCGGCAAACAGAAGAGCACAGCCCGCTTTCAGTTTTTAGCGCAAGTAGAAAACCCAGATGAACAACTAGAACAAGGTAAAGCCGACTTATTAATCATTCCATCTGATTTTGTGTCACCCCAGCATCCGAGTGAAATCCTTCATGAAGAAGAGTTTGTTGCCGTTGTTTGGAAGCATAGCCAAATTGCGCAAGGCGAGCTCACCGCGGAAAAATACACAGAAGCCGGCCATGTTCTTATGCGCCCTGCCACCATTAAAAAAGATTTTTTTGAAACCGTCTTTGCGCAAAAATATGGCATTCGACGTCGTTTAATTGCCACGACAGCAAGCTTTGCCTCGTTACCGGCACTGGTCATTGGTTCAGAAAACATCGCCACCATACACGCCAGACTGGCAACAAAAATGGCCAAGGTATGGCCACTTAAAATTTTGCCATTACCCTTTGACGTTCAACCAATGAAACAGTGTGTTCAATGGCATCAATACAGAAATAATGATGAAGGTCTGATGTGGCTTATTAATGTCTTAAAAGAAGCCACCATCAATATGGAAACGGAATAATAGACAAGCTAGAAGCCTGTTACCGTGGTATGAATTCCAAGCACCCTGCCACATACCATGGTAACGGTTAACACAAAGCAGCATAGTACTGGGAATAGACTAGCAGTTAATGTTCAATCGCTCATTCGTCCTATATTGGCTAGGGGTCACACAAAAATCCCCTTTAAATGCTCGAGTGAGCGCGCTTGAATAGCCCTCCGACTCAAACCTATACCTTGTGCGACTCAATCCAGATCCACTGGATAACCGCTATTCAATAAGGTCAAAAGACGGTTATAGACGACAAAAGAAAATGAACGGTAACTATTTCTAGGGGGCTGGTGTCAAGGCTCTTGTCATGCTGTGTATTGCCGCGGCCACAATAAGAAAAGGGGACTGATCTAGCCCCCTACTATTTAAAACGTCTTATTTGCCAGACAAGTTGCCAAAGCCTTTGATTAGCCTCCTATAAAGAGGCCATAAATACGCTGCTATGATTGCGTAAGAAGCAAGCATAGGGATGTCCATTGCACCGCATTGTGAATACAATCACCCCCTGTTCACGCGTAAAATCTTCGCTTAATCTCTTGTTTTACCTTCTTGATGGGCAATTGATGACTCAATAAACCTAATGTTTCGTTCATTTTAGGCAACGCATGTGAAAAGTGGGATTTAAAGCCATCACACAGATAGTTGCGATTCAATAAACCATCACTAGACGACTCAAACCGATGTTTTGGACACCCCCCATGACACACTGATCGCACGTCACATTGATGACAATCCACGCTGATGTTCGTTAACTTATCTTGGCCAAACTGACGATTTTGAGGCAAATTCACCAAATCAATTAGTGATGTGTCATTCACATTGCCCAATTTATGCTCTGGATAAACATAGTGATCACAAGAATACACGTCGCCATTCGACTCCATGGCCACACTGCTGCCACAAGTTTCATTGAACACACAAGCGCCCGGTCGACCTGCCAACTGGCTCATGGTTTGCTCAAAATTCATCACGAAAATTTTTCCGAGATCATTTTGAATCCAATGGTCAAAAATCGTATTTAAGAATTTGCCATAAGCTTTGGCTGGAACCGACCACTCCGCTAGGTTTGATTCACCATCAAACGTGGGCTGTATCAGAGTTAAACCATCCTCATCTGGCATAATGGACTTACGCTCAACTAAAGGAATAAATTGCATGTACTGGCTGCCAATACGTTTTAAAAACGCATAAACATTGAGCGGACGCTTGACGTTCTCGGCGTTCACTACCGTTAAGGTATTAAAATCGACGCCGTGTTTCTTCAGCAGAGCAAGACCTTTTAACGTATCATCGAATGTGCTTTTTCCTTTACGAGAAAGTCGATAAGTATCGTTGCTTATACGGTCACCATCAATTGAAACACCGATCAAAAATTGATGTTCCTTCAAAAAAACCGCCCATTCTTCATCCAATAAGGTCGCATTGGTTTGCAGCGAATTGGTGATGGTTTTATAACCTTGATACTGTTGTTGGTACACAATGACTTGGCGGAAAAACGCCACCCCTAGAAGGGTGGGCTCACCACCTTGCCAAACAAAATCGATCACATCGCTCTTTTGCGATTGGATTTGATCACGAATGTAATTCTCCAGTGTCGTATTGTTCATACGCCATTGCTTTTTTCTATCTGGATAAAGATGCTCTTTCTCCAGATAGAAACAATAAGTACAGTCAATATTACAGACAGAGCTACTTGGCTTAGCCATCACACCAAAGTTGTTAATTCGATCCATTACAGTCGCTCCACAAAAATCATTACCTCTATCTATCGACCATTCGCAGAAGACGCTCCTTCAATGACCTTGTTCTGAAGAACGTATTCTCTAAAATCACTTTTTAGCTGTCTTACTATTTTTGGATGCTGAGCCGATACATCCTTTGTTTCACCGCGATCCTTCGACAAGTCATACAGTGCCCACGGCACATCTTTCCTGAATACTGGGACTTTCCCCATAGAAGCTTGCTGACTTAACTTCCAATTATCTCGAACCACATAACTTGCGCCCATTAACTCATCCGCCAAGACGGCTCCTTTAGGATGAACACTAGAGAAGGCGTCTTTTTGCTCTAGAGCTGGTAAAAATGACACGCCTCTAGATTGATAAATGTCTTTACCCTTATAACGTGTACCCGGCATGGCAACACCTGCCATATTTAGCACAGTCGGCAAAATATCCGTCACCTGTAGTCGTGCTGGCGAAAGGGGTCTTTGCTCTTTTTGACCATTTAATTTAACAATTAAAGGAGAAGCTGTTCCGCCTTCCGCCCCGGTAAAGCCCTTAAATAAACGGAAAGGTGCAGAGCCTACTTCTGCCCAGCGAGGGCCATAGGCGACAGCAGAACCCGCCTTCCCCATCGCTTCTAAAGAATTATCTACCTTAGTGCCCGGAATAGGAAACATGAAAGCCGGAGCCGCCTCGGCACCATTGTCCGACATGAACATGATCACAGTATTGTCATACTCACCAATGTCTTTTAGATGAGCCACCAATCGACCAACATGGCGATCTAGATTACTGACCATGGCCGCATAAAGTTCCATCGACTTAGCTTCTCTCAGCTTTTCCTCTGGATTTAATTCATTCCAGTATTTTGGTCCAATAGCCCCCGTATTCGGTTCACTCACGTTTGCCAATAGTCCCAAGGACTTCATTTTAGCCAAGCGGCGCGCTTTGATGACATCATAGCCTTCATCATAACGTCCTTTTTGCGCATCAATGTCCGCTTGAGGCGCTTGCAATGGCCAATGCGGTGCCGTATACGCGGCGTAAGCAAAGAAAGGCTTGCCACTATCGCGGCTAGAGTCAATGTATTCAATCAGCTTATTGGTATAAAACTCGGTAGAGAAAAAATCTTTCGGCAGCTCTTTGGCTGGAAAAACACGATCATTCTCAGCGTAATGCACTATATCGAGAGGCGTTGGAGGTGTCGAGGGGGCAAAGTGTGCTCCCGCCCCTTCTATTAACGCATAGGACTTTTCAAAGCCGCGGGCATAAGGCAGTGCATCATGTTTAATATTGAGCCAAGTCCGGCGCTTTTTAGTCGGGGCTTTTACATCATAGGCCAGATGCCATTTCCCCACCATATAAGTATGGTAACCAGCATCGGACAACAACTCTGGCATGGTCGCTGTTTTATCGCTTAAGTGACCACTATAACCGTCTGGGATATTATCAAAATCATAAGTGTGCGCTTTTCCCCAAGGGGCATTGAGTGGCTTATTTTTGACTATATTAAGACCCACCACCTCTGCCATATTGCCAATACCCGATAAGTGATGATCGACTCCAGTCATCAAACTCGCTCGAGTTGGAGAACAAACTGACGCCACATGGAAATTAGTCATAATGCGACCTTGAGTCGCTAGGGCGTCAATATTAGGCGTGTTTATTTCACTACCGAACGAGCTCAAATCTGAATAACCAAGGTCGTCGGCCATGACCAATAAAATATTGGGGCGTAAGTCTTTATTGGCATTTAGGGTATTTTGAGAAGAATCTGTTTGGGCGACAGCCGATGCACTTAATAGTGAGGCCGCAACAACACCTAGACACAAGTGAGGAACTTTGAATTTCAACAAGGTGCTCGCGCACTTGTCATGCAAGTGATCAATCATAGATACATCCACTAACTAAATATTATTTTTATTAATGACAAAGCTACCAGTAATTTGATTTCGATCAAGTCCTTTAAATTGAAACAATGTGTTTATGAAATCGAATGATAATGTAACAAAATATGGTTCATTCGATTAGCATGAAGGGATGATAGCTACTCTAGTCGCTCATTGAACGCGCAATGACAAGGCGCGAAAGCCTGTGTTGTATCAAGTATCGTTTCACCCTCAGCACATTCTAAAAGGTCTCGATCGGCACCAAATAACTCGGGGAGAAAACGCCCTAAACGGGTTAATCTAGGTTGATCGGATACTGGGCTGAGCATCAACAATTCCGTATCGTTTACCATTCCGCCATTGCGTTGAGTGAAGAGAACCGTAAAGCCCTCTTCTGTTTCAGGAAGCTTGCAAAAACCATAGAGATCAAGATTAGACGCCTCCAGCATTTGCTCACTAGTCTGATCATCGATCAAACTCAAGGTCATTTTTTCATTGGGAATGCCCTTTAGAGACAATCGCAACGTTCGTGGCAAAGCATCACTATGGATTATGTACAAAGTGTCTTGATAAGGCATCCAACGCTTTTCTAACGCAATTTGATTAACCTGATTCAACTGCAGCAATAGACGATTGGACTCAGAGCTAAAGGCGTTCACCGATAACGTAGTGCAACAAAACAATAGAAGAGATTGTATGATTCTATTCATCCTCATCCCTCATTCCTCATCTCTCACTGCAAGGGTGTTTTCATAGATCTTCGCCTGTTGAATCAGGTAATTTTCAATTTCTCGAACCGTCCCTAAGCCATAACCCTCTTCGTCCATTGTGGACTCACGGTAACGCGCCGCTAAATTCGCCATGTGTGGCAAGACTCGTTCAAAGTATCCCAATAATTCTTCGTCGTCCTGTATGCTAATAATGCTTTTACATTGCTGCGCGGCGGCCTCAACTTGCCAACCAACGTTTCCCCAATGACTGGTATTTTGTTGCTTATTTTTGGCATCCTGAAACTGTCTGCTCAATAATGCCGTTATTCTAGCTTGCAGCACGTCTCGTGACATGGCGGCACTCATGGCTAAAGGATTGGAAAGGGTTTCATCACTTTCTCTACGATCACGCCAAGCCCCAGAAAACAAAGCCCGTTTTAGTTTAAAAATGTATTCAACTAAAGACACCATAAGCCCCCTCCTTAATTAGACATTGACGCTAGTTTTAGAGTAAACGAGTCACAACCACAAGGAATTAAACTTTCAGCTTCAAAGTCCAAGCTGAGTTATGGACAGGTCTCGCTAAATCAAGCAAGATCCAACCGTCCTTGCCATCGACCCGCCTTAAACTCCTGCTCAGTCACTTGATGAATCAAGGGAATAATGACTTTTAACATGGCCGTTTCAGGGCGGTTCAACGAAGTTGAAATATAAACATCCCGCCATAAACGTGGCTCAACCACTTCCAACGCGTGTATCTGACCCACTTGTTGTAAATGATAAAATGCCGACGTTGGCGACAACAACATACCATAGCCGTCAACCACATAGCGTAACGTGGTCATTAGCTGTCCATAAGCGGGTTTATGAGGGATTTTAATGCCGGTTTCCTTTTCGTACCGTCGTAAAACATAACCTAATGAATCCCGTTCACCAGTGACAATCACTTCATGCTCGGCTAAATCAGCAAAGGTAATGGTCGATTTTTCTTTGAGGGATTGATGTGCCGGTACTTTAGGGTCCGTCCCCATTGAAATAAAAAGCTTTTCTTGGAACAACCTTTCTTGACGAATCTGACTCAAATCACTGCCATCCGGTGAAGAAATAGCAATATCGATTTCCCCTGCCAGAAGCTGATTAGAAAGACTGTAAGATAACCCCGTGTAGAGTTCTAATTTAATATTGGGATAATGTTGCTCAACCAAGGCCAGCAAAGGCACTGAAATAATGTTGCCAATAGGCTGCGTCATGCCAATGGACAACTGCCCTGCTGGTTCTCTTTCAAATTGGTGCACATCTAACTTAGCTTGTTCAACTTGACGAATAATCGATTCGGCATGTGCCTTAAAAATCTGCCCACTTTCCGTTAACACAACACCACGAAAACTGCGGTCGAACAATTTAGCACCCACCTCATGCTCCAAATTTTCTAGTTGTAGACTGACACTGGGTTGTGCCACGTCTAACGCTCGTGCTGCTGCTGCAATACTGTTGATTTCTGCGGTTTTTAAAAAGAACAGAAGTTGTTTGGTATTCATACGAATTGGCTATAAAAAAAATATGGAGCTCCACCATAATCATTTTAGTTTTTTATATCCAGTCATTTATTTAACATGTTAATACCAAGTTTTTTCCATAAACAAAAATATTCAAAAAGAGAATCAATATGGCTTCTACTCCTCGCAATTTTGAACATCCAGCTCGCTTTAACGACGCCGAATGGAAAGCCCGTGTCGACTTAGCGGCAATGTACCGTATTTTCGCTTACTTAAAGTGGGATGAATCCATCTACAACCATATTTCAGTACGAGTTCCAGGCGAAGACAATCATTTTTTAATTAACCCATTTGGTCTTCATTACAGTGAAGTAACGGCTTCTAACCTGGTAAAAGTCGATCTGGAAGGCAATATTATCGGTCACTCCGACTGGCCAATTAACCCCGCAGGCTTTACCTTTCACAGCGCAATTCATGACAAAGTAGACGACGCACATTGCGTGATGCATGTTCATACCACGCCGACGCTTGCTGTTTGTTGTTTAGAAGACGGATTGTCTTACAGTAATTTTTACTCGGCTCAACTGTGGGATAAAGTGGCCTACCATGAGTTTGAGGGCATCACTCTGCATATGGACGAAGGTCAACGCATTTTAGACAGTGCTGGCGGCAAACCACTATTAATGCTTCGTAATCATGGCCCTGTTGTGATGGGCGCATCACTTGCACAGGCATTCTCGCTCATGTGGCTAGTCAACCGTGCCTGTGAAGTGCAAATGGCTTCAATGTCGATGGGCGCAGTCAGAGAAATTCCTGAAGAAATTTGCAAAAAATGCACCGCTCAGTCGCTTAACTTTGATCCGAAATTCGGGGCTGGTGAAGACGTTTTTGCGGCAATGAAACGCATCATTGAAAAACAAGACCCTTCCTTTAAGAACTAAACATTCACATCAAAACCTGTGCTAAAAATCACTAAAAGGTCAGAAAAACAGGCAAAAATGCGTAATAACTGCGCATTTTAGCCTGTTTATCAAATGAAGCATTGACCGAATTCTATGCGCCTCTCATCATCAAAAGTCAGCTCTTCAAGGGTAATGATTTCTATTTGATCAACACGGCGATTAATACGTTTTACTGCTCAACAAACACAAGCATGTCAAATTTTGATGTGAATTTCCTATCGTGCCATTTGCCGTTGGCTGGAAAATTATTACCTTGATGGTATGTCATACCTTAATGACAGATGGAGAGCACTCACCGATTACCGAACCATTAACAAAGAGAATTCGTCATGAAACCCTATATAAAAACGATGATAACAAGCAGAATAATGGCTTGTATTTTACTGTTTGGAACTGGCCCTATGTATGCTGCGAACACAAATACGCTCGAAATAACGACTCAACAAGGTCTCGTAAATGGACAACTTCAACAAGATGTAGGGACTTTCTATGGCATTCCTTACGCCAAAAACCCCTTTGTCAAAGAGCGTCGCTTTCAAGCTCCCCAAGCGTACGGGAAATGGCAAGGTGTATTAGACGCAACAAATATGGGCCAACCCGTGCCTCAACCCAGTCGAGGTAGAAATGTCGAGTTGGTTGGCAAGCCAGGGGATTTGACGCTGAATATTTGGATGCCAAAAGATGCCATCCATTCAGATAAGAAATTACCGGTTATGGTATGGCTTCCTGGAGGTGCTTTTATTCGTGAAGATGCTGGCGAGCAAGTTTATAACGGAACCAGCTTTGCTAAACATGGCGTCATTGTTGTGACGGTCAATTATCGGGTCGGTGTAGATGGTTTTATGCACCTGCAAGGCGCGCCTGATAACCGAGGTACTTTAGATCAAATCATGGCCTTAGAGTGGGTCAATAAAAACATCTCTTCTTTTGGTGGAGATCCCAAAAAAGTGACATTGTTTGGTCAGTCTGCTGGTGCGGAAAGTGTCGCCATTTTACTCGGCATCCCAAAAGCACAAGGTCTTTTTCAAAAAGCGATCATGCAAAGCCCACCGATGCAATCTTTTAGTCAAACAGAAGCCGCTCGTATCACTAAGAGCTTTGCCGATAAACTGTCCGTACCGGCAACCATCGAAGGAATCGCCAGCGTCCCATTTACTCAACTGGTCTCAACCGTTATAGATCAAGGCCAAACCATCACCAACCATGACGAATGGGGCATGATAGCGTGGGGAGGCACAGCCTTTTTACCCGTTGTTGATAATAAACTCATTACGGGCTCACCAATGCAATCGTTGGTAAACAATGCCGATCCGTCCATCCCTATTATTGTCGGCAGCACAGATCAAGAAGCGAGATTATATTTGGTCCCTAACGGTGCTATCGACAATATCGCTAAAGAGGAAGTCTCTCTATTTATAAACGACCTTTCACTCAATGGTCACCCTGCTGAAGCCTATGCAAATAAATCCATCGGTGAACGTTACGTCAATCTTCAATCTGATTACACGTTTAGAATGCCTGCATTACATATTGCTGAGCATTTGGTGAATAACGGTAATACCGTATGGCACTACAACTTCTCATGGTTTTCACCTGCATTTGGCGGTCGATTAGGCCCTGCTCATTTTGTTGATGTACCCTTTACGTTTAACACAACCCTTAGTGATGAAGCGAAAGGCATGGTAGGTGAGAATCCTCCTGAATCATTGGCTCAAGCGATGCATGATAACTGGATCCGCTTTGCAAAATCAGATCGTGTCGACTGGACGCCATATAATTTAGACACACGTCCGACAATGCGTTTTGATACTAAATCGCAACAGGTAGACGACCCAGAGGCCTCAATCCGTGAGCTATGGAAGGATTACCCCTTCTAGCCTCAAAGAGGTGTATTTAGGTCAACTTTAAGCGATTTTTCATGCATTCTTAGCAGACGAATCAGCAGACGCACAATATAAGCACGCCTTTGCCCTGCGCATAAGGCGTGCTTTTTTTGCTTAGATCTTAGCGTCCAAAGTTGCTTTTAAAATGGTCTTTAAGCCTAAAGAATCGTTACTAACCGCCTCAATCCAGTACTCAATAAAAACCCATGACCTGCACCATATTTTTTAGTGTTTTGCTATCGTTACGCTTTTTTTAACATGCTGAACGACATAGAGAGAACATAGGTTGAAAGGAAAAATAACATGAAAATATGTATCGTAGGTGTTGGGGCTATTGGCGGCTTCATAGGTGCACGTCTTGCTACGAATAGTCACTTCACCGTCAGTGCGTTAGCTCGTGGAGAAAGTTTAGAAGCCCTTAATAAGTATGGTTGGCGATTGGAGCAAGGCGGAGAAGTCATTCAGCGACCTTGTATTGCCGCTAAGTCTGCCGAAGAGCTTGGCGTCCAAGACATTGTATTTATTGCGTTAAAAACACCCGCATTAGCACAAGTTTTGCCGACGCTGGCGCCACTGATTAATGAAAAAACATTGGTTGTTTCTGCAATGAATGGCATTCCTTGGTGGTTCTTCCGCGATCTTGAAAAGCAATCCGGACAAGCATTCCAGTCCGTTAATCCTGATGGCAAGAACAGCCTCGCCATCCCCTATGAAAACATCATTGGCTTGGTAGTCCATGCAGCCGCCATTCGAAAAGAACCGGGGGTCATTCAGCATAAAGCAGGCGATAAATTGATCATCGGAGAACCGAGCGGTGGTCAATCAGAACGAGCTGAAATGCTGACCAATCTCCTGTCTGAAGTCGGCTTTGACGCAAAACATTCGGATAATATACGTGCTGAAATTTGGTTTAAACTGTGGGGCAATATGACCACCAACCCCGTCAGCGCCATTACTGGAGCGACAGCCGATAAGATATTACAAGACCCTCTTGTTCGAAAATATTGTTCTGCGGTAATGAATGAAGCCGCGATTATCGGCGAACAGATCGATTGTAAAATTAGTGAAGATCCAGAGACTCGACACATAGGAACGGAAAAACTAGGTGCCTTCAAGACATCCATGTTGCAAGACGTTGAAAACAACCGTGCCATAGAATTGGATTCTATTCTGGGCATCGTCTACGAACTCACACAAAGACTAGAGATAGAGTCGCCACATATTGAATCTCTCTTTGGACTCACTCGACTCTTTGCGACAACCAAAGGTTTGTATAAAAAAGCCTAACCATAAAAACGCCGGATGACCTAGATAAGTCACCCGGCGTATCTTAGAAAACCCTCCCCCTAAGAAGAAACGATTTTCACTTTAGCTGTGTTTAGTGGCTACTATTTTTGACTGTCGATTTCATTGACGTATTTTCTGAAATCGGCCAAAGCCGCTTTTGCATCAACATCACGATCAGAAACAGAGTTAACCCAAAGCTGATCAATACCTTCTGACAACTTGTTTAAATCTTTCACTCGTTGATCATTTTCAGTCAGGAACACCACGTTAACGCCCTTTGCTTTCGCCTCCAAAATGCCATTGTCATCGGCTTTGCCCCAAGCCGCACCAGCAAGTTGCGATAACCGTTCACCAGAAACGCTCATAATGGCTTGTTGATCTTCTTTACTCAGATCTTCGAATACCTCTGGATTCATGACAATACTAAAGGCAGTGGTATATAAACCTTTGGGGAATAACGTCAGGTCAGTACTCACCTCACTTAAACGGAAAAATTTCTGTTCCTGTGCTGGTAAAAATGTCCCATCAACCACACCTTGCTGCATCATTTCATAAGACTTAGGCGATGGAGCAGATACTGGAGTAACTTCGAGACGCTCAGCAAGGTCGTTAATCAAACCACCGCCGATGCGCATTTTTTTACCTTTTAAATCGTCCAACGAATTCACTGGAAATTTAGTATGAAGCTGACCAGGTCCATGCACAAACAAACCTAATAGGTGTAAGCCTTCGTATTCATCCGCTACTTCAAAATAGTCTTTATAAGTGCGCCATAAAGCGACAGAGCCCGTTTCAGCATCGGTGATTTCACCTGGAATTTCAGCCACACCTGACAACTTAAAACGGCCAGGCAAATAGGCTTCAACACTAAAGCCAACATCATAAATACCGTCTTCAACGGCGTCGTAAATCGTTTTTGGGTGACCCGTGTAGTTTTCAATAACCACTTCAACTCGACCTTCGGTCGCCTCTTCCACCCACTTTTTCCAAGTTGGCCAAACCGTGGCATTTTGTGGATTCGTTGGCGGTAACCAGGTGGCAACACGTAAAGTTGTTTCCGCAGCCATTGCGGAAAAAGAAATAACCGAACCCATGGCGACACACAGTAAATTTTTATTGAAACTCATCATATTTATTATTCCTATTGTTTATGATTCCTATTTTTTTCGTCACCGCCTTAACCGTAAAGTTGGTGACACCCCTTACTCAAACACACACTATCTATAAAGAAGCTCTGGTAAAAACATCGACACTTGAAACACAAACACAATGATCAAAAGTCGAAGAATATCCACACACCAGAAAGGTGTTACCCCTTTAAAAATGGTTCCTGCTTTGACGTTCTTTAACACCGCACTCAGCACAAAAACATTCATCCCCACGGGTGGCGTGATCAAACTGATCTCGGTAACCACCACCACGACAATGCCAAACCAAACAAGATCAAACCCTAAACTGGCGACCAAAGGATAAAAAACAGGCACCGTCAATAACAACATCGAAAGACTTTCAAATACCATGCCCAACACAATGTAAATACACAGGATGACAAGGATCACCACAATCGGCGCAACATCTAATGCCGTGACAAAATTCAATAACGCATCCGGCAAGCCCGCACGGTTAATGAAATCCGAGAAGATAAGTGCCCCAATGACCACACTAAACAACATCGCGGACGTTCTAGCCGTATCAATCAGTGTTTCATACACCCCTAAAAAACTTAAAGTACGGCGAGCAAAACCGATCATCAATGCGCCACCTGCACCGATACCAGCGGCTTCTGTTGGGGTAAAAATACCCAAATAGATACCGCCCATGACGATGGTAAACAGCACTAATACGCCCCAAATACCTCTTAACGCAATCATGCGTTCTTTAAATGTCATGCGCTCCCCCGCAGGCCCCTCCGACGGGTTACGCCAAACCACATAACGCACAGCGGCCATATACAATAAAATGCCTAAAATGCCTGGGATAAAACCGGCCGCAAACAACTCACGAATACTGGACTCAGTGAGCAAGCCATAAATCACTAAGATGACGCTCGGTGGAATAAGGATGCCCAAAGTACCGCCTGCCGCAATTGAAGCGGTTGCTAGGCTGTCAGAATAGCCAAACTTACGCATCGGTGGCATGGCCACTTTTGCCATGGTCGCTGAGGTTGCCAGACTCGAACCACAAATCGCCGAGAAACCGCCGCAAGCCAACACAGTCGACATAGCAAGACCGCCTTTACGATGCCCTAAAAAAGCATAAGAGGCGTTGTATAATTCTTGAGAAAGACCAGACCGAGTAACAATATTCCCCATTAAAATGAATAAGGGGATGACTGACAAACTATACTCCTGCACGGTTTCGATCACTCGACTAGACGCCAACGTAAGCGGTGCGGTCCAGCGAAAAGAGAAGACGTTATCAAAGCCAAGACCTTGCAACATAGCAAAACCAAAGAAGCCTACGATGCCCATCGCAAACGCAATCGGCATACGAAGAATTAGGATTAAAAATAGCAGTACAGCAAAACCAATTAATACAACGGACACGTTACTCTCCAACCGACGATGAAACATTCTTATTTTTTAAGACAACATAAGCACCATAGGTCAACATACAGGCTGCCGTTAACCAACTCATTAAAGCGATATACTGAGCAATATGACCTGCTGGCAAGCCTAAATATTCCGTGAGCTCGCCCCGACGCAGAGAGCGTTCGGCTAATTGATAAATACGAATGGCTAAAAAATAAAATGAAGTCGATATGATTAAAACCGAAAAGATAGCGAGAAGTTTAACGATACGATTGCCTAAAATATGGTCCAGTAGATCCACCACCACGTGACTGCCGCGCCAAGTAATAATAGGCATTTGAGCAAACACCATTATGGCAAGTCCAAGTTGAGTCAACTCAACGGCACCATCAATGGAATTATTAAAAAGATAACGCCCTGCGACATCAAAACACGTTAGCAACACCAGCAATAATAATACTGTGGCAGCAATCGCTTCTAATGTCAGACCGATCCAACGATAAAGATTAGGTTCTGGATACTGTTTTTCTATCCATCCATTATTTTTCATGGAAGCTCCTAAATACATTCTAATTATTATTTTAATTTAGTTATCATGTTAACTAAATATGTAAAAAAAACAACTTTTGACTCAAAAAATCGACAGACTATCGATTCCGCTAGACTCTAAAGCACTTCAAAAATTTGCAGTTCAACCAAATCAGGACGTCGCACACCCGTTCCAACAAACACACGTTCTGTTATCCATTGCATCGCCGGTGAACTCGTTTCAAAAACCGGATGACAGCGAAAATAAATAAGCTCAGGATCCACTGCTATACCTGCCTTTATTTTTTGTGTGACGTCTGCTGACGCGACACGAATGGCTTTATTATGAATGTAAATCAGTTCACCATTCTCTAATTCGATGGAATATCGTGCGTCCAGATGAGTCAATCTAGGTGTCAGTATTAATTGGTAATCTGCACCGCCGTGTAATACTTTGCCTTGCCAACCATTACCTTGCACAAGACCACCGGTAATCGGAATAACTCGGCGTTCACCGTGAATTGAAACACCCACTTCCTGAGGCGCATCAATTTCCACTTTTAACGTCGCAAAGTATTTTAATTCAGGGGCTTGAATCATTTTCGACTCCTATCAACAACAGACCAATTAAAGACGGCTTTTACCGTAAGTAAAGGTGCCATTTTCTGCTGAAGCTTGAGGCTTAGGAACCGCCGCTCCGGTTTGTGGTGATACAGGGAAAATAGCATTGATTTGACCTGTTCCAGACGCACCAAAATACGGTGTTAACACTTCTACTTTTTGATCGTATTCCGACCAACCGAGCGCCCCAAGTAACATAGCGGTATCGTGCATAAAGCCTTCACCATGACCTTTTGCGGCGTATTCAGGTAGCATTTCACAAAACGTATCCCATTCAGCGTTTTCCCACATTTTGACCACAGATTCATCAAGAGACTCTAAGAAAGGACTCCAAATTTTATGTGCGAAATCGGGGGCACTGCCGTTTTGAGCAAATCGGTGTGACAAAGAACCACTGGCTAAAATCGCCACATTACCATCATAGTGCTTCTCAATGGCTTCTCGCAGCGCCCAACCAAAACGAGCGGAATCATTAAGGTAATGAACCGTTAGCAAAGCCGAAACCGAAATGACTTTAAAGTGCAGGTCTTGGTTCATATAACGCATTGGCACCAGTGTGCCGTATTCTGGCGCAAGCGTTGTCTCGTCATGAGCGAGGGTTTCAACCCCTTGTTCGTTACAGACTTTCGCGATGATTTTGCCTAATTCAGGATTACCGTAAACCTCATAATCCATATTCTTAATAAAGTGTGGCAATTCATTACTGGTGTAAGTCCCTTTAAAATGAGGGGCGCAATTGATGTGGTAATTGGCGTTCACCAACCAGTGTGTATCAAACACGATAATGGTATCCACATTGAGTTCTTTGCATCGGCGGGCGATTTCATAATGTCCATCAATGGCGGCTTGACGAGTCCCTTTTCTTGGGCCATCTAACTCTGAAAGATACATGGATGGCACATGTGTTATTTTTGCGGCTAGCGCTAACTTACCCATAGGTAAAACCTCTTAACGTGTCACACCCTACTTAAAGAGAGCGTGAATATTATTTTTATTAAACTTAAGAACTGGGTGTAATTCTGTTAATTCAAATGATATTTGGCAGTAACTCGTATCCGTGATGGGTTTCATCCAATCACAGAGTATTTCAAATACCCTCTCCGCCACTTCTTGGCGCAATTCCATACTGCGACCGTGACCAATCTTAAGCGTCAGATTCAGCAAAGCAAAGTCTTCACGCCCATCCGCGACACGATAATCATCACAACGAATGGCACGACTGCGTACACCACCCAATGGAAACGCCCCCGTCGAGACGACATACTCGTGGAAGGCTTTAAAAAGCGGTTGAAAATCTAATCGCTCTTCCAAATTTGCTGAGTATTCAATAATAAAATGTGGCATATAACTCTCCCCCTAAAGAGATACTGTTTCAAATAAAAGGAAATTGTTTCTCTTTTATCAAGTACTCTTAACGACGTTATGAGCGATGCAAAGGCAAGGCATAAAATGGACGAGGAAGCGGAGTTTATATGTCATAAATGAGCATTCCGAGTCCATTTTTAACGCTGTCTTTGCGAGCGCAATAGTCGTATATAAAAGTTAAACGCCCCACTTAGGAATATGATGACTTCCCATACTAATACACACATTCTTTGGTTCGCAGAAAATTTCGTAACTGTATGTACCACCTTCACGGCCAGTACCAGACGCTTTCATCCCACCAAATGGGGTACGCAAATCTCGCACGTTTTGGCTATTAACAAACAGCATACCCGCTTCAATACGACGCGCAATGCGATGTACCTTGCCGTTGTCTTGAGTCCATAAGTAAGACGCTAGGCCATAGTCGTTGTCATTCGCCATGCGAACCACGTCTTCTTCGTCTTTAAATGGAATCAAGACAGCAACAGGGCCAAATATTTCTTCTCGAGCAATGCGCATGTCATTGGTCACATCACGAAATGCTGTCGGACGAATAAAGTGACCACCTTTAAGGTGATCAGGTAATTCTTCTGTGGGTTTTTCAGGGCCACCCGCGATCAAGGTTGCCCCTTCTTCGATCCCAGTTTTAATGTAACCGGTGACTTTTTCCCAATGCTGTTGACTGATCAATGAACCGACTTTGGTGTTCATATCGGTTGGATCACCCACTTCAATTTTACTCGCACGGGCGGCAAAGTCTTCACAGAATTTATCGTAAATGCTTTCTTGAATGAAAATTCGAGAGCCCGCCGTACAACGTTCACCATTAATAGAAAAAATGCCAAATACGGCCGCATCGAGTGCACGATCATAGTCACAATCATCAAAGATCATCACAGGGGATTTGCCACCCAGTTCCATAGAAAACTTCTTCAACCCTGCCGTGGAAATAATATGTTTACCTGTAGACGTGCCGCCAGTGAAAGAAATCGCCGCCACATCAGGGTTAGTGATCAGAGCATTACCCGTGGTCGCACCAAAACCATGAACCACATTAAATACCCCAGCAGGAACGCCCGCTTCCATTGCCAGTTTCCCTAGGAAATCGGTCGTCAAAGGCGATAATTCTGACTGTTTCATAACCGCCGTATTACCCAACGCCAAGCAAGGTGCGGTTTTCCAAGTCCCTGTCATGAAAGGCACATTCCATGGGGAAATAAGCGCACAAACACCGGTTGGTTGATATAAAGAATAGTTCAACATCTGATCGTCCATAGGGTAAGTATGGCCGTTCATTTGTTTTGCCATTTCCGCAAAGAAATAGAAATTGTTCGAAGCCCGTGGCACCAACGCATTTTGTGTTTGATATAGAGGCAATCCCGTATCGGCGGTTTCCATTTGCGCCAATTCTTCCACATTATCGGCAATCAGATCGCCTAATTTGGTGATGATCTTAGAACGCTTGGCAACAGGCATATTGGCCCAAGCAGGAAACGCAGCCTTAGCCGCAGCAACCGCTTCCGCTACTTGCGCGTCTGAAGCATGCGCCACGTCAGCAAGCATTTCACCCGTGGCTGGATTAAAGGTTTGGAAGGTTTCTTTACTTTCAACCCATTTGCCGTTGATTAAGTTTTTTATCATTTTTATGACCTCTTCAAAGCAGATTTTCTTTTTCTCTACTGTGTCTTATCGCCCCTTAAAAGGGTTTTAAATAAAACTAAGCAGAGCAAAACTCATTAACATGTTAAGTAAATTATTCCTCATGAAGCAAATTGTCAAGAGACAAAAATAGAACAAAACAAATTTTATTTGTGCTCACTCCTAGTCTATTTCCTAATACTTACTTTTCGAGCAAAGCGTTTTTTTGAGTTGACAGAGGAAAAGGATTAAGCAAATATAGTTAACATGTTAAGCACATTAGGATTATCATGCCATGCTCTATTACAAAACAAGAAAAAACGATCAAGTAAACAACGTACAAGCGCAAGCCGCTTTTGAAGTACCACTCGAAAACAATCTGCTTCCTGCCGTAAATGGTGCCGTGATTGGTGTGGCACTGAATGACAAAGGACTTTACCAATCGTTAGAAAAACAATTTAACGAAAAGCCTCACGTTAGCCCTCCTAAAACACCGGTGTTGCACATCAAAACCGACAACACCTTCATTGGCTATGGCGATACCATTCGTATTCCAAATAACATGGGCGCGGTGTTTTCTGGCCCTTCTTTGGGCATTGTCATTGGCAAGAAAGCCTGCCGAGTTACTGAAGAAAACGCGCTCGATTACATTCAAGGCTACACCATTGTTAATGAGGTTAGCCTAGCGGAAACGTCTTTCTACCGCCCAGCGGTAAAAGCAAAATGTCGTGACACTTTCTGCCCTATTGGGCCTTGGGTTATGGATGCAGCAGATGTCGAGACACCTCAAAATTTGACCATCAAAACCTACATCAATGACACACTTTGCCATGAAACCAGCACCAATCAGATGATTCATAGCATCGAGCAAGTCATCGCGTATATCAGCAGTTTTATCACTCTAGAAGTTGGCGACATGATTATCGCAGGCACACCACTTCGCACCGAAAGCCTTGAAATTAAGGCAGATGATGTGGTCATGGTTGAGATCGAAAAAATTGGCCGCCTTGTTAACCCAGTTGCCGCAGAATAAGGAGTGATAAACATGAAACGCGCAAAAATTTTATTAAATGAAGAAACTGTCAACGTCACCATTAACGAGGCTAACCAAGTCCTTACCGAAACAGGCTCGGTAGTAGAAGAAGGGACATTTACCTGGTTACCACCTTGTGAAGGCAAAGCGTTTGTTTTGGCGATCAACTATGCCGATCACGCCGCTGAATTGTCTTTTAAAGCCCCAGATGAACCGTTAGTCTTCCTAAAGTCTAGCAACACCCTAATCGGTCATGATCAAAAAACCTATCAGCCAGACAACATCGACTATATGCATTACGAGTGCGAGCTGGTGGTGGTGATTGGTAAAGAAGCGAAGAACGTGTCCCTAGAAAATGCCATGGACTACGTTGGTGGTTACACCGTTGGTAACGACTATGCCATTCGTGACTATCTAGAAAACTACTATCGCCCTAATTTACGTGTCAAAAGTCGCGACACTTGCACGCCTATCGGCCCTTACATTATTGATGCCAGCGAAGTGCCAGACCCTCATAATTTGACGATCCGTACCTACATCAACGGTGAACTGAAACAAGAAGGCTCCACCAAAGACTTGATCTTTAATGTGCCTTATTTGGTGTCTTACTTAAGCAACATCATGACACTGACACCGGGCGATATGATTTTTACCGGCACCCCAGAAGGCCTTGCCCATGTGTATCCAGGTGATGAAGTCATTACCGAAGTGGAAGGCGTTGGCGTATTGAAAAACACCATTATTTCCGAAACTGACTATCTAAGTAGCCTCTAACAAAAACAACAAGGAACTCACCATGCTATCAGCCGACATCATAAAACAGTGTGCTCAGAACTTGCATCAGGCCGAAAAGGACTGCGTTCAAATTCGTCAAATATCGTTAGAATACCCTAATATTGATATCGACGATGCGTACGCGATTCAGCGTGAATGGCTAAAAATCAAATTAGCGGAAGGCCGCCAAATCATAGGTCATAAGATTGGTCTGACCTCTCGTGCTATGCAATTGAGTTCACAAATCGACGAACCCGATTACGGCACCCTACTTGACGACATGCTTTATCATGACGGCTGTGAAATCGACACCAACAAATTCATCGTGCCACGCATTGAAGTGGAGCTGGCCTTTATCCTGAAAAAGCCATTAAAAGGCCCAAACTGCACCATGTTTGATGTCTATAACGCGACAGACTATGTGGTGCCTGCGCTTGAGTTAATTGATGCGCGCAGTCAATCCATTGATCCTGAGACCAAACGACCTCGCTTGGTCTATGACACCATTTCGGATAATGCCGCCAATGCCGCCATTATCCTAGGCGGTCGACCGATCAAAATCGATGAAATGGATCTACGTTGGGTGTCAGCCATCATGATGCGCAATGGCATAGTGGAAGAAACGGGAGTCGCCGCCGGTGTCTTGAATCACCCAGCCAATGGTGTGTCTTGGTTAGCCAATAAACTGGCTCCGTTCGATGTCGAACTCGAAGCAGGACAGATCATTCTTGGTGGTTCGTTTACACGTCCTACCGCCGCTCGAAAAGGCGATACCTTTACGGTTGATTACGGCCCACTTGGAACCGTCTCTTGTCATTTTAAATAGTCTTTTACATTTAAAATAAAAGAGCACCCAATTCAATCGTTTCAGCCACTGAAATAGAAAGAACGACAATAACAAAAAGCATGAGGATAATCGGATGAGCGCGCCAAAAAACGAATTTAAGATGGCTCTTAAAAACCGTGAAACACAAATTGGCTTATGGCTTGGTCTTGCCAATTCCTACACGGCGGAACTGATTGCCTCCGCTGGGTTTGATTGGTTATTAATCGATGGCGAGCATGCGCCAAATACCTTGCAAACCATGGTAAGCCAACTGCAAGCCATCGCGCCTTATCCGAGCCATCCTATTGTGCGTCCAGCGTGGGCGGATCATGTCAGCTTAAAGCAAATCCTCGACCTTGGCGTGCAAACCGTTTTAGCTCCCATGATAGACAGCGCAGAACAAGCGGAACAAGTGGTCAAAGCAACTCGCTACCCTCCTCAAGGTATTCGCGGCGTTGGCAGCGCGCTAGCAAGAGCTTCTCAGTTCAACCGCACGCCGAATTATTTAACCACCGCCAACGATGAAATTTGTGTCTTGGTGCAAATTGAAACCCTAGCAGGCGTGAATGCGCTAGACGCCATTCTGGATGTGGACGGTGTCGATGGTGTGTTTATTGGCCCTGCCGATTTAAGCGCGTCCATGGGTTTTATTGGACAACCCAATCACCCTGAGGTGGTTGCCGTTATCGAAGCCAGTATTGCCAAAATTGTCGCCAAAAATAAAGCACCAGGCATTTTAATGGCCGCACAAGAGCAAGCGAAACGTTACATCGCGCAAGGTGCGTTATTTGTCGCTGTTGGCAGTGACACTGGCTTGCTAATGAACAGCACCCAAAAACTGGTTGATACATTCTCAACAAAGACAACCAATACTGATGAAGGTGGTGACTCAGTTTATTAAGCTGAGTCAGTCAATGAGACCTTTCTTTTCTATAAAGATAGCCCTCGACACAGGTAAAAAACCATGACAAAAGAATGGATCCCCAATCTACAAATCGGTCAAGACTATGACAGTCAGTACCGTGATGCAGACATTCACTTTGATCAACTTGGTGCCATGGCGGACTTTTTTGGTCGCGACATGCCTGTGCACATGCACGCCGATTTTTGCCAAATTCATTTTGTTTTTAGTGGCGACACCCAGTTTAATATTGACCAAAATCTGTATAAAACATCCGGAACCGCTATTTTTTATACGCCACCAGCGACACCTCATGCTTTTCTAACCGAAGCAAACGCCCCAGGTTACGTATTAACACTGCATCATTCTATTGCCAGCAAAATTGCCGATGAGCTAGGGGCTCATGCACAAAATCGTTTCTTAATTCTGCCCATCTGTCTGACGTCAGAGAACACAAAACCAGAAAAAGAACCGCTTTTTAACACAACATTAGAACTGATCGAGATGATCAAATCCGAATGGAGCAGCGAGTTATCATATAAAAATGAGGCTATTTTAGGGCTCATTAAACTATTGCTACTCAATCTTTTTCGTCTTTCTGAATCGGATAAAAAAACCAATAGCAGCACACGTCATGAAGTCGAATTATATAAACACTTCAATCAACTGGTGGAAAATCACTATAAAACAGAAAAAACCATTTCCTTCTATTGCCAGCAATTAAACATCAACGAAAGCCGGTTGAACTACGTCTGCAAAAAAATCTCTGGCTCTCCCCCTAAAGCCATTATTAACAGTCGCGTCATTCTGGAAGCCAAGCGTCACATTCTGCATGCCAATCAAAGCTTGAATGAACTGTCTTATGACTTGGGTTATTTGGACCCGTCTTATTTTTCACGTTTCTTCCAGATCAAAACGGGTCTGACGCCCAGCGAATATAAAAAACGTCATAGCCAAGGGTAATACGATGCTAAACGCGATTAAACAAACGACAGAATTAAGCCATGAGTGTGCCGTCCAGCTGTGCCTCACTGCCATCACTCATGCCAACACATTTCCAGCCAATATTGGCGTCGTGGTGTTAACACCAGCCGGAATAGAGCTGTCTGCGGTGCGGATGAACCAAGCCCCATTACATGCAATAAACATTGCGCGAAAAAAAGCCTACACCGCCGCCAGTTTCAAAGTCTCTAGTCAGTCTTGGCAAGAAAAACTCAAACACAAGCCCGACACCATGAGCGCCCTATTGAGAGAAGACAACTTTACCTATTTAGGCGGAGGCCTTCCGGTAATGGTCGACAACGAAGTCATCGGTGCGATCGGCGTCTCTGGTGCAACCGAAGCACAAGATGTTGACTGCGCAGAACAGGCCATCACAGCATTATTGAATTCATTATCCCAAGTAAAATAACAAGAGAATTAAACATGTTGCAATCAAGCTATCCCTTTTACCTTGCTAACAAGCCAGTTTATGCCAATCAAGACTTAGCGGTTACGAACAAATACAGCAACCAAGTCGCAACCCATGTGGCCATGGCCAGCGTGGCCGATATCGACAACGCCATTGCCGCCGCGGACAACGCCAAACATGCGATGCAAGCTCTACCAGCCTACAAACGTCAGGCCATCTTGCAACATTGTATCCAACGCTTTAAAGAACGCTTTGAAGAACTGGCATATGCTCTTTGTATCGAAGCGGGTAAGCCCATTAAAGATTCTCGCGGTGAAGTCACTCGCTTAATTGACACCTTTCAAATTGCCGCAGAAGAAGCGACGCGTATCTATGGCGAAGTCATGCCAATGGACATTTCACCTCGCTCGGAAGACTATCAAGGCATGTGGAAACGCGTGCCAATCGGCCCCTGCTCTTTCATCTCGCCGTTTAACTTCCCACTCAATTTAGCGGCCCATAAAATCGCGCCTGCCATTGCCGCAGGTTGCCCTTTTATTCTAAAACCAGCCAGCTTAACGCCAGTCAGCGCGTTGATCGTCGCCGAAATCCTCGCAGAAACCGATTTACCAGAAGGGGCATTTTCCATTTTGCCTTGCCATCGTGATGGCGCCGATTTATTCACCACGGATGAGCGCTTGAAACTATTAAGTTTCACCGGCTCGCCAGAGGTTGGCTGGGCCTTAAAAGCCAAAGCAGGCAAAAAGCCTGTCGTACTAGAGCTGGGTGGTAACGCGGCTTGTATCGTCGATCACGACACCGACCTTGATGATGCGGTGCAACGCATTATCTTCGGAGCTTATTATCAGTCTGGACAAAGCTGTATCAGCGTGCAACGTATTATGGTTCATGAATCACTTTATGACGAAGCCAAAGCACGCCTTACCAGTGCGGTGAATAATCTCGTGATGGGTGACCCATTGGATGAATCTACTTTTATTGGTCCAATGATTTCTGAAAAAGAAGCTTCTCGTTTATCAGGCTGGATCGATGAAGCCCGTGCGGGTGGTGCAACGGTTCTGAGCGGTGGTCACCGTGAAGGCGCTATGCTAGACGCCACACTGCTTGAAAATGTGACATCAGAGATGTCGATTTCATCTCAAGAAGCCTTTGGCCCTGTGGCCATTTTATCGAAGTTTACGGATTTCGATGCGGCACTGGATGAAGTAAATAACTCAGACTTTGGTTTACAAGCTGGCATTTTCACTAAGGACATTTATAAAGCTTACAAAGCATGGGATGTCTTAGAAGTAGGCGGTGTCGTCATTGGCGATGTGCCATCTTGGCGTGTTGATCACATGCCCTATGGCGGCGTAAAAGACAGTGGTTTAGGTCGTGAAGGCGTCCGTTTTGCCATTGAAGACATGACCGAACTCAAACTGCTGGTACTAAGAACCCCAAAATAAAGCGTTTTAGACGTTCAAGAAAGCCGACGAGACAAGCTCTCGTCGGCTTTCTGCTTTATCAGATACCTCATCAAGGACACGGTTATGACTGCAGACAGCAACCAGACACACTCTAAATGGATGGTTCCTTTACTTGGCTATTTAGTCGCTTTCGGGCCCTTATCGGTCGACATGTATTTGCCCAGTTTGCCTGCGATTGCCAGTGATCTAGGCAGCTCGCAAGCCACCATTCAGTACACCATCACGTCTTTTTTGTTCGGCATGGCCATTGGCATGCTGTTTTTCGGCCCACTGTCAGATCTGATGGGTCGAAAAAAGCTATTGTTAATTGGCACCGCTTCTTACGTCATCAGTAGCATTGGCTGTGCTCTCGTGAATAATGGTGAATCCTTGGTGTTGTTGCGATTTTTACAATCGCTTGGTGCCGCCGCTGCCGGTGTGCTTGGACGAGCCTTGGTTCGAGATTTATTCCCGCTGAATAAAGCCGCAGGGATTCTCTCGAACATGCATATTATCTCGATGGGAGTGATGCTGATGTCACCTATTTTAGGTGCTTATATTGTCACTTGGTTAAATTGGCGATGGATTTTTTATTTTTTATCTGCCCTGTCATTTTTATCCTTGATTGGCATTTTCTGTATCTTAAAAGAACCCCCACGAGACACGAGCAACAAGACCAGTATTAAAGGCTATCTAAAGAACTATGCTGACTGCCTTTCTCATCCAAAAGTCACTTTTTATTTACTGGCAAATGGCTTTTCCTTCGGTGGCATGTTCGCCTTTATTGCCGCATCGGCTTTCGTTTACATCGACTTCTTTGACTTCTCTGAAACCACCTACGCCATCACGTTTTCCGCCAACGTGACCATGATCATTGCCGCCACTGTGATCAATAAAAAATTAGTCAGTCAATTTAACGTCTATAAAGCGTTACGAGTGACCTCCGCCACCTCATTAACGGCCGCTTTACTGATCTTTATGGTCGCGATCATCTTCCCTAATACGGCTGCACTCTTCATTGCCGTCACCATGCTTTACATCAGCGTAACCGGTGCCATAGGCGCGAACAGCCTAGCCTGTTTGTTTGACCTCGCCCCCACAAAAGCCGGTACCATGGCAGGCTTACTCATCGCTACTCAATTTATTGTCGGTGGTCTCTCAAGCTCGGTCACCAATATGGTCTTCGATGGCACCGCCAGTTCATTGCTGATTGTCATGGGAATATGCGGCGGCTTAAGTTATGCCTTTCACCGCTTGTCACAAAGTAAAACGACATAATCAAAAAAGCCTGACAGGAACTGACAGGCTTGGGTTGTTTATGATGTTTAGATAGAACGCCGCCATAATTTGCCGCATGGAGCGCAGCGTAAGACAGTCAAGTTGATGGCTTTGTTAGGCAATTTTTTGTGCCACTAAGTAGGTGTGCCGCTCTGGGTACTGGTCAAATTCTAAGTGTTTGATGGTACAGCCATTATCAAGAAACACTTGTATGAAGCCATTTGTTCCGAGAGATGAGTAATACATCATTGGCCCCATAGTATCATCAGTATGCTCTCCCGGTTCGTTGACCCCGCCAAATGAAAATATCATGACCCCATCGGGGTTTAACGCATTTGCCAGTTTTGATATCACACTAACTTGCTTATCCAATGGTATATGCCAAATGCTATCCCAAGCAGTTATGAAGTCATATTTTTCTGATAACGGATAGACGCAGATATCTTCTTGATAGAAATTCCATTCTGAATTACGGCCTCTAGCGAGCGCAATCATTTTCTCTGAGATATCTAGGCCTTCAGGCTTAAAGCCTTCTTTGGCTAGTAAATCCATTACTCTCCCAGTTCTTCCGCAACCAACATCAAGTGCCTTGCCTCTCGACTTCACAAAAGATATCGCTCTTTTATGTTGATCGATTCCGTTTTTCATATTGAACCGATCTTCAGACCAACGATCTGTAATTGTGTCGTAGTTTTTGCCTATTTGTGTAGGGTTCATAGTGTATTACCTAACGCTGAACGAAGCGGCGCGTCTCACGCGTCCGCCTTCCGTGACTTGTTAAACGAACTCTTAAGCTCGACGAAAAGACGAACTTGGATTGACGACTCTGGGTCCATAGGTGCTGTTACGTGGACAAGCTCATTGGTCTTGGCCAATCTCACATAATGTTCCGACAAGAGCTGCTCGATGCGTCGCAAATACTCTGGCACCTGATTGTGGAATACCAAAGAATTTTTACCCTTCGAGAAAGGGTTCTTGGTGTGAAGCATTGCACCGCACTTGTCATGCAGTTGCGAAAATTGATGACGAGTAAGGTATCCACCGCTCAGTTTTCTCCAGCGCTTTCCGTCATGCCCCCTCACTGGAGTGGGATAGAAGTCTGGATTAATACCTTCAATTTTTTTGAGTATTCGAGCCGCATGCCAGTCTTTAGCAATATCATTGCGGACTGAGCGATAGGCATCTTGGTACGACACCAAAGATGCAAACGCAATCAGCTCTAGCAGCTTTCGCAACTGTAGTGCCTCAGATTCGATCGTCGTCTGTAAGTATGTGCAATGAGTTCTACCCTCGACAAAATCCCGCAACGTCTCTAGGCGATAGCGACATTCCCACATGAGTGATGCGTATTTTCTCCGAGTTCGACTATCCATACTTACCGTTTAACGAGGCTGTAGAATTTCTACTTCTCAGCCTACTTAATTAATATAAATCCACAATATTTCACATACACCCAAGATTCAACAGGTGATTCTATTTTTAATCATAGACTGATGATATAGAGCCATAAATGAAGCGTGATCGCGGCGTGAGTCTTTCTATTTCCGTGAAGACTTTCTCTTTGGCTAGTGCAGGCTATTCCTAAGTTTTTCGATGTTATGAACGAGACAATACATTTGCCATTGGGCATTCACTTTTTCTTGCCCACGTAGCGTGAATTTGTTCATGCCTTTATTGACGGTGATATTACCAAACACAGGTTCAATTGCACCAAGTCGTTTACTGTATTGGCGCCGTCCTATTGGACTGTCTATCTTGGTTTTCATTTTATCACCGTAGCTTAGCTTTTTACGGGATTGATCGTTTAAGAACTGTACTTGTCTTCCTCTATCCTTCGGTGGTTTACGCATACATTGTTGCTGTAATGGGCACACTTTACAGTCTTTTAAGTAGCCGCAGAATCGTTCGTACTCTTGATTACCACTCTTTACATTTGTCCCACTACACCACATTTCATTACCTGCAGGACAACGACACGTTTGTGTTGTTCCATCATAATGAAAATCCTCTGATGTGAATAATCTTGGCCTGCCTTTACTTCGCTTTAATCGTCGTTTTTCTTGCTCTGTTTCATACGTTTCACTCTCTTTGAAGAGTGGATTACGCTTCCTAAATTGATTGTCTGTAATATAACTATCGAACCCACTTTGAGCCATAAATTCCAAATTAGCTTCGCTGTTAAAGCCACTGTCTGCGGTGAATTTTATTGTGTGCTCGTTTGGTTTCTTTTGTGTGGTGAGCTTATCGAGTTGCTGCTTTAATTGAGTAAACGCTGGCTCTAAGGTTTGCTGCTCACCAACCGAACCCCATGCTTGGGCTTGTAGGATGATTTGATGTTTATCGTCATTAATCGCAATGCCGTTGTAACCTTGGATCGTGCCTTTACTGGTGGTCATTTTTGCACTGTCTGGGTCGGTAATATTACTTTTAACAGGCTTACCTTTACTACCCGTTTTCTCCTCATGAGCAGCTAAGAATCTTGTGATTTTTTCAGCGCTTTTATCCAGTTTTTCTTTTTGTTTCAAATCATGTGCGACGTCACCTTCACCTAGACAGTCTTGCGATTGATGACGCTCAAATATGCGTTGACTGGCACGGCGTAGTTTAGCCTCCTTACGTTCAAGTTCTTCAAACGTCCCGCTCCATTCTTTACTCGCATTCGATCTTATTTTGCAACCGTCGATGGCAAACATGTTTCGCCCAATCAAACCCTCGCGGTCGCATATCATCAAGACCTGAGTAAACAGAGGTTCTATTTGATCTTTCATGTTCGCAACAAAATGGCCAATAGATGTGTAATGAGGTTGCGCATCACCAGACAAACTCATGAAGGTAATATTGGTTTTACACGCCCTTGCAATGCGGCGACTGCTGACCAATCCACGAGAGTAGCCAAACAAGACGATCTTCAACATCACAGAGGGTGGATACGCCGCAGCGCCACCATGATCGTTGTTGTACCAATCATCAAATGACGTTAAATCAAGGTGTTTATCAATAATATGGGAAAGCGCGTACTCAAATGTACCTGGGACAATTTGTTGTGAAAAATCAATCGGAATGAATTTACTTTGGCAGGATAAATCAGGTTTGTAGTTCGCCATCACGTTCAACTGTAGCGAATAATAGTGATTAGATAACAGACCATTAAAAAAGAACATGAAAATGTTCTTTTTGGAGAAATTCTACAGCCTCAACGCCGCGTTAAGCGGACTAAAATTGTTGGTTATAATGTGAAGCGAAGCGGAACCTAACCAACTGTTTTAGTTCCGTTTAAACGCCTTGTTAAGTTTTTATTTTGTATTAAGCCAATTAATAATTGAATGTTTAGCTAAGCCCACAAGAAGTTCATAGTTAGGCAACAGTTTCTCCTCAAGATTAAAACCATTATAAGATCTGTAATCTTGGAAAAAACGATGCAATGATGGGTTTGGATCATTATGTGGTGGTTGTTCACCGCGATGTATAAAGCATGAACGATGCACGTATGCATCAGATAATATCAACTCTATTTCAGATGGTGACAAGTCATCAGGATATTTTTCAAACCATTTTTTGCCAATCAAATGTCCAACATCTTGCTTAGGGTTATGTGTAATTATTGTATCAGCGACACCGCTCATTGGATGTTCGACATAACTTTCCCAGTCTTTAACAGGAGCATATGTTTCAATGAACAAAACAAACCTTTCCCTTAAGTACTGATTATTTCCCCTAGAATCTAGGTAAGACTTAAACAGTTCCTCAAACATCAAATCTTCTTTTGCTCGTTTCTTCCATTCATTTTCTTGCGGGTGCTTCTTCTTAACTTTATTTCGCTTTACTGCATGTTGTGCGATTGCTTCTATTGCTGACACAACAAGTAAGTACGCCAAACCAAAGTCATCTCTTTTTACTAATAAAGATAAATGTATCATCCTTATACTTTGCATCACTAATCGATATACTTTCGAATCAACACTCATTAGCTTTGAAGTTAACTCCTGAAGTTCACTCTGCATTTCGAGTAACTTAGAATCTGATACACTGCTATGATTGAAGCCCGGCCCGGCAGTTAATATGGGATGGTGTAAGGCTAGTTGATTATAATCTAACTCGGACAATTTCTCTCTGCGACATAAATAATCATCTCGGGTGGACTTACATGGTTTTAATGTAGTAAATGAAACTACAGCTGATAAGGCGATACCGAATAAATGACTATTATGCGTTCCTACACTATCGGGATTATTAATTTTACAAATGAATGCAGAATATGCACCCGGTAGCATTACTTGCACTGACGGCTCAACACTAAATAAATTGAAATCCCATATTTTTGGTAATAAAAATGGAGTTAGCAAATAAGAAATACTTTTGCCTTTATCAAAGTTCGGAAGCATTTCACCTTCACTACGAAAAGCATTAATACACTCATCAAACAACACATGGTCAGAAGTTACTGCACGAGACATATGTACTCCAGAAAAACTTAACATTTTCAATAGTGCGCATGCGCGTTTAGACAATTCAAAAATTTCGCCAATACCTTTATAACCAATTGAAATAAATACTTTTATCAAGGTATCCACAGAATCCAAAACTGGAAAAACGAGCATGCGCGTTTACACATCTTTCTTTTAGGAGAGCATGGCCTGTTATTTCTGCTGCGGATACTCTTATCCATTGATACTAAGAGACTTTTTATTTTTCTACCAGCGTAAACGCGCAACACTGTGATTATTTTTTAGGCAAAGTGAGCCAGCAATTGGCAACCACAGAAATAAACTGTGTATTTACACAGCTTTATAGCAATGACCCACAAAGAGTGTGTGATGTCTTCCCCTTGAAAAAAGAGGAAGGAATGAAAAATAGCGGTTCCCAAAGAGGTCAACCAAATTTGTAGTTGGAGACGGTGTTACCAGTAAAGGCGCTGACGTGGTGGAAAATCCGTGTGGCCATGTCGTTTTCTGCGGCACCCAATGCGGTGAATAAGGGCACGAGATGATCTTCATCTTCATGACATATGCGTGCGCTTGGTGCGTTTTCCCATTCGATGATTCGCTGTGTGCGTGTCGCTGGGTCGGACATCAGGGTGTCATAAAGCCACTGATCAAATTCAGCAGAAGGTAGGCGGCCCTGTCCATTGCTCAGGCGTAGGTTGTGCATGCTGAGACCCGAGCCGACGATCATCACCCCTTCTTCTCTTAATGGCGCTAATGCTCTACCAATCGCTAAATGCGCGGCTGGGTCATACGATGTCAGCATAGACACTTGAAACAAAGGCACATCCGCCTCTGGGTACATCACGGCCATCGGCGCAAAGGTGCCGTGATCAAAGCCTCGGGACCTGTCTAGTTTGGCTTTTATTCCTACATCGTTTAACAAGTTAACGGTGCGTTGAGCAATGGTCGGTGCGCCCGGTGCATCATAGCGAATTTGGTAGGTCTCAGGAGGAAAGCCATAGTAGTCGTACAGCATAGGTGGCTGAGATGCCCCCATAACTTTAACCTCACGCTCCTCCCAATGACCTGAAATCATCAGAATGGCTTTCGGCTTTTCTCCATGGTTTTTCACCATGTCTTTTAAAGCCGCCTCTAAAGGCTGAAAAATTTCTCGCATTTGTGGCACCCAAGGCCAAGGGCCGCCACCATGAGAAATAAAGTAAGTGGGTAAGATTTTAGACATAGCAGCCCCTCATAATCTTTTTGTGGTGTTTATTCTGTCAACAACGGAGAGACAGATGGGTTCTACTTAGCAGAACCCATCAAACCACCAAATGATAATTAGCTACGTGGTGTAATCGGTGCTTTACGGCCACGTCCCCACAACACGATCAATGCCAAAGTAATATAGACAGCGTTCGTAGGAAGAACGGACAATTCACCTCGGGACGCATGGAAGCCAATCGCTAGAATTTGAAGTAACACACAACAAGCAGCGGCAATAACGGTTAAGCGAGGTGCGATGCGTGTCAGAGATGGTAACAACAAGCCAAACCCACCCGCTAAATCAACCACACCAATGAAACGAACGAATTCAACAGAGAACTCTCCCGCCCAAGGCATCATGGCGGCTAGGTCTGCAATTGGCATCATGGTTTTCATCACACCAGACAGAATAAAAGCGGCAGCGCCCAGTACTTGAATAATCCAAATACCAACATTAGCGCGTTTCGAGACAGGGTTTGTAATCGTTGCTTCGTTCATCATCATTTTCTCCAATCATTCAATTTTAGGGGTATAAGCGAATCAGGCTTTATTGCTGTCTATCTTAGGCCCAAACAAACAATTAAAATATATGCATTGTTTTAAACAACTCATTCAGATAATCTGAATGTTATGAACGCCATTACCCTAGATCAATTCATGGTATTTTTAACGATTGTTGATGAAAAAAGCTTTGCGGGTGCCGCTCGTAAGCTTTCCAGAACACAATCCGCTATTACCTATGCCATTCAAAAACTGGAAGAACAAAGTGACCTTCTCTTGTTTGACCGGAGCACTTACCGCCCAACCTTAACGGACGCCGGACGCAGTGTGTTACCACGCATTCGCAGAGTGATGGATGATTTTGGCGATTTTCGCTTGCACGTCCAAAGCATGGCTCAAGGAATTGAAGCAGAATTGAATTTGGTGATTGATAATTTTTTACCTCTATCGCTGATTACACCCGCTCTAGAAGCATTTTATGATGCTTTCCCTATGGTTCCGATACGCATCAGTGCCGTCTGGACACAGGAAGCACGTCAGGCTTTAGTGGATAAAAGGGCCGATTTAGGCGTGTTTCTAAGAATACCCAATATGCCAGTGGAACTGGAAAACAAAGTCATCTCAGATATCGATTTGGTTCTTGTCGTCGCCCCTCACCATCCATTGGCAAAAGAGCCATCCAAAGTATCGCACCATACGTTGCGAGATCACCTTCAAATTGTGGTATCCAGTCAACATACTGAAAACTTTGGTCTGGTCGGTGTTAATCAATGGAAAGTCAGTGAAGTCAGACTTCGCTATAACTTAATCATGGCTGGGCTCGGTTGGGGAAGTATGCCGAGACAAATGATAGAAACCGAAATATCACGAGGTGAGCTGGTGGTTTTAGACCCCGAACAATGGGATTCATCAAATAAAATGCCACGCATCACAGCCCTTATAGCAAAACGAAAAGACAACGCGATGGGCCCTGCTGCAAGCTTTTTAATGGATGAAATAGCGAATTGCCAGACAAGGTAAAGGAAGGTCTGAACATTAAAACAATCGTACGTTTGCCCATAAAAAAACAGCTTCTAGTGAAAAATAGAAACTGTTTAATCATGTTCTTATTGTGTTCTATAAACGCTTTTTCTTGGCCTTTTCAATTTCAGCTCGGTCTTCAGCGATCCCTCGTAAACGTAATAACTGCGCTTCAAAGCCTTCTTTATCCACCATAGGATGAAGTTCGCCTTCTTGTCGCGTTTTTAGCTTAGCGGCATTTTCTGGCAGATTGTTCGAAAAGCCATGGGCAGACAAATGCACTTGTAAGGGTTTTTCATCCCGTTCAACCATCGCCAATATGGCCTCTACGCTGCCAATGTAATCTTCCGCTTGTTCTTGGCTACGAATGGCATTCATACCAAGACCGCCAACAGTGAAGGCTTGATAGGATTTATTGCCATCGTTTACTGTGTATTCATAAGAGGCCGTTCCCGGTGTGTGACCCGGCGTCGCGTAAGCGGTAAAGACATTATCGCCCAATGTAATTTTCGTGCCATTGTAAACCACCATATCCGGCTCAATCATCTTCCAAGCTCGAGGCGATACCTTCGACATTTCGGCACCTTTTTTCGCTTCGGCAAAACCTTCTGCCGTCATCACAAAACGCGCATTAGGCAGTAAAGACTTAAGCTGGTAAGCGCCACCAGCATGGTCAAAATGACCGTGGGTGATCAAGACATATTTCACGTCTTCTGGTTTGACCCCCACTTTATCTAATTTGCCAATCAACTGATTAGCAAAAGGCCCATATAAGCTATCAATCAATACCGCACCGTCAGACGTTTTGACCACCCAGGAAGAGACCCAACAGATACCAACATAATCGACATTGTCGAACACCTTATAAGGCTCAATAGCCTGAGCATCTGGGTTTCCAAGCCACATTCCCAACTCTCTTGGCATCTTGCCTGTTTCACCAAATTTTTCGAATTTTTCTAAAATTGGTGCAGATTGACAGCCATTTAAATCCGCCGCAAAAGAAGGTGCAGAGAGTAAGCCTAATGAACACACAGTAAAGGCAGTAACAAGACTCGATTTACGCTTAAAGTAGGTTGTTCCAAACATTGCTTTCTCCATTTTTCATCGATGAACACCATAACAGCCAAGCAGAACATTGTGTCGCTCATGCATGATGTCAAAATCAGTTTTATTATTTTAAAGGAGTGAACCCTTTGTTGATACTAAATATTGTTTAACAACCAAACAATACACTAATCTAGAAATCCTTGACCTCTTACTCCCCCTTTATTTTTTGATCAATAGACTAAATTCCAGAAAAGTACCAGCAATTGTCTTAAATCTGCATTCTCTTCTGTCGCCATAACACCAATACTTCAAACATCCGCTTTTCCTAAAGCACCCTATAAAAATAATTAAGGTACCTACTATGCAAAGAGCGAATCCATTACTGACTGAATTACAATCCGTGCTGCCACAGATTGCAGCAAATGCCTCTCAAGCCGAAGAGCTTCGCCAAGCCCCGCAGGAGAACATCGACCTACTGAAGCAAGTCGGGCTTCATAAGGCCTTCTTACCAAAAGCCTACGGTGGTTATGAAATTTCCTTGCCTGAATTTGGTGACTGCATTGCAGCACTCGCGGGAGCCTGCGCCAGTACCGCATGGGCATTCAGTTTATTGTGCACGCACAATCATCAAATCGCCTTGTTCCCCAAACAAGCTCAAGACGACATTTGGCAAGAAAATCCTGATGCCTTAGCCAGCAGCAGTATTGCGCCTTTTGGTAAATATCAAGAAACCGATGGTGGCGTGATGTTCACCGGTGACATGCGCTGGAGCAGCGGTTGCGATCATGCTCAATGGGCGCTTTGTGGTTTCCTAAGAGAAAACGCTGAAGGCGGCAAAGATCATTGTTTTGCACTGATTCCTGCCACGGATTACACCATAGATGACGATTGGCAAGCCGCCGCAATGAAAGGCAGCGGCACAAAAACACTCGTCATTCGTGACAAATTTGTACCAGAGCACAGAATTCAAAAAGCCAAAGACATGATGGAAGGCAAGTCCGGTGGTTTTGGCTTATACCCTGACAGCAAGATTTTTTATGCCCCCTACCGCCCTTACTTTGCGTCTGGCTTTTCTGCCATCAGTCTAGGGATTGCTGAGCGCATGTTAGAAGCATTCAAAGAGGCAACACAAGGACGTATTCGTGCTTATACCGGTGCTAAAGTCGGTACGGCGACACCCGCTTTATTACGTATTGCAGAATCGTCTCATCAAGTCATGGCGGCACGGGCTTTCTTAGAAAAAACGTGGGATGAACACGCTGAATATGCGGAAGCGCATCGTTATCCAGACCGAGCAAAATTAGCCGAGTGGCGTACCAACCAAGCTTATGTGGTGAAAATGTGTATTGACGCCGTAGACCGTTTGTTCAGCAGCATGGGCGCGAGCCATTGGTATCTAGATAAAGAAGCACAGCGCTTATTTCGTGACAGTCATGTTACAGGGGCTCATGCCTACACAGATTACGATGTGTGCGCGCAAATCTTTGGACGAGAGTTAATGGGTTTAGAGCCTGATCCCTCTTTACTGTAATTTCCTTTTAATCTAGAACAACAATAAGAGAGAAACGTATGAACTTCGACCCAAAAGAATTTAGACGAGCACTTGGCAATTTTGCGACTGGTGTCACCGTTATCACAGCCCAAGACGCTGATGGCAACAAAGTCGGTGTCACGGCAAACAGTTTTAATTCCGTATCATTAGATCCGCCTTTGGTATTGTGGAGCTTGGTCAAAACCTCCAGCAGCTATGACATTTTTGAAAAATCGGCCCATTTTGCCGTGAATATTTTAGCCGCCGACCAGATCGATTTATCAAATAACTTTGCCAAGCCAAGCGATGATAAGTTTGCAGGCATTGAATACACCCTTGGTGTCGGTAATAGTCCGATTTTGAAAGACACCACAGCAAGCTTTCAGTGTGAAAAATATCAAGTCGTCGACGGCGGAGATCATTGGATTATGATCGGCAAAGTGGTCGCTTTCGAGCACATTGGACGCAATCCATTACTCTATGTCCAAGGCAGTTATGCTGGTGCGATTCCGTTTACCGGGTTAACCGCAACGGATCGAAACAGCACGCCAACTGACGACTTAAAAAGATTGCACAACAATGCCTTCTATTTAATGAATAAAGTTTTGCAAAAAATTCAGGAAAACTACCTACCGAAACAAGCGTCAATTGGTTTAAATACCAGTGAAGCTCGTCTTCTTTTGGTATTGAGTGATGCCCAACAGATCAGCTTGGACACATTGAAAGACTTTGTCACCATCCCTGAAACAGATGTAGAAGCCGGTGTAGAACGTCTAACTCAAACTGGGCTGATTACCGACGCATTGATACTGACAACAAAAGGCCAAGATATGGCGGCCCGTCTATGGGAGATAGCGAACCAACAACAAGAAGACATTTTTGGTGATTTCAGCGATGAAGAATACAGCAACTTTAAACAGCTCATGCAAAGTGTCTTAAAGCAGCTGAATTAACCAGGCTGACGTCGTCGAAAAATCAATGGTCATAACTAAAAAGCAAAAACCTCCTTGTCGAGGTTTTTGCTTTTCGTATTTTATAATCCATACACCACACCATTAACCGATGAGTAACCTATGCCCAGCTTCCCCATTAGCTATTTAATTTTTATCGCGATGAGCAGCCCAATTGCTATCAATATACTACTGCCAGCGCTGCCAAACATCGCTAAGCAACTCAATGTTGATATCAGCTTAGTGCAATTGAGCTATTCCCTTTACTTGTGTGCTCTCGCGTTTGGTCAGTTATTAGTGGGCGGCATTGTTAATCACTTTGGCTATCGAAAGACCATGCTACTTGGTCTTGCCAGTTTTACGTTAGGCAGTGCCATTGGTGGCGGTTTCGGCAATATCGAGGGGCTGCTTATCGGGCGTGTTTTACAAGGATTGGGCGGAGCCATTGCGATGTCGTTAGCACGCGCTCTGTTGGTGGACGGCTCAGGAAAAGAAAAAGCCTCGCAAAAGATGGGCTACATTATCATGGCGATTGCCATTTCTCAGAGTATTGCGCCTCTGATGGGGGGTGTTATTAATAGTGCACTCGGTTGGCAAATTATCTTTGCTGTCTCTGTCCTGCAAGGCAGTCTGTTACTCGCACTCACTTTAAAGCTTGTCCCTCACCAAGCACGACAAACACAGCGCCCCTCATTTAGAGAAAATCTCTCTCAGTATAGAAGCCTATTAAAAGACCGCGATTTTAGAACCTATGCCATCGCAAACACACTCGTTGCGATCTGCTTTTATATTTTTGTCAGTTCATCACCTTATATTGCCGATGCCTTCGATGGTGGTATTCATGCATATGGCTATTGGTTTATTTCTATTTCCATTGCGTTTATGGTCGGAGGCTACCTAAGTACCCTAATTAATCGATTTTTGACACTCGATAAAACCATCGCCATCGGTAACACGATCAGTTTACTTGGCGCATTGCTCTTATTACTCACTCAACTCTTTTTAGACAGCGGCTACGCTGCGCTATTCTTGCCAATGTGCTTGGTGACTTTTGGTCGGGGCATCAGCCAACCGACCAATCAAACAGCCGCAATTGGCAGTATTGCCAAGCAATCTAGTATGGCCGCTGGTTTGATGGGGTTTTTACAGCTCTTATCTGGGGCTGTATTTGCCCAGTTTATTCCGCTCATCGTTACCAGTCTGCCCACATTGGTTTTTTGGCTCATTTTCGTTTGTATGAGCCTAGCCATATCATTACATTTGCAACATTGGTCACAAAAGCCGAAGGCTAATGACGTCAAATAAATCACACTAACAGTACGAAATAGACCAAAACGCAAAATAGCCACCAGTTTCGCTCTATGCAAACTGGCAAGCATTTTGCTATATTATTTAGTTAACATATTAAGCACTTTAATAACATTTACCCTCATCGAGTTACCAAAAACCCTATGAAAAAATTAGAAGACTCTCTGACGCTCCAATTATTAAGATCACGTGAATCCGCCATGCAGTTTTTCCGCCCTATTCTTCAAGAAACCGGCTTCACCGAGCAACAGTGGCGAGTCATTCGAGTCTTAAATGACAACAAGGAAATGGACGCTAAACAGCTTGCTGAACGCTGCTGTATTTTAAGCCCAAGCCTCACTCGAATCATCAGTCGCTTTGAAACAGATGGCCTAATCATTCGTAACCGCTCTGAACATGATCAGCGCATTACCTTGCTGTCACTGAGCGATAAAGCCACCGAAATCTTTAAAGAAGTCAGTCCTAAAATCGATCAGGCTTACGCCAGTTTGATTGGCAAATTAGGTGAAGAAAAAATGCAGCAATTAAGTCGATTACTCACAGAAGTGACGCGACTGACACCTTAAAAGAAACGCAATCCTATTTTATCTAACTCCGCCTTAGCACATTTTGTTGAGGCGTTAAAAACACTTGTTTGAAATACTCCCTTATTGCATTCATTGCTGGCGTAAAGTGTTTACCACGACGCCAAGCTAAGCCCACACTCATGGGCAATACACCTTCGTCTAAAGCACGTGTATCAATCCGCTTACCCTCTAAAGACCAAGGTCGATAGACAAGATCGGATAAAATAGCCACCCCTAGACCATTTGCGACCATGCTACGAACAGACTCCACCGAAGATGTCCGCAAGATCACATTCGGCTGTAGTTTTTCCCTATTCCAATAACGCATGGCACTCTGGTCTGCTTCATCTACCGTTAACATAATAAAAGGCTCATGCACTAAGTCTCTCAAAGATAAACTCGATTTATTTGTCAAAACATGATGACTGGGTAACCATAGGCGTCTCTCAGAAGCGAATAGCCGTTCAGATACAATCTCTGGATGTGTTAGGTTGTCGGTCAGGACCAAAGCTAAATCAATGGTATTATCCGCCAATCTTTCTTCGATATGGGCACGCTCGTATTCAAATAAAGACATGTCAATATTAGGATACCACTGAGATAAGCGTTGCAGGTGATAAGGTAAAAAATACCCTTGAACCGTATAACTGGCAGCAAACCGCACTTTACCTTCCGCTTCCTCATCCGTGTGAGGCAAATTGAGTGCTTCATCAACACTACGTAATACTTGATAAGCCTGGTTCAAAAAATGTCGCCCACTATCAGTCAAACTGACCCCTTGTGTACTTCTCACGAAAAGCTCGATGCCCAATAAATCTTCCAAATCTCTTATCGCTGTAGTGACCGCTGATTGAGAAATATTGAGATGGATCGCAGCTTGTGACACCTGACCGATTTCGGCCGTCGCAACAAAATATCTTAGTTGTTTTAGGGTGAACGCCATAACATCTTTTCCCATTATCTGTTTTTCAGATACCACCCTATCAAAAAATAGATCTTTTTAAATACCTAGGTTCATTTATATATTGGTTATACAACGAAAACGGTAAGGGAAAATTTAATGAGATCAGTAGACCTAAATTCAGACATGGGAGAAGGGTTCGGCCCTTGGACTATTGGCGATGGCGTAGACGATGAAATCATGCCATTAATCAGTTCCGCCAATATTGCCACAGGGTTTCATGCAGGTGATCCGTCGATTATGGCACATACCGTCAAAATCGCAGCGCAGCATGGCGTCTCTATTGGCGCTCACCCAGGATTTCGTGATTTAGTCGGTTTTGGACGCCGCCATATGAATGCCAACCCTGAAGAATTAGTAAATGACATTCTTTATCAAATAGGCGCTCTCAGAGAGATCGCCAAACTGCATGACTTACCTTTGCAACATGTAAAGCCGCATGGCGCTCTCTATATGCATGCGGCACAAAATGAGGAACTGGCTGAAATGTTGGTCACTCGTTTGCATGCAATATCTCCTAACTTACTGCTCTATGTCATGTATGGATCCGCTATTCATAAAACAGCCCTACGTATTGGACATCCTGTTGTTTGCGAATTCTATGCTGATCGTGACTACGACAATTCAGGGTCAATTGTCTTTACTCGCCGAGTAGGAGCATTGGATGCAAATGACGTAGCCAACAAAGTTTTAAGAGCCTGCCAAGACGGCAAAGTTCGCACAGTCGAAGGTTCAGACATTGACATCTCTTTTGATTCAGTTTGCATACACAGCGATACCCCAGGGGCACTGGCATTAGTGAAAACAACACAAGACTTGTTACAACAAGCCGGAATTACGATTCAATCACCAAGTCACTAAATCAATAAGAATCATAGCAATCACATTATCACAGATGAGGAACACATCATGGCGAGCATCGAAATTATTTCCCCACTACCCGGTATCTTTTATCGTCGTCCATCACCAGAATCAGACGCTTTTGCAAATGAGGGAGATCAAGTCGACAACAACAGCGTTATTGGTTTAATTGAAGTTATGAAGCAATTTTCTGACCTCACCGCTGACACCAAAGGTAAGCTCATACGTTTTTGTGTCGAGGACTCTGAACCCGTCGAACCAGGCCAAGTCATCGCTCTGATCGATGTCGAGGAGTAACGTATGTCTTTTACAAAACATAAATTATTAGTCGCCAATCGTGGTGAAATTGCAGTACGAATTATTCGTGCAGCACAGCAACTTGGCATACCGACCGTGGCCGTTTGCAGTGAAGCCGATAAACTCTCTTTACCTGCCATGCTAGCAGACGAAGTGGTCAACATTGGTCCCGCCCGAGCCGACCAGAGCTACTTAAAAGGTGAACTGATCTTAAAAGCAGCAAAAGAAACTGGGGCCACAGCCATTCACCCAGGTTATGGTTTTCTGTCAGAAAGTGCCGATTTTGCTGAAGCGGTTGTAGAAGCAGGTCTAATTTTTGTTGGTCCAAGCGCTGAGACTATTCGAAAGATGGGCGATAAAGCTTGCGCTCGAACTACAGCTCAGGCCGCTGGCGTGCCCGTCGTACCGGGTTCAGAAGGCGAAATTAATTCCCTTGAAGAAGCCATCAATACGGCCAAAGACGTGGGCTATCCTCTATTAATCAAAGCCTCAGCTGGTGGTGGGGGACGTGGCATTCGTATCGCATATGATGACAGTGAGCTGGCGAAAGAGTTTGTCATTGCGCAGAGTGAAGCCAAAGCCGCTTTCGGCTCAGGGGCCGTCTATTTAGAACGTTTCATAACACAAGCAAGACACATCGAAGTGCAAATCCTAGGTGACGGCGAACAGGCTATTCATCTCTATGAACGGGAGTGCTCTTTACAGCGCCGCCGTCAAAAAGTGTTTGAAGAAGCCCCATCGCCGGTATTATCACCTTCGACTCGCGAGAAACTTTGTCTCAATGCTGCGGCTTTAGCTCAGCAACTTCATTATAAAGGTGCAGGCACTTTAGAGTTTCTTTACGACGATTCCTCTCAAGAGTTTTTCTTTATCGAAATGAACACTCGCATTCAGGTCGAGCACCCCGTTACCGAAGCAATCACTGGGGTGGATTTAGTGCAATGGATGATCAAAATTGCGCTAGGAGAACCATTATCCTTACAGCAGAAAGATATTCGCATACAAGGGTCCGCCATCGAGATGCGCATTAATGCTGAAAATCCAGCGAAAGGCTTTTTTCCAAGCCCAGGCTTACTGGAAAGCGTGTCTTGGCCAATCGGTGAAGGGGTCCGTATCGACACGCATTTGTTCGACAATTACATCATCCCACCATTCTATGACTCTCTGTTAGCGAAATTAATCATACACGGTAATAACCGTCAGCAAGCATTTGAACGCGCCATCATGGCGCTAGATGAAACGCAAATAAAGGGGGTTATAACCACATTACCACTTCACAAAGCGCTACTAAAAGAGCCAGACATTCAAGCTGGATTATTTCATACCGGTACATTGGAAATGTGGCTATCAGAAAACCATGAAAAGCTCATTGATGAGGAGAAGACTCATGCTGTCACAACCCATTAGATATACTTTCGGTGGCGATGAACAACTGTTTGCGGAAATTTCTGACGAAATGTCGTTAGACGCCTTTTTTAAAAGTTTGAGCATGGTTGAAGCGATAAAAAAACAAGCAATGGAGGGCATCTTAGATGTCTGTTTAGCCAATGCTTCTTTTCAAATTCGTTTTAACCCTGATGTGATTCATCCTGATGACTTATTAATTAAGGTGAAAGCCATTGAAAGTTTAACTCGTCATCAGCAATCACAATGCTTAGAAACGAGAATTGTTGAAATACCCGTTTTATACAATGATCCATGGACTCATGAAACGCTAATGCGCTTTCGTGACCGACACCAAGACCCTAATGCGACTGACCTCGAATATGCGGCTCGCATCAATGGCCTCCAAGATACTCAGGCTTTTATCGACGCTCACTCAGGGTCGCCTTGGTTTGTGTCCATGGTAGGGTTTGTTTCTGGCTTACCTTTTATGTTTCAAATGGTTGAGCAAGAAAAACAACTAGAAGTCCCAAAATACCTTAGCCCAAGAACCGATACTCCTAAGCAAACCCTAGGTCATGGTGGTTGCTTTGGCTGTATTTATTCTGTGCGTGGCGCTGGCGGTTATCAAATGTTTGGTGTCACTCCCTCTCCTATTTATGACCCACTACAAAGCCTGTCGTACTTTAAAGATTCTATGGTGTTTTTTAGAACGGGGGATATTGTGCAATTCAAGCCACTGGCCAGAGACGAATATGATCATATTCTGGAACAGGTAGAAGCCGGTGACTATGCGCCTAAAACACGTCCTTTTTCTTTTAATTTAGAAGACTATCAAGCCGACCCTGAAGGCTATAAAAAAACCATTATGGAGGTGCTTTATGTCGATTAAAGTCATCAAACCAGGACTCGCGACATCCGTTCAAGACAAAGGTCGTGAAGGTTATTACCATTTAGGCATACCGCCTTCAGGAGCAATGGATCAATACGCCATGACTCTGGCAAATTTATTGCTCAAAAATGATGAGAATGCGGCCGTTCTGGAATGCGCGTTACTTGGTCCTGAGTTACTTTTCCAGCAAGACGCCATGGTCGCCATTTGTGGCGCTCGTATGGTGCCTAAAATTGATGGTCAAATCATGCCATTGGACACCGTCTTAGACATAAAAGCAGGACAGACTTTGCGTTTTAATTATCCAACGTCTGGCGCACGGGCTTATTTAGCCGTTGCTGGTGGAATTGATGTCCCCATGGCTCTTGGTAGTCGGTCGACCTATACATTGGGTTCCTTAGGTGGACATGAAGGCCGTAGGTTAATCGCGGGTGACGAGCTTCCTATTGGACAACCTAACGCTCATTGCCAAGTAGGACAAAGCCTCCCAGAAGAGTTCATCACGAACATTGGCAAAGAAACGATTCTTCGCATTATTCCAGGTATGTACATTCATCGTCTAACAGATGACGCTGTCGAACGCTTTTATGAAGACAGTTGGACCGTTGGCAGTGAGGCAGACCGCATTGGCTATCGATTTAAAGATGGTCGTCCGATGGATTTCATTCCTCGAAAACCACCTTTTGGCGCGGGCTCCGACCCTTCCAACATCGTTGACGCTTGCTACCCAATTGGCTCTATTCAAATTCCTGCCGGTAAAGAACCGATCGTCTTACACCGTGACGCTGTATCAGGTGGTGGTTACGCAACCATAGGGACCGTTATCAGCACGGATATGGATTTAATTGGCCAAATGCAGCCAAACTATAAAGCCCAATTTAAACCCATATCGATGGCTGAAGCGTTAACGGCCCGTAAGTTAAAACAAGAAAAGTTACAACGAGTCAGAGAACGACTCAAGCACAGTTAATCTTACCAATTCAGTTGAATCAATTAACGATAGAGTGGCCAAAATAACAATACCTAGCCGCTCCGATCTTTTTGTTTCAAAAATCCCTGAATCATTCCCCAAAACGCTAAAAAATCATTAAGAGGAACAAAAAATGGCCAATTTAGCATCTGAAAAATCAACCCAAGACAGCTCTAGCTTGCCTATCCCTGATAGCGCAAGAATGGGAGCGTTTTCACTAACCATGGCATGGTGGGCTGTTTGTAGCGCCATATTTTATATTGTCGTTGGTGCGTCTCTAGCGCTTAGCTATGGCGCTCAAAATGCCATTATTGGTATGGTACTTTCCGTCATTAGTTACGGCATTATTAACGGTATAATGAGTCGCTATGCCATAAAAGAAGGTTTATCTGTTGCCCTCTTCTCTCGGCGTTTATTCGGTAACGCTGGTGCCGCATTAGCTACTCTGATCTTTTTCTCTACTGCCATTTACTATGCAGTATTCGAAGGTTCTGTTATTGCTGTCGCAATCAACAGTGTTTTTCCCTGGTTGGATTACAAATGGGCATCTTTGTTCGTGGTGGTGTACAGCGTCATATTGATTTTTGGCAGTGTGCAAAAATGGTTGGATAAATTTAACGGTGTTCTGCTGCCATTTTATATTCTGGGATTAATTGCTGCCGTTGTCGTTTCAATCAGCGAATATGGTTATCAAGCGGATTGGATGAGCTTAGGTTCTGAGAATCATACTGCTTTTGGTTGGTGGGATTGTTTCACCTATTACATGGGAGTTTGGATTCTCATGCTGTTTACATTCGACTATGCACGATTTGGTAAAAAGAAAGACAGTAATTATCATGCAAAATACAACTTTGGTATGCCTTTTTACCTCGTCACCTTCTTAATCAATGGTGTCATCGGCATTTACCTAATCGCCAGTATCCCTCAAGATGCCGCACTTAGTGAGGTGTCCGTTGTGTTATCCATCATTAAACTATTAGGCATTTGGGGATTGTTTTTTGTTTGGGTCACACAGACCCGAATCAATACTGCCAACTACTACCTTGCAACCATGAACATGCAGGCGTTTTTTGACAGTCTTTTATCACTCAAGGCACAAAAACTTCTCTGGTCTATCGTTGTCGGCATCGTAGTGTACGCACTCATGCTCTCTGACGTCTTCTCTTATCTTCTACAGGCATTGGCTTATCAAGGTGTCTTTGTGGTCGCATGGGTGGGTATTGCTTTGGCACATATTCTATTCAAAAGTCAGCATGACTCGCATGAAAACGTTGAACAGTTTAATGCTTCTGGTTTAGCTGCTTGGTTAATTAGTACCTTAGTAGGCCTTATTTTAATGAACTCAAACAGTACCATGACTTCTTTTTCAGCCCCAATAACTTTCATTATTTCCATATGTATTTACACAGGAACGAAAAGCATGAAATATAAAGCAGTTGCATAACTCTACGAAAACGGCGCTATTAAAAGTCACCTTGAGGTGGCTTTTAATAGCATCAACTCTAATTTTTAGGGTGCCTAATTTTTAAATCCATATAAATTGAAACATATTATAAAACCACACTTTAAGAGAGCTAAGTTTTTCTTCCCGTTAAGGAAGATACGAACAAGTCCACTGACGTCAGCGTGTGGAATACTCTCCTTATATTCGAGGCAAGTTTCGCCGTCCAACATAAGCATATTGACAAGAAGCTTAACAAAGAATAAAGAGAGCTTAGCTCTCGTATTTCGGGCCTTTCAGATAAACGTCCTCCCTCTGTTAAGAGTAAAAAGGTATTAACATTCCTGCTCACTCTTGCCCTGATAGGCCGTTTCTCTGATAAGACTAATGTTCAGAAGACTTATTCGCACCTTCATTAAACATTACATATAAAATCAATTAAATATTACACTTAACCCAACTAAATAAAACAACCATATTTAATACTATAAAAAATTTAATTTCTAAAGAAACCTACTATTAGTCTAAAGTTATTAACCCTAAGATCAATATCAACTTAATCCATACAAAAAAAGAGGGAATTAATGAATTTGCAATTCCCTCTTTTTTCTAAACTTTTTCCCCTTCCATCAAATTAAGTATATGGCTAGCAACACAACGATCACGCACGATACTTTCATGGTCTCCTTCTATGGTCGTTTCCTGTATCTGACCATAGAGATCCCATTCTCCCTTTAAGGCAGCTTTTTGATAGCGGGAGCCTTGCAACGTTTTACTGGACCAGAAAACATGGAGCGAAGCACGCACTGGTTGCAATTTATGCTCTCTAAGAAGAGGGAAACCGAAAGTTTTCGCAAACGCCTGAAATTCAGATTCACCCAAAATATCAAAACCGCGAAATAAAATACCACCGTGTTTATGTAGTCCTTCTTCTACAACGCGATGCATGTTTTCCAAGTCATTACGCCATCCAGCGGTATTTTCCATCATTACTTGCAATGGCAGAGCAATATCCACAATAACATCTCCTTTTTAAACACAAGTATGACTGACAACCAAATGCATTAGGACAATCAGCTTTTTATAAAATAGAGTAATTAATATATAATCAATAATGATTCTCATTATTTGCTTTACAATTATGTACATTTTTTATTATGTTTACTGACACTAATTTACACATTGCTTCATCAACGAACTTTCAAGGAACCCTAAGTGGTAGTTATAAAATGAATAAAACAATTTTAACCGCATCAATCAGCTCAATTATTCGCCCCCGCAATTTGCTCATTATTGGCATCGCCACCTCTTCCTTAACAGCACTGGGGGATGAAACAGATAAGCAGGAAGTAATAGATTCCTCAGAAGTCATGCTGGACACACTAGTTGTTACAGGCAGCGGCATCAAACAAACTCTGTCATCCAATATCGCCCAATCCACTATGCGTACCGAAACAGATTTATCCTCGGTTCCTCGTTCTGCAGTGGTACTTAGCAAAGACATAATTGAGCAGCAAAATGCCGAAGACCTGACCGATACACTTAGTAACGTAAGTAATGTGTCTGAAAATAACAGTTATGGAGGAACACGAGATCAATTTTCAATACGCGGATTTAATGCCAACATTTACGAAGATGGCACTCGTATATACGGGCTAGCTCAAGACAAGGCTGTCATTGAGGACATTGAGTATGTTGAAGTTGTAAAAGGTCCGGAATCTGTTCTGTATGGAAACATGAACCCAGGTGGCCTAATCAATGTGATAGGGAAAAAGCCTGAAACTATACAAAGTTCTGAAGTCACACTGGAATTAGATGAGCATGGTAAACAACGCCTAAGCTTTGACAGCACAGGTCCTCTGAACAAAGATGGCAACCTCTTGTACCGTATTGTTGGCGTAACAGATGATTCTGAAGGCTGGCGCGATGATTCTGACAGCAGCCAGACCTATATAGCCCCCTCTATCACTTGGAATGCATCAGATGATACGGAAGCAACTTTCTCATACAAATACAATAAAGAAGAAATCCCCTTTGACCGAGGAACCTTAGCGGTACGCAATGCATCTAACACTGGATGGGAATTTCTTGACATTGATACAACTCGCCTAGGTTCAAGCTTCTCAAGCCAAACACGCGAGACAGAAAAAATTGGTTTAGAGATTAGTCATGATGTTAACGATTACTGGACAACCAAACTGAAATTACAACATCAAGAACGTAAATATGACGGAATCCTAGTTCATTTTTATGCATCTTCTGCTGCCTCTCAACGCACAGTAAGCGGCACTACAATTTATGATAAAGACGAAGAAGACACCGCTTTTGATGGCACGATCAATCGATACATTTTGGGCAAAGACACTTCCAGCACTACAGATGTGTTCTCATGGGAAAACCAACTGGAGTTTAATATAGGTGATTCGCTCCACCAAATTACCACTGGGGTCGATGCTACGCGCTATGAAGAAGATACAGCTACTTCTGTTTCTGCCAGTTGGAGCGGTTATAACATGCTAACAACCCTCTACTCTGGACTTGTACTTGGCACTACAGACCCCAACAGTGGCGTTTATGACTACTACTCAGACGATTTCACAGATGTGTCGTACCCTAACGATATGTTTAAATTAACAGATGAAAATACCAAATTGACCGAGTACGGTGTCTACTTTAACGATTTGATTGAATATGACGATTGGAACTTTATTGCTGGCTTACGAGTTGATCGCTACTCCCGAGAATACAAACAGGATTACGACGACACATTACAAGCAGGTGTTGCATCTTTAACAACCCTTACGGACACAGAGACCAAAAGCCCTTATGAAACCAATACCAGTGGGCAATTAGGAGCTCTTTATAAGCTAAATGAACAAGTCTCCCTCTACTCTAATGTAGCCACCTCCTACATGCCAAACGATTCCTATGATTCTGTTGCCAATGAATGGGTGGATGCACAACATGGCACCCAGTTCGAAGTAGGAACCAAACTGTCTCTACTGGATAAAAAACTAAATGTAACAGTATCAGCCTTCCATATAGATTTGGATAATGTAGCCTATGCAGGCGATGTATCAGGTAGCTACGATGTCTACAAACAACGCAGTCAAGGCTTTGAAATTGATGGAGATTATGCTCTTACTGAAACTCTTTTAGCACTTTTCTCATATGGCTATACAAACGCTGACTTTATTGATGCACCCGATTCCGTATACAAGCCTGTTAACATTCCGGAGCATAACGCAAGCGCATGGTTGTTCTATGACATTAACGAAGAATGGGGAGCAGGAACTGGGGTAGTTTATGTTGGCGACCGAGCAGGTAACCGTCGCAAAGACTACGACTACACACTGGATGCCTACACACTATTGAACGCTACCGCCTGGTATGAACCAAATTTTGCCAATAAGCAACTGCATCTACAATTAAGCATGTCTAACCTGCTTGATGAGAAATACTATACTGCTTCTTCTGATTCAACACAGAATGCAGTATACCTAGGCTCACCTCGCACCGTTTCACTCAAAGCCAAATATACCTTCTAGGTTTTTAACCTTATTGTCTCTTTTGCTTTGCCGCTTGAATACAGGCGGCTTTTCTTAACAATTTACCGTACTAAAACTATGAAACTTATTTGCTTTCCTTCTTCAGGCAGCTCATCCAGCCTTTTCGCACCATGAAACCCAATTCTTAAACAAAGAAACATTAAGCTCATCTGCCCAGAATATCCCGGTCGGGGGCGGCGCTTTACCAACCCTCTAGCCAACAGCATAGACGCCTTAACAAATGATATGATGAATGAGTTACAGGAAGTGCTGAAAGAAGATGACGACTACCATCTGTTTGGTCACAGCCTTGGCGGCATTGTTGCTTATGAGCTGACACTACAGATTCAACAAAGCCCATATAAGACACCCCAAAGCGTTTTTATCTCATCAAGCCATGCCCCTAACAAACGGGAAGAAACCTCACTTAAAAGTCATTTAAGCGATTCAGAATTGATTACCACACTCAAGCAAATAGGCGGACTAAAACAGGAAGCACTTAATCATCCAGAATTACTGGAACTGGTTCTCCCCATTATACGTGCAGATCTCACCTTGAATGAGCATTACCAGAACCAGAAAAAACACCATTATCCTGCCCTATTACCACGATTCATGGCATGGATGATCCTTTAGTCAAACTTGAGCATCTCAAGGAGTGGGCACACTATAGTGAAGAATATCAACATATAAACTGGCCTGGTGATCATTTCTATTTTCAGTCAGATTTGGAAAGGTTCCTCACGACACTAGTCTCTTCGCTTAAGACTATTTAACTCATTTTTATCGGAGAAAAGAGGTATGGCAACTTCCCCCAAACCTTGCCATTCAAAACAGTAATCATCAGGAGCCTTACGTTTCAGCGGACGTTTAAAACGCTCTATTGGCGTCCCCACCGCAATCGCTCCCAACACCTGATCTTCCGGCTTCATACCCAAAACCGGTTTGAGCGCATTGCCTGCTAAGAAGGTATACCAGAAAGCACCATAGCCCATCAGGTGCAGGCCATTCATGATGTTCTGCACTGCCGCACCACCACATAGCCGCTGATCCCAAAGTGAGACCTTGTGTTCCGGCCTGACATTGCTAATCGCAATAATCATCATAGGAGATTCCGCAATTTCTTTAGCCGAACGCCGCGCTTTCTCCGTCACCTTGCCATCAGCTGATTGCTGGCGATACATTTCCAACGTGGCCTGAGCCAACTTAGACATGTTCTTTTCTTTTACCACCAAAAAACGCCAAGGTTTTAAGTTGCCATGATCTGGCGTGGTCATTACTAGATCAAAAAGCGACTTTAGCGCTTGGTCATCTGGCGCTGGATACGTGAGTTTTTTACGACAATATGAACGCCGATTTAATAATGCCTGTAAGGATTTCATAATGACTCAACCTGTAATGGTGCGATCTCGTGAGTTTGATCAGCTGTCTGCTTAGGCCATTTCCCAAACGAAAGTTGTCGGCCACCAGACAGCACCAGATACTGATGACATAGGAGCTCCAAAAGCCCCTCATCATGACTGATGACGATCAAACTAAAATGTCGCTGTGCTTGCAATGTTTGTATTAAAGTGATGATACTTTTCCGACTTAGCTTATCCAGCGCCGTTGTTGGCTCATCTAAAATGAGTAATTTAGGTGACAAAATAAGCGCCCTTGCGATCATGATTCTCTGCCGTTGTCCGCCGGATAACTCATGAGGATAACGATCTAATAACGCGGAATCCAAACCCACTTCCTGTATGGCGTTAGCTAATTTCACATCCAGACTTGGGGGACTTTCTGACACATTACCAACTCGATACACATCTGTTAAAGAGCGTCGAATGGTAAGACGAGGGTTAAAACTAGCAGCGGTATCCTGAAACACAAATTGCATACTGGCGCGTTGCTGACGAAGCACTTTAGGTGCTAAAGACAACCAGTCCTGTTTATTGAAAGCAATCTGGCCGCTGGCTGGCATCAGCCTGAGTAATGCCTTTGCAAGAGTAGATTTTCCCGCACCACTCTCGCCGATTACCCCCAGATTTTCCCCCAGCTTAAGATCAAAACTCACCCCATGAAGAATGCCTTTCACCTTTAGATCCTTCACCTTCAATAAGGGTGATAAAGAATTCGCCGTAATACGCTGCATAGCGTCTGGCGCCAGCAGCTTTTGGGTATATTCGTGTTCTGGAGCGGAAAAAATCCTATCGACACTGCCCTGTTCAACAATCTTCCCGTGCTTAAGTACCAAGACGTGATCGGCCATTGCCTGCACCATTTGCAAATCATGCGAAATAAAGACCATGGTCATATTCAAACGGGTTTGCAGCTGTTTCAACAGGGTCATGATTTGTTGTTGAGTATGGCTATCCAATGCGGTTGACGGTTCATCCGCAATAATGAGTTTTGGGTTATTCGCCATTGCCAGAGCAATCAACACACGCTGTCGTTGACCACCTGAAAGCTGATGAGGAAAACGTCGTTTGTGTTCTGCTGGCAAGCCCACTTGATCCAACAAAGCGCCTATCTTTTCGGCACACTGGTATTTTGACAACCTTTTATCAGAATGCAGGCGAAGCGCTCGGATTAATATCCATTCTATCCGTTTGACGGGGTTTAATGCAGAAAGAGGCTCTTGGGCCACTCGCCCAATCAATCGCCCTCTGATGGCTTGCCAATCTTTATCCTTGTACTGAATAAGCGATTGACCTTCCAGTAGCATATCACCTTGAAGGCGACCCTCTTCTGGTTGCAATCCCAGTATCAACTTGGAAAGCAGTGTTTTTCCTGCGCCGCTCTCACCCACTATCGCCAGCGTTTTTCCTGCTGGAAGGTGAAAATGTATATTCTCCAGTAAAGCTTGATTGGCAATGGAAAAAGAAACCCCTTGGCAACTAAGCATGCCGTTTCTCTCCTTTTTGCCCTAAGTTAGAGGTACGATTTGCTGAGCGTTCTTGAGCCATTTCGCCAATTAAAACCACCGAAGTCACTAACATCAAAATATACAAACAACCCGTCACACCAAGCCATGGAGCCTGTAAATTGTTTTTTCCTTGTGCCAGCAACTCGCCCAGGGAAGGGTAACCAGAAGGCAAACCAAAACCAAGAAAGTCCAAGGTAATTAATGCCCCCAAGGCTCCAGCAAAAATAAAGGGTAAATTACTCAGTAATGCGACCAACGCATTTGGCAAGACATGAGTGAAGATAATACGTTGATCCGATATACCGGCAATAATAGCGGCTTGTACATAATCCAACTGACGAATACGCAAGACCTCTGCTCTAACTTGCTGTGCTAAATGATGCCAACCCAGCAGAGCGAGAATCATCAACAGCAGCCATGGACCGGGGCGAACCAGACTGGAAAGAATCATGACAATAAAAATGGCAGGAATGGCTCCCCAAATTTCGGTAATGCGCTGCCCAATCAAATCGACCTTGCCGCCAAAATATCCCTGCCAAGCTCCGAAACACAGCGCAAGAAAAGCGACACTAGTACTTAGTCCCAAAGCAAAGAGTAGGCTGATCTGCGTACCATACAGAATACGGGCCAGCACATCGCGCCCTTGGTCATCAACGCCAAGCCAATTGGTACTGGAAGGCGGCGAAGGAAAGCTAACATCATAATTAATCGTGTCATACGAAAAGCGCACAGGAGGCCACAACCAATCACCACGTTGGAGGATTTCCTGAGTAATAAAGTCATCTTTATAATTGGTTTCAGTGTCAAAAAAACCACCGAACGCTGTTTCAGGGTAAGCTTTTACGATAGGAAAAAACCATTGCTGTTTATAATGAATTACCAAGGGCTTATCGTTGGCGATAAGCGGAGACAAACAGCTTAATAGAAAGACCGCTGCCAAGAAAAACACAGCACCTTTACCATGCCGCAGAACACCAGTCTGCTTGCCCTGCCATCTCATCCTCTCACCGCCTCAAAGCTCAACCTTGGGTCCACCAGACGGTAAAGCATGTCCCCAACAAGAGTCATACCAAACCCTAACAGAGAATAAAGGTAGATGACGCCCAACACCACGGGATAATCCCGCTGCAATACGGACTCAAAGGCCAGCAAGGCAATGCCATCCAACGAAAAAATAATCTCCACCAGCAAGGCACCACCAATGAATAAAGCCAACAGATCAGTGGGAATACGCGCAACCAATACCAACAGACTGTTTGGTAACACATGGCGAAAAATCACACCCTGCCGACTTTCCCCCATGCTCAGTGCCGTTTCCACATAATTCTGATGAAGTTGATCCACCACGGCGTTTTTCACCAGCAAGGTAATCGGAGCCAATCCCCCCGCCACACAGGTCATCACGGGTAACATTAAATGCCAGACATAATCTTTCACCTGAGCCCACAACGAAAGCTGAGAAAAGTCTGCCGACACCAACCCTCTTAAAGGAAACCAGCTAAACACGCCACCGCTAGCAAACAAAATCATCAACAGAATGGCAATAATAAAAGTCGGAAGCGCAAAGGAGATAAACAGGGTCAAGCTCGTTAAAGCATCTAACCAACCACCTCGACTAAGCGCCTTCCAGACACCTAAAGGCACAGCAACAAGATAAATAATCAGTAAACTCCAGAAGCCGATAGAAAACGATGTCGGTAGCTTACTGAAAATTAGGGAAGAGACCGCCTGACCACTAAAATAACTCTGACCAAGATCAAGACTCAGATAATGCAACAGAGTATCTACATAGCGCCGCCACAGTGGTTGATCAAAACCATATTGATTGGCAATTTTCTCACGCAATTGCTCATCAATCTGATGATAATCGAGTGACGAACCGTCACTCTCAAACAATGCCGTTGTACCTGTTTCAACGCCGCTCATTTTCGCTAAAACAGCATCAATCGGCCCCCCAGGTAACCACTGCAACAGGAAAAAATTCAGCGTCACGATCGCCAATAAAGTAGGTACGATCAACAACAAACGCTTTATCAGGTAATGTCGCATCATCGTGCTTACTGACTCTTCTCGTCCCACCAGAATTCCACTTCATAACCATAAGCTGGATTCACTTGTGGACGCTTGATCTCATCAGCATGGGCCACTAACTGAAAATTTCGCGCCCAAAGAGGTAAAAAGTAATAATTCCATTTCAAGACTCGATCTAATGCTCTACCGTAATTTTCTGTCTGTTGATAATCTGGCGCGTGAACCAAACCTTCTACCAATTCATCAATCACCGGATCGTTAAACCCTGCGATGTTGCTGCTGGTCGCCACATTAGCAAACGAAGACAGTAAGGCCGATTGCACTTCGGTATTAGGCGGAATGCGCACCTTATACTGAATAGGCGTCATATCAAACTGACGTTGCATTAACTGCTTGTAAAATTCGGTTCCGGTTCTAACGGAAATTTGCCCTTCTATACCAAGACGTTTCAGATTCTGTAAATACGCTCCCAGAGCAGGCTTCATATCAGCAGAAGGCACCAAAAAGCGAATAACAAACGGCCTATTCTGAGCGTCCACCAGTTTGCCTCCTTCCAGCGTCCAACCCGCCCCTTCTAGCAGTGCTTTGGCTTTTATCAAGTTTTGTCGGTTGTCACCCGACCCGTCTGTCGTGGGCCAGGAAAAGGTCTTATTAAACAACTCATCCGGCAGGTTCTGACGAAAAGGCGTTAAGATCGCTTTCTCTTTCGGGGAGATATCACCACTGGAAGCCAGAAAGCTGTTATTAAAAAGGCTCTCAGCTCGCGTGTATTGTCCGCCAAAAGCACGCTTGTTTAACCATTCAAAGTCAAAGGCATACACCAAGGCTTCACGAGTCTTAGGATTCGCAAATTTTGCTTCTCGTAAGTTAAACAAGATTGCGGTAACAAAGGACGGCGCATCATAATCAATTTTCTCTTTGATGATTTTCCCGTCAGTAAAGGCTTTACCTTGATAGAGTTTTTTCCAACGAGCCAGATTGGACTCGGCAATGTAATTCACCTCGCCCGCTTCCAGTGCCTGAACGGCAGCGTTACGGTCGCGGAAATATTCAACACGAATGGTTTTAAAGTTGTATTTACCTTGATTAGCAGGTAAATCCTTTGCCCAATAGTCATCACGCAGGGTATAAGTGATACTGCGACCAGGCACCACAGAGGTAATCTTATAGGGCCCGCTACCCACCGGAACCTCTAGAGAAGACTGAGTAAAATCCTTGCCTTCCCAGAAACGTTTCGACAATACGGGCAGGTTGCCTGAGTTTAAAACCTGTAAACGACTTCCCCCTTTGCCAAAATTAAATCGCACTTCTCTTGAACTCAATACATCAACACTTTTCACCCCCTGAAAACGGGACTTAATATTGCTGAGCCCTTGCGCCTGGTAGGTTTCGACTGAGAATGCCACATCTTCTGCGGTAACCGGTGTGCCATCACTGAATCGAGCATCTTTTCTGAGTGTGTATTTAACCCAAGCATTATCGTCGGCAATGGTAATGGTCTCGGCTAGCACGCCATAACGCGTTTTGATTTCGTCTTTATCATGACCACGATCGGTCAGACTGTCGTACAGCCAAAACAAACCTCTGGGTTTGGAGCCGAGATTAATAAACTGATGAAGAGAATCAAAACTGCCCACTTCAGCCATCACCAATTCCCCTTGTTTAGGAGCATTGGGATTAGCGTATTCAAAGTGATCAAAATTCGCTGGGTATTTTGGTTCACCATAAAGCGCAACGGCGTGAGTGACTTCGTCGGCTTGAACAAGATGCGCACAGCAGAAAAAAGTCATCACCAATATACGTGCGGTCTTTCTCAACATTTCAATTTTTCCTTATCATTATGCGGGGGTATTGCCGCAGCCATCGTCTGGTTATCAGAGTGTTCGTATTCAAGTAAGCTCATGGTGCCTTGATGAATGCGGTAAACTTTGTCAGCCAAGTGAAAGTAATGATCATCGTGAGTAATGGCGATCACCGTTTTGCCTCTGGCTTTCAGCTCAGGTAAGAGCTCGGTATAAAACACTTTTCGAAAAGAAGGGTCTTGATCAGCCGCCCACTCGTCCAACAAAATAATGCTGCGGTTTTCCAAATACGCTAACAACAAAGCAAGGCGCTTACGTTGCCCTTGGGACAACTTGGTCGAACTTAACTCACCCTCTGATACAGTGACTTTTTGCTCCAGTGCCAAGGCATTCAGATAATGTGTTACCAAGGCTTCATCCGGCCTGTCACCGGTTTCGTTAATCAGTTGCTTAAACAGGTAAAAATCAGCAAACACCACAGAAAAATGGCTCAAAAACCAATCTCGATTCGTCTCGTCGATTTTTTCACCAGCAAAGAAAACCTCGCCACCATGAGGGTGATAAAGCCCCGTGATAAGGCGCGCGCAGGAAGACTTTCCACTGCCATTTCCGCCTACCCAGAACACCAATTCACCCGGCGTTAATTTGAAATTAATTGGTCCCACCGAAAAACCCTGTTCATCGGCTTCTGAAGGGTATTGATAAGTCACATCACGAAGCTCTAGCGATTGCCAGTGCTTTTCTAAGGCTCGTTCATGATCGGGTTTATCTTCATCTTCATTTAACGCCAGCTGCTGCACTTTGTTATAGGCCACAGAGCCTTGTATTAAAGCGGGTAAAGAGCCAATCATGCCGGCCAAGGGAGAGCGCAGATACAGAATAGTCAAGGCAAACCCCATCAGTTGTTCTTTCGAACCAACAGCAAACAGGACATGAATTAAGATAATGATGGCAATTAATAAAAGAATGGAAGTGTTCACCCAACTGCCAGTGAGCACCGTATAGCGATCCGCTCGGACTTCAAGGTCCAAGGCCTTGCCTACTATCGGCGTTAAACTGTCTTCAAAAAAACGACGGCGTCGTGCTCGGCTCAACTTAAGTTCATTCCGCCCCAGTAATAATCCTGCGTAACGATCGTATAAGGCGTCATCGTTTTCTCTGACCTCCCGTTTCAACTTTCGTGAGGCAGACATAAGCTGCTTAGCAATAAAAACAGAGGTGATTGTCATGACCAAGGTACTGAGGAAAAACGGCACAGAAAGCTGAATTAAATAACCATAACAACACAGTAAAACAGCTGCCCCGTAGACAACAAAAGGCAAACTGTTAAACGCCTGACTAATGGAAGTAACGTCCTTGGTGAGAGTCGCCAGGATGGTTGGTTGGCCTAGTTGGTCAATGCGTTCAACAGACGTTTTTAGAATACGACGACTCAAATGGAGACGTAATCGATGCACCACATGATGACCAAGCGACGTCAACATCGCCTGCGAACTGACGCTGAAACAAAACAACAGCAAGATAAACACAAACAGCAGAGCCACATCCAGCCCAGTAATATCATCGGCAGAAGCAACCTGACCTATCATAGAGATAACAGCAATACCACAACCGGCACTTAAGGCGCTTAGAACAACCGCGAAAAAAAATTTCAAGGAACTACCGCGTAACAGCGTCCATACTAGAGACATTTACCACACCCATAAAGAAAACGAGAATTATTACTACCTTCATAATAAAACAGGTGGCGTAAAAATAATAGCGGAATAATAAAAGCTACACCTCTCTAAAATGAAAAAAACAACTTTATATATGACAATAAAACTTAGTATTTAAAGCTCCTCTAATGTTAGAGCACCAAAAATACAGTAAGAGGAAACAATGATTAAAAATACATTAAAGTCTGGAAATATACCTCTGCAGGGCTAACCGTAAAATTAGAGGATTACACAAAAAATTACTTAGCTAAGTAAACTTGAGCGATTAAGCTGATCGCAATTAAGCAACATATAAAACAGAGCTAGATTTATAAAATACTGAAGGTAATTAACGACAAAAGGATTGGATAATACAAGAAAGAGAAAATTGAATGGTGGGTGTGGAGAGGTTCGAACTCCCGACATTCGCCTTGTAAGGGCGACGCTCTCCCAACTGAGCTACACACCCAATTTGACTTATAAAAGCCAATATTTTGATCGGAGTGCTGGACTCCAGTGTCGATGCACCTTGCTAGGGCAAAATCCCAACTGTAGTGGTCTAATAAAACCGGACACCTAGGTAACAGGCAAGTCTTTTAAAGATATTACGGCACCGTCTAGTACTAGAGCTTAAGCTCTCCCTGTACTGCTACGGCGTATTAAAAAGATAAACATAGGGACTCCGATCAGTGCTGTCATCAACCCAGCAGGAATCTGTATCGGCTCAAACAGAATGCGCCCAAGTAAATCGGCCAGAGCAACAATCAGAGCCCCCACTACCGCGGTAATTAGCAATCGCAGGCCTGTGCCGCTATGCGTAATGCGCTGAGCTATATGAGGAGCAATTAGGCCAATAAAACCGAGAGGGCCCACCACCGCCGTAGCCACGGCAGCAAGTCCTACCGCTAAACAAACAAGTCCAATGCGCAGCTGTGGTAAGGATACCCCAAGGCTTATGGCTGTCACCTCTCCCATTTTCAAGGTAGATATAGAACGGCTAAGCACAAGTATGAATGGCAGAAGCACCATAAACCAAGTCGCTAACAGAGACACATCCATCCAATCAGTTCCATTGATACTTCCGCTTAACCATACCAAGGCCGACATGGCCTGATCAATCTGACCATAGGTCATCAACGCTGAAGTAATGGCGTTTATAAAGGCTGCTACTCCAATTCCCATAAGGACAAAGCGAATAGAGTTCTTACCCTGACGACTCCAACTCAGTCCTTGAATCACTGCTGCAACACTTAATGCACCTAAAAACGCCAACCACGGTCTCCAAACATCGACAATCTGAGGCAAAAGTACCGTTAGCAAAACCACCGCCATCCCCGCCCCCTGAGAAATACCCACTAACGAAGGGTCTGCTAAGGAATTGCCCGTAGCACTTTGTAAAGCTGAACCCGACAAAGCAAGCATGGCACCCACTAACATAGCAACCAACACCCTAGGGAAACGAAACTCCCAAACCACAGTATTCATATGCTCGCTGGGCAGACTTCCCCAAACGACCTGCCAAACCTGTTGCACGCTTAATTGATAGCTTCCTATCGATAGACTGAGCATGATCAATAAAATACATGCGATCAATAGCACTAACAAAACACCTAATGCCTTAATCCCTAAACGAAGCGAAAAGTGCTCGCCAAATTTTCGAATAACCAGCACTTTAGGGTGAGATTTATCAACGAACCACATTAATGAGCCCTTTTACGAACTAAATAAATAAACAAGGGGCCCCCTACTAAAGCCGTAATGATTCCTGTCGATATCTCCTCTGGGCGGATCAACACCCGAGCTATCGCATCCACCCCCAACAGATATATAGCGCCAAACAATGCCGAATAGGGAACCACCCAACGATAATCTGCTCCGACAAATAGACGCACTGTATGAGGCACAACTAACCCAACAAAGCCTAAAGGGCCAGCCAATGACACAGAACATGCTGTCAAAATCACCACACACATCAGCACTTGCCCTTTCAACCAAGCAGTATTAGCTCCAATGCCTTTGGCCATGCTATCCCCCATTGCAAGCACAGTAACATTTCTAGACAAGGACATGGCAAAGGCTAACATTGCCAAGATAGCCGGCAGAGCGATCGTTACATCATCTAGACGCCGCCCTGCTAGCGACCCCGTCAACCACACCCGTAACTGCTCAAAAGTATCCTGGCTCAACAAATACATCACAGAAATCAATGTACCTAAGAAGGCAGTAATGGCTGCACCAGTGAGCGTTAACGCTAATGGTGTTGCACCGCCGGGTACCGATTGAGCGATAAACCAAACTCCTATGGCCGTCACTAAAGCCCCTAATGCAGCGATCCAAGGAAGAAATTCTGTCGCTACTGAAGGAAATATGGTCATGGCACATACCACGGCAAACGATGCACCCGCCATCAGCCCCAAAATTCCCGGTTCAGCTAAAGGGTTGCGAGTTACCCCCTGCATTAGGGCGCCAGCGACACTTAAGCTGGCGCCCACTAACACAGCCACCAAAGCTCTTGGTAATCGAATACTCTTAACAATTAAATGATTGAAATTACTACTATCAAAATGAAACAGAGCATCATACACCGCCGCCATAGGAAGTGATGTGGCCCCTAAGGCTAAATGCCATACAAACATCGATGCTAATAGCCATGACATCACCACTATCCCAGCACTGCGTCCCACTCGACCATGGCGCTTTAAATTAACTCGCGGATAAAGAGTTCCCTCTCTATTCTTCATTAGGCTGATACTCAGTGTGAAAATTTGGGTGAAGTGATGATGGATAATTGGGAATACAAATAAGCTGTTTAGAAATAGGTTCTTGAACTACCCTAGCGTCTAAATCAAATACGCTTTTTAAATTTTCACTAGTAAAAACATCATTTGGCTTGCCATGTTGACAGATTTCACCATCACGCATCATAACCAAATAATCTGCATAGGCAGCGGCTAAATTTAGCTCATGCAAAACCACCACTAGCGTTCGCTGTAAATCATGGGCTAAATGCACTAACAGATTCATCAAATCTACTTGTACTTTTAAATCGAGATATGTCGTCGGCTCATCCAGCAAAATCAGATCTGTCTCTTGAGCCAGTACCATCGCAATCCAACAACGCTGGCGTTGCCCACCAGACAAATCATCCGCTAATCTATTGGCAAACTCACTAACTTGAGTCACATCCATAGCCGCCTGTACGGCGCCTTCATCTTCGGTGGACCATTGTCTGAACAAACTCTGATGTGAAAATCGCCCCTGAGAAACCAGCTCCTTTACTGTTAACCCCTCTGGAGCCACTGGCCCTTGAGGTAATACAGCAAGTTTTTTCGCCACATCGCGGGTATGAGATTTGTGAATATCGTGGCCATCTAACAATACACACCCCGTTTTTGGAGTAAGAATCCGTGAGAGGGTTTTCAACAAGGTAGACTTGCCACTGCCATTTGGACCAATTAAGACAGTCACTTGATTAGGCGGCACTTGAAAATTAACCTGCTTGAGAATCACTCTGTCGCCATAGGCAACCGAAAGATCATCACCTGCCAGCCTGATATTGCTATGAACCCGTTTACTCATTTACATCTACCACTTTTTATCAATGCCAACGCCGTATTCAATAACCAAATTACAGATCATTGAGTAAGCTATCACTTTGCTAAATACCAGAAAACTCCACCTTAAGGCGTATTCATAACCTTAGTATTTGGGTCTCCATCAATAGCTTGCTCAATTAGGGGAACTATTGTCTCGATGGCCACAGGCAAACTAAGTAAACTACCGTAAGAAATGGCTCCATTAAGAATGGAGGAAGTGGACAAAAAGACCTCACGGCCTTCCTTATAGGCACGTAGATGCGGACGTAGCACGAGGGATTCAATCTTTTCTTTGGCACCTTCCCCTGTATACCAAAATAAAATATCGGCATCTAATAGGAATAATTGTTCTTCAGAGATAGTAGTGTAAAAATTACCTTTGCTACTTAAAGCATTGATACGCGGGTCTACTCTCAACCCTAATTCGGTTTTCAAACGTACCGTAACATCCTCCTCTGAGTACACTCCCACACTGCCATTCCAATATGTTGCCATCGCTAAGGTCTTGTTTGACCAATCAGGATGACTGGCTTTAACAGATTCAATTTTCCTTTTAATGTCTGCAATCCTAGCCGCGACCTCTAGCTCTTTGTTTACAACTTTTCCAATAATTTGAGCCCTCTCTTCCCAAGTAAGCATGTACATGCCAACATCTTTAGGGGCTGCAACCACCGGTGCTATCTTACTCAACTGCTCATAATCTTCTTTTGAAATACCTGAACGGATGGCAATGATCACATCAGGGTTGGTCTTGGCGATTTGCTCAAAGTTCAACTCACCTCTAATCAGCTCTGGTGTGGTATTCAGATAAGGCTGCGCCCAAGGCCAGACACCACTCTCATTGTCACCAAACCAATAACGTACTGTTAATGGCTGATAACCAAGGGCGAGTAAATTATCACCACCACCCCAATCCACCGTAGCGACCCTCTTGGGCAATCCGGAAATAACTGTGGTGCCGAACTTGTGCTCTATAGTCAGAGGGTATTCGGTTGCAATGCTCCACATAGAACAAAAAATCGCCATGGCGGCGAGCGTGCATTGACTAATGCGGGAGAGGAGGATGGTTGAAATTTTCATAATGATGTTTCACTTTTGATAGAAGCTGTCTTAATAATAAAGACGAGCACACTCATAAGAGGAATAAAATGAGTGGCTCTCCTCGTCTTGCTACGACTGATTTACACCGTTCCGTTAGTCTGTAAGTGACGTAAAATTCTTAGTAGGTCCAAGTCACCGTCCCTAAGACTGAACGACCTGGACCATAATAGGACTGTCCCCACTGTGGACTTTCACGGTATTTCTCATCGCCCACGTTTTTAATGTTAAGGGCTAAGTTCCAGTTCTGGTCAATATTATATTGAGCAAACATATCCACCAGTGCATAGCTACCTTGCACTTCCTTACCGCTGTAATAGATTTCATTTTGCCAATTTACTCCAGTACCAAGACGTAAGCCCTCAATCTGTGGTAGGTGGTACGCCAGCGCTAAGCTGAACTGTTCGGTAGGAATGTAAGTACGAGCTTTTTTGCCATCTTTATCTTCGATGCGTACAGTGGTGTATCCTGCACTCACATTGAGTCCCTCCAACACTTCACCGGAAAGCTCGACCTCGTACCCTTCACTTTTGTAAGTGACACCCTTATATATATTCAGACCACTGGTTGCATCTCGGGTAACATACTCACCAAAGTTGTCTTGTTCAGAGCCAAAGCGCGCCAAGGTAAGGACTGCACGACCGTCGTATAACTCTTGTTTTAAACCAAACTCATAGCTATCTCCTTCAACTGGCCCTAGGGGATTAAGACTATCATCAACCCAAGTTTGCGCTTTAAAGACCTTGCTATAGCTACCATATAGCAAGGTTCCAACCATCGCCTCATAGGTCACTCCAATGTAAGGCACCACTTCATTGGCTGAAGCGTCTTGATTGCTTCCATAGTTGATACCAGATTGTTCAATATCAATCGCACGAGCACCAAGCAACACCGCAAGATCATCGTTCGCTTTAATTCGGGTCGAAACGTAATAAGAATCTTGAGTTTGATTAATATCGGTGGATTGTGAGCTGGCATCATAGGCATCAAAGTCTGGTCGGGACACATTGCCATCTGCCCAGTCTGAGCCTATAGAATTATAGCGCCATGCAGAGGCATACACAGTACGACCAGTTAGTTCAATATCGGCCATGTTTACACCAGCCACTAACTCATGATCTTGTCCCCAAGCAGATAATGAGCCTGTCACAAACAGATCTATAATTTGCTCTGTTTCTTTCGCTTCGTAATAACTTGCCTCCGCCGTTAACCCAGTGCCTGTATTCGGGTCTGGGTTACCTGTAGTGTAGAAGGACTCCCATTCTTTTTCCTGCACATCACGGGTATAAATAGCTTTAACCATCCAGTTTGAACTGAGGTCATGTTCCAACTCTAAGAATGTGCGAGTTTGGGTCACATCTTGATAAGCCCAGTCTGGGGCGGTGTTGGTGGAGCGGCTGTAACTGGTCAAAGAACCATCACTATAAAACAGAGGTAAAGCGCCAGAAGGGTTTCCGTCTGCATGACTATCGTTAATGCTATGGCCAATGGCGTAACGAGTAGAATCGGTGATATCACCACTCAGAATTCCGTAAAACACCTCTCGTTCTTTAGAATAACGGTCTAAGTAAGAATCGCCTTCTTCCTTAGCAACTACAATGCGTCCTTTTAGTTTATCTCCTACAATTGAGCCAGACACATCCCCTTCAACACGACGCTGGTTCCAACTGCCGGCGGAAGCTTCAACAGATGCCTGCGCTTCTTTTGTTGGACGTTTGCGGACGTAGTTAATGGTGGCTGATGGGTTGGCTAAACTAGTAATAAGACCCGTAGCACCCTTAACCACTTCTACTTGTTCATAGATTGCGGTGTCTTCTTGTCCTTGGGTTAGACCATATGAGAATGGAACCCCCACACCATCATATTGGAAATTCACAATATCAAAGCCGCGGGCCGTATAATATGTTCTGTTGGGTTCGACATTTTCTACCGTAACGCCTGGCGCATAGTGAAGCAAAGACGCCACATCCGTTAATGCCAAATCTTCCATTTGGTCTTCAGAGATGACGGAGACAGTTTGCGGTGTTTCGTATACTGACAAGTTTAATTTGGTAGCTGATTTAATTTCTTCTGGCTCCCCATATACGTACAACGAGCCTAATGTGTTCAGCTCCACATCAATTTGATCTTGCGCGGTATCTGACTCTTGTTCTTCTGCTTTTGCATTAATAGCAATACTCACGGCAATGGCAACAAGTGACGGCACCAAAATCCCTTTTTTGGGAAGTCTCATACTCTACTCCTAGCTCAATCAGACATTTTGTTAGAAAACTAAATCTAAATTTCACAAGGCATTTTTATTACAAATGATAATCACACTCAATTAATAACCTTTACCATTTATTTAAATTCTTATTTTTTGCACAATTAGGAAAAACCATAATCACCTCAAAAAAGCATAGAACGAGATCATTAACCTCAAGATCTAGATTATGCTCTATAGCAGTAAACACGAGTGATAATATTTATTATTGTCTTTGATATGGCTATGTTCGAGGGATCTACCACTATGGAAACTCTAAATCGTACTGCAAGGCCATTTAATCTAAGTTTTGCTTGCATGGCCGCGCCGATAAAAGAATTGAATGGACGCATTTTTGAACAATCTAAAGAATTTAATTGGCACCCTAATATGCTAATTGATGGGACGCCCCTGCATTGCGAAAAAGCGGTATACAGCTCATCTTTAGTGCTACTAAGAACACCGATTGACACAAACCTTAGGTCACACAACTTCAAATAAAAATCTACTCACACAAGATCTAGCGAAAATACAAAGCAATGAAAACTTCAAATTAGTCGAGTGACAGAGAGAACTAATAAGGTAAAACAAGGTATTCGAAGAGAGAAAATCTATAAGGTCTGTGATTTATTCGTGCGATCGTCCAAAATATACAAGAAATGCTTTAAAAAGAAGACAACGAAACATAGGAATTATCATATATGGCATAGAAAAGTCACACTGAGGTAACACAATATATTTAAAAAATATGATCACAGAGTTATCACAAATATTATGCAATATAAAAAAAAGAGTTGTAAATCAAATATTTGAAAGGTATTTTCTGAAAAATAATAAAAGATGGTGGGTGTGGAGAGGTTCGAACTCCCGACATTCGCCTTGTAAGGGCGACGCTCTCCCAACTGAGCTACACACCCAATTTGACTTATAAAAGCCAATATTTTGATCGGAGTGCTGGACTCCAATGTCGATGCGAATTATGGGTACAGAATCCCAATAAAACGACATGCTCACCATTGTGATGAGTGATACTACCAACCTACCTTATGAAAGTAAGTGGCGGAACGGACGGGACTCGAACCCGCGACCCCCTGCGTGACAGGCAGGTATTCTAACCAACTGAACTACCGCTCCATTGTCATAGATTGTTTAGCCACTTTCCTATAAGTGGTGGGTGTGGAGAGGTTCGAACTCCCGACATTCGCCTTGTAAGGGCGACGCTCTCCCAACTGAGCTACACACCCGACTCGTAGTTTTACATCTTGTCGAAAGATGGCGGAACGGACGGGACTCGAACCCGCGACCCCCTGCGTGACAGGCAGGTATTCTAACCAACTGAACTACCGCTCCATTGTCATAGGTTGTTTAGCCACTTTCCTATAAGTGGTGGGTGTGGAGAGGTTCGAACTCCCGACATTCGCCTTGTAAGGGCGACGCTCTCCCAACTGAGCTACACACCCATCGTAATGATGGTATTACTTACCAACTTACCCTATCAAAAGTAAGTGGCGGAACGGACGGGACTCGAACCCGCGACCCCCTGCGTGACAGGCAGGTATTCTAACCAACTGAACTACCGCTCCATTGTCATAGGTTGTTTAGCCACTTTCCTATAAGTGGTGGGTGTGGAGAGGTTCGAACTCCCGACATTCGCCTTGTAAGGGCGACGCTCTCCCAACTGAGCTACACACCCATCGTAATGATGGTATTACTTACCAACTTACCCTATCAAAAGTAAGTGGCGGAACGGACGGGACTCGAACCCGCGACCCCCTGCGTGACAGGCAGGTATTCTAACCAACTGAACTACCGCTCCATTGTCATAGGTTGTTTAGCCACTTTCCTATAAGTGGTGGGTGTGGAGAGGTTCGAACTCCCGACATTCGCCTTGTAAGGGCGACGCTCTCCCAACTGAGCTACACACCCATCGTAATGATGGTATTACTTACCAACTTACCCTATCAAAAGTAAGTGGCGGAACGGACGGGACTCGAACCCGCGACCCCCTGCGTGACAGGCAGGTATTCTAACCAACTGAACTACCGCTCCATTGTCATAGGTTGTTTAGCCAACTTTCCTATAAGTGGTGGGTGTGGAGAGGTTCGAACTCCCGACATTCGCCTTGTAAGGGCGACGCTCTCCCAACTGAGCTACACACCCAATTCATTTAACCTTAAACCAATACTTTGGTAAAAAAGTATGGTGCCGCCACCAAGAGTCGAACTCGGGACCCTCTGATTACAAGTCAGATGCTCTACCAACTGAGCTATAGCGGCTAAACGCTAAATCAAATTGTGTATTACTACTTAATGAGTAGTAATGGTGCCGCCACCAAGAGTCGAACTCGGGACCCTCTGATTACAAGTCAGATGCTCTACCAACTGAGCTATAGCGGCTTAGCTTACGCAGTTCACTTTTATCGTTACTTAAATCATTAAGTGGTGCCGCCACCAAGAGTCGAACTCGGGACCCTCTGATTACAAGTCAGATGCTCTACCAACTGAGCTATAGCGGCAAAATAAAAGTAAAATCGTTTTTTGTATCTCACCAAGGCAAGAAACTTTGACCAAGAAATGGTGCCGCCACCAAGAGTCGAACTCGGGACCCTCTGATTACAAGTCAGATGCTCTACCAACTGAGCTATAGCGGCTAAAAACAAATTCTTGGTCGGGACGGCAGGATTTGAACCTGCGACCACTAGCACCCCATGCTAGTGCGCTACCAGGCTGCGCTACGCCCCGATGCAAACAACAACTCTGTCGTTGTCAGCGGGTGCGTATATTACTATAACGAATTGAAAAGGGAAGACTTTTATTGTTTTTTTTTCAATTTAGTCCGATCAATTCAAAAACCAAGAATAATCGATTAAGCATTGATCTAAATATCATTATTTCACTCAAAATCAGTCGATTTTATCCATTTTATCTGCCCGAAACCTTGCCATGATGTTTTCAAGCCTCAAAACGACAAAAAGCCACCCTAAGGTGGCTTTTATCGTAAACAACAGATCACTCTTGCATATAGTCTTCCACTTTAGACTTAAGCTTCTGCCCAGGCCTAAAGGTCACTACTGTACGAGCCGTGATCGGAATCTCTTCCCCTGTTTTCGGGTTTCGACCAGGTCGCTGACTTTTCTCACGAACTTCAAAGTTACCAAAGCCCGACAGTTTAACTTGTTCTCTTTCTACAAGTGAGCTTCGCACCACATCGAAAAAGCCTTCAACTAAATCTTTTGCATCTTTTTTACTAAGACCAATTGAATCGACTAAGTTTTCAGCTAAATCTGCCTTCGTCAACGATCCCATAAATCTACCCCCTTACAACGGCTCCCAATTGTTCGGACAGCGCTTTCACAGTCTGTTCGACAGAGTTGTTTACTTCTTCATCACTAAGAGTGTGTGAAGGATGCTGCCACGTCAAGCCCAAAGCCACACTTTTTTGCGATTCATCAATACCTTGCCCTTGATAAACATCAAAAACCAAGACCCCTTTGAAGGCATCGCCAGCCGATTCCACAATCACTTTTTCCAGTTCACTAACCGGCACCGAACGATCTACCAACAACGCCAAATCACGACGCACCTCAGGGAAACGAGACACAGCTTTGTACTCAGGCAACGTTGCATTCAATACCGCCTCCAAGGCAATATCAAAGACATATAGGGTTTGGTTAGCGCCTAGAGATTTGGCTAACTGAGGATGCAACTCCCCCATCATGCCAACAAATTGACCATCTAAATAGACGTCCGCAGAACGCCCAGGGTGTAGAAACTCACACTCAGAACGCTGATACGTTGGTTGACCGCCATTATTGACGGCAAACAAGGCTTCCACATGCGATTTTAGATCATAGAAATCGACTTTTTCATTATTGTGGTACCAAGCTTCTGGGTGACGACTTCCGGCAATCAGACCTGAAATTTGCAACTGTTGATCTAACTCATCTAGCGCTTCAACCGTACCAATAAAACGACGCCCTGTCTCAAATAAACGTACTCGAGACTGCTGACGGTTCTGGTTATACAAATACGCTTTCACCAAACCTGGAATCAAACTAGGACGCATGACGCCCATATCCGCAGAAATTGGATTTTCTAATGGCACAGGCTCAATCTCAGGCAAGAATTGCTTGCTTAAGTTTGGATCGATGAAGCTGTAAGTGACGGCTTCTTGATAACCATAAGACACCAACGCAGCACGCAATGATTGGATAGGCGTTTTCGACTCACTCAATGGCGTGAAGTTAACGGCCGCTGTCGGCATAGAAGAAGGCAGATTATCGTAACCGTAGATACGAGCCACCTCTTCAATCAAATCCGCTTCAATGGCGATATCAAATCGATGAGAAGGCGCTTTCGTCACCCAAGCCTGATCCGTTACTTCCACCATCTCTAAACCAAGACGAGTTAGGATGTCAGTCACCAAGTCTTTATTCAACGACACAGCAAGATACTGATCCAACTTCTGACGACGTAAAGTAACTTCTGCTGCAACTGGCAAGGCACTTTCATTCACCGCCTGCGTAATTGGACCCACTTGACCGCCAGCGATGTCTAACACTAACTGAGTCGCACGTTCAATGGCCTTCTCTTGCAACGACGCATCAACACCACGTTCGAAACGATGTGAAGAATCCGTATGCAAGCCATAAGAACGCGCCTTACCTGCAAGGGCTAACGGCGTAAAGAAAGCACTTTCAAGGAAGATGTCTTGTGTTTTCTCATTTACACCAGAACCTTCACCACCCATCACACCAGCGATTGCCAACGGCGCTTGCTCATCAGCAATGACCATAGTGTCTTCACGCAAGCTGATCTCTTGACCATCTAGCAGTACGATTTTCTCGCCTGCATCGGCCATACGCACAACCACAGAACCGTTCAAATTCGCTAAGTCGAACGCATGCATAGGTTGACCCAATTCCAACATCACATAGTTGGTAATGTCGACAATTGGATCAATAGAGCGAATACCACTACGACGCAGCTTTTCTGTCATCCACAACGGTGTATCCGCCGTCACATTAACACCGCGAATCACTCGCCCTAAATAACGAGGACAAGCTTCTATGGCATCAACTTTCACAGGAAAAGTATCAGTAATACTCACTTCAGCCGCTTGAACCGTGACTGGCGTAAGATCCACCTTATTCAATACACCCACTTCACGAGCCAAACCCGCAACACTTAGACAGTCGCTACGGTTCGGGGTCAGATCAACGTCGATAATCTGATCATCTAGACCAAGAAAAGCACGAAAATCTTCGCCGGTTTTAGCACTTAGTGGCAATTCCATAATGCCATCATTGTCTTCACTCACCCCTAATTCAGAGGCAGAACACAACATACCAAACGACTCAACCTGACGTAGTTTGGCTTTTTTAATTTTAAAATCTGCGCTTAATACCGCACCAATTTTGGCAAACGGAATTTTGATTCCTGGGCGTGCATTCGGTGCACCACAGACTACCTGAAACTCTTCAGAACCATCTGATACACGACATACTTGCAATTTATCGGCATTAGGGTGCGGCTCAGCCGCCAAAATCTCACCCACAACCACACCACTGAACGATTCCGCTGCAGGAATCACTTCATCGACTTCCAAGCCGGCCATGGTAATTTGAGCAACCAAATCATCGCTACTGATGTTTGGATTGACCCACTCTCTTAGCCAATTCTCACTAACTTTCATATAAACATCCTAGGTCGACTGATTACTTAAACTGTTTGAGGAAACGTAAGTCGTTCTCAAAGAACATGCGTAGGTCATCTACCTTGTAACGCAACATAGCAAAACGCTCAACACCCATACCAAAAGCAAAGCCTGTGTATTTTTCCGGATCAATACCAGACATTTCCAATACTTTAGGGTGAACCATGCCGCAACCTAATACTTCCAACCACGACTCTTCGCCTTTACTGTTGGTGCGCATGATATCCACTTCAATGGACGGTTCTGTAAACGGGAAATAGCTTGGGCGAAAACGCACTTTTAAATCGTCTTCGAAAAACACATTCAAAAACTCATGAAGAATACCTTTCAAATCAGCGAAAGAAATATTCTCATCAATCAACAAGCCTTCCACTTGGTGGAACATAGGCGTGTGAGTTTGGTCAGAATCGCAACGATAAACACGACCCGGACAAATGATTCGGATAGGTGGCTGAGACGTTTCCATCGTTCGCACTTGGACAGGCGACGTGTGCGTTCTCAGTACGGTATTAGGATTAAAATAGAAGGTATCCTGCATAGCACGCGCCGGATGGTGCGCCGGAATATTCAACGCTTCGAAGTTATGATAGTCATCTTCGATTTCAGGACCAGCCGCCACATCAAAGCCAATGCCACGAAAGAAAGACTCAATACGCTCCATGGTACGAGTGACTGGATGCAAGCCCCCTACCTCTTCACCTTTACCAGACAAAGAAATATCAATGGTTTCGGTTGCTAATTTGGCATTTAAAGCGGCTTTCGCAAGGTCACTTTTACGAGCGTTTAGCTTTTCTTGAACTTGTCCTTTTGCTTCATTTACCAATTGACCAAATTTAGGTCTATCTTCGGCTGAAACATTACCAAGTTGCTTTAACAAAGCAGTCAATGCGCCCTTTTTCCCCAGATAATGTACACGCACATCATCTAACGCTGACTCACTTTCAGATGCCTCTACTGCGCTTAGCGCATCAGCAAGAATCTGCTTTAGGTTCTCCATTATACACTCCAAAAAATAAAATAGGGGAAGAGCGCTTGCTCTTCCCCTATCAAAGACTGCATTGGATAACTCGTTCTATTAAGATAGTCTCTTTCAAGATCGAATCACCCTAAGGCTACGTCAGAATTAAGCCAAGCTTGCTTTCGCTTTTTCAACGATCGCTGCAAAAACTTCTTTCTCGTACACAGCTAGATCAGCCAAAACTTTACGGTCGATTTCGATCGCTGCTTTCTTAAGACCAGCAATGAAACGGCTGTAAGACAAACCATTTAGACGAGCCGCTGCGTTAATACGAGCAATCCACAATGCGCGGAATTGACGCTTACGCTGACGACGGTCACGGTATTGGTATTGACCAGCTTTGATGACAGCTTGTTTAGCTACACGAAATACACGGCTACGTGCACCGTAGTAACCTTTAGCTTGCTTTAAAATCTTCTTGTGACGGCGACGAGCCTGAACACCACGTTTTACGCGAGGCATAATATAAACCTTTTACTAATTAATTAATGACTAAAAATGAGACTTAAATGTATGGCAACATGCGTACGATTAACGCTTTGTCGCTTTGTGCAACTTGGTTCAAAGAACGAAGATGACGTTTACGCTTAGTCGATTTCTTAGTCAAAATGTGACTAGTATGAGACTGTTTATGCTTAAAACCATTCGCGGTACGTTTGAAGCGCTTAGCTGCGCCACTGTGTGACTTAATTTTGGACATGATAAAACCACTCTCGCATTCGTTAATGTTAGTGTAATTTCTTAATAACTTAGTCTTTAAGGACCGAAGCCCTTAAAGCCAACTTATTTAAAATCACTTCTTCTTTTTGGGGCCTAGCACCATCGTCAATTGACGACCTTCCATTTTCGCGGCTTGCTCTACTGCACCATATTCTTCTAAGTCTGCTGCGACTCGATTCATAAGTTGCATGCCAAGCTCCTGATGGGCCATTTCACGACCACGGTATCGCAGTGATACCTTGGCCTTATCCCCGCCTTCAAGGAAACGTATCAGGTTGCGGAGTTTTACCTGATAATCCCCTTCCTCCGTCCCTGGACGGAATTTCATTTCTTTTACCTGGATCTGCTTCGCATTTTTCTTTTGAGCGGCTTTCGCTTTTTTCGCTTCAAAAATATGCTTACCGTAGTCCATGATTTTGCAAACAATCGGATCTGAATCAGCAATTTGCACTAAGTCTAAAGCAGCATCTTGAGCTGCTTTTAGCGCCTCTTCTAGAGAGACAACGCCAACTTGTTCACCATCAGCTGCGATTAGACGCACTTCGGTAGCTCGAATGTTTTCGTTGATTAAAGGACGCTGCTTACTGGCGGCACGCCCACGATTCATATTACCTTTTATAGCTCTATCTCCACTTCTTGTTTACGGCTACGGCGAGCAACTTCTTTTTGAAGCAAATCTTCAAAATCAGAAATACTCATTACTCCAAGATCTTCACCTTTACGTGTTCGAACAGCGACTTGTTGATTTTCAACTTCTTTGTCACCGATAACGATCATGTAAGGTACTCGTTGAAGAGTATGCTCGCGAATTTTAAACCCGATCTTCTCGTTTCTCAAGTCAAGTTTTGCTCTAAAGCCATTTGAATTCAATCTTTTTTCCAAATCTGAGCAATAATCGGCTTGGCGATCGGTAATATTCATAATTACCATTTGCTCTGGCGCTAACCAAACTGGGAAAGCCCCTTCGTTTTCTTCAATTAAGATACCAATGAAACGCTCTAATGAACCAACGATGGCACGATGCAACATCACCGGAGTCTGACGAGAGCCATCCTCGGAAACGTACTGCGCACTCAAACGTGTTGGCATAGAGAAGTCAACCTGAATAGTACCACATTGCCAGACTCGGCCAATGGCATCCTTCAAAGAGAACTCAATTTTAGGACCATAGAAAGCCCCCTCACCTGGTAACTCTTCCCATTCCAGGTTGGCCGCATTCAATGCATCCGCCAAAGCTTTCTCTGACTTATCCCAAACGTCGTCCGACCCCACACGCTGTTCTGGACGAGTCGACAAACGATAAATAATATTGTCGAAGCCAAAATCTGCGTACACTTCGTGCAACAGCTTGATAAACTCAGAGACTTCTTGTTGGATTTGATCTTCAGTCACAAAGATATGACCATCATCCTGTACGAAATTACGCACACGCATGATGCCATGTAACGCGCCGGAAGGCTCATTACGGTGACAAGAACCGAATTCTGCCATACGGAAAGGCAAATCACGGTAACTCTTAAGACCTTGATTATAAACCTGAATGTGACATGGGCAGTTCATCGGCTTAACGGCATAATCCCGATTTTCTGAATGCGTTGTAAACATGTTTTCATGATACTTGCCCCAGTGGCCAGATTTCTCCCACAACACTCGATCTACAATCTGTGGTGTTTTTACCTCTTGGTAACCATTATCCAGCTGTTTTTGACGCATGTATTGCTCAACAACTTGATACAAACTCCAACCTTTTGGATGCCAGAACACCATACCCGGTGCTTCTTCTTGCACATGAAAAAGATCAAGTCGCTTACCCAATTTACGGTGGTCGCGTTTTTCAGCTTCCTCAATTCGAGTCAAGTACGCCTTAAGCTCTTTCTTATCATTCCATGCTGTGCCATAGATACGCTGTAACTGCTCATTATTAGAGTCACCTCGCCAATATGCGCCAGCCAACTTCATCAATTTAAAATGACGTAAGACACGGGTATTGGGGACGTGCGGTCCACGACACATATCCATGTATTCTTCGTGTTGATACAAACCCACTTCCGTGACGGAATCGTCCATATCATCGATCAAAGCCACTTTATAAGACTCACCACGATCAACAAACTGCTGACGAGCCTCGGCAATTGGTGTCATCTTTTTGACTACGTCATAGTCCGTTTTAACCAACTCGGCCATGCGTTTTTCAATCGCAGCAAGGTCTTCCGGTGTAAAAGGACGTTCATAAGCAATATCGTAATAGAAGCCTTCATCAATGACCGGACCAATGGCCATCTCAGCAGTAGGATAAAGCTGCTTAACGGCATGCCCAACCAAGTGAGCAAATGAATGACGAATGATCTCAACACCGTCGGCATCTTTGCCGGTGACGATGCTTAAATTGGCATCTTCAGTGATGAGTTCACAGGCGTCAACAAGTTGACCATTAATACGACCTGCAACGGTGGCTTTCGCAAGACCAGGACCTATGTCCTCAGCCACTTGCATCACAGTTACAGAATCAGAAAAAGAACGTTGGCTGCCATCAGGCAAAGTAATTACAGGCATTTTATTCCCCTATTCGGAGTCAGTGGTGCTCCATACCAAAGAGCACATGGAAATTTCAGGGCTTAACCTACCATTTTTCAGCCTCTCTTGCGACCTTAATTTAGCAATTACGCAAAAGGTGTGAATTCTTTGAAGCAAACAAAAATCAAGTGATTTTTCTCACTTTCTACCATAGACATTCTCAACACAGCGGGTAAAATTGCCATCCGTTTCACATACTTCACAAACCAAGGCGTTATGGATCTCAATATTCTTGACAACTACTGCATTGAAACCACTCAAGCAGAACCAGACCTATTGCTAGAGCTAGTTGAAAAAACTTACTCTGATATGGGCTACCCAAATAAATTGTCAGGTAAGACCATTGGCCGTACGTTGAAGTTATTGGCAAAAATAGCGCAGCCAAAACGTGCTCTAGAAATAGGCATGTTTACAGGCTATTCCGCCCTATCTATTGCGGAAGGCATGCCTGAACTAGGTAAGCTTATTTGCTGTGAAACCAATCCAAGAGCCATTGAATTTGCTCAATCCTTTTTTGATCGTAGCGAGCACGGACACAAAATCGAAGCTATTTTTGGACCCGCTCTCGAGACAATCGAATCCTTAGACGGTGAATTTGACTTTGTCTTTATCGATGCTGATAAACGCAATTACCTTAATTACTATCAGGCGGTAGTACCTTTGGTAAAATCAGGCGGATTAATCATTATTGATAACTCTCTTTGGCAAGGTCGAGTTTTAGACCCGCAAGAAAACAGCGACATCGCCGTGAACGACTTGAACCGCTTTATCGCTCAAGATACTCGCGTCGAGAATGTCCATCTAAATGTGCGAGACGGACTGAATATCGTCGTCAAACACTAACACTATATTCTTTAACAACCTCAATCACCCTTTTTCAGTAAAAGGTGAATGGAGGTTATTTGCTATTTAAAAAGACAAGCTAAGAGGCTGCAATTTTGGTTGTTTTTAAAATCACGAATAACATTTCTGGAAAGCACTATATTGGCACATCGTTCAATAGTGGCTTTCAACGCTTTGAACAATATGTAGAAGCGACAAACGAAGGTCTAGACTTCCCACTGTACAACGACATTCGGGAACATGGCATGGAAGCCTTCACTGTTGAAGAGTTATTTGAAACAACAGACAAACAAGAACTTTATGAGCTCGAGACTGACTACATCACCATCTACAACGGTGAAAGCTTACGTGGCTACAAAATCGCTCAATCTGCGGAAAAAGCGCTTAACGTAAGTTTTGGCAAAAAAGCCATGTTTGACGCCAATGGCGTATCAACAGCCGAACCAGTCAAAAAACCAAGAAAGACCGCCGCTAAAAAAACGGTTGAACTGCCCGCGAAAGCCGCCGAACCTAAACCGACGGCACAATCTTTTTTTGGCGAACTGATTGGTGAAGACAGACTAGATAAACCTGCCGAACCCATTAAAGAAAGCAAAAAAGCCCCTGCTCGCACCCGCAGCAAAGCCAGCATTCAAAAAATGCTCAATGAAGCAGAGCGCGCAGCGAAAAAAGAACGAGAAGACAAACTTAAACAGCAACAACAAGCTGAAGCCGATGAGATGGCACTCATCATGGCAAAAATTGACATCACCTCGAAATCAGCGTCTTCAACGTTTAGAAGACGCAAAGGCTAAACAATTTAAGTTTTAGTCCAGCACAAACAAAAAGACCAGCCTTATCAGGCTGGTCTTTTTTTATTTTATAACGGTTAAAATATTAAGCGCGCGCTTTCTTCAACGTTTCCGAAATCATAAAGGCCAATTCCAAAGACTGATCTGCATTCAAACGCGGATCACAATGCGTATGATAACGATCAGCCAAATCGGCTTCTGTTACCTGGAATGAACCACCAACACATTCCGTCACATTCTGCCCAGTCATTTCAAAATGCACACCACCGGCGTAAGTACCTTCTGCATTATGCACCTGGAAGAATTGCTGAACCTCTTTTAACACATCATCAACATGACGCGTTTTGTACCCTGTAGACGCTTTCACAGTATTGCCATGCATTGGATCACAGCTCCAAACCACTTTCTTACCTTCACGCTCCACGGCGCGAATCAAGGCTGGCATACCATCTTCTACTTTGTCCGCTCCCATACGCACAATCACATTCAGACGACCGGCTTCATTGTTCGGATTTAAAGTATCACACAGACGAACCAGATCTTCTGGATCCATACTTGGGCCTGCTTTCACACCAATCGGGTTTTGCACTCCACGTAAGAACTCCACATGGGCACCGTCTAGTTGACGCGTACGGTCACCTATCCACAACATATGAGCGGAACAGTCGTACCATTCGCCCGTCATACTGTCTTGACGCGTTAAGGCTTCTTCATATGGCAACAACAACGCCTCATGAGAGGTATAAAATTCCGTTTCTGTGAGCTGAGCCAACCCCGGACCGATGCCACACGCTTCCATAAACTGCAGCGCGTCATCAATTTTATCCGCCACACCCTGAAAACGACTGCCCGCTGGGCTAGCATTCAAGAAATCCAAATTCCATTTATGAACCTGATGCAAATCCGCGAAACCACCTTGAGCAAAAGCACGCAACAAATTCATGGTTGACGAACTTTGGTTGTAAACCTGAATCAAGCGATCTGGATCTGGTACACGCGCTTTTTCATCAAACTCAATACCATTAATGATGTCACCACGGTAACTTGGCAATTCAATACCGCCAATGGTCTCCGTGCCAGCCGATCTTGGCTTAGCAAACTGACCAGCCATTCGACCAACCTTAACCACTGGGCATTTTCCAGCGTAAGTCAGAACCACTGCCATTTGCAGCATCACTTTAAATGTATCGCGAATATTATTAGCGTGGAACTCAGCAAAGCTCTCAGCACAGTCACCACCTTGCAACAAGAAAGACTGACGATTAGCCACTTTGGCCAATGCATTTTTCAGCTGACGTGCCTCACCAGCAAAAACAAGTGGAGGCATTTTTCCCAAAGTACTTTCTACTTGAGCCAAATGCTCAGCACTTGGATAAATCGGCTGCTGAAGGGCCGTTTTATTTCTCCAACTTGTTAACTCCCACTGTTTCATAACGATTCACAACCTTATTTTATATTTACTTTTAATGTTATCGGGCAACTACCCACAATATTTCAGCGTCCTTTGCTGACAAAGATGTAACGGCGTGTCCCATAGTGGCATCATAATACACGCTATCCCCTTCTTTTAATTCAATTGGCTCATAGAGTTCAGAGAAAAAATTAATTTTACCCTGCAACACTAATAAGAATTCTTCCCCATCATGACGCACCCATTCTTTAAACTCAGAAAAAGCCCTGGCCCTAACTCGGGTTTTGAAAGGCACCATTTTCTTGCGACTAATGGAATAGTTAAGGAGCTCATGCTCATAAGTGGCCGTAGGATGAGGCTCACCCTTCCCTTTGCGAGTAATGTCACGACGCCCCGCAATCGACTGATCACTCGCCTCCACAAACAACTGAGGCAAATCCATTTCTAACCCATTAATGAGCTTCTGCACTATGGTAAAACTAGGAGAAACTTGGTCATTTTCAATTTTTGACAAAGTAGATCGAGCAATTCCCGTTCGCTTCCCCACTTCTTCGAGAGTCCAACCTTTTGCCAAGCGAATTTTCTTAACTCGCTTCCCCAACTCCAATGGCTCAACAAAACGATCTGGATCGGATGCAGTAGCTGTTTCTAATGACGGACGACTTACCATAAAAAATCAACACTAGCCTTTAACTAAGGGAGCCATAGACGGCGCACAACGAGATAAATCAAAACCTTTTGCTGACACCTCAGTCACGAGATCAGCGTATTCTCTACCTTTGCCATTCTCTAACAACACCCACAACACAGAAGAGCGGGTTCCTGTTCGACAAAAGGCAAGCGTCTTCTTTGATGCTGACAGGGTATCAACTTGCAAATCAACATGAGACTGAGCCAATTTAGGCAGCTCAATGGGGTTCCATGCATACTCAAACCCCATTGCCTCAGCGGCCTCTTTAAGGATTTGGGCAGACGGTTGATCTTCAGCCTCACCATCGGGGCGATTATTAATAATCAAACGGAAGCCCTGAGCCTTCAACTCTGACAAATCTGCCACCGAAATCTGCGGTGCAACGAAATAAGTTTCATCTAATTGGACTGGCGCTATCATGACCTAACTCCTATTGAAGTGGACAAATACTGACCGAAAATACCTTAATTTCGATACAGAACTTTAATCAAATGGAAACCGAACTGAGTCTTCACAGGCCCTTGAACCTTTAATAAAGGCCCACCAAATACAGCCTTATCAAACGCAGGCACCATATCACCTTTGTGGAACTCACCGAGATCTCCGCCTTTTTTGCCAGAAGGACAAGTCGAGAACTGCTTGGCCAGCTTATGAAAGTCCGCACCTTTATCCAATTTACTCTTGATAGAAGCCGCTTCTTCTTTCGTTTTAACCAAAATATGGCATGCACTCGCTGTCGGCATGAGAACCTCTAATTGTTTAATCTGCTAGATAAAATATTTTAACCCGATTAGTATAATAGAATTCCCTACTAGTCAGCACTAGTTGAATCAACTTTTGCGACATTATTAAATATAAAAATTAAGGAAGGTATGAACCAGTTTACTGGCTTCTAAAGTGTGAATACCTCTCTTTCTTTCAAGGCAAGTTTCGCAGCCAAGTATGAACCTATTGGCAAGCAACTTAACAAAGAAAAAAGAAAGTTAAGATTACGCCCTTTGAGTTTTCTAAAGAAGCGCAAAAAACAGATTCATACCACCTTCTACAATGGGCAAGACAGTATATGAGTGCATACGCAGCAATTAGCGATTTATCTTTCCTTCTCGTTGAGCCTTCAGAGACTCAACGAAAGATCATAGGCAAAGCCTTAGAAGAAGCAGGCATCATTCAAATTGAATACGCCAGCAACATAGAAGAAACCATTTCTGCACTTGCTAACTTCCCGCCTGATCTGGTTATCTCCTCCATGTATTTACCAGACGGCTCTGCCAACGAATTAATCGACCGTATACGCAGCAATCAAGCGACAGAAGAGCAATGCTTCATGCTCATCTCAAGTGAGAGTAATCGCGAATATTTAGAGCACCTAAAACAATCGGGCGTGCTGGCAATTTTACCTAAACCCTTTACTCAAAAAGACTTAAAGCGTGCCATTCACTCTACCCTCGACTTTATCGTAGAAGAAGAGATCGACCTTGAAATGTTTGACCCTAAAACATTAAAAGTGTTGGTCACGGATGATAGTTTGACGGCGCGCAAACACATCAGCAAAACCCTAAACACCATGGGCATAGAAGACATTGAATTTGCAGAGAATGGTAGACAAGCTATCGAACGCTTAGGCGAAGAGGAATTTGACCTTATTGTAACGGACTACAACATGCCAGAAATGGACGGTCGTGAGCTAACCGATGCGGTACGACAAAATCCAGACATTGCCCACATTCCAATTCTAATGGTGAGCTCAAATGCTGATGAAAGTCAGCTGTCTAATATCACTCAGGAAGGCGTTGATGCAATCTGTGGAAAGCCATTTGAACCCGGTACCGTTAGACAACTGCTGGCACAAATTCTAAACTAATCTCAATAAATTACCCTTATAAAAAAAGAGCTCAATTTGAGCTCTTTTTTTATAACTTATGTCTGCTTACTTTGATAGCAAAGCTTCAACAATGGGCACATTCGCCTCAGGAAAAACAAACTCATTGAGCTGCGACAAGGAGACCCAGCGAACCTCTTGACCTTCTTTACCATGAGGCTCACCCAAAAAGCCAGTCACTTTATAAAAAACCAACTCAACTTGCTTATCGCCATAATCATGAGCAATGGTTTCAAAATACTCACAAGCATTCACTTGAATGCCACATTCCTCTTCAAGTTCACGCGCCAAAGCCAACTCTGCAGATTCTCCTGATTCACATTTACCACCAGGGAACTCCCACAAACCGCCTTGATGCTTACCAGAGTCACGTAACGCTATGAAAACTTGATCATCACGCAAGATCAAGCCAACAGCCACCTTAACCAACATCAGGTACGATACTCGGCATTAATAGTGACATACTCATGGGAGAAGTCGGTCGTCCAAACGGTATCCACTTGATCGCCCATTCCCAAATCCACTCGAATATGAATATCCTGTGGCGCCATGGCTTGCACACCATGCTCTTCCAAATAATCAGGTGAACGACCACCATCACGGGCGATTTCAAAACCGTTGATATGCAATTGAACATGATCCACATCCAACTCTTCAACACCAGCACGACCCACAACGGCCAAAATACGTCCCCAGTTAGGATCAGAGGCAAATAAGGCTGTTTTCACCAAAGGTGAATGAGCTATTTCAAACGCGGTTTTAGTCGCATCTTCAGTTTGTTTCGCACCAACCACTTCTACCGATACAAACTTAGTCGCGCCTTCGCCATCCCGCACAATGGCATGAGCAAGCTCTTGCATCACTTCCGTGAAAGCAAGCTCAAACGCTTGCGCTAGTGGTGTGTCCATCGAATCAATAACAGAGTTACCCGCTTTACCTGTGGCAATCACCACGCAAGAATCATTGGTAGACGTATCGCTGTCCACCGTGATGCGGTTAAAACTTTTATCGGTAACTCTCTTCAAGAGCTGCTGCAATAATTCAGGGGCAATCGCCACATCCGTACAAACATAACCCAACATAGTCGCCATATTAGGACGAATCATGCCAGCCCCTTTCGAGATGCCGCCAATGCGATATGTTTTACCTGCCACATCAAACTCACGACACGCCCCTTTGGGCAACGTATCGGTGGTCATAATACCAAGCCCAGCATTTGCCCAATTCGCCGCCGATAAGTTCGACAAGGCCACAGGAATCGCTGCAATAATTTTGTCCGCAGGCAATGGCTCACCAATGACACCAGTCGAAAATGGTAAAACAGATTCAACAGAGACACCGGTTTGCTCTGCTAATGCCTGACAAGTCTTCAATGCATTTTCAACACCCGACTGACCCGTACCAGCATTAGCATTACCGGTATTAATCAACAAATAGCGGGCGTTTGCTTGCGCCAAATGAGATCGGCAAATGCGAACCGGCGCTGCACAAAATGCATTTTGCGTAAAGACACTCGCAACACTCGCCCCTTCACACACCTCAAAAACCACAACATCTTTTTTGTTGGGCTTTTTAATACCTGCTTCCGCAACACCAATTCTGATCCCATCAATTTCAGGGATAGCGGGAAAATCCTGCAAGCCAACAGCCATTTATCTGTTACTCCAATTACACTAGTTTACCGTGACACTGTTTGTATTTTTTACCAGAACCGCAAGGGCAAGGCTCATTACGACCCACTTTTGGCACATCTTGAGCCGAACCGGCCACACCACTATCACCTTCAGCCGAGTCGGAAAGAGAATCAACAGAGTTGTGAACCATACTCATCTGCATTTTCGCTTCTTGCTCTTTTCGAGCCTGTTCAATTTTCTCCGCTTCATCAGCAGATTGAACCTTCACGCGGCTAATAATTTGTACCACTTCAAATTTAATTTGCTCCATCAAACCTTGGAACAACTCAAACGATTCGCGCTTATATTCTTGCTTAGGATTTTTCTGAGCATAACCACGCAAGTGAATACCTTGCCTAAGCATATCCATCGTCTGCAAATGCTCTTTCCAAAGTGTGTCTAAGACCTGCAACAAAACTTGCTTTTCAAACGAACGAAATTGCTCAGCACCTGCCACTTCTTCTTTTGTTTGGTAATCTTCAACAAAACAATCTAAGATTTTCTGACGCAATGGCTCTTCGTATAGTTTCTTGTCTTCCTCAAGCCACTGAGATACTGGAATCGTCAAACCAAATTCATTACGAATTTTCTCTTCCAGACCAGCCACATCCCACATGTCAAAAATACTTTGCGGTGGAATGAACTCGTCAATCACACCCATAACCACTTCTTCACGCATCGCAGCAATGGCTTCAGACAAGTCTTCAGACACCATCATATCGAAGCGCTGACGGTAAATTACTTGACGCTGATCGTTCGCAACATCATCGTATTCCAGCAACTGTTTACGGATATCAAAGTTACGGCCTTCCACTTTACGCTGTGCTTTTTCAATGGCATTTGAGACCATCTTATGTTCAATCGCTTCACCTTTTTCCATGCCCAAAGCCATCATCATTTTTTTGATGCGGTCAGACATAAAGATGCGCATTAAATTATCTTCAAGCGATAAGTAAAAACGTGAAGAACCAACATCACCCTGACGTCCGGCACGACCACGAAGCTGATTATCGATTCGACGAGACTCATGACGCTCAGTACCAATAATATGCAAACCACCGGCCGCTAACACCGCGTCATTGCGGCTCTGCCAATCTGCTTTCAATGCTGCAATCTGTTCTTCTGAGGCAGACTCACCAAGCTGATCCAACTCAACTTGCAAGTTACCACCCAACACAATATCCGTACCACGACCAGCCATGTTTGTGGCGATGGTAACAGCACCAGGACGACCAGCTTCTGCAACAATTTCCGCTTCACGCTCATGTTGCTTCGCATTCAACACATTGTGCTTGACGCTTTTCTTGTTTAAGTAATTCGACAATAACTCCGAATACTCAATCGACGCGGTGCCCACCAAAACTGGACGACCTTGTTTTACATTGTCTTCGATGTCGACAACAATGGCTTCAAACTTGTCTTGAGTAGACATGTAGATAAGGTCGTTATAGTCCTTACGTTGAACCTGACGATTCGTCGGGATCACAATCACGCTCAAACCATAAATCTGCTGAAACTCAAAAGCTTCAGTATCCGCTGTCCCTGTCATACCAGACAATTTTTCATACAAACGGAAATAATTCTGAAAGGTAGTCGATGCTAACGTTTGACTCTCAGCCTGAATCGTCACCCCTTCTTTCGCCTCAACGGCTTGGTGAATACCTTCAGACCAACGACGCCCAGCCATGGTTCGTCCCGTATGCTCATCCACGATGACAATTTGATCACCTTGAATGACATAATCAACATTCTTTTTGAAGATGACGTGCGCTTTCAAACAAGCATGAACATGATGCAACAGAGCCAGATTGGAGGCTGCATATAAACTCTCACCTTCGCCCAACATGTCTTGCTCAACCAACCAAGCCTCTACAAAACTATGGCCTTCCTCGGTCAGTTCAATACTGCGTTGAGACTCATCCAGAATATAATGACCGTCTTGACCTTCTTCGCCTTCATCCGCCTCTACATGAGGTTTCAACAAAGCCGCCAAAGCATTGATTTTACGATATTGCTCGGAGCTGTCTTCAACCGCACCGGAAATGATAAGCGGCGTACGCGCTTCATCGATCAGAATGGAGTCAACTTCGTCCACCACTGAGAAATGCAAATCACGCTGCACTCGGTCTTCAAGACGGAAAACCATGTTGTCACGCAGGTAATCAAAACCAAATTCGTTGTTAGTACCATAAGTGATGTCGCATAGGTAAGCGGCTTTTTTGTCATCACGCTCTTGACCCGAGAAGACGACACCAACACTCATATCTAGAAATTCATAAAGCGGTCTCATCCAATTGGCGTCACGTTTTGCCAAATAATCATTGACGGTAACAACATGAACCCCTTTTGAACTTAGTGCATTGAGATACACAGCCAAGGTTGCTACCAGTGTTTTACCTTCACCGGTACGCATCTCAGCAATACGGCCTTCATTCAGAACCATACCGCCAATTAACTGAACATCAAAATGACGCATACCCATGACACGACGGCTGCCTTCACGCACGGTTGCGAAGGCTTCTGGCAAAATAGATTCCAGTGACGTACCTTGCTGTATGCGCTCACGAAATTCACTTGTTTTGCCTGCCAAGTCATCATCTGTCAGCGACTTAAAACTTTCTTCAAGTTGATTAATTTGCGTTACAACTTTTTTGTAACGTTTCACTTCTCGGTCATTCTTAGTACCGACGATTTTTTTAATTACAGTTCCTAACATCTCGAATTCAACGTAGCCAATTAGTAATAAATAGAGTCTATCACGGTAATGTGTGACAAAACATGAAATATCAAGGACCTAGACACAAAAAAACCAGACATATAGTCTGGTTTTTTAATTCCCGAGTTGATCACTTAATTAAGCACCAGCGAAAGCAGGCTCAACGTATGACACAGGATTTTCTTGTGCTTCATCTTCAAACACAACGTATTCCCAAGCTTCTGGTTGCTCAAGAAGTGCTAATAAAAGCTTGTTGTTTAGACCATGACCTGATTTGTACGCTTTGTACTCACCAATCAAGCTATGACCCAGAAGGTAAAGATCACCGATCGCATCCAAAATCTTATGACGAACAAGCTCATCACGATAGCGCAAGCCTTCTTCATTCAATACACGATAATCGTCTAGTACGATGGCATTTTCCATATTCGCACCACGAGCAAGATTATTCGTTTTGAAGTACTCGATGTCTTTCATGAAACCAAATGTGCGCGCACGGCTGATCTCTTTTACGAAAGTGGTGGTTGAGAAGTCCAAAGTCGTGGTTTGAACATCTTCACCAATAGCTGGATGCTCAAAATCAATCTTAAATGACAATCTAAAACCAGTATGCGGCTCAAGAGAAGCATACTTATCACCATCTTCGATGCGAATTGGCTTTTTAACACGAATGAATTTCTTCGGCGCATTTTGCGCTTCCAATCCTGCTGATTGCAGCAAGAAAACGAAAGGGCTCGCACTGCCATCCATTAATGGAATTTCGCTAGCGCTTACCTCAACATAGGCATTATCAACCCCTAGACCAGCCATAGCAGAAAGCAAATGCTCAACAGTACTAACCTCTACACCATTCTGCGACAAAGCAGTTGCAAAGTTTGTTGAGCCCACTAGGCGTGCATCCCCATGAATCTCGACCACAGGGTCTAGATCCGTACGAACAAATACGATGCCGGTATTTACAGGGGCAGGTTTCAGTGTCAAATACACCTTCTCGCCAGAGTGCAGACCAACGCCAGTTGCTCGAATAATGTTCTTAAGTGTGTGTTGGCGTACCATTCTATTCCTACATTTTTATGACTGGATACATTTGTTTACAAATATATCAATAACTCATTTTTTATACAATCCAACATTTTGATTTTGCATCATTTTTGCTCAAATTAATCAGCTTGACGACGCAAAAATGCCGGAATGTCCAAATACGATAATTTATCGCCGCCTGAATTCGCATTTGAATCAGAAGATTCAGCAGATTCATCCAGACTTTTCTCTACCGTTTCCACCTTCATACTTGGAGAAGGTGTTGACACTGGCTGAACTGTCTCTTGAGGAGTAACAACTTCTTTCTCAATCGTAGGCTCAGCTTTAGTCATTACTGGTTGAGAGACAACAGATTCGCCAACAGCAGACTTCATTTCAACTGCATTTCGACCCTCTAAACCAGTGGCCACTACTGTAACTCGCATCTCATCACCCACACTCGGGTCAATCGCACAGCCAATTACAACAGTTGCATCTTCCGATGCATATTCTTCAATGATGCCACCCACCTCGGTAAACTCTGACAAACCAACTTCTTCGTTTGCCGTAATGTTAACCAGCACGCCTCGCGCACCTTTTAGGTTGATGTCTTCCAATAATGGGTTATGAATCGCCGCCTCAGCCGCCACTCTTGCTCGGTCTTCACCAGAAGCAGAGCCTGTCCCCATCATGGCCATACCCATTTCTGACATCACAGTTCTTACGTCAGCAAAGTCGACGTTAATAAGACCCGGACGCATAATAAGGTCGGTAATACCTTGTACTGCATTAAATAAAACGTTGTTTGCTTCACCAAACGCTTTAAGCAAAGAAATGTTCTTTCCTAATACCGGCAACAAACGTTCGTTTGGCACTGTAATTAATGAATCGACATTTTCTCGTAATTCTTTAACGCCTTCTTCAGCCACTCTTGCACGGCGACGCCCTTCAAAAGGAAACGGCTTCGTCACAACAGCGACCGTTAATATGCCTAATTCACGCGCAACCTTAGCAATGACGGGGGCTGCACCAGTACCTGTACCACCACCCATACCTGCGGTGATGAACACCATATCCGCGCCAGTCAATAACTGAGTAATTCGTTCTTGATCTTCCAAAGCAGAGTCACGCCCTACTTCTGGATTAGCACCTGCGCCCAAACCTTTAGTGATGGTTGAGCCAAGTTGCAATGAAATTCCTGTGTCAAACCCCACAAGGGCTTTAGAATCAGTGTTGGCACAAATAAACTCAACACCTTCCAATTGATTTTCAAGCATGTGACGAACAGCATTACCGCCACCACCGCCTACACCTACAACTTTAATCACTGCGTTGTCGGTCAAACTATCTTCGGCCATATCAAAGACATTCATGGGCTTACTCGCTCCTCAAAAAAATTCGCTATCAATTTTGGTTAGATATAACTTTGAAACCAATGTTTCAACTTCTGCCAAGCTTTCGTTGCACTGAAAGATGGCTTGGTTTCATTCTTCGGAGCCAAAATTGATGCTTCACGTTTAGTTTGCGTCTTAGACATCATCCCTTTAGCGATTTCGGCTACATCAGCCTCTTTACTACCATAAGCCAATAATCCAACACTGGTTGAATATATTGGGTTATCGACAATATCTGACATTCCTTTAGTACAATCTGGCACAGACAACCTCACTGGCATCTGAAAAACCTTCTCTGCCAAGTCTGCTGCACCTTCCATGAGCGACGTACCACCAGTAATCACAATACCTGCAGGGATACGCTCGGCGTAACCACTGCGTCTTAATTCATCCAGAATTAAATTGTAAATTTCTTCGTATCTTGCCTCTACCACCTCTGTTAAAGCATGGCGCGTAATGGATCTCGGTTGACGATCCCCAACACTGGGCACCTGCAACACTTGATCAGTAGACGCCATAGAAGACATAGCGCAAGCATACTTAACCTTAATTTCTTCAGCATGCTGTGTCGGAGTTCTCAAGGCCATTGAAATATCATTGGTTACTTGATCTCCTGCCACAGGCACGACAGCGGTATGATGCAAAGCACCATCAATCCAAACTGCAATGTCTGAAGTGCCGGCACCGATATCAATCAGGCAAACACCTAAATCTTTTTCATCCTCGCTCAATGACGAATCACTGGACGCCAACTGAGACAGGATGACACCATCTACGCCTAAACCACATCGCTTAATGCATTTCTCAACATTCATCACCGCGTTGACCGCGCCAGTAATCAAATGAACATTGGCCTCTAATCTCACACCCGACATACCAAGTGGGTCTTTAATCCCCTCCTGGGAGTCAATATGATATTCTTGAGGCAGAATATGCAGTACTCGTTGGTCCGATGAAATAGGCACAGCTTGAGCTGCATCTATCACACGTTCAATATCTTCCGTTTGAACTTCTCCATCCTTCACCGCAACAATGCCGTGAGAATTCAGACTTCGGATGTGGCTGCCTGCCACACTGACGTAAACCGAATGAATATTACAGCCAGCCATCAACTCAGCTTCTTCAACGGCTCGCTGAATGGACTGAACAGTTGACTCAATATTAATGACAACGCCGCGTTTCATTCCTTTAGAACTATGAGAGCCAATACCGACAATTTCCAAACTACCATCAGCCAGTACTTCACCAACCAAACAGATAACTTTCGATGTGCCTACATCTAGACCGACTATCATTTCACCTTCCCGGTATTATGTGCGTTGCAATCCGGCCCATTTAATTGTTTAAAAAAGCAACAAACGGGCCAAAATCAATTTTTTTTCTTCCAGCCCACCGCAACCCCATGAGGGTAACGTGCGTCAACTGAAGTAATTTGTTCTATTCTACCTGATAAATCGCTTTTATACACGGCTATAAAGCGCTGTAATCGCTCTAAAATATCATCTCGACCCAGCTTAACCGCTAGGCCGTTGCCAAAAACAATCTGCCAAGCCCCCCTAGGCTCCAAAGTGAGTTTCGCAATCCGCAATGACGTCGATGCCAACACCTGACTGATTAGACCAAACTGCTCCAATACAACGTCACTTGAATCCACTGGACCATACAAAATGGGCAGCGGCAAATCTGGCAACACACTAGGAGAAATCACGACTGCCGAAGCGGAAATGATTTGCCCATCGCGCCAGTATGCAAGAGGGATGTATTCGTGCACAATCACCTGCAAGGTATTTGGCCAAACTTTACGAACCTCTGCCTTTTCCACCCACGGTGATGACAAAACCACAGCCAAGGCTTCCTTCACTGACAACCCTAGTAAGCTTTGCCCTAAAAGCGGTGAGAACTCTTGCTGAAGCTCTAATTGCGAGGTATTTTGCAACTTTCCCTGTATGTCTATTTTCTCAATCGCAAACCAAGTATCCGGGGAATCCTCCCCTTGAAAACTTGCTACCACGATCAAAAGTATCGCTCCAATGAGCGCTGCCAACCTCATAAATATTGTTTACCTTGCTTGCGACCAAGCCTGCTGAGCGATTTTTTCCACCAAAGCCGCATAATCCAACCCAACATGCGCTGCGGCCATCGGTACAAGGCTATGAGACGTCATACCAGGGGCCGTATTTACTTCCAGCACCCAAAACTGACCTTGCTGATCTCGCATCACATCGACACGCCCCCAGCCACGACACCCCAACGATCGATAAGCTTCCAAAGACAAACGCTTTAATTCAGCCTCATCTAACTCATTCAAGCCACAAGGCAAAAGGTATTGTGTGTCATCTGCTAAGTATTTTGCCTCATAGTCATAAAGCTTATGATCGTCTGAAGGCTGCAAACCAATGGGCGGATAGGCTTCGTCATCAATGATGGTAATGGTAAATTCCGGCCCGTTAACAAACTCTTCAACCAACACATCCGAATCGTATTCTAAAGCCTGCTGTAAAGCCGTCTTTAGCTCTGCTTGATTGGCAACCTTGTTAATACCAATAGTAGATCCTTCGCGAGAAGGCTTAACGATCAAGGGATAAGACATCGTTTGCTCAATCTCAGCAACATTTGCCTCTCCGGAAAAAGACAAATACGCTGGCGTTGGAACACCCAAGCCCCGCCAGAATCGCTTGGTAAGCACTTTATCCATGGCGAAACCACAGGCTAATGGAGAACTGCCTGTATAAGGCTTCCCCATCATTTCCAATAACGCTTGAACTCGACCGTCCTCACCTTCGCCGCCGTGAAGAGCAATAAAAGCCAAATCAAACTCAATGGATTGCAATTGAGCAATAGGATCCGCTGATTGCTCTGTACCGTATAGATCCACATCAAGCACTTGATAGCCTTTAGAACGCAGCGCCTTAGACACCATAGCACCACTCTCTAGAGACACTTCACGTTCTGCAGAACGACCACCATAAATCACGGCAATCACTGAATCTTGCAATGCTTTCAACATATCAAATCCCATCCACAGACAATTTTTTCGACACCGATCCGATGTCACCAGCACCTTGGGTAATGAGCAAATCTCCTTCACGAAGCACATTACTCAAAATAGACCGCAAGTCAGATTCACCACCCACATGAATTGGATCGACGGTACCGCGCTGACGAATGCTACCGCATAAAGAGCGACTGTCCGCACCATTGATCGGCTGTTCACCTGCCGCATACACATCCAGCAACAGCAACACATCCACTTGCGATAACACGCGGACGAAATCCTCATACAAATCACGGGTACGAGAGAATCGGTGTGGTTGATACACCATCACCAGACGTTTTTCAGGCCAACCTTCGCGAATGGCTTTAATCGTCGCCAACACTTCACTTGGGTGATGACCGTAATCATCAACGAACATAACTTCTGAGCCATTACCAAGTGTCAAAGGTTGCTGCTCTTGAAAACGTCGACCAACCCCCTCAAAACCCATTAAGCCAGCTTGAATGGCGGCAGCGTCGACACCCAGATCCGTTGCCACAGCAATGGTAGAAAGCGCATTTAAGACATTATGTCGACCAGGCATAGGCAAACGTATCTTCAATGGCTCACCTTCAGGACGATGCGCCATAAATTCACAATAACGCCCCGTCTGCTTGATATCCGTCGCGTAAAAGTCGGCTTCTTGCTCAATACCGTAGGTCAAGACAGGACGACTCAGAGCAGGCAGAATCTCACGTACATTCGCATCATCCACACACATCACCGCCAAACCATAAAAAGGCAGGTTATGAACAAACTCTACGAAAGTGTGTTTTACCTTCTCAAAATCACCTTGATAAGTATCCATGTGATCTTCATCGATATTGGTTACGATGACAGTTTGGGGCTGCAAATGTAAAAAAGACGCATCACTTTCATCCGCCTCAGCCACCAAATAAGAACTACTACCAAGCTGAGCATTAGTACCAGCACTGGTTAATCGACCACCAATCACAAAAGTAGGTGTCTCACCTGTGGCCGCCAACACCGACGCCATTAAACTGGTTGTCGTCGTTTTACCGTGGGTACCGGCCACGGCAATACCATGTCGGTAACGCATTAGCTCAGCAAGCATCTCAGCACGTCGTACAATTGGAATACGATGCTCTTTACCCCAAATAATTTCTGGGTTTGCTTCATTGATTGCAGTGGACACCACAATCACATGAGCATCATGAACATTTTCCTCCATGTGCCCTATGTATATTTTAATGCCTAACTCCGCTAAACGATCCGTCGTAGAAGACGCTTTAAGATCAGAGCCAGATACTTGATACCCTTGGTTATGCAGCACTTCTGCAATGCCACACATCCCCACACCACCAATACCAATGAAGTGAATATTCTGGATTCGACGCATGGTCGGGATATCGTATTGAGCTTTGTTTTCTATCATGATTTAACTAACCTTAAGCAATGTGCAACCACATCTTGTGTTGCACTCGGATGAGCAACCAACTTCGCCTGCTCACCCATTTTCAACAATGTTTCTTCACTTTCTAACAAACCCGCCAGCATCGAAATAACTTTTTCACTACTGAGTTCAGGCTGTGGCAACAAATACGCCCCGCCGACCTTCTCAAGATGACGAGCATTCTCTGTTTGATGGTCATCAATGGCAAAAGGGTATGGTACCAATATCGAAGGCAAACCAGCTACTGCCAGCTCACTGACCGTCATCGCACCAGCCCGGCACAATACCACATCCGCCCAATAATACGCTTGATTCATATTCTCTAAGTAAGCATCAACACGCGCTTCCACCTTTAGAGCGTCATATAAGGCTTGTACTTCTTGGTGATTACGCTTTCCAGTTTGATGCCATACATCCAGCCGCTGAGAAAAAGGCCATTCGGCAAGCACTTTAGGGATCACATCATTAATTGCCTTTGCCCCTAAACTCCCTCCAACGACCAACAATCTTAATGGTCTTGCCGTCTCCAAACGAGAGGAGCGCACCACCTGCTGCAAAATATCACGGCGAATGGGGTTGCCTAACGTTAACGCGTTAGGCAAAGCGCCTGAAAACGCCTGCATTTTTAACCCAGCGACTTTGGCTAACAGCTTGTTGGTCGTGCCGGCCACCGCATTTTGCTCATGAATCGCCAAAGGAATACCAAGCAATTTCGCAGCAACGCCGCCAGGCCCAGCAACAAATCCCCCCATGCCTAACACCACATCCGGTTTTAGAGATTGCAAAACCGCAACCGCCTGACCTATGGCATGAAGAATACGAAACGGCGCAGCAGCAAGCCCCAACACACCTTTACCACGCACTCCCTTAATAGACAGCGTATGAAGTGGAATATCGTGTTGCGGCACAATGGACTCCTCCATGCCCCCTTTCGATCCCAACCAATGCACCTCTAGGCCTTTTTCCCTAAAATCATGCGCACAAGCTAAGGCAGGATAAATATGACCACCTGTACCGCCAGCCATGATGACGACTTTTTTTACCTTACTCATCGCTCACTCTCTTTATCCATATTGGCACTCGAGTCTGACCATTGAGCCCGACGATTTTCAACATCCACACGAGCCACCACAAACAAACTGGCCAGCGTAATAATTAAACTACTGCCACCAAAACTAATCAGCGGCAAGGTCAACCCCTTCGTTGGCAAAAAGCCCGTATTTACCCCAATATTAATAATTACCTGCGCCAAAATAAGAATGGCAAAACCAAAGCACATATAGGCAGCAAAAGGTCGATCAAGAGACATAGCGCGATAACCAATCTTAAACGCACGACTTACCATCAAACCAAACAACAGAATCAACAGCAAACCGCCAACCATGCCGGTTTCTTCAACCCAGATCGAAAACACAAAATCCGTATGAGCTTCCGGTAAATAGGACAACTTCTGCACACTGTTCCCTAACCCAAGGCCAAACCATTCACCACGCCCATAAGCGATTAAAGCCTGACTCAATTGATAGCCCTCATTAAACGGATCAGCCCAAGGGTCAATGAAATTCATTAGACGCTTCAAACGGTAACTCTCTGATATCGCCACGACACCAAGCATACAAACCGCCGCAGCCAACAAAAGCAAGAATTGATAAAGAGGCGCGCCACCAAGGAACAACAACACCATCACAGTGCCCAACAATACAACGGAAGCACCAAAATCTGGTTCAAAAAGCAAAAACAGCAGAAACACACTACACAAACAAAGAGGCAGAACGAAACCAACCCAGCCTTCACGCACTCGATCGGCGCGACGTACCAAGTAACCAGAGACATACACCACCATACAAACTTTGGCGACTTCCGAAGCTTGCAAGTTAAAGACCACTAGATTGATCCAGCGACGACTCCCGTTAACACTCTTACCTATGCCTGGCACCAACACTAGAATCAATAAAATTAAAGACAACCCCATCATCAGGATGCCCCATTTTTGCAATTGCGCTGTGGGCAACGACAACATCACCGCACCAAACGTCAACCCAAGAAAAAGATAGAGTGATTGCCTTACCATAAAGAAATACGGGTGGCCGTGAATGCTTTCAGAGATAGAAATAGAAGCACTTGACACCATCACCAAACCTAACGCCAATATGGCGACCACAGACGCTAAAAACCAAGCATCCACACGAATAAATTCGCGCAGAGACACTCGATCAAACAGAGCTAACCACGTCATAATTGATTAACCAAATCAACAAAATGTTGACCACGTTGCTCAAAATTCTTATACATATCCAAACTCGAACAGGCTGGCGAAAACAAGACAATGTCACCCGGTTGAGCAAGCTGAGAAGATGCGGCAACCATGTCATCAAGCGTATCAAAGCGAGACAACTCGACACCGTTAGGCACAATATCAGCAATACGCTGAGCATCTTTGCCAAACAAATAAAGGTGACGAACATACGCAAGCATGGGCTTGGCAAGATCCTTGAATTCAGCCCCTTTACCGTCACCACCCGCTAACAACAAAATATTCTTCTGATGGGTTCCCAAACCTTGCAAAGCGGCCAAGGTCGCGCCTACATTCGTGCCTTTAGAATCATTAATGTAAGTCACCCCTTGATGTTCTCGTACTGTTTCACAGCGATGTGCTAAGCCACCAAACGTAGACAATACCGAGGCAACGTTTGGTGACATCACATCCACTTTGAGCAATTCCAGCATCGCCAAACACGCCAATACATTGGCATAATTATGCGAGCCTTTTAAGGCAATCTGTGAGGTATGATACAAACGCTCAACACCACGACACAGCCATGCACCCGACTCATCCGGCAACAAACCAAACTCTTTAAGATCTGGACTCTTAGTCGTAAAAGCTCGAACTGGTACCCCTTCCGCAAGTAATGGCGCGGTAAGAATGTCTTGTTTATTACAAACGGCGGCTTTACAGCCACGATAGACTTTTTGTTTGGCTCTTTGATAAGAATACAAATCGTCATAACGATCCATATGATCTTCTGAGACATTCAACAAACAAGCGACATCCGCTTGCAAAGCATGCGTGGTTTCAAGCTGAAAGCTCGACAACTCCAACACATAGAAATCCACATCTGGCGCCAATAAATCCAATGCGGGCAACCCCAAGTTACCGCCAGCAATGGCTTTATGCCCCACCGCCTGTAGCAATAAAGCCAACAAACTGGTTACTGTACTTTTCGCATTCGAACCTGTGATTGCAATAAAAGGGGCGTTGGCGTAATCGCAAAACAAATCGATATCACCACGCATGGACACGCCCTGCTCAGCTAAACGTTGCAAAACAGGGGTTTTAAGGGCAATGCCTGGACTAACAAACAACTCGGTGACGCCCAAGGTTTCCAACACCTCAAGCTCGCCGGTAAAAATTCGCTCTGGCGGACAAAAAGCCTTTACGTCTTCTAAGCCTGGCGGCTGCTCTCTTGAATCAACCACATAAAAGTCCAAGCCTTTACTCGCCAAAAAGCGCGCGCAAGACAAGCCTGTCGCTCCCAAGCCGACAACGGCCCTAACCCGATCTGACCCGATCAACGACATGACAACTCTCCTAACGTACTTTCAGCGTAGCCAAACCAACCAATACCAAACACACGGTAATGATCCAGAAACGCACAATAACTTTTGGTTCAGCCCAGCCTTTCAATTCAAAGTGATGATGGATTGGTGCCATTCTGAAAATACGACGCTTGGTCAACTTATAAGATGCCACTTGCAAAATAACCGACACGGTCTCCATCACGAACACACCGCCCATGATAAACAAAACCAGCTCCTGTCGAACAATGACAGCGATGACTCCTAAGGCAGCACCAAGCGCAAGTGAACCCACATCGCCCATGAAAATTTGTGCTGGATAAGTATTGAACCATAAGAAGCCTAAGCCAGCTCCAGCCAAAGCCGCACAAAACACCAACAATTCCCCGGTTCCTTGAACATAAGGAATCAATAAGTATTCGGAAAATTGGCTGTTACCAGTCAGATAAGCAAAAATACCCAACGCACCACCAACCAAAACGGTCGGTAGAATTGCCAGCCCATCAAGGCCATCCGTCAAGTTAACGGCATTACTGGTGCCTACGATGACAAAATACGTCAACACCACAAAGAAAATGCCAAGCGGTATAACGATGTCTTTAAACAATGGCACAATCAATGACGTCTCAGCAGGCGTTGTCGCGGTTATATACAAAAATATCGCCGCGGCCAAGCCAAAAAAACTTTGCCAAAAGTATTTCCACTTTGCTGGCAAACCTCTAGGATTTTTCTCGACGACTTTACGATAATCGTCCACCCAGCCGATAGCACCGAAACTTAACATCACCAAGAGCACCAACCAGACATAATGGTTGGTTAAATCTCCCCACAGAATCGTGCTCACCGAAATGGAAAAAATAATTAACGCCCCCCCCATAGTGGGGGTGCCCGCTTTTGATAGGTGAGTTTGCGGACCATCATCGCGAATCGCCTGACCAATTTGCAGACGTTGCAACATGACAATCACTTTATTACCAATAAGCAACGAAATAACCAGAGCCGTCAGCACCCCCAAAATGGCACGCAGTGACAGGTAATTAAATACGGTAAAAAAGGTATAGTGCTTACTTAAATAGGTCGTTAGAAGAAGTAACATCGTTCAAGAACATCCTAATCTTTTAATCTTTCTATAATTTTTTCCATCTTAGCTGAGCGTGAGCCCTTCACTAAAATAGCATGGTTTTCATTTAGCTCTTGTACTACAACAGCCGCTTCTTCATGATTCTCACAAAAATATACGCTCCCACCTTGCTGCCTAAACACCTCTCCAGCAATCGCTGCCAAAGCCCCTAAACAGACCAAGTGAGTAATCCCTTTGGTTTTTGCATACTCTCCCAGTTCTGCATGAAATTCATTTTGGCGCTCGCCAAGTTCCCCTAAACCGCCTAATACCAACCAAGTAGATTGAGCAGACTGCATTGTTAAGACGTCAATTGCCGCCTTAACTGAAGTGGGGTTGGCATTGTAACAATCATTGATCAACAGAGCCCCTTTTTTTGTTTTTAGGCGCTCCATCCGACCAGCGACTTGAATCGGCTGAGCCAGTTTCTCTACGGCCACCGCAAAAGGGAAGCCCATTGACAACAGCGCCAACACCATCGCCATGCCGTTGGCAATTTGATGACGACCAGGGCTTGCAATCAACACCGACAAAGATTCACCCTGATAACAGAATATGGCTCGACTACTATCCGCACCTAATTCAATGTCTTTCGCATACAAATCCGCCTGCTCAGTAAAACCAAAAGAAAGCACCTTTCTTTGGTCTGCTAAGCCACACCAATACCCAAAAAAATCGTCATCCGAGTTTAAAATCACCGTCGCATTTTGCGCCGCCCCGGAAATCAAACAACCTTTCTCTTTCGCAATACCTTCTAGTGACCCTAAACCTTCAAAATGACTACCACTGGCATTGGTCAAAATCACTAAATCTGGTGCAGCAATATGAGCTAAATTGGCAATTTCACCGGGGTAATTTGTACCCGCCTCAATGACGGCCACTTGATGGTCCGACTGCAATTCCAACAATGTCTGCGGCAAACCAATTTGATTATTCAAATTGGCGCGTGTTTTTAACACATTTCGACAACTAAGGGATTGCGCTAACCAATCTTTTACAGTGGTTTTACCATTACTTCCGGTAATACATATCACAGGACCAGTAAATGCCTGACGCATCAAATTGGCAATACGGCCATACGCCTCTAATGTGTTAGCCACTTTCACATGGCAAACACCCTCTAACGCCACTTCACTCAACACCGCAACAGCACCAGCGGACAGAGCCTGATCAATAAAATCATGCCCATCAAAGCGCTCACCACGCAAAGCCACGAACAAACAACCTGGAACAATGCGTCGAGTATCCGTCACTATGCTACTGAGTGACTGGTCGTCTCCCACTAACTCACCATTACAAGCAAGGGCGACATCACTAAGAGACAAATTAACCAACATAATCTTCTAACACCCTGCAAGCTTCTTCTTTATCGTCAAAATGGTGCTTGACGCCATCAATCTCTTGATAAGCCTCATGCCCTTTACCTGCTATTAAAATAACATCATTCGGACTGGCTGACATCACGGCCTCATGTATCGCCAGACGACGATCCGCCTGCAGGTGATAACTGGCGTGATCGCTTGTTTGCGCCACCACATCTGAAAAGATTTGTTCAACCGATTCCGTTCTTGGGTTGTCTGATGTCAACCATACTGCATCCGCATAGGTCATTGCAGCCGACATCATCAGCGGTCGTTTACCACGATCTCGATCTCCGCCACACCCAAAGACACAAATCAAACGCCCTGCCACATGCTCTCGAATCGCTTTCAAAGCGCTCTCTAAAGCATCCGAGGTATGAGCAAAATCAACAACAACGAGTGGCGCATCCGATACCTCAACTTTATCCATTCGACCAGGCGCACCCTTTAACTTTGACAAACCAGCAATGAGATCAGCCTTATTCTTTGTCGAAGACCACACACTGGCCAAAGCAGCTAAGGCATTTTGCACATTAAAGCGCCCCAACAAAGGCAAGAACACCTCTGCCTCACCCTCTGGGTGACATAAAACAAAACGACACCCGGTGGACTCTAATGACAATTCTTTGGTGTAAAAATCAGCCTGTGGATTGGCCTCACTATAATAAAAACAATTGGCATTAATGGCAGGTTGCGTCATAAAACCAACATACTCATCATCCAAGCAATACACGGCCTCTTCCACACTAGGAAACGCAAACAGCTTCTGCTTGGCGGTGGCATAAGACGCCATATCCCCATGATAATCCAGATGATCACGAGTCAAATTAGAAAAAACCGCCGTCTGAAAAGGCACCCCGTTGATTCGCCCTTGATCCAGAGCATGAGAAGAAGCCTCGAAAGCAACATAATCGACACCTTGCTCGGTCAATGACATCAAGGTTTGATGCATGGTCAAAATATCTGGCGTTGTTTGATCCGCGGTTTGCAACTGCCCCAAGGGACCAATTCCAAAGGTTCCAACCAAACCACTTTTGTAGCCCATCATCTCAGCAAGCTGTGCAGCATAAAAACAAATAGATGACTTTCCGTTCGTACCAGTGACCGCCATCATCTTGCTTGGCATATGACCAAAGCATTGATGCAAACACGTCACTAATAACGCCGCAGGATCATCGACGACAACAAGCTCGATGTCATTACGTTCAAGCTCTACGCCAGTCGGTACGATGGCCATTTGACAGCCTAGGGCGACCACATTATCTAAGTAATCCCAACCATTGGAACCAACCCCAGCCAACGCAAAGAAAACCCCATTCACATCGAGTTTTCGACTGTCTATTTCTAAATGGGTATATAAAGCAGAACGCGGGCTAGTCTTTTCAGAATAGCCCGCCAAATTTAGTATTTCTTGATGTGATATAACTGGCATATTGCTAGCTTCCTTGCGCTACCTGATAAGGAAGTTTCTTCGTCTTCAATCTTACCTCCCTTAACCCCTCTGGCAAATCTGGATAAATATTTAACGTTGTGAGCGCACCTTCCATCACCCGGGAGAATACCGGAGCGGCTACCTCACCACCATAGTACTCTCGACCCTTGGGATCATTCACCATCACCACCATCGCCAATCGAGGATCAGAGGCTGGCGCGACGCCAGCAAACAAAGCAATGTACTGATCGTACTCATATCCTTTCGAGCCAACCTTATGCACTGTACCCGTTTTACCAGCCACTCGATAACCTGGAATCTGAGCCGCACGACCTGAACCACGTTGAACCACCGCCTCCATCATCTTCACCACATCTTTTGCGACTTGATGAGGAATGACTTGCTTACCTTCCGCCGGCACATCTTGCTTGAAAATAGTGACAGGCACACGATAACCGCCATTCGCCAATGCCATATAAGCTTGCGCTAACTGCAATGTCGACACAGACAAACCATAACCATACGATAAGGTGGCAATTTCTGAAGGGTGCCACTTCGGATGCGAAGGCAATACTCCGGATGCTTCTCCTGGAAAACCAATTCCAACAGGTGAGCCAATCCCTAACTCATAATCCATATTCCACACCGCATCCTGCGGTAACGACAAGGCAATCTTAGACGCACCAACGTTACTCGATTTAATCAATAGCTTTTCAAAATCAATGACGCCGTAATTTGCCGCATCACGAATAGTGAAACGGCCAAAACGCAAGTAACCAGGAGAAGTATTAATGGTTGTTTCCGTAGAGTATTGACCCGACATCAGCGCCGCCGATATCGTAAAAGGCTTCATCGTGGAGCCTGGCTCAAACAAATCAATGACAGCTCTATTTCGTAGATCTTCATACTCTAATTTCGTTCTGTCATTTGGGTTATAAGATGGCTGATTCACCATCGCTAAAATTTCACCCGTTTTGACATCCAAAATCACCGCAGAAGCGGACGTTGCCCTATGTTCATTGACCGCCGCTTTAAGCTCACGATAGGCTAAATACTGCAACCTCAGATCGATACTTAACTCAATGTTTTCACCCGGACGCTCATTTTTCTCCGCCCCAATGCCGCGAATAATATTACCCGACAAATCTTTTACATAACTTCGCTGACCTGGCTGCCCCTGCAACGCACCATCGTAAGCCAATTCAATGCCTTCTTGGCCTTTGTCATCAATATTGGTAAAACCCACAACGTGAGAAGCCACTTCACCGGCTGGATAGAAGCGTTTGTATTCTTTCGTTTTGCTGACACCAACTACTTTCGCCGCCATGATCGCATCCGCCTCTTGCGGTGGAATCTGACGACGTAAATACATAAAAGAGCGTTTTTTGTTGGCCTCAAACTTTTCTTGCAACCAAGCTCGGCCCACACCCATCACTTCGGCTAGGCGCTTAATTTCTTGCTCAGGCCCCACTCCGATGGTCGGATCACTGGGCATTTTCCACAACGCCCTAGGGTTAGCAATAATGGTCCAAGTCGGCGTGCTGACCGCTAAAGGTTCGCCCCGACGATCCAAAATCATTCCACGAGTCGCCGGTATAGACTCCGTTCTTACTGCACGAATTTCACCTTGATTCTGCAAAAAGGCTTTATCGACAACGGTCAAATAAAACAAGCGTCCGGCCGCAACCAGAAACAATACAAAAGCGACGCCATACACAAAACGTAAGCGCCACTTTCCAATATGTTGAGAACTATCTACAGTCTTCATGGTTTCACTATTATCAATTCATCTTGTGATGGTGCGTGCATGTTTAAATCTTTAATGGCCGTCTGCTCCAATCGACTGGGCTGAGTTAAAGCGCTTTGTTCCAAAAGCAACTGCCCCCATTTCACTTCAAAATCTACTTCTTCTTGCTTGAGCTTCTGCAAATAAGAAAAGTCTTGCCGAAACTCATAAACCTGTACAACAACAGCCATAGAGACCAAAGTCAGAACCACCACACCGGATAAGTAAATCCACGGCGTGAATCTCGACTTAATCACTCACCCTCTCCAGCACTCTCAACACCGCACTGCGCGAACGCACGTTGTCACCCACTTCGTTTTTTGAGGGTTTAATGGCTTTACCAATCGTTTTAAATTTAATGTCTAAATGCGCATTTCGAATCGGCAAATGACGAGGCAACTCCGGCCCCTTTGCTTTCAACTTCATAAAACGCTTCACTATACGATCTTCCAGGGAATGAAAACTGATCACCACCAAACGGCCACCGACTTTTAACGCATCAACCGCCGCTTCCAAACCTTTCTCTAAATCCCCAAGCTCGTTATTGATATGAATTCGAATACCTTGGAAGGCTCGTGTTGCTGGATTTTTACCTTTTTCCCAAGCTGGATTAGCTTCCGCGACAATTTTTGCTAACTGCAATGTCGTGACAATGGGCGTGTGAGAACGGTATTCACAAATTGCTTTCGCAATACGACGAGAAAATCGCTCTTCTCCGTATTGGTACATCACATCGGCGAGATCCTTTTCATCAACACGGGCAATCCATTCGGCTGCACTCAACCCTTCATTTGGGTTCATACGCATGTCCAAAGGACCGTCATTCATAAAACTAAAGCCACGTTCAGCATCATCTAACTGAGGTGAAGAAACCCCTAAATCCATCATGACACCATCAATTTTGGTATCACCAAACACCTCAGGAATGCGCTCAGCCATATTGGCAAAGCTGTCTTGAACAATACTAAAACGTGCATCTTCTGCCGCTAACTCACGACCAAACCCAATCGCCACTGGATCTTTATCGAACCCCAGCATACGACCCTCTTTGAGTCGACTGAGAACCAAACGCGTGTGACCACCTCGGCCAAAAGTACCATCGACATAATCACCATTTTCATTGGTGACCAACATATCGACGGATTCATTTAGCATCACACTGATGTGTTCGTGTTCGGCATTCGTCATAAAGAAATATCCATCATGGTTTCTGTCTGTAAGTCCTCAAGCGCATCTTGGGACAAGTAATCTTCTCTTTGTGCTTCCCACTCTTCTTGGCTCCAAATCTCAAGCTTTTTCCCTTGCCCAAGAATGGTCAGCTTTTTATCTAATCGAGCAAACTCTCGTAGTGGCGCGGGCAACAAAATACGTCCCGCTTTATCCACCTCTAAATCGGTTGCATGACCGACTAACAAACGCTGTAAACGTCGAGCTTGTGGCTGAAACGTGGGTAATTTATCTAATTTCTGTTGAATCACTTCCCACTCAGACAAGGGATACAGCAACAGACAACGAGACACAGGGTCTATGGTGACAACCACACCTTCGTCGTCGTATTGGCTGAGTTCATCGCGCAGGCGAGCAGGAAGCGACATTCGCCCCTTTGCATCCACACTGACTTGATGAATCCCTCTAAACACAACCCTACCCCACTTATCGACACTTTCTCCCACAATTTAACACCATTCACCCCAAATAGTAAAAAAATATTGATTAAAAAATGAAAAAATGCCGTAACGCAGACACACCCACCCCTTCAAGCCATTGAGAAAGTGGTAAAGAAATGCCTACATGGAAGTAAAAAAGACTTTAAAAACAAGAATAAAGGAAAAAAATGGAGAAACATCCCAAATACCCCATCAAAAAAATCAAAAAAAGGGCAAAAAGTGGGAAATAAGGATTTCTAAAAAGGAATTTTTCTAAACAAGGAATTAAAACGATAGGAAAAAAAAGCAAGTTGGTCGATAAGCCGGGTTCTGTCGTGGACAGTCATTCATCTAATCCGTACATCACTGCACGTCTCTAGCAACCTACCCGAACTCAGCGCGGGTCACGCCAAAGAGTTCCTATTTGGTCTTGCTTCAAGTGGGGTTTACCATGCCACGAACTGTTACCAGTCGCGCGGTGCGCTCTTACCGCACCATTTCAACCTTACCGGCAGTAAACTGCTTAGGCGGTATATTTTCTGCTGCACTTTCCGTAGGCTCACGCCCCCCAGGCGTTACCTGGCACTTTACCCTGCGAAGCCCGGACTTTCCTCCCCCCATAAAATGAGCGGCGACTGTCTGACCAACTTGCGACGCGCATAGTACGTTTCTCTCCGCAGAATGACAAGGCATTTTGGCAGATTAGATAAGTTTCTATTTCATCGGCAGGCAAAAACACACTTCCAACCCACCTTCGGGGCGATTTCGTGCCGTAATTCGACCTTTGTGGGCTCTAATAATACGCTGAGAGATGGTCAAGCCGACACCGAAGCCACCACTATTCGCCTCTCGTGCCTCAGATGAACGATAAAAAGCATGAAATATCTTCTCCAACTTCTCATCATCGACTCCAGGGCCATTATCCCGCACATAAATAAAAGCCTCTCCCGCCTTTTCTTCTGTGACAACCTCAATGACACCACCATCACCCGCATAAAAACACGCATTACGCAGCACATTTTCAATAGCATGACGCAGTTGCAAGGGATCACCAAACAAGGTTTTAGGCAGTCGACCTGTTTTAAAAACAGAAATCCCCTTAAGCTGACTTTCGAAACTGACATCCGCCACAATTTCATCCAACCAAGCCTGTAGATCCATAGGCTCTTTCACTAGAGCTGCCGCCTCTAAACGACTTAATGTCAGCACTTGACCAATTAGCTCATCCAATTCATGTAATTCAGTTCGTATACGACACAAATAATTTTTTTGAGCCTCCATACCGTGCTTATCTTCAGCAATGGTCAATGCCACCTCAATTCGAGCCAAAGGCGTGCGCAATTCATGAGACACATCTCGCATCAGACGCTCTTTCGACGACAACAGTGTTTCAATTCGCTCAGCCATTTCATTAAACTCACGAGCCAATTTACCAACCGCGTCACTTCGACGAGCCATTTTGCGCTCAACCCGAGCCGACATGTCACCACGACCAAACGACCTAGCGACTCGCTGCAACTTCAGTAAAGGCCCCAGCAACCAATACGCCAACACACCACTCGAGACCAATAAGCCCAACAATGAAAATCCGACAACAGCCTCAGGCGCTAAAGAATTGATCTCTGGATTTGGCTTAAAAATCAGCAAATACTGAACATTGTTCCCGCCAATCACTTGAATGAATTGACTATGTAGAAAATCTACTGACGGCTGACCAGTCGCACTCGCCGAATTTTGCTCACGAAAATTACGCGGCAAGGCTTTTAATAAAGGCCGGCCATTCTCTTGATACAAATAGATAGAACCTGATAAACGCTTCTCTGCCTTTGCAGTTTCCTCTTCCAAGGATTCAACACCGAATTGCTCATAACTTGAAACCAACTGAACACCGATGTCGCCCAAAAGATCAGCGGAAACTTGATTTTGCTTCTGAATAAAGTGCACCATTCCCAAACCAATACTCACAACAATAATATTGGAGAGAAGCACAACCAGAAACACACGCAGAAAAGTGTTTTTCATGAATAACTATGCACCCTGATCGTTTGAAACAAAAATATAACCCACACCCCGAACCGTTTTAATACGAGGATCACCATTTTCTAAATTGCCTATTTTCTTACGTAGATTACTAATATGCATATCCAAACTACGGTCATACATAGTCAATTTTCGGCCCAGCGCTTTTTCAGACAACTCTTGTTTCGTTAAAACTTGCCCCGGTGCCATTAGCATACATTCTAATAAGGTATATTCAGAGGTGGTTAATTCAACCAACTCACCCTCTAAATACACAGTACGATCTTTACGACGCAATAAAACACCTGCCAGCTCAATATCAGCAGTAGGATCATCTTCTCTTTCTTGACTAGCACGACGTAAAATAGCCTTAATTCGCGCCAACAACTCACGAGGGTTGAATGGCTTAGACAGGTAATCATCCGCGCCCATTTCCAACCCTAAAATTCGATCGATATCATCGCCTTTGGCCGTCAACATAATGACAGGAACCGAGCTCTTATTGCGAATTTGCTTAAGCGTCTCAAAGCCATCCAACTCCGGCATCATGACATCTAGAATCACAATATCCGGCATATCATTCGCCATTAATTCAAGCGCTTCTCGACCATTCCAAGCATGCACTACTTCATAACCTTCGCCGTCAAAATATTCCTTTATCAAATCTGATAAGCGCGCATCATCATCCGCAAGCAATAACTTCATCATAACTAATATCCTCTTCCTCTATTCTTTATTATGTCGGCGTTTTTATGCCATCAATTCAATTGTAAAGATTACCTTAGAGGTCGTCCCACTCGCGCCCCTCTTTTCACTCTATTTACAAAGAATGCTAATAAGTTGAACGAACCTATTTAGAGAAACAAAAAAGCCGCAAAACTGCGGCTTTCTTTACAAAACAATCAAGTCAAAAATAGAATAACTTATTGTTTGAATGGGTCACGTAATACAATAGTTTCATTACGATCAGGACCCGTTGAAATAATATCAACAGGCACACCCACTTGCTCTTCAAGATAACGAATATAATCTTGAGCATTCTTTGGTAGCGCTTCAAAGTTTTCAGCACCAACCGTAGACTCGCTCCAACCTGGCAACTCTACATAAGTCGGCTGAGCTTGCTCGTAACCTTCACTGTCGACCAAAGAGCCGGCAACTGGATTGCCATCCGCATCCGTATAACCAACACACACTTTAACGGAATCAAAGCCATCAAGAACGTCTAATTTCGTCAAGCAAATACCAGAGACAGAGTTGATTTGCACCGCATGACGCAAAGCCACCGCATCAAACCAACCACAGCGACGAGAACGCCCCGTAGTTGCACCAAACTCATGTCCACGCTCACCTAAGCGCTGACCATTTTCACAGAACAATTCTGTTGGAAAAGGACCAGAACCAACACGCGTCGTGTAGGCCTTAGTAATACCCAACACATAGTCAAGATACAAAGGACCAAAACCCGTACCTGCTGGAGCACCACCGGCCGTCGTATTAGAAGAGGTAACGTATGGGTAAGTACCATGATCCACATCCAACAAAGACCCCTGCGCACCTTCGAACATGATGTTCGCACCGGCTTTACGCAGATCGTGCAAAAGCGTGATGGTATCCGCGACCATAGGACGTAAGAATTCAGCCATTTCCAAGCCTTCAGCGTACACCTCATCGTAAGAAATGGCCTCAACATTGTGATATTGAGTCAACACAAAGTTGTAGTACTCCAACACTTCTTTCAATTTCGCAGCGAAACGCTCAGCATCCAATAAATCACCAACACGAATCGCACGACGAGCCACTTTGTCTTCGTAAGCAGGCCCAATTCCGCGCCCCGTTGTGCCAATTTTCTTCTCGCCTTTCGCGAGCTCGCGTGCCTGATCAAGCGCAATGTGGTAAGGCAAAATCAAAGGACAAGCCGCACTGATTTTCAAACGATCAACAGCAGGTACACCCTGCTCTTGAAGTTCCAACACTTCTTTTTTCAAAGCCGCTGGCGACAACACCACACCATTACCAATGATGCACTGTACGCCATCACGCAAAATACCAGAAGGAATCAAATGCAGGACGGTCTTCTTGCCATCGATCACCAAAGTGTGACCAGCATTGTGACCACCTTGAAAACGGACAACAGCCGCGACGTCTTCGGTTAGTAAGTCAACAACCTTACCCTTACCTTCATCACCCCATTGAGTGCCCAGAATAACAACGTTTTTACCCATAGTTTCAGGTCTCATTTAGATAGTTCTTAAAGAAAAGTCTTGCGTTAACGTGGCAGCAATTGCCATGCGCCATCCACCATATCCAGCTTATAATCCGCTTCGCTCGCTGACACATCATCAAGTGACTCAATCACCTGATAACCTTCAGCACGCAATGCATTGACTTTTTGCCAAAGCTCAACGCTTTGACTCACTGGTGACACGACTGTTTTTGACTTAGCAACCTCAACTTCGGTAAGACCTACCAAAGCCTTCACGTCGGTACTAAACCCTGTCGCAGGACGCGAACGACCAAACACTTGACCAATATTGTTGTAACGACCGCCACGAGCGATCGCATTACCGTGACCTGGTACATAAGCCGCAAATACCACACCAGTGTGGTAGCTGTATGACATCAAATCACTTAAATCAAAATGCAAGCCAACCGTTGGAAAACGCTGAGTGATCGCCGCAGCCATTTCTTTCAATAAAGCAATGGCGTCTTTTACCGGCGTAGAAATTGGCGCCAACAGTATATCGGCTTGCTCTAGCACTTCCTGACCACCACACAAGCGCGGCAACTCAGACAACCAAACTGACTGCTCTTCATTTAACCCTAAGGTTTCAACATAACGCTCAAGTTCAGGCAAATCTTTGGATCGGTATAAATCGGCTAATTTACTTTCTTGCTCAGAAGTTAATTGGCAAGCCGATACCACACCGTTCACAATATCTATATGACCAAGATCCAGTACCACATTTGATAATCCAGCGACGGACAGAGTCTGCAACATCAAAGACAAGACTTCGATATCACTTTCAACGCCACCGTGACCATACACTTCAGCACCTAATTGAATCGGGCAACGCGTACCATCCAAACCTGATGGCACAGTACGCAAAACACTGCCGCAGTAACTCAAACGCTGAACACCTTCTTCTTTAAGGCAATGCGCATCGATACGAGCAACCTGCGATGTAAAGTCAGCGCGCACCCCCATCAAACGACCAGATAACTGATCAATTACTTTGAAGGTTTCAATTTCTAGGTCTGAGCCAGCACCCGTCAAAAGGGAGTCCAGATACTCTAAAAGAGGAGGTATTACTAATTGATATCCCCAACTTTGATGGAGATTAAGCAGAGTTCTTCTAAGGTGTTCTATTTTAGCAGCCTGCTCAGGCAAAGCTTCGTCTACTCCCTCAGGGAGTAACCAGCGATCTGCTAATGTCATTAAATTATCCTCTTAGCTTCGTGTCAGCAAAAGAAGTACTACTCCAAGAAACATACTAACCGCCCCCAGAATACGTAGATTAAAATCCGAGCTTGCGACAGCCCTTGCCATGATTTCTCTCCAAAAATGTGGAGCGAGAAACGGCAAAATCCCCTCAGCGATCAATAAAAGGCTGACGCCAACCAGTAGCGACTGCAACAATTCCTGCATAGATTCTCTTTGTTCCAACCATTAAAAAACCGGGCCTGACCCGGTTTTTGTAATAGTACCATGTTTCCTATTTTAACAAATAGGCTTGTCGTACGATTATTCGTGATTATCTATTTTGAACCATCACCTGCAGAGCTATTCAAATATTTGAAAAACTCGCTATCAGGCTCAAGAACAAACAGATTACCATTACCCTGAAAGCTTTCACGGTAGGCTTGCAAGCTACGATAGAATTCATAGAACTCTGGATCTTGCTTGTAAACTTTCGAGTAAATAGCCGCCGCTTTCGCATCACCATCACCACGGATCATTTCCGCATCACGCTGTGCTTCGGCTTCTAAAACCACTTTCTGACGATCCGCATCCGCACGAATACCTTCCGCTAGCTCTAGACCTTTCGATCTGTGCTCACGAGCTTCACGCTCACGTTCAGTACGCATACGCTGATAAACCGACTCACTCACATCTGGCGGAAGATCAATTCGCTTCACACGGATATCGATAATGGAAATACCCAACTCGTTTTGCGCAACCTGATTCAGATCATCACGCAATTCCGTCATCAGCAAATCACGCTCACCAGACACCACTTCGTGCATGGTTCGCTCACCGAACTTGTTACGCAAACCTGTGTCTACTCGTGAAGACAAGACTCGATTCGCTACAAACTCGTCACCAGAAGTGGCTTGATAGAACTTAGCAACGGAATCAATCTTCCATTTCACGTAAGAATCCACCACAACGGCTTTTTGCTCAAGCGTCAAATAACGCTGTGGGCGTGAATCCATTGTTAGGATACGTGCATCAAACTTCTTCACTTCGTTCATGATCGGCAGCTTGAAGTGCAAACCTGGCTTCACATCGTCTTCAACGATCTCACCAAAACGCAAAACAACGGCTCGTTCAGTCTCTTTCACGACATACAACGTCTGAGACCCCACCAAAACGACAAGAAGAAGTACAAATAAAACGACAAAAGAAAAGCCTTTCATTAATTTCTACCCTCTCTACGAACGGTGACACCTTGGCGTTTACGTAACTCGTTTAATACCTGATCAGTTAAACTGCTGATATCAGACGACCCCAAATTTGCAGAACCAGTCGCTGATGCAGCCGATTGCTTCATTAATTGATCAAGCGGTAAATACATCATGTTATTGCCACCTTCAGTGTCAACCACAACCTTGTTTACGTCTTTATAAACAGACTCAACCGTTTCGATGTATAAACGACGACGCGTCACTTCAGGCGCTTTAGTATATTCGCGATACAAACGATCAAAACGATCCGCCTGACCACTCGCACGAGCAACAATCTCAGAACGATAAGCTTCCGCTTCTTCACGAATACGCTGAGCACGACCACGAGCCTCTGGAATCACACCATTAGCATAGGATTCCGCTTCGTTCTTCACTCGCAACTCATCTTCTTTCGCTTTGATAACGTCATCAAACGCCTCTTGCACCTGAGTTGGCGCTTGAGTGTTTTCAACGTTTACTTTAGAAATAAGTAAACCTGTACCATACAGATCGCTGTATGACTGGATACGCGCTTTCACTTCATCAGCCAACAACTCACGACCTTCTGTTAGGATTTGCCCCATTTCTGAGCTACCCACAACATGACGAAGCGCACTTTCTGTCATTTGAGCCAAAGACTCTTCAGGATTACGCACATTGATCAAGAAATCTTTCGGATTCTGCACCGAGTACTGAACCGAAACACCCACCTCAACAATCGCATCATCAACCGTCAACATAAGTGCTTTGTGATCGTGTGAGCGAACTTTCGTGACATTGACTTTGCTAACGGAATCAATCATAGGTGGATTCCAATGCAAACCTGGCATAACAGTCGAATGATATTCACCCAAACGCAACACCACGCCTCGCTCCTGTTGGTCAACCTGATACACACCAGTTGCCGCCCAAAGCGCGCACAAAGCCAACAACACAATAGCGATCAAACCACCACTGAATTTGCCAGACAAACCAGAACCGCCGCCATTTGAGCCGCCGCCTTTGCGAGATTTTCGAACCCCAAGCATGTCCATCAACTTATTAAAGGCTTCATCAAGATCAGGTGGCCCTTGATCTTTTCCGCCAGATTGACGACCCCAAGGATCATTACTCTTCTCTTTATCACGACCTTCATCTGGGCGACCAGCACCATTATTACGGTTTTTATCTGGATTCCATGGGTCGTTGTCGTTATTACCCGGTTCATTCCAGGCCATACTACATCTCCACTTTATTTTAATGATAATTCCAGTGACCTATGCCGCTACAATCTGATCTTCAGACATACCAGCACGAGCTAAAATCTGTAAATAATCTTTCTTAGGCAGTTTCACATCCAACACAAAATGGCCGTTTTCATCAAAACGCTCTGACCTTACAGCTCCATGTTCAAACAACATAGCGCGCAAGCGTCCGTAATGACTCGGCAAATTCAATGTTTCACTGAATACATCCACAGCCAACAGTTCTGCAATAGCTTGCTTTAGCAACTCTAAACCATCGCCATCACGAGCAGACAACCAAACTCGTCTCGGGTTCCCTTGCTCGTCTCTATCTATACGAGGCTCGGCCGTAGGAAGTGCATCAATTTTATTAAAAACCAACAAAGTTGGCACTTCATTCGCACCAATCTCTTCCAACACGGCATCCACATGAAGCATATTATCATCACGGGAAATATCCGCTGCATCAACCACATGCAATAACAAATCCGCTTCCGCCGACTCTTTCAAGGTCGCCTGAAACGCTTTAATCAATCGGTGTGGTAATTGACGTATAAACCCAACCGTATCCGCCAAGACAATCGAACCAATCTGTTCAATATCAAGACGTCTTAGCGTCGGATCCAGTGTCGCAAATAATTGGTCCGCCGCATACACTTCAGAGCCAGTAATACGGTTAAATAATGTCGACTTACCTGCGTTTGTGTAACCCACTAAAGAGACAGTAGGGACAGCAGAACGCGCACGAGAACGGCGACTTTGATCGCGTTGCGTGCCGACTTTTTCAAGGCGCTTCTGAATGGATTTAATGCGTACACGAAGCAAACGTCGGTCCGTTTCCAACTGGGTTTCACCAGGGCCACGCATACCGATGCCGCCTTTTTGGCGTTCTAAGTGAGTCCAACCTCGAATCAAACGGGTTGACATATGCTGTAACTGAGCCAGCTCAACTTGCAACTTACCTTCATGGGTACGCGCTCGTTGGGCAAAAATATCCAGTATCAGACCGGTACGGTCAAGTACTCGACATTTCAAAACACTTTCTAAGTTACGCTCTTGAGATGGCGATAAGGCATGATCAAACAACACCACTTGGGCTTCTTCATGATCTACAATATCTTTAATTTCATCTAATTTCCCGCTACCAACAAAATACTTGGCGTCAGGACGCTGACGGGACCCCGTAACAACAGCAACAGGGTCTGCACCAGCCGACATAGCAAGCTCAACAAACTCTTCTGGTCCATAGCTTTCGCTTTGATCATTAAAATCAATGTGGACCACAACAGCAATTTCACCACTATCAGGGCGTTCAAAAAACAATCTTATATTCCTCTGTTTGTCTTGTCAGACAAACTATTCAGCGGCATCTTCCGGCTGATCAGGAGACGGCATGCGGATAGTACGAGAAGGCACAACAGTCGAAATAGCATGTTTGTACACCATTTGGCTAACTGTGTTTTTCAAAAGAATCACAAACTGATCAAATGACTCAATCTGGCCTTGAAGTTTAATTCCATTCACAAGAAAGATAGAAACAGGCACTCTTTCTTTGCGTAGAATATTTAGGTAAGGGTCTTGTAACGATTGCCCTTTTGACATCGGAATCTCCTTAAAAAAGCGAAAACTAATAAATTAAATATTGAAAAAACAATACCGTAGATACTACACCAAATTTTTTATTATTTCCCCTATATAATCCTGCTTTCTATGTAATTCAAGGCCTCAGAGGTAAGTTCTTTCGATAAACTGTCAAAAATCATCAAATCTTCCCAACCTCGCAACCAAGTCAGCTGCCGTTTCGCCAATTGACGAGAAGCAACAACTCCTTTAAAGATAGCATCTTCTAACAAATCGTCACCTTCTAAATACTGCCACAGCTGACGATAACCAACACAACGCATGGAAGGCATATCAACAGTAAGGTCACCACGGCGATACAAAGCGTCCACCTCGGCCAAGAAACCTTGCTCCATCATTTGCTGAAAACGCAGTTCAATACGCTCATGCAAGACACTACGCTCTTTCGGCATCACCGCCATGTTAATCATGTCAAACGGCAGAGCCACTGTGTCTTGTTCAGCCCACCATTGCGTCATCGTCTTACCGGTTAAACGATAGACTTCCAGCGCACGCTGAAGGCGTTGTGGATCATTTGGGTGGATGCGCGCAGCGGCGTCAGGGTCTACGGTCGCCAACTCCGCGTGTAAGGCAGCCCAGCCATTTTGCTCCGCTTCCAATTCAATCTGTTGACGTAATGCCGCGTCAGCTTTCGGCATATCCGCTAAACCTTTTTGCAGAGCATTGAAATACATCATGGTGCCGCCGACCAACAAAGGCGTCTTGCCTTTCGATAAAATGTCTTCAACATGCGCCACAGCATCAACTAAAAAATCCGCCGCCGAGTAAGACTCAATGGGGTCAATAATATCGATTAAACGATGGGGAGCCCTGGCCAGCAACTCGGCATCCGGCTTTGCCGTGCCAATATCCATCCCCTTATATACCAGAGCGGAATCAACACTGATGATCTCAAAATTATGTTGCTCAGCCAGCTCAACAGCCAAGCCAGTTTTACCCGAGGCGGTTGGCCCCATTAAACATACCACTTGCGGTTTAGCCATTTTAGCGACCTCGTAAAAAGAGTTTGTCTAAATCAGACATACTCAAGTATGCCCAAGTTGGCCGTCCATGGTTACACTGCCCACTGCGCTCAGTCACTTCCATATCACGCAACAAGCTGTTCATTTCTTCAATTGTGAGTTTGCGATTGGCGCGTACTGCGCCATGGCACGCCATAGAAGCCATCAATTCGTTGGCTCGAGACTCCAGCAAATCAGACACACCATTGGTCGACAAATCACTGATCACATCCCGCACTAGATTTTCAACGTCACCACGAATAAGGATAATAGGCACTTCTCGCACCATGACACTTTCTAATCCAGTTCGCTCAACGTTAAAGCCAAATGCCTTAAACACCTGACCGTTTTCTTCAACCAAGTCAGCCTCGCTTTGCGAAACAGAAATGTTGATCGGCACCAATAGAGGCTGAGTGGCGATATTCTTTTCATAAAACGCATTTTTCATGCGCTCATAAACAATCCGCTCATGAGCCGCATGCATGTCCACAACAATCAACCCCTGTTCACTCTCCGAGAGAATATACACACCGTGTATCTGCGCTACGGCATAGCCTAACGGTGGCACTTTTTGATAATCGTTTTCGGCCACATGATGAAAAGGCGAAGCCGATTGAGCCATTGTCACCGTTTTAATTTCACCTGTATCAGGATCAATTTCTTCAGTGACTTGCGAACCAGACTGAGCAAAATCTCCCGCGTAACCTGAGAGCCTCTGCATCCCATCTAATTGGCTACGAATGGAATCACCACTTGGATTTGGTGAACTCACTTGAGCACCACTCTGGTAACCCGTTTGACGCATCCAATCCATACTAGAGGCTGCTGGACGATTGGCCAATGGCAATGCCGACTGCTCCGATATCGCACCGATAGAGGAGACTGAGCCTTGCTGACTGTCCGCCACTCCAGTCGGAGCAGAATCCGATTCAGGTCGAACATCGGCGATGGCTTTGTGAATGCGACTAAATAAGAAATCATGAACCAAACGCCCATCACGAAAGCGCACCTCATGTTTCGTTGGGTGCACGTTCACATCGACCGTAGAAGGGTCCAATTCCAAATACAAGACAAAGGTCGGGTGACGACCATTGTACAAAACATCGCGATAGGCTTGACGTACAGCGTGCGCTACCAATTTATCTTTGACTACTCGACCATTCACAAAGAAATACTGCAGATCGGCCTGAGAACGTGAAAAGGTCGGTAAACCAATCCATCCCCAAAGACGTAAGCCTGCCGCCTCCACATCCAGCGTTAATGAATTCTCAATGAATTTCTTGCCTAACAACGTCGCCAGGCGATGCTCGGCATGCAATTGATCCGTCACAGGGCGTAAGTCATATACTTGCTTGCCGTTATGACTCAAACGAAAACCCGTTTCGTAGCGACTTAACGCCAAACGCTTAACCACCTCTTCAAGATGTGAGAATTCGGTTTTCTCAGTACGCAAAAACTTACGGCGTGCCGGTGTATTAAAAAACAAATCTCGTACGTCTATCGTGGTACCTTGCGGATGAGACGCAGGGCGAACGGCCGCGGCCATATCTTTACCTTCCGCCTCGACACGCCAAGCTTCACTTTCATTTTCAGCTTGAGAGGTCAGATGCATTCTCGACACGGAACTAATACTGGCCAACGCCTCACCACGAAATCCTAGCGTGTTCACCGCCTCAAGATCGTCCAGTGTGACAATTTTACTGGTCGCATGGCGACTCAAAGCAAGGGACAAATCGTCTTTTACGATACCGACACCGTTATCACGAATTTTAATTCGCCTCACACCGCCCTGCTCGACATCGATATCCAGTTGGGAAGCGCCAGCATCCAAGCTATTTTCCAGTAATTCTTTTACCACGGAAGCTGGACGCTCAACCACTTCACCAGCCGCAATTTGGTTAGCAAGACGTGGCGATAAAAGATTGATTCTTTTCATTAACGACCTTATTTATTTTGACCCATTGATAGTGGGTACCTGATCAGATTATCCGGCCGGAATAACGAGCTTTTGCCCCACCCAGATAACATCATTTTTTAACTTATTGGCTTTTCGTAAAACCGCCAAAGAAACCTGATTGCGACGTGCAATTTGCGACAAGGTATCGCCCTTGCTCACTGTGTAGACATAGTCAGAATGTTTTTTCTGCTTCCACGCCACCAAAGTGCCTTCCGGCGCATTTTTAGTGAAATACCCAATCACACCTTTGGAAATAGACGCGGCCAACTTCACTCGATACGCTCGGCTGGAGAGATTTTTCGCTTCCGTTTTATTCGAAACAAATCCAGTCTCGATCAGGATAGAGGGTATGTCTGGTGATTTAAGCACCACAAAGCCAGCTTGCTGAACGGAGTTTTTGTGTAATTTGGCGACGCCCTTCATTTGACCAAGCACACTTTCCCCGACGTTAAGACTCATCTGGATGGTCGAATTCATTGACATATCGAGCAAAACTTCGGCCAACAATTGATCTTTGTCGTCCAACGAAATGCCCCCCACTAAATCCGCCGAATTTTCTTGTTGTGCCAACCAACGCCCCATTTCCGAACTTTTACCGCTTAACGACAAAGCCCACACAGAAGCGCCTCGTGCACTGGCCTTGGTAAAGGCATCCGCGTGCACAGAAATCATCAAATCCGCGTTCGCTTCCCGAGCCACTCGAGAACGGTCGCGCAATTTCAGGTAAACGTCCGTTGAACGAGTCAACACCGCCTTAAACCCATCTACCGCATTAATTCGCTTCGCCAATTCTTTCGCGATCGACAACACAATGTCTTTTTCACGCACCTTGTATTGCCCTAATGCTCCTGGGTCTTTACCACCATGCCCAGGATCAATAGCAATCACAATGTCGCGCTTTTCTTGGGAGATATTGGCCAGACTTTTCACTATGGTGGCTGGTTTTTTCTTTCCGTATTCCAGCTCAACCAAGATCCTTGGCCCATAAGTATCATTAGCAGACAGAACCGTACTTTTGGCGCGTGCAGCCTGCGCTAAATCCAAAACAAAACGAACACCAGTATTACGCTTAGCATAACGTACGCGCATCAACACATCTGACGACAAAGCAGTCAAACCATTGACCACTGCATTACTCAAATTAGCATCACTGATATCAACAACGATGCGATCAGGATTAGACAAAGGAAAAATACGATGCTCAGACTTGCTGGATAGCTCAAAGACCAAACGCGTTACCCCTTCCTGTTGGGCAACACGAATATCACGCACTTCAGCCGCAGACACTTCCATTGCAACAATGGAAGTCATCCAGACCAAAATGATACTTAAAAAATTTTGAAATTTAGTTTGCATATCAGACAGCTAGCTATATATAAGAGACACACTATAACGGCTGAACCAGTGGATCTCAATCTTACTGATCGTAAAGAATTCGATAGGTTAGTCGACAACCAAGTCTTGTAACTTTGTCATTGCGATCAACCCTTTATCCGTTGTCGCTTCAAGCGCGACATGTCGACCTTGACGAATCAAATCCAAGCGCACAATTAAATCGGCTTGCGGTAGAATACCTCGTCCCATTTCCGCCCACTCAATCAAACACAAGCTCTGCTCCGTGAAATAGTCCCGAATGCCCATAAACTCCAACTCTTCGGGGTCGCCAACTCGATATAAATCAAAGTGGTAAACCTCTAAATCTACTAATTCATAAGGCTCAACAATGGTATAAGTTGGGCTCTTTACTGGCCCGTCGTGCCCCATACCTCGCAACATGCCTCGAACCAAAGTGGTTTTACCCATTCCTAGATCTCCCTCTAGGTACACCACACCACCAGTTTGTAAGACAGCCGACAATTTCGCCCCGAAGGCCTCCATGTCCGCTTCACCATATATCTCTTTTACTATTTGCATTCGTTTTTAAACCTTCTACGTCCAATCACACTAGGACCCACTGAAACTCAAACAATTCTAATACACAAAGCTTTTGAAACAAGCTCTGTTACCGCATAATCAAGCACTTATCACTAATAAGTTTGTTCTAAGGCATTTCATGGATTGGCTACTCATTACATTAATCGCGATAGCGGTGTTCATTACGGGCATTTCCAAAGGTGGATTTTCTGGTGCCTTCGGCATCCTCGCCGTACCATTAATCTCGTTACAAACCTCTCCGCTTTATGCCGCCGCCATTATGTTGCCCATCCTATGTTTAATGGACATTTTTACCGTGCAAAAGTTTTGGCGAAAGTGGCATAAAAAAGAGCTGATTAACTGCATTCCCGCCGCCATTACAGGCGTACTCATCGGCGGTTTAACCGCCTCGTGGTTTTCGGCGGACTGGCTAAGAATCATGGTTGGCATCATTGCCGTTGGCTTCACCCTGAATTCATGGCCTCGCAAACACCGTACCAAGCAACCCAAACCACTTAGCTCGATTGCAGGCCGTTTATGGTGTGCATTAGGCGGCTTCACCAGCTTTATTGCCCATGCGGGCGGCCCACCAATGAGTGTGTATCTACTCAGAGCCAATTTAGAAAAAACACAATATGTCGCCACGGCAGCGGTTATTTTTACCGCCATCAATTACGTCAAGTTGATCCCCTACAGCCTGTTAGGTCAACTTAACGTCTCTAATATATTGCTGTCACTGTGCTTCGCGCCATTAGCCTATGTCGGCGTACAACTTGGCGCTTGGCTACATTATCGAATTTCAACCGGACTCTTCTTCAAATGCATGTACAGTTTTCTGTTTATCACAGGTCTAAAATTGATCTGGGATGGCAGCATGGCGTTGCTATAGGCTTGCAACATAAAAAAACGAGCCAACGCTCGTTTCTTTATGTCATTTATTCACGCTATTTAAAGCCACATTAGACATCCAAGCCAAACATGGTTTTACGATAATGCTTGAGCTCACCAATGGACTCCATAATATCATCCAAAGCCAAATGCGCACCGGATTTTGTGAATCCCTCTAATGCTTCTGGCTTCCAACGACGAGCCAATTCCTTAATGGTACTCACATCAAGATAACGATAATGGAAATACGCCTCTAGCTTGGGCATATAACGGTATAAGAAACGACGATCTTGCCCCACACTGTTACCACAAATGGGTGATACACCAGCAGGTACATATTGTTCAAGAAAGGCGATGGTCTGCGCTTCCGCCGTTGCCATATCAATGTCAGATGCCAACACCTTAGCAGTTAAACCTGACGCACCATGATGCTGAGTGCACCATTCATCCATAGCATCCATGACCGATTTCTCTTGATGAATGACCAAATTAGGCCCTTTTGCCAATACATTTAAATCTTTATCTGTGACCACTGTCGCAATTTCAATAATGGTGTCTTGCTCTGGTTCCAAACCCGTCATTTCAAGGTCAATCCAGATTAAATTGTCTTTATTCAAACTCATACTTACTCAAATCCTTTATTATCATTGCCAAGCATTATACTCTATGCGCCTTACTATAGGATCAGAAAAGACGAATGTCGAAGCGAAAACTCACCAAACAGCAAACTTGGCGCATTGAGAAGATTCAACAAGAGCGCATTGAAAGAACCAAGAAACGCAGCAATAAAGCAGAAGAATTGCTGCAGTCTTCTGACCTTGGTCCGGAAACCCAAGGCATCGTTATTTCCCATTTTGGCACCCAAGTGGAAGTAGAAGGTACGCAACCTCCTTTTGTCGGCGTCTCCACCCGTTGTAACTTAAGAGCCAACCTAGGCCAATTAGTCACTGGGGATAAAGTGATTTGGCGCCCCAAACAACAAGCCGGTGGTGTCGTTGTTGCGACAACAGACAGACAAACGTCTCTGTCACGACCTGACATGCATGGTCGCCTAAAACCGGTTGCCGCAAACATAGATCATATTGTCATTGTGATTGCCGCAGAACCTGTTGCCCACGCCAATTTAATTGATCGCTATTTAGTCGCCGCTGAAACCGTTGGCATACCACCCGTGATTTTGCTTAACAAGTGCGACCTGATCAATGACAGTAACCGCGAGCAACTCAATGCTTTACTAGAGACTTATGAGAAGCTCGATTATCGAATCATTCGAACCTCCACCAAAGACCAAGCTGGAATGGAATCTCTTTATCAATTCCTAGGAGACAAAACCAGTGTGTTTGTTGGTCAATCTGGGGTTGGTAAATCATCGCTAATTGGCACCCTATTACCAGGCATTGAAATCAGCGTCGGTGAGTTATCGCAAAAACGCAAAAAAGGCACTCACACTACGACCACAGCACGATTATTTCATATGCCCAAAGGGGGTGACTTGATCGACTCTCCAGGCATCCGAGAGTTTGGATTGTGGCACATTAGTGAAGATGAGCTGCTTAATGGCTTCATTGAATTTCGCCCCCACATTGGCTACTGCCGCTTTCGCGACTGCGCCCATGAAAAAGAGCCAGGCTGTGCCATTTTAGACGCCTTAGAAAAAGGTGAAATTTCTGAGCATAGATTCCAAAGCTACTTACGCATTAAGCAATCTATCCGAGAAAACCAAGCGTTTTAAATCAAAAAAATGCGAGCCCAATCAGGCTCGCATTTTTTATAACACCACCACAACGCAATCTCGTTAAATAAAGACTGCTTTACTAAAAAACCATTTCTGGCGTGAGCTTCAAATCGGATTGTTTTGCTGGGTTGCCAAAGTTACGTCGATTTTGGTTTAGCAATTTACGATAGGCCTCATCCGTCATTAAAGTAATGCTTATACGTCGATTTTCTGGGCCCGCTGGGTTTAAACGATTATATGGAATAGTACCCCCTAACCCGGTCACTTGAGCAAACCGAGCATCGCTCACTCCCCCTTCCTCTAGAATTTGACGTGCTGCATTTGCCCGCATGGCCGATAAATCCCAATTATTCAATCTCGCCGAGCCTGAATACTTAGAAGAGTCCGTATGGCCACTGATCACAATCGGATTTTTCACTCTATTAAACAGTGACGACATTGTTAGCAACGTATTCTCAATGTCTGGCATCATACGCGCGCTACCACGCTCAAACATCGGTTTATCCGGTGTGTCTAGTAATGTAATACGGACACCGATGGGAGTAATTTCAAGCCGTAAGTTTTTCTGCTTAGATAAAACTATGTTGTTTTTTTCTAATTCATCTTTGACCAAATCATTCAAACTCTGCGATACCGAAGACTCCTCACCGTTCCCTACCCCTGTTTCATGACTGGGCACATCAGTACTGCCTGGCTCAGGCAATTGCAAATCCAGCTTCTTCTCTATACTCATGGCGGGACTACCGCCTAAATCAATAGGATTAGCGCTAAAGCCTGCCGTACCGGCTCCCATAGGGTCTTGAAAATACCCTTGAATGGTCTCTCTTTCTTCTGGGGATGCCACACTAATGATCCATAACACCAAAAAGAACGCCATCATCGCCAACGCAAAATCCGCTAGAGCAATTTTCCATGCGCCACCATGATGACCACCTTTCTTAACCTTTTTTACCCTTCGAATTACTAAGCTATTTGAACCTAAGGCCATCCTACTCTCTCCTGATACCAAACGTTCAAATTAGCGATACTGCTGCAATTCAATGGACAACTCAGCAAAACTTGGGCGCATGTCCGGCGGTAATAATTTACGCCCCGTTTCGACCGCAACTGGCGGCGCATAACCAGATACCACTGAGTTCAAACTGGCCTTGACACACAAATACGCTTTTAACTCATGACTCCCAAGCGTCTCAAGATGCGCAGATGCAGGGCCAACAAAACCATAAGCGAAGAAAATCCCCAAAAACGTCCCCACCAAAGCCGCCGCCACATGATAACCAATTTCCTCCATCGGCCCACCAATCGACCCCATAGTAATAACGATCCCCAGTACTGCGGCAACAATACCAAAACCAGGCAAACCTTCAGCCACGCGATTCAAGGCATGACCTGGCTCGACTAACTCTTCTTGGATTTGCTCTATCTCATTGTCCATGATGGCTTCGATTTCGTAGGCTGGTAAGCCGGTCAAAGTGAAGATACGGTAATTGTCGGTGAGAAAATTGACGACTTCGTGATCACGCACAACATCAGGAAAACGGTTAAACAAATCGCTGGTGAAAGGCGATTCAATGTCCTCTTCAATAGACAAAAAGCCCTCTTGACGACTCTTCTGAAACAAACAAAACATTAAGCCCAACAACTGAGAATAAAAGCGCTTGTTATGTCGACTTCCCGTCACCACTTGCGGCAGCATAGTAAAGACTTTCTTCTGCACGATAAAAGGGTTCGCTATCATAAAAGCCCCTAATGCCGCACCACAAATAATGATAATTTCAAAAGGCTGCCATAACGCCAATAACTGTCCATGTGCGGCCACGTACCCAGTGACAACACTGACGATAACGACCAGCAGGCCCGCTAATGCAAACATATTTTTACTTCCTTAATACTGACAAAGTATGCTCTTACATAAATATACAGTATGATTAATCAGATACGAAATATAAGAGCATGATGCATACTTATAAACAACCGAGTCAGCAAAGTCACCTTTTATGAGCAGCAAATCTCCATCGGGCCTAAACGAATGGCTGAGTTTTCTTAAGACGAAAAAATTCCCAGTACGAGCGGGTAACTTGGCGCGTCTTAAAACCCAAATAAAGCGCACGGAAGACACACTGGAGAACATGCAAAAAAACATTGCTAGCGACCCACTTCTCGCTTTTGCTATTTTAAATGAAGCGAATCGAATCGTGGTGAACAAGCACAATGAGATCAACACACCGTTTCATGCCGCCGCCATGGTTGGCATGAATGGCATTCACAACTTATTTAAACGCTTCGCTCCTTACGAAACACGCAATAGACAACTACCAGACAATCTCACGGCATTTCTAGCCGAAATTCAAACCAGCTACGAAGCCGCCACGATGGCTAGACACTGGTCAATCGAAAACCTCACCAGCCACGAAGATGATATTTTCTGGATCACTCTGTTTCGTGATGCCGCCAAATGGCTACTTTGGTATTATGCCTACCCTGTTATGCAAGAAATACAGAACCGAATCTTAAGAGGTGAAAAAGCCAGTCAGGTTGAAATGACTGTATTAGGCTGTCGTATCGATGAATTAACCGTACACTTATGCACTTTCTGGGGAACCCCAAATAAAATCATCGAATCGTTTTTAACAAAACACATCCCCAATGCCAATGAACTGCAGTCGCTCGCCCATTTAGCACATCACCCAGATGAATTACCGGGCTTCACTGAAGATAAGCGCTTAACCATCCTGATGAATAACCCACTGATTTTTTCATACTGCGCATCGAAAGTGGCAGAAGAAGCAAGCAACAAAGGCTGGGATTCAAAAAATCTTGCGTTTTTTTACCGCGTGGTGGCAACGGTAATGCATCGCCGCATTGGTGATGTCATCAGAACCGCGCACTTTGCCTCAACTGAAGCTGCAAAACTGTACAATCATCGCGGCAAACGTCCTATGGCCCTGCAATTACTTGACCCTGATTTGTACACCAAAAACAGCGCATCCGTTAAAAAGACCGTGAGCATTTCGCCGCTGGCCAATCTAAAGAAAAACTTAACAAAAAGCGAACATCAGGGCTGTAAAAACCAAGCTAATCTGGCCCTAAAAGCCATTAAGCAAAGCATCCCAAATACACAACACGTCATTCTCTTCAGGCACAATTCAACGGGATTCCAGCCGCTCTTTCAATCTGGCTATAAACTGGACATCTTGAAGAAAATTCGTTGGAATGCAGATTCAAAAGTATTTGCCAAACTGGCCAAGCAAAAGTCTGCGAGCCACCTATTTGGCGACAAACTCAATGCATTGCTCTCAGATTTACCCGATACCTCGGATCAGATCATCGATGAACAAAGCCACCTTATCCTAGCGTCAGCCATCATCAACCAACAAGAAATGATGCTCTTTTGGCTTGAAACCCGAACCGAATTTAACGAAAAAGATTTTAAAACCTTGAAACAAATCGTATCCCTTATTAATAATGCCTAAACTCAAACATCAGGACGAACACTGTGACTAAAGACCAACTGTTTGCTTTCGCGCAACACATCACACCTCAAAAAACGCTTTCACGAGCCATCGGCCGAATTGCGGAATGTGAAAATAACTGGGTGAAAAATACCTTTATCAGTCAGTTTGTTAAAAAATATCAAGTTGATATGTCCGAGGCCGTCAATAGTGACCCGCTTTCTTACCGAAACTTCAACGATTTCTTTACTCGTGCGATTCAACCTGAATTACGCCCAATTGCCGAAGGTGATGACAGTCTAGCTTGTCCTGCTGATGGCGCGATCAGTCAATTAGGCAAAATTGAACACGGCACCATTTTTCAAGCCAAAGGCCATCATTACAGCCTAACCACGCTACTAGGTGGCGACGCCTCTTTATCTGATCAATTTCTTGGCGGCTCGTTCGCTACTGTGTATTTGTCTCCAAAAGACTACCACCGCGTACACATGCCATTAACGGGCAAGCTAACCAAAATGATTCACGTACCGGGAAAATTATTTTCGGTAAACAAGGTGACAGCCGAACAAATCCCTAACGTCTTTGCACGCAATGAACGCACCGTTTGTTTATTTGAAACCGAAGCAGGCCCAATGGCCATCATCCTAGTGGGCGCTATGATAGTCGCTAGCATTGAAACCGTCTGGGCAGGCCAGGTCACACCTTTTAATAAAAATGTCGTGACTTGGGATTATGCCGAACTTAATGACATTGAATTGAAAAAAGGCGAGGAAATGGGTCGCTTCAAACTGGGCTCGACCGCCATCGTCCTGTTCGGCAAAGACGCCGTTAATTGGGAAGAAAGTCTGCAAGCGGAAAGTCCAACACAAATGGGCATGCCATTTGGCACACTAAATAAACACTAAACAGACATTCAAATAACCAGACACAAAAAAGCCTGCAATCGCAGGCTTTTTTAGTCAAGATTGACGCGCAACCACTAGGGCAACTCGTCCTCTAACTCTTCTTTTGGTGTCGGCACCAAGTCTTCTCTTGTGACATTCAACGCCAGCAACAAGTTTGCCGCCACAAAGATAGACGAATAAGTACCAATCACAATCCCCACAAGTAAAGCCATGGAGAAATTATGAATGGCTTCACCGCCAAACAAGAATAAAACCACCAACACAAACAAGGTCGTTAAAGAGGTAATCAAAGTACGACCCAATGTTTGATTGATGGATTCATTAATCAAATCATAAGGTTCCGTTTCTCGCATAATGCGGAAGTTTTCACGAATACGGTCACAAACAACAATGGTATCATTCAAAGAATAACCCACCACCGCCAGCAAGGCCGCCAACACCGTCAAATCAAATTCCACATCAAAAAGCGAAAAGAAACCGAGCGTAATAATGACATCGTGCGCCAACGCCGCAACAGACGCTAAAGAGAACTTAAATTGGAAACGCACCGCAACATAGAGCATCACGATCAATAGCGCCAACAACATCCCCAAGCCGCCTTGCTCACGCAACTCTTCGCCCACTTGCGCACCAACAAACTCTGAGCGCTGCAAGGTCACCGATACTTCGCCGTGATTTCGCAAGCTCTCAAGCACTTCGTCACCTAAAGTAGGCGTATAAGCATTGGCCATACGCACCACCACATCCGTCGGTGAACCAAAGTTCTGTACAACAATGTCGTCATAACCATTGTCTGCTAACAACTGGCGAACATCATCCAATTGAGGTGCTTGATCGTAAGCCACCTCAACCAAAGTACCGCCGGTAAAATCCAGACCAAATTGCAGGCCTTTCACGGCCAATGACCCTAAGGAGATGAGAATAAGTGCAACGGAAAAACACGCCACAATCTTACGCATCGCCATAAACGGAATAGTTGTCACTTTCATGGCTCTCTCCTTAAATATACAATTTCTTGTTTTTACGACCGCCGTAAACAAGATTCACTTGTGAACGCGTTACCACAATGGCCGTAAACATAGAGGTCAAAATACCCAACGACAGGGTTACTGCAAACCCTTTTACTGGACCAGTCCCGACAGCAAACAAGATCACCGCCACCAACAAGGTCGTAATGTTGGCATCAAAAATTGTCGTGAATGCACGATTAAAGCCGGAATGAATCGCTTGCTGACTGGGTACACCATTCGCTAACTCTTCCTTTATCCGAGAAAAAATCAACACATTGGCATCCACCGCCATCCCCATTGTCAACACAATACCCGCAATACCAGGCAAGGTTAACGTGGCCGACATCAAAGACATACATGCCATTAGCAACACGATGTTCAGCGCCAAGGATACATTGGCAAAAATACCGAATACCTTGTAATACACCAACATGAACAGCATCACGACCAATAGTCCAATTTGCGCAGAAGTCACACCCAACTGAATGTTCTCTGCCCCTAGGCTTGGCCCAATGGTACGTTCTTCAACAAAGTAAATTGGCGCGGCCAGAGCACCGGCACGTAATAACAAGGCCAATTCAGAAGACTCACGAGGACTGTCTAAGCCAGTGATACGGAAAGAGTTGCCCAAGGTGGTTTGAATCGTCGCTAAAGAAATAATACCTTTCTCACTGTAACTGCGACGCACTTCTTCCATCTTGCCGTCTTTCTCAACAAAACGACTACGGGATTTGTGTTCGATAAACACCACCGCCATATTACGACCCACGGCAGAGCGAGTCACTTTTGTCATCTGCTTACCACCCTTGGAATCAAGACTGATATTCACCTGAGGCTGGCCATTTTCATCGAAAGACGAACTTGCATCGGCTACGCTGTCACCCGTAATGATGATGTCACGCTCTAAACGTGCCGTACGACCACTGCCATCACGGAAAGACAAGGTTTCAACATCCGCACCTTGATCATCCAAACCCGCTTCCAAATGGAATTCTAGGTTGGCTGTCGCACCGATGATACGTTTTGCCGCGGCGGTATCTTGAACACCAGGCAACTCAACCACAATACGATTACTGCCCTGACGCTGAACCAAAGGTTCTGCCACACCCAGCTCGTTTACACGATTACGTAAGGTCGTTAAGTTCTGTTGCAACGCATATGACTCAATCTCTTTGGTTTCCGCTTCGGTAAAGCTCACATCCAAAAAGTAATCGGTATCTTCTTGACGAGTGCTGTAGCGATACTCAGCAAACTCACCTTTCAATAGATCTTCCGCTAACGTTAAATCCGATTCCTTTAAGAAGCGAATCGACAACACACCATCAGCAATGCTCACACTACGGTAACGCACTCTGTCTTTACGCAGAGCCGCCTTCATTTCGCTGCTGCTTACTTCTAAGCGCTGTTTCAACGCCGCTGGTGTATCCACCTCCAGCAAAAAGTGCACACCACCACGCAAGTCCAAGCCTAATTTAGCCGGCCCAGCACCTAAAGAAGACAACCATTCTGGCGTGGTTGGCACTAGGTTCAACGCCGTCACATAGTCTTCCCCAAGGGCCGCCGCTACGACAGGTTTAGCCGCTAATTGGTCCTCACCATTATTGAAACGCAAGGTACCGCCAGCAGAGGTTAACTCTGCTTTTTTCAATTCTATATTTGCTTTACTGAGTGCCAGCTCTGCTTTTTGCAAAGCTTGCTGATCAACCACGGAAGTCGCTTTTTGAGTAGAGAGTTGTAACGCTGGATCATCCGGATAAAGATTTGGGAAGGCATAGAGTAGCCCCAAAGCCAAAACAAGAAGAATTAGCAAATACTTCCACAAGGGGTACTTGTTAAGCATGAAAAATCCTTTACACCTAAAAATTTGAGTGGGCAAGAAAGAAGAAAAGCGCCTTAGATTCTCTCTTCAGGCGCTTTTCCAGCAACATTAAATCGACTTCAATGTTCCTTTAGGTAACACAGCAGCAACAGAAGATTTTTGAAATTTCATTTCAACACCTTCTGAAACTTCTAGAGCGACATAGGCATCGTCTACTTTTGTTACCTTACCTAGGACACCACCGCCAGTTACGACTTCAGTTCCTTTCTCCAGAGCAGCAATCAAGTTTTTATGCTCTTTCGCACGCTTTGCTTGAGGGCGCCACATTAAGAAGTAGAAAATAACGACAAAGCCAGCAAGTAGGACTAGGTTAAAAATACCCGCGTCCGCTGGTGCGCCACCTTCAGCGTAAGCTGGTGAGATCAATGCGATCATGGTTTTAGCTCTCCAATGGTTTATGAAACTTTTACAATTCCCTGAAAAGAGAAAATTGTCATATTTTGTTTATTATTCACTCAAAGCAGGTGTTTCTAAGCCGCGCTTTGCATAAAACTCATCAACAAAGGCGTCAAATCTACCTTCATCGAGCGCCTTTCGCAATCCCGCCATGAGTGTTTGGTAATAACGAAGGTTATGGATGGTATTTAATTGTGCACCCACCATTTCCTGACACTTATCCAAATGATGTAGATAAGCCCGAGAAAAGTTTTTACAAGTGTAACAGTCACATTCTTTATCAAGTGGGTCAATATCATGGCGATATTGTGCGTTACGAATGCGCACCACCCCTTCAGAGGTGAACAAATGACCGTTACGGGCATTACGAGTTGGCATCACACAGTCAAACATGTCAACGCCGCGACGAACCCCTTCCACTAAGTCTTCCGGTTTACCTACGCCCATCAAGTAACGCGGTTTGTTTTCAGGCATTTTCGGCGTGATGTAATCCAACACCTTGATCATTTCTTCTTTTGGCTCGCCCACAGACAAACCGCCAATGGCATAACCATCAAAACCGATCTCTTCTAAGCCCTCTAGAGACTCATCACGCAAGTTCTCGTACATACTGCCTTGGATGATACCAAACAAAGCGGATGGACTGTCACCGTGCTCATCTTTAGAACGCTTCGCCCAACGCAGACTCATGCGCATCGATTTGGCCGCCACATCCGCTGTCGCAGGATAAGGCGTACATTCATCAAAAATCATCACGATGTCTGAACCTAAGTCACGCTGAACCTGCATGGAAATCTCAGGACTTAAAAAGACTTTAGAGCCATTAATGGGTGAACGAAAGCTCACCCCCTCTTCCGTGATTTTGCGCATTTCCCCAAGAGAAAACACCTGAAAACCACCCGAATCGGTCAAAATAGGTTTCTTCCACTGTGTAAAGTCATGCAGATCCCCATGCGCTTTTACCACCTCGGTTCCTGGGCGCAACCAAAGATGAAAAGTGTTCCCCAAGATAATATCCGCACCGATTTCTTCGATGTCCTTGGTTAACATACCCTTCACTGTGCCATACGTACCAACTGGCATAAAAGCAGGGGTCTCTACCTTACCTCGTGGAAAAGTCAAAGTCGCGCGGCGCGCTTTACCTGAACTGGTATGCAGTTCAAAATCCATAAAACATTCTGGACGTTTCTCAGACATACGTCTTATTCCTCACTTTGCGGGCCTTTCGCCTGCGCATTTCGTGTAATAAACATGGCATCACCATAACTAAAAAATCGATACTTCTGCTCTACCGCCACGCGATAAGCAGACATGACTTGCTGATAACCCGCAAAGGCACTGATCAACATAATCAAGGTTGATTCAGGCAAATGAAAATTGGTGACCAAAGCATCAACGGTCTTAAATTCGTAACCAGGGTAAATGAAAATACTGGTATCACCCTGCATCGGCGCAATGTCACCGCTTTGACTAGCAGACTCCAAACTGCGCACGCTCGTCGTGCCAACCGCGATCACCCGACCACCACGAGCTTTCGTCGCTTGCACCTGCTGAACAACCTGTTCATCCACTTCAACATACTCTGCGTGCATAATGTGATCTTCTACATTATCTACCTTCATTGGCTGAAAAGTGCCTGCACCAACGTGCAAGGTAACAAAAGCCACCTCAACGCCCTTGTCTTTTAATTTGGCTAACAAAGCATCATCAAAGTGCAAACCAGCCGTTGGTGCGGCAACCGCCCCCGGCTTTTCGTTATACACCGTTTGATAACGCTCTTGGTCACTGTCTTCATCAGGACGTTCAATATAAGGCGGCAACGGCATGTGCCCAACACGGGTCAAGATATCCAAAACAGGCTCTTGAAATGCCAAATGGAATAACGCACCTGAGCGGCCTAACATGGTCGCTTCGATTTGCTCTCCCTTATCTTGACCCAAAAATATCTTAGTACCTTCTTTTGGTGATTTACTGGCACGAACGTGCGCCAATACTTCATGACTCGAAGTCACTCGCTCGACTAAGATTTCAACTTTACCACCCGACTCTTTCTGGCCAAACACTCGGGCTGGAATGACTCGGGTATTGTTAAATACCATTAAATCACCAGCTTGAACCAAGTCCAAAATTTCTGGAAACTGACGATGAACTACCTCACCACTTGGCCCATCAAGATGCAAAAGACGACTTGCAGTTCTGTCCGGCATAGGGTAATTCGCTATGAGAGAATCGGGTAAATCAAAGTGATAATCGGAAACGAGCATGAAATGAAAGCTACCTAGAAAAAACGACCCGATATTCTAGCGAAAAACCAGATAAAAAGGTACTTCCAACCCACTAGATATTAAAAAGATAAAAAAATATTCAACCAATCGTTGACATCCTTTCAAATTAACCTAGAATACGCCTCACCTTTTTCAAGGCCAGTGTGGTGGAATTGGTAGACACGACGGATTCAAAATCCGTTGCCGAAAGGCGTGGCGGTTCGAGTCCGCCTACTGGTACCATTTAGATGAAGCCCTAGCTATTTTTTAGCTAGGGCTTTGTTGTTTCTAACGCACTGAAAACAACCTCACCTCAACGTTTCACTCATTCAATAGTGTTAAACGCCAAACGGCATCATTAAACAGTATTGCCTAAAATTTAAATATCTCCTTCATTAAAAAACAGTAGAAAAACTACACCCTTGACGTTTTTTAATCACGCGCAAAATCTTATCAAAATGGCTAGAATACAAAGCGACACTAGCCGCCGCTTGATTGGAGAAAATGGTATGATGAGAAGCTATGCTGCATTACTCGCTCTGGGCATTATTTGGGGATCGAATTTTATTTTCATGAAATGGTCTACTTTGCTCATAACACCAACCCAAACCGTTTTACTACGAGTTCTGTGTGGCTTCATTCCTCTTTTTCTGATCGCGCTCTACACAAAAGCTCTACGCAGAGAGCAATTTAAACACCTTCTGCATTTTGCCGTCATGTCCGTACTGGCCACCACATTTTACTATTACGGTTTTGTGGCCGGCACTGCCTTACTTCCAACCAGCGTTGCTGGTCTTTTGAGTGGCTCTATTCCTATCTTCACCTTTATATGCGCTTTCCTTTTTTTAAGAAAAGACCGTCCGACCTGGCAAATGCTCATCGGGGTTCTTCTGGGGTTTTCAGGCATCCTAGTCAGCGCTCGTCCATGGGAGAATGTTGAAGGAGTCAACTTGATGGGCGTCATTTGGATGATAGCAGGGACCACCAGTTTAGGCGTGTCATTTGTCTATGCTCAGCGCCTTTTATCACCTCATAAAATTCCACCACTAGCCTTGGCAACCTGGCAGACTGGCTTCGCTTCGTTGACCTTATTAATCCTCACAGACTTTACCGGTATGTCCGAAATAATATCGAACACGCAAACCCTCTTGGGTGTGGTTATTGGTCTTGGATTACTCGGTACTGGAGGGGCTTTTTTCCTCTATTACTATGCAATAGAAAAGCTGGGATCTGTGAAAGCATCTGGAGCCACTTATATCGCTCCCGTTGTTGCCGTTATTATTGGCGCCATTGTCGGAGAAGAAATACACCCATTACTGTTCATCGCATTGGCCTTAATCCTAACCGGTGTCATCCTCATTCAGACAGGGGCAAAAAAGCCGCCCAGCTTGCCACTCGAAGAATAACAAACCTCCCATTGCAAAGCGGTTAACCTATCTTTGTTTAACCGCACAGGACGTTCTAGCTTATTTGGGTACAAACTCGTCTAGACACCATTGCCAAACGGCATTCACCGCCGCAGATACTTGCACACCTTTCTTTTTCACCAGAAAGTAATCTGGCTTAATAAAAAATGAGTGATCCAATAATGGCACCAACCGACCTAACTCAATGTCTTGCGCAACAAACGCTCGACACACTAACGCAACACCTTGACCCGCTAAGGCGGCATCAATCGCTAAAGACGTTTGATTAAACTTAGCGCCGGCAATCTTTTCAGTCGTTTGAAGTACGGTGGGCCAGTGATTATGCGCATCATGCAATAATGGAAACTGCGGCAATACCTCTAACGATAGAGAGGTACTCTGCCCTTTTAACAAGAGAGGGCTTGCCACCACAACTAGTTCCTGAGGAAATAAAGGCTCTGCATGTAAACCAGAGGAAAAAGGCGCATGACTTAGCCGAACAGCAATATCCACTTGATCCACATCAAAATCCGAAATGGACTCGGTGGCAACCGTTTTTAATTCAATATCCGGAAACAATGCATTCAACTCACCAAGACGAGGAATGAGTAATTTCGCCGCAAACGTTGGTGTGACACTGATAGTCACGGTATTGGAGCGCTCTGCCATCACAGACGTCGCTTCCCCCATGATATCAAATGCTCTCGTCATGCTAGCAAGATAGACAATGCCTTTTGGAGTAAGCGCCAAACCACGCGGCAATCGCTGAAACAGCAACACACCCAGATGCTCTTCAAGGGAACGTACTTGTTGTGCAACAGCCCCTTGCGTCACGCCGAGCTCTTCTGCTGCACGACGAAAGCTCAGACAACGCCCTGCCACCTCAAATGCTCGCAGTGCATTTAATGCGGGAAGCTTTCTACGTGACAACATCATGACTTAACCTCATCGTTTTCATCTATCATAGCGCGCTATATTGACAGACTTAACATTCACAAACGACTCCAATGAAATCAAAATCGTATCTTGTCGATCGTAAAATACATCCATGGCCTTTCGAACGATAAGCAAGACTGGTATAGTCTGCTCGATATTTTCGGTGAGGTTTTAACGCATTTCGCTGGAGTTCTACCACACAATTATTTCGAGCACAGCACTATGAACCGTCGTAAGAAAATTAAAAGCATTCTGACCAAAAAGGCGAAACAGGCCAACTTAAAAGCCAACCCGAAGAGCAAGCCCAAATACATATCCAAAGCAGAGCGAGCCAAATTGGAAACGGAAACCAATCAGGTCGAATCTGATGCTTGTCAACCAACCCACATCGAAGACAATACTATTCAGTCTTAACTCTCCTCTCTTACGGTTGAATACTTATTTTAACGGCCCCCATACCGCCCATTCATTGCCGCAAGGGTCTAAGAAGTGAAAACGACGACCACCCGGGAATTCAAAAATCACTTGTTCTATGGTGCCACCTGCGGCTTCGACATGGCTCACTGCACTTTCAAGATCGTCACTGTATAAAACCACCAATGCCGCCCCTGCTTGCGGTCGCGAACAAAAGTCGGCTTGAAAGAAACCACCGTCTAGACCAGCATGTTTAAACGCGCTGTATTCTTGACCATAGTCTTCGAAATCCCAACCAAACGCTTGTCGAAAGAAAGCTTTATTGAGCTCAAGATCTCGTGCTGGTAATTCCACATAGTTTATTTTTGTTGATTGCATAACAGTCTCACTTTACGGTTGATGCCACGACGAGAATCACACTGATCAATATCATTGTACCGCCGAGCCACTGCTGCTTATTAAGCGTCTCTGAAAAACGCACTTTAGAATAGTACAAAGTCCCCAGAATTTCGATTTGACCGAGGGTTTTAACCAAGGCGGGATTCACTAAAGCAAAGCCTGTAAACCAACCTATTGACCCCAGCGAACTTAATACACCCACTTGGCAACTCAAACGAAACTCATGTTTAAACGGCGCTTTGAAATCGCGCATTTTAATCATCTGAAGCGAACACAAAACAATCGATTGAAGAACGAGAACAAACCATAAGGTAACGCCAGCAGACGTGATGATCGAACCAGATAAAGCATGACTTGCCATCGACGCCATCACCGAAGTCATGGCGAAGCACAGGCCACTTGCCAAACCGAACAGCAGAGAAACATCACGATGAGCATGACGAAGATTATGCCACTTTACCGTCATCACCACAGCGCCCAACACACCTAACCCAATCCCCACCCAAGAACCAAAAGTAAGTGTGTAATGTAACAAAGGCAAACCAATCAATGCAGCCAATACTGCTTCCGTCTTAGCCAACAGTGTGCCAATGGCATAACTGCCAGACTGAAACGCTCTCAGCATAAAATAGGTCGCCAAAATTTGAGCCAAGGCACACACAGAGGCCGCCCACCAAAACGTCATGGTACCGTTCAGGGAAACCTCGCCGAATAGCCACCAAATCACGAATAAATAAAAGCTCACCAAAGGCAAACCATATAAAGAACGAGCCATGGTGGCATGCAAGAATCCAGCTTCGCGAGCTAAGGTATTTTGATAGGCGGTTCTAGCCGATTGACATGCGGCTGCGAAAAGAGTGATGAAAATCCACATACTGACGCTCGATAATAGAAAGGTAAAAAACACGAAGCGCTAGCATGCGATGAACTTAACTATTTGTAAAAGGAATTAAACTAATCGTGTTCATTCCACTTAGGAATGAGCACGCTAGCATGAATATTTTATGTGTTCTTCTTACGCAGCTCCGTCACCTGCTCACCCGCAATCCCCCAGTTATCGGTCTCAACTTCATCAATCACTACCACAGTAGTGGATGGGTTTTTGCCTAGTACATCCACCAATAAATCTGTTGCACCTTTGATCAAAGCCTGCTTTTGTTCCTTTGTGACACCTTCATTGGTGATGCGAATATTCACGTATGGCATTCCATTTCTCCTTTTTATCATCATTAGAGCACGAGAGTGCATTCATCTTTTTTTGACAACTACCGCCTTAGAATCGCACGATGAACAACATTTTAAAACACTCATATTACCGTTTTGCTTTAGTCGGTGGCATCGGCTTCTTAGTCGATCTCAGCAGCTTGATGCTATTGTCACAATACGCGCCTTACACGATTGCTAGAGGACTTTCCTTCTGGGTCGCTGCCAGCTCAAACTGGTGGTGGAATCGACACTTTACCTTTTCCAACAACCGTCATAAAAAAACCGCTGTGGTGGAATGGCTACAATTCCTCAGCGGTTCATTATTGGCCTTCATTCCAAACCTTGGCGTCTATCTCTTGCTCATACACATTCAACCATGGATACATGATCATGAACTCAGGGCGATTTGGCCTTACTTTGCGATGATACCTGGGGTAGCCATTGGCCTGTGTATTAACTATTCACTGTCACGCTATTGGGTCTTTCGTGATCGCCAAATAACACCTCAAAAGCCCTAATTCGACGCACCTTGCTCAGCAAAACGCCCCTTGTCTTTGTCATGCACTTGATCGTGACGAGGCCAAGGCCAACCACCAAATTGAGTACGCTGATAATCTTGAAAGGCTTGCTGTAACTCAGCACGGGTATTCATGACAAAAGGACCATGTTGTTCAACATGCTCATTGATAGGTCGCCCTTGTAGCATGAGAAAGCGAGCCGCTTTGCCCAAATTCTTTAACACCACACGGACATCGCTTTGAAGCACAAACGCCTGATCCACAGACACCGTTGCCTCGTCTATCGCAACTCGATCCCCTTCAAAAAAGTACAAGGTTCGAGACAGTCCAGCCATGCCCGCAGGTAACGTCCATTCCGCTTGTTCCGCCAAATCAACCAACCAGATCGCGACTTGATTCTGCTCTTCAGCCGCCCAAGAATTCGGTGGACACGGTGCCGGTTGCACGTCACTAATCGGGCCAGCAATGACCTTAACCTTGGTTGCAAAACCTTTTGCGTCCTGCTCTGTTAGCACTGGAGTGTCCTCATTCCATAACATGGTGAAATGCGGAGGCACCATTTTATTCTTGCTTGGCAAGTTCAACCAGACTTGGAACAGTTCAACAGGATTACGGTCTTTTTCATTTAACAAAGGAAACATTTCCGAGTGCTGCACGCCCTGACCCGCGGTCATCCACTGTGTATCGCCTTGACCATAACGACCTGCGGCTCCCATGGAATCGGCATGGTCCACAAAACCTTGGTTAACAATGGTGACCGTTTCGAAACCACGATGTGGGTGAGCTGGAAACCCCGGCACTTTGCTGCCGTGGTACATGCGCCAACCGTCAATACCTGAAAAATCTTGGCCGATAGGCCGATTACTTAACGCTTCATCCGGCCCCATTTCACTGTTCGCTTTAGGGTAATTATCGTTGTGAAAGGCACAGAACAAGAAAGGGTCAAATGTTGGCCAAAACATCTCTAGTGGCATTTTTTTAAGGATTGCAGCGCTCATATTGTCTCTCCAAAAACCGTTTCATTCATTCTTTAAAGGCATTCACCCTCAAGAACAATGGATAATATGACGCCATAATAACATCAAAAAAATCGATTGAATTATGCTAAAAATAAATCCAATCAATCGATTTTTTGAATAAAACTAAGGAAAGAACACACTGGCAACGCACCCTTTCTTAGCATTATCTTGTAGACTAAATTCACAAGCGTATTTCACACAAATGTCGCGCACAATCATTAAACCTAAGCCATAACTTTCACCACCCGGTTTCCCCTTCAAACCGCAGCCCGTGTCAATCACCTCAATTTGCTTGCCTACCACTTGGATATCTATTCGTCCTTTTTCGGTGGATGCCATGGCATTTTTAAGCAGATTGCCCAACAAAATATGAAAAATAGGCTCGGGCATCTTGGTCTCTAAGCCATTCTGCATCTGAATCTGCACCGACACTTGATCATCCACCAAATACACCATGTGCGCTTGCTTGATGCGTTCCAGTTCTTCCATTGTCACTTGACGTTTAGGAATACTGGAAAGATCCTCTTCTCGGGTCAAAGACAATAAGGTTGAAATATAGTCTTCCATTTCCTGACAAGCTTGACGCATCCTGACTTGCTGGCGCTGAATAAACTCAGGAGAGTCCGTTTTTCCAAGCAAGGTAACCGCCCCTTTCATCACCATCAGAGGGGTTCGTAACTCATGACTTGCATAACGATTAAACGCTCGTTCACGCTCAATCAATCCTTGAATTTGCTGTTGATAATCATTGAAACAAGCCACCAGCAAATGAACCTCACGTGTCGCCGCCCCTTCGGGTAAAGCAATCGGAGACAAATCACTTGGACGCCTTGCCGTTAAAAATTGAGACAGCTGGGACAGTGGTTTGGTTAAGCGCATGGAAATTTGCATCACAACCCATAAACTGACAACCAACAAAAGCAAAGAAAGCATCAGCTGAGTGCTTTGAGTCTGAAACATCTGTGCTTCACTGATCTCATAAATTTCATCGTAGTGGATAACATATAAGGTTTTTGGCTGCCCATTGATGGTCACCTGTGAACGCATCGAAAAGACTTCCAAATCCGTATCTGACGCCTCATCCAGCTCATAGGTCAAATCATCGGTCATATTAGGGTCAAGAACGACGCCCAAGGGCAAGTTCTCCTCACCCACATACACCTCTGAAAAAGGAGGAATAGAAACATGTGTTAATTGTGTGCCTTGCAAACGCTCTACGGCGGTATTTTTATCTTTCAACATACGATTTTCAGCGTAGATCATTTCCACATTTTCAATCACTGATTGAAACATGGAAAAATGAAAGGCAATGATGGCAAACGCGACAATGGAGAAATAAGTAAAGGTTAACTGTTTAGCGGTTTTAATACGTTTCATTCTTGGACTTCCGCAACAAGTCGGTAGCCCACTTTCGACACAGTCTGTAAATAGGCATGCTCAAACGGTCGGTCAATTAAGCTGCGCAACTGATAAATATGACTTCTTAATACTTTACTGTCTGGCTCTTCATCCCCCCATAGGGCATCCGAGATTTCATTTTTACTCACCACATCAGGCGCCTTTTGCATAAGCAGCCTTAAAATAGTGTACTGAGATGGGTTTAATGCATAACGACTCCCTTCCCGCTGCAAAATACGCGTATTCATATCGAGTTTTAAGTGCCCGAATTGCAATTCACGATTTGCCACTTTGCCTTTTTGGCGCCGAACTAAAGCTTGAATTCGAGAGTCCAGAATGTCCAAATCAAAGGGCTTCACTAGGTAGTCGTCTGCTAAACTTTCGAAGCCCGCTAAAATATCCTCTTTCGTATCTCGAGCCGTCAACATCAAAACAGGGGTATCTACCCCCTGCTCGCGCAACGATTTACATACAGTTAAGCCGTCCATTTTTGGCAACATAACATCCAATATAATGACATCGTACGACTCTGCGACCGCTAAATTAAATCCATGCTGTCCATTATTGGCATAATCCAACTCGTCACCTTTGAGTTCGAAATAGTCAAAAATAACACCCGCAATGTCTTTATGGTCTTCCACCAACAGTAACTTCATACAATTTTATTTCTGACCTCATCTCATTTAACACTATTGTGACACAAAGAAATGAAAAAAAAGTGAATCATCTTTTTGCGACAAAGCACTCACTAGTATGACCGCATTATGAATTTAACAGAGGAAACACCATGAGTGCGGTTGCCTATCAGCACTTTGTGCAAGCAAAAGCCGATGAGAAAGCAGAAAAACAAGCGCCTTTCGTCAGCGTCATCATCCCTTTTTTAAACGAGCGAGATGTCTTAGAACAATGCCACCTGCGAGTTTGCAATGCTTTATCCGCTCTCAATCAATCTTGTGAAATCGTCTATGTGGATGATGGTAGCCAAGATTCTAGCTGGCAATTGGTCAGCCAATTCCAACACCCAACGCACAGCATCCGCAGCTTAAGACTCAGTCGAAACTTCGGCAAGGAAGCAGCGTTAAGCGCGGGATTAAAAGCGGCCTTGGGACAATGCGTGATATTATTGGATGCCGACCTTCAGGATCCACCCGAATACATTCCCGATATGGTTGACGCTTGGCAACAAGGCGCTCAAGTCGTCGAAATGCAGCGTCGAGAAAGACACGGTGAAAATTGGCTAAAACGCACAACCGCCCATTGCTTCTATCGCTTTATGTCGTATATCAGCGACTCCCCCATCACAGAAAATGTGGGAGACTTTCGACTTATGGACCAGAAGGTAGTCGAGGTCATCAACACCCTGCCTGAACGAACTCGCTTTATGAAAGGCCTATTAGCTTGGCCTGGTTTTACCCGCCAAGTCATGACCTTTGATCGGGACCCAAGACTGGCTGGCGAAACAAAATGGAATTACCCAAAACTCGTCCACCTTGCCTTAGAAGGCATTACCTCTTTCAGTACGAAACCGTTACGTTGGGCGACCCTAGCAGGACTGACTACATCGTTTTTTACCTTTGTCATGGCCATGGTCGTGCTGACCAAAACCTTAGTATGGGGCGAGCCGGTAGTTGGTTATCCTTCAACCGTTTTGATCATCTTATTTTTAGGCGGCATTCAACTCCTATCGATTGGCGTTTTAGGGGAATATGTCGGTCGCCTCTTTATCGAATCCAAGCAACGCCCTTTGTATGTCCTAATGGAAGAAACCACCTCAGCACCTACTTTTGCCCAATCGGAAACAACAAAATGATAAAACCTACTCATTCCATTCTTAATAAGACTCTGATATGGCTTCTGGCCCTTTGCGTCGGTCTGCGCTTTGCTTCTTTAGCCCTTTACCCTTTGATGGATACCACCGAAGCCAGGTATGGGGAAATGGCCCGCATCATGTTCGAAACCGGAAACTGGGTGACCCCTATGTTTGATTATGGGATTCCATTTTGGGGGAAACCGCCTCTCTTCACTTGGTTAAGCAGTTTAGGATTTACTGTATTTGGGGTAAATGAGTTCGGCGCACGAATACCACACTTGCTGGTCGGTGTTGGCATTATCACGTTGCTTTATCAATTTGCTCGCGATGAGTATAAAAGCAAAGCACTTGGCTTACTCTGCGCCGCCATTTTAGCTTCAACATCCTCCTTCATTCTATTAAGCGGTGCCGTTATGACAGACACCGCCCTAACGTTTTCGATCAGCCTTAGTATGGTCAGCTTCTGGCAGGCTTGGAATGGAAAACACAAAATCTGGGGCTATCTGTTCTTCGTTGGCTTAGCACTTGGCATGCTCTCAAAAGGTCCACTAGCCATCGTACTTGTCGGCATTAGCCTTACCCTTTGGTTACTGCCGAATGGTCGATGGAAACAGCTTTGGCAACGTCTACCTTGGGGTTATGGCAGCATGTTATTCATCGCCATTGCGTTACCTTGGTATCTCATTGCTGAACATCGAACGCCCGGTTTCTTAAATTATTTTATTGTTGGCGAACACATTAAGCGTTTTATTGTCAGTGGTTGGCAGGGCGATTTGTATGGTTCAGCTCACGAAAGAACGCGCGGTACCATCTGGCTTTACGCTTTCTTAGCCATGCTTCCTTGGAGTCCGATACTTATTTGGCAATGGCTTCGTAACCTCAAAGAAAATCGTGATGTTGAGCAAAGCGAAAATGGTATGACGAGTTTTCTGCTCCTGTGGATGCTTGCTCCCATGCTGCTGTTTAGCTTTTCCGGTAATATTCTGGCCAGTTATGTTATGCCCGCCTTACCAGCAATGGCCTTATTGCTGACGCAGTTACACCTGCAACGACCGCTCCCCTTCAGACTTTATCAACTTGGTTTCGTCACCCCTTTGCTATTAATTGGCTTAGTGAGTGCGCTACATTTCCAATGGGTCAAGGTAAAATCTGAACGTGATCTGCTCACACAATGGCAAGCACAAGAGGAAGCGCAACATAGCGATTTATTCTATCTTCATAAACGCCCATTTTCAGGACAATATTACTCAGCTGGTCATGCAAAAGAACGCTCAGCGAACATTCATACTTGGTTGCCAAATCAGCTAAACACGTTTTTCATTATCCAAGCCAAAAAGGACCATACTGACTACCTAGATTGGTCATGTCAGGAAAGAGGTCAATCTAAGGCGGAAACGTTACTCTTTTGCCAATCCTAGACATAAAAAAGAGCGTCACTAGATAATGACGCTCTTTTCAAATCCAATCATGGAAACAAGCATGATGCCTTACATCACAACAGAACCATAACTGGGCTCAGCATGGGAGTGATCCAGAGCCTCTTGAGCATGCGCCATCTTCAACACATCACCACTATTTGGTAATTGAAAGTCGCCTTGCACTTGATTACTCCATGCTTGCTTACGCTCATCTCGCGGCGATACACCAATGTGTTTACGATAGCAGCGACTAAAATGCGGGGTCGAGATAAAACCACACGCCATGGAAATTTCGACAATGGACATATTCGATTGCTTGAGCAATTTTCGAGCTCGCTCTAATCTAAGTTTCAAATAATATTTTGATGGTGAGCAGTCCAAGTGTCGATGAAACATACGCTCAATTTGACGGCGAGAGACATCAACAAACGTCGCCAACTCGTCCAACTCTATTGGCTCCTCCAAGTTGTTCTCCATCAACTCAATCACATCCACCAACTTGGTCGCACCAGCACCGCCCGTATTGAACTGACGCATCGGCATACGCTGTTGATCTGACTCATGACGAATCCGCTCACAAATAAACATGTCTGAAATAGCGCTGGATAAACGCGGCCCATGCTGCTTCGCAATCATGGTTAACAACATATCCATAGACGCGGTACCACCAGAGGACGTAATCCGATCACGATCCAGAGAGAAGAGTCGATTATTGCATTTCACCTTAGGAAAAATTTCTTGCAGTGCCGTCAAACACTCCCAATGCACACTGCATTGATAGCCGTCTAGCAAGCCAGCATACGCCAGCAAGTAGGCCCCAGTGCAGATGCCACCTATGGTCACGCCTTTGCGAGCTTGCTTTGATAGCCAGGAAGCTTGCTTAGCCGTATAGGCTCGGGTGATGTCGACACCGCCCGCCACTATAATTAAGTCAAAATCGGCCGTGTCATAAATGGACAGATCCGGTGATAGACTTAAACCATCACTGGCGGTAACGGGCTGACCGTCCTCGGAGATAAGACTCCAATTATAAAGCGTGTCCGCCGATAATTGATTGGCCATGCGTAATGGCTCAATGGAAGAAGCCAATGCAATCATTGTAAAATGATCCAGTAGCAAAAAGCCCACTTTGGTGGTTTTTTTCGAGCCAAGCGTGGTGGTTGCGCTAGAGCGTGTTGCCATTACCATATTAATGCCCTCATCTATGCACTTTCCCTACTACACAGCAAAATACAGACCATGTTTGAGGTGGCGCTTTTTATTTTTAAAGGAAACACAAAAGCAATTGCTAAGACTTTGTCATGTTTGAGGAAGATGCCAAGTAGCCATTGGACTTGTGCGACCTTCCACAGTGTTCATAACGTGTTTCAATGGGCTTTATTCGAACCCTAAGAAATACCTCATTGCACTAATATAGACCAAGTTTGCTCTTTTATTGAACGCTTATTTAACAAAAATGAACACGCTTGTGCCAAATTTATTTTCTACTGGCTTTTAGTACTCGATAATCACATCCGATTTCGGGACGGTACAGCAAGATAAAACATAGCCAGCGTCAACATCTTCATCGGTGATACCACCATTATGATCCATCTGGGTTTGGCCCTCTTTTATCATTACCTTACACGTTCCACATATCCCCATGCCACACGCTTTTGGAATCATTAAATCCAGTTTGGCCGCGGCATTATGTAAGGTTTCACCTGCGGCAACTTGGATACTCTTGCCACTGCCTTCAAACTCCACTCTCAACAGATCGGCCTGACTAACAGCATCCGCTTCAGCCTGCGCGACTTCAGCTAACTCAATGGCATCCTCCACCACATCCACAGGAGTCGAACCAAATGACTCTTCATGGTAATGAGACATATCAAACCCTCTTTCTTTCAGAAGGTTTTTCACGGCTCGCATATAAGGCGCAGGGCCACAGCAGAAAATTTCTCGCTCCATAAAATCCGGGGAAATCATGTCTAATTTAGACGCATCCAAATAACCACGATAGCCCTGCCAAGGCAAACCGTTTTCCATCCGCTCCACAATCAGATACAAACCAAAGTTATCCAAACGTGCCGCCATGTGATCCAACTCACGAGAAAAAATGACATCCCTCGGGGAACGTGCACTGTGAATGAACGTCATGTCCACTTCTGCATTGGTATCAAACCACCAACGCGCCATGGACATCAGCGGTGTAATGCCCACACCACCAGATAACAAGAGCACTTTCTCAGCTGGAAAATCAATACAGTTAAACTGCCCAACAGGACCATGCACTGCGAGCTCGACACCCACCTTCATATTGTCATGCAGCCAGTTGGACACTTCACCGCCAGGCACTCTTTTAATCGTGATGGAAAAACTGTAAGGCACGGATGGAGAACTGGAGATGGTATAAGAACGCATCACTTGTTTATTGTCGATTTCCAACTCTAAAGTGACAAATTGACCAGGTTTGAAGAAAAACATGACCGGTTGTTGTGCCATAAAACAGAAGGTCTTCACGTCCCATGTTTCATGGATCACCTTCACACAACGTACATTATGGCGACCATTTACCCAAGTTTGAGTATTAACGGGAGCAAAGTAATCGGCTGGAGCATTGTTCATGTCTGTCATCGCATCTGTCCTTCAAAGTAAAGAAGTCGTTATCACCATTTCGAGCCATTTTGGTGGCTATGCTCAAAGTCAATTTAACCCTGAACGACAATAACTTGCTCATGGCAGCCAAGCGCATGATTCATCGACGGTTGAGCGTCGATTTAAATGCCAACCTGTGTCGTGATTGGGCATTTTCACATCCACTATTTAAGACAATATGGCGACATTAATGCCACCTAACTCCATCAATCTTTTTGTCAGTAAGGTCCAGAAAGATGAATCAACAAGATTTACTCAATATTCGTCATGCTAGTGTAGCCGATGCCAAAACCGCCATGCGCGATCTACTAACGTCTCGCCCAACTCATTATTCGTTAGAGGCGCCGCTTTATAATGATCCACATATGTTTCGCATCGACATGGAAGAAATTTTTCAAAAAGAATGGTTGTTTGTTGGCATGACCAGCGAAATCCCAAAAAAAGGGGATTATTTTACGGTTGAAATTGGCCAGAACCCGGTACTCATTGTTCGAGACGCCGAAGGCAAGGTGAACGCTTTTCACAACACCTGTAGACACCGTGGTTCCATCATTTGCACTGAACACAGGGGCAAGGTTGCCAACCTCGTTTGTCCTTATCATCAGTGGACTTACGACTTAAAAGGCAACCTGTTGTTTGCTGGCACCGAAATGAACAAAGATTTTCAGTTAAAAGAACATGGTTTGAAATCAACCCACTGCAAAAACGCTGGCGGTTTCATTTTTATCTGTTTAGCGGAAGAGGCACCAGATGATGGTTTCGATGACTATCTAGCGACACTGGAACGCTATATGGAACCCTACGATGTCGAAAACACCAAGCTTGCTGTCGAGTCCACCATGTATGAAAAAGCCAATTGGAAACTGGTGCTCGAAAACAACCGAGAATGCTACCACTGCTCTGCCAGTCACCCAGAGTTGTTAAACACCTTATTAGAATGGGATGACACCGAAGATCCTCGAGCTTCACAAGAATTTCTTGATCATTATGCAGAACAATCGGCTCAATGGGACGCCGAAGGCATCCCACATGAACACCAAAGTTTTGGCACAGTGCAACGGAACCGCATTGTGCGTATGCCTCTTAAAAAAGGCACACATGTTATGACCATTGACGGCACAACGGCCTCCGCTAAATTATTAGGGCGAATCCAAAACCGCTCACTTGGTTCCATGCGCATTCTGCATCTACCGAATTCTTGGAACCACATGCAATCGGATCACTTTATTGTGTTCAGAGTGCTGCCAATCTCTGCGCAAGAAACCTTAGTGACAACCAAGTGGTTTGTACATAAAAACGCAGTTGAAGGGGTAGATTATGACCCTGATAATTTGCGCAAAGTGTGGGATGCGACTAACGAACAAGACAAAGTTCTCGGTGAACGTAACCAACAAGGGATTAATTCCATTGGCTATCAACCAGGTCCTTACTCTGAAACCTACGAGTTTGGTGTGATCAATTTCCTTAACTGGTACGCCCATACAATGCAAAAGAACCTAACGGTGTAATATCCCAATAAGGCCAACAGTAAAGCATTAAAAAAGCGAGCACTCTGCTCGCTTTTTTAATGTGTCATGAAATGCCCAAAATAGGCTTACAAAATACGTTTTAACAAGCGATCTGCTTTTACTCGAAACACACGTTTCAGTAGCTTCTGAATGGCCACTGGATAATCACGACGCGTATCAAGCTGAAGGTAATTAGAAACGGTTTTCGTGTGATCAAATATGTTGCCAAATTCAGCCAGAAACTTCTCTTCAAGAAGCTGATGATTATCTTGAACCAATAAACCATTTTCTAAATCTAATGCCCAGGCCCTTGGATTAACATTATTGCCGGTCAACAAGGCTTTATTTCGATCCACCCACAAACCTTTCAGATGAAAGCTATTAGCCTCATGACGCCATAAATAAATGGATAAATCGCCGGAAGCGAGGTATTTGCGATTCGCACGCGCAAATTTACGTAAAATAATTTCGTACAAATAAGGCAAGCCACCAATGGCTTTAAACGTCTGATCTTGTGGAATATAAAAATCGTTTGCGACCTTATCACCCACAATGATATGCGTTTTCACACCACGTTTAATGGCTCGTTTCACCTCTCTCAAAACCACTTTAGGTAAATTGAAATAAGGGGTACAGAGGTACAACTCATGCTTTGCCTCGGCAATCATTTCGACAATGCATTGATTTAATTGATTGTCTTTTTTACCAATGCCCACCAGCGGAGTAATGCCAACATGGTGTTCGTCAATCAACTCACTTTCTAATGGATAAGACGCTTCCGACAATGACATTCGGTATTGCTTGATTAAGGGTTTCAACTTCTTCGTCGTTGGCCACTCACCTTTGGTAAAATCTTTTACCGCGATGTGACCTATCATGACTTGCTCGATAAAACTGACCATGCTGTCTGCCAGTTTTTGATTCTCAATGACATGATAACGGTCAAATCGATATTTATCATGACGATGCAAATAGACATTATTCAAACTCGCGCCACTGTAAATCACCGTATCATCGATAATGAAGCCTTTTAAATGCAACACACCAAATACTTCTCGATGACGAACCGGCACCCCATAAATGGCAATTTGCTCTTTGTATTTCTGAGCAAATTCTTGATACATCGCCGCATTGCCCTCGCATGCTTCGGCACCAATTAACCCTCGTTGCGCACGATGCCAATCAACACAGATCACAATATCTAAGTCTGGACTACGCTGCTTAGCCTCATACGCCGCCGTCAAAATCTCACGCCCAGCCTCATCATTTTCCAAATAAAGTGCCACCAGGAAAATTCTCGACTTCGCCGTTCGGATAGCCTCTAAAAGGTACTTACGATACTCAACAGCAGAATGAAGGATATTAAAATTGTCTGGATGAACAGAAAAAGCGGGTAAAGAAACAAACAAAGAGGCTTGTGGCATGATAATTAAATGCGACCTTAATAAAAAAACAGTGAACTGTAACAAAACGGCTTAGCTTTTGCTCGTAAAGCGCCAAGATAATTAAAATTAAAGCGCACTGAATCTAAATAAACTTGAATTCCTTACGAGATTACAAAAGTTTACATTTAAATTCAAGCTTACCAATCATCAGCTCATCTTGATTTCTCTGAAGCTCTGATGTGCCTCAAGATAGGTTAACCAAGATTCATCAATGCGCTTAACCTCCCCTTTGATCCAGCGGCGAAAGCTCTGAACCTTGTCATACCGAAAATGCGGTGCTGGGGCGACCAAATAAAAATCGTATTTAGATTTCATATAAACAGGCAAAGGACAAATGAGCAGCTTTTTCTGAAGCAATTCATAGACCAAACTAAAACGCATCATGGCGAGCCCTTGTCGGGACAGCAAAGCCTCCACCAAGGAGGTGGAGTCGGCAACGTGAAGGTGAGACTTCAAAGGCATATCATACATTTTCAAGAAGGTTTGTAACTTTGGCCACACATGGTCCATATCCGGCCCAGTATCTGTGATGATAGGAATGTGACTTAACTGTTGCTCAATCGGCTCTTTTTCATGAAACAGGTCTGGGTGACAAACCGGGATTAAAAATTCTTCAAATAACAGTTCAGACTGCAACCCTTCATACTGTCCATGCCCTAAACGAACGCAGAGATCTAAATCACTATTAGCAAAGTCAGATAGTCCAATACTCGGGCTTAGACGTAAATTAATATCCGCTGCCTGTTGCTGAAACAGTCCTAATCGTGGCACCAGCCATCGACTGGAAAAAGACGGAACCACGCTGATCACCAAGGTATTTGGATTTGCGTCTTCTGATATTCCTCTTACCCCCTCTTCCATCAATCGAAACGCCTTCTCTATATAATCAAAGAGGTATCGACCTTCCGATGTCAACGCCACTTGTCGAGTATGTCGCTCAAATAAAGCCACGCCAAGGTGTTGTTCTAGGGTTTTGATCTGCTGACTCACCGCCGCTTGGGTGACAAATAACTGATCCGCCGCGGCTTTAAAACTCAAAACTTCGGCGGCATAACGAAACGCCTGCATAGATTTTAAAGGCGGTAAGCCTCTTGATCTGGACATAACAGCACCATGGTTAAGTTTTTCTTAATCATAGACGCTTTTTTCTCGTTTGTCGCCACACACTAAATTGATCATTATTCAATCACCAAATGACAAAAACACATCAGGAGATCACAATGAAAACGCATTCCAATCAATCATCCGAACTGGTAAACGTTTGCTCAACGATCGTTGAAAAACAGCACAATGCATTAGCCAGACTAAACAGTAAAAACTGGCGAATACTGATCGCTAAAATGCATCATAACTGGAGAACCCGTCGTCAGTTGAATCGACTGGATGACTCGCAACTGAAAGACTTGGGCTTAACCTCAAGCGATGTTTACCAAGAAGTACACAAACCTTTATGGAAATAATCTTATTGCAACGCATCATTATCCGACCCTGCGGCATCGGGTCGGATCTTTCCATGTTTAGGTAAGCCGCTCAGAAACCCATTTAGTCAAACTAGAAGCACTAACACCACTCTCAAACTTATTTTTTTGTTTATTTTTTAACCAAAAGATACTAACTTTAAAAAAACCTCCCTCTAAGTAATCCAATTACAGACAAGGAAATAACAATGAAGGCCTTCATTTTATTGCTCGTCAGTTTTGTGCTGATTGCGTGTTCCAGTAATCCTACAGGCACCGTTAGCGTTCGTTCAGTTGAGCCAGATGGCACCCTGAAAGAGCCCCTCATTTCCACTGCAAATCTTATAAAAGATGGTAATACCATTTTTAAAACCGAAGCCGACGGCTCTACTGATGGAAATGATGTATATGCTATTTATCTTACGGATGCCTATTTGAAATACTTAGCCGACTGGTGGGGAGTGAATGAGGTGATTTTTGTCGTCGAATTCACCGAAGCCGTTACCGGAGAAACAGATTCAGACATCACTACCAAAATTTTAGGGCCATACGAAAAATTGGCCGATGGTATCAAAGCGCCTTTTCTCAATAAGGCATTATATGGTCCGAAAAAAATGGAAAGTGACCTGCTGAGCATGAACATTAAAGTCTATGAATATGACTTGGATGAAAACGATGGAAGCTCGGCCATGCTGGAATTCATTGCCGCCACCGCCGAAAGCTTCTCTTTATCCAATCCCATTACACTTGGTGAAATCAAACTCGCGAAAGAAATTGCAAACACCTTATTACTCGCAAACGAAAACGATTTAGTCATGGAGATGGATATTGACTTTGTTGCAGGGAACAGTAAATACACGTCTAGCCATCATTCTAATGTTGTGCCGCTAAAAGATGGCGAAGTCATTATGGTCAAACAAGAAGGATGCGCTGTGATGACATGTTATGACTATTTTAGTAAAGATTGGTCTAACCTCCCTGGACTCCTTCCAGATCTCTTTATGTTGATACCAACCACATTAAACAGAGCTTTTGTTGATACCCCCGACCACTCGAGTCTCAAGGACTTTAACGACGAGAAATTAATCGTCACCAAGGATGGCATTACTGAAGTAGATGATCAAAAAAAACCGAAAGGACTCTACAAAGATAAAACTTGGCTCAGACTAAACATTGTGAAAGGCGGCGATGCATCACAATGGTCTTTCAGAAAGAAACTCTACCCAACGGCAGAAGAAGTTGAAAAGCTATTAAAAAATCCATATTCACTCAACCAAGACAATATCGATTCTATTTTGAAAGGCATAAATGATGCGCAAAAAAGCTTAACGGATGTGACAAAACAAGCGGTTGTTCAACTGACTTCCGAAATGAGTCAAAATAACATCCACTTTATCGAGGCAAGTGAAGAGACTAAAACCAGCGGTTTGTGCTTACATCATCCAGAGAATGTCACCATTATTAATCTGGCTTCAAGACCAACAGATAATAATCAAACCTTCCTTTATAAAAAAGTAAGTTCATCAAAGCAAGGAAGCTGCTACACAGTAACGGCTTCACCAGAGGGCACCGCCTTTACTCAAGGTAAGGGAGATTTCATTGTCAATTATGACGTCAATGACACGGTCAACGTTCAAAATTTACCCTATTTGGTACGTTCCAAACTGGCCGATGGGGATGTTACACTTAGCTGTCATCCTAATACCGACAACACCAGCTACCAACTTGTGCTTAACCCTAAAGAAGGTCGTGAGGATAAACTCCCACAAATCACCGACATTACCTTTAGTGACGCGAATCAAGACATTCCTTTTACGACAACCGACCAAGACATTAAGACGAACAGTGACTTTGACCAAAAGAACAGTGTTAGCCTCAAAGTAAAAGATATCTTCGGTGCTGTCATTACACCTAGTATTCCACTTGCTGACATTCAGACCTGCTTAAAGCTTCCTCAAAGCTAATCTAGCCTATTAAAAAAGGGAATCGACACGCTGCGATTCCCTTTTTAACCCAATTCAAATAGAGCCAATTCCATTTGATGCAACACCTTGTTAAGGTCTTTCCATGTTAACCCCGTGGCTTTTTTTGCTCGGCTTGCCAAAGGATAAGCAAAACACTATTTTGCTGGCAAATTCTGATTCAACCCCAATTCCTTTTGTTTTTTCTTCGTCAAACCCAGCGATACAATGCGATAGGATTCTTGAAAATAATACATTAACTCTTCATCTAACTCTTTCGAGCCCGCAAACTGCTGTATCCACTTCATACCGCGTGACGCAAGATACGGCGCTGGTCGATAACCCTCTTTATTGCTTAAAAAATCGTAGTTCAAATCCGATGTTTTAAACGTAAACGCAGGTATCTTACCTTTGCTCCAACCACCAACGGCAAAAACCTTGCCGCCCACTTTCCAGACTTGAGCACCTCCCCACTGTACAACCAATGTCGTCGCGGGTAACGCACCACAGAATTGATTAAACTCATCATAGGTCATTGACGTGTCTGCCTAAACTATTTGGACTCGTGTTCATGTTCTGAATTGAACTCGTAACATTGGGTCATTTATTTATCACGCGCTTTGTCTAACACGACTCTCAATTTACGTAAAAAAGGTAACGCCGCCTGAGCATCCTCTAAACCAAATTGAGGGATAATATCGGCCATATCTGGGGCGATATCTTGTATCGCTCGATTGCGCACGGTTTCACCAGAATCTGTTAGACGTACTAATTTACCTCGCCCATCGTCAGGATTAGGCTCCATACGGATTAAGCCTCGTTTCTCAAGGCCTGCTAAAGTATGCGACATACTGGTTTTTGGAACTTGAAAAGCACGGGCCAAGTCCATGGGTGTTTTGCCATCACCTAATCGAACCAAATGATTGAGTGCAGTGAAATGATGGATGGTCAAGCCATCATCCAATCTAGACTCCATTAATGTCCGGCTGAGCTGAGCGATAATTCCCACTTCATTCAACAGCTCAAACATGACGAGAGCTGCATCCTTTTCACGGCCATCATGTTCGTTTGATTTTGTCATCTAGGCTCCATCTTGGGGTTTGTGCAACGGGTGCAGCATACCCCAAACGACCTAGCATTTGAATGGTTTCTCCTGAGCGACCGAGCTGTTGGTGTACGTTTTTATAGTGAGCCGCCATCTCTGGGAATTCCTGCAAACACTGACTAATAGGATGCAATGCTAACCCCTTCTGCGTCGTCAGCAAATTAAGACGAAGCCAAGCCCGTCCAGCAGCAATCTGACTCGCACGACGATTATTACTGGTCGCTAACCAAACAAAAGCAGGCGTAGCGTCTAACATGGGTTTATACATATCAATCCCGGCTTGATAACTACTGGTACCAGGTGTGGCGAGATCTTTTTTCGTGATAAGGCCTGCGGCTATTAGGCCTTCTAAGGGCATTCCCCCTAAATCAATCCCATCAGGATTGGCATTGATCTCGGTTTTACCTAAACGCATCAAATCAACACTCTCCTGTAGCGTAGCCGGAGTTTCGTATTCTGTTAGCCAGGCTTCCCAAGTCAATTTTTGCAATGCTCTGACTTGCTTCTGATCCGTCGCGCCTGAAAATCGAACATCTGAAAGTTGCGGATCCAAACCATTTAATGTCATGACAGAAACCGTTTGAGTCATATCGTAAGGCTCTTTGGTCGAACGACGTCCCAGAATATAAGCAAACAGTGGATCAACTGCTTTGGCTTCCGCGACAAAGCGTATTCGCGCAATCGGCAAGCTTCCCAACGCCTCCGCCGACTCTCCTTCGGGAAATAAGGTCGTTTCAACCCGATATCCAATCGCAGTAGCCGCAATAGACATTTGCTCAAGAAAACACCCAAGTCCAATGGTCAATTGACGATCAAAAGGGTCAGTTGCCGCCAAGCGTCTTGTCGGATCAGGCAATAAAGTCACAATCCCATCTTCGTGCAAGTCCACTAACCACGGCTGCAAATTATGTGGATTGGGCGCAAGAATCGCATATGACAAGGCAAACCTTCTTGGCTCAGAATACTGACCCGCCTGATCCCATGGCCTCAAAGCGTCATGAGGCGTACGAGTCAATGAAAATACCGTACCACCAATCCCTGCTGCGACAACAATGCCACCGCCAGCCAAAGACAAAAAATGTCGACGAGATAACCCAGTTGATTTTTGATAACTCATAATGCGCTCCTTAATTAACCTTGATAGAGCACAGCATATAGTACGAAATCGAACTAAACAAGAGCAATATCGTACTATATAATCAAAATCCACCCGGCTTGCGATTTCATCGATAGAATAATGGGCTTGGAAGGGTAAGGGACAAAGCCCTTTTCCATGTAGGCGTGTTGTTTCCGATAGTACGGTGGAAGAAAAGAGGTTCGGCCCTTTGGCTAGTTGTTAGCGACCAACATCTGATTACGGTTATGCCTCCCTAATGCAGACCTACGGGGTGAGTCAGGACACGAGACATTTTGGTGGTTGATGTGGGACAAGGCGGACGCCAAGAACAAAGCTAATTGTTTTTATATACTGAAGATCTGTGTGCGACTTTAATCACGTTTATGATCAATACAGCGTCTCTTATCTCATAGATGATCCGATATAAACCTTGCCTTATACGATAATTATCTAAACCCGATAGCTTGATACAACCTTCAGCTCTTGGATTGTCTGCTAGACTTTCGATTTTTTGAAGTATTTTGGGTACGTCTTTTTTAGGAATACTCTTAAAATCTTTGCCAACTGATTTTTTAAAAGAAATTTTATATTTTGCCATTCGCTTTCAGCTCGTTTAAAAAAACTTCATAAGTCACTTCTGGCTCATTTACTCGTTCTGATATGGCAGCAAGGTCTTCTTGATCCTCTCTCATAAGCAAACGAACCGCTTCATCAATTAGCTCTGAAACAGAAACATCTGATGATGCAGCTCGCATTTTTAGCGCTTGATGAATAGCAGGTTCAAAGTAGACAGTTGAACGTTTTGATAAATTACTCATGTTACACCTCGACGATTCTTTTGGGGTTTTAACATTGTAGCGTTATAACGTTAAAACATCAAAATCGAAAAATTTCGAGCGGTCTCGTTTTATACTGGAGAGATTATGGGAGCAAGGCGAACACCAATAGCGAGGTCAAACGGCAATCCAAAACAGTAACGTCAAGCGATTTTTGGTTTGCGCATCTCCGCAGAGGTCAGGGCTAAAGAGCCAAATAACCCCATATTCCGTCTTCCCCTTGAAGAAAGGGGAAGAGACTTATCCGTAGTTTGATGAATTATTCTGTAATGACCAACGGCAGTTTACGCTTCGCTCATCGTGCCATACAGGGTGGCGATGGTGGTTTTAAGGGAGCAAGGCAAACACCAAGAGCGAGGTCAAACGGCAATCCAAAACAGTAACGTCAAGCGGTGGTGTTTGCCTTGCTCCTGCTAACAAATAGCCTAGATCTGAGCCTTTTCCTCACTCAAGACGTTGTTGATTTCTTTCCAACTCAGCCCACTGCCCTTTTTCGTGGATGTTTTGGTTTGGGTCACTTGGATGATTTGCCCCGCAATGGAAATGGCAATTTCAAAAGGCTTTTTCCCTGCCACTTCCGAAATGCCCACTGGACTGTGTACCGACTCAATTTCCGCTTTGCTAAATGATGCACTGGCCAAACGCTTTTTAAAGCGTAGGGCTTTGGTCTGTGAGCCAATTAAGCCAATAAAACGACAATCTTTGCGATCCAACAAAGCTTCCACTAGATGATAATCCAAGGCGTGATCGTGGGTCATGACCAAGGCGATTTCGTTATGACTCATGTGGTCGATGTGATCCAACATAGATTCATAAAGAAAGGGCGTGACGTTGCTCGGTAAGCCATTGATACTGTGGTCTTGAGCAATATTTTCACGGCTATCGACCCATGAAATTTTCGCCTGCATGTTGCCCAACACATTCACCAAGGTGGTTGCGACGTGCCCCATACCAAAAATGGTAACTTTCGCCGCAGGTTCTGGAAAATATTCCAACAAGACACTCACCGCCCCACCACAGCATTGATTGGTTTTGGCGGCGAGCGGAAAGTTTTCCAACAAGTGAGAAGGCCCATCGCCCGCTTCTAATATGGCACGGGCTTTTTGACAGACAGCGTATTCCAACTGTCCACCACCAATGGTGTCAAAACTGTGTTTTGAGGTAATCACCATCTTACTGGCCGACTCTCGCGGTGATGAACCCTTGGTGCCGATCACAGTGGCCATCACCCAAGCCTGACCAGATTTTTCCACCTCAGCCAAGGCGTGTATCCAATCAAGAGAAGACATCATACGCGAACCTCCTGTCCCTCTTGTTCTGCTGCCTTAGCGCCAGCTTGATAAGCCTTTGCCGATTGCAGCGCATAATATACCGCTTCAGGCGTTGCTGGTGCCGCCAAAGGTGGCGACAGCTGATAATCACAGACCGAAGCACAAGCGTCTTTTAACGCACACCAAACGGAAATGCCCAGCATCAATGGCGGCTCACCGACGGCTTTGGAACGATAAACACTTTCTTCACTGTTAGCACGATCAAACAATTTCACGGTGAGCTTTTCAGGCACATCGGCCGAGGTTGGAATCTTATAATTTGCCGGACTGTTGGTGGTAATGCGGCCTTTATCGTCCCAGCTTAATTCTTCCGAAGTGAGCCAGCCCATCCCTTGTACAAAGGCGCCCTCGATCTGGCCAATATCAATGTGCGAGTTAATGGAATCCCCCACATCATGCAGAATGTCCACTTGTGTGACCTTGTATTCACCCGTTAAGGTATCGACAATCACTTCCGATACCGACGCACCGTTGGCGAAATACAAGAAAGGTCGTCCTTTCGCGGCTTTTCGGTCGTAACCAATTTTCGGCGTTTTATAAAACCCCGTCGAAGATAAAGACACTCGATTCATATACGCCAACTTAATGAACTCAGGAAAGCCCATGGTCTCGCGGCCTAGAATGACTTGATCGCTTTCAATAGCGAAGGCGTCCGCTGCGATAGCAAAATGCTCCATGGCGAATTCACGCAATCGCTCTTTGATGGTATTCGCGGCGTCTAAGGCCGCCATACCGTTCAAATCAGTTCCTGCTGATGCTGCCGTTGGTGACGCATTCGGCACCTTGTCGGTACGCGTAGAGCCGACATTGACCCTTTGGTAGTCGATACCAAAAGCCTTAGCGACAATTTGCGCCACTTTAGTGTACAAACCTTGGCCCATCTCCGTACCGCCGTGACTCACATGGACACTGCCATCTGTGTACACGTGGACCAAAGCACCACCTTGGTTTAGGTGTTTAGAAGTAAAGGAAATACCAAATTTCACTGGCGTTAACGCCAAGCCTTTTTTCAAAAATGGGCTTTGTTGATTGTAGGCTTTGATGGCGTCACGACGAGCGCGATAGTCGGAGCTCACCTCCAACTCTTCAATTAAGGTCAACAGCACATCTTCTTCGATCTGCTGGCCATAAGGCGTCCTGTCCTTGCCGGTTTGATAACAATTCAGCTTACGAATGTCCAACGCGTCTTTGCCGACCTTACAGGCAATTTCTTCAATAATGTTTTCGGCTAGCAAAACGCCTTTTGGTCCGCCAAAACCACGAAACGCGGTATTGGACACAGTGTGGGTTTTACCGCGATAACCGCTGATACGAGCGTTTGGCAAGAAGTAAGCATTGTCGGCATGGAACATGGCTCGGTCGACCACGCCGTCAGATAAGTCTGCGGTACAGCCGCATTTGCCCACCATGTCGTATTCCGCCGCAACGATCTCACCTTGCTGGGTGAAACCCACTTGATAAGAATTCCAAAAGTCGTGACGCTTACCCGTTTGCACCATATCATCTTGACGTGGCATGCGGTATTTCACCGGACAACGATTACGTATTGCTAAGACAGCGGCCATACAGCCGAGGGTCGCGGCTTGAGATTCTTTGCCACCAAAACCACCGCCCATACGGCGAGTTTCCACCAACACCTGAGCAACGGGTAAATCTAATACTCGCGCCACCAGCTTTTGCACTTCTGCTGGGTGTTGTGAAGAAGCAAACACCTGTACACCACCGTCTTCGTTTGGCACGGCCACACTGATTTGGCCTTCTAGATAAAAGTGTTCCTGACCTTTTATGTAAAGATCCGACGATAAAGTATGCGCGGCTTGAGCCAACGCCGCTTTACTGTCACCGCAGCTGATGGTGTGAGTGGGCAAAACAAATTCTTGTCGAGCTAATGAGTCTTTCGGATGCAAGGTGGCCGCTTTGCTTTGATAAGTAATGTCTGCCAACTCGACCGCTTGTTTCGCCGCACGCAAACTGGTGGCCGCGACAGCAAAAATCGGCTGACCAATATAATGAACAAAATCCCCTGCCAACAACATATCGCCACTTAACACAGGTGAAACGTCAGGGTCGCCGGGAATGTCGGCTTGTAAAATCACATCCACCACCCCCGGATAGGCTTTTACCTTATCGAGATTAATGGACACTATGTCAGCAAAGGCTTCCACAGATTTGCCGGTGGCCACATGAAGCTCGTTAGGCCATTCAGGCATATCATCAATGTAAACGGCTTGTCCGGTTACATGCTTCATGGCCGATTCATGAATGGGTAAGGCTTTGTCATCCTGCGCGGTGACAAGATTGTCTGGTAATTTACGCATGATTTGCCCCTTTTGTTTGACCGACTTCTTGACCTAATGCCAACCAGGATTCTGGCACTGGGTGACCGGAAAAGCTTGGTACAGTATGACCATTTAGCTCTAACCAAGCTTTACGGACTAAACTACACGCCATGTCGAGTCGGTATTGCGCACTGGCGCGCATGTCGCTCATCGGCTTCAATTCTTCGCGCAGCGCCTGTAAAACTTGTTGCAGCGCGACGTCATCCGTCACCGCCACATTTTGCAAACACGCCTCAGCGACTTGCGCACGAATGGGCGTGGCCGCCATGCCACCAAAGGCTAGACGAATGTCTTCAATACGCCCTTCATTGACAGTAAATCGCGCGGCCAATAAAACACTGGAAATATCGTCTTCCATACGTTTAGAGACTTTATAAAAGCGATGAAACTCTGCGAGCTTATCAAGCGAGATATGAAACGCGACAATGCATTCATCGTCTGCTAATTGGGTTTGCTTGTAGCCTAAATAGAATTCCGACATAGTCACGACACGGCTAGAACCATCGGCCTTATCCAAACGCACATCCGCATCAAACGCCAATAAAATAGGTGGCATATCCGCAATAGGAGAGCCATTTGCCACATTGCCACCTATGGTGCCGCGATTACGAATTTGTCGTGAGGCGATACGACTTAACAAATTATAAAGCTGTGGGTAAGACGTTTTACTAAAGTCTTCCAATTCGCTGTAAGTCACACCTGCCCCAATGATGAGTTGCTCGCCCTGCTCTCCTAACTGTCGAATCTCAGCCACATTATTGAGATCAATCAGCACACCAAAATCTTTATAACGCTGAGTGTTTTCCAGCATTAGATCCGTCCCCCCTGCGATGAACTCAGCGTTAGCATGTTGCCGCTTTGCCGCCAAAGCTTGCGCTAGACTATTAGGACGCAAGTATTCTGTGGCTAATGCCTGATTGTCTAGATCTGCTAAAGCCGCTTTCAGCCAATCTTGCTGGCTCAATAAATGTCCTTGCTGTCCTTCCATCGCTAGCCCCGCCTCAATAATGGGTCGGTAGCCAGTACAACGACATAGGTTTCCGGAGATGGCATCACACACAGATTCACGGTTCAGGCCTTGTTCTTTTACCGCCGCATTCTCATACAAACCGGCGAGTGACAAAACAAAACCTGGTGTACAAAAACCACATTGTGAACCATGAGCATCAACCATGGCTTGTTGAGCGGGATGAAGACCGTCTCCCAACTCGGCTAAATATTCAACCGACACCACATGCTTACCGGCTAACGATTGCACAGGAGTAATGCAGGCATTTAAGGTGGAATACGTCACGTCGCCCGCTTCCAACGCACCAACAAGGAGCGTGCATGCGCCACAATCGCCCGATGCACAACCTTCTTTCGTCCCCGTTAAACCACGCTTTTCTCGCAAGTAGCGTAAAGCGGTAAAATCACTGGGGAGCGATGTTTCCTCGACGACGCGATCATTTAATATAAATTTCAAAGCTCTCTCCTTATGTCTCTTTGCTTGTAGCGATGCAAAAACCTGACCAATCGTACAAACTTTTAATCATTAAAGCTCATTCCCAGTCATTTCACAATTATCTCAACCAGATTGGTTGTGCACCATGCCTTATGAAACCATGACATTAAGCGTGCACACTTATGTTTCATTTAAAGGGAGTTCGCCCTATTTAGCGTACCTTGATCACTTTAACGTCTCTCATATCAATCATTAAAAAACGTAGTTTTTCTTATTTATTTCAGACCGTTAGAGATTATTTAAGAGAATAAAAAGAATTGGAACAATTGTTGCAGAGTTTTTAAGAATGAAACACAAGACTCATGTTTCATACATTTTCCTTATTAAGGCCTCGTAAACCAACGGAGAGAATCCATGAAAAAAGCATTACGCGTTTCCTTACTTGCCAGTCTGATTTCCAGCACCTCTGTCATTGCAGCAGACCAGGTCACTTTTCAGCTAGATTGGTTACCAGGCGGCGATAAAGCACCTGTTTATGTAGGGATTCAACAAGGATTTTTTGCCGAGGAAGATTTGGAAGTCAAGATCGCCAGCGGTCGCGGTTCTACCGATGCGTTGACTAAGATGGCAACGGGCCAATCTGACATTGGCAGTTCAGACATCAGTGCCCTAATGGCAGCAAAAGCACAAGACAACGTGCCAGTGGTTGCCGTTATGCCCTATTTCACTCAAGCTCCCCACGCCTTTTTCGCGTTAAAAAGCAGTGACATCCGTTCTATTAAAGACTTAAAAGGCAAAAAAATCGCAACGTCGCCTTTTACCTCCTCTAATGCTTTTTTGCCTTTGGTCTTGAAACAAAATGGTTTGAGCGAAAGCGACATTAAATTAGTGAAGTCTGACCCTGGTGCTTTAGCCCCCATGATGATCACCGGCAATACCGATGCCATTATTGCTTGGGTCACGAACACCGCGTTATTTATCGCACAAGCAAAAGAAGCGGGTAAAGAGATTGTTGAAATGCCTTGGTCTGATTCTGGCTTGTCTTTATACAGCTCCTCTCTGCTTGCTTCCGAGCGCTTCCTAGAAGAACGCCCAGAAGTGGCTAAACGCTTTATCAAGGCCTTTGCTAAAGCCGTGGAGTTTACCTATGAAAACCCGCAAGCCGCAGGGGAAGACCTTCACAAAATGGTGCCTGAAGTGGATGCCAACATAGTGGCCGCACAAATCAAAAACATCACAGGGTTAGTTTTTAACGATGTCACAGAACAAGATGGCTTTGGTCACTTCACTTCAGAGCGCATCAAACAAACTTGGCAATACGCCGCTGAAGCGAATGGCCTAAGTCAAGACGCCCTTGATCCAGAAACAGCCGTAAATAGCCGTTTTTTCAAGTAATTCAACAGGTATGAAGCAAGGTAGTCTTTACATGGATCAAGCAAAAAACTCAGCCTACGTCAGCATGCAAGGCGTCGGCCACCAATACGACCCTCAAGCCCCACTGGTCGTAAAAGACATTGATTTGGACATTCATCGTCACGAATTCGTGGCGGTGGTTGGCCCTTCCGGCTGCGGCAAATCCACCTTACTGCGCATGGTGTCAGGCTTGCTGATCCCGTCACAAGGTGAAGTTTCCGTATTTAATCGTCCCGTCACCGAGCCTAGAGATGATGTGGGCATCGTTTTTCAAAAAGCGAATTTATTACCTTGGTTGACCGTGCGTAAAAACGTGCTATTTCCACTCAAACACAAATACGGCAGCTACTCCGCCAGCGATGAAAAACGCGCCAACGAATTACTGGAAATGGCTGGCTTGACACAGTTTGCCGACAAAATGCCAGATGAATTGTCTGGTGGTATGCAGCAAAGGGTTGGCATAGTACGAGCATTGCTGTTGAACCCAGACATTTTATTAATGGACGAACCTTTTTCCGCGTTAGACGCCTTAACACGAGAACAGATCGGCTTCGATCTATTAAAGATATGGCGTGAGCACCCAAAAACAGTGCTCTTCATCACTCACTCCATCAGTGAAGCGGTATTACTTTCAGACCGAATTCTGGTAATGAGCAAACGTCCTGGTACGGTTTTGGATCTGATCGAAGTGGACTTACCTCGTCCTCGTTCTTCTAAAACCATCAACTCCCCGCGCTATGCTGAGCTAACCGACCTAATCCGAGGCTATATTTATGAACCAGACGTCCCAGCCTAAACGTTGGCTTGCTCAGCAAGCAAACCGTTTCGCTCCCGTGCTTTTCTTTATTGGTTTAGTGTTGTTATGGGAGCTTGTTTGTCGAATTGCTAAGGTGCCAAATTACATTTTACCTTCCCCATCCGCCATTATAGCCGCCTTCTTTAATGTGGACTTTTCTCGTTGGATGATACATTTGTGGGCCACGTTAAGAGTGGCACTGATGGGCTTTGTGCTGTCGATCCTAATCGCCATTCCTTTGTCTATTGGCATGATGCGCTCGCAATTAATGAATCGCATTCTGTACCCTGCCTTGATCGTCATCCAATCCACCCCTGTGGTGGCGGTAGCACCATTGATCATAGTGCTGTTGGGCACAGAAGATCCATCACGTGTACTGATTACCTGTTTAATCACCTTCTTTCCATTGGTCGTATCGACGACGACAGGTATGTTAGAAACGCCTCCAGAGATGATCGAACTCAGTCAATCCTTGCGCGCACCACGCTATCGTGAAACCTGGCAAATTCGTATTCCCTATGCCATCCCGCATATTTTCAGTGGCTTACGTGTTTCGATTACCCTAGCGATTATTGGGGCAGTGGTGGCGGAGTTTGTCGCGGCGGAAGAAGGTTTGGGGTATTTCATCCAGTTCTCTACGTCCTTCTTTAAGATTCCTCAAGCCTTTGCCGGTTTGATCTTCTTATCCATTATCAGCTTACTTTTGTTTAAGTCAGTGCAATGGATTCAGGCTTGGCTCTTTCCTTGGAGTTTGCCTAAGAAGCGTACCTAAGAAGACAAAAGCCCAGCAACCTTCGACCTTATGTAAAGCACAATTTTTAGAGAAAAAGCATGGCCCTTTCAAAACAGGACAACGCATTATCCGAACAAGATAAAACCTTCCTCCGCCAAAGCTTTGCCTTGGCTGAGGGAGCCAAACAACAAGGCATTCACCCGTTCGCCGCGCTATTGGTAGACGAAAAAAACGAAGTGCTAATGACTCAGGTAAATGGTTATTTACCGGATTTTGATATGACAGGCCACGCCGAGCGTAAGCTGATGACCCGAGCCAGCAAAGCTTATCGTCCGGGGTTTCTCGCCAAGTGCACCCTGTATGTCTCGGCGGAACCCTGTGCCATGTGCGCTGGCGCTTCCTATTGGGCAGGATTAGGACGGCTAGTCTATGGTCTAAGTGAAGCCAGCTTAAAAGCCATTACGGGGAATCACCCAGAAAACCCAACCCTAGATCTCCCTTGCCGAACCGTATTTGACTCAGGTCAACGCAAAGTCGAAGTGATCGGCCCTTGTTTGGAAAAAGAGGCCGCAAAATTGCATGAGGATTTCTGGTAACGCCAAGATTCAATAAACTTCCAAGAAAATATCGGAGTAGAAGCAGTCAGGCGAATCTCAAGGTTTCGCTAGGTCATTGCTCCATTTCCCAACAGCAAGATTAGGAGATGTTATGACCGCTTCATACTCACTTGAAGAATTAAATCGTGAAACCACCTTTGGTGGCGCAGGACAAGACACCGACGACAGAGAAGTTCGCGTCATCGATATGAGTGACTTTGAGAGGCGCCGAGACGAAATACGCGAACAACTCTGGCTAGCCGCCACGGAAATTGGTTTTTTCCAACTCAGTCATCATGGCATTGCCCAGCCGGATATTGACGCGGCTTTTATGGAATCCGAACGCTTCTTTGCCCTACCAGAAAGCACCAAAGGCAAATACCCAAGACCCAAAGGCGTTAACGCTGGTTGGGAAAGTCGCAGCCAGATTCGCCCTTCTACTGGTACGAAAGATCAAAAAGAGTCTTATCAGATCACCCAATATCACATGGATGGGCTCTGGCCGAGCGAGGAAGAATTGCCCCATTTTCAGGCCAACACATTGGCATTTGAAAAACAATGTTGGGAAGTGGGCATGAAGGTGCTGTCTTGCTTTGCAGAGAAGCTGGGCTTCGAACAAGATTTCTTCAGTAAAGCCCATGATCCGCAGCAAACCGACTACCAGAGTACCTTACGTTTATTGCATTACTACCCAACCGAAGGCGTGACAGAGCAAGGCAACCTTTGGCGCGCTGGCGCTCATACCGACTTTGATTGCCTGACGCTGCTGTTCCAGCACGAAGGCCACGGCGGGTTACAGGTTTGTCCAGGAGAAGAAGCCCAAAGCCAACGTTGGACTAACATTCCTCCTCGTGGTGATGTCATCACCTGTAACATTGGTGACATGCTGATGCGCTGGAGTGATGATCAACTGCAATCGAATCTGCACCGAGTTCGCCAACCAAAAGTCGATGAATACTGTGGTAGCCGTCACTCTATCGCTTTCTTTTGTCAGGCGAATAAATCGCAAATAATCCAAGGACCAAACAAACGTTACCAAGCCATTCGTGCTGATGATTTCCTCAATCAGCGCATCCAAGCCAACTTTGTTGAAAATAAGTGATCAAACCAAGCCAAACGGCCGTTTGGCTTTAGTAAACTAAAATTCTGTTTAGAAAAACAACAAAATCTGGAAACTTATCTATACTCAATACCGTAGGAGGTTGTCTTTATAAACATACTTTTAAGCTGAAATCATATGCGTAAAACCATCATTATCTATTTCAATATTCTGTTAGTGGGGATCATTTTAGTTCTCTACTTACCCACTCATATTAATACCAAACAACCTGATAATGCCGTTTACACAGTGGACAGTGATTCTCTGAGCGCTCCCTATTCACTCAGCAGTATGAACTTACCGTCCTCAGAAAAAGATGTGGAATATACTTTGCGGGTAGGGTTATATCGAGAATTAAGACAAGCAACAAATAAAGCGCAAAGCATCCGATTCAATGCGCCTCTTCAGGTAATAAAGGCCACAGACAATCAGAAAGAATGGTTCTTTATTTTGGTTGGTCGTTATTCAAGCGAGGTTTTCGCCGAACAAGCAAAACAGCAATTACAAAATAATGGCGTCTCTTCGACTGTCAGTGCGTGGCCCACAAAACCAAATGATCGTTAAAAGACTAATGTGTAGAATCCTCCTAATGACAACACATTAGTCTCCTTCCACACTATGCCGACATATTGTTAGGTACGGTGGCAAAATCTATGGTTCCTCCTTCAGCACAAGCAAAACAAAACTCTTGCCCATTCACCAAAACGGCACAGCCAAAGCCTTTAGTGTGCCCTGGCGCAGGGTCAGCAAAACCAGCATTAAAATACTGCTTAGAAATCCCGCCATTTGAGAAAAAGATTTGAGTGTGTCCTTGATCTAAAATGTCTTGCAGCTCTCCCGTTACATCAAGGGTCGAATTTTTTGAGGCTGACATTGCCGCTCCCCAAAAAGCGGATCTGACCATATATATATTTTGTGTCATAGCATTGCTCCTTTCCGTTTAAAAACTCACCAAATAAGATCAGGTGAAATACAGACTCTTTAAATGTCTGTCATCTCCCTTTTAGAAGAGCCATTCCACGATAAAGTAAAGTGGGTTTCGTCTCTTCTTAGGCAAGGATATAAACTTGCAGGCAATAGAGATTGGCCTCAAAGCGGATATTCACGGGGTAATTCGTGACGAGCGACACAAGTTAATGAAGGTATTGTTCATAGTGAATCTGCCAAGCTTTGCTGTTCACTGTGGTGAGTATTTGTCTATTGATGGGTTTAGTAAGTGAACTGTTTCTTGTCATTATGATGGAATAGTTCTTTTGCTCTAAATCAAGCGGCAAAACCGTTACACCTTTTAAATAGCCTGAGCTAATTAGAAACTGCATTTCTTCTTTACTGTGTATAAAGGCATCCAAGCGTTTTTCTTGCAGACCAAGCATAACCTGACTCCAAGAAAATAATTGCTGACTATCTTGAATACCGTGTTCCTGTAAAAAATCCACGACACTCTGGCCTTTCAAATCGGAATCAAGCGCATTCAGATAGGCTACTTTCTTACCGTCCAAATCCTTTACATTGCTTATTTGCGCCCCTAAGCCTTGCAAGGTTAATGCGGATGTCAATAATGCGGTCACGATGGAGACAAAGCTCACCCCAAAAAACATCAAAATGATCACCAATACTTGACCTACTCTATGCTTCACCTCAAAAGGACTTCCCTGCCCTGAAAACACCAATAAGGTTGCCCATATCATGGCGTTATAAAATCCCCTTAATGGGCCATCGGTAAACAGTGGATTGAGGCTTTTGTGTTCTGCTTGCCAGTACAATAAGGCAGTACAAACCATCATGGATAAGAGCACCAGTAGAACGAAAAGAGTCTCCATAAAAGGGAAGTTTTTCAACAAGCGAACAAGGCTTGCCCACCCAGACTCTTCTGCCACTAATACACCAATGTGGCCTTTAAAATAACTGTGAGAAAAGTCTGCCACACCTTCCACCTCAGCATTCGGGACAAAAGGTCCCAGCACCACATCAACCTCTTGCTGACTAAGCGCGCTGACTATCTCTTGATCGTCCACAAACTCGGTAAATCGATACGAAAGCTTTAGGCAGTCTGCTATCTCTCGCCACAAGTCGGCCGTAATGCCAGACCAACCAGCATGATCAATCACAGTGGCATTTGATTCATAAAGGAAAGGAGGAGAAAACTTCACCGCAACAAGAAGGGGTTTCGTATTCTCCATCTTGGCAACGTCCAAACACTCAGCGCGGGCAACCGTAGAAGTAGCGAGAATAAACAGTCCCATAGCGAGAATAAAACGCATGAAACTCATGGCTGCCTGCCAGAAAAATACACTTTCATTTGAGCAGGAGAATGAAAATAATATTTCGGCTGGTAACTCACCAAATCTTCGAATTTGTTGTAGCCCCACAAAGCCGCAACAGAAGCGATACCTGCACGTTTAGCACAAAGTAAATCGGCTGGGGCATCGCCTATCATTAAAGTGCGTTCAGCGCAGGCGTCATAGTGCTTCATGTAGTCAAGCAACACGGTAGGATTAGGCTTTGCAGGCGCTTGATCCGCTCCCATTACTTGATCAAAATACTGCAATAAGCTCAAACGATTTAATAAATCCCGAGCTCGTTGGCCGTCCTTCCCTGTGGCAACACATAAGATTTTCCCTTGTTTTTTTAAGGTTTTTAATAACTCATCCATGCCTTGGTATGGCTGCACATAAGCCGCCAAATAACGGCTATGACGAACGAAATAGGGAGCCAATTCTTCGGGAAGCCCCAACTCCCTCATAATCTGCTTAAAGCCTTTCCCCAAATGCTTCTGATATTCACAGAATAAAGCCTCAACAGAACGACTTGTTACGGAGAACCCAAAGTAATCAAATAGAGAAGCTCTAAACGCCATCTTCATCACCATTAAACTGTCGACTATTACCCCATCCATATCAAAAATGAGTAATTGATAATCTTCTGCTGCTTGAATCACTAGATGGTCGTTGTGAGTATCAAGGTTCGGCATACAAAACCTCTGACACATCGTCAAAAAGATAAAGCCCCGTTTCTTTGGCATAGGCTTGATAAATAGCGGGCAAACGGTTGTTACAAAATTGTTTGGTTTTACGAGCCGCCAATCCAACTAAGAACTGCTCTGCTCGTTTAACGCCACTATCAACAAGTGCCAGCTCTTGTCGATCAAATTTCATCAAGTTCACCAGCTCTTTACCTTGCTCCAACCCTGCGATAGCAACCGTCATCATGCCGCCGTCGTCAACAAAGTTGGTACCGGCTCCTAAGACAGGATACTTAGCATGAGCAATCGTCCAGTGGATCAATTGTTTGGCGGGGACAAACTGATTACTCCCAGCTTGTGTTTTAACTTGCTGATAATTCGCAATCAGCAACATGGCTTTATTCGCATTAGCAAGCTCAACTTGCTGCTTCCATTGCGCAAAGGTGTCTACGGTGGCGGGGGCAATAAGCTGCAAAGGAAACCAACTATATTGACGATAACTTACGAGCTCTCGTTGTGCCGTCGAGGAATTATCATTGAGCGGTAACACCGCTGTGGCTCTCTCTTCACCACAAAAATGACTCAAATCCAATAAGGTTTCAGATAGGGAAACGAAGTTCTTATGCTCATAGATACCTTGAGTATTGACCGCCTCAAAGTAGCCATATGGCTTCACACTGTAATTCACTCCGGCAAAGATAATTTGTGGCAAAGCGTCCCAGTCTTTTAAGTACGTTTGTTGATAGAAATCGATGTTCTGATCCGGACAATCCTGACTGAATAGCTGCTCTGCCAGGCTTTGCTCAGGGAAACGCTTATCCTCGTAGGCGAGATAATGCGCACCAATAAGCTGTTGCGCTAAGTCATCGACTAAAAGTATGTAGTTTGGCTTCCAATCGTTAATGCCATACAACACATCCCTTGTTGCACGACGGCGAAAATTACATCCGTTGTGATTTTTTAAATCCATGTAATGAAAACGAACCTGCGTAGACGAAAAATCGCTTTTAAGTTTGCTTAATATGCCTTCATCGATCGAATTCACCCAACTCAAATCCGTGTTATAAGAGTGAATCACATACACTCTAGGCTCGTTCTTTTTATGCTGCCAAACCAATACCACGGCAATGGATACGACAAACAGAATGATCAATTTAATGACGCTGTTAATCATTTTCATGTTTTCAATCTCCTTAAATCAATGCTTGATGCGACCAATAGGTTAATGAGGCGCATAATGCGACCACCCGAGCAAAACAGAACCAAATATTGGATGTCAGAAAGGCTTTCTGCATGTCTTTGTGCAATAGTTGTTCATCGCTTAAAGCCGAACCGACCTGTGCGGCGACACCGTGCTGATAGGAGAAGATGAAAGATTCACTCAGTAATAACAGGCAAAAGCCCAGAACCCAAGGTGACAAAGCAGAACTGCCTGAAACAGAAATCAAGACACTCATTAAAATGACAAACGTAGGCGCGCCAGGGAAAAACAGACGAGTGCCAAAGACCACCAGACTAAGCAATAAAATGCCTTCAAGTGGGCGGTTTGAGATGTATATTCCCAGCCACTTTAAGTGTTCAAATACTAATAAATCTAAATTCAAATGTTGGATCATCGGACCCCAAGACACAATGGAGGCAATAAACAACAAGGTAGGCCAATCGACTCGGCTGCGCATATCGGCCACCGTTAAACCATCAAACAAAAAGACCGCCATAGCAATGAATAAGGCAATCCAAGCCAATTCGATGTGGTGAAAAGACATGGTTAAAATAGCGCCGACTAAGATCATCATGGAAACCATGGCGCCTTTCTCTTTATTGTCTAGGCCGCCCAATGATTTAAATTCTTGCCTTAACCTCTCTATTTCATGACTCGAAACCGTCTCTTCATGACGACAACGCCATAACAGCCACAACAGATAAAAGGCCAATAAAACTAAACCTGCTATAAAGGTGCTTTGCAGCCAATTGCCCCACTGAAAGTAGAACTGCGTCTGCATATCCAAAAAGCCCAGCATCACAAAGTTAAGAGGATTTCCCGTTAAAAACACGGTGCACAGTAAGAAACCACCTTGGAGTGCACTCACTTGCAACGTCGCCTGACGATGAGGGTTGTTAGACAATCTTGCGAGATCTAATGCCAAAGGCGTCATAATGGCAGACCGTCCTAATGGCGAAGGGATAAGAGTCGATAGCGACACCCCCAGACCAAATAGAATAAAGGGTTGCGTAAAACGGTTATTTGGTAAGCTGGTGATCAGCCATAAAGAAATTCTTCTTGCTAAACCAGAAGAGCTTATCATGGCGGCGAATAAAAACATGCCGAGCACCAAGAAAATGACATTTGACCCGAACCCAGCCATCACTACGTCTCGTGGCGCTAAATTCAATATCACGGATAACACAGTAACCAAGAGAGAAGGAACAAAATTAGGCGTGAGTCTAAACACCCACATGCTCACAGCACCAGCAATGAGTGCCAAAAAAATCACGCCCTCAGAACCCGACTGCTCAACAACCTGTTGAGGCAATTTGAAAAACAACAATAAGGGGAGAGATAAAGTCACCAGCCAACCAATGAGTTTAAAAAGTGCCTCACTTTTAATACTGGACTTTATTTCAGCCGATTCCAAAGCGGATTTATCAAGAATATCGTTCATATAATACGCTCTAATCATTATTTAAAAAGATAAAACATCTTCTTAAATAACGAACGATATAACTTGGTGAAAACACTTAAAAAATATGACTTTATTATTTATAACATCACGATATATATTTTCATAAAACCATGAAAAAAAATTAGAAAATCTAAAAATAACGATAACGGCATAGTCATATTATAAAATAGAAAAATAGCATTTTCGTATTACTTTCTATCGCTTCCATTCAACCGCTACGCCAAACAACTAATCCATTTTTTCTAGGAAAGATAAAAATAAGTTTGCTGAACATCCGTCTTATCAGAAAAACTTACAAAAGATAACAAATAGTTAGCTCAACACAATCTGCAATCCAGCCCTATTACCATGCTATTTTCCATGGTTATAAACGGCTTGAATCGCATTTTTACAATCAGATTCGCCGTCCATTCGCATATTTCACCGCATACTCAGTATGAACCACCAATTAAAAAACCTAATTTGAGATCTAGGATTAAAGTTCAAACCGAAATCATAAAAGGAATTAAATTATGATAAATGAGCTATCCTATAGTTATATACCCCCTAATGATTTACGCGTTACACCATACAGTTTTACTTCTCAACGTTATCAGAATTACCCTATTCTTGGGCATTCTGATGCCATCATTCGAGTAAAAAAGCAGATAGAATTCGCTTCTCGCCTCCCTTTTGCCATCTTTCTTTCCGGGGAAAATGGCTGTGAAAAAACCGCAGCCGCTTGGCATATTCATCATCTTAGTAAGAAACACAAAGGTAAATTTATCTGCGTTCCAGCCAATTTAATTGATGCGATCTCTTACAAAGAGCACTTATTAAAAAGCATGCAGTTAGCAAAAGAGGGAACGCTTTATATCGAAGACATTGATTATTTGAGTGACGCCAACAAAGATGTCTTAATCTCTCTTTTGTCAGATGACGATTTTTTTATGGGGCTGAAGCAAAATCAAATTCATCTCATCATCTCATGTGCCAAAATGGATCTTTCCTGTCAGCCACAACAATGGATGAATGAAATATTCGGCGTCACTACCCCTCAGTTTAACTTTCATCTACCGCCTTTAAGAGAACGATCTGAAGACATCCAAGAACACATAGGCTTTATCTTATCGAGCCTCGAATTAAACTTAGACATCACAGACTCCGCGCTATCTCTGCTAAAACAATACGATTGGCCTGGTAATATCGTCGAGTTGCATAGACTGATTTTATTTTTGGCATCGTGTTGTGATGCTAAAATAACTGCCAAAGACATTCTCGACCTTGGCATTATTGACATCACCTCACCGCCTTTCAAAGACGAGCTCATTGACCGGTTACTCAGTCACCAACTGGATGGTTATGATCACCTTCACCCTAGTATTCAAAAAGCCTTAAACTTTCTAAGTCTAAACTTTCTAGATGAAGTATGTTTAGAAGGCGTTGCCGCCGCCGCCTTTACTAGCCCATCCCACCTCTCCTTTCTGTTCAGAGAGCATTTAAGCCTCTCGTTTAAACCCTTACTCAATCAAATGAGGATTGAGTTTGCTAAACGTAAAATAGCTGAATACCCCAATCACAGTATTACGGATATTTGTCTGCAATCTGGGTTTGGTGATTTGAGTCATTTTGAGAAAATGTTCAAGCGTTATTCTGGCTGTACTCCCAGAGAGTATCGAAACCAGCAACGTAAGAAACGCAAACATGCTTATGCCTCATAACTAGAACGTCATCGTGTCTAAGGTATAACCACTAGATGAGAAAATCTCTGACGCAAGCGTCAGAGATTTATTAACAAACATCCGCTAGTTTCCAGCCGCTTTAGAATGAGATGTAACGCCTTCTGAAGGCATATCACATCGTCATTGACTGTGACTAAAATTAGCCGGCAGATTGATTTATATGCCATTTTCGTTTTCACACCCCCAAAAAAAACGAATAAGCTTTTCAACATTAAACAGAAGTAATTGTTAAAGATCAGAGAACGTTTGGCTTTTTCATGTCAAACAAACGACATGCTTGCAAGTGATTAGCACCGAAAAAAACACAGTCAAATTGCGCATAACAATCCCCCTCATTTGACCAAGTTTTAAACAAAACACTTATCTAACCTGACACAGTCATCTCATCAGCCAGTCATGCAGTGACTTAAATTTTTAATGCTGAAATCCAATCGTCTACAAATGGTTATCAGATAAGGGGATCGGACATTTCAGCAATGAGAAAGGCTGAGACAGGTGATAAGCAGAGCAGGAAATTCGCTCTAAAAATGCTCAAATTTTGATAATCAAGGAGACAATAATGTCTGGATTAGCTTCAATGGCACAACAGTTTAGTGGCTTACCGATGAAATCCCTTCTCGGCGCCCCTCTAAAAGCAGCAACCGATGCCAACGGCATGATGGCACGTACTCAAACCCAGTTCATGTTAAGTACCTGCTTCGACAGAAAAGGCGATGATTTGGAACCCATTATGGTGTCTTTCAACATCACCCGCTCGATTGTTAAGCCGGATGGCACGGCCGCAACCCCTCCGACAGCGACAGTCAAATTCACGCTACCTTTGCTGACATTGATTCCGCTCAACTCTTTGGCAGTGGACGACGTGAAAGTGCACTTTGAAATGGAAGTCAAAAGCTCTACGTCAAAAGACAATGAAAGCAGCCAAGAACAAGAAACGGCCGCTAAAGCGGATATCACCGCCAAATACAATGCGGGGTTATTCTCCGTTGAAGTACATGGCTCTGTTTCCCATAACAGTAAATCGTCTTCTTCTCAGAAAGAGCATTACGAAGCGTCTAACCAAGCCAAGTACGAAGTGGATGTCCATGCAGGACAACTGCCTCTGCCAACGGGTGTGACTACCATTATCAATGCCTTCACTAAAAACATCGATCCAATCATGTTGAAAGATGAAGCAAAAGCCAATTAATAACGGTTCATCCTAGTGAGTAGCGTGGAAGCGAGTTGATCTCGCTTCCACTTTCCGCTTTTTATATAAAAAGGAAAAGAGAATGATTGAATTTCAAAGTTTAATGCGCGCTATCCACAAGAGCGTTAAGGATGCCGCCAAATCCGTTGAAGGTGAAACCATCGATTTCATCAAACGCTTTTTTGATGAGGAAGAAAGAGACGACCCAAAAGATCCACACAATAAGGAACCTGTGTTGCGTCCCAAAACCTGCGCGATGGAGTTCCCCAGTCGTACTGCGGATGGCATTGAAAATGTCACGGCTGAAATCCCCATTTTAGCACTTTGTCCTATTTCTTCTCCTCGCATCACCGAAGTGAAGTTCTCAACAGAATTGGAAGTGACCACCAGTAAAGACGATAAACTCATGGTGTCTTTCCCTGATCCTAATAAGAAACGAAACTTTATCGGAGGAAATAAAGACAGCTCTGACTCAGCCAACACCAAAATCGAAATCACCTTAACGGGAAGCGAGCCACCAGAAGGTTTAAAACGCCTCATCGAAGGTTATGAGCGCACCTTAAGAGCACAAATCCCAGGCTAAATCAGCTTAATGGATGATTAAAAGGAACACCCAATGGCCACTAAAAGTATCGCAAATCAATTTTCTGGACTGCCGATGAAAGCACTCATCGGTGCGCCCTTAAAAGCCGCCACCGATGCCAATGCAATGATTGCGCAATCTCAAACACAGTTCATCATCTCCAATTGCTTTGAAAAGACTTCTGAGGAAAGTGACGACTTACGTCCAGTGATGATTAAATTTCAATTAGAGAGGCAGGTACTGACATCACAAGGTACCCCCCGTGCAAATCCGATTAAAATGGACTTTGCTATCCCATTAATGACATTAATTCCGATTAATTCATTGGCGATTGAGACGCTGAAAATTTCATTTCAAATGGAAGTCAAAAGCTCTCGGGAATTTACCAAAGAGACCTCAACAGAACGCAAACAACGCTCTATCAGCAAAGGCATGACAGACGCTTATAAATCTCATGAGTTTGATACCGAACTACATGGTACTTTGTCTAGCAAAGGGAAAGACTCTGGGAATTCTTCTGCAGGCGCTAATTACGAAGTCAGTCTTACCGCAGGGCAATTACCACTGCCCAAAGGCATGACAGCGATTTTAGACATATTCACCAAAAACTTAGCCCCACTTCCATCAAAAGATTAACATCACCTTAATAAGGAGAAACAAGATGAGTGTTAAAACTGAAATCAATTGCCCAGATTGCCAATCCCCTATTGTTATTGAATCCAATTTACTGCTAGCGGGGCAAAGCTTTAAGTGTTCCAACCCTCAATGTCACACCTCTATTTCCCTTTCTTTCTCGGAAACACAAAAGGTGGCTCAGGCATTCAATAAGTTTGAAGAAATCCGTCAGGATGCGGTAGAGCAAGCACAACACGTCTCATAAAACACAAACGATGAGTAACAATTCGACTCAGCGCGAATTGTTACTTGTTCCTTCTGTAAAGATTTCACATTGATCCTGCCATAACAATCAGTTACATTAATTTACAAATCATTTACCTTGCTGGAAATGGTTGATCAAGCTATCCCCAAACCCAATATGATATTTGAAAGGAATTCGCTGTGACTAAATTACATAAGTCTTTAGCTTTTGGACTGACCCTAGTTTTGGCTGGCCTTGCGACGTCAGCAAACGCCATCGAAAACAGAAAAACTTTATGTGTCCATGATAATGAAAACCGCGTGATTGAAGTGGTTTACCCAGAAGGTAATCGTCTACCTTGTGAAGTTCAGTACACTAAAGCGGGAAACACTAAGACACTTTGGAACGCTAAAAATAAAGCAGGATACTGTGAAAATAAAGCGGCCGAATTTGTCGAAAAGCAAATCGCCTGGGGCTGGTCTTGTGATTTAGTGGAAGACATGAAAGAAGAACTCACAGCACAATAAGCCATTCTTTGTGAATAGCAGGGCCAGCAGACACGCTGGCCTTTTTTATATCTTCGCATCACTTTCGCTCTGCTCAAATAGACACTCTTCCCTTCTCAAGGTTAAGCCTCTCCATACTAGCCAGACACTTCATCGCCGTCACATTCAATAGGCTTTTTTGACGATGAATTACTCCGTTCATTACACCGTAAATTACTCCATTAATTACACCGCAATCCCCCTAACTTTGACCAAGAGAGTCCACATCATTTACTAGACAATAAACAGACATCAAAGCAATTTTGGAGAATATTTATGGGCAAGAATTTTACAGACAAATCACAAATTTCTCAGGACGATAAGGGAATCTGTGGTTTCACGCACATGATTCAGTTATTGATCGACAACAACAAAATGACACTGGAGGACTTCGAACGACTTTACGGCAGTAGCACCAATTTTGCTGAACATTGGCTCAGAACACAGATCGAGCACGATCGCTTAATTGGTACAGATAAAGTGGCCACCGCACTGAATCAATCGCTCAATTTTACGGGGGACTTTGGTGGTGAATACAGTAACATCACACTCGAGGAATTATTAGGCGTAACCCATTGGGATTGGACGAACCGTCCTGGTTTTGGGCTGGTTCCCGAAGCCATCTGTGACTACTTAGAACGTAAATATCGCCTCCCAATGATGATTCAAATTTTCAATCGATATCCCACCATTGACGAGCTTTGGAGCAATACCACCAAGCACCTAGGAGAAGGCATTTATGGCATCATGAAAGCACAAGGTGCCGGCCCTCAAAAAGACCAAATTCAACACTATGTATACATCGACAAAAAAGGTGAGTTAATGACTTGGACAGAAACCGGCGATGCGGCAAAACGAAAAATTAAAGCCAATGGTTTTGAACACGTTGTCGTTCGACTCTTCCCTAAAAAATAACCAGAACACTCAGGGGAAACGCCACTCCCTCTATTCACAAGCCCACTTACTTCGTATCAATAAGTGGGTTTGTTACCTTGAAAATACCTAAAACTCGGCCAATCGAAACCCAGCTATTTTATGAACTTCCTGCATCGCGCGATCAAATTCGGTTCGCCAATCATTTGGGCTTCTTTCAATAAACCCAGCCAAAATTTGTGCCTTCGTCGCCCCTTTTACCGCCATAATAAAAGGAAAGCCAAAGCGGCTGTGATAGGCATCATTCAGTTGCAAAAAGTGGGCTAACTCATCTTCACTGCATTGATCTAATCCTGCGCCAGCTTGTTCCGATTTAGAGGCATCCGTCAGCTCACCTGAAAGAGACGCTTTACCTGCGAGATCTGGATGTGCTCTGAGTAAGATTAATTTCTCCTCCTCTGTACTGGCATTCACAATGCCTCGCATCGCCTGCTGAATTTTCGACATATCATCATAAGAACCCGCTGGATGCTGCGATTTAAGTCGCCAAAGCTGCTCCGCAACCCAAGAGGAATGTTCATAAATACTACCAAGTAGTGTTACGAATTCCATTTCATCTGTGGTCGTTAGTACGGCTTCTCGCTTAGACATTTCATTTCTCCAACCGCCCACCACAAAAAGACGTGATAGGAACATCGTTTAAAAACCATAAAACATATGGCACATTTATTGACTACTATGAAACAATGCTTTCATCATCATTTCAACCAGTGGACGTTTGATCTGCAAAAAATAGGCTAACTTCACCTATTGAACTTTATTGAGGAGACAAAATGGGCTATCTCACAACACACATTCTAGACACCACAAAAGGCATCGCGGCAGCCGGAGTCAACATACAATTATTTCGACATAATCATCATGGTCAAAAAGAGCTAATTCATTCTACGACATCCAACGCCGATGGGCGCTGTGATGCGCCACTACTAGACAAGCAAGACTTTGTCTGCGGAGTGTATGAACTGGAATTTGCCATAGAAGACTATTTTTTACAGCAAGGTGTTCCATTGCCTAGCCCAAGCTTTTTAAACGTCGTCAATATTCGTTTTGGCATCAGTGACGACTCTTCGCACTATCACATTCCATTGCTGGTTTCGCCTTATTCTTACAGCACGTATCGCGGTAGCTAGTACGATTTACCCCCGCTCCATCGCACCAAGAAAAGGCATCCGCACCAAGTTAACTCACAACTTTCATCCTTCTACATAAAATGACTCACTCTGGTGAGTCATTTTTTTGTCCACTTGTTCAACAAACGCTTTCACTCAAAGCCAATAAAACAAAGGTTTCACAAATTATTTTTTGGGATCATTTGTTTCGTGGCACATTTATTGCGACTAAATACTGCAATAAGCGATTCAAATTAGACAAACAATCAACATCTGTATTTAGCAATGAGGTAATAACAAGATGAAAGCATTGATCATTGGCGCTGGTATCGGTGGTATGTCCGCTGCAGCGGCTCTTAAACAACAAGGTATTGAATGTGACATCTTTGAAGCCGTAAAAGAAATTAAACCGGTCGGAGCCGCACTGTCTATTTGGTCAAATGGCGTCAAATGCATGAATCATCTCGGCATGGGCCACATCATGGATCAACTGGGTGGCCCCATGCATTATTTAGCCTACCAGGATGGCCTAACAGGTACGGTTATGACGCAATTTAGCTTAACGCCATTAGTCGAAGCGGTGGGTGAACGCCCTTGCCCAGTGTCTCGCGCCGATCTACAAAGCCAAATGATCGATTGGTGGGGCAAAGAGAAAATTCAATTCGGCAAACGCATTGAGTCCGTTGAACAATCAGCGAATGGTGTGACCGCCTACTTCACCGATGGCACACAAGTCTCCGGTGACGTCATGATTGCCGCCGACGGTACGCACTCAAAAGTGCGCGCTCATGTCTTAGGCTATGATACAGAACGCCGTTATGCGGGTTACGTTAACTGGAATGGCTTGGTGGACATAGACGAAGACATTGCACCAGCAAACCAATGGACAACCTTTGTTGGCGAAGGCAAACGCGTCTCCATTATGCCAATCGCCGATGGACGTTTTTATTTCTTCTTCGATGTGCCACTACCAAAAGGGCTCGATGAAGACAAAAACAGCGTTAAGCAAGATTTAGCAGGATACTTCGCAGGTTGGGCTGAGCCAGTGCAAAAACTGATCGCGGCAATCGATCCTGACACCACTAATCGCATCGAAATTCATGACATCGAACCTTTCGACACTTTAGTAAAAGAGAAAATTGCCCTACTGGGCGACTCAGCACACAGCACCACACCGGACATAGGTCAAGGCGGCTGCTCCGCACTAGAAGACGCCGTAGTGTTGGGCCAATGCTTCGCCAAAAACACAGACATAGAAGCCGCTTTGCTCGACTATCAATCCGAACGCCGATTCCGCGTAAAAGATCTGGTTCTAAAAGCTCGTAAACGCTGTGATGTTACTCATGGAAAAAACATGCAGGAAACCCAAGCTTGGTACGATGAATTACGCCAAGAAAAAGGTGACAACATCATCGAAGGTTTACGCAATACCATAGTCGGTGGGCCACTGGCCTAGCTCAGCCCTATAACCTCCCCCAGTATGCTTGCTGGTTTGTTTTCCCGCTCATAGTGACTACTGTGAGTGGGCTTTTTTTAACCAATAACACTCCCCATTAATCCTGTCGCAAATTTGCCTTTCATTACCCGATTAGTAAATAATGATTCTTTCATGTTTGTTTAGGGAAGTTGCTCACAAAGCATCAGTCCGAAAAGAACACAATAACAACAAATGTTCGCTCAGCAGAAACTACCTTTCTGCCCCAAAAGGACGGTAATAAATGTCACTCACTGACTTATCAAAAGTGCAAACAGTTCGTCTCAGTAATCGCCAGATCACCGTTGATATATTAACGCTTGGCGCGAGTCTTCAAGCCGTCTATTTAAAAGGCTATCAACACTCCATGGTGCTCGGTTCTCAGCAAGTTGCAGATTACTTAGGCCCATGTCGATATTTTGGCGCCATCGTAGGGCGAGTAGCGAATCGAATTGCCAATAGTCAGGCAAAAATTGGGGATCATCTTTATCAACTCACTCCCTCTTCCCCTAGCCCACACCAATTACACGGCGGTCCAAATGGGACCGATTGCAAAAACTGGCAGATCATCAAACAATCCGATGACAGGGTCACCCTTCAAGTCACTCTACAAGATAAAGAGATGGGATTCCCTGGTCAGCTCATCATTGCGGTCACGTACCAACTACTGGAACAAGGCTTGGAAATGAAGATACAAGCCTCAAGCAACCAACTTACCTTATGCAACCTAGCCGGCCACAGCTACTTTAATCTAGATGGCCATGGCTCTATTCTGGACCACAAACTTTGCGTCCATGCAGACCATTATCTCCCTGTCGATCAAGACCTAATCCCGACCGGCGAAGTCAGCCCCACCGCTGGCAGTCAATTCGACTTCACTCATCTACGTACAATCGGTCGCGACGATTACCCCGGCCTTGATACCAACTTTTGCTTGTCTTTGGCCCCAAGATCGATCCAAAAAGTCGCGACGCTTAAAGCCCCGTTGACAGGCATAGAGCTAGAACTGCAAACTACCGAACCGGGTCTTCAAATATACGATGGTCGCCATATCGCCCTACCAGCGAACAACAGCATTAATCAGGTGGCCTTAACAGGCTACTCAGGCTTGGCGCTTGAAGCGCAACATTGGCCCGATGCGATTCATCATTCCCACTTCCCGCCCATTTTACTGGCCGCAGAAGAAACTTATGAACAAATTACGCAATACCTCTTTCGCTAGGTAATGAACACGCTCGACCACCCGCAAAGCACCACAAAAAAGGGGCCAACATTGGCTAACGCTGTTCACTTAAGCGGAACAGTATTACGAGATACCGGATATCTCGTCTTTGATTGCTTTACCATGCGAGGCCGACTAGGCCTCGCTTTCTTTCGCTCTAAAAACAAATTACACACCCCAGAC
>NZ_JSEE01000010.1 GCF_001625355.1 Marinomonas sp. TW1
TTCGGGCAATGGATCTTGAGCCTTGGTGTTGAGATAACTTGGCTAAAGACAGTTTAAATGCTCTGTGATATTTGGACATAAAAAGACCCCCAGTAATTGGAATGTCCAACTATTGGGGGTCAGTTCAATGATCGCCTTTTTTCTTTTTCGCTGTCCCGTCCTGATAACAGTATTTCGCCACAGTTTAAAACCAACTTTACAGCCACTTAAAATACTGGGATGACGAAACCCAGTCTCTGTACTCTCTTACGCACAGTGTGACTTACCTTCAATCACAACGATTTACACATCTTCATCAATAAATAACTTGAATTTTTTCAAATATAAATGATAATTATTTTTATTAGCATAAACAAATAGGCCAGAAACTTGCTTTCCAATCAAATGACCCTCCATCGTGCTGCAAAAGCAATACACATCAACAAACGTGGATTCATACCAGTTGCTGTCCTAATACTCTGGCTTACCCCAAGCCTGCAAAGCATGGTGGTTAGTGTCTTATCAGACGCCTTCTTACAAGTCTCAGCGTTTGTCGCCGCCACACTGGCTCTGTATTACGGTCTAAGTCATCACCTAGATACCTCAGGTCTGAAACAATGGATGAGCCATAAACCTTATAGAGAAGTGGTTTTTGCTGGTGTCATGGGAGTCTTACCCGGCTGTGGTGGCGCCATTGTTATTATCACTCAGTATACGCAAGGCAAAATTGGTTTTGGTGCGGTTGTCGCCGTATTGACCAGTACCATGGGAGACGCTGCCTTCTTATTAATTAGCCAACGACCTGAAGACGCTATGATTGTTTTACCAATAAGTGTTTTAGTCGGCATTATATCGGGATTATTTACCTCTTGGTTTTTACCCAGCCCTCAGCTTGAAACACCTAAGCCGCCCACTGACGCAATCAAACAGCTCCAGATGCCCAGCAAATTTGATGTCTGGGTGAGCCGCATCAATATTGCCTTTTGGTGCTTATTAATTGTACCAGTGAGTATTGTCGCCTTATTAATGGCCATGCAATACGATGTTAATAAATTATTAGGATTACCGGATCAATTAATCGAGACTCTGGGGGCCATTGCGGGGTTTGCTTGTTTGCTGTTGTGGGCACTGTCGGCTAAAAGTGACCGTTTTTCCGAATTGGCGAAGGAAAATGACAACCCCCTACCCAAGCACTGGATTCGCAAAGTAGCGCAAGATACTCAGTTTGTTACCAGCTGGGTCGTGGTCGCTTTTCTGTGCTTTGAACTGGTGTTACATGCAACTGGTGATGGCTTATTAAACGCTTTACAGCAATGGGGAGCGAGTAGCATTTTCGTGGCAGCCGCTATCGGCTTATTGCCTGGTTGCGGCCCCCAAATCATGGTCACAGGTCTGTACTTACAAGGGGCAATCCCCTTATCAGCACAACTGGCAAACGCCATCAGTAATGATGGGGATGCTCTTTTTCCTGCGATTGCTCTTGCCCCAAAAGCCGCCATGCTAGCCACTCTGTATTCAACAATACCAGCCTTAATAACCGGCTACGCCTATTATTGGTTAGTAGAGACATAAATTAACCCTATCTAGGCTTGTATTGAGCAGGGCTGTAAGCTCGTAAGACATCTGGCGAACGGAGATGATTATGCTTAGTCCTGCGACCAGTCACTCTCTTACGCCACATTCTAAAACTGGACGCTTTCATCTCGGAGCGCATTAACTTAATGACGTCGGACTCAGACAAGCCAAACTCTCTGGCTATGGCTTCAAAAGGCGTTCTATCTTCCCAAGCCATTTCAATAACACGGGAAATCTCATGTTCAAACAAGGTCATATTAAGCTATCCAATATTGTACTGACTGGTAAGCTTACGCATTTCTAAACACCTTGGATCAATTCAAAGAAGAAGTCTTGCTCACACACCGTCTAATTATTCGATTGGATCGAGATTGACCATGAGCGAAGCATGAACATCACGTCACTTGCACCCATGGCCTGAGGATTATTTGGCGGTAATAACATCCATTACCAATTTACCTTCGACTTTTATTGGGCCGTCTTCTTTCGCCCCTAAAGTGTACTCAAAAATACCCGTTTTCGTACCACCCGCTTCACCATGTAACATCAGCATCAGCATTTGACCTGGTTTGACAGGCTCTGTCAGTATTGCTGTCACTTGGCTATTCTCACCCTTTTTCAACGGAGCATGACCAACAACAGGACCTGGCTTCATATTTTTATTCGTGCGGTGCACAACCAACCAGCCATTTTCTGCCGCCATGATAGTATCAGCCGTGACAGTACCAGTAGAGACGTCTTGATTACTCCCCTTCACCATCAACTTATCGTCCATTGCGTGGTGACCAGCAAAAACAGCCCCAGTGATAGCCAACGCACCCAATGCCAATGTCATACGTGAAATCGATTTTTTCATAACAAACCTCTAATAAAATTAAAAAAATAATTGCTCCTATTAAGTTACGAGAGGCGATGAAAAAAGTTTCAAGCTGAGTCTATTTTTTAGATATAAAAACTCAAGACATTGATTTTTAATGAAATTTAAATTAAAAAAACTCTCTTAAATTTCTGTTGGATACAACCAACCATGAATGGCTGGCCCCGTTGGCAAGCCAGTTGGAGAACCTCCTTTTGGCTCAACACTGATCCCAAAAGTGGCATGTCGAATGATGTTAGCATCAAAATCAACCTGTCTTTGAACAGGCTCCAAAACAGAACCCAACACCCCCAGTGAGCGAGGGTTTGGACCAATTTCATCCGACTTAATCCAAAGCTGATAAGTCTTTCCTTGTGGATTTTTAGCCGTTACTGAACGCACTGTTAGTGCTCGAGTCTCCAGATTCAATGACATAATAAACGCTGGCTGCTGATCGTCAGCCTGAAAAACAGCAACAAAAGGCGACTCAGGTGATGTAGAGGTAAAAGGATTAATCACCAACATCACTAACAAACATGCTGCCATCGCAACACTGGCGAAGGTGAGTCGTCGCCAACGAGACAATTGCTGACGAAGTAGGCTTACTTCATCTCGCCCATGTGCTTGAACTTCCGACCCAGGTTGAGCGGGGATTTTTGCCAGTATGTCAGCTAATAAATCGGCTCTAGGGCGCTCGTCCGTAACATATTCATTTAATCCGACAAAATGCGCTTGCCAACGGTCAATAGCCAGTTGTAATTCATCGTCTTGCTGAGCACGATCGGCCACCCACTGTCTGTCATCTTGAGACAAAGTGCCAAGCACGTATTCCGCCGCTAATATGTCGATATTTTCGTTTTCTAGATCCTGTTTCATTTCATGCAACCTTGTAGCTGCTTAATACTACGGTGTAACCAAGTTTTTATGGTTCCAAGTGGCTGATTAAAGCGCCTTGATAGCTGTTCACGTGACTCACCATTTAGATACGCTGCTTTTATCATCTCCGCTTTTGGAGACTCTAACCCTTGCAAGCAAGTTTCAAGTTTTTGCAGCTCTTTTCGTTGTGACGTTGCCTCTTCAGGTCTCATCTTGTCGTCCAGAATAAGGTCAAAATCCACATCGTTTTCCTGTTCAGGCAATTGTGTTTTACGTATTTCATCAATGGCTCTATTGCGAGCGATAGTGGCTAACCAAGTCACTGGGGAAGCCACTTCTGAATTAAAAACGGAGGCTTTTTGCCAAACAGTTAAATAGACCTCTTGTAGAATCTCTTCTGCTAAAGCCTGCTTACATAAGATACGTAAAACGATGCCAAAAAGTTTCCGATGCGTCGCTTGATACAATTCAGAGAAGGCAGCCTGATCCTTCTGAGCAACACGCTCAAGCAAACCAACCAAAGTCTCGGCCGTATGATTTTTCGCTAACAAAAAAGCGCCTCTATGGACATAATTGACTGATTTTTTTCAGCCAAAATATCGCCGTTAAATGATTATTAAGGAACACATCTTACCGTTTTTTGTATGAATGCCAACTCATCAAACTGATGACATAAAAGTACAGTCAGTGGTGAGCAAAAAAAGGCGACAGCAAACTCAGATAAAAAAACAATTTACACCTCTAACCTCAGCATAATAATGTCACTTTACCCATGCCCTTTTTTCGTTTAAAGGGTAACCAAACTATGGGTTTTAGATACATTTAATCACAACTTAAACGGCTAAACATTTGATATATAATGATTAGAGATGTAAATTAATAGGCAGCTTTCTATAAAAATAAACCAACAAATTTGATAGAACTCATCACTAAAGGACACCACTATGAAAAGTAAATTACTGCTTTCTGTCGCCCTTACCCTAGGCGCGTCAGGTGCATTCGCCGCTCACCATGAATGCGGTAAAGTCACCATTGCTGATATGAACTGGAGCTCTGCATCACTGATCGCCAATATTGATAAATTCATTCTAACCAATGGCTTTGACTGTGACGCTGAATTGGTGCCAGGCGATACCATGCCTACTGGCACCTCAATGATCGAAAAAGGTCAGCCAGACATTGCGCCAGAGCTTTGGACCAACTCCTTCAATGCCGTATTAAATCAAGGTGTTGATGAAGGTCGCTTAAAACTGGCTGGCAAATCGCTGTCTGACGGTGGTGAAGAAGGTTTTTGGGTACCCGCTTACATGGTCGAAAAAGACCCTGAGCTGGCGACCATTGAAGGCGTAATCAAGCACGCAAAAGAATTTCCACACCCAGAAGACGACAGCGTATCTGGTTTCTATGGCTGTCCCGCTGGCTGGGGTTGCCAGATCTCCGGTGCAAACTTATTCCGCGCCTTGAAATTAGACGAGGCTGGTTTTGAATTAATTGACCCTGGTTCTGGTGCAGGCTTAGCTGGTTCAATCGCCAAAGCTTATGAGCGTAAAGCACCTTGGTTTGGTTATTACTGGGCACCAACAGCCGTATTAGGTAAATACAAGATGGTGAAAGTCGACTTTGGTTCTGGCGTTAACAAAGACGAATTCATCAACTGTATTGCCTTAGCTGACTGTTTAGAACCCACCGTGTCTATGTATCCACCTTCACCTGTGTATACCATTACCACGGATGAATTTGCGGAAAAATCGCCTGAGGCTTATGCCTACTTAGGTAAACGCTCTTTCACCAATGAACAAATGAATGGTCTACTTGCGTGGATCGAAGAAAACCAAGCGGATGGACAATATGCCGCAGAGAACTTTATGTTTGAACATGAGGACGTTTGGTCTAAATGGGTCAGCAAGGATGTTAAAAACAAACTCTTGGAAGCTCTCGATAATTTGTAAGTTTGCCTGATGGCAACCACATCACGAGCGAGCCTACTCCTTGCTCGTGATTTTTTCCTACCTGATATAACCGAAAGAAAATACTATGGCTGATCAATCCTGGCTCACTGAATTCCCCGATATGAGCCGCAGAGAACTTCTGGGAATACGAAAAACACTGGATGGTGCCTACCGTGACTTTTCACGCGCCTACGGTGATCAAATCGAAGCTTTCTTCGACCCCCTACTGAGTTTCCTAGTGTGGTTTGAAAACTTACTGCTGAATACACCTTGGTGGTTAGTGCTAGGGGTTTTAGCTGGCTTAGTCTACTTCATGAGCCGCTCTTGGAAACTTTGTGTTGGTGTCTCCCTTTCCTTGTTAGCCATTGGCTATTTTGGTATGTGGGATAATACGATGCGAACCCTAAGTATTATTACCGTGTGCACCTTCTTGGCAATCATTTTAGGCATACCCGTAGGGATTATGATGGCTCGGTCAAACCGGACACAAGCCATTATTACGCCCTTTTTAGACATCATGCAGACCATGCCAGCCTTTGTTTATTTGATTCCTGTCGTGATGCTTTTGGGTATAGGTAAAATTCCTGGTGTCATCGCCGTGGTCATTTATGCCATACCGCCCGTTATTCGCTTAACCAACTTAGGCATACGCCTAGTACCGCACGAAACGTTAGAAGCTGCCACCGCCTATGGTGCCACACCAAAACAGCGTTTATTTGGGGTCCAGCTACCGCTTGCCATGCCAACCATTATGGCTGGCATCAACCAAACCATTATGATGGCTCTTGCCATGGTGGTTATCGCCTCTATGATCGGTGTAAAAGGTCTAGGTCAGCCAGTTTTAAAATCCATTACTAACCAATACTTTACCCTAGGTTTATTAAATGGATTGGCCATTGTGGCCCTTGCCATCATGTTTGACCGCGTCTCTCAAAGCTATGCAAAACGTACACAGAAACACCTAGGAGGCGATCAAAATGGACAATAATTCAGCGCCACTGATTGAAATTGAATCCCTTACTCAAATATTTGGTAACACCCCCGAAAAGGTATTAGCAAAAGTTGACCAAGGTATGAGCAAAAGCGATGTGCTCGCTGAAACAGGTCACACCGTTGGTTTACGTGACATTAATCTATCCGTTAATCGCGGTGAAATTTTTGTCATCATGGGGCTGTCAGGATCAGGTAAATCCACTTTGATTCGTCATTTTAATCGCTTGATCGACCCTACAGCGGGCAAGATCAAAGTGGAAGGTGACGATATTCTTACCCTAAGTCCGAAAGAATTAATTGAGTTTCGTCGTCATAAGATGTCCATGGTGTTCCAACATTTTGGTTTGATGCCTCACCATTGCGTTCTCGACAATGTGGGTTATGGATTATCAATACAAGGCGAGAAACCCGACGTTTGGAAAACTAAGGCGAAAGAGTGGCTCGAAGTGGTCGGTTTAGAAGGCTATGAAGACCAATACCCTTCTCAACTTTCTGGCGGTCAGCAACAACGAGTCGGGTTAGCACGGGCTCTGTGTACAGACGCGGAAATACTTTTAATGGATGAAGCCTTCTCCGCTCTTGACCCATTAATCCGCTATGAAATGCAAACTCAACTGATCGAGTTACAAGGTAAGCTGCATAAAACCATTATTTTCATTACCCATGACCTAGATGAAGCATTACGCTTAGGGGATCGAATTGCCGTATTAAAAGATGGTGAAATGGTTCAAGTTGGTACACCGGAAGACATCATTCTAAGTCCAGTCGATGAGTATGTGAGAGACTTTGCCAAAGACGTAAATCGTGCCAAAGCGTTAAAAGTGAAACACATTATGGATCGGAGCAAAGACAGAGTAGTCGACTGTGATTCAGAGGATGGATTAAACGATGCTTTCAATAAGCATGACACCTTAATCTGGACCAAAAACCATCAACTCCAAGGCGTGGTCAGTAAAAATCGTTTAGCGGCTTATCAGGCTGGTCAAATCGACTCACCACTCTTGCATCAAACCAGTGTCAAAAAGAAAGACTACTTACAAAGTGTGTTACCACTCGCCCTGTTAACAGACCATCACCTCTTACCAGTACTCGACAGTGATAATCAAGTCATTGGTAGCCTGTCAAATGATGCGCTCGCAGAGGTATTAAATCCAAGCTTTGATGCGGCGTAACGACAAACTGGCATTAAAAAGGCGGTGCAAATTACCGCCTTTTTAATGATTAGCAAGCAATGAAAAGAAACCACAAAAGCTGAAAGATATTCATGTAAAGCGTTTACTAGCAGGCATAACGTCTATCATGGATGAATATCCATCATACGACCCATTAATATTTCCCCAAATACAGACTTACAATATGCGCTGCGCACTCTTTTGATAGCCTTGTCTAGATAATCGCCAAACAATGCCCACCAATAACAATACAGCATGAAACCCGACTAACAATAAATAGGCACCACCAAACTGTGTATCCGTGGCGGCCAAACTCGAGGTTAAAAAGGAAGCGTTGATAATATTAATGCCAAAGGTAATGGCGGATATGGTGAGGTGAGAGCGAAATGCCATCATCGCCATTAGGCTACTTAATATTGCGATGAAGATGCCACCCATTGGTAAAAAAATGGAAAGTGTCCCAGAAACCAGTGCCAAAATAGATAAAGTACTCATAGTGATCCGTCCCTATATCTTACTTCTACTTCTCATTATATTAATATTTGTACTTAAAATTCTTAATCTAGGTCATTTAATTTGTCTGTAATACTTGATTCTCAGACACTTAAAAACCGCTTAATTAAAAACTGTTCAAAATTAATACAATTTATACTACTGCGACGAATTCACATTTGCAACTTTAATTCACATTTAGTTTTCTAAAGCAATATTTAGATACATTTCATTACGATATTTTTAACCTTACCTCACTTCCTCTATTAAATCGGCGAACACACGCGTTTGATATCGTTATTATCGAGAGGTGGCATCCATATCCTCCTCCCAGCAAACTCGGATGAATTTATAACGCGCTTAACGCCGTAACCAATGCTTGCATTTCATCATCGGTACCAATCGTAATACGCAAATAATTTCCAATACGAGGTTTATTACCAAAATAGCGCACCAATATGCCTTGCTCTTTCAATTTCAAATACACCTCTTCTGCCGACTTTTCTGGGTGCGTCGCAAAAACAAAGTTGGTTGCTGAAGGCAATAATTCATACCCCAACTGAGTAAGGGCTTTAACCGTGGTTTCACGGGTCGCTATGGTTTTATCACAAATATTCTGTAGGTAGGTTTCGTCTTCTACCGCGGCCGTCGCTCCAGCTAGCGCAATGCGATCAATTGGGTAGGAGTTAAAGGAATTCTTCAAACGCTCCAACCCTTCGATCAAATCTGGGTGACCAAAAGCATAGCCAACGCGAATGCCAGCCAAAGCCCGTGACTTGGACAAGGTTTGCACCACTAATAAGTTCGGATATTGATTGACCAAGGCCACCGCACTCTGCGCACCAAAGTCCACATACGCTTCGTCCACCAGCACCACTACATCTGGGTTAGATTGCAAAATGGTTTCGATGTCGGTCAGCGGCAACGCTTTTCCAGTTGGCGCATTAGGGTTGGTCACAACCACACCTGATACATCTAAATGCTGATAGTCCTCAGCAGCAATATCAAATTCATCGGTCAAAGGAATCAGCTTGGGCGTAATGCCATAAAGGCCAGCGTACACCTTATAAAAACTATACGTAATGTCCGCAAAAGCCAAAGCTTTACCATTCGTAAAATAGCCCATAAAAGCCAACGCCAGCACTTCATCAGAGCCATTGCCGACAAACACCTGATTGGTATTCAATTGATATTGATTCGCCAAAGCCGTTTTTAGCACCATAGCATTGGGGTCAGGATACAAACGCAGACTTTCCGAGACCTCTGCCGCCATCGCTTGTAATGCCTTTGGAGAAGGTGAATAAGGACTCTCATTGGTATTGAGCTTAATGTATTGTTTGTCTTGAGGTTGCTCACCTGGCACATAAGGATCAAGCGATGCGATTTTATCGGTCCAAAAACGACTCATGGAATGCTCCGTGGTACTTCATCAAAAATAGAGTGTAAAAACAAAATAAGGCCTCAATTGAGGCCTTATACATACAAAACGATTTGTCAGTGACTATATCCGGCCTAGGATCAGTCCTGAGGCTTCATATGAGGGAACAAAAGCACATCGCGAATCGAAGGTGCATCAGTGAACAGCATCACCAAACGGTCAATACCAATCCCTTCACCCGCGGTTGGCGGCAAGCCGTATTCCAAGGCATTAATGTAATCAGCATCATAATGCATGGCTTCGTCGTCACCGGCATCTTTTTCCGCCACTTGACGTTTAAAACGTTCCGCTTGGTCTTCTGGATCATTTAACTCCGAGAAACCGTTAGCAATTTCACGACCACCAACAAAGAACTCAAAGCGATCGGTGATGAAATCATTATCGTCATTACGACGTGCCAAAGGTGATACTTCAGCAGGGTACTCAGTGATAAAAGTCGGTTGATCCAACTTGTGCTCCGCCGTCTCTTCGAAGATTTCAGTCCAAAGCTTGCCCAAGCCCCAAATCGGCTTCACATCGATTTTCAGTTTTTTCGCTACTTCTGTGGCTTTTTCTAAAGTGCTCAGGTCATCTTCCGTCAAGTCCGGATTGTAATGCAGGATAGATTCTAACATCGTCATGCGAACAAACGGCGCACCAAAGTCATATTCAGAACCTTGGTAAGTGACCGTTGTGGTGTTCAATACCTTCTCAGCCACATCACGCAACATGGCTTCAGTTAGATCCATCAAATCTTTGTAATCTGCGTAAGCTTGGTAGAATTCGATCATGGTGAATTCTGGGTTGTGTCGAGTCGATGTCCCTTCATTACGGAAGTTACGATTGATCTCGAAAACACGTTCAAAACCACCCACAACCAAGCGCTTCAAGTAAAGCTCTGGCGCGATACGCAAATACATGCTCATGTCCATGGCATTGTGATGTGTCACAAAAGGACGTGCTGTAGCGCCACCTGGAATGGTCTGCAGCATAGGTGTTTCAACTTCCATGAAACGACGATCTTCTAGGAAGCGACGAATCGTAGAAATGATTTTAGAGCGAATTTGGAAAGTATCACGAGACTCTTCATTGACAATCAAGTCCACGTAACGCTGACGGTAACGCATTTCCATGTCTGACAAACCATGATGCTTATCAGGAAGAGGACGCAAGGATTTAGTCAATAATTGCGCTTCTTGCATATCAATGTACAAGTCACCTTTACCAGACTTATGCACCGGCCCTGTCACACCAATGATGTCACCCAGATCCCATGTTTTTTGCTCAGCCAATAACTCAGGGCTCAAAGCTTTACGATTAATGTAAGCTTGAATCTGGCCTGACATGTCTTGTAGCAACATGAAGGCACCACGGTTACGTACGATACGTCCCGCAATACTGACTTTGTGATCTTTCTCTTCCAGTTCCGCTTTTTCTAACTCACCAAATTCGGCTTGTAAATCCGCGGCATACGCATCACGACGGAATTGATTTGGAAAAGCATTACGTTGCTCACGAATCGCCGCTAATTTACCACGACGTTCCGCCACAAGACGGTTATCTTCGGATTGTAAATTTGTTTCTGTGTTGTCGTTTGCCATGATATTGGTATCTACTCTTTAATCTTTTCTAAAATAAGGAATGGCGCTTTACAGGCCTTGTTTTAAACTTGCGACGATAAATTGATCTAAATTACCATCCAACACCGCTCCTGTATTGGAGCTTTCTACGCCAGTCCGCAAATCTTTGATACGAGAAGAGTCCAATACGTAAGAACGAATCTGACTCCCCCAACCAATGTCCGACTTGCTGTCTTCCACGGCTTGTGCCGCTTCTGTTCGCTTCATCATTTCTAATTCATACAACTTGGCACGCAGCTGTTTCATCGCAAAATCACGGTTAGCGTGCTGTGAACGTTGGTTCTGACATTGCACTACGATACCACTCGGTATGTGCGTAATACGCACCGCAGAGTCTGTCGTATTAACGTGCTGTCCACCCGCTCCCGAAGAACGATACGTATCAGTACGCAAGTCCGCAGGATTAATATCAATTTCAACGTTGTCATCAATTTCAGGGGACACAAACACAGAGGCAAACGAGGTATGACGACGATTGCCTGAGTCAAATGGCGATTTACGCACTAAACGGTGTACACCCGTTTCCGTTCTCAACCAGCCAAACGCATACTCGCCTTCAAAACGAATGGTCGCCGATTTAATACCGGCCACTTCACCCGCAGACACTTCCACCAAATCGACTTTAAAGCCCTTATCCTCACCCCAACGCAAATACATGCGCAACAGAATATTGGCCCAGTCTTGCGCCTCAGTACCACCAGAGCCTGACTGAATGTCTAAGAAGGCACTGTTTTCGTCCATCTCTTTCGAGAACATGCGACGGAATTCCAGTTTAGCCAGCAAGGCTTCCAACTCATCAAGTTCCAACTGAACCGCTTCGACTGAGTCTTCATCGTTTTCTTCAACGGCGATATCAAGCAACTCTTTGGCATCAGCAAGACCGTTGTCCATACCATCTAAGGTATCGACAACCGCTTCGAGCGCGGAACGCTCTTTACCTAACTTTTGAGCATAATCTGGATCGTTCCAGACATTAGAATCTTCTAATTCTCGGTTTACTTCTTCTAAGCGTTCTTTCTTTGCATCGTAGTCAAAGATACCCCCGAAGGGTAAGAGCACGTTCGGATAGATCTTTTATTTGCGAAAGTATCGGGTTTATTTCCATATTGGCGTCAATTTGCTATAAACAGTGTGGATAAAATTAATTCGGAATTGTAACGAATTTACTCGCAGCATAAAATGCCATTCGCTACTCAATGATGGAAAAACTGACCATTTTTTGTGGGCCTTGCTATCAAATGGAGTCTATATGGATAAGCCAACGGTTTCAGTCGCCATACTGGGACAAACTTACAACATACATTGTCCGAAAGGGCACGAAGCGGAATTGAAAGAATCCGCGGAATATTTGGATACTCAAATGCGTGAGATCAAAGCCAGCGGAAAAATCGTCGGACTTGAGAAAATTGCTGTGCTCGCGGCATTGAATATTACTCACGATATGCTATCTGGGCGAAAATTTGCTCGCTCCAATGAGCAACAACTGCGAGAGTTGACCTCACAGCTAGATGCCGCCCTGACTCACGAGACAAAATTGGTTAACGAATAAACACAGACCTGTTCAATCTATACACGATTCAATAAGGCACAAGGGATCAAAACGAATTTTCTTCATACAGGGAAGAAAATGAGCAAGTTTCATCCGTGATTTTTAGCCGCAGTTACTCTATACTTCACTCGTTTCCTGGGTTGTACGTAGCGGCTTAACGCCCTTGAGCCTATGAGTAATACCCCGGAAAAGGCCTGCTGATTTGGTGTGCATGTCCGTGCGTCGGAAAGCCTAAAGAGTCACAGCTTTTTCCACCTTGAACCACTGGGTTCAAGGCCAATAGTCGAAACGGCAACTTGGGAAACCCTTTTCATGATCCAACCTCCTCTCGATCGTCATAGTCTACGCAAAACCTTACGTCACGCCAGACGTCAACTAACAGAACAAGAACAGCAACAAGCTGCCAGTCAGCTTCTGAAACAAACACTTCACTCTGAATGGTTAAATAATGTAGAACACCTTGCCCTGTATCTGGCGAACGACGGTGAAATATCCCCACACCTCATCAGCGAATATTGCTGGCAACGCAACATCAAAACCTACTTACCCGTTGTGAAAGGCGAAACCTTACGCTTTGCGCATTACGACCAAACAACACAATGGCATAATAATCGATTTGGCATTGCCGAACCTGTGACTGAAACATACCAAGCGCAAGACACTATAGACATTGTCTTTATGCCTCTGGTTGGTTTTGATCAATATGGCGGGCGATTAGGAATGGGAGGTGGCTTCTATGACAAGAGTTTTGCTCGCAAGAGCATTGAGCAGAAACCATTATTAATTGGTTTGGCCCATGACTGTCAGCAAGTTGAGCAGCTTCCCATCGAACCTTGGGACGTTCCATTGCAAGCCATACTCAGTCCACAGCAGTGTATCGACATCAATCTGACGACAAAAGATTAGTACATAAAGCTGTAACCGATAGAGAAATAAAAGCCAGTATCGCCGTCATCGTTCTCTGGTGAATAGGCCACATCAATGTCCAACCGACGGGACAAGGTCAAACCGGCTGTATAGTAACTCATCTCATTACCCGCCATGTTCTTACGAACACCCGCTCTCATCCCGATGGAGAAAAAGTCATCACTGTAATGAGAGATGGAAACCGCAGCCCATTGGTATTGATCGCCTAACGGATCTTTAATCGAATTGGCATCAAAAGAGCCAGCAATGGAAAAATTTTGATCTTTACTCTTCAACGCCATACTTAGATTAAGCTGGGCTTTCATCTTATATTTTTCTTTAAGAGAAATTTTACCTGAATCCGCAAAACCAATGGCCGCATTACAGGCTGATAAATCAGCACCAGACAAACCTGTACAGCGCCCAATCACCTTATAATCAAATTCAGGTTCATTCACATTGGACAAGGTGGCCCCCAACTGCAAGTAACGCGCTGCAATGATGGCCCCTAAATCAAGTGAGATACCATCTGAGCGATCTTCTCGGCTAATAAAGAAATCCCCATAAGAGACATCAGAATCACCATCTTCATTCAACACCGTTAATTTTTGATCCATGGCTAATTTATGAAAATTTAATCGTCCACCTAATAACAAAGCACTGCCGGTTGTACGTGAATACATTTCGCTGTAGCCAATACTGAATTTATAATTAGAGACTCTTTTCAGATAAAGTGAGGTATCCGTTTCAAGCTCGATGGCCGCCAAATCAACATTTTGCAAATCGTTCTCATCAGAAATATTACGCAGATCATCCAAACCGTTTAGCGAAAAACTGTCCGATAATATTTGTGCCCTACCCACTAAGGAAGCACTGGCGTCGATCATAAAGACACCACGTCGACGGGTTTTGTATATGATGGGAAGAAACGGCCCTTGCACGGTCGTCGCGAATTTAAGGTAGGTTGTGTCCGCAATCGCGGCCACATCGTCACTCACGTCTGACAAACTGTCTTCAATGGTATCCACAGCCGCATTGATTTCTTGAACGATATACGCGTTCGCTGCCGCTTCTTTATCGGCATTACTGCCAGCTGTATTGTTATAAACAGTTGTCGCGCCATTCTCGATGGCTTGCAAATCCAAAGAGGATAGGTAATCTGTGTCGACACTGGCTTCCAGCGAATCGACCTTATCATTGATGGTACCTACACCGCCACCCTCAACACCGATGCCTATCGGCCCCACAAAGCCAATACGAAAGCCTTGTAAATTCGCCATTAAATAAGGCGCCGCCGGATTTCCCATGGCGGTCGACAAGGCATGACGGTTTCCGTAGCTGCCCAGCACGGTACTGGAACCGATTGGCTGATAGGTATACATGGCTGCCATCACCGATGAACTAACAAGGTACAAACAAGCAATGGCAAAATACTTTTTCATGACGGAGCAAAATCCCTAAACAACCCAGTAAATAACTCAGCAAACAATGACCAACAAAAAAGCCGAGGACAGTTATGTCATCGGCTTTATTTGCAAAATCTTTACTGTTTAGAAGGCAGTATCATAACCTAAAGAAAAATACACACTGCGAGGCATTTCATCACCATCTTCGTCTTCTACTGTGTCTAATGCCACAGCAACGTCTAAATTTAGACGTTTTAAGATAGTTAAACCGAAACTACCATAACTTAGCTCCGTACCCGCCATGTTCTGACGGTAACCTACTCGCAGACCTGGCAAGAAGTGAGAATCGCCGTAGTAAGAGATAGAAGCCGCTGCCCACTGGTATTCGTCACCCACCGCATCTTCAACAGGGTTGGTGTCGTAAGACATCCCTAAAGTAAGTTGCTTACCAGCCGTTGATACAGCAAGATCGACTGTGGTTTGCATTTCCATTACATATTTACTACCAGTGGTATCAAGCTTGCCTGCATTCTGCAAACTTTGGGCTGCATCACAACTTTCTGATCCACAAGCAGTATCAATTGCGACACCATCAAACTCTGGCTCATTGATGTTCGCAAAAGTCACACCAACTTGATAATTATTCGACACCCAAACCATGCCTAAATCAATGCCAACACCAGTAGAGTCAATGGCATCCTCATCTATTGCATCTGAAATAGCATCATCAGCATCAGTTGAGTCATCTTCCAATGAAACAAGTGCACGCCCCATAGAAATATTATGCATAGTCGCTTTCAAACCACCGACTAACATGCCGTGAGAGTTTTCCCACATAGATTGGCTATAGCCCAATCCAAGAGCAAGATCCACAGCAGTTTGAGCCTGGAATGATGCATCAGTCGTTAATTCACCAGTACCACCATCCACAGACACATTACTAGATAATACATTTGCTTTTGCAACAGTAGAGATACTAGCATCCAACATGAAGGCGCCATTGTTGTCTGTTTTATAAATAACCGGCATTAAAGGCACTTGCAAACCTACAGATGTCTTAACATAAGCAGTATCACCTACTTCATTTAAGATATTTTCAACTCTTGTTACATCTCCTGCAGCTGTCCCCGCAGTTGAATTATCAATAATATCTTCGACCTCTTCCATTCGATCACCCAGATCGCTGACGTCACCCATTTCAATGCCAACACTCAATGGGCCTAGGATACCAAAACGAAAATTGTCATCATCTTGTTCATTCACCATCAAAAATGGTGCCGCTGGGTTGCCTAGCGCAGTAGCAAGTGCTCGCTTATTCGGAGAGCTACTTAGGGTAAAACTGGAACCAATGGGTTGGTTAACTGGCATGGCTGCCATAGCGGCAGTGCTTAGTAAGCTCGTGGAAAGAACAAGCAGCTTTTTCATAATCGAATCCTTCAAAAATCAAACAAGTGATACAAACTAGATACACATTAGTAAGAAAATATTACATTTGGAGGAAATGTAAACCCATAGATTACACATTCTATACAAAAAAAGCATATTTCAAGCAAATCCACCAAGAAATGCATATAAGTTATACAATTTGAGATCCATCACTTCAAAATCGAGAGCAATCAAAGTCGAGCGTAATCCTAAAAAAGATTCGCCTTGTTCAAAGAACAAGCATCCATCGAAAAATCTATCGAATTGAAACGGCACAGTAGTGTGAAAAAATGAACAGAGAAAACCCTTAACGTCGAGTCCTTCGACCAAACGTTAAGGTTTAAAAAGGGAATTTAGAGGTGATCTAAGGTTAATTGATGACGCAATTTTTCCAAATCTTCGGGCGTATCCACACCATGAGAGGGCAAACTGTCCGCCACAGCAACTTGCACCTTAATCCCCTGATGTAAGAAACGTAGCTGTTCCAATTTTTCCCAACGTTCAAGTGGTGACATGGGCAATTCAGCGTATTTATTCAATAAGCTCGCCCGATAGACATATAAACCAATATGACGTAAAACCGGCAAATCGATGGGTAAATAGCCACTTGGCTCTTGCCCGTTAGCCAAACCATCTCGATCCCAAGGAATCGGCGCGCGACTGAAATACAAGGCTCGCTGCCGTTCATCACACACCACTTTCACCACGTTTGGATTAAGATAATCCTGCTTATCATCAATGGCGCACGCTACAGTTGCCATTTCAGCTTCAGCGTCTTGGTACAAGGCTTTTACCGTAGCATGAATCAAAGCGACGGGTAGGAAAGGCTCATCTCCCTGTACATTGACAATGATTTCCTCACCAGACCAAGCCATTTTTTCAGCCACTTCTGCCAAACGCTCCGTACCATTCTCATGATCATCACGAGTCATTACGACGTTTGCCCCGAACCGCTCTGCGGCTCGATAAATTTCGTTATGATCGGTTGCTACCGTCACAGACTGAGCGCCCGCTTGCAGTGACAATTCATGCACCCATTGCAACACAGGTTTGCCACCAAGATCTGCCATCAGCTTTTGCGGAAAACGCTGAGAGGCATAGCGAGCCGGAATCACAATGTGAAAAGCAGGTAGCTGTGTGTGTAACGTAGAATCAGACATGACGTTCAAACTCCGGTTGCTTTGCTAATTCGTAAGCTTCTTCTAGTGGCATACGGGACGCTAGAATCAAATCCGCCACTTCCCTTGCTACGCCTTGTCCAGCCGACTTGGATAATATCAACGGACAATGACGTAATAACAGAGTATGTGCATCAGCAGGACACATGGCCAGACCAACACTCGGCATCACCTGTAAATCAATCACATCGTCTCCTACATAAGCCACTTGAGATGCTGACACTTGTAACCTTGCGGTTAACTCAGCAAAAGCCTCTGCCTTGTTATGACAACCTGGATAGAAATGCTCAACATTCAGGTCTGTCATGCGTTGACGCAAGGCTGGAGAGTCTTTGGCCGTGATCACCGCCACGGTCACGCCCCACTTAGGCAGGAGTTTCATCGCAACGCCGTCTTTGACGTTAAAACGCTTAATCGTCTCGCCTTGCTCTGTGTAGAGCAAGCCACCGTCGGTCAAGACACCATCCACGTCAAATACCACCAGCTTTAAATTCTGCAAGCGCTGCAATAACGCTGGTTGTTCAGATATCACGGAATAAGAAGCAAGAAACGCAGCATCCATGGCTTAAGCTCTCGTGTCCAGTTCATCAAACGTTTTGACCAACTCATCAAGCTGTTTCATCTGCTTTAAGAAAGGCGCTAATTTGCCTAGCGGTAACGCACAAGGACCATCACATTTAGCCGAATCCGGTGTCGGGTGAGTTTCTAAGAATAAACTTGATAACCCAAGTGACATACCAGCACGCGCCAATTCTGTTACCTGTGCACGACGACCATCCGCTGAATCCTCACGACCACCAGGACGCTGTAGAGAATGAGTGACATCAAACATCACTGGGTAAGTGAATTTCTTCATTTCACCAAAACCCAACATATCTACAACAAGGTTGTTGTAACCCATCATAGTGCCACGCTCACACAACATAAGTTGATCATTACCAGCTTCTTCACACTTTTTCAGAATGTGTTTCATTTCATGAGGTGCTAAGAACTGCGCCTTCTTAATGTTAATCACTACCCCCGTTTTCGCCATGGCGACAACTAAGTCTGTTTGACGAGAAAGAAAGGCAGGTAATTGAATCACATCCGCTACTTCGGCCACAGGCGCACACTGATACGCTTCATGTACATCTGTGATCACTGGCACATTAAAGGTCTCTTTGATTTCTTGTAAAATCTTCAGACCTTCTTCCATGCCTGGACCACGAAAAGAGTTAATAGAAGAACGGTTTGCTTTGTCAAACGACCCTTTAAACACATAAGGAATACCCAGGGCTTCAGTTACTTTGACATGCTCCTCAGCAACTTGCATCGCCAAATCACGAGACTCCAGAACATTGACACCACTGAACAGCACAAATGGTAAGTGATTCGCAACTTCAACCTGTTGACCAATTTTGATGATTTTTGATTCTTGAGACATACTAACTCCTGTTAAATTCTGCTTCGTCACTCGCTATCAGCGATCGTAAATTTCTAAAATACCGGATACCTTTCGGTCATCATTCAGCACCACCAAAAGGGTGATTTTATCTCTTAGCATTTGCTCTTCCGCTTCGACGATCATGACATTTTCATTGATGGTCTTAGGGTTTACGGTCATAAGATCGGCAATGCTTTTATTCATCATGCCGTCACTGTCTTTTAACATAGCACGACGTAAATCACCGTCGGTAAAAATGCCCAGTAACGTATCTTGTTCCTGTACCAACACCACCCCTTTACGACCTTGGGTCATGACCGTGATGGCGTCTTTCAAATTGCTATTCGAAGAGCAAACGGGCAAGTCTTGTTTGTGCATGATGTCTTTTACTCTGGTCAGCAATTTACGACCTAGACTGCCACCGGGATGAAAACGGGCAAAATCTTGCGGCTGAAAAGCGCGACACTCCATCAAGGCTACGGCCAACGCATCGCCCATCGCGGTCGTCATGGTCGTAGAAGTGGTTGGCGCTAAATTATTCGGGCAGGTTTCACGGTCAACCGAAATGTCTAAAACACAATCACAATGCTTGGCCAAGGTGGAATCCATGTTGCCCACCAAAGCGATACTTGGATTTCCAAAGCTCTGTAAAGAAGGAAGTAAGCGCATAAGCTCTTCGGTTTCACCGGAATAACTGATCAATATCAGCGTATCTTCCGCTTGAATCATCCCTAAATCACCGTGAAAGGCTTCGCCTGGGTGCAAAAAGAAACTGGGAGTGCCTGTTGACGCGAGGGTAGCTGCGATTTTTTTACCAATCAGTCCTGATTTCCCCATACCACAAATAATGGTTCGACCTTTGCTGTCTAATATCATTCGCACGGCTTTGGCAAATTCATCCGTTACTTGACTGGCAAGATTGGCAAGGGCTTGCGCTTGCGTTGAAAGGGTTCGCTGAGCACTGGCGATCAATGCATCCGTATCCGTATTCGAAGACGTTGGGGCACTCATATTTTCTCTCTGCTAAATCAGACGGCTAAAAAGTGGTCTCATTATACAGAGCAGAAGGAAGGACGCATACAAAAAGAGTGCTCGACTTGAGCACTCTTTCTATTTCACATTATTCTGCAAGATCTGCAAAAATAGTTTTAACCTAAGCAACTTAGGAATTGACCGCTTAGAGAGTCTAGGAAACGGTAGTAAGCATTCGAATCTAGTTTGATGTCGCCACCAAGCGGGTCTAGTGGCGCGGTATTAACACTTGATCCGTCTAGCAAAGCTTTAACGATCGCAGGGCTAAATTGAGGCTCACTGAACACACACTGGACATGATTTTCTTCAATTTCATGGCGCAGTTCGGCCACTTTTTTCGCCCCAGGCTTACGTTCAGGACTGACTGTAATTTCCCCAGCATGTTGCAAACCATAATGTCTTTCAAAGTAGCTGTAGCCATCATGAAAAACAATGTATGGAACCGTGTTAACTTTATTCAGCGCGGCACGAATTTGCGCATCTTTTGCGGTCAAGCCCTGCTCGAAATTTGCCAAATTAGTTTGATAATATGCTGCATTTTTAGCATCAATTTCGGATAAACGCTTAGTCACCGCTTGTGCCAATACTTTGGCATTCTCTGGTGACAACCAAACATGCGGATCAACACCACTGTGGTCATGCCCCTCATGGCCTTCATGATGTTCGTCATGATCATGGCCTTCGTGTTCATCATGATCGTCGTGATGCTTATCATGATCGTGGCCTTCGTGTTCATCATGATCGTCGTGATGCTTGTCATGATCATGGCCTTCATGCTCGTCATGATCATCGTGATGCTTATCATGATCGTGGCCTTCATGATCTTCATGCTCATCATGATCTTCGTGGTCTTCATGACCCTCTGCGAAGTTATGCAGATTCATACCGTTTAACGCTAACCACTCAATAGAGGAATCTTCTTTACCCGCATTTTCTAGTGGTTTCTCTAAGAAACGTTCTAATGACTCCCCCACCCAAACAACCGTATCAGCGTTGGCAATTTTTCTTAAATCTGAAGGACGCAAAGCAAAATCATGGGGTGATGCCGAATTGGACACAATTTGTTCGATGTCGGCTCGGTCGCCAGTAATGGCTGCTACCACCATAGAAACAGGTTTAATACTGGTGACAATAACCGGTTTTGCCAATGCCAACGGCGATAGAGCCGTCACACCCAAAGTCAATAAAAGCTTATTCATTCGTTAAACACCTCAAATAACGTTATAACGTAACAATACGATATTCGATACCTGTATTCAAGATGCATTCTCAGCTTATTGAAAATTAAACCTCGACATGGGCTTTGAACGCACCACTAAGCCAGCACGCTGCCCAACAGGCAATTTGGTATTTGGAAACACAATGGCATCCCCCGCTTGTTTAACGATATAGCGTTGTTCAAGAGATTCAGCTAAGCAAAAGTCTTGCTCAAACGGAGTAAAATTTTCTAAATCGTCCGCGATGTTCAACCGATAGCTTTGATCATCTTTGGTTAGGCTGTCGACCACTTCATATAAACTCAAGTCTGAAACTCGGTCTTGAACCAGCTCGCCTGTAACCAACAACTCAGTCAAGGCTCGCTTCATTTGCAAAAAGGACGACAAATCATTTTCACCGAATGCTCTGACCTTCCCCAATTCAATAGTGGAAGCCTGAGCATCATGTTGCGCAAAACTGTGGTAGGAAAAAGTACTTGTTGGCTGATGCGAAAACAAGACAGCCTCAACACCGCAAGCCGCCAAAAAAGCCAACTGGCGTTGCTGATATATTGCCTTTGGCGCATAGGGATGTACTGCAAATTTTTCATGAACCGAACCTCGTATGGCAGTGTGCAGGTCATAATGCAATTTTTGCGCACCAACGGGATCAGAGGCCTCAAAAAAAGTCTTAACAGATCGTTCTAATTGCTGCGCCCGCTGAGCTTCGTAACCTTGTTGCGATTGCCATGAACCACAGAACAAACGATTTAGATTTACATCGCAGAAACGCTGAGCCTGTATGACCGCTCGAGGGTTACCAATAATGAACAACAAACGTACGCCTAAGACCAAATCCCCCGCCAAAATGGATTTAACCAAACCATTTGCTAATTCAATCGGCCCCGTTTCATTGCCATGAATCCCAACGGATAAGACTAAACTGAGGTTGCTTTGCTGTACTTCAGGCTCCAAGCATAAAATACCAGCCCCTTCTACACGAGCACGACCAGAAGGAAAGGTAAAATTCAGCCCATCATTTTGCTCTGGATGTCTTAAGGTATAAGCCAGAAAATCGTCGTTCACTATCATACTAGTTCCATTTTTTCGTCTTCTCAGTCTCTGCTCTCCGACATGAGTCATTCGCTCAACACTCTTCTGCCAAAGCGTTTTTTTGAATCAGGTGTTTTTCGCTCTCCCATGCCTAAGAACATGATACGGCTAAATAGGAAAGACGAGCACTGCACACCAGTTTAAGCCGAAAATACACAAGATTAAGTCGCATTTATTAAACATGACGGCCATAAAGTCCATTTCAACACCGCTGAACCAAGGCTAAGGCTTTTCTTTCCAGACAAATGCCGATACCCTTTCGCTTTCTATTCGTTCCGCCAATCAATGAGTATTTTATGTCAGAGAATGACGAAGTCATTATTTTAGTCGACCAACACAATCAAATCATTGGCGACGTGCCTCGCCGACTCATGAACTTTGGCGAAGATCACCATCGAGTCACTTACATTTTAGTGTTTACTGAAAGTGGCAACCTACTCGTGCAAAAGCGTACTGATGACAAAGCCTTTTGCCCCAGTTTTTATGGTGTAACAACTGGCGGCGTGGTTGCCAAGGGTGAATCCTACATTGAATCTGCACACCGTGAATTAGAAGAAGAATTAGGCTTTGATGCACCATTGCAAAGCCATGGTGTTTTTTTCACTCAAGGAAAAGGCTTCAAAATCTGGGGGAAGATCTATACTTGTCACTATCAACCCGAAACACATGGCCCGTTAACATTACAACCAAAAGAAGTCGCTTCGGTTCATGAAATGAGCATTCAGACCATCTTAGACAACCCTAATCATTTGGATTTTACACCGGATTCTTTCGATGCATTACGACATTACGCCAACAAACTTACCAGCGCCCAACCGGATGACCCAATTTAACCTCAACCTCATTCGCTTCTTGGTCATTCTTCTTGCCATGTTCTGCAGTACCCTCAGTTTTACCAAGGAACGCTGGCAAGACGATTATTACATTGAAGAAAGCTTCATTAAAATTGCCCTACAAAGAGAATACAAAGAAACCAACTACCCTAAGATTATTCGTTGGAAAAAACCAATCCGCCTGTATTTTGAAAGTGATGCGGGGGACGCTCATTTACAAAAAGAATTGTTAAGCGTACACGCTCAACATCTAGCTCGTATTACAGGCCTATCCATCGATTTCACCCAACAAGCATCAGACGCTAATATTTTTGTCATTTTTACCAACTATGCCCAACTTGAAAATAAAGTAAGACAATACATTGGTGACCCTGAGAACATTCGTGCGGCACTGGATGAAGCCATCTGTCTTGGCAATTTTCGCCGTAATGGTCGTTATGAAATAACCCGTGGCGCGATTATAATTCCGGTTGATTATGCTCGTCGTAAAGCGCGCTTTTTAGATTGCATTGTCGAAGAAATCACGCAACTGCTAGGCCTACCTAACGACTCAAATGAGGTGTTTCCTTCCGTATTTAATGATGTCAGTGTGGATACCTATTTGAGCCCTCTCGACTATATTTTATTGAAAGCCCTGTACTCTCAACACCTTAAACCCGGCATGAGTGTCACACAAACTCGAGCTCTCTTCCCCGATGTATTGAAAGCATTACACGCAAATGGCGACATAGAGCATGCAGCCCAACGTGTTCAGCAATACAGTTTAAAACGCTACCTTGGTGACTAAGCCATTGCGCAGACAGTAGCCATCATTAAACCCTGCCATAAATCAATATTATTGGCCTTTTTTACAAAAGCCTTTATAAATTCTACTTATTCACTCTGCATTCCTGATCAATTTAGGTAAAATGCGCCCATTCAATATTCACACTGGAGAGCTTAATGTTTCCTGAACTCAAAAATGACCGCTTCTTGCGCGCCCTACTCAAACAGCCAGTGGATACCACGCCTGTGTGGATGATGAGACAAGCTGGACGCTACTTGCCAGAATATCGAGCAAGCCGAGCCACCGCAGGAGACTTTTTGAGTCTATGTAAAAATGATGCCTTTGCTTGTGAAGTCACCTTACAACCTCTAAAGCGCTACGACTTAGATGCTGCCATTCTGTTTTCAGACATCTTAACCATTCCTGATGCTATGGGTCTGGGCCTTTACTTTGAAACCGGTGAAGGGCCAAAATTCAAACACGTTATGCGCACCCAGGCCGACATTGACGCCTTGCCAGTGACGACGGAAGGGGATTTAGATTACGTCATGAAAGCCGTGACGACCATTCGCCACGCCTTAAATGGACAAGTGCCACTGATTGGCTTTTCAGGTAGCCCTTGGACATTAGCAACTTATATGGTGGAAGGCGGCTCTAGCAAAGACTTCCGTCATATCAAAGCGATGATGTATCAATCCCCAAAGACACTGCATACTTTATTAGATAAGCTGGCCCAATCCGTCACTCACTATCTCAATGGTCAGATCAAAGCCGGTGCTCAAGCAGTGCAAATTTTTGATACTTGGGGTGGCGTTCTTAGCGGCCCTATGTATCAGCAATTCTCCTTGCTGTACATGAAACAAATCATGGACGGACTCATCCGTGATCACAATGGTCAGAAAATACCCGTTATTTTATTTACTAAAAATGGCGGGCAGTGGCTGGAAAATATCGCCGCCACAGGTCCGGATGCCTTAGGGCTAGATTGGACAACTGACATTGGTGAGGCCAGAGCTCGTGTCGGCAACCAGGTCGCTCTGCAAGGTAACATTGACCCATGTGTATTGTATGCCGGTCAGGATGTTATTGAACGCGAAGTAGAAGCCGTATTGTCAGGCTTTGGGCATGGCAGTGGCCATGTCTTTAATCTAGGTCATGGCATTCATCAATTCGTGAATCCAGATCATCCCAAGTATCTGATCGATGCGGTACATAAACTCGGTCGCCAATACCATGAGACCAAATACGATGATTTGGATGCGATGAACGGATTGTAATCTGCTGGAAATATAGGCCATATCCACTGAGATTGTGGCGACTTTGGCAAGAGAGTGTTATTTTTATGCTAATGAACGCTTTATCAGAATGGAGAGAAAATAATGAAATTAATCACAGCCATTGTTAAGCCCTTTAAACTAGACGAAGTTCGCGAGGCGCTTTCTGAAATTGGCATTAACGGTATCACAGTGACTGAAGTAAAAGGGTTTGGTCGCCAACGTGGTCATACTGAGCTGTATCGCGGTGCCGAATATGTGGTGGACTTTCTACCTAAAGTAAAATTAGAACTGGCTGTAGAAACCGATCAAGTTGAGCGCGCAATCGAAGCCATCCAAAGCAGTGCTAACACAGGTAAAATTGGCGACGGTAAAATCTTCGTCACAGCATTAGAGCAAATCATCCGTATTCGTACAGGTGAGACTGGCGCGGAAGCCATCTAAGGCCACTTCACATCCGTCTACCAAATCGCCCGTTTTAGTATTAAAACGGGCTTTTTTTGATCTTCATTTTCTTCAACGCTTCCAGAGCTGTCGCTTCTTCCTATTATTCGGCGTCACTTCTGTTACGACATTACCTTGTTTGTTACGCTCATCTCTTGGCGTCATACCAAAAAAGCTTTTGTAGGTGGTACTAAAATGCGGCGCTGACCCAAAGCCACAATCTTGTCCTATTTCTGTGATCGATTTGTCGGTGTTAAGCAAACGCTGTTTTGCTTGCTGAAGCCTTAATTCCAAATAATAACGCGATGGCACCACTTCTAGGTGAGTTTTAAAAAGTCGCTCTAGGTGGCGGCGCGATATGCCTAAGTGATAAGCAATGTCTTCAGAAGACAAGGGCTCCTCAATATTTGCCTCCATTAGCTGCACCGCTTCCACCAACTTAGGTTGACCACTACCAATGCGCGCCTGCAATGGAATACGTTGTGGATCGTCATGTGCTCGAATACGCTCACAAACAAATTGCTCAGAAATATTGCTCGCCAACAACATGCCATGTTGCTTACCAATTAAAAACAACATCATGTCCATAGCCGCTGTACCACCACTGCAAGTATATCGATCTCGATCCACTTCAAACAGGTGATCCGACACGATGGTTTGAGGAAACTCATCCCGTAAATTAGCAATACTCCACCAATGAATGGTCGCTCGGTATCCGTCCAGCAGGCCTGTTTTCGCTAAAAGATAGCTTCCAGTGCAAATTCCTCCCAAAGAAATCCCTTTGCCGGCTTGTTTCTTGATCCAATTTTCTAAAGTTTTATTTTCGTTTTTTGTCACTGGCGATGCCCCACAGACAAAAATCGCGTCCAAACCACTCGGAGCCTCACTTGTTAGATAGTCCGCCAAGCTTATAACCCCTGTATTAGAAGGAACTTCGCGACTTTCATGACTGATTGTACAAAACGAATATAGCTCTTTTCCGGTCACCCAGTTCGCCATGTGCAAAGTTTCAATGGCGGACGAAAAACCCAACATAGAATAGTTAGGCAGAAGCAAAAAACCGTATTTTTGCGGCTTTTTACTCGCTTGCATGATTTCTCTTGATGCGAATTCACTCTTGTACAAAATATTATCCTGCGAACTAGGGACTAAAAAGGGGTTTATTTCGTTTAAAATGGATATTAGAGGCTTTTTTCATATTATGACGGAGTTTTACGGACGAGAAAACCGATTATGGAAAAAGAGTGTCGTAATTAGAAAACTAGACAACTATTAAAGAGGTGAAATTTTCACAATAATCTTCAATAGAGTCCAAAATCAAAACTTTCAATAAGTCACATTTACAACTAGTTTTAAAAAGACCCAACACTCATGAGGGATTGAGTTCACATGACTGACCATAAAAAAAACGAATTAATTGAACGCGTTGAGTTAGAAATTAACGACCATTTTGGTCGTGCTGATGCGAATGATTTGATTCAATTAGCCCGCCTATACTTCCAGGACTCTCTAACGGAAGATTTGGCAAACGAAAGCATTGAAAACCTCTATGGCACCATTGTGTGTTTGTGGGATTTTCTAAAACAAAAAACACCGCAAAAGCCAAAAGTACGTGTTTATAACCCAAACTACGAAGAGCACAGCTGGCAATCCACACACACTGTGATCGAAGTGTTAACGGAAGACATGCCTTTCCTTGTCTCCTCTTTCAATATGGCGCTGGTTCGTCTTGGCCACACAATTCACCTTACCGCCCACCCAGCCATTCCTGTTGAACGCACTAAGAAAGGTGAATTACAAAGCATAAAGCCTGAATCGAAAAACGTTGAAGCCTTAATTCGCTTTGAAATCGACCGTCTGTCCGACACCAACTTATTAGACCAAATTAAAGATGAAATTCTTAAGAGTCTAGCTGACGTAAGCAAAACCGTGGCAGATTGGCCTCAAATGAAGGCAAACATGAGTGAGGTTATCCGTGAATCGGAGCAACTTTCTCACTTAAAAGGCAATGAAGAGCATCAGGAAATCCTCGACTTCCTACGTTGGGTAGAAAACGATCACTTCACCTTTATCGGCTTCCGTGCCTATGACCTGACCCAAGAAGGCAATGAAACTCACCTGAAACTTGTAGAAGGTTCAGGCTTAGGCACCTTCCGTGACATCAATGACAAAAAAGTTAAACGTGACATTGTTCTACAAGACAATCTAGCCAGCCTGGCCGTCGACAGCAGCAATATTTTAATCTTGACGAAATCGACCGCCATTTCAACGGTACATCGCCCTGTTCACTTAGACTACCTTGGCATTAAGCGCTTTGATAAAAATGGTAAAGTCATTGGCGAATGGCGCTTCTTTGGTTTGTATTCGTCTGCCGCTTACATTGCTCGACTACAAGACATTCCACTGTTGCGCAAAAAACTGGATGTGATTGTGGAGAAAGCCAATGTGGACCCAAACAGCCACAAGGGCAAAAACCTAAAACACATTCTAAACAGCTACCCTCGTGACGAAATGCTTCAGGCGCCAGTCGAGGAACTGTTCGGTACCATTGAAAGCATTCTCGCCATTCAAGAGCGTCGCCAATTACGTGTTTTCCTACGCAAAGACATTTATGGCCGCTTCCTCAACGCTCTTGTATATGTACCGAGAGATCGCTACAACACAGAGCTGCGCATGAAGATGCAAGACATTTTGATGTCGGCTTGTAATGGCACCAGTTCCGAATTTAATGTGCAGTTCTCTCAGCTCGTATTAGCTCGAGTAAACTTCACCATTCAGATTGCCGATCCAAAACAAAGCCCAACCATAGATGCAGAAGACATCCAGCGCAAAATGCAGGATGCCATGAGTTTATGGGAAGACAAGCTTTTGTCTGCTTTACACAAAAGCAATGGTGAAGAAAGCGGCAATCAGCTTTTCAATGAATACGTGCCGTATTTACCAGCCGCCTACCGTGAGGATTTCTCACCAAATGCGGCCGTGCTAGACATCGAACGTCTATCACAATTAGCAGACGAAGGTGATATCTCCACTCACATTTATCGTCAAGTTGGCCAAGCGAAAAACAACTACTTTTTCAAAGTTTATGGTACTGGCACCACCCTTATTCTCTCGGATGTATTGCCTATCCTAGAATGCATGGGCTTACGCGTTCTAGAAGCACGTCCATACGAGCTGGATCAGAACGGTGACGGCACCGCCAATACTTGGGTGGTCGAATTTGCGATTAGCGTTGACGCTGACGTTAACCTAGAGAAAAACACTCAACGCGAAGCATTCCAAGATGCCTTCAACCAGATATTTGTTCGTCGAGTAGAGAATGATCGTTTCAATGCCTTGGTGTTAAATGCGTCTCTTACTTGGCGTCAGGTCACCATGTTACGTGCGCTAACTAAGTACTTGATGCAATTACAATTGCCTTTCTCTGTGCAATACATGCAACAAACCTTAGAGAAAAACGCTGGCATTGCTCGCCTGTTGGTACAATTGTTCGAACAACGCTTTGACCCTGCACAAACGGCGAAACGTGATGACAAGGTGCAAAAACTCTTAGAGAAAATCGATCTAGAGTTGGATCAAGTGGCCAATCTAGATGAAGACCGCATCTTGAAACACTACTTGTCGGTCATTCAAGCCATGCTCAGAACCAACTTCTACCAGCATGATGAACAAGGCCAGATCAAAGATTATGTGTCGTTCAAATTAGACCCATCGAAAATTCCTGCGGTACCACTACCACGACCCAAGTTCGAGATCTTTGTCTACGCACCTTGGGTGGAAGGGGTTCACATGCGTGGCGGTAAAGTCGCTCGTGGTGGTTTACGTTGGTCTGATCGCATGGAAGATTTCCGTACCGAAGTCTTAGGCTTGGTAAAAGCACAAATGGTGAAAAACGCCGTCATCGTTCCTGCGGGTGCGAAAGGTGGCTTTGTCGCTAAGCAACTAAAGAAAAACGCGTCACGAGAAGACGTTCAAGCCGAAGTCATTCATTGTTACACAACCTTCATCAGTGGTTTGCTCGACATCACGGATAACTTGGTACAGAACCAAGTCGTTCCGCCAACGTCGGTACAACGTTACGACGAGGACGACCCTTACCTAGTGGTGGCGGCTGACAAAGGCACGGCGACTTTCTCCGACCTAGCCAACAGCATCTCAGAGAAATACGGATTCTGGTTAGGCGATGCCTTTGCATCCGGCGGATCAAACGGTTATGACCATAAAAAAATGGGCATCACGGCTCGTGGCGCTTGGGAATCGGTTAAACGTCAATTCAAAGAAATCGGTATCGATTGTCAGACGACCAACTTCACCGCTGTCGGCGTAGGCGACATGGCCGGTGACGTGTTTGGTAATGGTATGCTGTTATCTGAGCACACTTGCTTAGTCGCGGCATTTAACCATCTGCACATCTTTATTGACCCAACGCCCGATGCGGCCAGCTCGTTTGCGGAACGAGATCGCTTGTTCAAGCTACCACGCTCCTCATGGGAAGATTACAATAAAGAACTCATCTCTAAAGGTGGTGGTATCTTTAGTCGAACCGCTAAATCGGTGCCAATCAACGCCGATATTCGTAAAGCCCTTGGCATTGAAGGCAACGTCAAGTCCATGGCACCTACGGATCTGATTAATGCTATCTTGAAAGCCCCTGTCGATTTGTTGTGGAACGGCGGAATCGGCACCTATGTCAAAGCCGAATCTGAGTCTCATGCAGATGCCGGTGACAGCGCTAACAATGGCTTACGTGTTAATGGTAAAGAGTTGCGCTGCAAGATTGTTGGTGAAGGCGGTAACTTAGGTTTGACTCAATTGGGTCGTATTGAATTCGCTCAAAATGGCGGTTTAATCAGTACTGACGCCATTGACAACTCAGCGGGTGTAGACAGCTCAGACCATGAAGTAAACATTAAAATTCTACTCAATCGAGTGGTTGAAAATGGCGACATGACAGAGAAGCAGCGTAATACTCTGCTTGCAAAAATGACCGATGAAGTGGGTGATTTAGTATTACGCCATAATCGCGGCCAAAGCCATGTATTGTCTTTGATTAACTCACGAGCCCCGGAGAAACTGGCAGACCATTGGCGTTTGATTCAATCCTTGGTACGTGAAGGTCGCTTAAACCGTGAAATTGAATTCCTACCCACCGATGGGCAAATTCGTAAGCGCCTTAACAAAGGCCAAGGTTTGACGCGTCCAGAAATTTCGGTCTTGTTGGCTTACTCTAAGATCAAACTGTCTGAGCAATTAGTCGAAGACGGCATTGGTGAAGACGCGGATCTGATGACTCAAATCAACCAGTATTTCCCAACCGAACTGACCAAACGCTTTGGCGATCAGATGGCTTCACACCCATTAGCCCAAGAAATCATTGCGGGCCATGTTACTAATAACCTTGGTAACCGCATGGGCGCTTCTTTCACCACTTACATGCAAGAAGAAACCAGTGCGTCTGCTCTGAATGTCGTGCGTGCTTACTTGGCGGCAGAAAACATTTTTGGCATCCCTGCACTTTGGGACGCCATTAACAGCCTAGATTTTGCCGTGCCCAATGAGGTTCTAAATGATCTGCTGATCCGCATTCAGGGCTTGTTAGAACGCGCTACTTTATGGCTACTGCGCAACACACGTGAAAGCCTATCGATTCAGCGCTTAATTGATACTTACAAACCCGGTGTCGATGTCATCAGTGCCAACATCCAAGCCATTCTGACTGAGCCTAGCCAAGCCCACTTGGCGGACATCAAGGCAGAATTAACGGACAAAGGCATTCCAGAAGACATGGCGGAAACCTTATCTTCATTGAATTACCTCTTCTACGGCTTTGATATCATACGTGTTGCCAGCAACACCGAAAGCGAAGTTCTGGATGTGGCGCAAACTTACTTTGCCCTTGAAATGGACTTAGAGCTGCACTGGTTACGCCAACGTGCTGCGCAATTGCCAGCTGAGGATATGTGGCAACGTCGCGCGAAAGCGGGACTAGGTGATGAAGTGGATAATAGCTTGCGAACGCTTACCCAAGAGGTTATTCAGTCTAACCCTGAGATAAAAGCGCTCGACCAAAGACTGACCAGCTGGCAAGAGTCTAATCACGATAGCATTAAACACTATCGTACGACCTTCAGCGAAATCAAAGTCGAAAGCGAATTAACCATTGCAATGGTCACCGTTGCTATTCGTGAGTTAAGAAATCTGATATAAACCAATAGGTGGTCGCCAATGCGGCCACCTATTTTTTCATGAGGATATAAACGTGACACAAGAAATAACGAGAGCAACCTTTGATGAAGTCATGGTTCCTAATTACGCACCTTCGGCAATCATTCCAGTGCGTGGTGAAGGCTCTCGCGTATGGGACACAGAAGACAAAGAATACATTGATTTTGCTGGCGGCATTGCCGTCACGGCATTGGGTCATTCCAATCCAACTCTAGTCGACGTCATGCGTGAGCAAGCTGGGAAAATCTGGCACCTTTCCAATGTCATGACAAATGAACCTGCGTTGCGACTAGCTAAAAAATTGACCGACAAAACGTTTGCCGATCGCGTGTTCTTCGCCAACAGTGGCGCAGAAGCCAACGAAGCCGCGTTTAAATTGGCACGCCGCTATGCGTATGACCACTTTGGTCCAGAAAAGCACGAGATCATCGCGTTTTACAAATCCTTCCACGGCCGTACTTTGTTTACCGTGTCAGTAGGTGGACAAGCCAAATACAAAGAAGGGTTCGAACCAACGCCAGCGGGCATCAAACATTGTGATTACAATGACATTGAACAGCTTAAAGCCATCATCAGTGACAAGACCTGTGCTGTGGTAATGGAACCCATTCAAGGGGAAGGCGGCATCATTCCAGCCGATCTTGAGTTTGCCAAGCAAGTGCGTGAACTTTGCGATCAGAACAACGCCTTATTAGTTTTTGACGAAGTGCAATCTGGTGTTGGCCGAACGGGTACTCTGTTCGCCTACGAACAGACAGGTGTAACGCCAGACATCATGACATCAGCAAAGTCGTTAGGTAACGGCTTTCCTGTTGGCGCCATGTTAGCGACTGAGAACGTTGCAAAAAGCTTTGCATTTGGTACTCATGGCAGCACTTATGGTGGCAACCCAATGGCCTGTGCCATTGCAGAAGCGGTTGTCGACATTATCGACACGCCCGAAGTACTTGAAGGTGTGAAAAAGCGTCATGAGTTATTCGTAACAGGCTTGAACGCCATTGACCAAAAATACCACCTGTTTAAAGAAATTCGTGGTATGGGTCTATTAATTGGCGCTGAAGTTGTGGATGAATACGCTGGCCAGGCCGGTAAATTTGTGACCGCCGCCGCTGAGGCAGGTTTGTTCATGTTGGTTGCGGGTCCTGACGTATTACGATTTGCCCCCTCACTGATCATTCCGGAACAAGACATCGCGGAAGGTTTAGCACGTCTAGAGAAAGCCATCGCAACGGTGATTGCACAAACTCAAGCGGCGTAACCCAATAGCACACATAAAATACAATCTAAAATCGGGCCTTATGCCCGATTTTTTTTATGTTCACACCTATCTGTACGAAACTTTTTGACCGCTCATCAGTCATAATACTAATTAAATCAATGAGTATGATTATCGTCTTTTTTGCAGATTCCTTAGTTCAAGATGAATTGTGCTTCTCAGCGGACTAGTTTAAGCTCATTTTCATACGTTAGGACTACTTGGGCTAGGATGGCTTCAACACTCACCACAGATATAGAGAAACTAATACGTGTTCCATTCTTTTTTCCCTAACCCTAAGCTGTTTTTTTTAAGTTTTCTTGTGTGGGCACTGGTCGGTGTCCTTGGCTGGTATTTGGTCATGCAAGACTTAGGAAGCTATTTAAGCTTAGGTAATTTAATCGGCCTAACCTTTCCAGAAACCCTAGCGGCAGGCGCTGATCCGGCGGCTCAAGCCGCTTTCCAAGAAACCGCCAAAATGGCCGAAACCTTTTGGCTCTACCAGTACATACTGACTTGCTATGGTGTTTTTATCGCCGCTTGGATGATATTTGGCGGCCATAAGTGGGCAAAATGGTCTGTTCTCGGCTCAGGCATTATCATTTTTGTGACATGGTTTAGCGTTCAGCTCAATGTCATGTTTAACGAATGGTATGGTAGTTTTTACGACCTTATTCAGAAAGCCCTATCTGCCCCAAACTCCATCACATTAAATGACTATTACTCCCAACTCAGCACTTTTCTAGGGTTGGCTGCCGTCTACATCACCATTGTGGTTTTAAAGCATTTTTTCGTTAGCCATTATGTTTTCCGCTGGCGTACCTCGATGACCGAATACTATTCATCAAAATGGCAGCAAGTTCGTCATATTGAAGGGGCATCACAACGTATTCAAGAAGACACTATGCGCTTTGCGAGTATCATGGAAGGGTTAGGGGTCAGGCTGATTGGTTCGGTTATGACGCTGTTGGCTTTCCTGCCTGTTTTATGGGCTTTGTCTGGTCATGTAAAAGCGCTGCCTATTCTTGGCGAAGTTTCTCAATCCCTTGTCTTCATCGCCCTATTTTGGTCCATTATCGGCACCGTCTTGCTCGCTCTCGCTGGGATTAAATTGCCTGGGTTAGAGTTCAACAACCAAAAAGTGGAAGCCGCATATCGAAAAGAATTGGTCTATGGTGAGGACAATGAAAACAGAGCGGAACCAATGACCCTGGCCGAACTGTTCAGCAATGTGCGTAAAAACTATTTCACCCTATATTTTCATTATTTGTATTTTAATGTTGTCCGCTATGGCTATTTACAAGCTGGCGTACTGGTGCCACTCATTGCCTTGGGCCCTTCCATTGTGGCCGGTGCCATCACCTTTGGTATTTTCCAACAAATTAGTAATGCCTTTAGTCAGGTGGAAAACTCCTTCCAGTTTTTAGTCAATTCTTGGACCACGATTGTGGAGCTTCTATCTATCTACAAGCGTTTAAAGTTCTTTGAAGCCATGATAGATGATACGTCACTGCCTAGTGAAGATGGCCACATTTCAGGCGACTCAACACTCATGTAAGACAATTCATCAGTGACAAAAAAGCCCCATCAAGTGTGACTCGTGGGGCTTTTTAAATGATCGACTCAAGGTTGAGTTATTCACCATCACACATTTATGTTGATGTTTTGTCCTAGATTATCCGTTGTCGTATGCGAACCACTGCTTGCCGCTGGCGTCGTTGGCTCTGTGGCACGCTCTAACAATCGCAGATTTTGCTGAGCTTCTTGCTGTTGAGCGGCTTTTGCCAAATTGGCTTGGTACACTTCACTCGCGAAGTCCATCGCCGGCCCACCACTAACACCATTCACTTCTGCCATATATCCTCCTCTCTCGCTCATCGCGTTGGAGATCGATGTTTAAAACATCGCCAATCACATTCTGTTCAAAAAACAGTCAATGACAAAAGTATAGTGGATTCATAATGAATTTACGAATCGTTTTTCCTCAATCCGTTTACGAGAACCGCTAAAGTAGCTCATTACGCACAAAGCTTTCCCACAATTCATTGATTAAGATTTGGTTTTTCTGTAAATCCTCTGCCTGCACAACACGACCTTGCTTCTGTAATGCTTGGCGGTGGGTACGAGCTCGAAACAAGGTGTATGTTTCAATCATACCCGCTACTTTCTCCGCTGGTAGCAAACCAAGCTCTGACAACGCCTGCAACTGTCGAACATTATCTGAATAAGTCATCAGTTCTGGGTGTTGGCAAGACCAAGCTAGGACAAAGTATTGCACCATAAACTCAATGTCTATGATGCCACCAGCGCCCTGCTTTAAATCAAAGCCTTTTTCTTTACTACCCGTATCGAGATGTGAGCGCATTTTCTCGCGCATCTTAATAACGTCAGCTCGCAACACAGATCGATCACGAACCGTCGCGATGATGCCTTTACGACACTCTTCAAATCGATTCAATAACGCGGGATCACCAGCCAAACCGCGTGCTCGAGTTAACGCTTGATGTTCCCATACCCAAGCTTCTTTTTGTTGATAATCCTTAAAGGCTTCCAAGCTCGAAACCAATAAACCAGAATTACCAGATGGACGTAATCTCATGTCCACTTCATACAAACGACCTGCGGCGGTAAAACTGGTGATCATGTGGATCAGTCTTTGGCCTAGGCGCGTATAAAAAGTTAGGTTATCAATACTACGTTTGCCGTCGGTGCTGCCATTGCTCTGCGCATCATGTATAAACACCAAGTCCAAATCCGAATCGTAACCTAACTCCCAACCACCGGATTTACCGTAACCTATGATGGCCAATTGAGGTTCATGGAATGCCTCGCCATAGCTCACCGGATAGCCGTGTTTTTTGGTTAAATAAAACCAAGACTGTTTTAACACTTGCTCTAACAACACTTCCGCCAGCCAAGTTAAGTGATCACTCACTTTCATGACAGGCAAAATACCAGTGATATCACAAGCGGCTATGCGCAAAATAATAGAGCGTCTAAATCGACGCATAGCATCCATCTGGGCTTCTTCGTCCTCTTCGGGCAAGCGCAATAAAATTTGCTTTAACTCATCTTCCAACATGGCCTTATCAGGCGGTGAAAATAACGTATTGGCATCCAGCAATTCATCTAATAACGCTGGCGTTGTGGAAATGGCCTCAGTAAACCAAGCACTTTCCCGACACAAACGAATCAAATGCGTTAATGCGGTTTGATTTTCACACAACAACACCAAATACGCCGTTCTACGAAGCACGGCTTCAAGGATAGGGAATACCCTTTCTAACACCAAGTCTGGGTTAGCTTCCTCTGCTAACTGACTCATAAATGCCGCTAAAAAGAGCGCCAAACGTTCTTGCCCTATCGGCTGCATAAACACCAAAGTACGTGAACTCAACAGCTGAGAAATGCGCTGCACCACACGATCCTCTTGTTGCCATGCAATATCGGCAATGGCATCTCGAATCGCGTCCTCATCTCCTGGCACTTTTAATAAAATTCGCCACGTTTCTTGCTGCTCTTTGCCTTGATCCGTTTCTTCGTCATCCTCGATCAAATCAACAAAGTAGCCGTGAACTTGGTGTCGAGCAGACCACAAAGCATCGTTTAGGTCCTGCCAACTCTGAAAACCAACCATAATAGCCAACCGCAAACGCGCTAAATCCTCCTCGGGCAAAAGTTGCGTTTGCTCGTCTTTGATCGCCTGTAATGCATGCTCGGTTCGCCTTAATAGCAAATACGCTTGCTGTAACTGCGCGGTTTCTTGCTGACTTAGATATTCTTGTTGCGCCAAATAAGGCAAAACGTCTAATAAGGCTGGTATTTGTAGTCCCTGATCGCGTCCACCATGAAGAATCTGTAACGCTTGCGCGATAAACTCAACCTCTCGGATGCCGCCCTGACCCAGTTTAATGTTGTGTTCAATGCCCTTGCGGCGAACTTCTTTCGCAATCATGCGTTTTAGGTCACGCAATGCACCAATGGCCCCAAAATCTAAATACTTACGATAGACAAACGGCTTTCTTAGCGCTTCAAACGCCATCACATCCTGTTCACTGCCCGCCATAACACGGGCTTTGATCATGGCATACCGCTCCCAATCACGACCTTGGTCTTGGTAATAGTTTTCCAGTGAGTCCAAATTCAACACTAAGGCGCCAGACTGGCCAAATGGTCGCAACCGCATGTCGACACGAAACACAAAACCATCGGCGGTCACTTGATCAAGATGCTGAATGAGTTTTTGACCCAATTTAGTGAAATATTCTTGATGAGAAAGGCTTTTTTTACCGCCCTGAGTATCACCATGTTCACGGAAGGCGAAAATCAGATCAATATCAGAAGAGAGATTAAGCTCATTACCGCCCAGCTTACCCATGCCAATCACAATCATAGATTGAACGTCACCAGCACTATCTAATGCCTGACCATATAAGGATGCGTATTTCTGTTGGCTCCAAAGTAGGCTGGCATTCACACACACATCCGCTAATTTGCTTAAATGGGCGGTCAGAATTGGTAAGTCGATTTTTTGCTGTAAATCCAGCGCAATTAAACGTGCCATCCACCATTGACGATAAAGACGCAAGCGTTGCAAAAACTGGGACTCATCCAAATCTGACAGCGGGCCGGTTTCTTCAACTGGATTCTCTTTCAGAAAAAAAGCTTCCCCAGCCATCAGAGCATCAATGGTCGGAGAGATAGATAGGCTTGATAGGGACAGGACATCATCCAACCAAGCAGGATAACGCATAAACACAGTGTGTAAATAGTCACTCAATAACCAAAGCGGCTCAAGCCTAGCAACCTGAGTTTGATCCAAAGCATCTAAGCCACATCTTGCTCGCGCTTCTTGCAGTTGCTCTAACAGCAAAGCACGGTTTTCTATGGACTCACAATAAACGTCATAACTGGGGTTTTCAGAAGGTATAAACAAGACACTGTCCTTACTGTTGCCATCACTTAAATCATCTGTATTAGTGGCTTTGTTGATTAAGCCACTGGCCAATTTTCAGCATTAGTGAACCGACGGATTTCAGCCCACCCAATAACTCAAGCACCTTGTCTTCATCCGCTTTATACAATTCCCCTAACGCATTGTCCAAATCCACTAAAGCATGGTCTAAATGCGCAGGTAAACAAGGCCGCAATTGACTTATTGTGTGTCTGAAAGGTTGCAGCAACACCTCGTCCTGCATAAAAAACATGGCTTCCCAATAGATCAGCCACACTTCATACCAGTAAGCCGCTAACGCCAAACGGCTAACCGAGCCAATCGGTTTCTGAGGAAATTCAATCTGTCCCTGTTTCAATCGAACGCCTTTCTGGGCTTTGGACACCACACTGACTTGAACGGGAACACACTCGGCAATGCGTAAAGCAAATTCGTACAAGGCCGCTTCAGGGCCACTTTTCAACTCAAGTTCTAATTCGCAAATGCTGTCTTCCCCATAGGGTGACGTCACTTTGCCTTGATCACAGACCACTTCCATCATGGTGTCACCTTGTTGGATAAGCCAAACTTGGCGTTCGAAGTCAGTGCGATAGGCTTGTTGTAAATGACAGCTCCACGTCATGGCGGCCAAAGCGTCTGGAAGTGGCACCGCTTTTAACAAAGATAAATCCAGACAGTCGTTTTCCAGTTGCCATTCCCACTCGCCTCTGGCATGCATACCAACTCGACTGGTGCCTCGTGTTTTTACCGTTTGGATAAATTGATCGTTGACGGCACGAATGCGCAGCGCCATGCCCCCCGACATCAATTGACCATCTTCGGTATCATAGTAGGCATTCATTAAGTTAAGAGTGGGCTGGCGGGATACAGTATCATCGTCAGACTGAGCACATATTTCATCAAGAAAATCGCTCGCAGACGTGAGATACTCAGACTGAAGCATTAACTTAAGTTCTAGCTCGGTAGCCATAATTTACAAACCTCTAGTGCCTTTGCCAGACAGCAGCAAAGAAAAACATAACCAAGCAAGTGTAACAGAAGCCCCAGCGTAGTAATATTGGCTAATTATTCGGATTTAAGGAAGGCCTATGACCGCTCTACCGTCACTGATTGATATGATGACTCAACTGATCGCATCTCCTTCCATCAGTTGCAGTCAAGCTCATTGGGATCAATCCAATAAAGGCGTTATTGAGCTACTGGAATCTTGGCTGAGTTCACAAGGTTTTCAGTGTGAAGTCATGCCCTTACCCGACCAACCAAACAAGTTCAACTTGATTGCCACGAAAGGGCAAGGCAGCGGTGGTTTAGTCCTCTCAGGACACACTGACACAGTACCCTATGATGAAGGTCGCTGGCAGTCCGACCCTTTTACGTTACAAGAGCGCAATCAAAAGCTTTATGGCCTAGGCTCCTGCGACATGAAAGGGTTCTTTGCCATTGTATTAGACACCATTCGAGACATGCCTCTTGATGAATTGAATGAACCTCTGATCATACTCGCCACGGCCGACGAAGAAAGTTCGATGTCTGGAGCACGAGCCTTAGTCCAACAAAATAAGCTCAATGCCCGCTACGCTTTAATTGGCGAACCCACCTCATTAACGCCGATTTATGCCCATAAAGGCATCATGATGGAACGCATTCAAGTCACCGGGCAAGCAGGACACTCTTCCAATCCAGCCCTTGGCAACAATGCGCTCGATGCCATGCATGATGTGATGTCTGAACTTATGACTTTTCGCCAAGAATTAAAACGTGATTACCAAGATGCGAACTTCATCATCGATTACCCAACCATGAATTTTGGCTGTATTCATGGAGGAGACAACCCAAACCGTATTTGTGGACGGTGTGAATTGGAATTCGACCTTAGAGCATTACCAGGTATGAGCAACCAGTCCTTGATGGCAGAAATTGCCCAACGCCTACCACGCATAGAAGAAAAAACAGGCACTCAAATTCAACTAAACAGTTTGTTTCCAGACGTACCCTCTTTTTATACCCCCGTTGAATCCGCTATCATTAAGGCTTGTGAGTCACTCACTGAGCGACCAGCCGAAACGGTCGCCTTTGCCACCGAAGGTCCCTTCCTAAATAAGATGGGCATGGAAACTCTCGTGCTTGGCCCAGGTTCCATCGATCAAGCACACCAGCCCAATGAATTTATGGCGCTGGATCAAATACAACCAATGCAAAAGGTCATACGTGGTTTAATAGAACGCTTTTGCCTTCAATCCAATGAGTCGAATTAAATGAGAAGCAGCGCGCCTGAAGAACTCAATTACGTGGACTGGTTTCGCCACTCCTCTCCTTATATTAATGCCCACCGTGGCAAAACCTTTGTCATCCTCATTCCAGGGGAAGCGGTAGAATGCACGCACTTTTCAAGCATTATCCATGACTTAGCGCTGCTTGATTCACTGGGTATTCGCTTAGTACTCGTGCAGGGTGCACGCCCACAAATCAACCGCGTGTTATCAAATCATCAAACTTCAACCCCGTTGGACAGCGATTACCGAGTGACGCCTCAAAGCCAGCTTCTGGATGTCATCCAAGCTTCCTCTGCGGTTCGAGTCCAACTGGAAGCACAGCTCTCCATGGGACTTTCAAATACCCCCATGGATGGCGCTCGTCTCAAAGTTTGTAGCGGTAATTACGTCATCGGACGCCCACTGGGTGTCGTCGATGGCGTGGATTATGGCCACACAGGTGAAGTTCGCCGTATTGATTCCGACGCAATTTTCCGTTTATTGGAAGATGACAACATGGTGCTCTTGCCCCATTTAGGCTTTTCACCTACAGGTGAAGTGTTCAACCTCAAAAGCGAAGACGTAGCAACACAAGCCGCTATCCAACTAAAAGCCGATAAATTGATTATTTATACGGACGAAGAAGGTGTCTTCAATCAAACGGGAGAGCTTTACTCAGAACTGTTGGCGAAAGACGCCGAAGCTATCTTAAAAGATCACTCGTTACAACAGCTAACACAAAACGCCTTAGCAGCCTGTGTACAATCCGTTCGTCACGGCGTTCCTCGTGCTCACCTCATTTCCTATCATGAAAACGGCGGACTACTCAGAGAGCTCTTCACTCGGGAAGGCGCCGGCACCATGATAGACGAAGACAGCTACGAGCAATTACGCCCTGCTCACATTGATGACGTTGGCGGTATGATGGCTCTATTGGCTCCGCTAGAAGAAAAAGGCGCTTTAGTGAGACGCTCTCGGGAGCTGCTGGAAAACGAAATCGATCGTTTCATTGTCATTGAACGAGATGGTGCCATTGTCGCTTGTGCTGCCTTATATCCCTTTGAACAAGAGCAAGCTGGAGAGCTCGCTTGTTTAGCAGTTTCACCAAATTACCGTGGCTCCAACCGAGGTGAACGCTTACTAAAAGGTATTGAACAAGTCGCCAAAAAGCAACGTTTAAGCACATTGTTTTTGCTCACGACCCGCACCGCTCACTGGTTTATTGAGCGCGGTTTTAGTGAAACTACATTGGCCAGCTTGCCGATGCAAAAACAGACACTTTATAACTATCAGAGAAACTCAAAAATCTTCTCAAAAAAATTATAAAACGCGATGTTTTAAACCTTTTCAAGACGGGTTCAAATAAAAAAGGCGACCATTTGGTCGCCTTTTCCGTATCTTAACCTAATCTGTTATTCAACGATTTTGAACGGAATAAACATCGGATACCCCTGACGAATAACTCGCATAGGCACCGAACGCCCAGTGGGTATGTCTTTGGCGATTTGAATAAAGTCCGTCACACCCTCAATACGTTGACCATTCAACATGGTGATCACATCCCCCTGTTGCAGACCATTACGTGCAGCCGTACCACCCAGTACTTGCTCAATCACCACACCATGATCGATACTGTAGTTTTTCGCCATTTCAGCAGGCACTTCACCGACGATCATCCCTAAACGGTTCTGATCTTGTTGTGATTGGGCAATCATTTTTGGATCCGCAGGTCGACCTTCTAACGTGATCTCAATGGTTTGCTCTTTACCATCTCGATACACTAGCGCCGACACCTTTTTACCCGCTTTCATGCGGCCAACAACATAAGGTAACTCGCCAGAATGCTCAATCTCTTCGCCATTAAAACGCATGATGATATCACCCGATTGCAAGCCTGCTTTCTCAGCAGGTGAATCCGGTAACACGCGACTAATTAAGGCACCATTTGGACGATCAAGACCAAAAGACTCCGCCAGGTCATTGCTCACATCTTGAATCAACACACCTAACCAAGCACGAGACACTTTGCCGTCTGTTTTCAGTTGATCAACCACGGACATCGCAACGTTTGACGGGATAGCAAACGACACGCCCATGAAACCACCGGAACGCGTGTATATTTGTGAGTTAATACCCACTACCTCACCATCCAAGTTAAACAAAGGGCCACCTGAGTTCCCAGGATTAATCGCAACATCCGTTTGAATGAAAGGAACATAACTATCGGACGGTAAATTACGCCCCGTGGCACTGACAATCCCAGCGGTTACCGTGTAATCAAACCCAAATGGCGAACCGATTGCTAACACCCATTGACCCGGCTTTAGCTTATCTGAGTCAGCCATTTTAACGATCGGCAAATCCTCCGCTTCAATTTTCAGCAAGGCCAAATCCGTTCTTGGATCCGTTCCCACTAAGGTCGCTTGATATTCTCGGCGGTCACTTAAACGAACGTGAATCACATCCGCCCCATCAATGACATGATTATTGGTTAATACATAACCATCATGAGAAATAATGAAGCCGGAACCAAGAGAACTTCGTTGCCCTTGCTTTGGCGGACTTTGTTGACCAAATGGTTGCTGTCCAAAGAAGTGCTTGAAGAATTCATTCAACTCTTCATTGTTTGGACTATATTGACGGCCACCTTCGTTGGCCGTTTTCGTGGTCACCGTTTGTTCCGTACTGATGTTCACGACTGCGGGGGAAGCATCATCCACTAACTCGGTAAAGTCAGGCAATGACGCCGCGTGAGTTAGCATGGAAGTCATCATAACCGTGCTAACAACTAACACACTAACGTGTTTAAGCAATCTGTTCATTAATTGGTCTCCTTAAAACGTACCAAATTCATTACAGTGCCAGGTGAAGAAGGACATCAGTTAAGACGAAAACAGCAATGGGCTGACTTCATCCTGAACCGATTCAATTCTTAAAACTTTTGGGTAAAAATCTTCATTATGAGCAGAACGATTCGCTTTGTGTCGAGCAAACCACAATCCACCAACAAAACCTAATAAACTGAGTAACACAGACATCTCGTTTGAGTCCGCCCAAAAAGAAGGCAATATGGCACCAAACACCATACCAAGCAACGGAATCAAATACATCCAAACAGAGGCTTGCAACAGAGTGTCTTCAGGGATCCCAATGACCACACGCTGACCGACCTCTACAGATAACGGGTCAACGGCTTTCATGCGCATACGATTGGCTGGGGAAACTTGTGCAATCGCATGATGGCCGCACCCATGACGAGCGCGACAGCTAGTACAACTACTGGTACGAATGGTTTCTACTTCCGCAAAGCCAGTTTCAACTGACATCACGGTTCCTGTTTCTTCAATCATTTTCTAGCCTTGGCATAAATACCGTCATCAGTTTTTCGATCGTTGCGCCTGGGACTTCGCCAACCATGGTCAATAAATACAACTGATCCTTCACTTTAAAACTGCTTACACCGGCCATGGTTGCCCCCATACCGACAATGGAAATGGGCTTAGCAGACATACTGGGTTCCACAAATACCGATACTGTCGCCACACCATCCGATAGCAACAACATACTGGTACCATGGTTTAGCGCTCTTGCTTCAGGCCAAACCAAATGAAACCCTTCAGGCAACCATTCGAACCGCCATAGATTCTTAACCCGCTGCGGTAGGACTTGCGTTTGTTTTTTGGTGTGCTTCCCCTTGTTGGGGACAAAGTCTTCCTGTTTCAAGTCCGGTTTGAAGTTAACAGAGGTAAACTGAACACGCTCTAACAACTCACCATTTGCTTTAAACACATCATGCTTTAACAAAAAATGGTTTTTTTTGTCTAACCAAAACTCATGTCCATAACGATATTCATCTTTTGGCAACAGACTAACAATAATGGCTTGTCGACCAGCAATACGATGTGGCTCTTGATTCACCGTCAATTGATAGCCTTGTGACAATCGCTCTTCAGCAACTTTTTTCAAGCTTTTAAAGGGCGCTTTAAAAGGTGAATGACGATTGGTCATCAAGTCATCGGAATAGACACAAATGATTCTGTCATCAATCCGAACAACTTCAACCTTATCCCCGTCTAAATCCACTAAACTTTCATATTCCATACCTTCCGTGACAATATGGCGTATGCGCATGCCATTCATATTGGATGCCTCAGAATGCACAAACACACCATCATAATTGAGCTGGTGAAAAGCCTGGGTCATCTGACGTAACAACTCAACCGCATGAGGCGTTGCTGTGGCAGCAAGACTCCATTGAGCAAAACAAAGTAAGCCCACACTTAAGCATCTAATCACAACCGAAAAGCGTCTCATAAGTTACTCTTGTACTGGATAATTAACCACGCGCGCCATTGGTATCATGCCCTGACCTACGGTCATGGTCGCTTGCTCCGCGTGCTGACGAAGGTACTGTTGCAACTTCATATTGTCTAACGGTAGCGCTTGCTGATTCAATTCCGCTAAAGGCGTCGCCACAGGTAGAGTGGCTTTAACTGGCGACACGTCAGCGGTTATTGGTGTGTGCGAGACCTCAGAATTAAGCAGAAAATTACCACCAAATACCACCATAAAGGCAACACTCGCCGCCATCGCGACACCAGAAAACATCATTTTCCAACTGACATTAGACTGAGGCAATACCGCTACCTGAGTAGTCAACTTGGGGGACGGTTCGATTTCACCTTCAGTATCTAGGGTGTCATGTATGCGCATCAATAAGTTATCTTGTAACCCAACAGCGAGTTGTTCATCTTTATGAAGGCATTGTTGGATCGCATGAAATCCTTCCAATTGCCGAGCCAACACACCTGAATCTTGAGCCAACAGCGCGGCAATATCTTGCTCGGTGGCTTCCCCATCAAACATGGCAGACAAACTGGCCATTGCTTCCGGTGTATGTGTGTTTTGTGATGTCATGACGACTCTCCTGCGTCCAAAAAAGGACGTATGTGTTTTTCAACGGCTTCTCGTGCTCGAAAGATACGAGACCGTACCGTTCCAACAGGGCACTCCATAATCAGTGAAATGTCTTCGTAACTCAGACCATCAAACTCCCTCAGGGTTAATGCGCTGCGCAACTCTTCAGGAAGCATTTCAATAGCATGATAAATGGCTTTCTCTAGTCGATTACTGTTCAACTTGGCTTCTGGTGAGGCAATGTCTGACAAAGATTCATAGGTGTTAAACACCTCTTCGTTATCCAACTCAACATCCGATTCAGGCGGTCGACGCGAACGGCTTACCAAATGATTCTTCGCCGTGTTCACGGCAATTCGGTATAGCCAAGTATAAAATGCGCTCTCGCCACGAAAACTGTTGATCGATCGATACGCTTTAATAAAGCTTTCCTGAGCCACATCTAAGACTTCACTCCGATCTTGAATATAGCGTCCAATCAAACCCACTACCTTGTATTGGTATTTCATCACCAAGACATCAAATGCCCGCTTGTCACCCTGTTGTACTTTTTCAACTAACGTCTGATCAGAAGACGTTTCGTGCTGCATAGGCACCTCATGTTTCAACGTCATTACCTTGTGCCTTTGCCCGGTATAGATTAGAGACAACAAACAGCATCGCAAGTTCCCATAAAAACAACAAAGAATCATGAATTTGCATGACTCGGAAGTATTCATTTAATAGCAAGAATAGTAACATTAATTTTTTCGTCAATAATCAGAATTACATTATGAGTCGACAATACCAACATGACATCGTCATCATTGGCGCTGGCGCTGCCGGTTTAACTCTGGCCCTAGAGCTGGCGGATCAATATCGCGTGGCCATTTTAACCAAATCCGACATACGTGAAGGCTCTACGCTTTATGCTCAGGGCGGCGTTGCTGCGGTATTGTCAGAAAAAGACACCATAGATTCTCATATAAATGACACCATTGATGCTGGCGTAGAGCTGGGCGACCCAGCGGCCATTCGTTTTACCGTTGAACACTCAAAAGCCAGCATTGACTGGCTCATCGATCAAGGCGTCCCCTTCACCCGCTATGGAGAAAGTGATGAATATCATCTAACCAAAGAAGGTGGACACAGCCATAGGCGCATCATTCACAGCGCCGATGCAACCGGTCTGGCGATCTCAAAAACCTTGATCAAGAATGCCAGCAACCATCCAAACATTGATTTTTTCCCAGATCGGGTAGCGGTTGACATCATCACGACGCAAAAACTTGACCTACCAGGTCAAAACCGAGCGGTTGGTGTGTATGCCTTAAACCAAGATAACGACACTATTGAGGTCTTCCAAGGACAGTTTATTTCCTTAGCCTGTGGCGGCAGCAGTAAAGTGTATTTGTACACCAGCAACCCAGATACGGCTTCAGGTGATGGCATCGCAATGGCATGGCGAGCGGGTTGTCGAGTAGCGAATATGGAATTCAACCAATTTCATCCCACTTGCCTGTATGACGCCAAAGCCAAAACCTTCTTGATTTCGGAAGCGGTGCGCGGTGAAGGGGGTAAGCTACTTTTACCGGATGGCACACGTTTCATGTCTAAATTTGACCCAAGAGCGGAACTGGCTCCTCGTGACATTGTGGCTCGCGCTATTGACCATGAAATGAAACGCCTTGGTATTCCTCATGTGCTACTAGACATTTCCCACAAAGACCAAGACTTTATCAAGGAACACTTCCCCACCATTTACAAACGCTGCTTAGAGTACGGTCACGATATGACCAAAGGGCCAATCCCTGTGGTACCCGCTGCACATTATACCTGTGGCGGTGTCGTAGTGGATCGAAACAGTGCGACCGATATAGACAATCTATATGCTATTGGCGAAACCGCTTATACAGGTTTGCACGGCGCGAATCGATTGGCCAGCAATTCACTGCTGGAGTGCATCGTTTTTGCTCGTTCAGCCGCCAGTCATATTGCAGCCCACACCACTCCGTTAACTGCCGTGGATATTCCGGATTGGGATGAAAGCCAGGTCACTAATTCAGATGAAGATGTCGTCATTACTCACAACTGGCAGGAACTGCGACGCTTCATGTGGGATTACGTTGGCATTGTTCGCACCAATAAACGTTTGCTTAGAGCCAAGCACAGAGTGGACTTATTAAGATCGGAAATTCAGGAATTCTATGCCAACTACAAGGTCTCAAATGATCTATTAGAGCTACGCAACCTTGCGGTTGTCGCCGACCTTATCATCCAATCCGCCATGTCTCGAAAAGAAAGCCGTGGCCTACACTTTACGTTGGATTACCCTGCCAAATTGTCGCCAAGCGAACCCACTATTTTAACACCAAAACAACCCGACTAATTTAAGCTTTACGGCCGCGCAACAACCTATCTTGCGCGGCAAAAGACCGTAGTAATGCGTACTCTTCACCCTTTAATTGGTCACGGTATATTAGGTAAAATTGCGGCCATATTCGATGCCAAATCGTCTCCTCAGACACTCTCTTTGCAATTAATTGAACCGCGTTGACCCGAACAAAATGAAGTCGGATTTGCTCTTCACGCCGACATAAATACGCCCCATCAGCATCAATGCCGATTTGGCTTCTCGGTTGACACCAAGCCACCCCAAGCCAGGCGACAACAGCCAAACTGTATAGGATAAAAAAAGTGACTTGCCAGACGTCTGGCCACCAATAGAAAGGTAGTAGTATAAAACAGGATGCGCTAGCGCTAGTCCACAAACTAACGCTAAGCCAAGAGAAATTTAATTTAGTGACGGTCAGGCTGAACACGGGTAACAATGATCTCGACGATTCGAGCCAAATCGGGATCTTCTGGTACTTCTTTTTGCATAAACCAAGGGAAAATTTCTTGGTCTTCACACTCAATCAACTTTTGAAAGCGCTGCTTATCTTGGTCATCCAGCGTTAAATAAATTTCATCTAAAAATGGCTCCAATAAAACATCCAATTCCAACATGCCACGACGACAGTGCCATTTTAGCTTTTTAAAACTTAACGAATCTGCGGTTTCAGTCATCAAATAACCCCTTATTAACAATGTCGTCATTATAGCCATTGCCCCCCTCGAATTACCATTACTGCCCTCAAAAAAGAAAGCCGACCCGCCCCCTTCCTGACTTCAATCAGGGAAATATTTCCGCGAAAAAACTTACCTAGATAAACGCTTGAGTTACACGAGTTAACAAACGGTATTATATTGACTGTTTTTTTAACCAAATCCACTTAACTAAACAAAATAGTACAATAATTGGGTTTTTATGTATTAACAGGTCAATTATAAATTGAACTATATTTTATCTACTTGCTGATCAGTCATTGATCAATAAACAAGTAACTAGGTAAGAATATAAAAACAAAAGTCACTCCAACGGGAGAAACCTATATGCAACGCCTTACGAAAACGACCCTTTCTTGTGCGGTATCTGTCGCCACCTGCCTAACCGCAGCCAGTGCTTTCGCAGAAACCCAAATCACGGTGGCCACCGTAAACAATGGCCACATGATTGAAATGCAAAAATTGACCCCTGAATTCGAAAAAGCAAACCCTGGCATCAAAGTCAAATGGGTTACTTTGGAAGAAGGTGTCCTTCGCCAAAACGTCACTCAAGATATTGCCAATAAAAGTGGTTTATACGATGTCATGACCATCGGTATGTATGAAGCACCAATCTGGGGTGAGCGTGGCTGGTTAAGAGAAATTGATACCAGTGGCGATTATGATGCAAATGACATTCTACCCTCCATTCGCGGTGGTTTATCCTACGATAACACTATGTACGCTGCGCCTTTCTACGGTGAAAGCTCCATGGTGATGTACCGTAAAGACCTAGTGAAAGCCGCCGGTATGGAAATTAATGACCGAGACAGCTGGACACACATCCGAGATGTTGCCGCTGCGGTTCATGATCCAGACAATGGTGTTTACGGCATTTGTTTACGTGGTAAAGCAGGTTGGGGTGACAACATGGCCCTCATGACAACCATTGCCAACTCTTTTGGCGCTCGCTGGTTTGATGAGAACTGGAAGCCTCAACTTGAAAGCGCGGAATGGAAAAATGCGGTCAGCTTCTATGTCGATACATTGAGCAAATATGGCCCTCCAGGTTCCAGCAGCAACAGCTTTAACGAAAACCTAGCCTTGTTTAACGAAGGTAAATGCGGCATGTGGATTGACGCCACGATTGCGGCATCTTTCGTAACGGATCCAAAACAAAGTAAAGTGCATGACAAAGTTGGCTTCGCACAATCCCCTTACGCGGTAACCGAAAAAGGTGCTAACTGGCTATGGGCATGGGCACTTGGTATTCCTGCTGCCACTAAGAATGCCGAAGCCGCACAAACGTTTGTACGCTGGGCAACCTCTAAACAGTACATTGATCTAGTGGGTCAAACTAACGGCTGGGCAGCGGTTCCAACAGGTACTCGCGCAAGCACTTATGCAAATCCTAAGTTCCAACAAGCCGCTGTGTTTGCGGATGCTGAGTTAAAAGCCATCAACTCTGCTAATCCAAATGACAGCACGATGAAACCATCTCCTTATGTGGGTGTACAGTTCGCTGCTATCCCAGAGTTCCAAGCAATTGGCACAACAGCAGGACAAATGGTGTCAGGTGCATTGTCCGGCACAATGTCTGTTGAGAAAGCATTGGAATCTGCTAACCGTTCGGCGGATCGCCAAATGCGTCAAGCTGGTTACTACTAGCCTTCAAGGCAAAAAGATAGGGCATGACGCCCTATCTTTTCTTTTCGTTTTGCCAACTAAAGGCATTATTTAACGCTTATAATAAGAGATCATAATATGAAGCGCTCAATCACTCGCTTATTAATGGCGCCTTCTGTCATCCTGCTATTGATCTGGATGATCGTTCCATTGTCTATGACGATTTATTTCTCAACCATTCGATACAACTTGTTGTATCCAGGTCAGAATAATTTTGTCGGCTGGATGAACTTTGAATTTTTCTTAACCGATCCTGGTTTCTTTCCAGCGGTTGCTAATACTCTGATTCTATTGGCTTCGGTATTAATCATTACCGTGGTTTTAGGCGTGTTGTTATCCGCTTTAATTGATCGTCCATTTTGGGGACAAGGTATTGTCCGGGTGCTGCTTATTTCACCCTTCTTCATCATGCCGACGGTGAATGCCTTGATTTGGAAAAACATGATGATGAATCCGGTATACGGGATCTTCGCATGGATTTCAGAAAGTTTAGGCTTTGAGCCAATAGACTGGCTGTCATCATTCCCACTCGCTTCCATTATCATCATGGTCAGTTGGCAGTGGCTACCCTTCGCCATTTTGGTATTTGTCACAGCATTACAATCTCAAGACACAGAACAAAAAGAAGCCGCTCAGATGGACGGAGCAACGGGATGGCATATTTTCCGTTACTTAACTCTGCCTCACTTGGCGCGACCTATCACGGTCGTGGTCATGATCGAAACGATTTTCTTGTTGGCCATTTTTGCCGAAATCTTCGTCTCAACTGGCGGTGGTCCAGGTTACGACAGTACCAACTTGGCTTACCTCATTTACAACCAAGCTCTACTTCAATATGACGTAGGCGTTGCCTCTGCCGGTGGTTTATTTGCGGTGTTACTAGCAAACATTGTTGCCTTCTTCTTAATTCGTGCCGTTGGCAAAAACTTAACGGTGTGAGGGAATAATCATGAAACTGACTCAACAACGTAAATTACGTACCGTCCTAACAGGCTTGTTCGCTTGGACGATTGCTTTGGCTTTGTTCTTTCCTATTTTTTGGATGTTTATCACGTCCTTCAAAACAGAACTACAAGCCATTTCAGTGCCGCCGTCTTTGTTCTTTGAGCCAACACTCGAGAACTTTGAGATTGTTCAAGAAAGAAGTAACTATTTGCATCATGCAATGAACTCGGTGATCACGTCTTTCGGTTCGACTCTAATCGCCCTTGCTATTGCGATACCTGCTGCATATTCAATGGCTTTTTTCCCAACCAAAAAAACCAAAGACATCTTATTGTGGATGCTCTCCACTAAAATGCTGCCAGCGGTGGGTGTATTAGTTCCTATCTACATCTTAAGCCGTGATTATGGATTACTCGATTCTCGTACAGGTTTGATCATCATCTTTACCTTGATGAATTTGCCTATCGTTGTTTGGATGCTGTTCTCCTACTTTAAAGATTTACCGAAAGAAATCCTTGAAGCAGCTCGTATGGATGGTGCAACACCATGGGATGAGATGGTCAAAGTGGTGATGCCTTTGTCGATCGGCGCTATTTCATCGACCGGTTTGCTCTCCATCGTTCTGTGTTGGAACGAAGCCTTTTGGTCTTTAAACCTAACGGCTTCTGAAGCCGCGCCATTGACCGCCATGATTGCCTCTTACTCCAGCCCTGAAGGTCTTTTCTGGGCGAAATTGTCCGCGGCATCGACATTAGCTTGCGCTCCGATCGTTATCTTCGGTTGGTTCTGTCAAAAACAACTCGTTCAAGGCCTTACATTCGGCGCCGTAAAATAATAATTAGGAAGATTTCTTATGAGTTACTTAGCGATTACAGATCTACAAAAACATTACGACGATTACCACGCTCTTCGCGGTATTAACCTGACCATTGAAGAAGGTGAATTCATTGTCTTCGTTGGACCATCAGGCTGTGGTAAATCCACTCTTTTAAGAACTATTGCTGGGCTTGAAACCAGCTCGAGCGGTTCAATTGATCTAGATGGAAAAGACATTACAGAGTTAGCGTCATCAAAACGTGACCTTGCGATGGTGTTTCAATCTTACGCGCTTTATCCACATATGACGGTGGCGGATAACTTATCCTTTGCCCTGCGTCTTGCGAAAGCACCAGATGCTGAAATTAAAGAAAAAGTGCAATCCGTGTCTAAATCCCTTCAGTTAGACGCCTTACTAGAACGTAAACCAAAAGAGTTATCGGGTGGTCAACGTCAACGCGTCGCGATTGGTCGTGCGATTGTTCGCCAACCAAAGGTCTTCCTGTTTGATGAGCCATTATCTAACTTAGACGCGGCTTTGCGAGTACAGATGCGCCTTGAATTAGCGCGTCTTCACAAGAAGCTGGGCACCACCATGATCTACGTTACTCACGACCAAGTCGAAGCCATGACACTGGCGGACCGTGTGGTGATTTTGAATGCGGGTCAAATTGAACAAGTAGGCACGCCTCTTGAGTTATATCGCCAGCCAAATAGTCGCTTTGTGGCAGAGTTCATTGGCACTCCTAAAATGAACCTCATTCCTCTTGATCAAGCCGTCAAACAAGATTCTGAAGTCGAACTAACCCTATTGGGTAAATCGATTTCGTTTCCGACAAGTCGCTTAACTGGGGAACTGTCTAATCATACCATTATGGGCATTCGCCCAGAGCACATGCATTTGGTCGACCAAGCGGCGGATCTAACAGGGAAAGTCGAATTAGTCGAGCACCTTGGTTCTGAAGCTTATGCTCATATTCTGCTGTCTTCTGGTCAAACTATCATAGTGAAAGCTTCTGCTCGCATCGATTTAGCCGATGGACAGCAAGTTCATATCCAACTCGAAGTCGATGAAATGATTCTGTTGAACGATCAGGACCGAGTGATTTCTGCCAGTACCGAAGGTGAATGATATGACGAATTTTCTTCAAGCCAGCCAAAACCAAGCGCAGCTGAACTGTCAGACCTACCAAAAAACTGACATCAAAGCTGGCGTGATTCATCTTGGCGTTGGGGCCTTTCACCGAGCACACCAAGCGGTCTTTTTTGATCGCTTACTGGGACAAGCGTCTCAGGCTCATTGGGGCATTATTGGCGTTAACATTCGGCCACAAGACAGTCAGCTGTTTGAACAATTGATGGCGCAAGACGGTGAGTACATTCTGAAAACGGTCAGTGCTGCTGGTGCCACTGAATATGACCACATTCGCTCACTGGTACGTCAAATTGACGGATCAAAAACACCAGATCAGGTCGATGAAGCCATGATGGATCCTAGCATCCAGTTGGTGACAAGTACGGTAACTGAAGGAGGTTACTACTTGGATGAAAATCATCAATTGATGCTAGATCATCCAGCCATAAAAGCCGATCTAGCGGGTGAAAGACACACACTGTATGCCTTTTTATACGCGGGATTAAAACGCCGCAGTCAAACGTCTGCAGGTAAAATCACCTTATTATGCTGTGATAACTTACGACATAATGGTCTGCTGCTTAAAACAGGTCTTATGCAGTTTGTACAAGCCATGCAGGATACTCAACTGGCTGCTTGGCTGGAACAGAATGTCTCTTTCCCATGCTCAATGGTTGATCGCATTACCCCTAAACCCAGCTCGCTCCACATGGACGATGTTAATACACGGTTTGGCTTAAACGATGCGATGACAGTAATGGGGGAAGATTTTATCCAATGGGTTGTAGAAGACAACTTTGCTGGTCAAAAACCACCACTAGAAACGGTGGGAGTGCAATTGGTGGAAAACGTTGAACCCTTTGAAGAAGCTAAAATTAGAATCCTCAATGCGGGTCATACTTGCATCACTTATCAAGCAGCCCTAAAAGGCCTCACATACTTTGATCAAGCGATGAAAGATGCCCAACTCAGTCAATATTTTAATGACTTTATTGAACAGGATGTCATTCCTGCCATTGGTGAGTCTGTGGTGGATTTACCCTCCTATGCAAAGACCATTGCCGAGCGCTTTAGCAATGACAACATTGGCGACACCATCGAAAGAATTTGCAGTGACGGCTATGCCAAGTTTCCTGTGTTCGTGTTCCCAACCGTGCTCGCAAGCTATCAAAATGGTCACACGCCAAATCAAACACTAAAAGGCATCGCCAGTTGGTATTGCTTCTTACAGGCTATGAAGAAAGAGCAAATTGCCTTCCAGTACCATGATCCAAGCATCGCTGAACTGGATCGCTTTAGTGATGATCAACAAGGTATAGAAGCCTTTGTTAACCACCCATTTTTATGGGGAGAAATCATTGAGAAACACCCACAGTTTAAAGAGGATTTAACAAAAGCCATTATGGACTTTAATACATCTCTCGCCTGATAAATGGCCGCCGTCTGCTCTCCTTGTTTGTACATAAGATCAGACGGTCGCTATAATAAAACGTGGCGAAAATACATACTGCAGGATAATAACATGCCAAATACTGCCAAGCGTCTAACCCCAGAATATGAAATTGTCGAAGATCACGGCACCATACGCTACCAAGAGCATGGTTACCCAAGTGATTTAATTCGTTGGCATGCCCATGATGATTATGAATTACATTATATTGTGGCGACGTCGGGTAAAGTATTTATTGGTGATTACATTGGTAATTATTCGGCTGGCCAACTGATCTTAACGGGGCCTAGATTACCGCACAACTGGATATGCCAAAACGATCAAAGCGTCGTTGAATTGCGCGACATGATCATACGTTTTGACCACGAATCTTTTTCCCTTGGTATGGAAACCATCCCTGAATTAGCTGAAATATTGCCTTTACTCGCCAAAGCAAAATCTGGCATAGAGTTTTTAAACATTGATCATCAGTACATTCGCAACGCGTTTGAAGCGGTTCGTGAATCAAGTGGCTTAACTCGTCTCACTCTCGCATTGCCACTGCTTCAGCATCTTGCTCAAAGTGCAGATTATCGCCTGTTGTCTACGGTTCAAATTGATTTGAAATCCAATGAAACCCTGCAACGAAAAATCAATACTGTGGTCGACTATGTAACCCAGAACTACGATCAAGACATTTCCTTAGCCGACGTTTCAAGCCTAATCGGCATGTCTGACAGCCACTTTTCGCGTTTCTTTAAAAAGGCAACGGGCAACCGATTTATCGAATTCGTTAATCGTGTTCGTATTAGTCGAGCCTGCAATTTACTGACAGAAACCGATGAGCAAATCGCCAACATTTGCTTCCAGGTAGGCTTTAACAATGTGGCCAATTTCAACCGACGTTTTCACGAATTAAAAGGCGTCACCCCAAGAGACTTCCGTAGTCAAAGCAGCTTAAACACGAAAACCAATATATTGCCCATCTTTACAGACCAATCAAACAGGTAATGTTATAGAACTCGACGGCTAACACTGGTGACTGCATTAGCGGCTAAATTTGTTTATATTGGAATGAAAGTAAACGTAAATACATTTATTTGCGCATTTTTCGTCAATTTGCCATTGGCATTAACACTGTTTATGGCATCCTATATAAATTAAATTTATATCCTATGGTCGCGGTGGGTTTTACTTTGTCTGAGTGGTTAAATCATTTTTTCATTTTGCAGCAAGAGACGGGCTCTTTTGCTATTGGTCAATATAATTACTTACTCGTGTTGCTTTCATTAGCACTTGCCAGTATGGCCTCTTTCTTTGCACTACACTTTGCTTCCATTGCCAAATACATTGTCATTGAAAAATATCGCAAAATTGCCCTAATATCTGGCGCCTTTATTATGGCGGGTGGCATCTGGAGTATGCATTTTGTCGGCATGCTGGCATTCGATATGGGGCATTCAATTAGCTATGACCCTATGCTGACCTTACTGTCTGTTGTTCCCTGTATCTTCGCTGCCTACGTCACGCTAAATAAACTCATTGAGCCGGATCTCACCCTGTGGCAACTTCTACAAAGTGGCGTGATTGTCGGTGGTGGCATTGGCACTATGCATTACATTGGAATGGAAGCCATGGAAATGCACGTCGACTTGAAATACGATCCTTGGCTGTTTACCACCTCCATTGTGGTTGCTGTTGTATTGGCTTTTATTGCCCTTTCAACTCACTATAAAATAGGCAAACTCTTCCCTAATCTGTCTGAAAAGCAAGTCAGTTTTTTCAGTGCTCTCATCATGGGAATGGCCATTTCAGGGATGCATTATACAGGGATGGCAGGCGCTAAATTTATCCCCCATGGCGATATAAGTATGTCGGCCATGTCTGATAATGCCAACAGCTATTTGTCGCTTGTTGTTGCCATCATTACCTTATTGCTGTCCATTCTAGCCGCGAACATTGCCTCCCAATTGCGTTACCGTCAGCTATTGATGGAAAAAACCGCCAGCGAAGTCAGACTGAAAACCACTCTAGATACTGCTGTTGATGGCATTATCACCATAGATACCCAAGGCATCATTCGAGAATTTAACAAAGCGGCAACCACCATCTTTGGCTGGCAAGAAGATGACATTATTAATCGCCCCTTTTCCTTACTTTATACAAACACATTTGTAGAAGAGGCCGAAGCGGCTTTAAATAGCTTCAGAAAAGATGGTACGACGTCACTCACCGGCACGGACCGTGAAATTACCGCCATCCATAAAAACGGTAAAACCTTCCCTGTTCGTCTAGCGATTGGACGGGTCGAAATACCCGGACAGGAAACCTTATTTGTCGGCTTTATCAGTGATATTTCGGCACGTAAGCAGATGGAAGAAGCGGTTAAAAAGAGCGAAAAGCAATACAGTTCGTTAATCAAAAACATTCCAGGCGCGACCTTTCGGTGCTTGTTTGATGATCACTGGAGCGTCATTTTTGTCAGTGAAGCCATTGTCGAACTAACCGGTTGGAATGCTCAGGACTTTTACGATAAAAAAGTAACCTTTGCCGCGCTTTTGCACCCTGAAGACACAAACATGATTGATCAAAATCTTCAGAATGCCATTGAACACCACAAAAGCTACAACATCGAATATCGCCTACGTCATAAAAAAGGGCATTACATTTGGGTCATGGAGAACGGCACCATTATTTTCAGCGATGACGATAAACCTGAATGGATTGATGGTGTGTTATTGGATATTTCTGATCGTATTCATATGGAAGACGATTTGCGTCTTGCGAAAGAAAAAGCCGAAGCTTCTGCTGAGACTAAGGCCCTATTTCTTGCCAATATGAGTCACGAAATTCGCACACCAATGAATGCCATCATTGGCTTCTCAGACATACTGTTAGAGTCTGATGTCACGCCAGACAATAAAAAGCACCTTGCCACTATCAGCAAATCCGCTCGCTCTTTACTGCACTTGCTTAATGACATTCTCGACAGCGCGAAGCTCGAAAAAAACAAGCTGGATCTCGACATTCAAGTGTTTGAATTATCTGCCATGGTCGACACCGTTATTTCTACCCTTTGGCTACAAGCCAAAAGTAAGGGCTTAGACCTCAACTTCCAAATTGCCCCCAATCTGGCTAAAGCATATCGCGGGGCAGAAGATAGAATTCGTCAAGTACTGATGAATATTCTCGGCAATGCCATTAAATTCACGGAGCAAGGCTCTGTCACGTTAACGGTTACTAAACAAAAAAATAACCAAATTCGTTTCCAAATTGAAGATACCGGAATTGGTATTGAACCTTCTCGCTTAGAACACATTTTTGACCCCTTCACCCAAGCCGACGCTTCAATGAGCCGACGCTTTGGTGGTACAGGGCTAGGAACGAGCATATCCAAACAATTAGTGCAATTAATGGGAGGTGACATTCATGTCAATAGTGAAGCGGGGGTGGGGAGTTGCTTCTACTTTGACCTGCCACTCGAAGCGTCAACCGCACTGCCTGAGTCCAAAGCCGCTCATTTGCCTCACATCGCGCCTAAAACCATTCTATTAGCTGATGACATAGAACAAAACCTAACCTTGCTGACATTGATTCTACAACGTCAAGGGCACGTCATTGAAGTCGCACAAGATGGACACGAAGCCTTTGCTAAATATCAGAGTGTTGCGCCAGATTTAGTACTAATGGACATTCAAATGCCAAACATGGACGGTCTATCTGCCACACAAGCCATCCGTCAATTTGAGCAACAAAACCAACGTCCAAGGACGCCAATCATTGCTCTAACGGCAAACGTGCTTATGGAAGATAAAGTAGAAGCTCAACAGGCTGGTATGGACGGTTTTGCAAACAAACCAATTGACGTACATGCCTTAACCATGGAAATGGCAAGGGTGTTAAGCCTAGATACTTCTGAGCTAGAAGCGACAGACGCCGTCATTGTTGAACCAAAAGCAAAACAGATTAACATTAACAAAGGCTTATCTCTTTGGATGGAGTTGCCTTTGTATTTATCCGAATTGAATACGTTCTCTGAACAACACAAACAGTTAATTGAGCAACTTAATACGCTACAAGAGCAAAAACAATATCAGGACATTATGGCGTTGGCTCACAGCATAAAGGGCACGTCTGGTAATTTAGCGTTACTCTGCCTCTCCAATACGATGGCAGCACTTGAACAGGAAGCCAAGCAACAAAATCATTCCGCTATTCAACAACAAATTGATAAACTGATTAACCATTTTTTTGAATTTAATCAGGAATTGCAAAGCTTACAGGATGAACAGCAAGGTAAACTGGAAGAGCAAACTAATCCACAGGATAGTGATGCTGCTAATGAGCCATTACTTCCTTTGGTTGAAAACTTGATAAAAGGCGTTAACCTTGGAGAAATTGATGACGACGGTCTAGAAAAACTGCTCCATCAAGTGCCAAAATCCATGAAGAACCATGCTTTAGAAGCCAACAAAGCGGTGGCGAACTTTGACTTTCATACGGCAATGGAAAGTCTAACCGCCATTAAAAAAATGATGAGTGAGTTGGAGACTTAATGCCAAATCAAAAACATAGACAGCCTAGAATTTTACTGGTTGATGATGAACCAACAAACTTACGTGTTTTAAAACAAGTACTACAAGATCACTATCGCTTATCTTTTGCCACATCTGGAGCCGATGCTCTCAAGCTGATTGACAAAGAAAACATCGACCTTATCTTGCTCGATATCATGATGCCTGAAATGACGGGACTAGAAGTGTGTGTCAAATTAAAAAGTCATGTCGACACTCAAAATATTCCTGTCATCTTTGTCACTGCATTAAAGGACAGCATAGATGAAACAAAAGGCTTCGAGGTCGGCGCAGTGGATTACATCTCTAAACCGATTATTCCTGCAGTGGTGCTCGCTCGGGTCAAAACGCACTTATCTCTAATCAAAGCAGATGAACTGCTGGCCACTCACATTGACCTAATCCAACGTCTTGGACGAGCCGCCGAATACAAAGATAACGAAACCGGCATGCACGTACAGCGCATGAGTCATTACGCCAAAATTATTGCCTTAGCTTATGGCTTTTGCGAAGAAGCCGCAGAAGATTTAAAACGTGCTGCACCGATGCACGATATTGGTAAAATTGGCATTGCCGACAGCATTCTTCTCAAGCCTGGGAAGCTAACGGAAGATGAATACGAAATCATGAAAACCCATGCTCTAATTGGTGGTGAAATCCTCTCTAACCCTAACTCCTACCTGATTGAGTTAGCGCAAAAAGTTGCCATGACACACCATGAAAAATGGGATGGATCCGGTTACCCAAACCAACTGAAAGGCGATGATATTCCAATCGAAGGCCGCATTGTCGCCATTGCGGATGTTTTTGATGCATTAACCAGTGAAAGGCCGTACAAAAAAGCCTGGTCTATAGAAGAAGCAATGGACTTCATTCATCAACAAAGCGGTAAACACTTTGATCCGGCACTGCCGCCTTTGTTAGAGCAAGAGTTACCTAGCATTCTGACCATCAAAGATAAGTACATGGACATTGATAGCTAGTACAGCTCATTGAAAAAGTGTCTTTTCGACACCATAAATAAGACTTTAGACCCGACTAGGCTCAACCGCCGATGGAATCTCTTATGTTAGCGTTATCCGAATTTGTCAGTAAACACCTATCTGCCCCAGCGACCTACCCTAAACATGACATTGGTGTGATCTCCATTACAGGAGCCGATGCAAAAAAATTCCTGCAAGGACAAACCACTTGTGACATGAATAAGCTCTCCGTAGAAGCGGGTTTATACGGTGCTATTTGCAGTAATAAAGGTCGTATCATCTGCAATTTCTTCATGCTGCAAAAAGACGATGCGATACTGATGTTAATGAGTCAGGACTTAATCGCCAGCAGTTTGGCGCACCTTAAAAAATACGCGGTTTTCTTCAAAACAGACTTAACGGACGCGACTGATACGTTTCAAATAACCGAAACTTTATCGGTCAGTTCTCAGTCGACCAAGCCAGAACAGTTAGCCGAACAACTCCCCATAGCAACCGACATAGACAGCATGCAGATGCAATTGCTGAGTTACCCTTTCAGCATTCATTGGCAAGTCACTGAAGCGAAACAAGCTGATGACAACGTAAGTAACACTATGATTTCTGGGTTAGCTCTCTTAGCCGCTCGCCCTTTGATCCAGCTTGAACAGAGTGAAGCCCTGTTACCCCAATGGATAAACATGCAAACAACCGGCGGTATTAGCTTCACGAAAGGCTGTTATACGGGACAAGAAATCGTGGCTCGTATGCAGTATCGTGGCAAGTCTAAAAAACAATTGGCGCTGGCAACTTGGCAAGGTGACATAGATACTCAACAAGCGTTGCTTGATGGTGAAGGTAAAAACCTTGGACAAATTTTGTCAGTGAAGCAGATAGGCGAGGATCATATTGCGCAAATCATCCTTAACCAAGACATCACCGAATGTTCTGAGCTGTTTCTGGACGGGAAAAACATTCAGTTAATTGAGCTGCCCTATCAACGACCCTTTGCAGACTGAGTTTTACTGTCAATCCGTCCCATCAAAACACATCAGAAGGGCAAATGAATTTGCCCTTCTTTTTTCTCATCTTGTTGAATATCGTCTAAGGCCCATTCAATAGGCTGTTTTCCTTGTTGACGCAAATACTCGTTAGCCTTAGAAAAGTGCCCACAACCAAAGAATCCACGATAGGCAGATAAAGGAGAGGGATGCACAGCTTCCAATACACAATGTTTCTGCCGATCAATAAAACGACCTTTTTGCTGGGCATAACTTCCCCACAATAAAAACACCACCCCCTGCTTTTGTTGGTTAAGTAAGGCAATGATTCTATCTGTAAACGTCTCCCAACCTTTATTCTGATGAGATCCCGCTTTCCCTGCCTCTACTGTCAGTACGCTGTTTAATAACAACACGCCCTGTTCAGCCCAAGCTTTTAAATAGCCATGATTAGCGGGGTTAATGCCCAAATTTTGCTGCAGTTCTTTATACATATTCACCAAAGAAGGGGGAACTTTCGTGCCCGGTTTTACTGAAAATGATAAACCGTGCGCCTGCCCTTCACCGTGATAAGGGTCTTGCCCTAGTATCACCACCTTCACTTTCCCAAAGCTTGTCTGGTTTAACGCGGCCAAATAAAGAGACGCTTCTGGGTACACAGAAACACCAGACTGAGCAGCCAAAAATGCTTGCAGTGACTGCATATAATCTTGATTGAATTCATCTGCCAACTTGGCCTGCCAATCATTCTCTAACGTCATCCATGCCGTCATTTTTGTGCGCCACTCGGTTGAGTCATAAAAGGGTTCAAACTGGGGGTTCCTTTAAATTCAAAATAATAGTCTAACGATAACGTATCGGTTGGATTCAGTAAGTATTTTAACAGAAGCCAAGCCATTTCTCTTAAGGCATAAGCACGACAATAGCCCTCTATACAATCCAGCGCGCGTTGTCGCGGTAAGGTCGATTGATAAGCATCCAATAGAACCACGGTTTGTCGATGTGTTAAATTATGCGACTTCACCACTACCGCCAGATCAAAAAAAGGGTCGCCAACGCCTGTGTATTCCCAATCAATTAGCCAAATTCGTTGTTCATCCATTAAGACATTTTTAGGGTTGAGATCATTATGGCAAAGTACATTAGGCAAACCACTGGGCTGAATGTCTAGTTGATTCAACAGCATTTGCAGATACACAGATTCCGCTTGTAACGCCGGATCTTGCGTCAACGCCTTGATTCTCGTGACATACAAAGCAATTACTTGCTCAACCCGATATTCGTGCTGAATCAAAGCGAGCTGATGCGCCTGCTTTAATCGCCTAGCAAGTCGTACAATGTCTTGGTGCCGATGATTGACCTGCCAATCTAAAGACGCTTGAGGGACAAAGCGAGTCACCACCACTGGACCACTCTGCCAAATTAGCTCAGGAGACAAACCGAATGACGCGGCTTCGCTCATCACCTTTAATTCAGCTTGACGATTGATATAAAACGCCTCTTCATCAATGTCAGCCAAGCGCAAAATCAATGTCGGTAGTCCATTCTGAGACAGCAAAAAAACTTGATTGGTAAAACCTTCCTCTAATGCACTCAGCTGATAAGCATCGATTTCAGGAAAATGGACTGAAATTTCCATTAGAGAATCAGATAGTTTGCTCATTTTTCATCATTTTATTGCCAGAATTGTAAGTGGCTGTCAGAATGACTAACTGAATCATCCGAGTCAATAGACAACCTGAAGCAGATCAATGAATAAACACGAAGACATTATTCGTAAAATACAAGAACGCCTGAGCACACTAAGCAAATCTGAGCGAAAGGTGGCGGAAGCCATTTTGGCGGACCCCAAAACCACCATTCACTCTAGCATTGCCAAACTTGCTGCCAGAGCCGAGGTTAGTGAACCAACCGTTAACCGTTTTTGCCGTAGCCTAATTGGCAGTGGCTTCCCTGACTTTAAAGTATCGCTAGCGCAAAGCTTAGCGACGGGAACGCCATATGTTAATTTAAACGTTGAACCTGACGATGCCCCAGGTGCCGTCACAGCGAAAATTTTTGAAGCGGCAAAAAGCAACCTAACCCGTGCACAGGAACTTCTTCCTGAATCCTTAATTAGCCGAGCCGTCGACGTGTTAGCGCAAGCTCGCCGAATTGAGTTTTACGGATTGGGCGCTTCTGGCCCTGTCGCCAAAGACGCTCATCATAAGTTCTTCCGTTTAAACATGCCGGTTGTTGCGTATACCGATATATTGGTACAGCGTATGGCGGCGGCAGGTACTCATCCTGGTGATGCGGTGGTATTAATCTCTTATACAGGCCGAACCCTGCCCCTTATAGAAACGGCTCGCGTAGCACGTGAAGCTGGTGCATCGGTTATTGGGATAACCAATCCTGGTTCACCTCTCACCGAACATTGCTCCATCGTGTTGCCGATTGAAGAGACAGAAGATACCGATATTTATACGCCTATGAGCTCTCGAATTGTCTATTTAACACTGATCGATGCACTGGCAACCGGTGTATTGCTGAAACGTGGCCCAGAGTTCAATGCGCACCTCAAAAAGCTGAAACAAAGCGTCCAAGATACTCGTTTACCCAAAATCGAAAAATAGTCACGCGTAATCGATAAAAGAATGAAGGCAAATCGCCTTCATTCTTCTTTTGATCAAAATCCAAACAGAGCAATTGCAACAAAACCACTGTTTCAGAGTTTTTTGTAAATTTGTCAGAGAATTCTGAAAGATAATCCCGCTTCAGCCCCATAGAATCGCAATATGTCTTGAATGTGTTAAAATGAAATTCATTATCTTTACGCAAATGATGATCTTTTTTACATCTATGCTCAAAGACTATCACAATAAAAATCGCAACTTAACGCTTCGGATGTGGTCTAGAAATTCGTTTTTATACCCCAGCTTTTCAGTTTGTTTGTTTAATTTAAACGCATTCTGAGACTTGTAAAATAATGTCGCATCAAGGCACATTATTCCATCCGCAGCATCTCAACGAGGGGACAATAATGATAGAAAACAATATTGCTATCAGTTTTACCTTTCTAGCCTACCTTGTGGTAATGCTAGGAATCGGTTTATACGCATACAAACGTACATCCAGTTCAGAAGACTATTTCTTGGGTGGTCGCTCATTAGGCCCTTGGCCAACAGCCTTGTCTGCAGGCGCCTCTGACATGAGTGGCTGGTTGCTACTGGGTCTTCCTGGTTATGCCTATGCAGCTGGTATGGAATCCATTTGGATTGCTGGCGGCCTATTAGTAGGTACTTGGTTAAACTGGCTAATCTGCGCAAAACGTTTGCGTACTTACAGTATCCAAGCCGATAACTCTCTGACTCTACCTGACTTTCTATCGAAGCGTTTCAATGATAAGTCAAAACTTATCCAAACGATTTCAGCCCTATTCATCCTGTTGTTTTTCCTTTTCTACACAAGCTCTGGCCTAGTGGCTGGCGGTAAGTTATTCGAAACCGTATTTGGTCTTGATTACACTTACGCCGTGATCATTGGTACAGTGTGTGTTGTGTCATACACGCTATTCGGTGGTTTCTTAGCCGTTGCTTGGACTGACCTTGTGCAAGGCCTAATGATGAGTGCGGCATTGGTTATCGTGCCTGTTATTGCGCTTGATGGTGGTTTCTCACAATTGAGCAGCACTTTGATGGAAAAGAACCCTGAGTTGCTAGACATTTGGACTAACAGCAAAGGCGAAGCATTAAGTGCCATTGGTATTATTTCATTGGTAGCATGGGGATTAGGTTACTTCGGTCAGCCTCACATCCTAGCGCGTTTCAAAGCGTCTCGTTCTAATAAAGACATCAAGGTTGCTCGCCGCATTGCGGTCATTTGGACCTTTATTTCTATGGCAGGCGCTTTGTTGATCGGTCTAGTCGGCTTGACTTACGTCGATGCTAACCTAGCAGGCCAGTTAGACGATCCTGAAAAAATCTTCATGGTATTGGTAAATGCGATCTTCCACCCTGTTGTGGCCGGCATTCTGTTAGCGGCAATTCTTGCTGCGATCATGAGTACAGCTGACTCACAATTGCTTGTCTCTTCTTCTGCTCTGGCTGAAGATTTCTACAAGCAATTGTTCAACAAAGAAGCCACTCAACAACAAATCGTTATGGTTGGTCGTTTTGCGGTAATCGCTATCTCAATCGTTGCTTTGATCTTAGCATTAAACCCTGAAAGCTCCGTACTGGGTCTAGTATCCTACGCATGGGCTGGTTTTGGTGCTGCATTTGGTCCTGCCATCATCCTAAGCTTGTTCTGGCGTAAGATGAACCGTAACGGTGCACTTGCTGGTATCGTAATCGGTGGTGTGACCGTGGTTGTTTGGAAACAACTATCAGGCGGTATCTTTGATGTTTATGAGATTGTTCCTGGTTTCATTCTAGCCACTTTGGCAATCTTCATTGTGAGCTTAGCGAGCGGTGAACCAGAGGAAGCAGTGACTCAGTCTTTCGACGAGTACGAAAAAGCATTGGACACAATGGAATAAATCAGTGACGGGGAGCATCCCTGCTCAATGACATGTATTTCATTTAAAAGCCTCTTTTTACCTTGGTAAAAAGAGGCTTTTTTAATGGCTGCAATGAATTAGATAACAGGAAACACAATCCGCTTCGCCGTTTGTTCAGCGATCCTACCTACCGCCTGCTGAGGCTCTTCTACAAAACCAACCACACAGTCGTAGTCAACGACAAGAATCCACTCCAGAACGCAGTAGATCGGCGATACCAGCCTATTTGATTTGTGCTCGGTGAGTAAAAAGTCAAACTCGTGACAAGATTAGAATGGACGGCAGTGGCGATCATGCTGGCGTCTGTCAATTCACCCTATTCTCTGAGCTCAAAAACATGTTGATGACTGTTCATTAGGCAGGTTAAAGAAATATCGTATGACCCAAGTACGTCACACCTTAATGAACTCCAACGGTCATACTAAGGAATCCGGTATAGTCATGAAATAGGAGATCCATCACCTTGCTCGATGCTCACCAGAGAATCAGCCGCTCTTTGACGGATAACCGCCTCAAACGCTCTCATAAAATAAAGACGTCAAATTTCTCATCATTATGAGCACGAATGATCTTATGTGAGTTCGATTAAGAAACAAGTTAAAAAAAGCAAAAAAAAGGGGCTTTTAAAAGCCCCAAAACACCATTTACTAACGAAATGTTAGTAGCCAGAGGAAAGGTTTAATCGTTAAATAAGCTACAAGCGCCTTGCTCAGCACCGCTCACCAAAATGCGCTGCCCGCTGAATAATTCTCGTCCCATACCTTGATGTGAGGCGGTTAAATCTTGTGTTGCTGGTTCGCGATTTTGCAGCTCTTCGTCAGACACCAACAATGACAAAGTGCCTTCATTGGCGTCTAAACGCACCATGTCGCCATCTTGAATTTTCGCAATCAAGCCACCGGCAAGGGCTTCTGGCGTCAAATGAATGGCTGCAGGGACTTTACCTGACGCACCAGACATACGACCGTCTGTCACTAAGGCCACTTTGTAGCCTTGGTCTTGCAAGTTCCCTAGGAAGGGAGTGAGCTTATGAAGCTCTGGCATGCCCAAGGCTTTTGGACCTTGAAAGCGAATGACGGCAATACAATCGCGCTTAAGCTCACCGCTGCCGATGGCATCCGCCAACTCATGTTGACTATGAAAAACAGCCGCAGGTGCTTCAATCACTCGACTCTCTTCTTTGACAGCAGAGACTTTGATCACAGAACGTCCTAAATTACCTTTCAACAAAGACAAACCACCCTCTTTGCTGAATGGATTCTCAATAGGACGAACCACATCCAAATCTAGACTTTCACTAGGGCCATCACGCCAAATCAACTCACCATTCTCTAAGAAAGGTTCTTTGGTGTAATGCTCTAAGCCTTGACCTACAATCGTCAGAACATCTTCGTGTAACAATCCGCCTTTAAGCAATTGCTTCACCAAGAAAGCCATACCACCTGCGGCATGGAAATGGTTAATGTCCGCTTGTCCATTGGGATAAATACGCGTCAATAGAGGCACGACTTTCGATAATTCAGCAAAATCATCCCAAGTCACAATAATGCCGGCCGCTCGGGCATACGCCACAATGTGCATGGTATGGTTAGTAGAACCACCCGTTGCCAACAGACCAACAATAGAATTCACAATGCTGCGCTCATCAATGACTTTGTACAAAGGACGATAATCACGACCAAGCGCGGTAATTTTAGTCGACAATTGCGCGGCATATTCTGTTAACGAATCACGCAATGGGTCGGTAGGATTCACAAAAGACGAACCTGGCAATTGCAAGCCCATCATTTCCACTAATAGCTGGTTGGAATTCGCAGTACCGTAGAAAGTACAGGTACCGGCACTGTGATACGACGCAGACTCAGCTTCTAACAATTCATCGCGAGTCGCATTACCTTGTGCATAACGTTGGCGTACCGCCGCCTTCTTCGCATTAGTAATACCAGACTGCATTGGACCAGCTGGGATAAACAGAGAAGGCAATTGACCAAAACGCAATGCCGCAATCAACAACCCAGGAACGATCTTGTCACAGATGCCTAAGAAGATAGCGGAATCAAACATATTATGAGACAGACCAATGGCCGCGCCTTGAGCAATGTTGTCACGGCTGAATAAACTCAACTCCATGCCATCTTGACCCTGAGTCACGCCATCGCACATGGCCGGAACACAACCAGCAACTTGAGCAACTGAGCCCATTGCCGTGACAGCGGCACGAATTTTATCAGGATAGACTTCATAAGGCTGATGTGCAGACAACATGTCGTTGTAAGAAGAAATAATACCGACATTGGCCTCTTCCATCATGGTCAGCTTTTGTTTTTCCTGTGGCTGACAAGCGGCGAAGCCGTGTGCCAAGTTACCACAGGATAACGTTCCACGATGTGGCCCTTGCTCTTCGGCCTGCTTCATATCTTTAAGGTATTGATCTCGCAGCGTCTTACTTCGCGCAATAATGTCGTTCGTTACCTTAGCAACAATCGAATTCATGACTCTCTCCGCCTATTAAACCGTTTGACCACATCCCACAATGCGATCGATATTTTATGTAATATTACTACATTTTTATTTTATTTCACCCCAAAAACACCAATAAATCGGATTATTTTTTTGTTTTTATGTAATTTATTTACATAAAGAGTTCGATATCCTCACCAAATGCGCTAAAATCCACTTCAGTTTGTAACATCTTTCAGTATAGACTCTGATTTGAATCAAGAGTTGATTAAAAGATGATCATTTACATAAGAATTTGTTACAAATCCTTGCTTAAAAAATTACTTATGTAGTATTTTTACGTCAAAGAACAATATTGAATGCTGAATGTTCGAATTCGAACATTGGCTTTTTTCACACTAGTTAGAGGTGAGTATGACTATTAAGGTAGCTATCAACGGATATGGACGTATCGGACGCAACACGCTAAGAGCTTTATATGAATCAGGCAAGCGTGACCAAATCCAAATTGTAGCCATCAACGACCTTGGTGACTCGAAAACCAACGCCCATTTAACAAAGTACGACACAGTACACGGTCGTTTTGCTGGCGAAGTAACGTTTGATAATGAAGCTCTGTACATCAATCAAGATAAAATCCGCACTTTCTCTGAGCGCAACCCTGCCGACCTTCCATGGGCCGAATTGGGCGTGGACGTGGTTTATGAATGTACTGGGTTCTTTACGACAAAAGAGAAAGCCAGCGCACACATTTCTGCTGGTGCCAAAAAAGTCATCATTTCAGCACCAGGCAAAGAAGTAGACGCCACAGTCGTTTACGGTGTTAACCAAGACGTTTTGACATCCGACATGACGGTGATCTCTAACGCGTCTTGTACCACTAACTGTTTGGCCCCTGTTGCTAAGCCTTTGAGCGACAAGTTGGGCATCGAAAGCGGTTTGATGACAACCATCCACGCTTACACTAACGATCAACGCCTGTCTGATGTGTATCACGAAGACTTGTACCGTGCACGTGCCGCAGCACAGAACATGATCCCAAGTAAAACAGGTGCTGCCGCTGCCGTTGGCCTAGTCGTACCTGAGCTTGTTGGTAAATTTGATGGTATGGCCGTTCGTGTTCCAACCATTAATGTGTCTTTGGTTGATTTGACGTTCCTAGCACCACGCGAAACGACAACAGAAGAAGTAAACCAAATTATTGAAGATGCGATCAAAGCGGACCCTGTTTTAGCAGAAGTTCTGCATGTAAATTATGATCCATTGGTTTCTTCTGACTTTAACCACAGCACTTACACATCGAACTTCGATGCGACACAAACTCGTGTTCAGGGTAAATTGGTTAAAATCATGGCTTGGTATGATAATGAGTGGGGCTTCTCAAACCGAATGCTCGACAATACCATTGCATTAATGAATGCAAAATAATCAAAATACACGAAGGCTGCTGACGCAGCCTTCGTCGTCTCTTATACTTCACTTCTAGCTATCTAATCTTTGGTAAATAAAATGACTCGTAGAACTAAAATCGTTGCCACTTTAGGCCCTGCTTCAAGCTCTCCTGAAATGATCGAAAAGTTAATTTTGGCAGGCGCAAATGTCTTCCGTTTAAACTTCTCACATGGTCAACCAGAAGATCACATTAATCGCGCTGACGTGGTTCGCGCCATGGCAAAGAAAAACAACCGCCATGTGGCGATCTTGGGCGACCTACAAGGCCCTAAGATTCGTATCGCACGATTCAAAAATACCAAAGTAGAATTAAAAGACGGCGCTACGTTTGTTTTGGATGTGGGTTTTGACAAAAATGCTGGCGACGAAACTCGCGTTGGCATCGACTACCCTCAGCTAGCGGAAGATTCAAATCCAGGCAACATCCTATTATTAGATGATGGCCGAGTGGTCTTAGAAGTGCTTGAAGTCAAAGGCACAGAAGTCATTACCAAAGTCATTGTTGGCGGTCCACTGTCTAACAACAAAGGCATTAACCGCCAAGGCGGCGGTTTGTCCGCTGCAGCTTTAACAGTCAAAGATAAAGAAGACATTAAAACCGCCGCAGCGCTAAAAGCTGACTACCTAGCCGTGTCTTTCCCGCGCAGTGCTGATGACCTTCACGAAGCACGTGAATTGGCTCTAGCGGCAGGATTAAAAGCAGGTATCGTATCAAAAGTAGAACGCGCCGAAGCCGTTGCTGATAACGAAACCCTAGACAGCATCATCCTCGCTTCTGACGCCGTCATGGTCGCGCGTGGTGATCTAGGCGTAGAAATTGGTGACGCGGAATTGATTGGTGTGCAAAAGCACATGATCAAACGCTGCCGCCAACTGAACCGCCCAGTTATTACAGCGACACAAATGATGGAAACCATGATCACCAGTGCCATGCCAACTCGTGCTGAAGTCTTCGATGTGGCCAATGCCGTACTAGATGGTACCGACGCGGTCATGTTGTCTGCTGAAACCGCGGCGGGTGATTATCCTGAAGAAGTTATTCAGACAATGAATCGTGTGTGCTTGGGCGCTGAAAAACAGCCTGCGATTAACCGTTCTAAACACCGTATTGATGTCACTTTCACTAGCATTGATGAAACCATTGCTTTATCCGCTATGTATGCTGCAAACCACCTTGAAGGTGTGAAGGCCATCATCAGCTTAACGGAATCTGGCACTACGCCACTATTGATGTCTCGCATTAGTTCTGGCTTGCCCATTTTTGCCTTATCTCCTAACCAGGCGACATTAAACAAAGCCGCTCTTTATCGTGGTGTGACGCCAGTGGCTTTCTCATCACAAGAATACAATGTAGACAACATTATTTCTGGTCTAGTCGATCATGTTAAATCTTTAGGCTACATCAAAGATGGTGACCTAGTGATCGTAACCAAAGGCGACCATTTGGTTAGCTATGGTACGACAAATGCAATGAAGATCGTTAAAGTGGGCGATATCGTATAACGCTAACCATTTGAGGATTGTCTATTGCACACAAAAATAGTCACAATGGCCGCTCAGAAGCGCATTGCTTTGGTGGCCCATGACAATATGAAAAGCGAGCTCATAAAATGGGCTCGCACCCATAAAGATAAACTAATCGGGCACCAGCTCTATGCGACAGGCACCACTGGCAACCTATTGCACAAAGAGTTAGGCGTTAAGATTGAGGCTTTAATTAGCGGCCCATTAGGCGGTGACCAACAACTGGGTGGTATGATCGCGGAAGGCAAAATTGATGTATTAATTTTTTTCTGGGATCCTTTCGAGCCCATGCCTCACGATCCAGACATCAAAGCCTTATTACGTGTTGCAGCGGTATGGAATATTCCCATCGCCTGTAGTGTATCATCGGCTAACTTTTTGGTGTCTTCGCCCCTATTCAGTAATGAATTTGAACGACAAATACCAGATTATGAGCGATACCTAAAAGAGCGACTTTAAGTCGCTCTTTTTATTTCTAATCATGTCACATCACTTTCACAACAAAAGCCGGGGAAGACTCGCTGTTTTGCCCAAAATCAGCTATATTAGCGCCCTAAATTCGCAGCGTTTTTCTGTGTAGGCTACAAAAAAACGTAAAAAACTGCGTTAAACCTCATTACCGACGTCATCCGTTACCCCTCAACACCACGTTGGTTCAAAAACAGGAGAGATATTTTGCAAGCTGAAGTCGCATTAATCATGGGATCGAAAAGTGATTGGGCCACAATGGAAGGCGCTACTGAAATTATGGATGCTTTAGGCGTGTCTTATCATGTCGAAGTCGTTTCCGCTCACCGAACCCCTGTCAAGCTTGCAGAATTTTCTGAAAGTGCCGCCGATAAAGGCTTTAAAGTCATCATTGGTGGTGCTGGTGGTGCCGCACATTTACCTGGTATGGTCGCAGCACACACACACTTACCTGTCTTAGGTGTACCGGTTCAAAGTAAAGCGTTAAACGGTATGGACAGTCTACTTTCCATTGCCCAAATGCCTAAGGGTGTTGCGGTCGGTACCTTAGCGATTGGTACCGCGGGGGCGTTTAATGCAGGGCTCTTGGCATGTCAGATTCTAGCCACGTCAAATCCTGAGTTGGCTGAGCGCATTAAGACGTTCCGCCAACAACAAACCAATACGGTTTTGGCGAACCCTGATCCAAGAGAGGTGTAAGCCATGTCTGTATTGTGGGTACTTGGCGCAGGTCAACTTGGCGCCATGCTAAAACACGCTGGCACACCATTAGGCTTAGACATTCGTCCAGTGGATATTGAAAGCCATGACACCTTACCTTTGCAAGCCGACGACATTGTCACGGCAGAGCGCGAAGACTGGCCACAAACCGATGCGACTAAGCAACTTGCCTCTCACGCTAATTTCGTGAATCTGTCGACCTTTCCACAGTTGGCTGATCGTCTAACGCAAAAGCAATGGATTGATAAGCTCGAGCTGGCGACGGCACCTTGGTTTCCGGTAGAAGACGACAGCAATGCGGATTATGCCCACCAAACTCTTGGCGAACGTGTTCTTATGAAACGCCGTCGTGGTGGCTATGACGGCAAAGGTCAGTACTGGTTAAAGCAAGCAGAAGGGACAGAAATCCCGGACGATTGGAAAGGCCAAGCCATTGCCGAACAAGCCATTAACTTTGACGAAGAAGTGTCAATCGTCGGTGTACGTGGCGCCAATGGTGAAACACACTTTTACCCACTTACCCTAAACCTGCATATTAATGGCATTCTGTACGCGTCCATTTCTCCCCTAGAACGTCTCGCACCATTGCAAAGTAAAGCCGAAGCAATGCTAGGTAAACTGATGGACGCACTAGACTACGTAGGTGTAATGGCAATGGAATGCTTCCGCGTTGGTGACGAGTTGCTGATCAATGAATTGGCCCCACGTGTTCACAACAGTGGACACTGGACACAAGCAGGCGCCAGTGTCAGTCAATTTGAAAACCATGTTCGCGCCGTGAGTGGACTGCCTTTGTCACCGGCAGAAATCAAAGGTCAAAGCATGATGGTGAACCTAATAGGCGTGCCGGTGGATTACCAATGGCTAAACATTCAAGGGCTTGAGCTGTACTGGTACCAAAAAGAAGTACGTCCAGGTCGCAAAGTCGGCCATCTTAACTTTTGCTCAAACCAGCTTAGCGTTCTTCAAAATGCTCTACAAAGCTTATCATTACCTGCCCCTTACCCTGAGGCACTAGACTGGCTGAATAAAAATTTACCCACCGACTAACCCTCTTCCATAACATGCTGCACCCTCTGTGGCATGTTATTTACTCTTCACGTTATCAAACCGTCCAATCTTGCAAAAAAATGTCTAGAAATTTGCAAATAATGAAGATTATATCTTGTTATGTTTTCAAAACTCCTTATTCTAAAAGTACGAATTAAGCCTTCCGACTGAAGCTCATTCAGCACAAAAAAGGCAGCACTAATAAAAAAACAGCACGCTACGATGCTGATAAGGAACCTTGAATGAACCATATTGAACTTGATTGCTATGATTGGCGGCTATTGCGTGCCTTACAAGAAAATGCCCGACTCACCAATGTGGCACTGTCTGAGCAGGTCAACCTTTCCCCTTCCCAATGTTCAAGACGTCTACAAAGGCTAGAACAAAGCAACTTAATCGAGGCTTACTTTACACAACTCAATGCCACAGAACTGGGTTATCATGTCACGGCCTTTGTGAACATCACCCTAGACAAGGGCAATAAAGAAGCCGACCATCATTTTAAAGAAGCCATTGCGGCCATGCCGAAAGTACTAGAATGCTATTCCGTCAGTGGCGATGCTGACTATTGGCTCAGAGTGATTAGTGAGGACTTACCTTCGCTTTCCGATTTTCTTAATGAATCCATTTCAGCCTTACCGAGCGTACGCAACCTAACGTCCACACTGGTACTGAACCGCATTAAAAACGCCCCATCCATTCCCTTACCGAACTAGTGGCTGCACCATAAAAGAAGTTCAATGTGTAAGAGTCGCATCACTCTTACACTAAGCCTCTGGTAAACGAACCACGACCAAAACCCCCATCAATGCCAACAAAGAAAACACCAGCACCAAAGCTGGTAATGAAATTAAATTGGTTAAAAGACCAAAAACACTCATCACCAATAACATGATGCCGATCACAGTGTTACTAACCGCCACGTACTCCGTTCTATCATTTCCTTCCGCCAAATCCACTAGATACGTTTTACGTCCAATACGCACGCCCTGATGAGCCACACACAAAATAAAGTACAAGGTAGGCATAAACCAAACCATCCCCGAAAAATCAGGAAACAACCACATGACAACGAATAACATCACACCCGCTAACACACCAAGCAAGGTAGAAAACATCATAACCTGACGGCTAGAATAGTCTGAAAAACGCCCCCAGAAGGGCGAAGAAAGTAAAGACGCTAAACCGCTCGCCGCCATAAACGCCCCTAATACCCATAAGCCGTTGCCCAAATGCTGCTGAGCAATCAACACATAATAGGGAGCACTCAGAGCAGTACACAGCAATAGCGAACGAGCGATAACAAAGGTTCGAAACGACGCATTGGTTTTCAGTAGAGAAAGGCTGGCCAACAATTGCCAAAAACGCACAGGAGTTTGATCAACGTCACTCCTAGGCTCATCAATCAGAGCATATACCATGGCGGCAAAACACCAGACTAAAGCACCAATAATCAAACTAGTGGCGTAAAAAACCGTATTACCTTCCAGTTCAAAATAACCACTGAACACCATTGTTAACGCCACACCCAATGTGATCAGACCAGCGGCACTGGCAGCCCAACCCGATACTCGGCCACGCCGACCTTTAGAAATGGTTTTACCTAAGACATCCTTAGAGGTAATGGAATTCAACCCGCGCGCTAAACTGAACACCACCATTAGCACAATCACACACCACCCCGCGGTGGCACCTTCCAACAACAGAGCAACCACACCAATCAACACCACACACAAGGCTTGTAACACACTCCCCGTCACCCAAAGCCATTTTCGTAATGCCACTCGACGAATGTAACTGGCCATCAGCAATTGCGGCAATAAAGAACCGGATTCACGAATCGGCACCAGCCAGCCCAGCAAATACACTGGCACGCCAACACCTTGTAAAATCCACGGCAAGGTCACCTTAGGATTGATTAAAGCATCACCAAGATTGATCAATAACTGTGACCAAACCAGCTTTTTCACACTGTCTGACTCATTTTGTTTCGACTTAGACAAACTATCCTGCTTCGCACTTACTTGCGACATCCACAACCCCAATTTCCTACCATCATCTCAATAGCATAGCATGCCTGCAAAACCATAAGGCGAAACAATTGAGAGGAAAACAGACCGCAGCGATAAGCACTAAACGCCAGCCTTAAACTCCGCCCGAATCATCCAGTTTCTTGGCGTTAACGACACATCACAGAAAGCGCCTATGTCCACTTGATAACCCTGCTCTTGTAAGTAAATAGCACGGTCTAATATCAGCCAATATTCCAAGGCAGGACGGAATAATTGGCTAATGGCTTGTTGCTTTTGCAGTTCTTGATAGCGCGATTGTGCGGCGTGTTGAAAATCCTCAAACGGATGTTGAGAGATTAGATGTGTCAGTTGCTTTTGTTCAGCAGCCCAATGACAAAATCCGACAAAGCCCTGACTTAACAAGCCTTTTTGGATAGAAGGTACAGCAAGATATTGGTCTGTTTGTCGCACGTGACGCTGCCAAAGATCGAACCCTAAACGGTAGGTGAGTTCTTGCCTTTGCAATCTCTGCTCTCTGGCACCAGCCGTCGCCACCTGTTTTACCGCCAGTTTCAGGTCGGCTTTGCGTAAAGTCAGCCTGGACTGACCGGCAGTCATGGATAAAGGGTGGTAGGTGTCCGCTTGGGTAAGATGATAGCAACAAGGGGCAATACAGACATGCGGTATGTTATGATGACTAACTTGCTCCAGCAATACTCTGTGCAAATCGCCACAGGCATGCAATGCCACTACCGCTTGAGTCGATTCTAACGACACCACAGAAGTGTTTTTCAGCACGTCCACACAGTCAAAACTTTGCTTAAGAGCAAGCTGCTGCGCTTTTTGTTGGCCTGCGTCACATAAGCTCTGTTGCCACTCAACACTGATCACCTGCTTATTCCCTTGATACGCCAGATATTTACCAAGATGGCCTTTGCCTGCGCACCACTCCGTATAATGATCAACTAGTGGTGTGCGGGCCGCGAAGGCGTCAATCTGCAACCATTTACGCCCTTTAATGCCTGTTGAAAGATAAGCGGGGGCTTGAGCAAAAGTTTGTCTGACCGTTTCAACCGCTAAGGTAGGCTGTTGCCAAGCCAATCCTGACGCCAAACTGGGCAGTAAATCAACCATCTCTGCAAGCTGCTTAGCATCATCCGGTGTCACTTTTTGTTGAGCCTTTAGCCAACTGGCTAAAGCAGGGTAAGCCTGAAGCCAAGGCAAGGTTAGACAGGCAAAACTGTCGAATTGCCACAGCGCTTTATGTTGATGCAACCACTGATCTATGGCTTTAAAACGAGTTTGAAGATGACTCATATGTTGACGTGTTTACGCGACCGATTAAAGTGTCTTGATTTCTTGACAGTGAGTGTGGAATTTCCCTTTTGATTGCATTGTATTTTGCCATAAATACGGCAGAATGACGTATTGTTTATTACAACGAAAAATACACACAAGGACTCCAATTAAATCATGTTTAAGCATCTTCAAGTCGTACCTGGCGATCCACTTTTAGCCCTCATCATCGCCCACCAAAAAGACACCAATCCAAACAAAATAGACCTTGGCGTCGGTGTCTATAAAGACGATAACGGTAAAACACCTATTTTAAATAGTGTGAAAAAAGCGGAAGCCATTTTGCTTGAGCAAGAAGAGTCTAAAAGTTACTTAGGCATTTATGGTGCGGCTGAATTTGAAGCCATTATTCAAAATCTTATCTTGGGCGACAACAACCCTCTAATCACCTCTGGCCGTATTCGTTCCACCCAAACACCAGGTGGCACTGGCGCGTTAAAAGTGGCTGCGGATTTCATCAGCGCCAATCTGCCTGACGCTCGCCTTTGGGTAAGCGATCCTACCTGGGGAAATCACGAATCCATCTTTAACTCGGCAGGTGTGGAAGTGACGCCATACCCATATTACGATCCAACAACAAATGGTCTGCGCTTTGACGATATGATGACCAAGCTGGAAACCGAAGCCAAAGCAGGTGACGTGTTGTTATTACACGCTTGCTGTCACAACCCAACAGGGATTGATTTGCAATTAGAACAATGGAAAGTCATTACCGATTTCGTTAAGCGTCGTGGTTTATTGCCATTGGTCGATGCCGCTTACCAAGGCTTCGGGGACGGTTTGGATGAAGACTTAGCAGGCCTACGCCATATGGCAGCCAACGTGGATAACATGCTGATTGCGAACTCTTTCTCGAAAAACTTCGGCATTTATCGCGAGCGTTGCGGCGGCCTAAGCGTGATCGCCACGACTTCTTCAGAAGCCGATGCGGCGTTCTCTATCGTAGGTCAAGCCATTCGAGCTAACTACTCTATGCCACCAGCCCATGGTGCGGCCGTGGTTTACACCATCATGAGTCACCCTGAACTGAAAACAGAATGGGAACAAGAAGTGACAGAGATGCGAAACCGTATCAATGGCTTGCGCGAAAAGCTCGTCACCAAACTGGCAAAATCAGGGGTTAGTAAAGACTTTAGTTTTATTAAAGACCAGCGCGGTATGTTCTCTTACTCCGGTTTGACCCTAGAGCAAGTACGTCGCCTACGCAGCGAGTTTTCGATTTACATTGCCGATACAGGCCGTATGAGCGTAGCAGGCGTTAGCGATGACAACATCGATTACTTATGCGAAAGCATTGCCGAAGTCGTTGGTTAAAGCCAATCAAGATTAGGTAGAAAGCATAAAAAAGCGGAGCAATAGTAAGTTGCTCCGCTTTTTTTGATTCATTAAGCTGTAACCATCAATGCAAAATACGGGTGTCCGAGGCATTTTCACCCACCTGCATTTCAGGGTGATAATGTTGAATCAAGCGCTGCACGGAAGGCTCGATCATTTCTCGCCAGAAGCTCACTTCTTGTTCCATCATTTTATTCAGTTTGGCGATGCCCGCATCCGTGCCAAACAATCTCACTGGCGCGAGAGCCTCATCAAAGAAATCGCGATCACCACCGATACCAACGCCAAGTAATTTTGCGCCGCGCACAAAGCCAGCACACCATTCTTCCACGAGTATTTTAGATTCGCCTTCGTATTCTTGTTCCAGATACACTGGACTGAACTCACCGAACAGCAGACTGTTCATCGCTTCCATATACATGATCAACACTAAACTGAGGAACTCATCTTCTTCCTCAGCAGACTCCCAAACAGGCTGATCTTCATCCGCCCCCCAAATGGCATTCAACCACAAATCGGGCTCTAGCTCTTTGGCTGAACAACCTAATGCCGTGAGAAATCCATCCAGCTCTGACACACAAAGCAGCGATCTGTCTGTGCCAAATTTCAGTAAGTAGTGATCGATTCTTTCGTACAACACTTCTTCACTGATAATTTCATCATCTATTTCTTCAGACATTCACTTATTCCAATTCATTGGACGATACTCTAAGTTTAGCTCGCCTTACTCAAGACGAAAGGTTTTTTACTAATCGACAATGGCTAAGTTTCCGTAAGTTTCCAACCAATTCTTACGGTCTCCTGCTCGCTTCTTAGATAACAACTTATCGAGTAATTCGTCAGTATCCAACTTATCTTCCATGGTTAATTGGATTAAGCGACGCGTATCTGGCGCCATGGTGGTTTCACGTAACTGCGAAGGATTCATCTCCCCCAAACCTTTGAATCGCTGTACATTGGGTGTACTGCGTTTGTTCTCTGCGGCAATCTTATGCAGGATGATGTCTTTCTCTTCGTCATCTAATGCATAGTGAACTTCTTTGCCAACATCAATACGGTACAAAGGCGGCATGGCCACAAACACATGACCATGATTTACGAGAGCGGGGAAATGACGAACAAACAAGGCGCAAATCAAAGTGGCAATGTGCAAACCATCCGAGTCCGCGTCGGCCAGAATACAGACCTTGCCATAACGCAAGCCACTCAGATCATCATCACTTGGATCCACGCCTAATGCGACAGAAATATCATGAATTTCTTGTGAGGCCAACACTTGACCAGAATCGACTTCCCAAGAGTTCAAGATCTTACCACGCAACGGCAAAATGGCTTGAAAATCTTTTTCTCGGGCTTGCTTAGCGGAACCACCCGCCGAATCCCCTTCCACTAAGAAGAGTTCACTTCGAGTGGAGTCTTGACCCGCACAGTCCGCTAGTTTGCCAGGTAAGGCTGGGCCTTGAGTGACCTTTTTACGAACCACTTTTTTACTGGCTTTCAATCGTTTTTGAGCACTATTAATCACTAACTCAGCGATTTTTTTACCGTCTTCTACGTGCTTGTTTAACCATAAACTAAAGGCGTCTTTCACCGTCGCGGAAATGAAAGGCACAATTTGACGAGACGACAACCTTTCTTTGGTTTGACCTGAAAACTGCGGCTCTTGTAGCTTGGCGGATAAAACGTAACTACAACGATCCCACACATCTTCGGCCGTTAATTTGATGCCGCGGGGTAACAAGCTATGAAAGTCACAAAACTCACGGATCGCATCCAATAAGCCGGTACGTAAACCATTCACATGGGTACCACCTTGTGCCGTTGGAATTAAGTTAACATAACTCTCTGTCACCAACTCGCCGCCTTCGGGCAGCCACTGTACCGCCCAATCTACGCCCTGTGTTTTCTCAGTCAGACCGCCGACAAATGGTCGCTCTGGCAATAAAACAAAGCCTTCATTCGCAGACGCCAGGTAATCATTCAAGCCTTCTTGGAAGAACCACTCTTCTCGCTCTTCTTCGCTACCACTCTGATCAATAAAGACCACATGCAACCCGGAACACAGAACCGCTTTGGCTTTTAACAAGTGTTTTAATCGAGATAGAGAGAATTTCGGACTGTCAAAGTACTTTGGATCGGCACTGAACTTGACCTTAGTCCCCGTATTTTTCTTACCAACGGTACCGATTTCTTTTAACTCAGAGGTTTTAAAACCATTCTCAAAGCCAATATGGTATTGAATGCCATTACGCTTGACCCACACTTCTAATGAGGTCGACAAGGCATTCACCACAGACACCCCCACACCGTGGAGACCACCTGAAAATTGGTAATTGTCACCAGAGAATTTACCACCAGCATGCAGCTTGGTCAGAATCAACTCGACCCCTGAGACGCCTTCTTCTGGGTGAATGTCCACAGGCATACCACGGCCATTGTCTTCTACACTCAATGAGCCATCTTTATATAAGATGACCTCAATTCGATCGGCATGCTTTGCTAACGCTTCATCCACTGAGTTATCGATGACTTCTTGCCCAAGGTGGTTTGGGCGAGTCGTGTCCGTGTACATTCCTGGACGTTTCTGTACTGGTTCTAATCCGCTGAGAACCTCGATCGATCCGGCGTTATATTCTTTTGCTGACATGCGAGTTTTTTCTTCCAATCAAACGATACCAAACACAGGTTATCTGTATCGGCATTCAAACTTAATAACAATCTTCTGTGAGTCTATCATTGCTTCTACAAAGTTTAAAATAGTCCAATAAAAGCATGATCTTAGTTGGTCATTATTTCAGCAAATCTAAAAATTTCAGTGCTGAAACGCTGAAAATCAGTGAAGCTATGATCGCCACCTTTTTCGTGCGTCAATTTCGCCACACTAGGAAAGGCGTGTAATGCCGCTCGGTAGTCCAATACTTCATCACCTTCTTGCACCATTAACCAATAATGGTGCGATGTTGGTGCGGTCACCACTAGCGCCTCTAATTCCCCCATGTGTTCATTGGTCAACTCATATTCATCATGTGTATAGGGGTTTCGTTGGGGACCTAAATAGTCTTTTAGTAGAACCGGCGCTTGCATGGCAGGATTCACCAAAATGCTGTTAATGCCATACTTTTCCGTCAAATAGGTGGCATAAAAACCGCCCAAAGAGCTGCCAATTAAGGTGACACCTTGAGATAGATTAGCCTCGATCAATGCTTCAAGTTGCTGTATGGCCACTTTAGGTTGCCAGGACAAGCGAGGGGAAATAAAAGCCTGCTCCATATGAAAGGCGTGCGCGGCTTGCTTTAAGACATTGGCTTTATGGGAATGCTCTGAGCTGTTAAAACCATGAATGTAGATTAGAACGGCCACTTAGCTCTCCTAAACAAATAAGGGTTAGGCAAATTGGAAAGGTAAAGGATTATTTAGCCTATGACCATGTTTCAAACAAAGCTCTAACAAATCCGCCAGTTGTTGATTCAGACGAAATTTTTCATCTCGATGCAACATAGCATCATTTGGATAAGGATAAACCCCGCTGTACTGTCGATGGCCGTCAGTAATTTCCGCTATGCCCACATCATGATATAAACGAATAGTGAGAGATAATGAGGTTTCAAACAATAGCGTATTTTGGGTTTGTGGACCAAACTCTAACGCCATTTCTGAGGTAAATTTACTTTCCTGTCCCAAAGTAAGACGCAAGCGACTTTCTTGATCACCGTTCGAATGAATTGAAAAATGCCATTCCACTGCCTCCTCTTGGCCACGCATAACCCGGCCAATACGGCGATAATTCAACTCGCCGAGCAGCTGTAAGCTAACCAAATCTGGGACATATTGCTTGTTTGCTTTTTTCATCACTTCTGTCATTCGAGTTAAGTATTTCCTTCAGAAATTGATTTATCCGTATTCATGTCTTTCGTTACTAATGCCTCTAGCTGATAGCCCATTCTGACATCTTTATCGTGCCAGTATAGGTTAAACCACTCAAAAAACACCTCTCGGTCCTTGTCGGCAGGGCGAAACTCGGGCGTTAAAAAGCGTTCAGGTAAAGCGACTTCACGGGTCATTACTTTCGCTTTACTCAAGCGGCCACACAATACATCCCAACCGGAAATGTTAGCCTGATCATACAAGACATTGATATCCGTAATACGGGTAATTCTGTTTGGCATGGTTTGCAAAATAAAGCCCACACCACCCGCTTTTGGCTTAAGTAAATGGGTATATTCACAACCTTGAGCTTGATGCTTTTGTTGAGTAAAACGCGTCCCTTCCACAAAGGTTAGAATCGAATTAGGGCGATTTAACAGACGTTCACAAGAGCGTCGCGTGGTTTCCAAATCTTTTCCAATCAGATGCGGCTTTTTCGCTAAGGTTTCCTTACTGTAACGTTTCATGTAAGGAAAACCCATTATATAAGTGGCGGTCCCAACGAATGGCATCCAAAACAAGGCTTGCTTCATAAAGACCCTTGGTAACGGACGTTTGCCTTGGATTTGCGCCAGAATGATGTACACATCCACCCAAGATCTGTGGTTAGAAATCATTAAACTCCAACCGTTAAAGTCGCTGACCATGTTGTCATCTAGGTCCCATTGCACACCCAGAACATTGTTCAACCACCATTCATTACCACTCACCCAACCGTTAAACAAACGATCAAAACAATCTTCCGCTAACGCTTTATGCTTTTCCTTCCCTAACAACAAGGGCGCGACTAAGTGAGCCAATAGAGACCAAAAACACACATTCACACACATGAATAGAAATGACGTCAAGCCAACCACGGGTTCAAGCATGGGTTGCTTTCTTAAGTCCTTTAAATTGTCTTTTATCATCGTCATGCTCATGCCGCTTGCCACTTTTTAACCAGCTCAGTTTTATTCAAAGCAAACCATTGCAACCCCATGATGGTACTGGCGTTTTCTATGTCTTGACGTAACAAATCAATGGCTTCCTGTGACGTCATCAGATGCAACTTAATGTCTTCATTTTCATCATCTAAACCGTGTGTGCGTGTCACATCCACCAAACTCGCATCAAACTCCCCTGCATACATCCGCAGATATTCCACCAGCCCGCCTGGTGACGGCACAAACTTAAACATATATTCAAGCCGCTTTACTTCGACTCCCGCTTCTTCCATCGCCTCACGGCGCGCAACGTCTTCATCCTGCTCACCTTCTTCCACCATACCAGCCACCAACTCCAACAACCAAGGAGAAGAATTTCTTAATACCGCAGGACGAAACTGCTCTATTAATAAAACTTTGTCGGCTTTTGGATCAAACAACAAAACACATACCGCATCGTCTCGAACCATCATTTCTCTGGTCATTGGTTGACTCCAATCACCATTAAACTTCCTGTGTCTTAGCGTGAGTTTGCGCATTTCAAAGAAGCCTTTGTAAACGCATTCGTCCTTTAACACTTCAACATCTTCGCGACGATAACTTGGCGTAAACTTCATACTCGATTGTCCTATCCGATCCTACTAATGGCTGGCTGTTTGTATTATGGTGTTTTACGACAGATCAATTATCCCTGTTTAAGGAGCACATCAATGGATAACCTACGCTGCAGCTGGTGTTTAGGATCTCCTGAGTACATTCATTATCACGATACTGAATGGGGAATTCCAATCTACGATGACCATAGCCTGTTTGAATGTATTGTACTCGAAAGCGCTCAAGCAGGTCTAAGCTGGATTACCATTTTGCGAAAAAGAGAAGGTTATCGCGCCGCTTTTCATGATTTTAACCCCCATGAAGTGGCCAAAATGACAGAACAAGACGTCACTCGCTTATTGCAAGATGAAAGCATTGTCCGTCACCGAGCGAAGATCGAAGCGACCATTAACAATGCGCAAGCCTTTTTAAAAATAGTCGACGAATTCGGTTCTTTTAGCGACTATTTCTGGGCGTTTTCTGATCATAAAGTCATTGATAACCACCCCCAAACACTGCAAGACGTTCCAGCCTTAACGGAACTTTCCACACGTTTTTCAAAAGACTTAAAAAAGCGAGGGTTCAAGTTTTTAGGCGCAACGACCTGTTACGCCTTCATGCAGGCAACAGGCATGGTCAATGATCATGTTATGAGTTGCGCTGCACGTAAAGGAAGGTGCGAATAACAGCCTTTTATCCACATGCTGAGACAGGAGGGCTTGTTCACACCTTCCTAAAGCAAATAAGTCATCAACAGACGCTTGATTTAATTAATGTTTCCATCACACTAGCCGATACAAATAGACCGTCCTTATAATCGTGCTCTGCGCGTTTATGTGAACGATTCATTTATTCAATTGGCTTGGTATTCATTCATGTTTAATAACAAAAGTATTCTTATTACTGGCGGCACAGGTTCTTTTGGCCGCCAGTATGTCAAAACTCTTTTAGCCAATTACCAACCCAAGCGACTGGTTATTTACTCTCGCGATGAGCTCAAGCAATATGAGATGCAACAAGATTTTGATGCGCCTTGTATGCGTTATTTTATTGGCGATGTACGTGATAAAGACCGTATGACCCAAGCCATGCGCGATGTCGATTTTGTGATCCATGCAGCAGCCTTAAAACAAGTTCCCGCGGCCGAATACAACCCGATGGAATGCATTAAAACCAATATCCATGGTGCTGAAAATGTCATCGCCGCGGCCATCGCCAACGATGTCGAGAAAGTCATTGCCTTATCCACAGACAAAGCCGCCGCACCGATTAACCTGTACGGTGCGACCAAGTTGGCTTCGGATAAACTCTTTGTTGCCGCTAACAACATGGTGGGACAAGGACGAACTCGCTTTTCCGTCGTTCGCTATGGCAATGTCGTTGGTTCTCGCGGTTCGGTGGTGCCTTTCTTCCAAAAGCTGGTTGCCGACGGAGCGGATGCGATTCCCATTACTCACCCAGAAATGACACGTTTTTGGATCACCTTGCCCATGGGCGTCGATTTTGTACTAAAAAACTTTCAGCGCATGCAAGGTGGTGAAATCTTCATTCCGAAAATTCCATCCGTACAAATCATGGATCTCGCGGCAGCCTATGCCCCTAATTTGCCAACCAAAGAAATTGGCATTCGCCCGGGTGAAAAACTTCATGAAGTGATGTGCCCGGCTGACGACTCTTTCCACACATTCGAATTCGATGATCATTACGTCATTGCACCAAACATCAAGTTTCATCAGGAGGACATGAATTTCGGTTTGAATAAATTGGGAGAAAATGGCCATTTAGTCGCCGCTGGGTACGAGTATCAATCTGGTAGTAATCCTCACTTTTTAAGTGTGAAAGAGATTTTGGCGTTTGACGATGGCCACTGAGTTCATTCCTTATGGTCGCCAGGCCATAGATCAAGCCGATATCGATGCTGTGACAGAAGTACTAACATCGTCTTACCTTACTCAAGGTCCTAAGGTGACAGCATTCGAGAAAGCGCTAGCGTCCCAAGTCAATGCACAACATGCGGTAGCGGCAAACAGTGCTACTTCCGCCTTACATTTGGCCTGTCTTGCGTTAGGTGTCCAGCAAGGTGATTGGGTATGGACGTCTCCCAATACCTTTATTGCTTCCGCCAATTGTGCTCGCTATTGTTCTGCTAAGGTAGACTTTGTCGATATAGATCCTAAGACATACAACCTTTGTTCTCACGCATTAGCCCAGAAATTAGCACAAGCTAAGCTTAATAATCGTTTACCTAAAGTGGTTATCCCTGTGCATTTTGCTGGTCAATCCTGTGATATGAAGGCCATTCATCAACTCAGTTTAGAATATGGTTTTCAGATTATTGAAGATGCGTCTCATGCCATTGGTGGACAATATCAAGGCAAGCCGATCGGCGACTGTCGCTACAGTGATATTTGTGTGTTCAGCTTCCACCCGGTCAAAATCATCACCACTGGTGAAGGCGGCATGGCCACGACGAATTCTCCAGAACACGCCAATCACATGCGAACTCATGCACAACAAGGCACAACCAAAGACCCTGAAGCATTAAGCCAGTCTCCTGGCGATTGGTATTACGAACAACACAGCTTGGGCTATAACTATCGTATGACCGAGTTACAAGCCGCATTAGGCCTGTCTCAGTTAACCAAGTTAGACGACTTTATTGCACAACGTCATGCTCAGTCTGAATATTATTCAGACAGGTTAAAACACTTACCTATTACGCTGCCTCAACAACATATCGACACCCATTCAGCACGGCACCTATTCCCAATACTGCTTCCTAAAGAGCATCAACATTCAAGAAAAGCCATTTTTGATGCCTTAAGGCTCGCAGGTATTGGTACTCAGGTTCATTACATTCCCGTGCACACACAACCTTATTATCAAGCACTCGGGTTTACCTGGGGCGATTTCCCTAAGGCGGAAGATTACTATCAACGGACCTTAAGTTTGCCCTTGTATTATGATTTAACTCAGGCACAGCAAGACAAGGTAATTGGGACCCTAACACAAGCATTACAAGACCATGGAGTGATCAACTAATGTTGGACAATACATCTTATCGTGTCGCCGTCATCCCTGCTCGCGGCGGCTCTCAACGCATCAGCCGCAAAAACATTCGTTTACTCAATGGTAAGCCCTTGATTGCCTATTCCATCGAAGCGGCACTCAAATCCACTCTATTTGATCGCGTTATTGTGTCAACAGATGACGACGATATTGCAGAAATTGCTCGTTATTTTGGCGCAGAAACCCCATTTAAACGCCCTGTAGAACTGTCTGATCACACCACGGGAACCACCCCAGTGATGCAGCACGCGCTAAGCTTTTTAAGTACGGAAGGAAAAACACCAGATGTTGCCTGCCTAATTTACGCAACCTGTCCTTTATTAACCAAAGAAGATTTACAAGCTGGCTTAGAGTTACTGCCCCAAGAAGGTTTTAGTTTCTCTGCTACCACCTTTGATTTCCCCATTCTACGAGCATTGCACACTACCGAAGATGGTGAGTTAGCGCCTATGTTCCCAGAACACATTGGTAAGCGCTCACAAGATTTGGTCGAAGCGATTCATGATGCGGGGCAGTTTTATTGGGCTCGCCCAGATGACTGGTTTAATCGTGAGATTTTTGGCCCCAGTTCCAAACCCTTGTTATTACCAAGACATCGAATTCAGGATCTAGACACAGAAGAAGATTGGCTGCGTCTCACACAGTTGATGGCATTGCAAAAACGTTCAACTCAGTAGTGACGCATAACTTCTGCTACCACACGCTCAGCACCTTGGCCATCAACCAAGTGTTGAGCCGTCAAACTGGCCTGTTCAAGCCAATCAACGTTATCCCAAGCCTCTAAGGACAACGCCACGAGTCGATTAAGCCTGGTATTCCTCTGATCTTCAGAAAGATGATCAAATCGAATGGATCGACACCAATTTAAAGGCAAATGCTGCTCTAATGAGCGAGTTTGATTGTCCGCGATTTGTGCAAAAATAGCCGGCACGCCAAGACAAGCTAATTCGTATAAGGTACTGCCCGCCGCCGAGATAGCCAATTTAGCCTCCCTCATTACTGCACTGACTTCCCTCAATCCTTGATGAAACGCGATCTCATGATGTGCACAAAATTGCGCTACTTGCTCAGCCTGTTTGGCATTTTCGCCCATTAGCACGACAAGGTTTTTTGATACAAAGCCTGCCGCCATCAGACGCGCCAAAATTGGTAAGGTCAAGCCTAATGGATCCGTCCCCCCCATAGTAATGAGCAACTTGTCAGCTAATGGGCTTTTTACAGCATGACGAAATTCATCTCGTAACAAAGCATAGTGACTGCCAATTAATGGCCATTGAATTTGTGTTGAATAGTCTTCTTGCAGGGGATTCAACAGCCACTTAGCAGGGAAAGCACCTCTGTCATTCATATCGTCTAACACCAACAAATTAGGTTGATGCTGAAAAAGTTCGATAATGTCTTGGGCTTGATAAGCATAGTGATCAAGAATCACCAAGTCCGCTTGCTCTGCCATTGTAAAAAAAACCGACTCATGATCAATGATCTGGTCGGCTTCATTCGCAAAGGCTTCACATTGCCGTTGAACCACAAATTGACATTGCCAACCTTGTTTTTCAAATGCCGAGACCAAAGCCTGGCATCGTACTCTATGGCCCATGCCTATTTGCACAGAAGCATCGGCACGCACCAACACCCTCATCCCAATAAATCCCACGCCAATGGCTGGCCCTTTTGCACATCAACTGACAAGGTTTTACCCAATACTTCAGACCAGTGTTTTGGTGCCAAACCGAAAGCTGGACGGATGATTTTCAGGTGTTCTTCCGTTAATTGAGTACCGGCGGGCAAATCTTTTGTTAGGTAAATGGAACGGCGGTATTTCTTCGCCGCCTGCTCTGCTTCAGAACCACCATAGGTTACTTTACCCAATGAGGCATGAGCATCGCGACACGCCTCAACCATGGCTTTCATTTCCACTGGTTCCATAGAAAATCCTGCATCGACACCACCAGCACTGCGATCAAGAACAAAGTGTTTTTCAATCACAGTGGCTCCTAATGCTGTGGCAGCAACCGCGGCGCCAAGCCCTTTAGTATGATCGGATAAACCCACAGAACAGCCAGTATGCGACGCTAAATCCGCCATGGTGAGCAAATTTGAGTCCGCAATTTTAGCAGGATAAGTACTGGTGCATTTAAGCAAGGTTAGTGGATTATCGCCAATGGCTCGAATGGTCGCGACCGCTTCATCAATTTCTTCTTTGGTCGCCATTCCCGTCGACATAATGATAGGCTTGCCCGTTTTTGCGACCGCTTCAATCAAGGGAATGTCTGTCATTTCAAAGGAAGCAATCTTATACAAAGGCACGTCGAGGGTTTCTAAAAACGCCACTGCGGTCAGATCGAATGGTGAACTGAATGCCACCAAACCCAATGACTCTGCCAACTCAAACAAAGGCTGATGCCATTCCCAAGGCGTCGAGGCTTTGGCATATAAATCGTACAAATTATTGCCTTTCCAAAGACTGTCGCTTTCTGACACCATAAACTCACCTTCACGTACATCCAACGTCATGGTATCAGCGGTATAAGTTTGCAACTTAATAGCATCCACACCAGCCTCAGCCGCCGCGTAAATCATGGCTTTTGCTAATTCAAAATCTTGGTCATGGTTGCCAGACAATTCAGCAATAATAAAAGGAGAAGATTCAAACATAATTAGCCATTGTAATAAGTAATAAGGTGATCGTTACCCTGGTCCACGTATTCGGATGCTTGTTGCAGCATGCTTGGCATCTCTTGCAAAAATTCACACCAAGGCTCAAACAGATGACGAGCACGTTTCACCGCTTCCTCTTCATCCTCATACTTGAAGATAAATTGCACGATTAAAAACGCAGAGTAAGTAAAAGAACCAATCAATAAATCATAAATATGGCGGTGCACACTGCCTTTTAAAAAGTAGATATTTCGATGATGCGACCACAACAAATCACACACTTGCTCACGAGTCGTAATGGTATCATCCCAACCTTGTTGCAATTGTTGACTCACCTTACAAAAGTCTTCAACCGATATTAAAGCTTCGGCAGATTGATTCAGTAAGCATTCAGGAGGCTCAGTGAAAAAAGTGGCTTCCAAAATATCAATGGCTTTCGCATGGTCCACTTGCGGATCCATGATCAACAGATCATCGAGTGATAATGGGGTTACCCCTTCGATTTTAGCGCCATCGGACAAATTAAAACTGGCAAAATTACGTCGTTGATTAAGTTGACGTATTAAGGATTCCAGCTGAACCCGTGACGTATCCATCATACCCGTTGCGTATATTGTGCCACCGAAGTTTCCTTCGCGCTCGACCAGTTTCGCTTCTTCAAAGGTTTGGAATCCCGATTCTTTACCGTCTTTATAATAACCGCTGTGTACAGAATGATGACTGGTTTTGTCTTTAAAACCGTTATCTACGCCAAGGAAATAAACATTGTTAAAACCAAACAAGTGCACGTAGGACAAGGCCAGATTGGCCACCACTGGGTTACAGTAATTTAATTGCACGTACTCTTTATCATCACCATGTGTCCTAGCTTGATTCAGTATCAATGACGTAATCGCCTCACCGGGTTTTAACCCCATACCTGAGCGTTTGAAACAATCAAATAATCCTGGGTGCATGACGTCAACGGATAAGCCCCAAATTTTGTCCAAATAGTCTTGATCTAAAAACAGGAATTTATCAACGGTTTGCTTCAGCCGCTCAATGTCCACATGAATGTCCGGCGTTACTCCTAATTTCTTAAGCGTATTGATGGTCGACCCACAACAAACAACCAGCACTTGATCCCGAACGTCTTTTACCAATTCAATCCCTTGGTCTAACGAAGGTCCGTTACCTAGGATAAAAACAGGGGTATTAATGAGCCATTTCGGCAAATTTTCTCGACCTTGAAAATGCGCCACCTTGGTCTTTGGCAGAGAACGAAGCCCCTGAGCAATGCCAATCAAAGCATCATCAAAGAATCCCCACCCCATCACCTGACGAGCATACTGCTTTTTGAAGTAAGTAATCGCCTGATCATTTTCTGGACTGGTATAAGAGACATATAAATAGGTCTCTGGGGCCATAAAGTAGCCATTTTCTTCCAATTGACGCAGGTATTTTTCAGTAAACTCTTCAGGACTCACACCTAAAAAGAAATGGATCGTCCGACCATCACGGTTGTATGTGTCGAGAATATTATGCCAATCGATCGCGAACAAAGAGTAATAAAATAAATCCAAGTCCTCTTCATAAAGATACAAATGTTTAATGGATCTTTGAGCAAGAAGACATTCAAGTTGATAACCAAATTCCACCCCAAACAAAATCGTTGAGCCAACAAATTCAGGCCAAGCACTTTGTGACTCTAAGCCCTCTGACTGCAATGCTATTTGGTCCAACATTTTATTACTGTAGTGCACATGTCGACTCGGATGATTTTCCGTACGCTCTAAATTCAGCAAAGTTTTGTTTGGCCGCTTCAGTTCACGAGCGACTTTTTGCTCTGCTTGAACTCTAGGCGTAGTGGAAAAAAGAGGCACACCAACATCATCACGATAAAGGTTTAATTCGCCGCTTTCTTCCATATAAATATGGCGTTTTGTTGGCTGATACTGTTGAAAGGATTCAAAGATATGTGGCATAACCTCTGCAAAGAGGGTCATGTTTTTAAGGTATCGATCGGTTAGCGCTTGGTCATTTTCTCTGAGGCGTTCAGCACCTCTTTGAAACATATTAGCGAACGCTTCCGCTTGTTCAAGAGAGGTGAATTGATCCTCATTTTGCATTTTTTACGCCTTTATACTGACTGACACCTTTGCGACTTTTGTTGGTTTGATAGAGCTGTTTCTGCATTTCAGCATGAACGTCTTTTATAAACAGAATCGCTGAACGGTGTATTAAAATAAATGTTTTAATCTGCTCTTTTAGTTGATCATCAGAGACTGGCTGAATGGACCGAATAAACTCGTCATTTTCGTCACACAATCTCTGTATGTTCTCTACGTCTTTTTCAAGAACGCTGCGCTCTAATGCTTCACTCAGCTCTATCAGACGAGTGGTGTCTAGCACTTAGACTGCTCCCATGCGTACTTCAGACTGCCCTTCGTATGCGGCCTGTTTGTCGGCTGGTGTAATTTGATCCCAAGCCCCTTTAATTTGCAACAGCAGATTCATTACCTGATCAATGATAGTAATGTCTTTGCTGACACTGGCTTCCGTAATACGGACGGTCATGTATTCGTATAAAGACTCTAAGTTATCGACTAGTTCTGGATTCGCTTCTCGATCAAGCGCATCACGCAAGGCGTTAATGATCTCAACGGCACGTGTCAACGCATCAGCTTTGCCTTCCAAGTCCGAGCGTTCGATACACCCCTTACCTAGAGCCAGCTTTTCCAATGCACCCTGCATTAAGAGCTGAATGACGCGATGAGGGTCAGCCGATGCCAAATCGGACTTGAGAGAGTCCTTTCTATAGGCTTGGATCCCTTTACTCTTGTACATACACAACCCCATTAATTTGAGTATTCTAGTTAAAACGTTTTTACATTTTTGCTAACACAGAATTTAAATATCCACCTTGCGCATTCATATTCGCAAGACGAGAATCCAACCCTGTAAACTTGTCACGAAGTGATTCTTCGTAACGCGCCATACGATCTTCGTAGGCTTCTAACGTTTCTTCAGTATTATCGATTGAATCACGTACTGAATCCTTCAAGGTATTTGTCATTCCACCAGAACCGGTGTAATTATCTAACAAATTTTCAAGGGATGTCGCGAGCCCATCGTCTCCAGCAATCAAGGGAGCAATTTCACTAAAGCCTCGATCCATAGCACTATTAAACTTGGTCGAGTTCAAACTTAAGCGACCGTTATTATCCATTTTAACCCCAAGGTCAAAAATAGAGGTAAAAGTCCCCGTGGTTTTACCATGACTGCTCATTAACTGTGTCGACAAAGATGATTGCAAATTACGAATCATACTGTTGCCATTCAGAACCGCACCTTTGTCCGTGCTGGCCTGAAATAAATCTAACAATTCATTATAGGACGAAATAAACTCATCAATCGCTTCTTTCACTGTTTTCTGATCGTAACTGATGTCCACTCGTGTGGTTTTATCAGTCAAATCCAGTGCTTCAATTGATAGACCAGCAACCGCCTCATCAAACGTATTACTACTGTTTCGAATCTGAATGCCATCAACCGTAATCACAGCGTCTCGCGCTTCATCTCCAAGTGGCGTATACAGTCCAGCAAACACACCTTCGGTTGAGATGCTATCTAACGTTAATCCTGTATTAACACCATCAGCACTGTCTTGACCAAGATCGCTATCAACAGAAGGATCTGCTATTTCATCAGCGGACGTGTCGACGGATTCTTCTTCAACCTCATCTTCTGGTATTGGACCATCATTTGCGAAGTCAACATCATCACCTGGCAAATCAAGTTCATCGACTTCTGCTTCAGCAATTCCCTCAGGCTCTTCAATGTCGTCAGCAACGACTTCCTCTGAGGAATCTTCATTTAATGTCTCTGCTTCATTGGTTATCGGCGAGGAATTGATAATCTTTAATGAATTTCCTGAACCTTCAATCGCTGAGGTGGCGGTAAAGAAAAGATTGCCATTGCCATCATCAACCAAATTGGCTGAGACACCAAAATTATCTTCTGAGGTATTAATTTGATTACGTAATTCGGAAAGAGTGGTTCCAGCTTTGACATTGATAGTAAATTCATTGTCGCCGGCTTGAAAGGTCAGATCAGCATCTTTTTGAGTGATAACATCATCTGCGGAAGAAAACAGGCCTGGTGCAGACATCACACGGCTGCCTTTAGCCAGTTGATTAATGTCTATAGCATAAGAGCCATTCGAAGCGGTATTGTCTGTGGAAATAGACATGACCTCTTCGCCTTCGGCTTGAGCGATTTTAGCATCTCGCCCAGTAAAAAGTGTTTCATCATTTAAGGTGTCGACAGAGGACTTAAAGCTATCAATGGCGGATCCGACCTTACCTAATGCTGATAGCTCTGCTTCATATCCATTTAGTTTGTCCTGATAAAGCTTAACCTTTGCGTCTCGCTGAGCACTCACCATCTTTTTGACAAGGGACTCTAGATCCATACCAGATCCGGCACCTAATGAGCCTACAGACATAACTTCTTCTCCCAACGCTTCGCTTTATCGACTGTTATTTATCAAACCTCACTGTTTACCAAGGTTCCCTTGATATCGCTGAGTTGACTCATAATAGCATCAATTCGATCAGACATTTTGAGAAACTCCTCGGTGGGAATTTGGCGAACAACATCACCTGTTGCCTGATCAAGTACTTTTACAATATTGTGATCCCTATCTTCCGACATTTCAAAGGTCAAATGCACATTCAATTGAGATAATTTTTTATTCATTACTTCAATATCAGGTGGTTCTACCCTCTGTTGCGAAGAATAGACATTAGAGCCATTATTATTCTGACCCGTTCTGCTGGTATCGGCGGTATTTTGAACGACTTTAGCATTGGCTTGACGCAATGCCGCAAAATCCTCTGACGCACGCTGTTCAGAACGAAGAGAATAACTAGCACTCTGCTTAGAAAAATCACTGGCATTGATGGACATATCAGAATTCCTCCAAATAGACAAAAGCCGGAGCGTAATTGCCCCAGCTTTTCGCTATCACAAGCTGATTAACCCAATAGAGACAATGCAGTTTGTGGACGTTGGTTAGCTTGAGCAAGAATAGAAGAACTCGCTTGTTGCAAAATTTGTGAACTCGTCAATTTCGCAGTTTCTTCAGCGAAGTCAGCATCACGAACACGTGAACGTGCAGCCGCAACGTTTTCGGAGATGTTACTCAAGTTACTGATGGTAGAACCAAAACGGTTTTGGATCGCACCCAAGTCAGCACGCTTAGAGTCAACTGCCGCAATCATAGTATCAAGAACATCGATCATGCTCTGCGCATTCGCAACAGAAGAAACAGACGCTGTAGATTGGCTCACCTGCGCTGTTGCAGCACTGCTCGACAAACCAGACATAGTGAAACCACCATTACCAGCAAAATCAATCGAGTTAGTGATACCACCAGAAGTAAGGGTGAAACTGATGGTTTGATTAGAATCCGCACCTACTTGGAATACACCTTCGTAAGAACCGTCTAGCAAGTTCTCGCCACCAAAAGTGGTGTCAGAAGCAATACGGTTAATCTCTGTAGACAACTGAGTCACTTCTTGCTGAAGCGCGGCACGGTCTTTGTCAGAGTTAGAGCCGTTCGCTGCCTGGATAGACAAAGTACGCATACGTTGCAACATGTTTGTTGTTTCGTCCAATGCGCCTTCCGCCGTTTGTGAAAGCGAAATACCGTCGTTTGCGTTACGTACAGACTGGTTTAGACCATTAACCTGAGAAGTTAAACGGTTAGAAACCAATAGACCTGCCGCATCGTCCGCTGCGCTGTTGATACGTAAACCAGAAGACAAACGCTGGAAAGACGTATCCAAAGATTTACTAGAGCTCATCAACTGACGCTGTGCGCTTAGAGATGAAGTATTCGTATTTACGTAAAGAGCCATCATAGCCTCCTAGGTTTTTAAGTCCTGCCAAAAGCAGATCGTATAAGGTTTTCGACAAGGTTTTGAAAACCTTTAGTCAATTTCGGAATTTTTTTTCCTCAACAAGGAAAAAAAACTCCTATAGAGCGGCAAAAATATGCCTAACTAATTGTTTTAATTAAATTTAATAAAACAACAAAAAAATTGAATTTTTTATCTGAAATTTCCTTTTTTCTCTATTTAGCGGGCATAAAAGCCTAAAAAATGCACATCTGTGCACACTTTAAAACGCCTCACGAAAAGAAACTCCGTTTCACTCGCATAGCAGATCTTTTGTTTTGACAAATTAACGCCATCCAAGGCAAAAAGACGCCACACCTAATGGCAATTTATCACCCACTAAAAACGGCAACAGACTGCCTTCATCCTGACGCACTTCCGCCACACTTAAAGAGACAAAAAACCATTTAAGAAAGTAAGAAAAAACGACATTTCCCGACTTCCATTTATCAAATCGTATTATTTACTCATCACGGCTATTAAAGAGCGCTTTTAAAGAGCGTTATGAAAATGGAAGCCAAAAACGCTCTGCCATCATCACTAGACGAACACCTTGCAAATGGGCAAAAATTTTTAATGGCACAAGACCACTATGACCATAATGAGTAGCAACCTTGGCTATGTCAGAGGACACATCATGCCCTCAAGACCTCAGTGCTATGTAACGCACTATTGCCGATGTCACTTATGCACCATTCTTTTACCGTTCACATTGCATTAGACCAACACCTAAAAGACCGCTGATTTGGGTGCAACCAATCAAAAAAGCCTCGTAACATCAGCTCTCTAACGGTTGGCTCCAATACATCACGAACGCCAATGATCACGACAAAGCCCCAGTATCGAGTCTCTAAATCCTGTACGTCAGCACGCTCTTGCAGATGAAAAATGCACACAATCAACTTTCACCTTCGCGCAAGACCCTGTTTCGTGAAACCATGCTTTATCAAAAGTCAGCTAAGTCAGTTTGATACTGAAACCATGATTTTCAGGACATGTATTTAGGGTCGCCTTGTCCTAAGCAGTCAGATATACTGAGCCTGCTGATTGGACCAATCATCCTAGCGACAATGCGCCTAGCATTTGGGCAAAAAACTACCCTACCGAATGATTTCAGCACTTGCATAAACAGTGTCTAAACACTTATCTCCAATGCAGAGTCAACGTTCATCGAAGCGCTATATGAGAGACAAAACTCTAGATAAAACAATTCCCTAGCGTATCTATACACCATAATCGTCTCCCCAGAGCAGCGACCAGTAACAAACATCAAGGCCATCGAGACGAATTATGTATGTCTCCAAAAGCTCGCCTGTCACTTGATAAGGCCCAAGCCAAATAAGGCCGCCTTTTTGCGCACTGCAACATCAGTATTTTTCACTCTTTTCGAGCGTGCATTCTGTTAAAACCTTTCTATACACTCACCTTCGTTCTTCTCGAATCCATTAAACCAACAAGGCAAAAACCAACTATTTAGACGGGTCAAATACCATTGAATCTCAAATCGCCTCTCTTCAAAGAGGCCCTATAACAGTAAATCTGTATCCATTTATTCTCTCGCCAAAGCCAACTTGTTACGTATGATGCTCAAAAAACAGCAACTCAAGCGGTTCTCGTGACGATAACCCCTAACAACAGGATTTAATCTAATACCAGGTATACAGGCCGTGCTGATCTTCATTCATTCCTTCTAAAACCATGTCACTAAACCTGAAACACTCATTTTCAAACCCTCGAAACTAGCTCTCGTTCTGATGATTCGGCCGATAAACAGCCAACCCATCAATGACATCTTTGTGTGTAAGAAGAGCAAACATTAGTCTTAACTCACAGCACTGAAACCTCAGAATTCATAGACCAAAATCACCACAAAACATCATCAGTTTCATAGCCAATTTTCCATCTGCTTCATCCTAGTAAAATAAAACCAAGAGCCAAAAAATTCAGTAGAAACGCTCTAAAATCTTATTTTTCACCCTTATTAACTTGGTAATCGCTCTAACAAAAAGGCCCTGACGGTATCAATAATCACCAAGGTCACAAAAGAGAGATTAACCCCTTTGAATTGACTCTTTCCTTTAAGCAAAAGTACTAGATTTCAACACACTTAAAAACGAACCACTCCACAATCGATCCCTTAACAACACGTTAATGACCTAACTTGATCATCGTTTTAGGGACACGCCAGATCTTTCTATAAAGTGCAGTGCGACCACTTATCGTCATTCTTTTTCAATACCAACTTCGTGAAGAGCGATTTACCCTGTGAGTATTTTTTATTACTGCTCCTTTATTTAGGAGCGAAAGCGTTTCAAAATACTGAAATCGAACTCGACTCTTTGTCACCACTTACTTGGTAGCCGACGTCTTTAAAGAAGACTTGCTCTAGTGCTTTTGCTTTTGCTTTTCTAAACTAATCTCATAATTTTCCTAGTGACACTGAACCTAAATCCCTGAACTCAGTCAGCAAGCGAACTATGGCATTAGCCTAATAGATCCATATCCCCTCCTTTGCAATTGATTTCGCGGTATCGCATCTCCTAATTGCTCCAAAATTTGGGCAAAAAAAAGCCGGGTGAAAAATCACCCGGCATAAAAGGCACCTCTAGGAGAGAGAAGTAGCCTATATTCCGAGACAGTTCTCGAACCTTTAGTTAACGTAGCTATCTACTGCTACTTAACTCATATCTTTAAATTGTCATTGCTATTTTTAGTTACCTAAAAGTGACAATGCTGTTTGAGGACGTTGATTTGCCTGAGCCAAAATCGTACTACTTGCTTGCTGCAAAATCTGAGTGCTGGTCAAGTTTGCTGTCTCCTCAGCAAAGTCGGCATCACGAACACGTGCACGGGCAGCCGATACGTTCTCAGAAATGTTACTCAAGTTTGTAATGGTTGAACTAAATCGGTTTTGTACCGCACCCAGCTCAGCTCGCTTAAAGTCTACCGCCGAAATCATAGAGTCAATAATCGCGATCATACTTTGCGCGTTGACAATACTAGAGACAGATGCCGTTGTAACACCTACCTGAGAAGATGCCTGATTGGATAGACCTGACATGGTAAAACCATTATTGGCTTGGTAGTCGATAGAGTTATTCGCACCACCAAATTCCATAGTAAAACTGATTGTTTGGTTTGCATCGGCACCGACCTGGAAAATCCCCTGATAAGTACCATCTAATAAATTCGCACCACCAAAGGTTGTGGTTGCTGCGATTCGGTTAATCTCTTCCGAAAGCTGCGACATTTCTTGTTGTAGTGCCACACGATCTCGGTCTGAGTTAGAACCGTTTGCTGCCTGAATGGACAAAGTACGCATACGCTGTAGCATACTAGTGGTTTCGTCCAAGGCCCCTTCGGCTGTCTGAGCCAAAGAAATACCATCGTTTGCATTTCGTACAGACTGGTTCAAACCATTAATCTGAGAAGTCAAACGATCCGAAATTTGTAGACCAGCCGCATCATCGGCTGCACTGTTGATTCGACGACCAGATGACAAACGTTGGAACGATGTATCAAGGTCACGACTTGAGTTTGCTAGTAATCGCTGAGCATTCAGCGAGGACACATTTGTGTTTACGTATAAAGCCATTTTAATCTCTCCTAAGATGTATTTTTAACGAGACAACCTTTTGATTTAATTGATTATTTGGTTTTTGTCTCTTATTAAAGTTATCGACATTTCGATGTGTATCTTTAATTTTTTTTTCGCTTTTATTTGGCCTTATTGATTTTTTTATTGTGCTCAAATTTGGCGATACTTGAGTTATCGAACTAGGAGAAAAGAACTTTAAAAAATTTTAGCGTTTTTTTTATAAAAAATACCAAAACCAACAAAAAATTCAATTAAATCAATAACATATAAAAACACTATATTTCATTATTTTTCCCAAATCACCATCCTCTAAACCGTTTTCCGACGAAAGAAAATGATCAAAAATTCAACACTAAAAAGGTGGAACATAACCACTCACAACAAAGATTGATATTTTTTAAACGAAATGGGACAGAAAAACAGAGTAAATAAAGGATTCAAATAAAATTAAATATCAATTAAAGCATCTGAGATTATTCAAATATTGTTAAAATCAATACGAAGACATTTCAAATAAAAATGAAAAATACATGGCATTAATAAAAGTAAGTGGATGCTGAAAACAAATCTAATCATAAAGAAAATATCCGCTCCCAAGATAAGTCTGGTTAAATATTCAACAACCAGAAACGGGTTAGGTGCATTTTCAAATACAAGAAACGACACGATCGAAGAAAGGACACGATCGAAGAAAGGGTATTCTAATCTTACCGCTGATCATAAGGTATTTGTGTTGAGTAAAGAGACGAGGAAACGACTCTAACTTTGCGGCTGCTAATGAGCGAGTAGATGCCCTCTTGATTGACAAAGGATAACGACAACCAAGATGGCTTTATGAGATGTGATTAATAAACTGCAAACCAAATTTTTGAGGGTCTACTTCACCTTCAATGATGACATCAGACTTTAGGTTAGCTGACTTATTTAATTCAATATCAGCGACCTCAATGAAAGACTTATTGGTCATGCTGTAAACTTGTCGTACCAAGTTTGGCTGAAACGCTTTATTTAACGTTAACACGAAACCAACACGTCCATTTGATAAGGCAACACACGACCCAACAGGTACTTTACCTATGCATCTGAGAAAGACCGTCAATAACTCTTTGTCGAATGCTAGGCCGGCTTCTTTCTCAAGCTTTTGACATGCCTTAATGGGACCAATGGAAGGTTTATGTGGTTGCTCTGATGTAATTGCATCGTAGGCATCAATGATTGCCGCCATCTTGCCATAGACAGAAATTTCTTGGTCTTGTTTACCTGCGGGGTATCCAGAACCGTCTATCTTCTCATGATGATCAAGCAGCATCTGATAAACCGCTTTCGGTACGCCGTCACACTTATGAAGAATTTGCTCTCCAAATTGAATGTGTTTTCGGAACAAATCGAATTCACTGTCAGTCATTTTGGTGGTCTTCGAGACCATCGCAGATGGCAAACGGAAACGTCCTAAATCGAATAACAAAGCACCAAGTGAAATAACCTCGACATAAGCGTTATCTAGCTTCATTGCTTTAGCAAAATGAATACCCAATACCGCCATACCAATTGCATGCTGCTCTAAATAGGTGTCAGCGTCTTTAATGTGGCGTAGCGCCATCACTGCAAAATTGTTACGTGTGTGCGAGTCAATTAAACGTCGACAGAATTTTTTAAGCTCAACAACATCCAGCTGTTTGCCATGCTTAAATCGTTCTACTTGAGCGACCAATAACGCATGACCATCTTGGAAAATTTTTAGCCCAGTTGCGACTTCATCGTCAAAATGGGTCGGAATAAAACGCGTCTCTTTAGGTGTTTTCTTCAACAATGCGGCACGGGCTTTTTGCTCGGTCGCCATTTCCTCTGTCAGCTTTGCCTCACCATCCGCACCTTCCATATTGTTATTCATACGGGCTTTGTAAGAGAGCACTTGTTCTCGTGTGTGCTCATTCAGCTCTTGGCGAAAGTAACGAAATAAGCTTTGTCCTCGCGGATGCTTAGACCTTAATTCTTTGGTACTTAACCCAGGGTGTAATTTTTTCAAACTGCGAACAGAACGGCCTGCGACCAAAGACATACACAAAATAAGAAAGCGTTCTTGCGCATCGTATAAACGCTCACGACGGCTGTTTAAAAGCTTACCATCGTCAAAATAGGGATCATAAGGCAGGAAAGCCTCATCTAACGGAATACGCAATACGTCTAACGCGATCTGACGCATAGCAATACCAACAATTCGATCATTACGACCATGCATGCCGATTAAGCTTTTAATGCGTTTACTGCTAATGACTTGAGATTTAATACCCATAATGTCGAGTATTTCACCAACATTAAAGTATCCGACGTTGATATCAGCCCCAAAACAAGACTCTATGTTAAATGCTGACATCCCCTAACCCATACCTCAAACAATTACATTTTATTAAACAGTGATAAATTACTGATGCGAGTAAATACTTTTTGAGAGGCGTCCAACGCTGCTTCTTTCATCGATAAATTGGTCGCAGCTTCCGCCATGTCCAAACCACCGATGCGATCTTGCGCCACCGCGTTGGATAACTGATTTGCCGAACTAAATTCTTCTCTAACTTGCAATGTATTCAGTCTAGCCCCTACAGATGAACGAGCTTCACCGATTTTTTGCTGAGCATTGTTAAGACTGGCAGTGGCATTAAGAAAGGCTTCTTCTCTTTGCTGGTATGTCGAGTCTTCATTACTCAAAGTATCAAGTGTTCTATTGATCTCATTCAACACATTATCACGTCTTGGCGGCACCAAAGCAAAGTCAACAGAAGCGCCTGGCTTACCCTGCAATAAGAAAGACATACCATTAAAGTTAATGGGTTTACCGGCACGGTAAGAACCTGACGCCACAACGTCGCCTTGGCTATTCGTAATACTGTAATTCCCCGGTTCACCAAAAAAACTTCGACGACGATCTCTATCTTCTTTACTATCAGACTGAGTCAAAGTCGAATCAGGTTCGCTACCATCATCCACTAATGGCGACGTCACCAGCTGATACTCGTTCACAGATGGTACTTCTGGGTCGTAGTATTCATCCATATATTCTTGGAAATCACCCTGACTCTGAACTTTGGCCGTCAATGAAACATCGCCAGTCAGTAGCTCGGTTCTAAATGTGCGGTTGGTCCAAATATCTTGAAAAAGTTTTTTACCCGAATCGGTCACTGGCACGCGCATATCTTCAGAAATTTGGGCGTATTTTTGGCCCTCATTTCCGTTCCATAGATAACGTCCTTCTGTATCTTGAATAAACGCAGGCGACAACGTATCCGTACCCGCAAAGATATAACTTCCATCCGCACTGCGAGAGTTCATCAACTCCGCCATGGACTCATTGATCAAAGAGATTTCCTGCACAATGGCATCAATGTCTTCTTGGGTATTAATATCGTTCTGAGCCTGAATGAATAAGGTTCTTACACGATCCATAAAACCATTTAGACTTTCTAGAGCCACTTCTTGATATTCCAAGTTGCTCTTGGCCATCTTGATCGATTCATCAAACATCTTCAGACGATCTGTACTGTCGCCATACATTAAAATCTGGCTTGCACCGACTGGGTTATCACTCGGTTTGACGATATCAGTTTGCGCTGAAATTTTTTCCTGCGTCTTTAATATTTTTTCATTCGATTGACCAATCGCACGACTGGATTGATCATAAATTAAATTATTCGTTACTCGCATAAACCTACCTCATGATGCCAAGCAGGGTTTCAAATGTGGTTCTGGCTGCCGTCACCACTTGCGCGGAAGCAGAATAGGATTGTTGATACTTCAACAAATTCACCGCTTCTTCATCTAAACTAACGGCCGACAGTCTATCACGTCGAGCAATACTATCGTTCAACATCACTTCACTTGATTCTGCGTGACCTTCGATTTCTGAGGTTTTACTACCTACATAAGAAATAAAACCAGCAAACGCTTTTGATAGGCTTTCGTCGCCAGCCACTAAAGCTTGATTTTGCAAATTGATTAATGCCAACGCATTAAAGTTATCGGCAGGACCTATTTCCTCTCCAGTACCAATAGAAAAATCATCACCGCGCTCAGGCATCGATGAAACAGAAACATCAAATCCAGCCTCTTCTGCTAACCCAGCTTGTGCTAGCAAATTCACATAATTGGTCACATCACTGACAGAGGCTATCTCAACACCTGATGCATCTCGCACGACGTAAGAATGCGGTGACGTGAAATAGATTTGATGCGGAGCACTTGGGTATAAAGAACCGTCTCGCGCAAACGCTGAGTTATTCGGATCAGTATTATCAACCGACGTCAGAGATATACGCGCATCAGATAAGTTATCAGAGTTAGTACTCACCCCAACCGGCGCACTTAATGCCAAAGCTTCGCCATTCTTTGCTTGTAAGGTTAGGCTCGATGCCGCATCAGCCGTCGGCGAAAAACGGAATACATCATCATCGTCGATCATGTCCAGATCAGGTATCTTCAGATCAAGACCCAGCTCATCTATTTGATAGTAACCATTAGAGTCCGGCGTCATATTATTCAAGTCAATGACAGTCGAAGGACCAGTCGAATTGCCTTTAAGATCGTATTGCGTGATGGCAAAACGGTTATCATCCGTACGCGTTAACTCATAAGTATTACGGGTAATTTTCTCCGCTTCCCCTGTGGTAATGCGCACAGAGATGTCAGAGATTTTCTGCAAATTGTCCAGGGTAGAATGAATACTCACCTTACCTAAACTGAATAGATCCTTACCAAAATTGCCATTACCGTCTAAGCCTTTCGCATTCTGTGCGTTCATCGCATCGGCAATCGAAATAGCATGTTGCCCTAAGGTTCGATCGGCATATTCACTGAACTCAGTACGGTAATCCACCAAACCACCGACACTGCCACCTAAGCCTTTGGTTTTAAGGCCAACATTGTAATCACCAAAATCTACGACCAGATTGATTCTTTTTGGGCTCAAAGGGTCGGCAATCACTTTCAATTCCGTTGGGTTTTGATCCATGACCAAAGGCTGTCCGTTCGCCAACTGGATGGTCATCAAACCGTCATTATTAAACTGTGCTTTGATGTCGATGTACTTGGACAAATCCTTTGCTAATAACTCTTGCTGATCTCGTAATTCATTAGCAGGGGAAATAGATAGCCCTTCCTGACGAAGAATCTTGCCATTTAAGTCCGATATCTTTGCAGTAATCGCATTCACATCGGTTAACGACGAAGACAAATGATCATCCACTAGGTTTTCTTGTCGATTCACAACGTTAGACAAGGTTTTATACTGCTGAACAAGCGTTTCTAAACTGGCGTGGGCCAATTCACGTAGAGAAGAAGACGTAGGGTCATTACTCGCGGTTTGTAGGGCGCTGAAAGCTTTATCTAAATAACGCGTTAACGAAATACTTTCATCTGCCAGCAAGTTATCTGCCGCCGACATGAAAGAATGATAGGTATCGTAATATGAATGATTAGATGTATCGGTACGAATCTGAGCGCCAACGAAGTTATCAACCAAGCGAGAGGTATCACGCAACACCACACCACCGACTGGGGAGCTGACGGTGTCCGTTCTTTGACGGCTATAACCTTCTGTATCCACATTGGTCGTGTTTTGCCCTGTCGTATTAATACGAGCATTACTGGACATGAGTCCAGACAAACCAATTGAATATAAATTTGAGCTCATAGCTCACACCTCTAGCCTAAGTTTAAATTCATTTAAAGACGCGAAAAACGCCTCTAATAACTAGAGAATGCAAAAACTTTACCAATATTGATTTTTTACAGAGAATATTTTCTAAAGTCGCTCAAACCACTGGCTGGACAATATGTTATCTATCTTATCTGCGTACTTAGGATCAGTAGCATAACCACCAGCTTGCAGAGATGCGGCAAACTTTGACGTATCCTCTCCAGCGCCAAGGGCATCTTTATACCGCTCGCTTGAACTCAGAAAATCCGCATAGTCATCAAAGCTTTGAGCAAAAGAATCATAAGCCCGAAATGCCGCTTTTTCTCGTTGCGCGACACCATTTCGAAACTCTAAGGTATTGACCACTGCACGATCACCAGACCAACGAGTGTCCGCTTTGATACCAAATAAGTTAAAACTGGCTGTGCCATCTTCTTTTGCTATTGGGTACTTACCCCAGCCAGTTTCAAGCGCTGCTTGTGCTAGGATGGCTTTCGGATTAACCCCTAATGCGTTACCGGCTTTTTGCGCATGAGGCCACAAAGCTTCAACAAACTCTTGCGGAGACTCAAACACCACAGAAAGTGCCGACGGCGCATTCGCTACTGAGGCTGAAGTCGTTTCACCTTGCTCTTGGATAGATTGTATAAAATCGGATGAGGCGCGTTGGGCCAATGCCTGGATGCGCAACATATCTTGTTTGGCCACTTGATTTAGGAAATCCGTATCTTCAGTGCCATTAGAGGAGGAAGGCAGACTCACCCGATTTTGTTGTTGGGTTTGGTATTGACGAATCAAGGCATCGGACAAGCCAATCCCTCCAGATTTCGCCATACTCTGCGCCATCTGTGAGTCCATCATTTCCTGATATTGTTTGGTTTGGGTACTAGAAAATAAGCCATCGCCAATCGCTTCATTCGTACTGCGCATATTCTTTAACAGCATATTAATGAAGATCGATTCAAACTGCTGAGCCACTTCTTTTAATGCCGCATCAGGGTCTTTTTTCGCCTTAGTTTTCAAATCCGTTAAGGACGAAAAATCAGCAAAAAAGTCTTGTTTCGGTGGAATGGAATTCATCATGGTTTAAATCACCACAAGGTCAGCATTGATTGCCCCAGCCTGTTTTAGTCCCTCAAGGATCGCCATGACATCACCAGGCGCTGCGCCCACCTGATTGACAGCGCGAACTATGTCATTCAAAGAAGCACCAGGGTCAAACATAAACATATGTCCACTGTTATTACTGATCTCGATACCTTCTCTAGGCGAGACAATGGTTTCACCACCAGTCACCGTTCCATCTTGACCAACTTGCGGTGGCACTTCTTGAATCGTCACCGTCAAACTACCATGAGTAATGGCGGCGGGAGACACTTTCACATGTTGACCAATAATAATGGTCCCCGTTCTGGAATTAACAACGATGCGAGCACGCTCTTCCGCCACATCCACTTCCAAGTTTTCTAAGATAGAGAGAAAAGTCACACGCTGACTGGGGTCACGAGGCGCTGACACACGAATGGACGTAGCATCTAACGTGGTCGCAACACCTTGCCCAAGCAAGTCATTGATCTTATCTGAAACGTGTTTAGCCGTCGTGAAATCGGGGCGATTCAAATTAAACGTCAGGGTGTCACCACGGTTAAAACTACTCGGTACAATGCGTTCCACACTAGCACCATTCGGAATTCGACCAACGGTGGGAACATTTCCAGAGATACGAGAACCATCTGCACCATTGGCCCCTAAACCGCCAACAACAACGTTACCTTGCGCGATCGCATAAACCGCACCATCCGCCCCTTTTAAGGTAGACAACAACAAGGTACCGCCACTTAAAGCGCTGGCATTACCAATCGACGAAGCCGTCACATCAATTTTTTGGCCTGGTTTAGAAAAGGCAGGTAAAGTGGCCGTTAAAGAAACCGCGGCAACATTTTTAGAGGTTGCACTCACCCCTTCCGGCAAGGTCACGCCAAAACGCGACAACATGCTGGCGAAACTCTGATTGGTGAAAGGCGTACTATCGCCTGTACCATTGAGACCAATCACCAAACCATAACCAAATAATTGGTTATCTCGAACACCTTGTACACTTGTAATATCTTTCAGACGCTCTGCCTGAGCCGATATTGACAAGAAACAAATGATCATTAATGTAAAACGCTTCATTTAATCACCTATTGTGAGAAACCCATCGTTTCTCAATATCAACCTTCGAGATTAATAAGGCATGTCTCGAGTATTTAATAAACGGCTTACCCAACCCTGCTCACTGCCCGCGGCCACTTCTCCCGTGCCTGAGTAGGTAATTCTGGCATCCGCCACTCGCTGTGATTCAACCGTATTATCAGGAGATATATCTTGTTTACGCACTAATCCAGAAAAACGAATGTACTCATCGCCTTGATTTAAGCGCAACCATTTTTCTCCTCTCACCGCCAACAGGCCATTAGAGTAGGCTTTATAGACAGTTACCGTGATAGTACCACTTAAACTATTATTCTGGTTAGCCGAGGCGTTGCCTGAGAAATCGGTTCCCTGCTGCGGTACGGTGGTGTCCATTTTAAGCTCTTGTCCTAACACCGTTGGGTTCTCAATGGTGGCTGACGATGATTTAGACACGCTCGCCGCATTGGCTTTGGTGGATGTCGTCGTTTCATTGAGATTGATCGTCAAGATGTCACCCACCTTACTGGCTTTTTGATCGCCAAAAAAGACATCCCCCATACCCGTTTGATAAATGCCACCTGTTGGCGCTTGAGCCGACGTCATACCATTATCATAAATTGGGGTATAGTACGGATCATCTTGCTGAATGGCCTCCGCAATCTCTGGCCCATTCATAGGATCATTAGGGTCTGGTACAAATCCTTTGCGATCTTCTTCTTCTGCTGCCGTCTCTTCAGACGCTTCATCGTCATCGTTTATGGCATCCACCACCGCATCGGCTACCGCTCCCGCCGCACCGGCTGCAGCTGCATTGGCAACGGCCTGCTGATCAATGTCCCAGGTTAAACAACCGGTTAAGCAGGAACTGAGTAAGGCCAACAGAAAAAGTTTTATCTTCATTGTTAATTACTCTTTTTATAACTGCTGAATAGCAAAGCTCATCATGCCGTCCGCAGAGGCGATGACTTTCGAATTCATCTCATAAGCACGTTGTGTCGTGATCATGTTCACAAGCTCTTCAATCGAATTTACGTTAGACGCTTCCAACATACCTTGAGCTACCGTGCCCAAAGAATCCGCTCCTGGCGCACCAACAATTGGTGGTCCACTGGCATTGGTTTCTGTGAAAATATTCTGACCAGCGGCATTCAAGCCTGTTGGGTTAATAAAGCCCGCAATATTGATCGCACCCACTTCTTGTGGATCAGCCTCACCACTCATACGTTGTGACACAATACCGTCTTCGGAAATCAAAATTTCTATTGCGGTTGGATCAATCTGTATACCTGGCTCTAACACCAATCCACCTGAGGTGGCAATCTGACCTTCGCTGTTTAACTGAAAGCTTCCATCACGAGTATAGGCAACGGTACCATCTGGCTGTAATACCTGAAAAAAACCTTTACCTTGAATAGCAATGTCTAATTGTCTATCCGTCATGTTGTAATCGCCATTAGAAAAGTCTTTCTGCGTCGCACCAACTTTCACACCTGTACCCAATTGCAACCCAGATGGCAATTCAGCATTTTGAGCACTTAATCCACCTGGCGCTCGAACGGTTTTGTACATCAAGTCTTCAAAGACAGCTCGGTCTTTTTTAAACGCCGTAGTGGACACGTTAGCCAAGTTGTTGGCAACCGTATTCAATTGCTTGTCCATTGCGCTTAAGCCAGTTTTACTTACCCATAATGCCGAATTCATAACCGCCCCATTCTTTCTATCAATCTATTCTTACTATTGGTTTACACGCTTAACAAAAATAATCGTTAAGCGGTACGTTGTAATATTCGAGCCGATGAATTGGCATTTTCTCGTACCGTATCCATCATTTTTACGTTCATTTCAAAACGTCGCGCTAGGTTCATAATGTGCGTCATTTCCTCGACGGCATTCACATTACTGCCTTCGATAAAACCACTGACTAATTGCACATTTAGATCGGCCTCTAAGAACTGGCCATCTCGAGTATGGATCAAGCCGTCTTGTCCCTTGCGAAGGTTCTGAGGATCTGGGTTAACCAGTTTAATCTGGTTGATCACCGCCACTTCATTGGCACCACCGCCTTGAGGAATAATCGAAATAGAGCCATCCGCCATAATATTGATGCTATCAACAGGGGGGAGAAAAATTGGCCCACCAACACCCGCAACAGGCAAACCTCGTCCTGTTACCAATTGCCCAGCGGCATTTATTTGCAAGTCACCAGCTCGGGTATAGGCTTCTTGTCCCGTCTCATCATAGACTGTCATAAATCCATCGCCACTAATGGCTACGTCTAAATTACGGTCAGTTTGAATCATGTCACCTTGCGTATATCGAGTGGCTGGATTCTCTGTCATGGCATACACACGACTAGGGTAGTAATCCCCATATACCTGCATTGAACGGGCTTGCTCAAAATCTGAACGAAAGCCTGTTGTATTTACATTGGCTAAATTATTCGCATGAATTGCTTGGGCATTCATGGTCTGAACACCACCACTCATTGCTAAATATAATGCTTTATCCATTACCCGCTCCAAACAAAAATCAGGTTATCTACCTATACCCCTTACAAAATTCATACCAACTTAAAAAAAGCATAAAAAAAAGCCGAAGCAGATAAACTGCTTCGGCCATAAAACTTCTCTCTCCAGAAAATTAACGAAGGTTGATGATCGTCTGCGTGACAGTATTTTCTGTTTCTAATGTTTTACTGTTCGCTTGGTAATTACGCTGTGCCTCAATCAAAGAGACCAGCTCAGACGTCAGATCAACGTTAGATTCCTCTAACGCTCCTCCTTGGATTTTCCCTAATGTTCCGCTGTTTGGACGACCAATATCAGCGGCACCAGATCCTTTACTCGCCAACCATGCGGTATGTCCAGTCGGCATCAAACCGTCCGTACTATCGAAGGTGGCTAAGGCAATCTGGCCAAGTGTTGCCGTTTGTTGGTTGGTATAATTGGCAACTAGGAAACCATCACTATCAAACGATACGCCTTGCAGCTCACCGGCTGAGAAGCCGTCTTGCTCAAAGGTATCAGAATTTTCTAACGCATATTGGGTAGACCCTGCCAAATCCAACGGTGCCATCTTACCGCGGTTGGTCGGATCCAAACCGACAATTTCAAGGGTGATCGGCTGGGCCACTTCAAACGGCGGCAAACCACGATAAGCCCCCATTAAATTACCCGCTGCATCAAAACTAACCGAGGTATTCTTTTCTAAGAAACGAGTAGCTTCACCCGTCAGAGGATCATCAAATGTCTCTTCACCATCAACGGTCAATCTCATCTCGTAAGTGTTATTTTCACCTTGTTTAATGAAGTAATAACCCACTGTATGAGGCTCACCTAGAGAGTCATAAATTGTACGTGTATTACCATAGGTGTAGGTTTCAGGCTCAAGAGGATCAAACGCTTCACGAGCCACCGAAATAGGCTCTCGAACACCATCGACTTCAAGCGTTGAGGTTAGTGCGACGCCACCCAAGGTCCCGGTCACTGTGATTGGCGTTTTTGTGCCAGCTTCAATGTCAGTAACACCTGGATTAGCCGCGCCCAAATACAGAAGCTCAAATGGTGCTTCGTTAGTGCCATCACCATTAAAGTCTTCGCCCGCTTCGGCGGAATTATAAGTCGCATAGGTTTCGCCAAGGAAGGCGGCACCCGTATCATCGGTAATATTACCGTCTACCGTAGCGTGCACTCGATAGGTATTTGGTAGCTCACTTTTCGCGTAGTAATACGTCACAATGTGCGTGTTGCCATCACCGTCTACGACACCTTGAGTTTGAGTGTAATTATAGGTATCAGGATTAAGCGGATCGAAATCTTCTTTTATATACGGCGGCACGTCTTCACTTTTAGAGTTCAAGTTGACTTGCAGCTCCATTTCCGTAGTCGGTTCAGGGGCGATACGGTCAGTTGGAATACGCATGTCTTCAAGGTTACCCCCGACCACGCCCTCGACGGCATTAAAACCCTGTACGTGACTGCCAGTATTCGTCACTAAATAGCCATTTTCATCTAATTTAAAGTTACCTGCTCGGGTATAGGATTGGGCAATCCCGGCATCCAAAACAAAAAAACCACTGCCATCAATCGCTAGGTCTAAGTTGTTATCGGTGTAAGACAAGTTACCAGGTGAAAATTCTTGTGCCACTTTACTCACACTCACACCGGAACCAATACTGTTGCCGCTGCCTGCGCCCAGTACACTGGTGTTGTATAAGTCATCAAATTCAATGCGTGATTTCTTAAAGCCTGTGGTATCAGCGTTGGCAATATTATTACCCGTAACACCCAAATAATCAGCCGAGGCTTTAATGCCAGACAGTGCAGTATTAAATCCCATAACGCTCTCCAGTTACCCTAAGATTTCTAATTCTTTTGTTAATTTGATCTTGCCGTGATTTTCCACGTTCAAGACGGTGCCTTCTTCACCATTAATGGTGACACCCTGAATTCTGGTCGGTACACGTGTTGACATCGATGACGCCTCTCCCTGTGCATTCGTTGAAGTAGCGGCAAAACGATATTCACCAGCCGGCAAAGAATTTCCGTCACTGTCTAACTTATCCCAGCTAAACTCGCCCGTATCCAATGGCGCTGTTCTGACCAAATTATTGCTTGAATCATAGATTTTCAAAACGGCACTCTTTGACGACTCAGGCACAACGGCTTTCACCACTAAAGGATCCACGCCATCACTCATTTTTGCCTTGTCACCCTCCATCAAAATCGATTTGCCAACCAAGGTCGACGCACTTAACGCCTGATTTGATGTTAATGATGACGCCATGGTTTCCAGTTGATCTGAAATACTGGTCAATCTTTCCAATGAACTAAACTGTGACATTTGCGCCACCATATCGTTGGCATCTTGAGGTGCCGTTGGATCCTGCCCCTTCAACTGCTCAATATAGAGCTTCAAAAAGACATTTTGGTCAGCTAACGCCCCTTCTTCTGGCTTCACTTCCGGTTTTTCGATGCCTGCTTTCGACTTTGCCGCTTCGGTACCGTATTGTGAGATCAGCCCACCAAGGCCGTTTTTATCAGATATATTTGCCATCTATCTGCTCCTAAGATTGCCCGAGCGTTAGCATTTTTTGCATCATGCTTTTTGCCGAGTTCATAATTTCTACGTTCGTTTGGAATGATCTAGACGCCGACATCATATCCGCCATCTCTTCCATTGGGTTCACATTCGGATAAAAAACGTAACCCTCTTCATTTGCCATCGGATGATCGGGTTCATAACGAGGTTGTAGAGGTGCATCAGATTCAACAATCGCCTCAACTTGAACGCCAACCCCTGCTCCCGTCTCATCTAACTTAGTATTTTGCCAACCGCGCTCACGCATACTGTCATTCATCATTTGAGAAAACACTGGTTTGCGAGCACGATAAGTTTGATCCGCTGAACTGGCCGCACTGTCAACATTTGCCATATTACTAGCAATGGTATTCAAACGGACGGTTTGAGCACTCATTGCTGAGCCAGAAATAGTAAAAATATTACTCAAAGACATCGTTATTAATTCCCAGTCAGCGCTTTTCTCATGCCACTGATCTTACGATCTAGAAACATGAAGCTTGTATCAAATTGCATTGAGTTCTGCGCATATTCGGCCTGCTCTCTCTGCATGTCTACGGTATTGCCATCCAATGAAGGCTGCTCAGGGTTGCGATAAAGCAAATCACCCGATGCTTCACTTTCTGCTCCGTGAGCAAAATGTCGACCATTTGTTCCCTGCAATTGCAAACGCTTCATTGCCTCACCCAAAGCCGCATCAAAACTAATGTCTCGTGCTTTATAATTTGGTGTGTCAGCGTTCGCGATATTATTTGCCAATATCGCCGCACGAGCGCTACGGAACTCTAAGGCTTTATCGTGTCCAGCAAAGGCACCTGCAAAGGAAATCGCCATTTAACCCTCAAACAAAAATGATAGATAATCTAATATAGCAATAATGATGCCAAAAAAAATATTCTTATTTTTCAATTGGTTATATTTACCACTTCCTGAAACGGCAAAAAGCGGCAATTAAAAAGATAGGCCATAAAAACAAAAAAAGCCCACCCTAAGAGCTAGGATGGGCTTTTCAAAATTCAGTACAAAGGGTCTAACGTGGTTTGGCTTTATAGACAATGCCTGGATGACATTGCACGATTTCAAAATAATCTGATAAGCCACTCAAAGCCTCTGAGCCACCAAGAAAGAGGTATCCACCTGGTTTTAAAGAAGCATGCATTCTTCGCAAAATATCTTGCTTCAAATCAACCGTAAAATAGATGAGTACATTACGACAGAAAATGACATCAAACTTTCCCAATCCTGCGAACGAATCAATCAAATTCAAATACTTAAAATCCACTCGAGAGCTAAGATTGGATTTAATTTTCCAAGTCGAATCATCCAATTTATCAAAATAACGACTTTGTAAATCCGCCCCTAAACCACGAGCAATCGCCAAACTGTCGTACTCACCCTGTTTTGCGTGTTGCAAAATGTTGGTACAAATGTCGGTGGCAACAATTCTTTCACCAGGTTTCAGTACACCTGGACGAGCGCTCTTAAACGCTTCAATCACCATACTAATGGAGTAAGGCTCTTGACCGGTGGAGGAAGCAGCAGACCAAATACGCAAAGGCGCAGCGGTCATTTCCGGTAATACTTTTTCACGAAGAATAGTAAAAGGGTGTGTGTCACGAAACCATAAAGTTTCGTTAGTGGTCATCGCATTGATAACCTCTTCTTTTAACTTAGCGTTCATAGGCCTATCAAGCGCGTCTACTAACTGCTCTATTTTAGAAAAGTTTTCCCTTTCTAAAATCTTACCTAATCGGCTTGCCACCAAATACTGTTTATTATCACTCAAAGAAATACCACATACTTTCTGCAGATATTCCCTAAAGCGAATGTAACCAGCTGGGGTGATTGTGTTTGTACTGCTGAGCATTAAAACTCCATAATAAGCAGACTAAAGGACGAGCTCAGCTCGCCCAAATCCATCACTTTACTCAGATTGCACTTGCACTGTTTCAATCGCTAAACGCGCCAACTCATCAGGCTGGAACTTAGCCAAGAAACCGTCCGCTCCCACTTTCTTCACCATGGCCTCGTTAAAGACACCACTCAAAGAAGTATGCAGAAGAATAAATAAATCCTGCAATCGACTGTCATTTCGAATCGCCGTTGTTAAGGTGTAACCATCCATCTCCGGCATTTCAATATCTGAAATCACCATAGAGAACTCTTGTGTGACATCCTTACCTTCAGCAACCAAACTCTGTAAAAACTCAAAAGCTTCTCGACCATCACACAAAACGGTGGTCGCGAATCCTACTTGTTCCATACAACGTTTGATTTGTTTTCGAGCAACTGAGGAATCATCCACAATAAGAATATGATGTTTTTTCGCATTCTCTTGTGTATCTGAATCAACAATACCTTCAGAAATATCCTGTCGCATTGGTGCCACTTCTGAAAGTATTTGCTCCACATCAATGATCTCAACCATTTCTTTATCGACCTGACAAACAGCCGTTAAATAGTTGTCATTTGATAGACCTTTTGGTGGCGGCTGAATATCACTCCAGTTCATATTCACAATACGCTCAACACCACGCACCAAGAACCCCTGAATACGACGGTTATACTCGGTAATGATGACAAAACACTGGCTAATATTTTCAATGGGACTTGCCCCCGTTGCCAAACCTAAATCCAATATTGGAATGGTTCCACCACGAATGTGTGCAACACCACGAACCACAGGTGAACTATGAGGCATAGTGGTAAGTTTAGGACACTGAAGCACTTCCTTTACTTTAAAGACATTGATGCCGTAAATTTGCTTACCATTCAAGCGAAACAGCAACAACTCAAGTCTATTTTCTCCGACCAGCTGTGTACGTTGATTGACAGTATCTAGAACCCCAGCCATATACGCCTCCAAAATGTATAAACTGCATAATGAGGTGACCCCTCAAAATTGTTTTTTTGCATTCACCAATGATAGAGTGAATATCAACAATTTACTAACTTATTCATAACGAAATCATAAACAAAGAGTGCTCATCATGCGAATCTCAAGGCTTTTAATAGCCTTTATTTGTCTTCAAACACACTTTAGTTACGCTCAAGTGCTCGAAGAAATGGTTAATCGCTTTATTAATCAAGTGGAAATCCCTCGTTTATCCGAAGTTTATCCCCACGCAACTATTACCATAAAACTTAATAATCTTGCTTCTCTTAAATACTTACCAGACTGTAAAGACAATCAAATTAGCATTCAAAATCAACGACCAGAAGCACGTAAACGAACCAACTACGAAATCAGTTGCCCTGACCCTATTTGGAAATCCTATCTGCCCGCTGTCCAATCTATTAGCATCCCAGCCATTCGTGCCATCACCCCCATCAATCGTGGTCAGATTATTTCTCAATCCAATACCGACTTAGGTGAAGTGGATATCTCCGATTTAAGAGGTCAGGTTTATACCCAACAAAAACCACCTTATGGACTAATCGCTTCTCGTAACATCCGTATCAACACTTACATCACGGACAATCTAACTCGCTTACCTACCTTAATTAAAAAAGGTGACGCTATTCAGATTACTGCCAGCAGTGGCACCATTACCGTTCGTATGAATGGTGTCGCGCTAGAGAATGGCGTTAAAGGTCAACAAATCCGAGTTAAAAACGCGAGTTCTGGACGAATTGTATACGCTAAAGTTGTAACTGACAGTGAGGTTCTTGTAAACTATTGAGTACAGACAACTCGGCGAATATAAATTTCCTTTTTCTAAGGTAATTCATTAAAGTTTTCGTAGACCCAGCCGAAACCATAGACAGGCAAATCATTTAAGGGCGGAAAAACCCAATGGCAATTCATTTAACAGGTCTATCAAATCAGGGCACTATAAATAAAAGCGAGCGCGCGCAAAAAGACGACGCGACTGCCAGTGTGTCTGAACAAAAAGGCGGTGTGCAAAGTGGCGGTACACTGGCAGAAGATACCGTCAAACTTAGCGGTACAGCTCAAACACTACAGAATCAACAAGCTAAATTAAACAACTTACCAGACGTTGATATGGACAAAGTTGAGCAAATCAAAAACGCCATTGCGGCAGGTGAATACAAGATTGACACCCAAAAGCTCGCCAATAACATGGCTTCTATGGACACGCTATTTTAATCAGCGTGTCCTACACAGCCTATAAAGGGCTTACTCTATGATCCCCATCACTCCCATCTTCATCAAAAGCAAAGACATTTTAATTGAACTGTCCCAACTTCTTGATGAAGAGCGTTCTGCATACGGTGAACAAAATAGCGAAACCATCATTGCAATAGCAGACAAAAAACAAGTCTTGCTTGATGAGATGAATGAGCTCAATGAAAAACGCATCAAGGTGCTGATTAAATTTGATGTCGTTGACCGTAAAAACCCGACAGAAGAAGAATTTAAAAACTGGCTGAAAGTGCAAGACAGCTCTATGGACGAAGTACGTTTACTCATGAAAGAGTGCGAAACACTTCTTAAAAACTGCAAAACGAAAAACAATACTAACGCTCAAATCCTCAACACCTTGCAGAAGCGCAACAAACACCTATTTGAACTTTTACAAGGCCACAGTACCAAAAATAAAGTTTACACGTCTCGCGGCTCAACTCGTCCGATCAGCAGCAAACAGACCTTAGGTCGAGCTTAAAATCACATACAAATCAAAGTGATAAAGACTTATCGTTTGTAATCACAAGCCCTTAAGGTATAAAATACTCGCCAATGAGTCCTCATAGGTAAACAGGATATACCGGCCGCCTCCTAAGCAGCTATTCCAGGTTCGAGTCCTGGTGAGGACGCCATCAATTAACAAAAACCTTCTCTCAGCCCAAAAAAAAAGAGCTTCTCAGCCCTTTTTCATACTCTTTCTAAATCGCTAAACTAGTCGATTTCAACAATCTCAAAGCTGTGGACAATCTTTACGCCACCACGCTCTAACATTAATGATGCAGAGCAATACTCCTCAGCCGACAGCTTCACCGCTCTTGCCACAACACTCTCTTTTAACTTTCGTCCCGTGACCACAAAGTGCACACGAATCTCGGTAAATACAGCAGGGACTGTATCCGCACGATCTGCATCAATTTGTGCCACACAAGACACTACCTCTTGTCGGGATTTCTTCAAGATGCCCACCACATCATAAGAAGTACAGCCACCCAATCCTGCCAAAATCAATTCCATCGGACGAGGGCCAGCCACTTGATTACCGTCGATTTCAACGTTAAACCCAGATCCCGTCTCAGCCGTAAAATGGACGTCTTCTTGCCAACTCACACTTGTTTTCATATATAACCTTATTTCTTATCAATACGACTTATCGTCAGTTAACTCTGAAATAGCTCAGCCAACTTCTCACCAGGATCATCGGCACGCATAAACGCTTCGCCAACAAGAAAGGCATGAATTTCATGGTTACGCATTAAGGCCACGTCTTCTTGAGTATGGATACCACTTTCAGTAACAATCAACTTGTCTTTCGGCACACTGTTCATGAGCTCAAAAGTGTATTCCAAGCTAAGCTCAAACGTATGCAAATCTCGATTATTAATGCCCAGTAATTCTGTCTCTGTGTATTCTAATGCCAAGTCTAATTCGGCTCGGTTATGCACTTCTACCAACACGTCCATTCCCAAGTCTCTAGCCATAAGATCTAAGGCTCTGAGCTTTTCACCTGACAAGCATGCTGCAATCAATAAAATACAGTCAGCGCCAATGGATCTGGCTTCAATCACCTGATACTCATCAACCATAAAGTCTTTACGAATCACAGGTAACTGACACGCTGAACGCGCTTCCACCAAATAATCTTCATGCCCCTGAAAGAAATCTTTGTCCGTCAGCACAGAGAGACAGGCCGCACCCGCTCTTTCATACGACTTGGCAATCTCTCCCGGATAAAAAGGTTCACGCAAAACACCTTTGCTCGGTGACGCCTGCTTAATTTCGGCTATGACACCTGCTTTGCCCATAGCAATTTGATGTTTAAGCGCTTGCGCAAACCCACGTGGAGCATTGTGTACGTTGGCAACAGAGGCCGCCACTTCTAAATTTTTGTAAGGTGTATGAGCTTTTCGTTGCGTAATCTCTTCGAATTTACGCGCGACAATTTTTTTCAAAATGGTGGGTGTTTCCACTTGCATAACCAAGTCACTCCTATTTCTATGCGTTAGGTGCCATAAAGCAGCGCGTAAAGCTCGCTAATTCAGACATTTTCACTTTCGCTGTTCCGCCACCGATCACATCTTCAGCAATATTGACCCCTTCGGCCAAGGAGTCAGCTATACCAGCAACATAAATCGCGGCTCCAGCATTCAATGCCACGATGTCACGGGCTGGGTTCACTTTTCCTTTACCGTCTAACGCCAACTTAATCAAAGACAAGCTTTGATCGGCGTCGTATGCCTGTATACCCTCAGTAGACTGCAGAGGAATATTAAAATCCTCAGGTGAAATACGATATTCCTTAATATCACCGTCTTTTAGTTCAGCCACATAGGTCGGTGCTGCAATACTAATTTCATCCAAACCATCTTCGGAATGAACGACCATAACATGTTGGCTTCCCAATGCTTTTAACACTTCCGCTATAGGTCGGACCCACTTTTGATGAAAAACGCCCATTACCTGACGCTTTGCATTGGCCGGATTGGTTAAAGGGCCCAACAAATTAAAAATGGTTCTTGTTGCCATCTCTTTACGAGGCCCAACCGCATACTTCATGGCCGCATGATGATTTGGCGCAAACATGAACCCCAAACCGATTTCTTCTACGCAGCGACACACTTGCTCAGCGTCTATCCCCAGAAAAATACCCGCTCGCTCAAGGACATCCGCACTACCGGATTTAGAGGACACGGAACGACCGCCATGCTTAGCGACCTTGCCACCAGCCGCGGCGACAACAAAGGCCGAGGCGGTAGAAACATTAAATAAGTTGCCACCATCACCACCGGTACCACAGGTATCCACAATGTCATCAATCGGCAAACTGACTTTACTGGAGAGTTCACGCATGACGCGCGCAGCCGCAGTAATTTCTTCGACCGTTTCGCCTTTCATACGCAACGCAATCAAAAAACCACCGATCTGAGCTGGCGTCGCTTTGCCGGTCATAATATCTGTCATCACAGATTGCATGTCTTCTGCTGACAGGCTTTGATGCTCCACAACGGCTGCAATTGCTTTTTGGATATCCACCAGTCTCTCCTATCGTTTTAAAAAGTTAGCTAACAAGGCATGTCCAGCCTCGGTCAGAATAGACTCAGGGTGAAATTGCACCCCTTCAATATCATATATTTTATGACGTAGGCCCATGATTTCATCATGCTTTCCTTCATCATCTTGATTCCAAGCCGTCACCTCTAGGCAATCTGGCAAACTCTCTTGTGCAACCACAAGAGAGTGATAACGTGTCGCTGTTTGAGGGTTAGGCAAACTGGCAAAGACACCTTGATTAAGGTGATGAATTAAGGATGTTTTTCCATGCATGACATTTTTAGCACGAATCACCTTACCACCAAAGGCCTGAGCAATACTTTGATGACCTAAGCAAATACCCAAAATAGGCATTTTGCCAGCAAACGCCTTAATTGCCTCAATCGAAATACCTGCCTCATTGGGCGTGCAAGGGCCAGGGGAAATGACCAGATGAGTGGGTGACAAGCGCTCAATGTCGGCAATGGTGATCTGATTATTTCGATACACCATCACTTCCGCTCCTAACTCACTAAAGTATTGCACTAGGTTGTAGGTAAAAGAGTCGTAATTATCTATGACTAACAACATGGTTTAAATAAGGCCCAAAGCGAACGAAATGCCCAATCAAAAGGGACATTTAAAAGGCTAAATTCTACACTTAAGCGAACGAGCTGTCTCCTGCTGGGCGGACTCAAAAAACGCAAACGCACTACTTTTAGCCCATCCAGTATTGAGAATCGTCATAAATCCCTAAGCAATGAAATAATATCTTGCAAAAACAAAGCCTTGTTTGATAATCCCCAATGAATACCGCACACTAAGAAAAGTACGCATTCAAACCAGCATTTGTAAGGGCCACCAATGCAAAGCCAAGTTACTCAATTAATTGAACTTTTGATTCATGACGAGCACTCGCCCAACTCGATCAGCCAAATGATGTCTGAATTCAGTCCAGACGATATCGCTCTAGCCCTAGAATCCATTCCATTAGATCAAAGAAGACAGGCTTGGGAGAACATCAAACAAGCCAACCGCTTAGATATTTTGGTGGAGATGCGTGGCGAATCTCGTCAATTACTACTAAAAGAACTGGATGATAATGAAATTGAGAGCCTGTTTGCTGATGTTGATGCGGCAGACCTATTAGAGATTACCGACTCGCTGCCAGACCGACTGGTTGACCTTGCCCTTAAGCAAATGGACAACAAACAGCGTGAATATTACCAACAAAGTATTGTTTACGAAGATGACATTGTTGGCCGCTGGATAGATCATGAGCTATTAATCGCCTCTCAGTCTATTCGAGTCGCGGAAGCCATGCGGTTATTAAAAAAGACCACACCCAACTACACAGACATGATTTATCTGGTGAACCGAACCGGACGCTGGGTGGGTTGTGTCAAATTCGATAAATTATTTAAGGCGCATGAACATGAGCCCATCTCGAACCTGATGGATGAAGAATGTTCTGTTATTCAAGCAGACACAACCTTATCGAAAGCAGCAGAACAACTCGAAAAATCGACCTTGTCAGCGCTCCCCGTTGTCGACAACAACCTCATACTGCTGGGCCGTTTCCATGCAGGTCTAGCGTTAGAGACTCTTCGCCTTGAAAATGAAGCGCAACAAATGTCCACGGCGGGGTTAAATGAAGAGTCAGATCTATTTGCTCCGGTTAAACGCAGTGCGGCCACCCGTGGTATTTGGCTGGGCATTAATTTATTGACCGCCTTTCTCGCGTCAGCCTTCATTGGCTTATTTGAAGCCACCTTACAACAAGTGGTCGCATTGGCGGTATTAATGCCTGTTGTCGCTTCGATGGGCGGCATTGCTGGCAGCCAAACACTCACTTTGATTGTCCGAGGTTTGGCGCTTGGGCAAATCACTCGGAGCAACTTAAAGTCCCTACTAAGCAAGGAATTAAAGGTAGGCTGGCTAAATGGCATTGTATGGGCCATCATCATCGGCCTAGTGACCTATTGGTGGTTTAACAACTCCATGCTCGGAGCCGTGATTGGTCTGGCAATTATCATCAATATTTTGATGGCCGCCCTGTCTGGGGTTTTAATCCCCGTCTTACTCGACAAACTGCGTATTGATCCGGCCTTATCAGGCTCAGTCATACTCACCACAGTGACGGACATCGCAGGTTTTGTGGCTTTCTTAGGCTTGGGCACCTTACTGCTTCTTTAAACCATATTACATTCATCAATACAGAGAGTTTTTATGAACTGGGAAACAATGCAAACTCACTTCGGCTTAGGTGATACCGAAATGCACTGGGTCGTCAGAGTCTTTTTGGTGGTCTTAGGTACCCTCATCGTTAATTTTATTGCCAGTCGTTTATTAATTCGTTTAAACAAACAACTGGAACGCACCAAAACCCCTTGGGACAATGTGTTAGTGATTGCCGCTCAAAAACCCGTTGGGGTCTTTATCTGGCTAGTCGGATTAAGCGTCGCCGCGGAAATCTCAGGCACCAATATTGACCCAGGACTCACTTCTCTAATTGCCTCGGTTAGAGAAGTTGGTGTTATCGTCATATTGACCTGGTTTATTCTGCGCTGTATTTCTCAAAGTGAGAAAGCCGTTACCAGTTCTAGCAAGGTGAAAACCAAGGTCGATTACACCACAGCAGGCGCGATTAGTAAGCTACTGAGAGCCTCCGTCATCATCACTTCGGCTCTGGTAGTACTGCAAACATTAGGTTACAGCATTTCAGGTGTCTTGGCGTTTGGCGGTATCGGTGGCATCGCAGTCGGTTTTGCCGCTAAAGATTTATTGGCTAACTTTTTCGGCGGGCTCATGGTCTATCTGGATCGACCTTTTGCCATTGGCGATTGGATACGCTCACCCGACCAAGACATAGAGGGTACAGTTGAACACATAGGTTGGCGTCAAACTCGCATTCGCACCTTTGAAAAACGCCCTCTATACGTTCCCAACTCAACTTTTTCATTGATTTCAGTTGAAAACCCATCGCGCATGACACACAGGCGCATCAATGAAACCATCGGCGTGCGCTACTCTGATTTCAGTATTCTGCCTGACATACTCAAAGACATTAAAGAGATGGTGGCGAATCATGAAGATTTAGACACACAACAAGTTTATATGGTGAACTTCAACCAATTCGGTCCTTCTTCCCTCGACTTCTTTATTTACACCTACACCAAAACAGTCGACTGGCGAACCTATCACAATGTCAAACAAGATGTGCTTTTCCAAGCGATGAAGATTATTGAAGAACATGGCGCAGAAGTCGCCTTCCCAACGCAAACGTTGCACTTTGGTGACGATGGTCAAATCCATTTTAGCAATAATCAATCGACTTCAAACCCATCCGTTTCTAACCAATCAACGCCTAACGAACAAGGCTAGTTTGCAATGAAAAACGGCCAAGCTTGATGATGTCATCAAGCTTGGCCGTTTTAAGTCTTTTGGGTAAGCCATTGCTGTTAAACGAGCAGCTCCGCCAAATCATCAATAATGGCATCCGCTCCCAGTCCTTTAAGGTCCACCCCTTGATGGTAACCATAAGTTACCAGTGCCGATTTAAAACCCGCGTTCTGTGCAGCTTTAAAATCCGTAATGGAATCCCCTATCATCAAGCAACGTTCAGGTTGAGCCTCAATGGATTCGCTGCAATGTAACAGTGGCAGAGCAGAAGGCTTCTTCTCATCTAGCGTATCACCGCCAAGGAACCACGCAAATTCTTCCGTGATACCAAATTTATCCAGTATCGGTTTAATAAAAACACTGGGCTTATTGGTAATCAAAGCCACTGGCACACCGTTGTGCTTAAAAGCTTTTAGAATCGCAACCACATTGGGATACAGTTTGGAATGATCCGTCAGGTGTTGATGGTAATGAATTAAAAACAGGCGATACGCGTCTTCATGCTTATCTTGGCTTAGCCCAGCCCAATCCAATGCTTGTTCAATTAACTTGGCTGCGCCTAAGCCAACCCAAGCTCGGACTTGCTCTTCCCCTGCCAAAGGCACCTGATATTCAGATAAAAAGGCATCCACAGCAGCGGCAATATCCGGCACACTGTCGACCAATGTACCATCCAAATCCAAACACACTAGATCTGGCCACCCTTCAAACCATTTAGAAAAATACTTAGGTGTTTTCATTAACGAACACTCGCCAATTCAGCTCTCATCGCATCAATGACAGCCCGATAATCTGGCTTCCCAAAAATCGCCGACCCAGCCACAAAGGTATCCGCACCCGCCTCAGCAATCTCAGCGATATTTTTTTCACTGACACCGCCATCCACTTCGAGACGAATATTACGACCACTGGCTTCAATTAACGCACGTGCTTCGCGAAGTTTATCCAAGGTACCCGGAATAAAAGATTGACCACCAAAACCTGGGTTTACCGACATTAGCAGTACCATATCCACCTTGTCTAAAACATGCTTCAAATGATGCAAAGGCGTTGCAGGGTTAAAAACCAAACCGGCTTTACAACCGCCATCCTTAATCATCTGCAATGAACGATCAATGTGTTCACTGGCTTCTGGGTGAAAGGTTATATAGGAAGCGCCTGCTTCAATAAAATCTCCGATCATACGATCGACAGGCTTCACCATTAAGTGCACATCAATGTCTGCCGTCACGCCATGTTTGCGTAACGCTTTACAGACCATGGGCCCAATCGTTAAATTGGGAACGTAGTGATTATCCATGACGTCAAAGTGTATGATGTCGGCTCCCGCCTCTAGCACATGATCGACTTCTTCCCCTAGACGGGCAAAGTCAGCAGAAAGAATTGAAGGGGCAATGATAAAATCATTCATATCTGTCTCCAGCAGTGACACAATAAATGCAACTTGATAAAAAACACCAAACGTCGAAGACGATATTTTAACAAGGCCATCGAAAGAAGTATTGAAAACAATGCAGAAAATTCATCTCTTACTGAAGATTACACTGGTTGGCTGGCTACTTGGCTCTGCTGCCAACACACAAGCAGAAGAAGCATCGCCAGCGGACCCTGCGGCACAGAAATACGCCACACCACAGCCTCAAGTAAGTCGAATTAACGCGTTAAAAGCCTCATTAGAGGGCGTTCAACTTGAACATCAAATACAAGTATTGGAAGCCGAAGGTGGCCCATTTCTGTCGCTTTACCGAAAATCTCAGACCAGCTCAACTCAAGGCTGCGCCATTCTTTTACACTCAGACAATGAACACCCAGATTGGCCGGAAGCCATTGCCCCCCTACGCGATAAACTAACAGAATACAGCTGGTGTACGTTGTCGATAGAAGTGCCTGATGTCACTAAACGTGGCCAAGCCATTAAGATACCCAGCGCAGATTTACCATCAGAAGATGCTGAAGAGAATGCGGTTAGTCTAGCCAACCAAGCGATTGTGTTTGCCCGAATTGGGGCGGCCATAGCGTTGGCCAAAGCCGATGGGGTTAATGAGTTTGCCTTAATTGGCTATCGAACCGGCGCCAGTTATGCCTTAGCTTTTTCTGCGCAAAACAAGTTAGCCGTTCAAGCCCTAGCGCTCATTGATATCCAAACACCGGCGGACATGTCGAGTTATCAGATTGCACAATTGATCAGAGAGACGCCACAACCCATATTGGATTATTACTTAAGTCAGCCAAGTCGAAATCAACAATTTGCCCAGTGGCGACGACAAGCAGGCCTTCAGAGAGAAAAACCGCAAGGCCAATACATTCAAAAAGACGCCATTCCGGATCGTGTCACCGGGCAAGACAGTCAAGCGCTGTTGGTACAAAGAGTTCGTGGTTTTTTAAAGCAAAACACCAAACAAATTAGCCAGCGTCGGCCACTGCCTCAAGTGAATAAAGGACTTTTTTAATCCCTTTATTCACTGAGCAATACCATTACTTACGTGCGTTTTTAATTAACTCATAAGCCGACTGAATTTCTTGCGTACGTTCTTTTGCCAACTCAATCATTTCATCCGGTAAACCTTGAGAACTCAGTTTATCTGGGTGGTTTTTACTCATTAGACGACGATACGCTTTTTTAATGTCAGCATCTGACATGTCCGGCGTCACTCCCAACGCGTCATAGGCCGACTTCAATAAGTCTTTCGATCCCATACTGTTACTGGAAGATTGATAGCCCTGTCTAAAGTGTGCTTGTTGCTTCACTTGAATGTGTAGCGCCTCAAACTCTGCCACAGTAATGCCTAAGTTGGCACACACTTGAGAAACAAAAGACTTCTCTTCAATACTGAAATGGCCATCCGCATACGCAGACACCAACAAAACTTCTAATAAGGTTCGCGTTAAATCCCCAGGGCCTACGATGCTTTTAAAATGATTCAGTTCAGCAGCCAAATCAAAATTCGCGGATTTACCCTCGTTGAATAGGTGTTTAGCTTGCTCTTGCGCTTCCGGGGACAAACGCAATCGCTGCATAACCGATTGAGCCAGCTGAATTTCTGCTTCGGAAACCTGCCCATCCGACTTAGCCAAACGCCCCATTAATAAAAACAAAGTTCGGAAAAAGGTTTCTTGCTGAAGGCGTATATTGCCTCGCTTTGCTTGATTAAACGCACCGCCTTTTTGAGCCCTATCCAACAGGCTACCAACAACATACCCCAATATCGCGCCAAGGAAATTTGACATCAAAACATAGCCCAAAATGGCGCACACAATTTTCCACATAAAGATATTTCTCCAGAATCGGTAGCCCCTATGGGCCTGCATAGATTATCATTTGTCTTATTACGTGGAGCCTCAATTGGCAGCCTCCGATTTCGGACAACAATTATTGGTAAATAAGTATACCCTGCATGGTTAAGCATTTACGCAACTACGCCCTATTTTTTCAAGGTCTTTTCATATTGCCACTTGCTCACGGGCAAGTAGATCAATGGGATTGGGCTCCTCGAGAATCCCTGACGACTGAGCAACAAGCTCAGTTAGGTCGCTATTGCCAAGGCCAATACATTAATCAATGGCAAGCCAGTCAGAGTCATAATACGCAACTTCAAGCCGATCTAATCACTCGAGATCAAACCGGTGTTATTCATCTGCAAGGCAATGCTAACATCGTTCAACCCGACTCTCAGCTCTCTGCAGACACGATTCAAGGCATTCCAAACGACTATTACCAAGCTTCGGGCGACGTTACCCTAAGAACCGATAACGAGCTCATTCGAAGCACAAACAGCTACATATCGAATAATGGCAGCGCCGCCACAGAATTTGAAAACGCCCTATTTTTGAGTCATAGCAGCAAAGCACGGGGTAAAGCCAAATCGTTAACACAAGAAAAAAATGGTGTGGTGTTTATTGAGGAAGGTTTCTTTACCACTTGTGAACCGAACCAAGAAAGCTGGAGCTTATATGGCAGCAGCATTGAGCTTAACCCTGCGTCTGGCTTCGGCACGGCCAAACACGTTCAGGTTCGAATCGCTGGCATTCCAATTTTCTACTCACCATGGTTACGCTTTCCGATCGATGACAGACGCCAAAGTGGTTTTCTATTCCCCAGTTTTGGCTATTCAGGCAATGATGGTTTAAGCCTATCCGCGCCTTTTTACTGGAACATGGCGGCCAACTATGATGCCACCTTTACCCCACAATACATTCAAGAAAAAGGTGAAGGGATCGACGTTGAATTTCGTCATCTGAGTTCATTCGGCGAAACGACCTACGAACAGTCCTATTTCTCGGATCAAGATGAAGGGGATCAGATATTACTCAAGCTAACCTCTAATCAGCGCTTTAACCAATATCTGCAATCCGGTTTCACCTATGAAGCCAACCCCACAGAAAACGAATTTCCCGAAGCAAACAGCACTTCTATAGGGGAAAAAGACCATTATCAGCAGAGTGCTTATGTGTCTTTAAACAGTGGTAACTTCTTCAACAAGTTGACCTATTTAACCTATCAAACACCGGATAGCTCGGACGACGAACCTTTTGAGTGGCAGCCTCGTCTAGAAAGCTCCTATTCGATGGCAAACACCTACTTAAGATATAACTTAGAAGTACAATATACGGATTTTTATGATCCAGCCGAAGACGACTTTGATGGCCAGCGCTTAGTCGTCAATCAAGATACCTCTCTCGATTTTAGTAACGACTGGTTGACTCTAACCCCAGGTATATTAACCCAATATCGAGACTATCAATTGCATGACTACAGTAGCGACACAGATTCCGAAGCGTCGCTCGGCCACATTACAGGTTACCTGGACACAGGGTTAGCGTTTGAACGCCGTTTCACTAATGAAAATGGCACGTGGCGTCAAACCTTGTCACCTAGACTAAACTACTTACACGCACCCTACGAAAACCAAACAAACATTCCTGACTTTGATGCCAGCGAGTCCACTTTGACTTACTCTAGCGCCTTTAGTCACGAGCGATTTAATGGCAATGACCGAGTTGGCGACACAGAACAAGTCAGTTTTGGGTTAGAAAGTCGTCTATATGATGAAAATAATAATGAAAAGTGGTCTTTAAAAGCAGGACAGGTCTTCTACTTAGACGATCGATATGTTGATATTAGTGGCACCACCAGTGACAGCAGCCTAGTGGATAATAGTGAACACAGTGACCTGTTAACCTCTGCCAGCTATTATGGTTCTGATTTTAGTCTGACCGCCAACCTGAATTACGACCCAGATGAAGATGACATTAATCTTGCCCAACTTGTGGCAAGTCTGACACCAGCGGATCGGGTCAAAGTGAACCTGAGTTATTTGTACTCAATTAATAATTCAGACTCGGATGATGACGCAAAACAAGCCAGTTTTGGTACGGTATTCCCAATCAACCAAAATTGGTCAGCGTTCGCTCAATACAGTTACGATTTCATGGACGATGAAGCGACCAAACAGGTATCAGGTGTTGGCTATGAAAACTGCTGCATTAAGGTCTCTCTGAGCTATCAAGACTGGATTGATGATGACAATGACGCCGACCGAGGCATCTTTTTACAATTTATTTTACGTAGTTTAAGCACCGCTGGACGTAGCAACAGTAACGCCACAAGCATTGCAGACACCTACTGGAACCAAGGAAAAACCGGATATTAATCATGAAGTTATTCTCTTTTTTCGTCCTAATGCTAACATTTTCTAGTTTACAAACGGTGCAGGCCGACACCAGCAAAATCGATGGCATCGCCGCCATCATTGACTCCACCCCAATCCTTGAAAGCGACATTCAAAACCGTTTTCAAATTGTCAAAGACAGAGTGCCTGGCGGCATAATGTCAGACAACATTCATCGCCAAATACTCAATCAATTAGTCGATGAAACCCTACAAGCTAACTATGCCGAAAAAATTGGTATGAGAGCATCCAGCTCCGATGTAGATAACGCCATTTTAGGCGTCGCAAAGAATATGAACCTTGATCTACAAGGTTTAAAGACGGTATTAGCGAGCAAAGGGATCAACTACAGTCGCTACCGTAAACAAATTGAACATGAAATCCTAATCAACAACATTAAACGTGAAATCATTAAGCGTCGTATCGTCATTTCGGAACAAGAAATTGATGATTACATGAGCTCAGAAACCAGCATCACCAAAGACAAGGACCAAGTTCATCTACGTCATATTTTGATTAGAGCCAGTAATCCAGAAGAAGCGAAAGCGGAAATCAACACGATCACTCAGCAAATTCAAAATGAAAACGATTTTATCCAACAAGCCGTGGCAAAATCAGCGGGCCAGTTTGCCATAGAAGGTGGTGACCTTGGATGGCGCCCGATGAACCAATTACCTCCCTTGTTTGTCAGAGCGCTTGATACAGAACAAGGCCCTCTTGTTGGCCCACTACAAAGTAATGCGGGTTACCATTTACTTTGGGTCATCGACAAACGTTCTGCTTCTGTGACACTGCAACAACAAACCAAAACTCGTCATATACTAGTAAGACCCAATGAAATTCGTGATATGGCGCAAACTCAAGCCTTTGCAGACGAGCTCTATAACAAGCTTCAAAATGGCGCCGACTTCGCAGAATTAGCCAAAGAATACAGTGAAGACCAAGGCTCAACACTGCAAGGTGGTGATCTTGGCTGGGTCACTCCTGGCACTATGGTACCGGCCTTTGAAGACATGATGAATGAAACAACGGTTGGCCAGGTTAGCAAACCTTTCCGTACTCAATTCGGCTGGCACATTTTGCAGGTGGAAGGTCGTCGTGAAGCCGACATCAGTGATCAAGTCAAACGCAGTAACGCCAAACAAGCCCTAACGAAGCAAAAGCAAGACATTGTATTAGGCAATTGGTTAGACGAATTGCGTGCTGACGCTTTTATTGACATCAAGGATAAGTAACACCTCATGAAGCAAGTATCACCTGACACACTTCCAATCATCGCGATCACTTCAGGTGAACCGGCCGGTATCGGACCAGACATTATTCTAAGCGCACTAAATGAGTCGTCTTTTGCGGCTCGTTTAGTGGTTCTGGGTGATGTCGATTTACTGCGTTCAAGAGCAAACACCCTCAACCTCAAACTTGACATCGAAACGCTTGCCGCCCACGCCAAGCCACCAGCCCATCAAGCAGGAAAAATAAGTTTAATTCACATCCCTACGGCGGCAATAGCACAACCTGGACAACTCAATATCGCCAACGCGCCCTATGTGCTGGACACCTTAAAACAAGCTGGGGAAGGTTGTTTATCTGGGCAATTTGACGCCATTGTCACCCCGCCTGTGCATAAAGGCATTCTCTGTCGAACAGGCACGCACTTTTCCGGACATACTGAATTTTTTCAAGCCCAATGCCATTCACCTCACGTGGTGATGATGTTGGCAAGTGAGGCAATGAAAGTCGCTCTGGTGACAACTCATCTCCCCTTAAAAGACGTGTCTGAGGCGATCACTGAAGAAGCGCTCCGCAAGGTAACACTGGCACTGCATCGAGATTTACAGACAAAATTCGGGATCGAGCACCCGCGTATCTTAGTATGTGGATTAAATCCTCATGCTGGCGAAGACGGCCATCTCGGCAAAGAAGAAATCGACACGATTATCCCAGCACTCGACAAACTTCGTGCCGAGGGTCTGGATCTCATCGGCCCGCTTCCTGCTGACACCCTGTTTACACCAAAGTATTTAGAGAATGCAGACTGTGCCCTCGCCATGTATCACGATCAGGGCTTACCTGTGTTAAAATATTCTGGATTTGGTAATGCTGTGAATATTACGTTGGGCTTACCCATCATTCGTACGTCCGTAGATCACGGCACAGCAATGGATTTAGCCGGCACAGGTAATGCCAACCATGGCAGCCTAAACGTCGCCATTCAACACGCCATCAATATGGCCAATAACGCGAAAAAGTTTTCTCAATGAGCAAAGTACAACCCCATAAAGCCAGAAAAAGATTTGGCCAGAATTTCCTTCATGATCATGGCGTGATTCGTCGTATCGTTGCCTGTATTGCTCCTAAGAAAGGCCAACGCATCGTTGAAATTGGCCCAGGTAAAGGGGCCTTAACAGAAGGCATTATCAGTGTCACAGAGCGTATGGATGTTGTCGAACTTGACCGCGATTTGATCCCGATTCTAAAAGTCAATTTGTTCCGTTATCCTGAACTTACCGTGCACGAAGCGGACGCAATGAAATTTGATTTCAGCTCGCTGGTGCAAGATAACGAAACGATCCGTGTTGTCGGCAACTTGCCTTACAACATTTCCACCCCCTTAATTTTTCATCTACTCAGCCAAGCCAGCAGCATTACCGACATGCACTTTATGCTGCAAAAGGAAGTAGTGGATCGGTTAGCTTCTCGCCCTGGCGATAACTTATATGGTCGACTCAGTGTCATGGCGCAGTATTATTGTGCTGTAGACTCCCTTTTCGTGGTTGGCCCAGAATCGTTTGACCCAGCGCCTAAAGTCGATTCCGCTATTGTGCGTATGACACCTTATAAAACGCTGCCTTACGCAACGACCGACGTGAAGAAATTAGAAGATGTGGTGCGCATTGGCTTCCAACAGCGCCGTAAAACATTGCGCAACAACTACAAGGGTGTATTAGATCAAGATGACTTTGCGCACCTAGGCATTGATCCAAGCCTACGCCCTGAACGCTTAGACGTGAAAGAGTTTGTCGCCATCGCCAACTACCTTCTTGAGAAGGAAAGTTAAATGGAAGAATACGATATCGTGGTGGATGTTAGAACCGAATATCTAGCCAGACAATCCACACCGGATGAGTCCCGTTATGTCTTCGCTTATCACATCACGATCACCAATTGCGGAATTCATGCGGCCAAACTGCAAACTCGTCATTGGGTTATTACCAATGGCGATGAGCAGGTACAAGAAGTCAAAGGCAGTGGTGTCATAGGAGAATACCCTTATTTACAACCTGGGGAGTCTTACCAATACACCAGTGGCACCGTTATTGAGACGGTCGTCGGTGTTATGCATGGCAGCTATCAATTCATCGCTGACGATGGCACCGAATTTACCGCCCCAATACGCCCATTTACCCTATCTGTCCCAAACAAAGTTCATTGAGAAGATTATGGCAACCTATGTTATCGGCGATTTACAAGGCTGTTTAGAACCACTGGAAAGATTACTAAAACATATCCAGTATCAGCCAGAGCACGATCAACTTTGGTTTGCAGGCGACCTGATCAATCGTGGGCCAGAATCCTTAGACACGCTGCGCTTCATTAAATCACTTGGGGAGAAAACCAAGGTCGTATTAGGCAACCACGACCTGCACTTACTTGCCGTATCTTATGGTCATGGCACACTCAAAAAAGGCGACACCTTAACCGACATACTAATGGCCAGTGACCGTGACGATTTAATGAACTGGTTGAGGCATCAACCTCTTTGCCATTATGACGCAGAACTCAATGTTGTTATGACACACGCAGGCATTCCACCTTGCTGGACATTAGAGCAAACACTCGAACTTGCAAATGAAGTAGAAGACAAGCTGCAATCAGACACGGTTGATGAATATTTTTCAGCCATGTATGGTAATAGTCCGAATAAGTGGCAAGATGATTTAGTGGGTTTAGACCGACTTAGAGTCATCACAAACTACTTAACTCGCATGAGATTTTGCAACCAAAACAGCAAATTAGACTTAAAATCAAAAGAAGGCATTAACACGGCAACCAAAGGGTTCGCCCCTTGGTTTAGTTACCCAAGTCAAGTTCCCGAAGACTGTCACATCGTCTTTGGACATTGGGCTGCCCTAGAAGGCAAAACCCAACTTAAGCATATACATGCACTTGATACAGGATGTGTTTGGGGAGGCAGCTTAACTGCCTTACGACTGGAAGACAAAGAACGTTTTAGTATGCCTTGTACAATCAATCGGAAAACTCCATGACTTATACTTGTATCGATATCGCAGACGCCCTTCCCATTTTGGAAGATAACGCTGCCATCGTAGATATCCGTGACCCTGCTAGCTATCAGACAAGTCACATGACAAACGCCATCAGCTTAAACAATGACAATGTACAAGAATTTATAGACAGCACCGACCAAGAACGTCCAATCATCGTCTGCTGTTATCACGGTAATAGTAGCAAGGGCGCCGCAGAATACCTCGCCTCCCAAGGCTTTAAACAAGTTTATTCCCTAAATGGCGGCTTCAGTCAATGGAGTGCTATGTTTCCTGAGCAGTGTGAGGCAGGCCAAGCATAAATGTCATATCAAGTGTATCTGGTTGGCGGTGCCGTCCGCGACCGCCTACTCAAGCTCCCTGTTATTGATCAAGACTGGGTGGTGACAGGCGCTACGCCAGAACAGCTTGAACAGCAAGGCTTTCAACAAGTCGGCAAACAGTTTCCGGTTTTTCTTCATCCAAAAACCAAAGAAGAGTACGCCCTTGCGCGCCGGGAAAAAAAACAAGGCCAAGGTTACACAGGTTTTATCTGTGACTTCTCGCCTAATATCACCCTAGAAGAGGACCTTGAAAGGCGAGACTTAACCATTAATGCCATTGCACAAGACGAAAAAGGCCAACTTATCGACCCCTTTGATGGTCAACAAGATCTTCAAAAACGTCTGTTACGGCACGTCTCCAATGCATTCATCGAAGACCCATTGCGAGTCTTACGAGTGGCACGATTCGCCGCTCGTTTTCAATCCTTTGGGTTTCACGTCGCGGATGAAACCATGTCATTGATGCAACAGATTAGCGAGTCTGGCGAACTCAATAGTCTGAGTCCTGAAAGAATATGGCGAGAATTAGAAAAAGCCTTAGCGACGACACACCCACAAACCTTCTTCAAAGTGCTGGCAAAAGCCAACGCCATGCCCATACTATTTTCAACTCTAAAATGGTCTGAGCAAGACAACTCAGAAGAAGCACTAAGATCCCTGACACAAACCCAACGTTGGGCAATCATTTGTCGACACACGCCGCTGCAAGACTTAAAAACACTGCATCAAGAGCTTCGCTGCCCAAATCAATACAAGCTCTTGGCTGAGCAAGTTAGGGAGTTTCTAGAAAAGAAGACGCTCTGCATGTCGGCAGAACATTGGGAAGCTTGGCTCATGTCAGTCAATGCGATTAAAAAGCCGCAACCGTTTGAAAAATTAATTCAGGTATTAAGCCTAGTTACCCAAAGTAACCTAAAAGATTGGCTCACCCTAAGAAACACAATTGCCAAAGTGAATGCAGCCAGTCTTATCAAGCAAGGCTTTACTGGTGCTGAACTAGGAAAAGCACTAAAACAAGAACGTATTCGCAGTCTAGCCACCTTAAACTCCCCTCTATTGATCCAAGGAGATTCCGCTTCACCTTGATGCAATAGAGGATCAAACAAACTAATCCACAAACCGGCGATACAGCTTCACGCCTACCGCATCAGCCGCCGCGACCGCGGTTGGCTTGCGAAGTACTAAACGCACCGCTTGCAATTGAAACGTGGCCGCCAAATCCGTTAACAAACGCTCAGCCAAGGTTTCAATTAATTCAAATTGATGCTCTAAGCAATAGGCTAAAATGTAATTTGAAATGGCCTCATAATCCAACGTTTTGCTAAGATCATCGGTGGCCGCAGGCAAGCGATTATCGTGCTCCATTTCCAAATCCAATAGCAGGTCTTGCTGAATGACTTTTTCCCAATCATAAACACCAATTACCGCTTTTGCTTTCAACCCTTCAATGAATACCAAATCAGACATTTGCCGACTCCTTAAGTGGTGGCAACTCAGCCAACGGCCAGCGGGCCCGAATGGACAAATTCAATTCTGAAGATTGCCCGTCCAGCAAGCGTTGCGCCCCTGCATAGGCAATCATGGCACCATTATCCGTGCAAAACTCTGGACGTGCATAAAACACACTGGCTTTGATCTTTTTAAGCTGGCTTTCTAATTGCTCGCGCAACCTTTGATTAGCACTAACGCCACCAGCAATGATCAAACTCTTTAAGCCTTCACTTTCTAACGCTCGACGACATTTTATTACCAGGGTATCAACGACGGCAGTTTCAAACGCCAAAGCAGCATCCGCTTTAAATTGTTCATCGCATCGATCATCGTCAAGGGCTTGGTGCACAGCGGTTAAAAAAGCCGTCTTCAAGCCACTAAAACTAAAATCCAGACCGGGTCTATCTGTCATAGGACGTGGAAACCTTAAACCGGACGCGGCATTGCCTTGCTTCGCTAATGCCGCAATTTGCGGACCACCAGGATAAGGTAAACCAATCATTTTAGCGGCTTTATCAAACGCTTCTCCCGCGGCGTCATCCAGTGATTGACCGAGTAATTTATATTTTCCAATACCATCCACTCTGACCAACTGGGTATGACCACCTGAAACCAATAATGCAATAAAAGGCATTTCAGGTTGCGACGCTTCCAGCATAGGCGCCAATAAATGCCCTTCCATATGATGTACTCCCAATGCGGGAATATCTAAGGCATACGCCAAAGAACGGCCGATTGTCGCCCCCGCCATCAAAGCCCCTACTAGTCCTGGCCCACTGGTAAAAGCCACGGCGTCCAACTCTTTCTTAGTCATACCCGCCGCCACTAACACTTCATCAATTAAAGGCAAGGTTTTGCGTACATGGTCCCGCGATGCCAACTCAGGCACGACACCACCGTATTCAGCATGCTGCGCAATTTGCGAATAAATCTTATGCGCCAGCAAGCCATTTTCAGTGTCATAAATGGCAATGCCGGTTTCGTCACAAGAGGTTTCAAGCCCCAATACTTTCATCAAACCAATCTCATCTGTAATTTGCCAACATTGTACCCTAGAACGACAGAGCATGGCAGATGCCACTGGACATAGACGGATAAAGTCATTATAATGCGCGCGTTTTCAATGTTTAAATTAAAAGGCAGGTGATTTTTCTCGTTTGGCACTTATTTCGATAAGTGAACATTTCCAAACACCCTATGACATAAAACAGACATCAACAGACAGCCATCTTGTCTGTCCAGGGTTAGAAAAATCGGCCAAATTGTTTGGCCCAACTCTGTCTAACAAATACGCGCTTTGAATACTCTCTAATTAGGAGTATTATGCACGCCGTTTTTGTGAATAACTTAAACTTAAAACAGATTATTAAAGGTAAAAACATGCCAGCAGTTAAAGTAAAAGATAACGAACCATTTGACATCGCTCTACGTCGCTTCAAGCGCTCTTGTGAAAAAGCAGGCGTTTTGGCTGAAGTTCGTCGTCGTGAATGCTACGAAAAACCAACCACTCTTCGCAAACGTGCCGCTGCTGCTGCAGTGAAACGTCACGCTAAGAAAGTTTCTCGTGAGCAGAAAAAATTCCAACGTTTGTACTAGGCCGATCTGCCATTTGGCAAATCCACTAGATCACAAACACCTAGACCTTTCTTGTGTTTAGGTTTATAAAAACGGCTAGTTAAAAACTAGCCGTTTTTTTTGTTTAACACCCAAGAGGCCCCCATGTCAGAATTAAAAGCACACATCTCCGATACCTTAAAAACCGCTATGCGCGCAAAAGAAAAGCACCGCGTTACTGTAATTCGCACTATTTTAGCGGAATGTAAACGTGTGGAAATTGATGAACGTATTGAATTAGATGATGCTAGAGTAATCGCCATTCTGGATAAAATGAATAAGCAACGTAAAGATTCGATCCAGCAATTTACCGATGGCGGCCGTGACGACCTGGCACAAATCGAAAAAGATGAGTTGGCCATTATATCCGAATTCTTACCAACCCAATTAACAGACGAAGAAATCGCCACCATTGTAAAAGCGGCTATTGCAGAAACGGGTGCGAGCTCGATGCAGCAAATGGGCGCGGTAATGGCCATTGTAAAACCTCAAGTACAAGGCCGTGCCGACATGGGACAAATCAGCAAACAAGTGAAAGCACAACTAGGCTAAGTTTATGGCGGGACGTATACCTGATCAGTTTATTGACGAGTTATTGGCTCGCACCGACTTAACTGATGTGGTGTCGTCCCGTATCAGCCTAAAAAAAACGGGGCAAAACTACAGCGCGCTTTGCCCTTTTCACAATGAAAAAAGCCCCTCTTTTAGCTTAAACCCTAACAAACAATTTTATTATTGCTTTGGTTGTGGGGCTGGCGGTAATGCCATTTCCTTTGTGATGGAACATGATCACCTCGACTTTGTCGATGCCATCGAGGTACTCGCCAAAGACGCCGGTATGGAAGTCCCTAGGGAACAAGGTGCGCCAGATCGCTATGAACAAAATGCTGAGCTGCTAAAGCGGCTTTCTGAAAGCGCCACTTTTTATCAACGCCAGTTAATCGAACATTCAGACAAGCTCAAAGCAACAAATTACCTCGCCCAAGAACGCGGCTTATCCGGCCAAATTGCCAAGGTGTTTGGTCTAGGCTTTGCGCCGAGCGGCTGGGACAATCTCCTTAAATCAGTTGGCACCAGAGCCGAGCATCAGGAGCAACTGTACCGCGGCGGTATGCTGATCGAGAAAAAAGACCAACCAGGCCATTATTACGACCGCTTTCGAGATCGTATTATCTTCCCTATACGAGATTCTCGCGGGCGCGTTATTGGTTTTGGTGGTCGTGCATTTGGTGACGAAAAACCCAAATATTTGAACTCGCCAGAAACCCCTGTTTTCCAAAAAAGCCAAGAGCTGTATGGCTTATTTGAAGCTAAGCAAAACACCCAAAGCCTGGATCAAATTATCGTTGTTGAAGGCTATATGGATGTTATTGTATTGGCTCAACACGGCATCACCAATGCAGTCGCTACTCTAGGCACCTCGGTTAACAGTCAGCACATCCGTAAACTCTTTAAACTGGTGAGCAAAGTCATCCTCTGTTTTGATGGTGATAAAGCCGGTCGCGCTGCAGCAATCCGAGGTTTAGAAGCCTCACTTACTGTTATGCAGGACGAGAAACAACTGCGTTTCTTATTTTTACCGGAAGGAGAAGACCCAGACTCCTTGGTACGCAAAGAAGGCAAAGACGCCTTTAATTTGCGTTTGGAAGACAGCGCTTCACTTTCCCACGTATTGTTTGACCATGCGAGAAACCAAGTCACGCTCGCGGACGAAGAAGGGGAAGCCCAGTTCGCTCGCAATGCCATGAGCATGATTCAACAAATTCCGAAAGAGCTGACATTTCGCTCAATTCTGATTAAGCAATTAAGTGAACAATCAGGCATCGACAGCGACACGTTGGGACACACAGCACTGCCCAAAGTAAAATCGAGCTACGATAAAGAAGCCTCCAGCACTACCAATGAACCTGAGTATTACGATCATCCAGCCCATGATGCACCTCATCATGACTATGATGATTACCCGGCTTCACCTTATGCGGATTACCATTCTGCCCCTTATAGCAATCCCGAATACACACCACAAACTGGGAAAACAGGCTATAAGAAAAAAGGCAAATTCAATAAACAGAAAGATGAGGCTTATTTTCCACCAGCCCCTTCCAGTTTGAGCAAAATAAAACAAGCCTCTTTATGCCTATTACTTCACCCCCATATTGCGCAACACATCGATATTCCCGACCCAATCATCAATCAAGCAAATGATGAATTAAAAATCTTCGGTAAAATATGGAGATATTTCGCAAAACACCCAGAAAAAAACGCTGGACACTTACTGGGCGAATTGGCGGAAAATGTCACATATCAGCCAATTATTGATCTTTTAAACCATCAAGATGCTGCTACAAAGCAAAAAATCACTAATGCAAAGCAAGAAGTGCTCGATATGGTGTCCACCCTGGAACGTAACCTAGGGTTAAATAACAGCATTGAACGCTTGAAAAATAAAGGTAATGAATCCATTAAGGATACGAACACCAAGCAAGAACTCAGAAATTTGATGGATTTGATTAGACAGAAAAAGTCATAAAGACTGTCTAAAAATTACTCAAATAAGGCAGGATTAAGTGGATAAAACTCATTGATTTTGTTATAATATGCGGCTTGCAAAACTTCAATTGAATTTCAAACGATAGGTTGTCGAATGCCAGACACTCAACAGTCACGTCTTAAAGAGTTGATCGCTAAAGGTAAAGAACAGGGTTATTTAACTTTTACCGAAGTTAATGACCACCTGCCTGATGACCTTTCTGACCCGGAGCAGGTCGAAGAAATCATTGCCATGATCAATGACATGGGCATCACGGTTTCCGAGTACGCTCCAGACAAAGAAAGCCTTCTTATGGAAGAAGGCGACACGACAGATGAAGCGGCCGCAGAAGAAGCGGCTGCCGCCCTTGCTGCTGTAGAAGGAGATATCACTAGAACAACAGACCCAGTGCGTATGTACATGCGTGAAATGGGCACCGTTGAGCTACTGACTCGCGCAGGCGAGATTGCCATTGCCAAACGTATCGAAGAAGGTACGCGTGAAGTAATGGCAGCGATTTCCTACTTCCCTGGTGCCGTCGATGTATTGCTCAATGCATACGCGAAAGTCCAAGAGGAAGAAGGTCGTCTAAGCGATATTTTCAGCGGCTTTATTGATGGCGATGGTGAAGAGCCCGTCTTTGAAGAATTGGCCGAAGAACTTCCTATTGAAGAGGAAGCGGATGATGCTGACAGCGACGATGAAGAAGACGATTCAGAATCAAGCGAAGAAGAAACCGATAACGGACCAGACCCTGAAGAAACCGCATTGCGTTTCAACGAAATTGCTCGCATTTATGGCGAGTTAAAAGTACTGCTTGAAACACGTAACCGCCAAGATTCTGTTGTCAAAAGCAAACAAGAAGAACTTAGCATTGCCTTTGCGCCAATCAAACTGGTTCCTAAACTGTTTGACGAATTGATTGATCGTGTTCGTTCACGTATGGAAAAAGTTCGTGAACAAGAAAGACTGATCATGCAAGTTTGTGTTCGTAAATCTGGCATGCCAAGAACAGAGTTCTTGAAACGTTTCCCTAGCAATGAGACCAATCCAGATTGGTTACAAGAGCAAATTTCTGCCAACGCAAACTACTCTGCGGCTTTGGAAGAAAATGAAGCGGAATTTATGCGTAGTCAGCGTAAATTGCGCGCGGTTTCCAAAGACACAGGCTTAACAATTGCAGAATTAAAAGAGATTAACCGTCGTATTTCGATTGGTGAGACTCGTGCTCGTCGTGCTAAGAAAGAAATGGTTGAAGCCAACTTACGTTTGGTTATCTCGATTGCGAAAAAATACACGAACCGTGGCTTACAATTCTTGGATCTAATTCAAGAAGGTAACATCGGCCTTATGAAAGCCGTTGATAAGTTCGAATATCGTCGTGGTTACAAGTTCTCGACGTATGCAACATGGTGGATTCGTCAGGCCATTACGCGTTCGATCGCCGACCAAGCACGAACCATTCGTATTCCGGTTCACATGATCGAAACCATCAATAAACTGAACCGCATTTCTCGTCAAATGCTTCAGGAGATGGGTCGTGAAGCAACGCCTGAAGAATTGGCGGCGCGCATGGACATGCCAGAAGACAAGATTCGCAAAGTATTGAAGATTGCCAAAGAGCCAATCTCAATGGAAACCCCTATCGGCGATGATGAAGATTCGCATCTAGGTGATTTCATTGAAGACGATGGCGCTGAGTCACCAATCGACATTGCCACCATTGAAGGTTTGCGTGAATCTACGACGACCGTTCTGGCTGGCTTGACGGCCCGTGAAGCCAAAGTATTGCGTATGCGTTTCGGTATCGACATGAACACAGACCACACACTGGAAGAAGTTGGTAAGCAGTTTGACGTAACACGTGAACGTATTCGTCAGATCGAAGCAAAAGCCTTGCGCAAGCTTCGTCACCCAAGTCGTTCAGAACACTTGAGAAGCTTCCTAGACGAATAAATATCATTCGTTTCGAAAAAAGCCGCTATTGATTAGCGGCTTTTTTATTGCCTCATTCCTCAAATAAAACAAGCAACAGCAACAAAACTGTCATACACTCTAACTAGAGTATGGATAAAGACAGTGAGGTTTAGCTTGCTCAGAAATCGTTGTTATCCAAACAATTACCTTTCTCACATCTGCCGCCCAGTTGCGTGCAGAAGTAAGCTTTACACTCTCGTTTATCCTGTCATCGGCATTTTATTAAACTACCAATATCTTTCTAAAATCGTATCTATTGCTAAATCAGCACAACCCTTTCGAAATCGTTTCTTTCTCATCAGCAAACTTTACTCACATTATGGGAGTTATCGTCTATGGAAAAAATCTACGTTCTCGACACCAATGTACTACTGCATGATCCATTAGCCATTTACGCTTTCGCCGAGCACATGGTCGTCATCCCCATGACGGTGCTGGAAGAGTTAGACATAATAAAAGACCGGCGTGACAAAGACGTCAGCCGCGAAGCAAGACTCGCCATCAATACCATCGACAAGATCGTTGGTGACGCCACACCAAGAGAACTTCAAGCCGGTGTTCCCATCCACACACTAGACAAGAGCACAAACTCAAACGAACAAGCGAAAAGCTGCGAAGGCTCGCTGGCCATCTTCCCTGATCAACAAATCACAGCAACCGATAACATTCCATTTCTCAATGGCAATCACGACCATGCCAACGACAACCGCATTATTAATGTTGCCCTGAGTCTACAAGCAACGCACCTAAGGTCTTCTGTGTGTCTCGTCACCAAAGACATTAACATGCGCATAAAAGCCAAAGGCTCGGGGTTAGAGCGTGTCGAGGACTATCGTAAAGACAAGGTACTTGATGATCTCGATCTAATGACCAAAGGCTACATTGAGTTTGAAGGCAGTTTTTGGTCAAGTGTCGACAGCGTCAAAACCGAAGCACATGGCCGCCATACCGTCCACGTCATCAGCAAGTCACTACTCGAAAGTATCCACTTGAATATGTTTATCATTGATGAGGAAGACTTTATTGGTTTTGTGGTAAACATCGACCATGACTATGTGTATTTATTGGACATAAATAAGCAGCACTTAATGAACCAAAATTTCTGGGGCATTCACCCGCGTAATTTAGAGCAAGCCATGGCCTTTTATTTACTGCGCCATGAGAACTCTGATCTGATGGTTATGACTGGTCCAGCAGGCTCAGGTAAAACCCTATTGGCACTTGCCTATGGCTTACAAGTGACGATGGAAGAAAAACGTTTTAATAAAATCATTGTGGCAAGATCAACACCACCAATGGCCGAAGACATTGGCTTCTTACCGGGTACAGAAGAAGAGAAAATGGCACCTTGGTTGGCTGCTTTTGATGATAACTTGGAAATATTGCATGGTGCCGATGAACACTCCATCAGCAGCATTGATTACGTCAAACAGAAAGCCAACATTCAATTCAAATCCTTAAATTTTATGCGAGGTCGATCCTTCAACAACGCCCTTATTATCATCGATGAGGCACAAGGATTAACGCAATTCCAACTAAAATCCATTGTGACTCGAATTGGCAGCAACTCGAAAATTATTGTCTTAGGTAACTTAGCCCAGATCGACAATAAATACATTACGCCATTAACCTCTGGATTAACTTACCTTGTGGAAAAATCTAAAGCCTTTAAATATGCCAGCATCATGCATGTAAATGGTATTGAACGTAGCCGATTGGCCGAATTTGCAGAAGAGAATCTTTAGCAACAAAAAAGGGAAGATGATTCCTCATCTTCCCTTTTAAATTTTATCTTACTTAAGGTCTTACTGAGCAACCGATTTTGCCAGCTCGGTAATCTCACCCCATTTGCCCGCACGCACTAAATCCGTCGGAACAATCCAAGAGCCACCAACACATAACACATTATCAAGCGCCAAGTAATCGCGGAAATTATTAGCACCAATGCCGCCAGTTGGACAGAACTTGATTTGTGGTAATGGACCACCAAAGGCTTTCAGCGCCTTAACGCCACCGTTCACTTCCGCTGGGAAAAACTTAAAACGGTCATAACCGTATTCCATACCCAGCAATACATCAGAAATGGTTGCCACTGCAGGCAAGTAAGGCACATCGTATTCTTTTCCTACCGCCAATAAATCAGCCGTCATACCAGGACTAATAATGAACTGAGAACCCGCTTCAATAGCTTGTACATATTGCTCACGAGAGCACACAGTACCAGCACCAACAATGGCGTCAGGCACTTCTTTTCGTAGCGCCGTAATCGCCTCTAATGCGGCAGAGGTGCGCAGCGTCACTTCTAGTACAGGCACGCCACCAGCAACCAATGCCTTACCAAGTGACACGGCTTGCTCAACATTATCAACAACGATCACAGGTACAACAGGCGTTGCTGTCATCACCTGCTCAGCAGTATAAGTTTGCGTCATGTTATTTTCCTTTTCTTGACTGAGTGTTTATCGACTGAAATCACGGGGTCAGTACGACTTAATAATCGTGCCAGTTACGTCCATCTTTAATAGGCAAAGCCATGGACGCCGCTGGCCCCCAAGAGCCGGAAGCATATTCTTTTGGACGTTCGCTAGTTTGACTCCAAGCAGACATAATACCGTCCACCCATTTCCAAGCCGCTTCCACTTCGTCGTAACGCATGAACAAGGTAGCATCGTTGCGCATCACGTCCAGCAGCAAACGCTCATAAGCTTCAGGACTACGCTTGTCATTGAACGCCTCAGTTAAACTCAGGTTTAAATCCACAGGCTGTAGATTCATGCCTTCACTCGCACCCGGCACTTTATTCATCACGGTCAAAGAAATTTTCTCTTCAGGTTGTAGACGAATAACCAATTGGTTACGTTGCAATTGGCGGTTACTCTCATCGCTGAAAATACTATGTGGAACCGCTTTATACTGGATTACAATCTCAGAATAACGCTGACCTAAACGCTTGCCCGTTCTCAGGTAGAAAGGCACACCAGCCCAACGCCAATTATCAATGTCGGCACGCAGAGCAACGAAAGTCTCTGTGCGTGAATCCGGGTTACTACCTTCTTCATCAAAGTAACCTTGTACATCTTTGCCTTTAATCATGCCTTTGGCATACTGGCCACGTACTGTTTTAGTGTACGCATTCGCCCCAACAATAGGACGTAACGCTTTTAACACTTTAATCTTTTCATCTCGTACAGAATCCGAATCCATACGACCTGGAGGCTCCATAGCAACCAGACACAACAACTGAATAAGATGATTCTGTACCATGTCACGCATGGCACCCGCTTTATCGTAATAACCCCAACGCCCTTCTACACCAACTGTCTCTGAGACCGTAATTTGCACGTTATCAATGTGCGCACTGTCCCAAAGCGGTTCGAATAAGGTATTACCGAAGCGAATAGCCAACAAATTTTGAACCGTTTCTTTTCCAAGATAGTGGTCGATTCGGAAAGCTTGCTGCTCTTTAAAGTTTTTCATTACCTCATCATTGATCGCACGAGATGAGGCAAGATCACGACCAAGTGGTTTCTCAAGCACAACACGCATTCGGTCTTCGTTCAGACCATGCAATGCCAAAGAAGAACAAATCGAACCAAACAAGTCTGGTGAAGTCGCTAAGTAAAAAACGACATCACGGTCATCACCACCGACTTTATGATCATTTAAGCGAGCAAAGTCAGATTCTTGTTGGGCATCAACAGAAACATAACTTAAACGCTCTTTAAAGCGCGGCCAAACGGAATCATCACCAACACTGGATGGCACAAATTCATCGAGTGCATCACGGACTTTGGCTTGATAATCAGCATCACTTACTTCTCGTCTCGAAGCACCAATGATTCGAGTTGTGGGTGCCAGCAAGCCGTCCATTTCTAAATGATACAGAGCAGGTAACAACTTACGCATGGCAAGGTCACCACCGCCACCAAAAATTACGACATCACAGGCTTTTAAACTGGCCTTCATTCTTTTATCTCCAACTAATCTAGGCTTTCGACACAAGATAGGAAGCGTAGCACGCACATCCCATCAGCCCTGGGTATTCAGACATCACAACAAAAGTCGGAATCGGTGAAACAAACTCTTTCATACGACCTTTGTCTTGCATAGCTTCTCTAAAGCCACTGCACAATATTTCCTTTAAGTAGCGAGGCACAATGCCGCCGGCAATGTAAACGCCACCACGCGCTTCAACAGACAATACAAGGTTACCAATGACTCGCCCTAAAAACACAAAGAACTGCTCTAAAGCCGCTTTGGCAATCGGATCATTACCCGCTTTTAACGCTTCACCAATTTCTGGGGCTGAGAGACGTTTCTCTATGCCCTGTCGAGCCGCTAAAGCTTCATAAATATTTTCTAAGCCCATACCAGATAACACTCGTTCTGCTGATACTCGCTTATGACGCTTACGCAAGAAAACGACAATATCGTCTTCGACTTCATTACAGCTAGAGAGATCCACATGACCTCCCTCTCCAGGCAGCACAATATTGGGGCCATCAGCTTGCGGGACAACGCAAGCTACACCCAAACCGGTTCCAGCACCAATGACCCAGCTTGCGGCGGTTGGATCCACTTGATTTGAATCCCCCAGAACCACTTTATCGGCTTCCGGCAGCACTTCAAGACAATGACCAATCGCATCAAAATCATTCAATAAAGCCACTTGCTTATCCGCGCCAAAGTAATTCTGCACTTCTTCACGGGTAAAATGCCAAGGATTATTGGTAAAGCGTATAACCTCTTGATTAACAGGTCCGGCAATGGCCAAAACCACGGCATCAATGTCTTTTAGGTCAACGCTACAATGATCAACATAATCCGCCGCCGCATCAAAAAAAGTCTCATAGTTTTTACAAGCAAGCACTTTCACTTCGAGTGGCTCAAACTGATGCACCGGCACCAAAGCAAATCGAGCATTTGTGCCGCCAAGGTCGGCAATTAAAGCGTGGGACATAGGTGAACCTTAAATTCATTTTTTGAAATTTTACAACAAAATAAAGGCAAAAAACACCGAATTTTTCAATCTTAGCGGAATATAATGTAATAAAATTACAGAATTATCTCAGCTTATTTAGAAACTTAAAGACCTTTGTAGGCACCAGTCTTTTACGGTTATTTTTATAGTCGTAGAGGCGTTCATCTGCCACTTTTAGCAAATGTTTGTAGTTACTCGGCGCATCTGAAACAACGCTCGCTCCGCCGTAACTAATAGTAATCGGAACGAGATTGGATTTATACCTTAATGGATTGGATTGTAGATATTCTTGAATGGACTCAGCCACTTGAATTGCCTGATCGTATGTTTTTCCGGGCATGACGAAAACAAACTCATCCCCAGCAAAACGGAATGCTAACCCTTGTTTATGAACGTATTTCAACAAGCGTTTGGCAATGTACTCCAATACTTCATCACCACAGTTGTGCCCGAGGGTATCATTAATGGATTTAAAGGCATCACAATCAATAAACACCACAGTGAGATCACGCTTTTGTTGCTTTGAGCGTGAAAACTCTCGATCCAACATGAGCTCCAACTGACGACGGTTTAATAAGCCAGTTAAAGGATCACGGGTGGCTAAGTATTCGAGTTTTTCTCGAGCCGTGACATTACTCAGACAAATCGAGATTTTAATCGCTAATTGGTCCAGTAAAAACGTGTCCTTTGTGCTCGCATCATAGCGACTTCGATCCGCGTCTGCTTGGCAAAATAGACCGACCAATTCACCATCAATGGTCAAAGGGGATATCGCTAGGGAAGCAATAATATCGCGATAAATACTTGGGATGATTTCGCGACAAAAACTCAAATTAGAATTGACCAATACGGTTTTATTACTCGACTTGATGATATCAATCATGGCGCTGCGACGAGTAAACAAAACGCGATCTCTTAAGTCAGGTAATTTTTCGAGGCTTTCAATAAGATGTGATAAAGGCGCCTCATTAATGAGGTTTACCCAAACATAAGGGACATTAAATTGTTTTTGGACTTCTTTGGTCAGGGTAGAAACAAACTGATCACAACGTCCAATCGACAAAATGCAGCGCTCGATTTCAAAAAACTTGCGCGCAATTTCTTCGTTATGACGAACATTGTCTATCAGCTCATTGATGTCATGCATGCATTGTGCCCTACCGCCAGATCAAAGCAGCCATCTCTTTCCTTGATACAAAACCTAACTCGAAATCTAAAAAATAATGAATCTACAATATCTTATAGTACGATGCTTAAGCAGTTTCAGCTATAAAATGTATTAAAAATGGTCAGCTTAATACAAAAAATTACAATCAGAACAAGATATTCCGACTTTTCCATCCTGCTAGCAACTCATTGTGAATAATTCATTATTCTAGTTAAGAAAAAACCTTCTATGCCGATACTCATAACATCACCAAACAATAGGTATGTTAATGAGCATAAGAGAAATTGTTGAGACTCAGGTCACCCAGAGCAACTTGGCAGGGAAGTCGGTATCAGGCAGCCCGCAATTTGCTCTGATGATGAGTTTGTTCAGCCAACCAGGTCCATCACTGATCAATGCCAAAGACCGTTTGAACGAACATCAAGCTCATGCCATCACTCGCCCTATGCACTTCTCCCAAGGCATCAGCCATAATCCCGTGGCCAACATCGCCTTGTTGAAGGCGCTTAATCAAGAACCATTGGCAGAAGGCACTCCTTTCGAATACGACCTAGTGGAAAGCCTAGAGAACCAAATCCACACACAAATTTAACTCTGTCCACCAACCCCTATCCCGCACATATGAAACAAAGCACTCCAAGCTTTTGCATGGCGTTGGGAAGCCATTTGGTATTGCTGCCATTCACTTTGACTTGACGTCATATCGTATTGCATCATAAAAGCCTGCATTTCTGGTGTCAGATGAGACCATTGAGCCAATTCATTCAGCAACGGCAAAACCTGATAAGCAGATTGACTAAGGCGCCCCATATAAGGCTGAATTTGTTTGACGTAATGTGTTTCAAACTGTTGTCTTAAATAGTTAACTGGCGCACCACAGTCTTTCTTACTCAACTGGACAACTTGAGTCGTCACCTGATCCAAGTAACCACGAACGTACACTAAACTAAACAATAAACGCCCAGCAAACTCACTGTCCATCAACCGCTTCAGGTCTTGTTCAAAGACCCCGCCTTGAATGACGGGTAAGGCATCAAGCGTATTGCCAATTTTCACAAAACGAATTAACGCATTTAATAAAGATTGCTGTTTTGCCGTAGAATAATTTAATGGTAAAAACCCATTCGAGAGACTGAAGAAAGCCTCGCTTTCTTCGCCATTAAAAATGGCATTGCCAAACGCTTTAGGTAACTCAATGCGCTTTTGCTGAGCGACCAACATTAACTCTCTTTCTAAAGCAGGGTCAGCAATCGGACAAGACTCAATGGCACGAACAATATCGATTTCATATAAAAAACGCTGACTGTCCGGCATCACTCGCCCTAGAATGCTATTCTTCCTACCCGCTACAATGCCGATATCACAACGCTGTAAAGATAAAAAATCCAACAAGCTGACATCAAATGTCGATAAGGCATTTTGTCGATTGCGTGTAGGAGGTAAACCAGTTGGCATTACTATTGCTGGGTCTTCAAGCTCAATTAACTGAGATCGATTCAGATCTTGTAAGTATTCAGATAACAGCAATTCTGCTTTAAAGCGACTATCACAGCCGCTTATCAGTATAATAATGCTTAACCAAATAATTGTTTTAAAAGGGTTAAAATACATGAACAAGCTACTCATTCAGAAGCGAGAAGAAATCTCCGAAACTCGTGTGGCCAAGATGGTATTTCCTGGTACCACCAATCATTATGACACCCTGTTTGGCGGTATCGCATTACAATGGATGGATGAAGTGGCTTACATTGCGGCGACTCGCTTTTCACGCAAAGCCATGGTGACGATATCCACCGAACAAGTGGATTTCAAACAGCCCATCCCTTCCGGTATTTTAGTCGAGCTTGTGGCTCGTGTCGTTCATGTTGGCCGAACTTCTTTAAAAGTTGAAGTGAATATTTTTTTGGAAGAACTGCACAGTGATAAACGCACCAAGGCCATTACAGGGCATTTTAATTTTGTCGCTGTCGATGAAAACAAAAAGCCGACCCCCATTTTTGATGACGAAGGCAATCTACAGCCCTCTTCGCCATAGCGATATAGCCACCATCAGAAAAAAAACGGCCATTATCTAGCGATAATGGCCGCTTCTTTCAGCAAACTAGAATCAGTTCGAATGACGTTTAGCGATCTCAGACGCTAATTCCTCAAAGCTTTTTTCGGCTTCTAACTTCTGGTACAAGGCCGCCTCACTCTTCATAGAAGTGCGTAAAATGCTCTCTGCTACGCCTTCTACCTGAGAAGGATCAAGTCCCACCAGAACCACCAAGCCACCGGTAGGTGTTGGCATTTGACGGATCACACGAGAGCCAACAAGCTGCTGCTCTGTGACTTGTTTGGTCACAACACTGTTCACACGATCAACCGTTTCCGCGTCTGCCGCACCCGTGGTTTCCACGTACTGCTTGACCATGTTTTGCAGGTCAACACTCAAAATTTGAGCTAATTCAACTCGAGCTGAAGTGGCCGCCATTTGTTTCATGTAATTTGGTCCAGCCGCTGACTTTTCACTGTAACCAACAGCGGACAAAGCCACACCATCCACTGGCGCACCACATACCCAATCAGGTGCAGCCTGATTAGAACCATCAGCAAACACACAACTTGGAACAGCCACTTCTGGCACATTCACGACATCTTTGCTACAAGCAACCAAAACCATGCTGGCTGCCAACACACTGACTAATTTTAGTTTCATGACTTTTTCCTTATACGACGAAACACACTACAGAATGATTAGACGACTCAATAGCGTATTATTCTAGCCTATCTGCTCTGATTAAAAACAAAAAAAGGTGCTTAAAGCACCTTTTCAACCCTAAACCTAAACTGAAATTATTCAGTAAAGGCGGCTTTTTCTTCTTCAGTCACGTCTTTCATAGACAATTTGATACGACCACGAGCATCAACATCTAGAACTTTAACAATGACTTCTTGACCTTCCGCTAGGAAATCCGTTACGGCACGGATACGCTCTTCAGCGATCTGAGAAATATGCACCAAGCCATCTTTACCAGGCAAGATGTTAACAAAAGCGCCAAACTCAGCAAGGCGTACGACCTTACCTTTATACAGTTTATCCACTTCTGCTTCAGCAGTAATTTCATGGATTTTCAGTAACGCAGCATCAGAAGCGGCTTTATCCGCAGCATAGATACGCACCGTACCGTCATCATCAAGGTCGATAGAAGCGCCAGTTTGTTCTGTAATAGAACGAATCGTTGCACCACCTTTACCGATAACGTCACGAATTTTCTCAGGATCAATTTTAATCGTCGCCATAGAAGGCGCATTTGGAGACACTTCAGGGCGTGCATAACCAATGGTTTTCGCCATTTCACGAAGGATATGAGAACGAGCTTCAAGCGCTTGGCTCAAGGCAATGTCCATGATCTCTTCGTTGATGCCTTCAATTTTAATGTCCATTTGAAGCGCTGTGATACCTTCTTCCGTACCCGCTACTTTAAAGTCCATGTCACCTAAGTGATCTTCATCACCAAGAATGTCAGTCAAAACAGCAAAACCATCGTCTTCTTTAATCAGACCCATGGCAATACCGGCAACAGGCGCTTTAAGAGGAACACCTGCGTCCATCATAGACAAAGATGCACCACAAACCGATGCCATTGAACTTGAACCGTTTGATTCTGTGATTTCAGACACAATACGAATTGTGTATGGGAACTCTTCTTCTGTCGGCAATACCGCTTGAACACCGCGACGGGCTAAACGACCATGACCGATTTCACGACGACCTACGCCGCCCATACGGCCACATTCACCAACAGAGTATGGAGGGAAGTTGTAATGCAGCATGAAGCTGTCTTTACTTTCGCCCGTTAGACCATCTGTCATTTGTGAATCACGGCTTGTACCTAGTGTACAAGTTGCAATCGCCTGAGTTTCACCACGAGTAAACAAAGCGGAACCGTGAGTTTTGCTCAACATACCCACTTCAACGTCGATTGGACGAACAGTCTTATTGTCACGGCCATCAATACGTGGCTTGCCATCAATAACACGGCGACGAACAATGCGTTTTTCTAGTTTTGAAAAGACAGAGGTTACATCCGCTTCTGTAAATTCACCCTCTTCAGTTACCAAAGCAGCAACGGCAGCATCACGTACTTGACCAAGCTGTGCATAGCGAGCCATTTTCTCACTGATACCATAGGCTTCTTCAATTTGTGCTGCAAAACCAGATTCAACCGCTTCTAGCAAAGAAGCATTGGCTTCTTCAGCCTGCCATTCCCAGCGAGGTTTGCCAGCTTCCGCTGCAAACTCAGTAATAGCACTGATCGCCGCTTGCATTTCTTTGTGTGCAAACAGAACACCACCTAGCATTTCGTCTTCTGTTAGCTCTTGCGCTTCAGACTCAACCATTAAGACTGCGTCTTTTGTACCCGCAACAACCATGTCTAATAAAGAAGATTCTAACTCAGAGTAGCTTGGGTTTAGAACGTAGCCTGATTCATCATTGAAACCAACACGAGCCGCACCAATTGGGCCGTTGAATGGGATACCAGAAATCGTCAAAGCGGCAGACGTTGCCAACATAGCGGCGATATCCGCATCCAAGTTTGTGTTGGTCGACATGACAGTACAAACAACTTGAACTTCGTTCATGAAACCTTTCGGAAACAAAGGACGAATTGGACGGTCAATCAAACGTGAGGTTAGTGTTTCTTTTTCAGAAGGACGGCCTTCACGCTTTAAGAATCCGCCTGGAATTTTACCAACGGCGTAAGCACGCTCTTGGTAATGAACAGACAATGGGAAAAAATCTTGACCTGGTTTTGCAGACTTAGCACCAACTACGGTAGCCAGTACTTGCGCATCACCGATTGTACATAATACAGCACCCGTCGCTTGACGAGCGATACGGCCAGTTTCAAGAGTGACGATATCATTACCGAACTGGAAAGTTTTTGTCGTAATACTCACTAGTATTCCTTTTTATTAAAAAAATTACTTTCTCCCAAAGTTCATCTTTTTAAGCCAGTACTCATATATGCTCTGAGTTCTCTGTAAAGCACATATGAAGTACAGGCTGCCCTTGGGAGACCAATAAAAAAAGGGCCATAATATTTTATGGCCCTTCTTCAGTCTTAGCGACGTAGACCTAGCTTTTTGATCAAGCTAGTGTAACGCGCTGCGTCTTTACGCTTAAGGTAATCCAACAACTTACGACGTTGGTTTACCATGCGAATTAGACCGCGACGAGAATGATGGTCATGGATATGAGCTTTAAAGTGACCTTGAAGACCTTCGATGTTCTTAGTCAACAATGCTACTTGAACTTCAGGTGAACCAGTGTCGCCTTCCGCTACTTGAAACTCTTTAACCAATGCTGCTTTAGATTCTGCAGACAATGCCATAATCTTATCTCCGAATAATAATATGCGATTAAAAATAAAGGATAGCCGAGCATATTTTCAGTTACCCTACGAGAGTTAGTTTAACACTAATTGTTTGCTAACTCACTGGTATTTATGAGTCGTTGAGGCTTAATAAAATGTTCTTTTATTACCCCTAGACCCAAAAAGCGACTTTCACCTTGGTCGTATAAGCGAACCAAGCTGTCGAACGCTAATTCTGTATGATTTTCGACACGACGGCCAAACACCATTTCTCTCGCTTGCAATGGCGACAATTCTACCTGATCTAAATGCGCAACGGCAGTATCCATTGACATTAATTTTGCATCAAGTTGATCTTCACCTTGCTGTGCCAACGCCTCAAACTCTTCTAAGCTCATCATATCATCTGGCGAGTAACCTGCCGTCGATACACGATGCAATGAATGCAAATGCGCACCACACCCTAATGCCTCACCAATGTCTTCACCAATGGTACGAATATAAGTGCCTTTCGAGCACTGCACATCCAAAGTGAGCGTGTCTGCAGTGCGAGAAATCAAAGTTAAATTTGAAATTCTCACCTGACGTCGCTTACGTTCGATCACAATCCCTTTTCGCGCATACTCATAAAGAGGCTTACCTTCATGCTTCAAGGCAGAATACATAGGCGGAACCTGCTCAATATCACCACGAAATTGATCTAGAATGGTTTCTAGCTCAGCATCAGAAAGTGACGGAATAGGTTCATCAGAGAGTACATCGCCTTCTTTGTCGCCAGTTGTGGTTCGCTTCCCCAACTGAATACAAGTGATGTAACGCTTATCAGCGTCTAACAAGAATTGAGAGAACTTGGTGGCCTCGCCAAGGCAAAGAGGTAACATTCCCGTTGCCAATGGATCAAGTGCACCAGTGTGACCCGCTTTCGCCGCTCGATATAAGCGACGAACACGTTGCAGAGCTTGATTAGAGCTCAAGCCGATCGGCTTGTTCAGTAACACGATACCGTCTACTGAACGCCATTTCGTTTTAGACATATAACCTAATTACTCGTCTTCGTTACCGCTTTTACTTTGATCATCACGAATTGCTTCGTCAATCAAAGCCGACATACGGGTACCATTCAACACGCTTTGGTCATAGTGAAAACGTAAATGCGGCATCACCCGCAATTTCACTTCTTGCGACAAACGACGACGCAAAAAACCTTTTGCACTGTCGAGTGCGGCTTGATTCTCAGCAATCACTTCAGGCTGATCATCTTTTCCCAACACCGTAAAATAAACATCCGCGTAACCAAGATCTTTGGCGACACGAACTTCATTGATGGTCACCAAGCCTAAACGAGGATCTTTCACTTCAAACTGGATCAAGGACGCCAGCTCCTTTTGGAGCTGGTCACCAATCCGACTAGTACGACTAAATTCGCCTGCCATGATTTTGTCCTATTAAAGCGTACGCGCAACTTCGATGGTTTCAAAAACCTCGATCTTATCGCCTACTTTGACATCTGTGTAGTTCTTCACACCGATACCACATTCCATACCACGGCTAACTTCATTCACCGCATCTTTGAAGCGACGAAGTGACTCAAGCTCACCTTCGTAGATCACCACATCATCGCGCAATACACGAATTTGCTTATTACGGTAAACCGTACCTTCGATAACCATACAACCAGCGATCAAGCCAAACTTCGGTGAACGGAAGACATCACGCACTTCAGCCGTACCTTGAATCTCTTCACGTAGATCCGGTGTCAACATGCCAGAAAGCGCCTGTTTCACATCATCAATGATGTTGTAGATGACACTGTAGTAACGTAGGTCAATGCTTTCACGTTCAATGAATTGCTTCGCTGACGTATCGGCACGTACGTTGAAACCAAAAATAACCGCTTCTGACGCTAGCGCCAAAGTCGCATCTGTTTCAGTAATACCACCGACACCGCTAGAAACGATGTTGACTTTTACTTCATCAGTATTCAAATCAGTTAGAGATTTGATCAAGGCTTCCAAAGAACCACGAACATCGGCTTTTAATACCACATTCAATGTACGAACTTCGTCTTTACCCATTTCAGAGAACAAGTTCTCTAATTTCGCAGAGTGCTGACGAGCAAAGCGTACCTCACGGTACTTGCCTTGACGGAAGTTAGCGACTTCACGAGCTTTACGCTCATCGGCAACAACGATAAATTCTTCACCGGCATCAGGCGTACCATCAAGACCTAGAATTTCAACAGGGATGGAAGGACCAGCCGTATCAATCGCTTTACCGTTTTCATCTAGCAAGGCGCGCACACGGCCCATTTGCAAACCAGCAAGAACAATATCGCCTTTACGCAAAGTACCGTTTTGTACCAACAAGGTAGCCACTGAACCACGACCACGATCGAGTCGAGCCTCAACCACAACCCCTTTACCTGGAGCACTTGGTACAGCAGTAAGTTCAAGAACCTCTGACTGCAGAAGAATCGCTTCTAGTAGCTCTTCGATACCTTCACCAGATTTGGCCGAAACGCCAACGAACTGAACGTCACCGCCCCACTCTTCAGGTACCACTTCTTGGGCAACAAGCTCATTTTTTACGCGTTCAATGTCAGCGCCTTCTTTGTCGACCTTAGTAATGGCCACAACCATAGGCACTTCTGCTGCACGAGCATGCTGTATCGCCTCAATGGTTTGTGGCATAACACCATCGTCTGCCGCACAAACCAAGATAACAATGTCCGTCGCTTTCGCACCACGAGCACGCATAGAGGTAAAGGCCGCGTGTCCAGGTGTATCAAGGAAGCTGACCATGCCATGCGGTGTTTCAACGTGGTAAGCACCAATATGCTGGGTAATACCACCCGATTCTGCTGCGGCAACACGTGTCGTACGAATGTAATCAAGTAAAGAGGTCTTACCATGGTCAACGTGACCCATCACCGTGACGACTGGAGCACGTTTAATAGCTTCACCTTCATAATCGATAGCATCGATCATGTCATTTTCCACAGCATTTTCGTCAATGTATTTGACCGTGTGACCCATTTCTTCAACCACTAGTGTCGCCGTATCACGATCAATCGTTTGGTTAATGGTGGCCATCGCCCCCATTTTAAACATGATCTTGATAACTTCTGCGCCTTTCACCGCCATTTTCTCAGCTAAGTCAGCGACAGTAATACTTTCCGGCAGAGCAACTTCATGAACCATTTTTGCCGTAGGCTTCTGGAAACCATGCTCTTGCTTAGTCGCTTTCTTATGCTTGCGGCCTAGCTTGCCACTGCGGCGACCAAACTCATCGCCGTCATTAACATTGACACGACTGCGTTTGTTGTCTGGGTTGTTGCGACCACGAGGCTTATCTTTGTCTTTGTCACTATCATGACGAGGGCCTTTCTTGCCTTTAGGGGCAACGCTTGGCTTTTTACTGTCCATTGCTGGCTGAGTAGCCTTCTTTGGCGCTTTTTTCTGTTTAGGTGTTTCCACGGGTTCTGCCGCTCCTACGTCGGAGGCATTTTGCTCCGTATCATTTAGCACGCCATTGTCCTTAGTGGCAACGGTCTTTTCCGCTTCTTGACGCGCTTTTTCTTCAGCTTCAGCCTTCGCTTTAGCTGCCGTCTCTTCTGCAAGCTTACGCTCTGCTTCAAGGCGAGCCTGTTCTTCTGCTTGCTGGCGAGCTTGCTCTTCGGCAAGACGCTTCGCTAATTCTTCCTGTTTTTGCGCCTCTTCGTCAACATCATCACGCTTTACGTAAGTACGTTTTTTCTTCACAGCCACATTGACTGATTTGCCACCGTCACCAGAAATAGTACTGGTTTTCTTACGCTGCAATGTAATGCGTTGATTGTCAGCCGTTTCACCTTCACCATGCTGACGTTTTAAATAGTTCAATAACACTTGCTTTTCAACTTCAGAGACTTCTTGGTCCGCTTTTGTTTGCGGTAGACCAGCCTCTTTCATCTGAGCTAGTAGCTTATCGACTGGTTTATTAACCAGTTCGGATAGTATCTTTACGGTTTGAACTGTCATTAAGTTCCCCCTTTTGTACTCAGATTTTATTCAGATTCAGTGAACCAAGGTGCACGAGCGGTCAAAATTAAGCTGGCTGCGCGCTCTTCCGTCATACCTTCAACGTCAAGCAACTCATCGACAGACTGTTCGGCCAGGTCTTCCATTGTGATAACACCCATAGAAGCAAGTACCAAGGCAAGATGATTATCCATGCCTTCCATTGTCAATAAGTCTTCAGCCGGTTTCGCCCCATCCAACTGCTCTTCTGCTTGAAGGGCTTGATTTAATAGGGCTTCTTTTGCTCGCGAACGAAGTTCGTTTACTAAATCTTCATCAAATCCGTCGATGTCTAACATTTCTTCCATTGGGACATAAGCCACTTCTTCCAAAGAAGCGAATCCCTCGTCAACCATTTGAATGGCCAAATCGTCGTCGATATTAAGACCAGAAACAAACAAGTCGATAAGTTTCTGCGACTCTTCTTGTTGTTTCGCTTCTGCATCTTCACTGGTCATTACATTCAATAACCAGCCAGTCAAAGATGAGGCTAAGCGAACATTTTGACCATTACGGCCAATCGCTTGAGCTAGGTTGTCAGCTTTCACCGCCACATCCATAGAATGAGCATCTTCATCAATAACAATAGAATCCACTTCAGCAGGTGCCATTGCATTGATCACCAATTGCGCTGGATTATCGTCCCAAAGAACAATATCGACGCGCTCGCCATTCATTTCATTCGAAACAGCCTGTACTCGAGCACCACGCATACCAACACACGCACCAATAGGATCGATGCGACGGTCATTGGTTTTGACGGCAATTTTGGCACGCAAACCTGGATCACGTGAAGCACCACGAATCTCAATAACTTCTTCTGCGATTTCAGGCACTTCAAGACGGAACAACTCAACCATGAAAGCAGGATCATTACGTGACAAAATCAATTGAGCGCCACGACTGTCTTCGCGAATTTCCAACAACAAGGCACGAATGCGGTCGTTCATACGGAAACTCTCACGAGCAATCAATTGATCTTTTGGTAAAGAGGCTTCCGCGTTCTCACCAAGATCGATGATCAAGCTATCACGAGTCACTTTCTTCACTTGACCATGGACCAACTTGCCAACTTTCTCAGCATACAAAGCCACCATTTTAGCACGCTCAGCTTCGCGCACTTTTTGAACGATGACTTGTTTTGCTGTTTGTGCCGCAATACGACCAAACGCTTCGGATTCTACTTCTTCTTCGTAAACTTCCCCTATGCCTAAACCTAGGTTTTGCTCTTCAGAATCATCGATCGTTAATTCGAATGCTGGATTGGAGTAATCTTCATCGGCAACAATGTTCCACTGACGATACGTCATGTAATCACCAGAACGCTGATCAATAGACACTCGAATTAATGCGTCTTCTTCAAAACGACGCTTGGCAGCACTGGCTAAAGCAATCTCAACAGCTTCGAAAATAACTTGTTTCGGAACATCTTTTTCGTTGGATACGGCTTCTACTACCAAAAGAATTTCTTTGCTCATCCTTTTAGCCTCTCTTCAAGGTTAATTTTTAAAATTGTGGAACAATATTGCCTTTATCGATTAAATCAATCGGCAACAAGTATTCTTCTTGGTCAACACGAACGACAATGTCATCGCTCTCGACGCCCACTAACTGTCCTTTAAATTTGCGACGCCCATCAAATGGCACTCGCAGACGTAAAGAAACAATTGAGCCAACATATGCTTGATATTGAGCCAAAGAAAATAATGGTCGATCTAACCCCGGTGAAGACACTTCCAGGTGATACTCACCTGTGATTGGATCTTCAACATCCAAAATAGAACTCACCTGGCGGCTCACACGAGCACAGTCTTCGACATCAATCCCTTTCTCAGCATCTGTTTCAATAAAGATACGCAGCACAGAGTCTTTACCTTGCGACAAATACTCCATTCCCCAAAACTCGAACCCCAAGCCTTCAACTACTGGGCGGACAAGTTCCTCTAAAATCGTAAATTTAGCTGACAATCGCTTTCTCCGAATATCGCGTTTGCAAAACGCAGAAACAAAAAACGGGCTCAAGGCCCATTTATGCAGTTCAGATAACAAAAAACCCCATAAAGGGGCTCTCAGTACCTGCAACAATCAAATTGTCGCAGGTCTCCTTCTCGCAAAAGAAGGCCGTCAATCCGGACTATTAGCAGAGTCCCAAAAAACTCTGTATTAATAGCTGACATCATACAGAAAATATGACGTCAGTTCAAGATTGGTGCCGATGGCCGGACTCGAACCGGCACAGCCGTAGGCCACCACCCCCTCAAGATGGCGTGTCTACCAATTCCACCACATCGGCAAAACCTTATATCAAAGCGCCCTTATTCCGTTACAGGAAGGTCAGATGACGCTTTCTTCTCCTCTCCTAGAGCAGGCAATTCAACTGTTTCTTCAGATACTTGAGAGGCTGAAGGCAGAGAATCTAAAGCGCCAGAAACGCTCTTAGCTTGCTCACTAGCGTAAAACGCCAAACCAAAACTGGTAATAAAGAAAACCAAAGCAAAAACACCGGTTAGCTTACCAAAGAAGCTACCACCGCCCTGACTTCCAAATACGGTTTGAGAGGCACCACCACCGAATGAAGCACCTGCATCTGCGCCTTTACCTTGCTGCAATAACACCAATGCAATAATCGCAATTGCGGCGAGAACATGAAAAACTAAAATAAGCGCTTCCATCAATTAACCTGCTGCTTTAACTATGTCTAAAAATTCTTTTGCATCCAAAGATGCGCCACCCACAAGGGCACCATCAACATCAGGCATAGTAAATAGCTCTGCACTGGTTGAGGCTTTAACACTACCACCATAAAGAATCTGAACTTTCTCAGATACCGGTGTAGATAAGCTCGCCAAATTGGCTCTAATTGCTTGATGCACATCTTGTGCTTGTTGTGCACTGGCCGATAACCCAGTACCAATCGCCCAAACTGGCTCATAAGCAATAACGATATTCGCAAACGCCTGAATGCCAACCAAATCAATTACCGCAGCAACTTGACGTTCACAAACAAGTAAAGTCTGTTCAGCTTCGCGCTCTTCCAGCGTTTCACCGATACATAAAATAGGTTTCAAACCTGCCGACAGGGCAACTTTCACCTTTTCAGCAACCACGTCATCAGTCTCACCATACAAAGAGCGACGCTCTGAATGGCCAACCAAGACATAAGTCACCTTAAAGTCTGTCAACATAGCAGCCGAAACTTCACCCGTATAAGCACCTTTTTCATACTGACTAAGGTTTTGCGCAGCCAGTACCAACTCATTACGCGGAGCAATCATCTCAGCGACTTGAGAAAGAAAAGGAAATGGGGGAGTAACAACCACTTCAGCGCTAGATTCTGATATCTCTAATAGACCGTTAACCAAGTCCGAAATTGACGCTTTCGAACCATTCATTTTCCAATTACCAGCCACTATTTTTTGTCGAATCATAATCTAGCCCTTAAATTCGAGGCGCTCATTCTATGGAAAGCCTCTGTTGGTTTCAAGTATTTATTTTTATTCCAATCACTAAATTGACGTTTTATTAAGCAGATTGCTTCGCCGCAACAACGGCTTTAACCTCTTCCACTAAATAATCAACCAATTCATCTACCGTCTCATCATCACGGCCTTCCACCATAACTCGAATCAACGGCTCAGTTCCGGACGCTCGCAACAACACACGCCCAAGACCATTTAATCTTTCATTCGCCACCGCAATGGCTTTCTGTAACGCTGGCTCTTCATTCGGGACAAAACGCTCAGCCACTCGGATGTTTTTCAGTTTTTGTGGAAATTTGACGAGACCAGTAAGCAACTCATCCAATGCTTTACCTTCTTCCACCATCGCCTGCAACACCTGCAAGGCCGCGACAATACCGTCACCCGTTGTCGTAATAGATCGGCAGACAATGTGGCCTGAAGGCTCACCACCTAACACCCAACCATGCTGCACCAGCTTTTCGTTCACGTAACGATCACCGACCGCCGCTCGACTAAAGCCAATACCGGTTTCAGAGAACGCTAACTCCAAACCAAAGTTACTCATCAAGGTGCCCACTACACCGCCACTAAAACGCCCAGTACTCATAAGGTGATTAGCAATAATATACAAAATATCATCACCATCACGCACCACACCGTGACGATCCACTAAGATCAAGCGATCACCATCGCCATCTAAAGCGATACCGATATCCGCATTTTCAGCCAATACATTTTTGCGCAATAATTCAGGCTTAGTCGCACCACTGAATTCATTGATATTCAAACCATCAGGGTTAGCACCGATAGAAACAACGTCAGCTCCCAACTCGGAAAATACACGCGGCGCAACATGATAAGTAGCGCCATCAGCACAATCGACAACAATCTTTAAGCCACTTAACTGCAACCCAATTGGAAAGGTGCCTTTACAATATTCAATATAACGACCAGCCGCATCATCAATGCGGCGCGCTCGGCCAATTAAGCTGGACTCAACCACTTCCATTGGCTGATCTAAATAATATTCAATGCGCTCTTCGATTTCATCAGAAACCTTACCGCCTTCGGCTGAAAAAAACTTAATTCCATTGTCATAAAAAGGGTTATGAGAAGCGCTAATCACAATCCCTGCACTGGCACGAAACGTTCGCGTAAGATAAGCAATCGCCGGCGTTGGCATAGGTCCGACCAATCTGACATCGGCACCAGCCGCCACGATTCCGGACTCCAGAGCTGACTCAAACATATACCCTGAGATACGCGTATCTTTACCGATTAATATTTTTTTGTCTTTTTCCTTAAATACCTGACCGGCAGCCCACCCCAGCTTCAACATAAACTCTGGAGTAATCGGCGTTGTACCAACCTTGCCACGAATACCATCTGTACCAAAATACTTACGCATTATTTCTCTCTCTCAATACGTGACATTAGAGTCAACATTTCGACATGAGACCTAACATCGTGAACCCTAAATATCCTTGCGCCGCGTGCATAGGCCGAAGCATTCGCTCCCATAGTACCATATAAGCGCTCTTCGACAGGAAGTCCTAAAACATCCCCTATCATGGTTTTACGAGACACACCTATTAACACATCAAAACCAAGTCGCCTAAAGTGCTCTGTATACTGCAATAACAATAAATTGTGCGATAACGCTTTACCAAAACCAATACCTGGATCCAGCAGAATGTTCGCCGAATCCATACCCACTGACTGACATGCCGACACTCGAGTTAACAAATAATCAGACACCTCTGACACAACCGACTGATAATCAGGTTGATCTTGCATGGTTTTCGGCATGCCTTTCATGTGCATCAAACACACTGGCAATTTAGTCTGAGCCGCCGCTTGTAAAGCCCCATCACGCTCCAACGCTCTCACATCATTGATCAGCCCAGCCCCCAACTTAGCCGATTGCAACATTACCTCAGGCGTACTGGTATCTACCGACACAACAACATCAAAACGGGATTTAATGGCTTCTACAACGGGAATAACACGATCAAGCTCTTGCTGACAGGAAACCGGCTCTGCACCAGGCCGCGTTGACTCACCACCGACATCAACCATGCTGGCACCCTCACGAATCATTCGTTCAGTTTGACGCAAGGCAGAGTCAAGGGAATTGAAGGCACCGCCATCCGAAAATGAATCCGGAGTGACATTCAGAATGCCCATTACATGAGGAAGGGACAAGTCTAACGACTTGTCCCCGAATGACATTAACGACATGAAACATCCATATCAAAATGGTTTGAAATCACTCACCTGCAGGTCGCGACGTTTCTCCAGACACACCGTCCACATCACTGGCTTCCGAAGTCTCTTCTGCAACCGTTTCTGGTGCTGGTTTTTCTTCACCACCGTCTGGTGAATCCGCACTAGGATCTGACCAACCTTCAGGCGCGGATGGTTTGTTACCATCCATAATTTCTTTGATTTGTTTCGCATCAATGGTTTCATATTGCATTAATGCTTCGGCCATCACATCAAGCTTACTGCGGTTTTCATGCAAAATTTTCGTCGCCGTTTCATAACAGCGATTAATAATATCTTGCACTTCTGCGTCAATCACTTTTCCTGTCTCAGGAGAGAAGTAATTAGCCTTACTTCCAGTCGGGCCAGAAATGTAACCACCAGAATTATCATCTTCTTCGTAAGCAAAAGGTCCAAGTTTTTCAGACAAGCCCCATTTGGTCACCATGTTACGAGCAATGCTGGTTGCTCGCTCGATGTCATTTGACGCACCAGTCGAAACACCATCAAAACCATGAATCATCTCTTCGGCAATACGACCACCATAAAGACTACAAACCTGACTCTCTAGACCACGCTTGCTGACGCTGTACTTATCATCTTCAGGCAAGTACATAGTCACACCCAAAGCACGCCCACGAGGGATAATAGACACCTTATAAACAGGGTCATGCTCAGGCATAAGATAACCAATAATAGTATGGCCCGCTTCGTGATAAGCCGTGTTCAGCTTTTCTTCGTTGTTCATCACCATGGTCTTACGCTCTGCTCCCATCAGGATCTTATCCTTAGCGAGTTCAAGCTGTTCCATATTGACTAATCGACGGTTCGAGCGTGCCGCAAACAAAGCCGCTTCATTGACCAAGTTTGCCAAGTCGGCACCAGAGAAACCTGGTGTACCACGAGCAATGTTTTTTGGCTCAACATCATCATCACACGGCACTTTACGCAAATGCACTTTTAGAATTTGCTCACGGCCACGAATATCCGGCAAACCAACCGTTACCTGACGGTCAAAACGACCCGGACGCAACAACGCTGGGTCTAATACGTCGGGACGGTTCGTCGCAGCAATAACGATAATACCTTCGTTACCTTCAAACCCATCCATTTCAACCAATAACTGGTTCAAGGTTTGCTCACGCTCATCATTACCACCGCCCATGCCGGAACCACGGTTACGACCAACGGCATCGATTTCGTCAATAAAGATAATGCAAGGTGCGTGTTTTTTCGCTTGCTCAAACATGTCACGTACACGTGACGCCCCCACACCGACAAACATTTCAACGAAGTCTGAACCGGAAATCGTGAAGAAAGGCACTTTTGCTTCACCGGCAATGGCTTTCGCCAACAGGGTTTTACCTGTACCTGGAGGTCCACACATTAAGATACCGCGAGGAATCTTACCACCTAGACGCTGAAACTTACTTGGCTCACGAAGGAAATCCACCAATTCTTCGGTGTCTTCTTTGGCTTCATCACAGCCCGCTACATCAGCAAAGGTTGTCTTAATTTGATCTTCTGGCAGCAGACGTGCTTTGGACTTACCAAAAGACATCGGGCCACCCTTGCCACCGCCACCGCCTTGCATTTGGCGCATAAAGAACATAAAGATGGCAAGAATAAGAAGAATAGGAAAACTCGCCACCAACAATTGAGTCCAAATGCTCTGTTGTTCCGGCATACGACCTTCAACAACCACATTTTTATTCAACAAGTCATCCATCAATTTTGGATCAGACGCAGCAGGACGAACGGTATCAAAACTGTCACCATTTGAACGCGTACCACTGATGGTATAACCGTCAACAATCACTTTCGCGATCCGGCCATCTTGTACTTCTTTAACAAACTCAGAATACGAAATTCGGTTTGTTTCTGACGTGGTATTAAAATTGTTAAACACTGTTAACAGCACAGCCGCAATGACCAACCATAACAGAATATTTTTTAGCATATCGTTCAAGAGCACACCTCTTAACGGTTAGTTTTAAATGTTACTGGCTATCATACCAGAACATTGCCCATTAACCCTTATATTGTCTTCCTAATAAGTAAACTTCACGACTTCGCGCCCGAGAAGCATCCGGTTTTCGCGTTACAACAGAGCCAAACTGCTCTCGCATGGCTTTCAAGTATTCTTCAAAGCCCTCTCCTTGGAACACTTTTACTAAAAAGTTACCACCAGGACGCAACACATGAGCCGCCATATCCAAGGCGAGTTCCACTAGATACATCGCCTGAGGCTGATCAGAAGAACTGTTTCCACTCATATTGGGGGCCATATCAGAAATTACAAGATCCGCTTTTTGATCTCCAATCTCTGCCAAAATGGCTTCGTACACTTCTTGTTCAGTAAAATCCCCCTGAACAAAGCGCACACCAGGCAGTGGGGCCATCTCCAAAATATCAGACGCGACGATGGTTCCCTTGTCGCCAATTAATTTTGCTGCGATTTGCGACCAACCACCAGGCGCAGCACCGAGATCCACCACACTCATCCCTGGGCGAATCAGCTTATCTTTATCGTTGATTTCAATCAGCTTATAACTCGCTCTGGAGCGATAGCCATCTTGTTGGGACTTTTTGACATATGGATCGTCAAAATGTTCCTTCATCCAATTGTTACTACTTTTTGATCTTGCCACGTTTTCATCATACCTAAATCAATCAATATTCCGCTATAATATCGCTTAACCTCTAAAGCCTCCAATAAAGAGGGTCAACTAAGATGAGAAAAATTTACTATGAGTCTGACAAACGCCCAAAAAAAGCAGTACCGTTTAATCGGCCACAGCCTTAATCCTGTGGTAATGATCGCTGGTAACGGCCTAACTGAAGCCGTACTAACTGAAATAGACAGAGCACTTGAAGATCATGAACTGATCAAAATCCGTATCAGCATCACGGATCGTGATGTACGCAGTGCGTTAATTGCAGAAATCAGCAAAGTGATGAAAAGTGAAACGGTACAAGTGATCGGCAAGGTCGCACTTTTTTACCGCGCAGCTTTAGAGCCAAACCCTAAGCTCTCAAACTTACTGCGCTAAGCCAAAATTCGCCATGCCTACAAGGAAGTAGGCTAAGCGTCTCCCTCCATATCCCCCTCAGCTAACACCACCATTTGATATAGTTTTTCAGTCATAACACTATTAACTTTTCTAAAATAGCCTCTACCACTAAACTCTTGGTAAAAATGGTCGATAACATTGCACAGCGATCAAAGGAGCCGCACCATGCTATTTATCGAGGCATTGAACAGAGCAAGCACCAAACAGACTGACAGGAAACTTCTTGCCAGAAGCAAGCCACGTCTGTTTGTGAGCAATAAAGACTCTGTCGACCTCAGCAGTGCTGCCCACCAAGTGAAAGAAATTCATGTAGACAGTGACATTAAAGAGCCACTGACAGCCTCTTCCAGTATTTTTGCCAACCTACTAGAGCATGTTTTAGGGTATTTGATTCAATCCAACATACAGGTGTATTCGCCCGAAGAGCTGGATTTGGATCAAAAAGATTGGAAATTATTCTTGCAGGTCCCGCCAACCGGTATGAGCAGACCGAACTCTCAAGCCGGTTACGGTGCCCCTGAAGTTCGGCAACACCCTCCCGCAAAACAATTAATTTTTCACATTCCTGTGAAGCCATCTTATGGCCTCGCCACTGAAATGACACTGCTCGTTTCACCACACCAAGGTTCTCCAGAAGTGCCCAGCTTTTTCTATAACTTGCCGAAAGAGACCCACTTACCAACGCTCAACACACCCTATCCACCCGAGTTTATTGAGCAACAGGTAACCCACCACCATATTTTATTAGATCAAGATGGCGAAGCCGATCAACTATCGCCCCTTTACGCTCAAGTTAATCAAAGTAAGCTAGAAGAAGGCTCCATACCTCCAGCCATTCACGGGTTAAGAATATGGAAAGCAAAAAATCGAGTACTGACTCCAGCCATATTGGGGGATCAGCGAATTGGCTTGGTCTTCATCGGCCATCACAAGCCCCTCGACAGCAGCATCATCAGCGATGAAGAGCGAGCTCGACGAGCCAACAACCTGTATACCAAAGCCTAACGAGAACCCTCTCTCTTTGTTTTTTTGAGCCATAAAAAAAAGGCCCTCACTTACGTGAAGACCTCTTTTAATAAGTCACGATCACTCTACTTAAATACTAAAACTCGCACCGCAACCACAAGTTGAAGTGGCATTAGGGTTTTGTACAGTAAAGCGAGAACCTTCTAAATTCTCTTTATAATCGACTTCTGAACCCACGAGATATTGGAAGCTCAATGGATCAACCACTAGGGTCACACCGTCTCTAACCACTTCCGTATCATCCTCTTGATGCTCTTCATCAAAGGTAAAGCCATACTGAAAGCCAGAACAACCACCTCCTGTCACGTAAACACGCAACATCAAGCGCTCATTTTCTTCTTCTTCAATCAAAGACTTTAATTTCGCCGCGGCCGCTTCTGTAAATTCAATTGGATCAACCGATTCAACCACACTCATTATGACACCATATAATACTGTTACGAATGACCGAATTATCCGCTTAACCTAGTAATTTAGTCAAGTATTGATCAATGTTCTCGGGTCGCACGGAAAGTAACATCCGGAAAACGCTCTTGCGCTAAACTCAAATTAACCATAGTTGGCGCGATGTAAGACAAGTTATCACCACCATCTAATGCCAAATTAACCTGATTCTTACGCTTAAATTCTTCCAGTTTCTTGCCATCTTCACAGTCAACCCAACGCGCTGTCGCCACATTAACCGATTCATAAATGGCTTCCACATTGTATTCCGCTTTTAAGCGCGCCACGACCACATCAAACTGCAGCACACCCACCGCACCAACAATCAAATCATTGTTTTGTAACGGACGAAAGACCTGCACAGCCCCCTCTTCGGATAACTGGACCAAACCTTTCAGCAACTGCTTCTGTCTTAGAGGATCCTTCAAACGAATACGGCGGAACAGCTCTGGCGCAAAGTTTGGAATCCCTGAGAATTTCAGGCTTTCACCTTGCGTAAAAGTATCACCGATCTGAATGGTACCGTGGTTATGCAAACCAATAATGTCACCTGCAAAGGCTTCCTCAGCACGGGATCGATCCCCAGCCATGAAGGTTACCGCATCGGAAATACTGATGTTTTTACCAATACGAACATGATTCATCTTCATGCCCTGCTTATAAGTTCCTGACACAATTCGCATAAAAGCAATGCGGTCACGGTGTTTCGGATCCATATTTGCCTGAATCTTAAAGACAAAGCCTGAAAATTTTTCATCTCTCGCTTCGACTTGGCGTTCAGTGGTCTGACGAGGCAATGGTGCAGGTGCCCATTTTGTCAATCCGTCCAACATATGATCGACACCAAAGTTACCCAACGCCGTACCAAAATAGACAGGGGTCAATTCACCTTCCATAAACAACTCGTGGTCAAATTCATTTGACGCCCCCATAACCAATTCAAGTTCTTCACGTAGCTGTTCAGCCAATTCGTCGCCCACTGCGGCATCCAAGTCTGGGTTATTCAGGCCTTTCACTACATGCAATTCCTGAATGGTATGACCTTGGCCCGTTGAATACAGAATCGTTTCATCACGATGAATGTGATACACGCCTTTGAACTGTTTACCACAGCCAATCGGCCAAGTAATCGGCGCGCACATGATGTTGAGCTCGCTTTCAACTTCATCCAACACTTCCATTGGATCGCGAATATCACGGTCCAATTTGTTCATAAAGGTGACGATTGGGGTATCACGTAAACGGGTAACTTCCATTAATTTACGCGTACGGTCCTCGACCCCTTTTGCCGCATCGATGACCATCAAACAGGAATCGACAGCGGTTAAAGTTCGATAGGTATCTTCCGAGAAGTCTTCGTGTCCTGGTGTATCCAGTAGATTCACCAAACAATCGTTGTATGGAAACTGCATAACAGACGTCGTGATAGAGATACCACGCTCTTTCTCCATGTCCATCCAATCGGATTTCGCATGTTGCTTAGAACCACGACCTTTTACCGTTCCTGCCGACTGAATCGCACGTCCGAACAACAAGACTTTTTCAGTAATGGTAGTTTTACCCGCATCAGGGTGGGAGATAATCGCAAAAGTACGACGCTTGTTTACTTCATTAATAAAATCGGCGTTTGCCATGTATCCAAATTCCTATTTTGCCGCCTTCTTATCGTTAGAAGAAGCGCAAAAAATAAAGTTAAGTCTAAGCTCTGTCTGTTATGCAGCTTGCCATGGGCCAAAAGCCAGAAAACCATTTATCAAAGCATGAAAAGTTTGAGCGCTATTCTAGCAAAATGGCTCAGCGTTATAAATCAAACACTCAGTACTTCTTTTCGCTTTTATCAGGATAGTGTCATTTTTCACCCTAATCCACTCGTCAGTAATGTCTATCCTCATGTTATAAATAGAGATAATTCAAACTTTCCCAGTTAAGAATGGTATGAATATCTCTTCTAAGCTTTCGTTTTTACTGAGAGATAAGGTATTTTGGCATGAGTAAACAAACATGCACTTACCTTTTTCCCTTCCATAAAATCAAAAAACACTTTCACTCTGGCTGAATGTTCTAGCTCTTTTTGAGTCATTATCCAAAGTTCTGGATTCTAATGTTTTACATCCCTATCCATTTTTTCAAAACGTTATAGGCATCACCAACAAAACATGACTTAACGCTGAATACCAAACTGGCCTAATAGCTCATCCATAACATTCACTAAGGCGTCATTTTTGCCTTTATTTAACGCATCAGGATGAGGTTGTGCCCAACGCCCAATGTCGTTGTCAAAATAACGTCCCGTGCAATCAGCAAACTCATCACTCAACGCTGCACGAATAAGAATATCTGCACCAATGCCCAGATCTTTGCCATCTGATCCATACGCCTGCTTCACCATTTTACTCCCCAAAAACGACGCAGGATTAACCGCAATAATGGCTGTCGCATCATTTTTCATGGCGTTAGCAAGCTGAAAACTCCACATAGTGATTGCCAACTTACTTTGTGCATAAGCCTCACTGTCAGACATTGGCACACGACCCTGTAAGGCTTCCAAGTTAACAGACGCTTGCGCTGCCGAAGACAAATTAACCACTCGACTCTTTGCCCCCATTAATGGCAATAAAGCCTTGGTCAAGACATAGGGCGCCAGTGTATTCACAACAAAACGAACATCAAGCCCGTTTTCCGCCATCGCTTTGGGCACTTTATATACGCCCGCATTGTTAATCAGCACATCAATCGACGAATAATTTGCCTTAACCTGGTTCGCTAGTGTGACAACCTGATCAAGGTCTGATAAATCCGCTAAAAAAATGTCCAATTTAGCCTGAGGGAATTGCTCCAACAAAGCCTCTTTCACTTGCTGCAATTTACCCGCACTTCGACCATGAAGAAGAAGTGAGTGATCTTGTGCAGCGAGCTTTTTCGCTGTTTCAAAACCGATACCATCCGTTGCGCCAGTAATTAAAATGGTCTTTTTCATTGTTTATTCCTATTCATCAAAATCTGAACTAGCTGTATCGCACTAACGTGCGCGTTTCGATACTTTTTCTGGGCGTCGTTGCCTCTTGGCCGACAACATCTAAAGCACTGTGTGCGAGATGAGGTCGATGCAGGTTGTCATATACATTAAAAATGGCCACGTCATCAGGCGTCATGTTCGACAGATAGAACCACTCATGACCCGGGTTTTCAGCAACACCAAGAATCTGCCCTTGTCGATCAGGGTAAATCAATTCAATGGTCATCCAATCTTCTGCGGCCATCGAAGTAGGACGGATAAAACCCAGCGGCGAGCTAGTAATAGACTGAACTAATGGCCGCCATACATTCACAAAGCCAAAATGCCCCTGCCGATAGCCTTCTGCCTGCTTATCCCCCAACAGATCAATCAATCGCTGCTGAGCGCCTTTAGCGCTAAAATCATTATGAACATTTCGAGCAGGCTTACGGTCGGCATCGTGTTCATCAATACGCACGGTATGATCAAACACCAGCACCTCTTTCGCTCCAATATGACGAGTCAATAAATCGGCAATTTCTTGATCATACTGAGCTTGCCAATCATCACCTGTAAAATGGCTCACCACAGACTCAGACGACAAGAAAGCAACACCCTCATCATCAAAGCGGATTTGATTCATACCATCTCGGCAATCCTTGACCTCAACACGAGTTGCCACTAACTCAGGTGTCACAAGATTGCCAACAATGCCATCAACCTCAAAACGAAACGCTTGCGGCTGAGTACTGGTGACATGATAGTTAACAGAGGCTGTTATGTTCACTTTCCCTCTCTCCCAAATGGATAAATAAGTAAGGATCAGTCACTTACTATTGAATGAGGCCAGCATAATACTTTGGAAAAAAATGATAAATGATTTATAAATGGAATCAGAATTCTGATTTTGGAGATAATAAATGGACACTAATGGCATTAAGTTATTTGTTTTAGCCGCTGAAACTCTAAACATCAGCGCCGCAGGACAGCAATTAGGACTAACGCCTTCTGTGGCCAGCGCTTGGTTATCGAAACTGGAAACACAAGTGGGCGCGGATTTATTTCACCGCACCACTCGAAAAGTAAGCCTATCCATCGAAGGCAAAGAATTCTTACCCTATGCTAAAGAAATACTGGCGCAACAAGAATCTGCTCTGGCCGCTCTAGGGCGAGGCAATCCAAATGTCAGTGGCACATTGCGGTTTGCCGCGTCGAGCACCTTTGCGCAACGCTATGTCATACCGATTTTACCGGAATTTTTAGAGCGCTATCCGGACATCAATGTTGAGCTCATGCTATCCGACAGTCAGGTCAAACTCATTGAAGGAGGCTTTGATCTTGCCCTACGTAATCTTGCAGCAGAAGACAGCAGTTTAATTGGCCGACGACTGGCCAGTGACACACGAGTATTGTGTGCCTCACCCAAATATATAGAGCTTCATGGTACGCCCAAAAAACCAGAAGAGCTCACACACCATCAGTTGTTGGTCTTCATGAACGCCAAAACTCGTAAGCTTACCACTCAATCAAATCAGCAAACCTACAGTTTCCCCCCAGCCAATACTAAACCAAGAGTCGTGTGTGATGACGGTGCTAGCATGCGCATTGCCGCCAAAGCAGGACTGGGCATTTGCATGAGCTCACTGTGGAATATTCATGAGGATCTTGTCGACGGCTCTTTAGTACGAGTACTACCGGATTACCAGATTGATGATCAAAGCGCCGTATGGCTGGTCTACCCAAAATCCAATGTACTAACAGCCAAAGTCAGAGTGTTTATTGATTATCTACTAGAAAAAATAGGCACTCCCCCAATATGGGAGCCATGAAAAGTAGCCGAATAACCGCACCAATTATATTCGAAATCAAAAAAGTGATTCAGTGTTTACCCAGTTTATCCACAAATTTAATCTAATTACACTTACCTCATCATCAACAGTGACATTCACTGCTAACCAAACAAAGTATGAGGATAAGGCAAATGAACAAGACTGCCACCCAGATCAACCAAATGGCATCCAACCCCTTAGCACATGCCCGTGCGCTCACTCTGCCATCCAGAGAGAGCATGCTGCAACGAGCTCCGTCGGTTAAGCACTTTTGGGACAGTAATAGTCAACTTTTAAGTGCGGCATGGAAAGCATGGGAAGACCAAGAAGAAGCTCCTAGTATTACATTAGGTACCTACTTATTAGACGCTAAATTACGCGCTGCCGTCGAACAAGCGTGGCAAGACCCAACACAAGAAATCGCCGTAAAAGAGCTATGGGAAGAGGTTTCACCTGATGTCTATCTGGCTCAATTCTTTGACCCCCAACGATTAGCGGAACTACGTCACTACCTCAACGCGGTGGCCGAAGCCGGTATTCCGATTCGCCCACCCTATGGCATCGCACTCAATCGTCATGGTGCCATGCTTGATCCTCGTTCAGAGGGTTATCTGGCCGCACCAGCCTTTCAACACTTTTACCGCGAACTCATGAATCAATATATGCGTCCAATTGCACGCTTACTGTTCCCTCAAATCGTAGGATATGACAGCCAAACATTTGGCTTTTCTATCCAATATCAAACCGGTATGGATACATCATTACAACCTCATACGGATGCCAGTGCTGCCACCTTGAATATCAACCTGAATCTGCCAGACGAACACTTCACAGGCTCAGAAGTGGATTTTTATGATCGCCAAAAAGGGACGGCAAACCGACTCACCTTCAAACCAGGGACCGCCATGCTGCACCTTGGCAGTGTGCCGCATGCGGCTCAACCAATCACCAGTGGTACACGCAGCAACATGGTACTTTGGCTGTACGGTGAGCGGATGCAAACGCCTTTAACTGGACGCCAAACTGACCCACTAGAAGCCCACCAGCGCTGGACAATTCCAACGGTTGAATTGGATCAATTCGCTCCCTTTTAACGTGTAACCCTCTTGATCGCCTTCAAGCAAGAAGGCGATCATTTGCATGACCAAAATATCAACCAATCGACTCGCCGCAGAAAGCACTTTATACAAACTAAAGCCTGACATGGTCTTCTCACACAAACGATTAATCGGTTTTTTTACCCTCTTTCAATAAACAGTGTTGCAAACGATTTGCATTATTATTAATAGGAAGAATAAAATGTAAGCTTATGTGAGTTTGTCTAACGCAAACTTAAATCACACACAACCCTATTTGGTTTTCTAGAATGATAGAGTCTAAAAATCTGCAGTTTCGAGTTGGTGATCGCTCACTTTTATCTGACTTTTCCATGCAATTCGAAGCGGGAAAAATCTATGCTCTGGTCGGACACAATGGCTCAGGCAAATCGACTTTACTGAAGCTGTTGGCACAACAGCAATCCCCGACAGAAGGGGACATTTTATTGGATAACAAAACCTTATCCGCTTGGCCCAGTAAAAAATTCGCACAAAAAGTCGCCTACCTTCCCCAGCATACGCCTTCCACAGATACACTAACTGGACGTGATTTAGTCGGCTTTGGACGCTACCCTTGGCACGGCTTACTTGGCCGTTTAACCAAGCAAGATAACACCATTATTGAAGAAGCCATGCAGTTAACAGACACACTGGATTACGCGGATCGTATGGTCGATACCCTCTCTGGCGGTGAACGCCAACGTTTGTGGCTCGCCATGCTCTTGGCTCAACGTTCAGAATACTTACTGCTGGATGAACCCCTTTCAGCCCTGGACATCGCCCATCAAGTCGACATGCTGAACCTAATCAAAAAGCTCAGTAAACAACTCAACCTTGGCGTCATTATTGTGATTCATGACATAAATATGGCTGCTCGCTTTTGTGATGATATTGTCGCGTTGCACAGCGGCAAATTGATTGCCGCGGGCGCCGTTAACGATTTGTTTAATCAAGCGCACTTAAAACAAATTTACGACATCGACATGCACGTTGCCGATCACCCTGCTGGCTACCCAGTTGCCATGCCAAACTAACAGCCAAGGCACTCTACTTCAGTGAGAATTCCCATGATTGTTCATTCGATAAAACGTTTTGGACTGACAACCTTGTTGTTATGTCTAAGCAGTTGGACACTGCATGCTGAGCCACAACGCTTAGTGTCCATAGACTGGTCTCATACCGAAACCCTGTTAGGTTTAGGTGTAACACCGGTTGGTGCTACTCAAAAGACGGCTTATAACGCTTGGGTGAAAGAGCCAAGCATTCCCGATGAATCGGTAGACATCGGCCTAAGAACACAACCTAACTTAGAACGTCTAGCCGAGCTAAAACCCGACCATATTTTTGTTTCACCAGCGTATCAATATCATCAAGCCAGACTGGAAAAAATCGCGCCGGTTACCGCCATTTCCATCTATGCCGATGGCAAAGCCAACTGGCAAGCCCTACAAGACTTTACCAATACTATGGCGTCGGCCATCGGCAAAGAAGACGCCGCACGGCAACTCATTACAAGGTCGGAAAATACGTTACAGCAGCTCAAAGCCTCCTTGCCAGCCAAACCACAAGCGGATCTCCTCATGATTCAGTTTATGGACGCTCGTCATGTGCGGGTATTTGGTCAAAACAGCATGTTCCAAATCGCGCTAAATCAATTAGGCATCAAGAATGCTTGGTCAGGTGACACCAATGCATGGGGCTTTGCTCTGGTCGGCATTGATAGCTTATTGGAGATCAAAGGGCAATTTGTTGTCGTGGACCCACTTCCTGCGGGTGCCAAAGAACACCTCGCACAAGATCAGCTATGGCAGTACCTAATTAAACAATCAGGTCATCCAGTATTGCGCATCGAACCGGTTTGGAGCTTTGGTGCCATTCCCTCTACGGTTCGTTTTGCCACCCTTATTACACACGCCATGACAGAACAGGAGGCAAACTAATGCGCATTCTCCCCTTTAGCTTCATCAGCCTTCTCCTGCTGGCTGTTCTAGCCGTCTGTTATCTACAACTGACGGCACAAATGCCATTTAATCTGGCCTTACAAAGTGTTCTCCATACAGATTGGCAGTCTGTCATTTCCATCAAGCTGTCTTTAACCTGGTGGCCTCGACTCTTTACCACCTTAATTTGCGGTGCCGCACTGGCGGTCGCAGGGGTATTGATGCAGCAAGTGTTGCGCAATCCTATTGCCTCACCGTCTACTTTGGGGGTCGCCACAGGGGCCAGTTTTGGTTTAATGCTGGCCACTCTTTACGCCCCCTGGTTAATCGAAATTTCGCACAGTCTGGTCGCTCTAATGGGCGGTTTAATCACCATGGCATTGGTTTTTGCTTTGTCATGGCGACGCGCTCTATCACCCACCATTGTCGTCATTACCGGTTTGGTGATTAATCTGTATTTTGGTGCCTTTAGTACGGTTCTGCTAATTCTCAATGAAGAAAAACTCTCCGGTTTAATGATTTGGGGCGCAGGCTCTCTGGTGCAAACAGGCTGGGAAAATGTGCAATATTTATTGCCTAAAGTCATCATAGCCACCGGTGCGGCTTTCCTTTTTCTCAAACCTCTGAGTCTTTTGGAACTCACTGAATCGGGCGCGAAAAGCTTAGGCGTTTCCTTAGCCAAATTACGCTTTATTTGTTTAGGTTTGGCCGTTCTACTCACTTCCTGGGTCGTAGCAAGTGTCGGCGTGATCGGCTTTATTGGCTTAGCTGCCCCAGCGATTACGCGCTTATTAGGCGTTCGTCGATTGGCCCCTAAACTCATTGTGGCAATGATTATTGGGGCTTTACTGCTCACCCTAACCGATTTGTTAATTCAGTCTTTGCCGGGTTACATGCCCATGTACATTCAAACTGGTGCCGCCACGGCGGCATTGGGCGCCCCTTTGATGTTATGGCTGCTGCCCAAGCTGTCGATGAGAAACCAAACACAAACCGAAACCGTACTGACACGTCATACACCTCAAGTTCGTCGTTTTGGCAAAAAGTCCATTCTGTTCACCGCCGCCATCCTACTGTTGGGCTTGGCGGTCTTTTCTACCGTGTCACTGCAAAACCAAGGTTGGCAATGGCTATTATTAAACGGTGAATGGTCAATGCTGGATTGGCGTTTACCTAGACTGTTAACTGCGGTACTAGCAGGCGCTATGTTGGCGGTGGCCGGAACCATTATTCAACGTATCAGTGGCAACCCGATGGCCAGCCCAGAGGTCATTGGTATTAGCTCGGGGACAGCCATCGGTTTGATTCTATCTTTGTATACCGGTCTAGCCACTGGTATTGCAGGAATGTACCTCAGTGGGTTAATCGGTGCTGCGTTAAGCATGTTGATCATTGTGCTGCTCAACCGCAAATCGGGCTTCCAGCCAGAACGCGTATTATTAACCGGTGTGGCCATTACCGCTTTGATGAACGCCATTCAAACCATCATCTTAGCGGGCGGCGATCCACGTAACTATCAGTTCCTCGCTTGGATGTCGGGCTCTACCTACTATGTTACTTACCAAACCTTATTGATGACGTTAGTGTTCACCCTTGTGCTGGTTTCTTTGGTGTTTCTGTTTACTAAATGGCTAGACATTTTACCTCTAGGCCAAGCCAGTGCTCAGTCTTTAGGCATAAAAGTCAGTCGCTCCAGATTGGTGTTGTTAGCCATTTCAGCCTGCTTAACCGTCGCCGCTACGTTAGTGGTTGGGCCTCTCAGCTTCGTGGGTCTCATGGCCCCTCATTTGGCTCGCATGTTGGGCTTTAATCGCGCGAAAGAGCATCTAATAGCGGCCGCGTTAGTGGGCAGTTTCTTGATGTTATTTGCCGATTGGTTGGGCAGACAATGGCTCTATCCACAAGAGATTCCAGCGGGCATGGTCGCCTCCATCTTAGGTGGATTGTATTTACTGTGGGGATTGCAACGACTTTAAGGACGACAAATAACGCTCAAACATCTCGCATCAAAAACCTTGAGATGTTTGAGCCTATGGTTAAACCTTAACAGCCCTTTCACGAATTCAACACAAACAACACTCAAAGCCCTTTCACAACAATCACCTCTCATCCGCAGAAACATGGCGTCATCAGCACTAACTAGGATCACAAAACACAGCAAACACTTGTGATGGGACATTTTTGTCCGCAATATAAACCCCAAACCTAATAGAATGAAGGTGTTGAAGTTGGCATCAATCTTTCATTAGGTAAATGAATTATAAAAATAATAGGACGTACATAAATGGGGATTCCCAGCTTTTCTTGGCTTCGTAATATTGGTATTGGTGACAGGCTATTTTTGGCTTTTTTTCTGATATCTTCTATCACCATTGTGGCAAGTGGGATGGCGACTAACACCTATTTGCAACTCAGTGACCGTCTTTTGTTGTTAAAGCAGCAAGATATTCCCGGATTGGATGCCGCCGCTCGGTTAAACGATAAAAGCCGACAGATTGTTGCCACCGCACCACTGCTCGTAACCAGTGACTCATCCGTTGCCAGAGCCAAAGCCATGCGCGAACTCAGCTCCGCCATCCGTGAAATGGATTCGTTGATGCGCAACTTACCGGATTACAATCGCTACTTTCTTGAACTCATTACACAAATTAGCAACAGCCTAACGCTGTTAAATCAAAGTGTAGAACGTCGAGAAGTAATCAGACAGGAACTCGCAAAACATTCTTTGTTTGTCTTTCCGTTATTCCAAGACGCGATTTATCAAATGGATCAGATTCACCATACGCCTGAGTTAGAAGAGGTCATACATCGACTCTACTATTTCTCTGGCTTAATTGAAAAAGTCAGTAACGATGCGTCCTTTAACGAGTTAGACTACACCTTTTTAAGGCTAGAAAAGCTAGGGGCTGAAATAGCAGAATACCTCTCTGTACTGCCACAAGTGCCAGCTTCCTTGCAGGAATCATTATTCGACTTACTCACAATGAGCTCCAGACAAGGACCGCTTTTTCAACTCAAAAATGAAGAACTAGATCTGCTCTACCAGCAAAGTTTTCTCTTAGAAAACAGCCAACAACACATTCAACAATTAGCGGCACAAATCAATCAATACACGAATAACACCAATACCAGTATTCGTGGCTCACTCGAAAGAGCGATCAAATCCATCCATGGCAGCATTCGTAACATTCTACTTCTGTCTCTTATTAGCCTGAGCATTGCGTGTGCGATTTCTTGGTTTTATGTGCGTCGCAATGTATTGCAACGCATTATTGAACTGCAACAGAATATGCGAGCCATTGCCAGCTCACAATTGGACACTAAAATCCGTATTGTGGGTCATGACGAAGTATCAAGCATGGCTCGTGATCTCCAGTACTTTCAGAAAACAGCCATACAAGTTGAACACACCAATCAAACGCTCGCCGCTGAAATCGAAGAAAGAGTCGCTGCAGAAGCGCAATTAAAAGCCGCTCAAAACGAATTGGTACAAGCCGGTAAGCTCGCAGCACTAGGCAAGCTTGGCGTCGGCATTACACACGAAATAAATCAACCACTGACCGCCATTGCCAGCCATTTGCATACCGCTGGACGCCATATGGAAAAAGCCCAAATGGATAAGGCACAAACCAGCCTACAAAAAATCAGCCAACTGCTCACCAAAATCACACGCATCACTAAGCACCTCAAAGCCTTCGCTCGTGTTGCCGGAACAGAACTTACGCCGGTCGACTTAGATGCCGTTATTCGAGATGCCATCGAACTCATGTCGAGTCAAATTGCCGACCAAGGTTGCCAGCTTGATTATCAGATTAGCACCTCTTCTCTTTCTGTCTTGGCGGAACCCATTCGTTTAGAACAAGTCATGGTCAATCTCATTAGTAATGCGGTTGACGCTCTCTCCAGTGCACCTATAAAACAACTGTCTATCGAAGTGTACGAACAAGGCGATAGGATATTCATTGATGTGAGCGATACCGGCATAGGCATTGAAGAGAATCAAATAGAGCAAATTTTCGACCCTTTTTTCACCCAAAAAGAAGTAGGACAAGGACTCGGACTCGGTTTATCCATTAGCTATAACATAGTCCAAGACTTTGGCGGTCAAATCAGAGTCTCATCGACACCCGAGATAGGCAGTCGCTTCACCTTAGAATTAGCAAAGGCAGAACAATAAATGCTAAACATAATAAAAATAATCATAATCGACGATGATCAAGCCATTATCGAAGCATTAACCGAAATGCTGGAGCTCGAAGGCTTCCAAATCGAGAGTTACAGCCGAGCAGACAAAGCCATCTCACAACTCGATAAAAACAGCCCTGTTGTGGTACTAAGCGATGTCAGGATGCCAAAAATGAATGGTATGAATTTACTCGCTCACTTACAGCAGTTAGATCATGAACTGCCCGTACTACTCATGAGCGGTCACGGTGACATCCCAATGGCCATTGAAGCCATGAAGGAAGGTGCTTATGACTTTCTTGAAAAACCTTTGCAACCAGCTCAACTGATTAATCAATTACAAAGAGCCTCAGAAAAACGCCAGCTGATCTTAGAAAACCGCAAACTCAAACACAACCTTGCCCAACAAACCGGGTTAGAAAACTTAATTATTGGCGAATCAGCGGCCATCAAAAACATTCGTCAACATATCTCTTCTCTGGCACAAGCCAACGTTGACACCATTATTTATGGGGAAACCGGATGCGGCAAAGATGTCGTTGCCAGAGCTTTGCATCAATTCAGTCTACGAAACAAAGGTCGTTTCATTGCCATTAACTGTGGTGGCATTAGCGAAAGTCTCATTGAAAGTGAGCTTTTCGGGCATGAAGCGGGCTCATTCACCGGAGCCAATAAACGCCATATAGGCAAGATCGAAGCCGCAAATGGCGGCACATTATTTTTAGATGAAATCGAAACCATGCCTCTGCCCGTACAAATCAAATTATTGCGAGTCTTGCAAGAACGTACCATTGAACGCGTCGGTAGCACCACGCCCATTCCGGTTGAGCTCACTGTGATTGCGGCCAGTAAGGACAATCTGGCGCAACTCGGTGAAGAAGGGAAATTTCGTCAGGACTTATTTTATCGACTCAATGTGGCCAGCCTTACCATTCCGCCTCTCAGAGATCGTCCTGAGGACATTTTGCCGCTTTTTCATCATTATGCACAAAAAGCCGCTGAACATTTTGCTCGGGAACGGCCCAGTATTACTCCGTCCTACCTAGATTATTTAATTCAACATCAGTGGCCTGGTAACGTTCGTGAATTAAAGAACGCCGCAGATCGGTTCGTACTCGGCATCAGCGAAACCTCACTGGCCTCCATCAAACGACAGGACGACATTAATGGCAGCTATGAAGAACGTATGGACCAATTTGAGCGTCACATTATTGAAGAAGGTTTAAGGGCCACAAACGGCTTATTGAATGAGGCGGCTGAGCTGCTGGATATGTCACGCAAAACCTTGTATCGCAAAATGAAAAAACACCAATTAGATAAACAACAATACAAATCTATCGAAGCAGAAGGACACGAATGACCCATTTTGCATTTTATCATGAGACTAAAGCGTCCCAAGCCAATAAAACGAGACCATAAAATAATATCAAGCCTTTGTTTTTATTATGTTTTTAAACATTGGCATTGGCCTTGCTGTAGAAGACTTAACCCGACATTGAAGTGGGGTTATCTCATCTCCGACAACGGAACCTCCCGACCGGTGATAACAATAAAAAAATACATCATGAGGAAAACAATAATGCCTATTAAATTATTGACAGGTTTAGTGCTCTCAAGCTCATTACTGTTAGGCGCAACTACAGCCCTAGCGGATGATTGTAGCTATCGTGGCGTTTTGGACGATAAATTCTGTGACGAAAACTACGATCTGGTCGCTGATCTGCCAAAAGACTCAAACCAATGGCGCGACCCAAGTACACTGGTCTTTACCTATACTCCAGTTGAAGATCCAGCGGTCTATAAAGACGCCTTTAGTGATTTCCAAAAATACCTCAGCGAGGTCACTGGCAAAAAAGTGGTGTATTACACAGTCCACTCAAACGCGGCGGAAGTCGAGGCGTTACGTTCTGGTCGCTTGCACATTGCAGGCTTCTCAACCGGACCAACAGGCTATGCTGTGAATTTAGGTGGCTTAGTTCCCATTGCCGTAAAAGGAACCGAAGAGTCTTTTCAGGGTTATAACCTGATCACGATCGTACGCCAAGACAGCGACATCAAGAAAATGACCGATTTAAAAGGTAAAGTGGTCGCTCACACATCCGCCTCTTCCAACTCTGGTAACTTAGCACCACGAGCCATCTTCCCTGCGCTTGGACTCACACCAGACAAAGACTATGAAGTGAAATATTCCGGCAAGCATGACCAATCAGTGATGGGTGTGTTATCCGGCGACTATGAAGCCGCTCCGGTTGCATCTGACGTTTTTAAACGCATGGTGGATGCCAAACGCATCAACAAAGAGGACTTCCGTATCATTTATACCAGCCCTCGATTCCCAACGTCTTCTTTTGGTTATGCTCATGATCTTCACCCTGAACTGGTTGAAAAAATCAAAAAAGCGTTCTTTACCTTCCGCTTCCCAGCTGACATGCAGCAAACCTTTGGTGGCGCTGATCGCTTCTTCCCCGTTACCTATAAAGAAGAATGGCAAGTCATCCGTGACATTGCTCACGCATCAGGTACGGCTTACACCAAAGCTGGACTCAAACAGCTAGCCGAAGCCGATGCGGCTAAAGCGGCGGCTAAACGAGCCAAAGCAGCAAAAGCCGCCGCCAGCAAAAACCAGTAAACCCTGTTTTAACCGAACACCTTATTTATATAAAGACCAGCAACCTGATTCATCAGGTTGCTCGGCACTCTTTGTCTTTAGGAAACACTATGTCTGTCACTCATAACACAGCTGAGCACTCAAATTTTCTTGAAATTCGAGGCTTAAAAAAAGAATACACCGCCGGTAACCCAATTTTAAAAGGCATCGACATTCACATTACTGAGCCTGGTATTGTGGCCATCATTGGCCCTTCTGGAACAGGCAAAAGTACCCTACTGCGCTGTATTAACCGCTTAATTGATCCTACTGACGGACAAATATTATTTGACGACAATGACCTTTGCCTTGCCAAGGGTTCGCAATTACGCAAGCTACGCCGCCAAGTCGGCATGGTATTCCAAGAGTACAATCTGGTCGAACGACTCACCGTCATAGAAAATGTCCTAACCGGTCGTCTTGGTTATATGTCCGCATGGAAAGCATGGCGTCGAAAATTCAGCCAAGAAGACATCAATACCGCGTTTGAATTATTGGACGCTGTGGGCTTAAGTGAACACGCTATGAAACGTGCCGACAGCCTTTCTGGCGGGCAACGCCAACGAGTTGGTATTGCCAGAGCCGTCATGCAAAACCCAAGAATTCTCTTGGCGGATGAACCTACGTCTTCGCTTGACCCAAAAACGGCCGTCGAGATCATGGAACTTTTACAACGATTCTCTGATGAGAAACAACTGCCCACTTTGGTCAATATCCATGACGTAAAACTGGCTAGCCGATTTGCCAAACGTATGATTGGCATGAGTAATGGCGTGGTTGTCTATGATGGACCACCAGAAAACATCACCGATGAACACCTGAAACAAATCTATGGAGGTGAATCATGGCTGGTATAAATTCCTCACCGAACAGAGACAATCCCTTTAAACAAAATTGGTTTGTTACCGCTACCTGGCTGATCGTTATTTGTTATGTCGTCTATTCTTTTCAGGCTATGGGCTTGAGTTGGGAGCGTTTTAACGATGGTTTAGGCCATGCTAGCAATCTTTTAGGACGCATGGTTCCGCCAAATTTTAGTCGCTGGTCGCTGTTGCTCAGCGGTCTTATTGAAAGCTTAGAAATTGCCATTATTTCGAGTATTTTTGGTATTTTCTTTTCTCTCTTTTTAGGGTTATTTGCTGCTCGAAACCTAATGCCAACGTGGGTCAGCACACCAGTACGAATGTTGATTGCGCTTTGTCGTACATTCCACCCTGTGATCATTGCCATCTTGTTCGTAAAAAGCGTGGGATTTGGCGCATTGGCTGGGATTCTAACCTTGATCGTGGCGTCTATTGGCTTTATTGCCAAACTCTTTGCGGAAGCCATTGAAGAGATTTCCCTAAAACAAGTTGAAGCCATCCGAGCGACTGGAGCAGGTTTTACCAGCATTATTTTATTTTCCGTCATGCCACAGGTGTTTTCGCGCTTCATTGGTTTTTCCACCTATCAACTCGACTCCAACCTACGTAACTCAACCATGGTCGGGATTGTTGGTGCCGGTGGACTGGGCGGCACACTCTTCTCAGCCTTCCAACGCTTTGATTATGATTTTGTCGCGGCCATCCTGATCGTCATCATCGCACTGATTATGTTTGGCGAGTTCCTATCCAACATCGTTCGCCGCATTTTTCGCTAGCCTGACCTAGGAATATACATTATGAACACAATAGATCATCACTGGCAGCGCTTTACATTAAAGCAGAAATTGTCTCGCTATGCGGTTTACCTAGTACTCATCATGGCCTTCGTTCAATCCATTAAATCCGTCGAGGTGATTCCCGAGTTTTTACTCGACGCCCCTGAACAAATGGCCGATATGTTTGCACGTATGTGGCCAATTGATTTTGCGTATTACCCTGTTGCCGTTCACGATGCGATGATTGAGACACTCAACATCGCCACGCTGGGCACTCTCATCACACTCATCTTTGCGATTCCCTTAGCATTAATGAATGCCAGCAACATCGTCAATTCGGCTTGGTGTCACTGGATCTCACGATTCTTCTTGGTTTCGTCACGCTCGGTTAACTCCTTAGTGTGGGCGCTATTGTTTGTCTCCATTTTTGGACCTGGAGTGATTGCAGGCGTGTTAGCCATCGCCTTCCGCTCTATTGGTTTTGTTGGCAAGCTACTAGGGGAAGCGATAGAAGAAGTTAACATGGGCTCCATTGAAGCACTCAAAGCCACTGGCGCTTCTTGGTTGTCTATTTTGCTCAAGGGCTATTGGCCCCAAGTATTACCGGCGTTTTTCAGTATCGTCTTGTTTCGTTGGGACATTAATGTTCGTGAGTCGGCGGTTCTTGGGTTAGTCGGCGCGGGCGGAATTGGCGTGGTGTTAGACGATTCGATGAACTTATTCCAGTGGGACAGAGTGGCGTTATCTCTACTGGCCATTTTCGCAGTCGTTATCGTCGCCGAAATTGTTGTGGTGAATATTCGCAAACGTTTACTCTAAATAAAGACCCCATGCGTTCTGCCCTGTCACAAAAAAAGGAGCCCATCGGCTAATGCTGTTCACTTAAGGGTTGAATTTAATTGAATAGCCTCAGAAAATCCGATTAAGCTTTCTTAATCGGATTTTTTTTGTGTCTATTCAACAGTTACTTCTCAGCATCGATGAGCTCCACTCAT
>NZ_JSEE01000011.1 GCF_001625355.1 Marinomonas sp. TW1
TTCGGGCAATGGATCTTGAGCCTTGGTGTTGAGATAACTTGGCTAAAGACAGTTTAAATGCTCTGTGATATTTGGACATAAAAAGACCCCCAGTAATTGGAATGTCCAACTATTGGGGGTCAGTTCATTGCATCAAAACGGGCTTTTTTACGTCATCGTCATTACAAACGTCGATGGGACAAACAAGGCATTTTATCCCGGCATTTAACTAACTCTGATTTGTGGATTCTTTGCACAAAATAACCCGACTCTTCAGACAAAGATAATTGTTTTTCTCCGAAAGGCGAATATAAGCAGCTGTGACCATATGTTTGACGTTTTTCATTATGCCAACCACACTGATTCACCCCCAACACAAAGCATTGATTTTCTATTGCACGAGCTGCCAACAAGGTCGACCAATGAGCCTTCCCTGTGACATAAGTAAAGGCCGCAGGCACCAATAATAATTCCGCACCCTGTCCTGAAAGCTGGCGGTAAAGCTCAGGAAACCGTAGATCATAGCAAATACTTAGCCCCACCTTAAAGCCATCAATATCGACGACTTTGGGCAATAAATCACCCGGTTCAATCACCTCAGACTCTAAATAAGATCCCGCTTTATCATCGACGGTGACATCAAACAAATGAATTTTATCGTACCTTTCTATTAACTCTCCGTCCGGCCCAATCACCCACAAAGTTTGACGAACTCGTCCAGAGGATACAGGTTGACCCGATTCCGTTTGAATGGATGGATGAGAACCAATTACCAAATAAATACCCAAACCTTTCGCCAGCTCGGAGACTTCTGTCAGTATTTGCTGCTGAACATCTGACTCAGCGAGACGCCGCATGCCTTTGCCATCAAACAAAAACACATTTTCTGGCAACACCACTAGACGGGCACCCTCTTTAGCGGCCGCCGTCACCAAGCGTTTTACTTCTAAAAGATTTTCATGCCACACATTACTACTGGTCAATTGAATGGCGGCAACAGATAAGCTTTCCATTAATTTTTCCCTTGTTTTGGCTTATAGCGAACTGGCGTGATCTCTGGATCACTAAATGACCCTTTCACCTTATATTGGACACTGGTTACTTTTGAAATTTGATCGCCAATCAGCTTATCCGTAATGAATAATAGACCTGCCAATTGTGGCGTTCCCCAGATCAAACCCGCCAGAGGCAAAGTACCCGAAATAGGGAAAGTCGCCGTCAACGTTTCGTCCAGGGTTTCATCCACAATATTTGCCGTACCGGATAAATACAATTCCGCCGTTGGAGAAATAATAGAAACCGGCTTTTTGGTGGTTAATACACCGTCCTTCAGCTGCATTTCTCCATTAAACTCATCATAAGTTAAACCAGGTTCATAAATATCAGAAAAATCCAATGTTAAACGACGACTCAATGCGCCAATATTAAAAATGCCCAATGCTTTCAAAAAGGCAGGCAGTTCATCCACTTGGCTGAAATTTCCATCTTCGGCTGAGAATTTAATGTGACCAGTGACCGTCTCTCGATCAAAATGGAATGGATGACCATGCCAGCTTAACGCCACATCAATATTGAACGAGTCCGATGACACAAAGGCTTCATCTGAGAATTTACCCGTCAACTCGGCCAGATCCTTGCCTTTTGTGTTAATGTTAAACTCAACATTCGAACTTAAACCTGTATCCTGCCAAAACAAGCTAGCATTGAAATGGCCGGTTTTCAGTTTGGTTGAGATAGGCTCTATCCTTAAAGTATCGCCTTGTTGAGCAACCTTCAACTGCCAATCACCATATGGTTTTTCGTTTAAATACAACTCATCCACTGACAGAGTCATATTCGGCACATCTTGCGCTGCAATCGGTGCCCGATCCGCCCCATTCGAGTTCACATCCGGCTTACTATTGAGATCGTCACCAGCAGAAAGTTCATCTTCTTTTGCAAAGCGCCAACTGAGAAAACCAAAATGCAAATCTGGCTGACCATTAATATCTCGTAGCGCAAAATCCACTTCGTCAGCATTCACCAGTAAGGTTTTATTTTGCGACCCATCGTAACGAATTTTGAGGTTATTCCATTGATTGTTGGTGTTTATATCAAGCTGATCAATGATTAAATCGATTCTGGAAAGCAAAGCAGGTGGTCCGGTTTCTGGCGCTTTAGAAGCCTCTAACTCTTGATGTAGACCAAGCATAATATCCTGCCAAGCGGAAACAGATAGATGCTCCAGCTCACCACGAATGACCAACCCTTTTGGAATGGTCTTGGCAAAGGGCATCGTTTTTGTTGTATTTAACAATAACTCCCCTCCCGTGAACCCGTTGCTTTGCATTAAGAAGCGCCCCTGAGAAAGCCCATCATAATTAATGTCCACCACTAGGTCTTGCTCATGCTGCATTAGCTTAACTTCCAGTGATTTACTTTCGTCAGACACTTTCCCAACAGGCGCAGGCAATGACAACGCGACTCCCTGCAGATCACTTTTAATATTAAGATCCACCTGGCCATCTTGTGATTGATTGACCGCTAATTTACCTCGATAGAGAGTTGTGCCAGATATTTGGCTAATAACAGCCTCAGGAAATTTATGCCATTGAGCAATTCGTTGCGGCTGCACCTCACCAGAGAGGTCTCCTAAGACAGATATGCCTTGTTCAGATTGCGTGGAAGATAAAGTGAGATGGGACTGACCACCAAATAACGTGGCATCAAACTCAGACCCTAGTAAACCGTTTTCTGAGTCGTATTTGAGCTGACCTTGATCAATCTCTAGACTCAAACCAATATCCCCAATGGTCAATGGATTCTGAGCAAAATCGACCTGCAAATCGACTTTAGGCGTAAGCTGCTCACTAAATGGTATTGATATATCGAATCGTCCGTTTATCTCACCCGCTAATTGCCAATTCTCAAAAGGCTTCAATACGGAGTCAGCCAACGGGCTTGCAGACAACATAGAAAGCACATTTTTCGAATCTTCTATCATCTCTCCCTTAATGTTTAACCAATCCGCTTTACCGTTCACAACGGGGACAGAAATAGCTAGGTTTGAGATTGGCAAGCTTTGCATCATAGCGGAATCAACTTGAACAAGAACGCCGGATTTATCCAACTCAAAATGACCATTCACCTTATTTGCGGTCGGCCAATTTTTGTCAAAGGTTAAGGATAAATCACTCACGTCCATCTGAAGTCGAACATGGGAATCATAGTTATCCGACAAATTACTGTGTATTAGCAGATCAAAACTGTCCACTTGACCGGCATTTGCAAAAGACCCTTCTAACCATTGATCAAGATCTTTATTAAGTACCTTGGGTGGCACATAGGTCAGACGATCCATCACTGGCAGATTGTCACCATGCAAATCCAGGGCAATCCAGTCAGGCAGATCCTGACGAACCTCAAGGCGAAAACCACCTTGAACATTCGCCCCATTTCGCTCGATCATTAAATCTTGCCCAGCCACCAAATAAATATCTTGCTGCTTTTGCCAACGAACATAACCCGATACAGACTGAGTTAACCAAGTATCATCATAAAGTTCATCAAACGCCAATTGACTATCATGACCAATAAAGTCGATGTAACCACTGGTGTCCGATAAGCCAAACACTGCATCAATATTATTGGCTCTCGGTATGCCATTATGCCCTTCAACAGAAGCCGATGCTAAATTGGTTACCAACTCAAAATGAGGCTCATCATCATTAAAATCTAACGTTAAACGCCCGTTTTTAGCGGTACCTCGTGGCGCTAACCCCGACAAAATTTTATACGCTCGAGCCTCCTCTGGTAATACTTGTCTCGCCAGCCCATTCATCAACTCAAGATTAAGTTGATCGAAAGATAAAGTAGCTCGACGGGTTAAGTCAGACCAATTAAGTGCCAAATTGCTAGCGGCATAAGAGGTCCCATCCGTCTCAGCAAACGTAAGATCTTGAACCTCTAATTTGACACTCGGCTTGTCCAATTTAAGCTGCAAATTGGCTGCTGCAGACACTCGGTATTCCTCACCATTTTGAAAACCTAACTGCAACTTCGTTGACGCCAATTGAGCGGAGATTTCTTTGCCAACTAAAGCATTCAACCAAACATTACCACCAAAACGAGCTGTTTTGAGCGCAGGAATCTTATCTGACAGCAGCGCCGAAACCGGCAAATCAACCACTGGCATTGTTATCTCAGCATTTACTCGGTAATGCCCTAAAAACCCTAATGGCTCTTCGATCCTTGCATTGACTTGAAAAGGCTCTTTGCCATCGTCCAAATAAAATGTAGAAGTTAACAGTGACTCGAATTGTTTTTGAAAGAGATAAATTTCAGGAAAGGCAATGCGATGGAAACCTAGGCGCTCACTGTGCAATTGTAAGCGGGCTTCTTGAATAGAAAAGTTTTTCTGGGCGGATAAATAGCCCAATACCCTTTCTAGACCAATCTCATCATTGACTTGTTGTTTTGCCTCAGCGCCATTTAAACGCCATTGTCCATCCGTCTCTTGCAAGGAAATGACGGGGCTAACAAAACGAATATAGGTAAACTGAGGCTGCAACGTAAGCAAAGAATGGATGGTATCAATGCGCACTCGCACTTCATCGATATCAATCGCTGGCGTGCCATTTGCCGTCAATCGAAAGTCAGACACCGAAAAAATCGGATCGACACCCTCTAAGGCACCATCTACCGGACCTAAACTGACAGGATAACCCGTTATTTGCGTCAGATTGCGCTCGATTTGAGGACGATAATTGTCCAAATACGGCAGCAAATAACCAACACTGGACGCAAACACAGCCAGTATGATGGAAAATGTGACAAGCCCCCAAAAACAAAACAGGGTTAGCTTGCGGAATATCCAACTCATGTTAAAAAGCCATTCAATTAGCGAAGCACAACATCATATTGATCTTGCGTATAGACAGAGTCAACCTGAAAGCGAATGGTTTTACCAATGAAGGCTTCCAATTCGGCAACAGCCGCACTTTCTTCGTCTAAAAACCGCTCAACCACAGAAGTGGATGCCAAGACAGTATAAGTTTGCGAGTCATAAGCACGATCAGCCCGTAGAATTTCACGAAACACTTCGTAGCAAACCGTTTCAGGTGTTTTCACCAAGCCACTGCCACGACAGGCACGACAAGGTTCACACAAAGTCTGACCAAGGCTTTCACGAGTTCGCTTACGCGTCATCTCGACTAAACCAAGTTCAGAGACACCAGTAATCTTCGTTTTCGCATGATCGGTATCTAGTACCTTTTCAAGCATGCGTAACACCTGGCGCTTATGCTCTTCGTCTTCCATATCAATGAAGTCGATAATGATGATGCCACCAAGGTTTCTAAGTCGTAATTGGCGTCCAATGGCCGTTGCGGCTTCCAAATTTGTCTTATAGATGGTTTCTTCAAGATTTCGGCTACCAACAAACGCACCCGTGTTCACATCGATGGTGGTCATCGACTCAGTTTGCTCAACCAATAAATAACCACCAGACTTAAGCTGGACTTTTCGATCTAACGCTTTATGAATTTCATCTTCGACACTGTATAAGTCGAAAATAGGACGCTCACCAGGATAATACTCAATCCGTCCGACCAACTCAGGAATGAAGTCATCCGCAAACGAACGCAATTTGGCATAATTCTCTTTTGAGTCTATACGTATTTTTTCAGTTGTGAGGCTAACCAAATCTCGCATGGTACGAAGATGCAAAGGTAGATCTTCGTATATGACAGAGGGGGCTTTGGCATTTTTCATACGACGCTTTACGGATTGCCAAAGACGCGTAAGGAACTTGATATCCGCCAGAATTTCTTCTTCGCCAGCCCTTTCAGCCGCAGTCCGTAAAATATAACCACTGTTTTCATCCGCATCCGTCAAAGCTTCCGAGACCAACAGCTTAAGACGATCACGTTCTTGTTCATCTTCAATCCGTTGACTCACACCAACGTGAGATTGATCTGGCATATAAACTAAGTAACGAGACGGTATAGAAAGATGAGTCGTTAAGCGCGCACCCTTGCTGCTAATAGGATCTTTTGTCACTTGCACGACCAATGACTGACCCTCACGAAGGTAGTCACCAATTTGATCACTCGGGTTCACCGCATCTCGATCGGCCACTTCAGAAACATGAATAAAAGCCGCTCGCTCCAAACCAATATCAACAAAAGCCGCCTGCATTCCAGGCAAAACACGAACAACTTTGCCCTGATAAATATTACCAACAATGCCCTTACGGCTAGAACGTTCAATGTAAACTTCTTGCAATACCCCATTTTCAACGAGGGCAACTCGAATTTCCATGGGAGTGACATTAATGAGTACGTCTTCACTCATGAGACACCTCCTCTAAAGAATGAATTCCAAATTGTGATAACAGCTGCGCGCATTCAAACAAAGGCAAGCCAACAACCGCCGAATAAGAGCCTTGCATGGACTCAACAAACACAGCGCCGAGCCCTTGAATCGCATAAGAGCCAGCTTTATCCTGTGGTTCGCCACTACGCCAGTAGTGCTCAATTTCAAGGTCCGAAATAGCACGAAATCTCACCTCTGTATTCACACAAGTTGACACCTTATGGTCACCAGATAAATTCATAAGGCACAAAGACGTCATGACTTGATGATTTCGTCCAGACAGCAAACGCAGCATCTGCTTTGCTTCCTCTAGATTAGCAGGCTTACCTAAAATTTTCTGATCGACCACCACACTAGTGTCTGATGCAACGAAAATAACAGGGGATGAAGTAGGAGTATGAAAAGCAGAAGGGAATTTAGCGGCTGCAGCAATGGCTTTTTCTTCCGCCATTCTTAATACATAGTCTTGCGGTATTTCCTGAGTCCGCGGTGTTTCGTTTATGTCTGCCGGCAGGACCTCAAACTCTCTCACTAAGAGACTTAACAGCTCTTTTCTTCTGGGGGAGGCCGAGGCCAATACAAGCATAAAAATGTCCTATTAAAATTATCTAATCGAGTAAATGCGCCGTACACTGCGTAGAATAATAAAAGACCATGGCCATAGAAGGCCAGTGACAACAGCAGGCATAAAAATAAGCAAAGTAGGTTCAGCATAGCCTAAATAGTGGTCAATCCAAAAATCGACTAGCTGATTTACGCTCACTAAAACAGCAACAAAAACCCCTTGCTGCCAACGGTGGTACATTCTCAGTCGTTGATAAAACAAAGCGCAAGTGTAGGAAATAATGACGTAAGTTAATGAGTGTTGGCCAATAATACCGCCTTGCAGTAAGTCTACCATTAACCCCAGAACCCAAGCTAAGCCAACACCGACTCGGAAAGGTAAAGCGATTACCCAATACAAGATTACCAGCAGCGCCCATTCTGGACGAAACCACAAAAACTCTTCAGGGAAAGGAATCGCCTCTAACATCAAAGCGGTCAACAAGGTAATCATAAAGACTACTAATGGTTTCATTATCGCCCTGCCCCAGATTTTTCAATTAACATGACATGTCGACTCCGGCCTAACTGAGCCAAAGGAACAACATCAACACTAGCGTAGGATTGACCAGATAATAATTTGACGCTTTTTACGACACCAACAGGGTAACCACGAGGAAAGCGTTTATCCAATCCTGACGTGGTTAATACATCACCTTTCTTAATATCAATCGAGCGGGGCACACTTAACAGCTCCATGCGTTTCAAGTCCCCTGTTCCTTTGAGAATGCCGCGAAAGCCTGTTCGAGCAAGCTGTACAGGAACAAAATGACTGGCATCCGCAATCAGCAACACACGACTGCTGTAAGCGGCTGTTTCAATGACTTGACCAAGCACACCAGTGGCATCCAACACTGGCTGACCAATATAGGCTCCAGACGAAAAACCCTTATCAATCATAATTCGGTGGCTGTAGGCATTCTGATCGAAACCAATTACCTCAGCCATGACAATCTTTTCATCAACCCGTTGCGACGCGTCCAGCAGCTCTCGCAAACGTACGTTTTCAGCCTGTAATGACTCCAGTCGCTGCTGTTTACTGCGCAACACCAAAATCTCAGACAGTAACGCTTGATTCTCTTTTACCAAACCTTCGCGGCTTTCTAAATGTTCGCCAGCCCAGTAAAAAAGTTTCTTTGGCGCATTCACCACTTCCTGTATTGGCGTCACAATGAGACTCAAATACGGTCTCACTTGTGAGAATACAGCATAGCGGACATCAGCAACGATCATGATAATAGACAAAATAACAAGCACTACAAATCGAGCGCTTGATATCTTACCGCCAAAAAGAAGCGAATTATTAATGTGAAGCTCCTAACCTTTACTCGTTATCAGCAGTAAATAGTTCAGAGGCATGCTTATCCATTAATTCCATTGCCATACCGCCACCGCGGGCAACACAAGTCAACGGATCATCAGCAATAATCACAGGCAAACCCGTTTCTTCACTAATCAGACGATCTAGCTCGCGAAGCAAAGCACCACCACCAGTTAACACCAAACCGGTTTCACCAATGTCTGCAGCCAATTCAGGTGGAGATTGTTCTAACACACCTTTCACCGCTTGAACGATTTGCGCCAATGGCTCTTGCAACGCTTCCAAAATTTCATTGCTATTTAGAACAAATGAACGAGGAATACCTTCCGCAAGGTTTCGACCACGCACGTCAATCTGCAACTCTTCACCTGTCGCGTAAGCCATGCCGATTTCTTTCTTGATTCGTTCAGCGGTAGCATCACCAATCAGACTGCCATACTGACGACGTACATAAGTCGTAATCGCCTCATCAAAGCGGTCGCCACCAACACGAATAGATTCTGATGTTACGATACCGTTTAGGGAAATAATGGCGATTTCAGTAGTACCACCACCGATGTCAATAACCATAGAACCTGACGCTTCCGCAACAGGAAGGCCAGCACCAATTGCTGCCGCCATTGGCTCTTCAATAATATAAACTTCGCGGGCACCAGCACCTAACGCTGACTCTTTAATGGCACGTCGTTCTACTTGAGTAGATTTACAAGGCACACAAACCAACACACGCGGGCTTGGCTTCAAAAAACTATTTTCGTGTACTTTCGAAATAAAGTACTGCAACATTTTTTCTGTCACATGGAAATCTGCAATGACACCATCTTTCATTGGTCGAATCGCAGTAATGTTACCAGGCGTACGACCTAACATGCGCTTAGCATCCGTTCCCACAGAAGCAACTGTCTTTTGGTTTCCGTTATGACGAATAGCAACCACAGAAGGCTCATCCAGAACAATTCCGCGATCACGAACGTAAATAAGGGTATTTGCCGTTCCTAGGTCAATAGACAAATCGCTTGAAAACATTCCCCTGATTTTCTTAAACATGAATTATTACACCCTAATAAATACGATACGAACAGCTACAAAATGTAACAATCACTCGACCAATGGGCAAGCAATTCCAGTCAAATAATAAAATTCTTCTGATGAATCAATCTAAAACAGGTTTATCGGCCCGTGTTTTCAAATAAAACTCGGTTTTTCACTGAGTTAGCTTTATAGGCATGCAACTAAAGGATACAATCAAGGCATTTACGACAATCGAAAGAATCAGGTGGAACATGTCCATAGACAAACAAGACGTGCAGAAAATTGCACACTTGGCTCGCCTTGCCTTAACGGAGGCAGATGCCGAACAATATCAGCAATCACTTTCCAGCGTTTTATCTCTTGTTGAACAGATGCAATCTGTCAATACAGATGGTATCGAACCCTTGTCCAATCCCCTTGAAATGACGCAGCGTTTACGTGACGACGTGGTAACAGAAGACAATCGTCGTGACGATTTCTTAGTGAATGCACCGCAAACCGAAGCGGGCTTATTCCTTGTACCTAAAGTGATTGATTAAGAGAGACAAGCATGTTTGACCAAAGCATCTCGACGTTAGCCGCGCAGTTGCGCAATAAAGACATTTCCAGCGTTGAATTAACTCGCTACTTTTTAGACCGAATTACTAAGCTTGATCCTCAGCTTAATAGCTACATCACTCTCAGTGAAGACGTCGCACTTAAACAAGCCGCTCATGCGGATACGCAGATTCAAAATGGCAATGCTAGTCTACTAACTGGCATTCCGATTGCTCACAAAGATCTATTTTGCACCGCAGGCACATTGACAACGTGCGGTTCAAAAATGCTTAACAACTTCGTTCCGCCCTATGAATCAACGGTTACTAGCCGACTACAAAACGCAGGAGCCGTCATGTTGGGCAAAACCAACATGGACGAATTTGCCATGGGCTCTTCAAATGAAAACAGCTATTACGGTGCGGTTAAAAACCCTTGGAACTTAGACACAGTTCCTGGTGGTTCTTCTGGTGGTTCTGCGGCGGCTGTAGCGGCTGGTTTGGCGATTGCCGCCACGGGCACCGACACCGGCGGATCCATTCGCCAACCGGCGTCATTTTGTGGTATCACAGGTTTAAAACCAACCTATGGTCGTGTGTCACGCTTCGGCATGATTGCTTACGCTTCAAGCCTTGATCAAGCTGGCCCAATGGCTAAAAGCGCTGAAGACTGCGCACATCTTATGCAGGCTATGGCCGGATTCGATGATAAAGACTCGACCTCATCTGAAACGCCAAACGATGATTATCTAAGCAACTTGAATGCCCCGCTAAGTGGCTTAAAAATTGGCCTACCGAAAGAATATTTCGGCGAAGGATTAGATGCTGGTGTGGCAGATGTCATCATGGCGGCCGTGAAAGAATTTGAAAACCTTGGCGCCGAAGTCAAAGAAATCTCTCTTCCAAACCTTAACCTGAGCATTCCGTCTTACTATGTGATCGCGCCATCGGAGGCCTCTTCCAACCTGTCACGTTTTGATGGTGTCCGTTTCGGCCATCGCTGTGAAGACCCTAAAGACTTGCTTGATATGTACATGCGTTCGAGAGCGGAAGGCTTTGGTCAAGAAGTTCAAAAACGTATTATGGTTGGTACCTATGCTTTATCGGAAGGCTATTACGATGCCTACTATTTAAAAGCACAAAAGATTCGTCGCTTAATCAAACAAGATTTTACCAATGCCCTACAGGAAGTCGATGTGATTATGGGGCCTGTTGCACCTACCACAGCCTTCGGCCTTGGCAGTAAAACGAACGACCCTGTCGCCATGTACTTAGAAGACATCTACACCTTGTCAGTCAACCTAGCAGGCATTCCTGCCATGTCCATACCAGCAGGCTTTGCAAACAAAATGCCCGTTGGCTTACAAATCATGGGCAACTACTTTGCTGAAGCTAAGCTTCTGAACGTAGCCCATCAATACCAGCAGAACACTGACTGGCATCGACAAACACCTGACATGGCAAAAGGAGCATAAAGATGAATTGGGAAGTTGTTATTGGCCTTGAGATTCATACCCAGCTCTCAACCAAATCAAAACTGTTTTCTGGTGCTGCTGTTGGCTTTGGTGCAGAACCAAACACCCAAACCACGCTAGTTGATCTCGGCATGCCAGGCGCGCTACCAGTGTTTAACAAAGAAGCATTGCGCATGGCGGTTATGTTTGGTCATGCGATTAATGCAGAAATTGGTATGACGTCCGTTTTTGCTCGTAAAAATTACTTTTACCCTGACCTTCCTAAAGGTTACCAGACCAGCCAAATGGATCACCCCATCGTTGGCAAAGGCTACCTAGACGTTACCCTTGATGACGGTACGACGTCACGCGTAGGCATTACTCGCGCGCACTTGGAAGAAGATGCGGGCAAGTCTTTGCACGAAGACTTCCATGGCATGACAGGAATCGACTTAAACCGCTCCAGCACACCGCTGCTGGAGATCGTTTCTGAGCCAGACATTCGCTCTGCCAAAGAAGCCGTGGCTTACGTCAAAATGATTCACTCTATCGTCACCTACCTAGGCATTTGCGATGGCAACATGGCGGAAGGCTCAATGCGCTGTGACATCAACTTATCGCTGCGCCCTAAAGGCCAAAAAGAGTACGGAACCCGAACAGAAATCAAGAACGTAAACTCTTTCCGCTTTATCGAAAAAGCCATTTATACTGAGATCGAACGTCAATCAGACATCCTAGAAGATGGCGGCAAGATTGTTCAAGAAACACGTTTGTACGATCCAGAAAAAAATGAAACTCGCAGCATGCGTTCAAAAGAAGATGCTAACGACTACCGCTACTTCCCTTGCCCAGACTTGCTGCCGATTGAATTGACAGAAGCATACGTTGAAGAGATTCGACAGACTCTACCAGAGCTACCTTCTCAGAAAGCTGCTCGCTTCCAAAGCGAATACAAATTGAGCGAGTACGATGCCCATGTTCTGTCCTCTTCTCGCGCCATGGCAGACTATTTTGAAACCGCCAACAAGCAAGTTAAAGATGCTAAATTGACGGCCAACTGGGTTATGGGTGAGCTCAGCAAAACCCTTAATCAAGAGCAACTTGAAATTGCACAATCCACTGTTTCAGCGGAAGCATTTGGCGAGCTGTTAATTCGCATCAAAGACAATACAATCAATGGCAAAACAGCCAAAGACGTATTTCAGGCCATGTGGCTAGGCGAAGGCTCTGCGGATCAGATCATTGATGCCAAAGGCCTAAAACAGGTAACCGACACGGGCGCGATTGAAAGCATGATTCAAACCATTCTGGATGCCAACCAAGCACAAGTGGAGCAATATCGTGCGGCAGATGAAGACAAGCAAAAGAAAATGATTGGCTTCTTTGTTGGCCAAGTCATGAAAGCCTCTCAAGGCAAAGCCAACCCTGGGATCGTCAACCCTATCTTGGCAAAAATGCTAAAAGGGTAATGTTTCACACGGTGAAAATCAAAAACGCCGCTCATAATGAGCGGCGTTTTTTTAACTAACATTAAACATTAATCTGCGACAATTTGATCACGACCGAGGCGTTTCGCCTCATACAGATTATCATCGGCAATTTTGATCGCCTTCTCTAAGGAATCAAATTCTTTCCCACACACACCAATACTGCACGTCACTTTAATCTTAGCTTCAGTAAACTCTTTTTCCCGAATATCCTGCAAAAAAGCCTCTAACTTAGGCATTAATTCATCCACCGACTCATTAGCGGCCACACAGAACTCTTCGCCACCAAAACGACAAGCAAGCAACCCAGGGAAATGCATCATGACTTCCTGACCAACGGCCTGTAATAGATCGTCTCCCACGACATGACCATAAGTATCATTTACCTGTTTAAAATGATCTAAGTCCAACATCGCTAAAGAGGCATTTGGAATGGACTTACGGAACATTCTCTCACCATCATCAAACAGATAACGGCGGTTTTTTAACTTGGTTAAAGGGTCGATATTAGCCAGTTCTCGAATGGTCTCCAACATCTCCTGAGCTTCCAGGTTATGCACCACACGACAATGAAACTCTTCATGATAAAAAGGCTTCTTCAAAAAATCATTCGCACCAGCTTTAATAAACTTAGCAGACAATGAATTATCGCCTTCTGCCGACAAACCAATAATCACAAGGTCTTGAAAACGCGCATTATGGCGAAGCATACGAACCAAATCGTAGCCGTTAATATGCGGCATATTATGATCTGTTATGAGCATGCGAATAGTGTCGTCTGATTCTAGCTTCGCCAGCGCTTCTTGACCATCCTCGGCCTCTATGACATTAAATCGGTATTGCTCTAGCAATATCTTGATAAACAATCGACTGGTCGAAGAGTCTTCCGCCACCAAGACTTTTACGTCTCGGTTTTTTCTTAGTCGCTCAACCACCTTGATAACATGATTAAACGAATATCGGCTGTCTTTGGTGATGTAATCCAGCACGCCTTTATTCAGCAAACTCAGCCTTTGATCATCATCAAAGTTGCCAGTCAACACAACACAAGGAATGTGATGAGACAGAACCAAATCGACAATTTCGCCATTTTCAGCATCTGGCAAATTTAAATCGACAATGGCCGCAAAAAATTCGCCTTTCGAGGTTTCAATTTTTGTCTGCGCTTCTTTATAGTTTGAGCATAAGACAGGTATAAAATTAGGGTTTTGAGACAACAAATGATTTAGTACCTTTAAGACAACGGGGCTATCTTCTACCACCAACACCTTGAGCTCATCTGACACCATCAATCTACCTACTCCAATCGACACACAAATTTTCACGTAATTTTTGAATTATCCCCTATGACCCATCAATCCGATACTCTAAAATGGCGGCACAGAGTATCATTTTGTAAAGACTCCTATATCTTTACAGTATCCAGTTACAATACAGGTAATGAAACATGCAATGTCGGTCTGGTTGTGGTGCTTGCTGCACCGCCCCCTCTATTAGCTCCGCTATACTTGGCATGCCAAATGGCAAAGCGGCAGGTGAACCCTGCGTCCAACTCCTAGAGGATTTCCGCTGCGCCATTTTTAATGATCCAGCCAGACCAAAGGTTTGCGCTAGTTTTATGCCCGATGAAGACATTTGTGGCAGCTCAAGAGAAGAAGCGTTAACCATTATCTCTATTTTAGAAAATGACACCGCTTTCTTAAAAAGTTCACCGTCAAGGAAAACCATATGAAATCCCTAAAGCAGTTTGTTCCTGTTTTCTGCCTAGGCTTATTTTTAAGTGCTTGCTCCTCGCAAAGCAACAAACCACAATTCGTGATAGACCCACCCAGTGAAGCGCAAATCGCCACCAGCGTCAAAGAACAAGTCTCTTTAACGCTCAACGCCTTTACACCTGTCGCCGGTCAAGCGTTACCCAATAACACCGTATTAGCAGCCTATAAAGCAAGAGGCTATGAGCCTGTTTGGATTAAAGATAAGACCATCGACATGTCTATTTATAAGCTTGTCGATATCTTGCAAGAAGCTCACACACATGGTTTAAATCCAATTCATTACCATACTGACATTATCAAAAACTATCTTGAATTAAAGCAGCCAAGTTCTCAGCAACTCGCGGAAATGGACGTCATTGCGACCATTGCCCTCACCAGCTATGCTCACGATTTAAGTAACGGCCGTTACGAACCCCTATTGATTGACCCAAACTGGCAACTAGACGCGCCCAACAATAACTGGAAAGATCTACTGTATCTTGATTCTGCTGCCAGCATGGTCAATTCTTTACCCTTGCTTGCACCGCGCAGTCCACAATATCAAGTGTTACAGAAATGGTTAGTTTATTACCAAGATCTTGCTGCCAAAGAAAAAGACATCTTAATTGAAGCAGGCGTGCCGCTCTCACTTGGCGACGAAGGACCACGCGTTGCCCAACTTAGAGCCAGACTCGTTCAACTCGGCGATATTCGCTTCTCCACCCGTAAGATACAAGAAGATAGGTTCGATTCTCGGCTGAAAAAAGCCTTACAGAACTTCCAACGCCGTCACCACCTTATCGCAGATGGTGCCGCCGGTTCAAAAACCATTGAAATGCTTAATGTGCCACTGGCCACTCGAGCCAAGCAGATTGCCTACAACCTGGAAAGGTGGCGTTGGCTACCAAGCGAACTAGAAGCCAATCGAATCTGGGTAGATTTAACCAACTACACGGTTGATATGCACCTCAATGGTGAACTGACATCGATGAAGGTGGTCATTGGCAAAGCAGAACGAAAAACCCCAGTGTTTAAAGGCTTAATGACCTATATGGTCACCAATCCAACATGGCGAGTTCCCCATCGAATTGCCAGAGAAAACTTACTGCCTAAATTACAGTCAGATCCAAATTATTTGATAAAGCATGGCTATAAGCTGTATTCAAGTTGGAGCATTGGTGCAAAAGAATTGGATTCAACCAAAATCGATTGGAAAAACATCAGCCCAGAAAAACTCGCGTACCGCTTTGAACAAGAACCCGATGAAGGGAATGCACTAGGCCAATTCAAGTTTATGTTTCCGAATAAAAACGAAATTTACCTGCATGACACGCCAGCAAAACACTTGTTCAGAGAAAGAAACAGAGCCTTTAGCTCAGGTTGTGTTCGTCTAGAAGACCCACATGAGTTTGCCAAGCAAATCACCAAAGGCTCCAAGTCTTATAATGACATGCTAAACAAACTAAAAAACAACTCAAACAGTGTGGTGTCATTACCAAGCTACATTCCGGTTTATCTGGTGTACTTTACCGTTGTACCAAACGCTAACGGCATGCCGGAATTCCGCAACGACGTGTATCAGCGTGACGAGCTTATGGAAGAAGCCATGGGCTACATTGCTTTTCGATCAAGCGAATCCATCTAGTCAAAAAAAACGCGAGTAAAGTGCAAACCTTACTCGCGCTCTTCTTATTCTGTAGAGTATTACTTCACCATGATGCAAACCGTCACTTCTTCGCGATCATGATATAAATGCTTAACTTGATATTCATATCTAACCTTGGCTTTTTTCAGTAAAGACTCCATATTTGCTAAGCACAAACTGACTTCTTGGTAACGTTTTTTCATGGGTAATTTTAAATTGAAAACCGCTCGACGAGTAAAGCCTTTCGCCAACCAATTAGCCATCAAATCGGCTACTTTAACCGGCCTTTCCACCATATCACACACCAGCCAATCGACCGTTTGCGGCGGCTCAAATTTAAAACCATCGGCTTTCTCGTGTTGCACCAATCCCGTCGACATCAGCTCTTTCTGCATCGGCCCATTATCAACGGCAATCACATGAATACCACGCTTCACAAACTGATAAGTCCAACCGCCTGGAGCAGCCCCAAGGTCAACCGCTGTCATACCTTCAATTAGGTCATCTTCAAGTGTTTGCTGAGGCACAAATTGAAGAAAAGCCTCTTCCAGTTTGAGCGTTGAACGACTCGGCCCTGCCGCCGGAAAACGTAAGCGTCTAATTCCCATCGGAAATTCGCTACGACAAGCCGCATACGACACACCAAGGTAAGCCGATTGCCCATCCAACATAAATACATGATGACGAACACCAACGGCTTTGTTTCTTAGAACGCCTGAGCGCTTCCAACCTTCTCGCAAAGGCTTGTCTAATTTTTTGATCAAGCCGGACAGCGATTTGGCTTCATTCGTATCAGCGGTTTCAATGCAAATATCCTCAGCCAAGGGCAATTCCCTGGCCGCTTCTAGTAAGGACTGAACTCGACCACCTTGCTCCAAAGATAAGAGATCATTTGCCGCAATGATCTGGCGAGCAAATATAATACGATTAAAGTTCAACTGCTGAATCAAATTTTCACCAGCGTCTTCCTGTTCAAAGCAAAATACCACATAACCCGAATTTGCTTCTAATTTAGCGTAACCATAAAAGCCCTTACTGGCCGCCAGATCAGACAACTCAGCAGCACAATCTTTTTCAAAACCAGATCGGCAATAGGCAATAATATTTTTCATTCAATTTCCTTCTTGATTAGATGCGACTAACCAAGTCTTAATTAGTGTTTGAGTTGTGGCCACTTAAGTTTAGCTTCATCAAAGTGATTCACCACATGATCCAATAAAAGCGGACTAAAATGCTCCCCTAAAGAAGGCGAAACCTGATAACAAACAGGCTCACCACGCCATTCAAACGCGATTGAGTAGGCATGTAAATACCCTCGATCCGACGCGCCACCACCATATCGTTCGTCACCCAAAATAGGCGCCGCCACACTTTTTAATGCCACACGAATCTGATGCGTCTTGCCCGTCAAGGGTCTTAGCCAAAACAGTCTTTTGCCGTCTATATAGCTGGAAAAAAATTGTGTCACGGCCAGATTATCTTTATCTTTTGTCAGTTTCCACTGACCTCTTCGACTGACCTGCATCCCGCCCGTAATTGTACCTTGTTTTTTATTTGGTTTGCGTAGCGATAAGGCTAGATAACGTTTTTCCATTTTATGTTGGCTGAATAACTCACCAAATAAAGTCGCCGCGGCTTTGGTACAAGCCACCAGCAAGATTCCTGACGTCATTTTATCCAATCGATGCACGGGATAAAAATCACATTCTGGATAATCTTTATGCAAGGACTCCATAACCCCCATCGAATCAGACTCAGCATGAAAACTCATTCCAGCGGGTTTTTCGATTACCCAGTAATCCACACAAGTATGTATTATTTTGAGCAAGAAAGACCTCTCTCAGTATTCATAGGGAATTAAGAATTTAGCCAACAAGCTTATCCACAGAGAAAGTGGACAACTCATATGTCAATAGAAAACGAACAATTTCAATCTTGAAAATCAGGGGAGACAGAAACTCGGTTACGACCACTTCGTTTCGCTGCATACAAACCTCTATCAGCAGACGCTAGAATCTCTTCGTAACGAGTAACCTCAGACGTGATCGGAGCTAAACCAATGCTGATCGTCACAGGAATGATAATTCCTTTTTCAGTTTCAATGGTTAAACCCGCTATCGTTTGGCGCAAATGCTCCATCACCAATTCAGCTTGCGCCAGTTTGGTCTTTGGCATCAATATAATAAACTCTTCTCCACCGTAACGCCCGATTTTATCCGTTGTCCGAATAACGGATTGCATTTTCGCAGACACTTTGGCCAAAACAAAATCACCTGCCTCATGACCATACGTATCGTTAATTTTTTTAAAGTGATCCAAGTCCACAATCGCAAAAACACAGGTATCATGATTAATCACACAATCGGCAAAAATATTAACGGCATCGGCTAGCACTTTACGTCGATTGGATAATCCAGTTAATTCGTCTTTTTCAGCCAACACTCTTAAATGTTGATTGACGGATTTCAAACGGCTCATCACTAAATTGATAACGATGGAAAAATACAACGCAATAAAAAAGAATACCGAGACCAGCATAAAGCTTTGCTTAGATTCTGTCAGATATAAGCCTTTTAAACTCAAGTATTCACACATCAAAAACAATAAGGCAGTAATGGCCACGATAAGACCTTTAACAAACCTTTGGTCAGCACGGAAAACAATAAAAGAATACGCAATCACATGCACCAGAAGAAAATGAAAGCCACTTTCTGAGCCGAAATAAAACAGGGTTAAAATAGTGACCTGAGACATTTTTAAAATCGGCATTAGAATCTGGGCGCGAGAAAACTGCCCGCGATAATTATAACGTAATCCCAAACAGGCAAATAGAAGACTCAAGATGGATACAATCACAACCAGAGGGGAAAACGGCTGTGAAAACATAACAATCAAAAAGACACTGGCAAAGCAAAAAATCAGGTAGGAGAAATTCACCACATGCTTCTGGTTTACATCATTGGCATAATCGTCTTTAAAGCCAAAGTGCAAAATCGTATGTATTATTTTTTTAAGCGAAGAAAACACGGAATTCCCAATCTAAAGCGGTTCTGAATCATTAGAGAAGCGTAATGGTCGACTTCTATTAATAATCAATTAAAACATTCTACCGAATGCATAAGCTTTTTCCTACTGTCAGTTGACTCTTGTTCATTTATTAATATGAGCTAAGACAAGGAGTTCTGAATCTCATTAAGTCACCCACATTTATTTCTTATTTTGGCACGAATATTGATATGGAATAACCTAGAAAGCAACAAAGTTTAACTAATCGGTCAAAAAATAACATTTCGCCTTGTAAGCGCACAAGTAACGTACATACAGAGCTCCAAAATGGTGCGAGACACCAAAACAGCTTCATAAGTATGCACTACACTAGAAGTTGCTCTTGCAAGCCGATGAACGGCTTAGACAAAATGGTGCCAGTACCTTGAATAAACAACAAACCGCTTCACGCTTAGAGTTAATCGACATCACTAAGCAATACCCTGGCTGTCTTGCTAACGACAGCATCAATTTATGTCTACAACCTGGGGAAATTCATGCTTTACTAGGCGAAAATGGTGCCGGTAAAAGCACCCTAGTAAAAACCATCTATGGCGTTGTTGCGCCAGACAAAGGCGACATCCTTTGGGATGGTAAAGAAGTGACGATTAAATCCCCTTCTACCGCTAGAGATTTAGGCATTGGCATGGTGTTTCAGCATTTCTCTTTGTTTGAAACCTTAACCGTCAGCCAAAATATCGAACTTTGTTTAAGTCAAAAACATCTTGATAACATTGGGGATTTAGCCTCGAAAATACGCCAACTCTCCGAAGAGTATGGGTTAAATGTTGATCCACACAAATACGTTCATTCCCTTTCCATTGGCGAACGACAACGTGTTGAAATCATGCGTTGCCTAGTTCAGTCTGTGAAGCTTCTTATTCTAGATGAACCAACCTCGGTACTGACGCCGCAAGAAGTCTCCGGCTTATTTGATGTACTTAGAACCCTCTCTAAAGAAGGTTGTAGCATTCTATTTATCAGTCATAAATTGCATGAAGTTACTGAAATTTGCCATCAAGCCACCATTTTACGTGGTGGTAAAGTCGTTGATACCTGTGTACCAAGTGAAGAAACCCCTGCTTCGATCGCCAAAATGATGGTCGGAGATCTAGCAGAGCAAGAAACCCAGTACACTAAAAAGGAAGGCACTCATACCCTATTCAGCGCCAACAAGCTGTCTCTTCCCTCAAAACAACCTTTTGGCACCAGCTTAAAAAACATTCAGTTTGAACTTAAAGCGGGTGAAATTCTTGGCATTGCCGGTGTAGCGGGGAATGGCCAAGACGAACTCATGGCCATTATCAGTGGCGAAGACCATCGTGCGAATAAAACCAGTTTGAGCCTCGATCAGATGTACATTGGTCACTTATCTGCGGGAGACAGACGCAAACTTGGTATGGCTTATGTACCAGAAGAACGACTGGGGCGTGGTGCGGTACCAGATATGAGCTTGACTGAAAACACCTTGTTAACTCATAGCACAGGCTTTATCAAAAACGGTTTAGTACAATGGCAAGAGGCAAAAGAGTATGCCAGTCGTTTAATCAAAAAATACAACGTGAAGTGTCATGGTGAATTTTCAGAAGCCAAAAGCCTAAGCGGAGGCAACTTACAAAAGTTCATCATGGGACGAGAAATCGGTCAAAACCCAAAGCTCCTCATTTGCGCACACCCAACATGGGGCGTTGATGTTGGTGCCGCCCTCGCGATTCATCAAGCGTTATTAGACCTACGAGATCAAGGCGCCGCCATTCTGTTAATTTCAGAAGACATCGACGAGCTTTTTCTCCTCGCGGATCGCATGTCAGCTATTTGTGACGGTCATCTATCGCCTCAAGTCAAAACTCAAGACACTAACATTGATCAAATTGGTCAATGGATGGCAGGGACATTTATTGACACGCAACGCGAATTAACACAAGAGACACAATCATGATCCGCATTCAAGCTCGCACAGAGCCAAGTACATTAATGAAATTCGCTTCCCCCATCATCGCGATTGCCCTCACGCTATTATTTGGCTGTCTCTTATTTTCAGCCATCGGCAAAGATCCGATCCAAGCATTACACGTATTACTAATAGCGCCGTTATCAGACAGTTACAACATTGGCGAAATGTTCGTCAAAATGGGACCGCTGTTACTTTGCGCCGTTGGCCTCGCCATATGCTATCGCGCTAATATGTGGAACATTGGTGCAGAAGGACAATTACTAGCTGGCGCCTTAGGCGGCTCCGCCATGGCACTTTATTTCATCGATTCAGAATCTGTCATGGCCCTTCCCATTACCTTATTAGCCGGCATCGTATCTGGCATGTTGTGGTCTGCTATCCCCACTTTTTTAAAGCTGCGCTTTAATTCTAACCTGATATTAACCACCATCATGTTCAACTACATTGCCTTATATCTACTAATTTGGGCCGTTCACGGGCCATTGCGAGACCCACAAGGATTTGGCTTTCCTGAGTCAGCCTTATTCTCTGATGCCACCCTACTACCGACTTTATTTGAGTTCAGTCGCATTCACCTTGGTATTGTGTTTGCCGTCTTAGCCGGCTTCATTGGCTGGTTCATTCTGTCTAAAACCCATTTGGGGTTCCAAATAAGAGTATTAGGCGCTGACGAACCGGCTGCAAAATATGCTGGTTTTAACAGCAAAAAGCTCAGTTGGTTTGTCATGCTGTTCGCAGGCGCACTGGCAGGCTTAGCGGGCGTAAGTGAAACCACCGGCCCGATTGGACAGTTGGTACCCAACGTATCACCCGGTTACGGTTATTCCGCCATCATCGTTGCCTATCTAGGTCGCTTACATCCCATTGGGGCGATATTAGCCGCCGTCTTTATGGCCATTCTCTATATGGGAGGCGATTTAGCACAAATTGAAATGGGTATCCCTGTCGCCGTTGTCAGCATGTTCCAAGGGGTACTGCTGTTCTTCTTGTTGGCTTGCGATTTCTTCATTAATAACCGTCTTACGCTTTCTAACCAAGCGACGAACTAGGAGCTCATTGTGGACGCAGATCTAATCACTCAAATTTTGTTCGCCGCCATTAAAACAGGCACCCCATTATTATTTATTGCTTTAGGAGAAGTCATTTGTGAAAAATCCGGCATCCTAAACTTGGGACAAGAAGGCATGATGCTAATGGGCGCTGTGGTCGGATTCTTAGCCGCCTATACGACTGGAAGTATGGGGCTTGGTGTTCTCGCAGCAATGATAATGGGCTCCTTAATGAGTTTAATCTTTGCCGTTCTGGTCCTTCAGCTCGGTGCCAATCAAGTCGCCACTGGTTTAGCGTTAACCATATTCGGCACAGGTTTAAGTGCCTTTGTTGGTTCGGGTGTGGTGGGACAAACCATTCAAGGCTTTGCACCAATTGACATTCCTTTGCTGTCCGAGATCCCATATCTCGGTGAGATTTTATTCAAGCATGACATTCTAGTCTATCTGTCATTTGCTATCACCATTGCCCTCTATTTTGTGGTCAACAAAACCCGTATTGGTCTAACACTAAAAGCCGTCGGAGAAAATCCCAATGCCGCGAATGCCATTGGCATTAAAGTCCTACAAGTTCGTTACTTAGCCATCATGTTTGGTGGTGCTATGGCAGGTATTGCCGGCGCTTACATGTCACTTGTTTACACTCCTATGTGGGTAGAAAACATGACCTCTGGTCGCGGTTGGATCGCCCTGGCTTTAGTGGTATTCGCTTCTTGGCGCATTGGTCGAATCATGCTCGGAGCATATTTATTCGGATTGGCCAGCATTATGCATTTAGTTTTACAAGGATTGGGCTGGTCTATATCGCCGAACCTATTGGCCATGTTGCCTTACGTGGCCACCGTCATTGTTATGGTGATCATCAGTGCTGACCACTTTAAAGAAAAACTGCTTGCACCTCGGTCTCTAGGGAAACCATTTGACCCTAGAAACATGGCGTAAGCTCATAATTAACCACTTCAACTACGAAGAGCAATAAGCCCTTAGGGCACACAATAGGAGCACAACATGAAAATGAAATCGTTACTGCTTAGCTTGGGACTTCTGGCGGGAGCCAGTGCCGTTCAAGCCGAAGACCCATTAAAAGTCGGCTTTGTATACGTTGGCCCAGTCGGAGATCTAGGCTGGAGTTATGAACATGATCTGGGCCGTATCGGTCTTGAAGAGCACTTTGGTGACAAGGTCGAAACGACCTATGTTGAAAACGTACCGGAAGGGGCAGATGCAGAGCGTGTGATTACGCAATTGGCAAAAGCAGGGAATGATTTGATCTTCACGACCTCTTTTGGCTTCATGAACCCTACCGTGAAAGTGGCTAAGCGTTTTCCAAAAGTCACCTTCGAACACGCCACTGGCTACAAACGTGCTCGTAACGTAGGTACGTATGTATTACGTACTTACGAAGGTCGATATGTCTCTGGTGTGGCCGCTGGTATGATGACAAAAACCAACACGATTGGTTACATTGCTTCCTTCCCGATTCCAGAAGTAATTCGTGATATTGATACGGTTTACATGGCAGCGAAAAAGGTCAATCCTGACGTTAAAATTAAAATCGTTTGGGTGAATTCTTGGTACGATCCAGGTAAAGAAACCGATGCGGCCAATGCCCTAATGGACCAAGGTGTCGATATTTTGATTCAACATACTGACAGCCCAGCCCCACAAATTGCCGCAGAAAAACGCGGTATGCGATCCATTGGCCAAGCGTCAAACATGAGTAAATTCGCACCTGAAGCGCATATGTTCTCAGTTCGAGATAACTGGACACCTTATTATGTTGGCGTTGCTGAAGCGGTAATGAACAACACTTGGAAGCCTAGCGATTATTGGGGCGGTTTCAAGGAAGACATGCTAACGATTGAATCCATCAATCCAAACTTACCTGCGGACGTTAAAGCTAAAATTAAAGAAACCTATGCCGCAATCAAATCAGGTGAACTGAAACCGTTTACCGGACCCATCAAAGATAATAAAGGTAATATTGTTGTACCTGAAGGCCACTCACTTACTGACGAAGAGCTTGCTCAAGTGAATTGGTATGTGGAAGGTATTACAGACGAAATTCCTCGCTAAAATCCCTATACAGCCAGCCCTGCTGGCTGTATATTCCCCCTCTTTTTAAATTCATCATCTCACTACGCGACAGATGCCGCGTAAAGTGTTGCGTTATTCGTTATAGTTTATTGTATGAATCGCAACCACCAAGTTTGAAAGGTAATATCATGGATAATACAGCGTCATTGGTAGCTCTATCCCAAGCCATGCCCAAAACCGAATTACATCTTCATATTGAAGGTACCTTTGAGCCTGAGCAGATGTTTGCCATTGCTCAACGCAACCAAATTGCTCTCAAATATGACACGGTTGACGCGCTTAAAGAGGCCTACCAATTTACCAACTTACAAGACTTTTTGGACCTGTACTATCAAGGTATGTCCGTACTTCTTCAGGAAGCCGATTTCTACGACCTGACGATGGCGTATTTGGAAAAAGTGCACAGTGAAAATGTGGTACATGTCGAAATATTCTTTGACCCACAAGGTCATACAGAGCGAGGCATTCCGTTTGAGGTTCAAATTACGGGGATTCGTCGTGCCCTTGAGGATGCGAGAAAACAATGGGGCATGACCTACCAACTCATCATGTCTTTCTTACGTCACTTAAGTGAAGACAGTGCTTTTCAAACCCTTGAAGAAGCCAAGCCTTTCCTAAATTGGATTGACGGCGTTGGTTTAGACAGCTCGGAAGTGGGACACCCGCCAGAAAAGTTCGCCAATGTTTTTACTGCATGCCGAGATTTAGGGCTAAAGATTACCGCTCACGCAGGTGAAGAAGGGCCACCAGAGTATGTATGGCAGGCCTTGGATTTGATCAAAGTACAGCGAATTGATCATGGTAATCGCGCCCTTGAGGACGATGATCTAGTCGCTGAAATTGCCAAGCAAAAACTGACTTTGACAGTTTGTCCATTGTCTAACCTCAAACTTTGTGTGGTGGATGACATGGCAGAACATCCGATACGCACCATGTTAAAACTGGGTCTAAAAGCCACCGTTAATTCAGACGACCCCGCCTACTTTGGAGGCTACATGAATGACAACTACCGAGTACTGATTGAGCGGACACAGATTAGCAAACAAGAGCTTTATCAATTGGCTCGTAATGGCATCGAAGGCAGTTGGATGCCCTCCGACGATCAGCAAAAGCATTTGCAGAAAATCGACACCCTTTTTAATCCATAAACCGTGATTCGATTCAGTCGCCATGGAAGGCGAAAACTTTTATCAAGCCCAAAGCAATGTGCTATGATCGCCGACAATTTTACATATCAGGTTGTATTTCATGTCTGACACACAATTCGACGACACTTTTTTCCGTTTAACCAGCAACGATCGTTATAGCAAGATGGTCGAAAGAATCCACCAAGGACATTCTATTTGGACCTTGGCGGACGAACAGGGTTGTTTGGTGATTCCCCTTAACGCAGACCAAGTGCTTCCAGTTTGGCCAGACGAAGCCATGGCTTTACATTGGGCCGCAAAAGACTACCCTGATTTTAAAGGATTAGAAATCTCGGCTGTAGACTGGTTAGAAAAGTGGCTACCAGGTATGACTGAAGATAAGTATTCCGTTGGTGCGGCACCCAATATGGCTGGAGAATGCATTGTTTCTTCTGCTGAAGAGCATGGCCACGACATAAAAACGGCCTAGCGGTTTACCTTTCTATCATCAAGAAAGCATGCTGACTGTCTTCACGCCCCGACTCTCCATCCACAAAGCCAAAACACACGTTGGTGTTTTTTTGGCTTTGTTTTGCGTGTTTTTAATCTATTTCGGTCCACTCTACTCTCAATTAGCCAAAACACTGCAAGACAGCGTGAGCACACCAATGGCTGCAGAGCACTCGCATTCGGCCCAGCAACATCATGGCTCTACACACCACGCAACAGATCATCCACTTCCCCACTCTCCTCAACCAGCCAGTTCAAATACCATGGGGCATCATGGGCATCATACCCAAATTGAAGGCAGCACTAACCTACTAGAGGCATGTGGATACTGCTCTCTGCTCTTTCATTTAAGTTGGCTAGATGCACGAAGCTTTACCATTGTCCCATTAGATAAAGAAACGTATCCCAGTATTATTTATGCGACCTTGGTCCGTAAATACCTAGCCATATTCACCCCTCTTAACCCTCGAGCACCACCACAACATTCTCGTTTTACCATCCGTTAAAAAAACAATAGTGAACATGATGTTCAGGGGCACATTTGTGCCAAGTAAACTGAGAGAAACTATGTCTAGTCAAATAAAAAACGAAGCCTCATCCAATGCGTTGTTGCTTCTGATCACACGCCTGCATTTTTATGTCGGCTTGTTTGTTGGTCCATTTATCTTTATCGCGGCCTTAACCGGCACTTTATACATACTATCACCACAGATTGAGCACGCTGTCTATAAAGACGCGTTAACCACTCAAAGTCGTGGTGATTATCAACCGTTAGCCAATCAAATTGCGGCCGCTCGGTCTCATCTAAACCGTGACTTAACCTTGTTCGCTGTGCGTCCAGCGCCAGAAGTCGGGGATAACACACGTGTTATGTTTTTAGACTCAACAGCTCGTTTAACGGGGGCAAGGGCATTATTTATTGATCCTGTCACACTCGATTTGAAAGGTAACTTACCTGTTTATGGCACCAGTGGCGTACTGCCAATTCGCACCACCATTGACTTTTTTCATCGTCAGTTATTACTTGGTGAAGTGGGGCGTTATTACAGTGAGCTAGCGGCCTCTTGGTTATGGATTGCGGCACTCGGTGGTCTATTCTTATGGTACAAAGGTGGCAAAAAAAATCGTGCGGAAGTCGCCGAAAAAACAAAACACTTACGTCAACGCCGTCGTCATTATCAACTTGGCTTATGGATCTTTGTGGGACTCATTTTTGTCTCTGTAACAGGTTTGACTTGGTCAAAATGGGCCGGTAGCAATATCGGTAGTTTAAGGGCGTCCATAGGTTGGGTTACGCCATCCGTTGATCTTAGTCTGTCATCACAGCAGACCACTCAACAAAACGATGAACACGCCGACCATGCTCATCACGACTCTTCGCAAATGGCAGCACCAAACGCCGCGACTCATCATTCTGATTTGCTGTTTGATGGGGTTCTAAAAACGGCTCGTGAGGCTGGCATTGATGCGAACAAAATCGAAATCAAACCCGACCGAACAGGCCAAAAAGCTTGGTTTGTTCGTGAAATTGACCGCTCTTGGCCAACGCAAGTAGACAGCGTAGCAGTAGACACTAGTACCATGACAGTAACCAGTCGTGCCGACTTCGACACCTTCCCTCTGGTCGCTAAGTTAATCCGCTGGGGCATCGATGCCCATATGGGAGTCTTGTTTGGTATTCCCAATCAAATTTTGTTAACCCTGTTTGGATTGTCTGTTTGTGTAATGATCGTTTGGGGTTACAAAATGTGGTGGATTCGACGTCCTAGTGCAGGTTCGACGTCCAAACCCTTACTACAAGCATGGAGCAAGCTGACAAACGTTCAAAAAGTCATTACGTTTGGCGTAGCACTTGCTCTTGGCTTGAGTATGCCGGTTATGGGGGTAAGTTTGATTCTCTTCTTACTCATTGATGCTTGGCGCTGGAAAAAAACCGCTTAAGAGTCATTGACCGAGCCAATCGGCTCGGTCTTCTTATTCTCATCAATTCATGATGGTAAAGAATTCCCCAATCAGTACAATACGCCCTTCTAAAAGTAAAAAACGGCTACCATGACCCCAGCTATTCTCAACACCTTAACCCAGCATATTGTGACTCAATTACCGCAAACGCCAAACCAAGTGAGAAGGCTCTTCCATGGGCGGGGGCGATGCTTTGAAGGCTTAGAACAAATTACCGTCGATTTTATGGCTGGGCAATTGTTTGTCAGCCTATTTAAGGAAATGACTTCGACAGATGAGCAATGTCTTATCGCAGAACTTACCTCTTGGACGCAGCATGAGGTATGGCCAAGCAGTAATGTCAAAGCCATTCTTATGCAATATCGCTATCTGCCCAATCATCCAACCCAAGCAATCTGGGGAGAAGGAGAAAAGGACCTTATTGTCGATGAAGAGGGTTTAACATTTCAACTCAGCTTGGGAAGAAACCAAAACGTAGGATTATTTCTGGACATGCGTTATGGCCGTCGCTGGGTCACCGAAAACAGCCAGAACAAACGTGTCTTAAATCTGTTTGCATACACTTGTGGGTTTTCCGTCGCCGCCATGAAAGGACAGGCAGATCTGGTGATCAACTTGGACATGGCTAAAGGTGCTCTCAGCCGAGGTCGAGACAATCATCGTTTAAATGACCATGATCTAAATAAAGTGAATTTTTTTGCTCATGATATTTTTAAATCTTGGGGGAAGATCAAAAAATACGCGCCGTATGACCTCATCATTATTGATCCGCCTAGCTTCCAAAAAGGCAGCTTTGCTCTGACCACAGATTATCAGAAAATTTTACGCCGACTACCAGACTTACTGAATGAAAAAGGTCAGGTTTTGGCCTGCATCAATGACCCAAACTTACCCGCTCAATTCTTAATCGATAGCATGCAAACTGAAGCCCCTGAATTAGACTTTCAGTACCGTCTAGAGAACCCTCCAGAGTTTCCCGACATTGATGTAGAAAGTGGACTAAAAGCGCTCATCTTCAGTAAAAACACTTAAAACTAAAGCGTTTCTTTAGCCACGACAGACCAGCGTTCTAGCAGGATATTGATAAACAAATCCGCGGCAGGAGAAAGCGATGTTGAACTACGCTTTACTAGGCCAATCGATCGGTCAATTTGTTGACCTTTCAAAGGTCGCGACGTTAAAACCGAGGCGCTACCCAAGGGCATTGCCAGTTTCGGCACAATGGAAATACCTAACCCCATCTCCACCAAACCAAGGGAAGTGGACAAATGTTGCACTTCATAAAAGCTGTTTAAATTGACTTGATCACGGGCTAAGGATTTATCTAATAAAATTCGATTACCACTAGCCCGCCCAACACTGATTAACTTATAAGGCGCAATGTCTTCCCTATCCTCACCTGCTGTCCCGATAGCCTTTATGGTGTCGGGATTTTTTTATTAAGGGCATTTTTTGCCGATGTTAAATAGCCTAATGCTGGGAATCATGATAGATTTGCCCCACTAAGGTGCACACTTTTTTCTTAATGTTAAGTTGCTTACTTATGGATTTTAGTGCGCATTCTCAGTACGAAGAAAACAGGCCACAAGCTTTGTTTCTTCACAAGGAATATAACAATTAAAAAAGCTCACAGAGCTTATACTCGAGGATTCACTATGCAAGCATTCATTGATTTCCTGAACGGGATCATTTGGAGCCCTGCCTTAATTTATCTCTGTCTTGGTGCAGGTCTTTTCTACTCAATTCTGACGCGTTTTGCACAAGTTCGTCATTTCAAAGAAATGTGGACTTTGTTGTTCAACGGCAATCCGTCTGACAAAGGCATTTCGTCTTTCCAAGCATTGGCTGTATCACTGTCTGGTCGCGTTGGTACTGGTAATATTGCCGGTGTTGCTGCCGCCATCGGTTTCGGTGGTCCTGGTGCGGTATTCTGGATGTGGGTTGTGGCCTTCTTGGGCGCTAGCACGGCTTACGCCGAGTCGACATTAGGTCAGATCTACAAAGTGAGTGAAAACGGTCAGTACCGTGGTGGCCCTGCTTACTATTTTGAGCGCTGCCTAGGCTGGAAATGGTTGGGCGTGTTGTTTGCCCTATCTTCTATTATCGCTTGTGGTATTTTCTTACCAGGCATTCAAGCCAACTCAGTAGGTAATGCCGTTACTCAAGTATTTGGCGAAGGCACTATGGTCACCAGTTCTTTTGGTGAAGTAGGTTTAACGAAACTGGTTGCTCTTGCGGTTATTCTCGTTGTTTTGGCTTTCATCATTTTTGGTGGTATCAAGCGTATCGCTAACTTCACGCAGGTGATTGTGCCTTTCATGGCGTTTGGTTACATCATCATGGCGTTGATCATCGTTTTCTTAAACCTTGATAAAGTGCCTGGTATTTTTGGTCTGATCATCTCTGATGCCTTTACCGCTCAAGCGGGTTTCGGTGCGGCCATTGGTTGGGGGGTAAAACGTGGTGTTTACTCTAACGAAGCTGGCCAAGGTACTGGTCCACATGCCGCGGCAGCAGCAGAAGTACAACACCCAGCACAACAAGGTTTAGTACAAGCCTTCTCGGTTTACATTGATACTCTGTTTATTTGTACCGCAACCGCGTTGATGATCTTGATCACGCAGCAGTACAACGTACAAGGTTCATTGGCAGAAGGTCAATTCATCGTACAAAACGTTGATCCTTCAACCATCATTGCCTCTCCAGCCTTTACTCAAATGGCACTAGCCAGTGTATTTGGACATACTGGATCCGCCTTTGTTGGAATCGCTTTGTTCTTCTTCGCTTTCACAACCATTCTCGCGTATTACTACATTGCCGAAACCAACGTCGCTTACTTGCGTCGTGCATTAAAGATTAATATTCCACTAACCTTAGTGAAACTACTAATCATGTTCATGGTCGCGTACGGTACGGTAAACACTGCAGGTTACATTTGGAACCTAGGTGACGTGGGTGTTGGCTTGATGGCTTGGTTAAACATCGTGGGGATTCTATTAATCTTCTTCATGGCGAAACCGACCATGAAAGCATTGAGAGATTACGAACAACAGAAAGCGAATGGCGTTAAAGACTATACTTTTGACCCTAAGTCCCTTGGTATTAAAGGGGCAGACTTCTGGGAAAAACGTTTCGAAAAGCAACAGGCAAAAAACGAAGCGGATAAGTAATATCTTCCAATACCTGTCATGCTGAATAACAGTGACAAACAACAAGGCCAGTCATACGACTGGCCTTTTTTTATCACAGCGTCCATCACATATCAGGTTATCGAGGGCGATATAATTTCGCCTGCTCCAACAAATACTCGCCTTTCAATTCCATTTTAACCTCATCAACCAAGGAGAGTAACCTTCACCCACCAGATACAAAGGAAACGCTTTTTGAGTCACAAACTCCCTGCGAAAACGACGTCCTTGATTGTGGTTAAAATTCGGGAAGCCTTCTTTCAACGTTTCGAATACAAAAACCTTTGCCACTCTTATCCTCCCTAAAGCAGCCACAGGAATCCATACGAGTACAAAGCAGCGACCAAAGCATAAGCCAACATAGGCCGCAGAGTACGCGTAATGATGACCCCCTCTTTATTACTGAGGCCAACAATAGTAGAGACAGCAATGATGTTATTAATACAGATCATATTCCCCATCGACGCACCCGCGGATTGCAAGGCTAAAATCAACTCTACTGGCAAGCCGACCGATTGTGCAATGTCCAATTGAATGCCACCAAAAGTAAGGTTGGAAACCGTCGCAGAGCCTGAAAAAAAGGAACCCAGCGCCCCCAACAATGCCGCCGTATAAGCCCAACTTTCGCCTAATATTTGGGAAAATCCTTGAGCAATTAAAAACATAGGGGATGATGTCTCTCCTTGCATCATCAAATTCACCATCACCAACGCCCCAATCAAGGACACACAAGGCCGTCGCAATCGGCTTCCGGTATCGTTTATTGCTAACTTGACTTGCTGCAACGACATACGAAATAACGGAACACAAACGAATACCACCAAGGCAAAAGGAATAAGAGCGGGCACATATAAACTTTTATATTGCCAACTGATGTCTGTTCCTAAAATATGATGTAGTCCTAACACCAGAGATCGACTTACTTCAAACTCACCTATATACGATGTCCATTGCCCTATTGGCACCGTAGAGTTTAACCACTGTTTTAAACCCACACTGGGAAGCCGTGTCAGCAACAAAATCGCAATTAACAACATAAATGGCGATAAGGCTTTCATTATCTCTCTTGAATCCAATACTTTTTCGCCGCTCTGATTTGTTGTGGATGCATCTAAACCCACACCACGAGTCGCTAAGATGACACTCAAAATAACGCCCACGGCACCACCAACCAAGGCTGGAAATTCGAGATTCCACTGCGCCACCAAAACATAAGGGACAGTACAGGATAGAATGCTTAATAAAATAAACACCAAGTTAGAGCGAATTTGCTGCCAAGAAACCACAAAACGCAAAGCCATTATTGGAATCACAAAGGCCGCTAGCGTATTTAGTAAGGCCGTGTGTTGAGCCACCTTATTCAAACTTTCAGCGGTTAAGGACAAGCCCGATAAACCAAACCAAATTGGCGTACCAACGGCTCCAAAGGACACGGGAATGGAATTCATCGTTAACGTCAGGACGGCTACGGGCATGATAGGAAAGCCCAAACCAATTAATATAGGCGCCGCAATCGCAGCTGGTGTACCAAAACCAGACGCGCCTTCGATCATAAAAGCAAACGCCCAACCTATGATCATTAGTTGCGCCACTTTATTACGACTCACGCTTTTCAGCCAACGACTCAACACCGCTTCAGCCCCCGAATAAAACAACACTCGGTTCAGTAAAATAGCGCCTGCGACGATGGATATAGGCGTCAGAACAGACAATATGCCCGCCACACTATTTGCTAGCATCAGACGTACATCTGCTTCAAAATAACCATATTGAATCACTGCAACCAATAATGCTGTAGCGGGTAAAGCGATGTGAGACGGAACCGGATGACGCTTGGTCATCCCCCAAATCAGTAGCAATATTGGCAAAGCAGACAAGAGAATTGACATAACAAGGTGATTTCCCTTTCGCAAATCCAGACAACCACCAGAGTTGCTCAAACCACCTTTTATGGCAAGTTAATTTGAAGAGCAATAGCCTTTCGCGGGCATTGAATTGATTTAGCAGGTAAGCCTGTTCATTAAGTCTTGAGCTTAGACTTTAATACAGTCACGCCCAGCTCTTTTAGCATCATACATAAGATCATCAGCTCGTTTCAGTAATGCTTGGTTTTCTTCTTGCGTCTGTATTTGAGCCACACCCGCGCTAAAGGTGGTGACACCATTTTCAAGCTGAGTCTCTTTAAACTCATTTGCTATATGGATTAAACAATCAAATGTCATTTGTAAATTCAGCGGCAGCAAAAGCACAAACTCCTCTCCTCCAAGACGAATAGCTTGTCCATGCTGCTGTTTAGCGAGGTCATACAAAACCTTAGCAAAGGCACACAATACCTCATCACCGTAATTATGCCCCCATTGGTCATTGATCGATTTAAAGTGGTCAAGATCAATTAACGCCAAGCAAAAGGTTCTTCCTTCTGCACGCCAACGATCTAAACATGGCTCTAAGGCACGACGATTACTTAACCCCGTTAGCGGATCTTGTTCAGACAATAATTGCAGTTTCGCACTCAAGTTGGTGGCTTTATCTCTTTCAAGCTTAAAACGACGAGAGTAATTTTCCATCATCAACATTAAAAAAAAGCCCGTTACAACAAAGCTGATGGTCAGGTCAAGCTGAAGTAAATCAACTGTCTCGTGATTAAAAATCAGGTCTGGATAGCGCCGTTCAAGCATCAATAAAGGAATCGGCATTAAAATCGCCAAGGCTTGCCCCAATCGCCTATAAATGCCTAAATCTCGAAAGGCAACGGAAATATAGATGAGCACACCTAAGTTTAAAAAGTAAGTCGGACCACTGTATCCGCCATTACCGATCCAATTAATCGGCAAGGATACTAGGGTCACTAGTAGCATAAAGAGCACCGCCATGCTCTTGAAATAGTTATGCCAGCGGGATAAATACCAGATAAAAAGAATAATAGGCACTAGCGCAAGCTGAACCAACACATTAGCCAAGCTAGCAAGATGTAACGCATAATTTGCCACAGCGCAATATAGGTAAACGAGAGAACCAATGAGTAAGACGGCATGATGTGTGTATTGATACGGTTTTTCACGATGGCCTAAAAGCCATTCTAAAACTCGTTGTTTCAACCCATTTTTCACTGGCAATTCCCTCTAGCCTTAAAAATAGGTTAAATAATCTAAACCATAAGAAATTTAAGTGAACGCTTTTTTTGTAATTTTATATTACAGACAGCTGACTCACTTCAGAGTTTGGAGATTGGGATAACACCTCAACGCGATTGCGGCCGTTTTTCTTCGCCGTATAAAGTAAAGTATCTGCTTTATTTAATAGATCCACCGCGCTTGTTTTATTGGTTGGCCAGGCTTCAGCGAGACCAATGCTCGCCGTCATAAATGACGCAATGGGAGAACCGTCATTAGGAATTTTCAAATGATGGATTTGTTCAAAAAATTCCTCACAGACTTGTCTGGCCATCACGGCATCAAGGTTACCTAGAATTAAAGCAAACTCTTCACCGCCGTAACGGGCACACCACCGTCGTGGAGTGTCTGAAAGCTTTTGAAGCAATTGAGCCACTTGCTTTAAACACTCATCTCCCGTTATATGCCCATAACGGTCATTGAGTTGCTTAAAATGATCTAGATCTATGACGGCAAGGCAAATTGGTTGTTGTAATGTCGAACACAACTCCCATTCTTGCTGTAAAAATTCATCAAAGGCTCGACGATTGTATATGTCTGTTAGACCATCCAAACGAGCCAATTTTTCTACCGCCAGTTCGGCTAATTTTCGCTCCGTTACATCCTGATGAGTAATCACATAATAATTGTCTTTATCAAACTCAAATGGCGAAACATGCATAATAAACCAGCGATGTTCTTCATCACTATGACAAGGGTATTCTAATGAATAGCTTGCCGTCTGGCCTGAAATCACTTGACGTATACCAGCACCGGCTTGACAACCAAATTCATCCCCCGTCAGTGATGCTTGATCACAAATATTTAGATAGTTAATGGCTGTCCATTTGTCATTGCTTAGACATTGATTCTGATCCCCATAATTGGACCAACTTTGATTCACAAAACAGATAACACCGCTGACATCTATAACAGCAATATGTTCTTCAATCGAATTTAACACCAAGCGCATAAACTCAGCGGACTTTTCCATATTCTAACTCTATCTTTTTTAAGGCATTTTATTTAGTTAATTTGAGATTAGTACAGCATTTCGTTAAGCGCCAATAAAAACAATGGTAGGAACCAAATGCATCTAGGACTACAATGATCGCGCTTTCGTTAATACGATTAATCCACCTTAACCATAGATTTGCTTCTTTATATGACATTATTAATCAAATGTATCCGCAACTTGCTTGGCGGCCTTATCGCCCTGATTGACCTTGTTACCCGCGGACGTAAATTGAAACGCTCACCAGAACAACAAGCCAAGGTAAACGAAGAAACACAACATTTGGCGTTGTATCAATTCTTTGCTTGCCCTTTTTGTATTAAGACTCGTCGTGCTATCTACAAGTTTAACCTTCCTATTGAAAAGCGCAGTGCATCAGAAGGATCGCCACATCGTGAAGATTTATTAGTTGGTGGTGGCCGTGTCAAAGTGCCCTGTTTGCGCATTGAAGAAAATGGCAACGTTGAATGGTTATATGAATCCTCTGACATTATTCAATACTTGGAAAAACGTTTTTCATAAACGCTTTTGGGCAGGGTTCATGGTGGAGCCCTGTTTTCTCCCTGTCGATTCTTTTCAACCTCCGATGACACAAGTAAAGTAAGCTCACGCTTCAAATGCTTTCTAAATGCATACACCTTCAAACACTCCTCTAGCAGAATGGAACCAAATACTGCCCACAAAGGACCTTGGAAAAACAAGACGATAATAAGATAAGGAATGCCAATCACCCATTGAGTGACGAAATGGATTTGCAATACCTTAACGCTCTGTCCCAACGCTCTTAAAGAATGACCACACAAACCGTTGTAGCTTCTGACTAATGGAATCAAGACATAAATCGGTGCAATCACGGCTAATGCTTGCTGAGTTTGCTCGTCTAATCTTGGATAAATCATGGGCAACCATTCGCCAAAGGCGACAAACACCAAACACAATGCCACGCCAAGCAGCAAAATAATGCGTACCGACTGCTCGATAAAATCAGCGATTAAGTGTGATTGCTGGCGACCTCTGAACTGACTGATGTTAATGGCGGTCGCTAATGCCCAAGACGTGACGAATTGAGCACCCATTTGCATCCAAGGCATCACCAAAGTGATGGCGGCAAAAGCATAGACATCCAGCTGAGCAAATAGCATTTGGTGCAACATTACCCCTGAAGCCAGCGTAACGAAATTGGCCGCTATGGGGAAAATCTCACGCAAATGCGCGATGACGTGAGCGACATTCAAGGCTTTTATCGACACCATGATCGACACATTTTCTTGTCGCCTTAGCTGCCATGCTAAATAACCAAAACGGATAGTCACCGCCACCAAACTGCCAATTGCAGCGCCTCTCAGACCCAATTCGGGAAAACCTAAATAACCATAAATCAAGGTCAGGCTGACCAAGAGATTAATCGGTATTTCAATCAAGTAGCCATACAGAGGCAAGCGAGTCTGACCTGAACCATTAAAAAAGGCGATCATGACTTGTGCAAAGGAAGAAACCAGCAACATAAAAGCGCTGATCTGCAGATAACGAGAGGCTTGTATCGCCACGAAAGGATCATCAACCAACCAATTTAACAGCCCTTCTAAACTGAACAATAGAACAGAACTGGTTATCAATGTGAAACCACCATTGATCAGCCAACCAATTACCAAGCTGCTAGACATAGCGTGACGATCATTTGCCCCTACCGCTCTGGCCAGTATCAGTTGAGTACCATTGGCTAAGGCGTATTGCGTTCCAACGAAAAACGCTAAAATGGCCGACGCTAAACCTAACGCAGCGACAGACACTTCCCCCAAATTGGCAATTAACATCAAATCCACCAGCACCATGGATTGGACTAAAATGGCGTTCAGCGCTAACGGCCAAGCAACGGAAACATTTTTAATAAGATTATCTTTGGATACGGCGTTCAAAGGAGTCTCAACAAATCATCTAGTGAACAAAATCATACCACAAAAAGAAACGTCGTTTTAATTATTAAATCTTACTCAAAATCCCCCCCTTCCATAAAATCTATAATGGAACCAAGAAATTTCGTAATTGCAGCTAAGTCGCTAAAAAACCAAGATGCCTAAGGACGTTAACAAAAATAACAAGCTTTAGGAGTTCAAGATGAACGAGTTTTTTCCGACCATTCAACCAATACAGTTCGAAGGTCCTGAATCGACCAATCCCTTCGCCTTTAAACATTACCAAGCCGATAAGTTAATCATGGGCAAAACCATGGCAGAACATCTCAGAATGGCAGCATGTTATTGGCACAATTTCTGTTGGCAAGGCAGTGATGTCTTTGGAGCTGGTACGTTTCAGCGCCCTTGGTTTAATGCCGACACTGAAATGCAGGCAGCCAAACTCAAAGCCGATGCCGCCTTTGAATTCTTTTCCAAACTGGGCATTTCATATTACAGTTTCCACGACATCGACATCGCACCAGAAGGCAAGAATATTCGCGAATACATTAACAACTTTGCTGAAATGGTCGATGTGTTAGAGGCTAAGCAAGCAAGCACAGGCATAAAATTATTGTGGGGCACCGCGAACGCGTTTTCTAATCCAAGATTCATGTCCGGCGCGGCTTCCAATCCAAATCCTGAAATATTCTCCTATGCCGCTACTCAAGTGTGTCATGCCATGCAAGCCACACATCGACTAAAAGGCGAAAACTATGTCCTATGGGGTGGACGAGAAGGTTATGAAACCTTACTGAATACAGATTTAAAACGCGAACGAAACCAGTTAGGTCGTTTTATGCAAATGGTGGTCGAGCATAAACACGCCATTGGTTTTCAAGGAGCCTTGTTAATCGAACCAAAACCGGCTGAGCCAACCAAACATCAATACGATTATGACACGGCGACCGTTTTCGGCTTCTTAAAAGAGTTTGGCCTAGAAAATGAAATCAAGGTAAATATTGAAGCCAACCACGCCACCCTAGCTGGCCACAGTTTTCACCATGAAATCGCCACGGCTTGTTCATTGGGTATTTTAGGTTCCATTGATGCCAATCAGGGTGACCCTCAACTAGGCTGGGATACCGATCAATTTCCAACCAGTGTCGAAGAATACACGCTCGCGACCTATGAAATTCTTAAATCGGGTGGCTTCCAAACGGGCGGCTATATGTTTGATACCAAACTGCGTCGTCAATCTATTGATCTGGAAGACTTATTTCATGGTCATATTGGCGCAATGGACACACTTGCTCTGTCCTTAGAAAAAGCCGCCGCCATGCTTGAAGAACAAACACTTAGTAACCTAGTGGAAAAACGCTATGAGAAATGGCAGGACACATTGGGACAAAATATTCTGAACGGTAACATGACATTAAGTCAAATTGCCGAGTACGTTGAGATAAACAACCTTAACCCTAGTCCAGAATCAGGTCGTCAAGAAATGCTAGAAAATTTGGTCAACTCATACATTCGTCGCTAAATAGCAAAGACAAGACAACAGAAACCTAAGTCAAAATAAAAGCGCCATGTGCGCTTTTATTTTGTTACCTTTAAATTCCAAAAAAACGATGGCTTTAAGCATCTTCTTTTAATAAGCGACTGGAAACCCGATACTCGCCTGGCGTCATGCCTAGATTTTTGCGTGACACAGTATACATATACTGCACCGATGGATAACCACACGTACGTGCTATTTCATCAAACGGTAAGTTCGTTGAAATGATCAGTTCGCAGGCCCGCGAAAATTTTGTCATGTGCAATTGCTCATGCATGGAACAGCCCATTTCATCAATGAAACGCGCTTCTAAGTTGGTTCTCGAAATGCCGATATAATCGACCACTTGTGCGACTTTCACACCACGGCAGGCATTATGACGGATAAAATGCATGGCTTGAATTACATGAGGGTCTTTTAACGCTCGATAGTCAGATGACTGACGCTCTTGCACTCCGATGGGATCCACCAATACCAAGCTTTTGTCCAATTGGTAACCGAGTAACAGGCGATGCAAGATTTTAGCGGCTTCATAGCCCATTTGCTTACAACCCTGTTCTACCGAAGACAAGGCCGTACGATTCAAGTAACGCGCCATATTTTCATTATCGATACCAATAATAGCAACCTGCTCAGGCACCATAATATTCAAGTGATCGCAGACTTGTAAAAGATGACGAGCACGTGAATCGGTTACTGCCACAATGCCAACTGGTTTAGGCAAATCCGACAGCCAATTTTCTAACCCCTGCTGTGCCGTTTCCCAAATTTGAGTGGAGGTTAAATAACCTTCATAGACATGGGGTCGATAACCATCGGAACTGACTTGATCAATAAAGGCATTTTGTCGTTCACTTGACCAACGGTGATATTTATTCGCTGGCACGCCATAAAAACCAAATTCGGTTAAACCTTTACGCTTTAAATGTTGATAGGCACTTTTTACTAAAGCGGCATTGTCTGTCGCCACATAAGGCAGTTGAGGATAATCATCACGCCGTTGGTAAGAACCACCAACGGCCACGGTGGGTATTTGAGTCCCCTTTAAAATCTCTTCTACTTCAGGGTTATCAAAATCGGCAATGATGCCATCGCCTTTCCAGTGCTTGAGCCCGTCCAAGCGACTGCGAAAATCATCTTCAAAATACACATCCCAATCACATTGGGCCGCTTGTAAGTACTCGCCTATGCCTTCGATAACCTGTCGGTCATAGACCTTATTGGCATTAAATACCAAATTTAAACGATAACGCTTTTCAAACATTTGAAGCATTCCTTATTTTATTTTTATTATTTGCTACAAAAGCATACTTGGTATTGGCGTTTCTTGCTCAAGAAATACAAAATTTGACGGTCAACCATAAGTACTGGGCATTATAGGTCCTTTACTCTGTGATACAGTGTTTGAAATTTCACTCTCTTTTGCTGGTAATATTCGGCATGTTCTGGATTAGGGTCAAAGCGTTTAATGGCGTTAGGCTTACAACAAATGTCGGATAATGTCTCTTCAGGCGAGACACCGATGGCAGCTAAACGAGCGGCACCAAGCGCGGGACCAACTTCCCCACCCTCCCGATAAACCAAAGATCGAGCAAAAACATCCGCCAACATTTGTAACCAGTATTCGCTTCGCGCGCCGCCTCCGATCACATCAATAGTCGAATCAATATTTTGTACAGATCGCACCGCATCCAGCCCATCTAGCAAAGCAAAAGAGACGCCTTCTAATACCGCTTGAACCAAATCCACCGCGCTTGTCTCATGCGTCATCCCCCAAAAAACACCTTTCGCATTCGCATCATTATGCGGTGTTCGTTCACCACTTAAATAAGGCAAAAAGAGTAAATTATCTGGACTTGAATGAGCCTGGCTCGATACCGCGGCTAAGGCCGAAGGCACATCCTTAAATTGCGCCAATTTAGCGACCCAATCCAAACAACTCGCGGCACTTAACATAACCGACATGCTGTGCCATGTATTTGGCACCGCATGACCAAAACTGTGCAGTGCCACCGCAGGATTTGCGACAAATCCATCACTGACTGAAAAAATAACGCCCGATGTCCCCAGCGATAACATGGTTTGTTGCGGCTGGATAATCCCCATCCCAATAGCGCCAGCGGCATTGTCACCGGCCCCCGCCACAACAGCCACGGTCGGAATAGACCAGCGTTCAGCCAACGTCTGTTTTAAATACCCGGTTACTTGAGTACCTTCAAACAAGGTTGGCATCTGTTCGGTAGTCAGACCACACGCCTCAAGTACAGACGAACTCCATTGCCTTTGCTCCATATCCAACCATAAAGTGCCTGAGGCATCTGACACATCGGTCGCGAAATCCCCCGTCATACGGTATCGAAGGTAATCTTTCGGTAATAAGACTTTGTCAATTTTGCGAAAAATATCCGCTTCATGTTGCTGCACCCAAACAAGTTTAGGGGCCGTAAACCCCGGCATGACTAAATTACCCGTGATCGCTTGGATATCTGGACAACGATGCTGCAAAGACAAACAGGCTTGCTGAGAACGGCCATCATTCCAGAGAATGGCGGGTCTTAGCACCTGCCCATGACAATCTAATAAGGTCGCCCCATGCATTTGGCCTGAAAAACTCAAGGCTTCCACTTTCGACAAATCCTGCTGCTGCCCCAGTTCAATCATGGCCTTATCTGTCGCTTGCCACCAATCTTCTGGGTCTTGCTCTGACCACAGAGCGTGTGGCCGAGAAACAGATAAGGGCACGGTACTGGTGGCCACAATTTGACCCATTTTATTCATGAGCACAGCTTTTATGCCCGAAGTCCCTAAATCAATGCCTATATACATGACGCAACCTTTATTTATTATCGTTTTCTATTATTCGCTTTATTATTGTTTCTTGGTTTTCACATCAAGCCAAACCGCCAATAACAGAATGGCACCTTTCACAATCAATTGCCAAAAAGTCGGCACATCCAACATGCTCATACCGTTATCCAAACTGGCCATAATTAACGCCCCCATGATGGCGCCTAAGACAGTACCAATACCACCCGCTAGACTGGTGCCGCCGATCACACAGGCGGCAATGGCGTCTAATTCCGCCATATTACCCGCCGCAGGCGAACCAGCACCTAGCCTTGACGTTAATATTAAGGCGGCCACAGCGACCATTACACCATTGAACCCGAACACCAGCATCTTAGTTTTTTCAACTTTTACGCCTGACATACGAGCCGCTTCAATATTGCCACCAATGGCATAGACACGCCGACCAAACGCCGTTCGTTTGGCAATGTAGGTCGCCACTAAAATCAGCACCCCCATAATAAATATGGGGGTAGGAATGCCTCGGTAATTTTCCAGTATTGCTAATAGAGACAATAAAGCCATTACCGCGATTAACGCTTTGCCATATTCAAACTTAGCAGCATGATTCACCACACCATGTTTTTGTCTAGCCTGACGGCGAGAAAATACCCGTGCGACTAATCCTAAACATAACAACGCAATCACACTCATACCCCAACCAGAAGGCAAATAACTCTGACCAATGATTGCCAACGAACTGGACGTTGGTGCCACCGTCACACCATCCGTTAAACCAACTAAAATACCGCGAAACGCGAGCATGCCTGCCAAGGTAACAATAAAAGAAGGCACTTTTTGATAGGCGATCCACCATCCATTAAATAAACCCAGCACTAAGCCTGCGAACATAGTAATCACAATGCTCAATATTAATGGAAAATGAAACCAGACATCGAGTATCGCAGCTATGCCGCCAAGCAGTCCCATCATAGAACCGACAGACAAATCGATTTCAGCACTGATGATGACGAATACCATGCCAATGGCCAAAATCCCAACAATGGCGGTCTGCCGAATCAAATTAGAAATATTTCGTGGCGAGATAAAGGCCCCTTCCGTTGCAATGGAAAAGAACACTAAAATCAGTAACAGTGCTGCGATCATGGCAAGTAATTGCAACTGACTCGCTTTTATTGTTTTAAACATTGGAAACACCTTCTTTAATCGCACAATTCATAATCATTTCTTGAGTTAACCCTTGGTGTTCAAATTGACCTTTTAAACGGCCTTCATGCATCACCAACACTCGATCACTAATACCAATCACCTCTGGCAATTCAGACGACACCATAATGATAGAAACACCGTCTTTAACCAGTGCATACATAAGCTTATAAATCTCATATTTGGCCCCCACATCGATCCCTCGAGTAGGCTCATCTAGGATCAAAATATTCGGGTGCGTTAATAAGCATTTGGCAATGATGGCTTTTTGTTGATTGCCACCACTTAGATGTTTAATGGCCAAATCGGCAGAGGCGGTTTTGACTTTTAATCGTTCAAGATAACGCTCAATGTCTTGATGCTCCTGCTGCTCATTGATCGCACCAAACCACGTTTGATATTTATCTAATATGGGTAACGTCATGTTTCGGCCCACTCCCATAATCGGCACAATACCATGCCGCTTACGGTCCTCAGGCACCATCGCTATACCGGCTTTTAAAGCCGCTTGCTGAGAGCGAATGACCTGCGATTGACCTGCCAATTCAATGTCTACTGAATACTCTCCTGGATACGAACCAAATAAACACTGCATCAACTCCGTCCGACCAGAGCCAATTAAGCCTGCAATGCCTAAAATCTCCCCCTTACGTAACTCAAAATTCACCCCATCCACTTGTGGTCGACTGGCACCAGATAGACGTGCGAAAGCCTTGTTAACCCTTAAAATAACCTCCCCTATTTCATGCTCTTCACGAGGAAACAGTTGGTCCATTTCACGACCTACCATCATGCTAATAATGTCATTTTGAGTTAACGCGGCAGCAGCACGGGTGGCGATATGATCACCATCTCGGATAACACATACCCAATCGGAGAGCGCCAGCACTTCATCCAATTTGTGTGAAATGTAGATACAAGCAATACCTTGTTCTTTTAGGCTGCGAACAATATCGAGAAGGATTTGAATTTCTTGGTTAGTAAGAGAAGACGTGGGTTCGTCCAAGATCAACATTTTAACGTCTTTATTCAATGCTTTCGCTATTTCAACGAGTTGCTGCTGACCAACACCCAGCTCACTTACCAAAGTATCTGGCGCAATGGAAAGATTGACGCGGGACAATAAGGCAAGAGTTTGTCGATACATGCTTTCTTCATTAATGCGCCAAGCATGGCCTAATTCATTCCCCAGAAAGATGTTTTCCATCACGGTCAACTCTTTTACCAGAGCCAGCTCCTGATGGATAATCACAATGCCTTGTGCTTCGGTATCTCGAATGCTCGTGGCCTTTATTTCTTGGCCAGCAAAAAATATTCGCCCTTCATAACTACCATAAGGCCAAACACCACTCAGCACTTTCATCAAGGTCGATTTACCTGATCCGTTTTCTCCACATAAAGAGAGCACTTCACCAGCATCAAGCCTGATGTCGACACCATTCAATGCACGTACACCGGAAAAACTCTTAACAATGCCGCGCATATCCAAAAGTTTTTGCTTCATTTTAAACACCTTATGAAAAGCAAATGGCGCTTTACAGCGCCATTATCTGGATAAATTACGGGTTATAAACGTCTGTTTTGCTATGAAAACCATCCGCAATAACAGTGTTATCAAGGTTCTCTTTGGTCACTGCAATTGGCGTCAATAGGACGGCTTCTACCTCTTTTTTACCGTTATTCACGTAACCGTCTGCTTGAATGGGTTCTCCGCGAGCTAATTTCACGGCCATTACGGCACTGGTTTCCGCCAATTTCGAAATCGGTTTATATACCGTCATGGTTTGCGAGCCCTGAACAATTCTACGCACTGCCGCTAAGTCAGCATCTTGTCCCGAAATGATCACATTGCCACTCAATCCCTGTGCTGCTAATGCTTGAATCGCACCGCCAGCAGTGGAATCATTTGATGCCACAACAGCGTCCACTTTATTACTGTTGGCCGTTAAAGCATTTTCCATGATGTTGAGAGCAGCTTCGGCCGACCAACCCATGGCCCATTGATCGCCAATGATTTGGATTTTTTTAGCATCAATAGCAGGTTGAAGCACATTCATTTGTCCCTCTCGGAACATCTTCGCATTATTGTCTGTTGGCGAACCGCCCATCAAGAAGTAACGCCCTGTTGGCTTTCTCTCTAATAATGCCTCGGCTTGCATTTCACCAACTCGAATATTGTCAAAAGACACATACAGATCAATATCGGCAAATTTAATCAAACGATCGTAAGCCAGTACTTTGATGCCCTCAGCTTTTGCTTCGTCCAACACATTGCTCAGGACTTCACCGTTTTCAGGCACAATCACCAACACATCAACACCGCGAGAAATCATGTTTTCGACTTGGGAAATTTGTGTGCTCACATCGCCATTGGCCGATTGGGTGTAGACTTTTGCGCCCAATTTTTCAGCTTCCGCCGTGAACAAGTCTCGGTCTTTTTGCCAACGTTCAAGACGTAAATCGGACATGAGCAGACCGATTTTTTCACCCGCTGCCCAAGATGGTATGGACGCCACAGCACAAGCCGTAGCCAGTAAACTTACAGATAAGATTTTTTTCATCTTCGCATTCCTTTTTATTTTTATTCATGAAGGAGCTCCAAAGGAGTAAAAGGAATGTAAAATGATAACACTCTGAGGGATATTATCTTTTTTAGTTTAGCCCTAGCCTTTTTTATAAAATTTAAGGGCAATTCATCTGCTGCTAGCCTCAATCTTCACTGTTAGGCCAACAAACTACAAATATGTTGCACCACCTTTCTTTGCTTCAAACGTTAAGCATTAAGCATAAGCTAAGACTTTATTCCGACCTGTTTGCTTGGCCTTGTATAAACTGACATCCGCCAAATGAATCATCTCAGATAAACTCACCGCCTCTGACATTTCACAATACCCAATACTGAAAGTCACTCTGATGACGTCATTCGCTTTGTGATAATGAGATTTTGCTATCAACTTGCGCATGTCTTCCAGTAATAAAAAAGCATCACGTCCATTAGTGTCAGGCAATAACAGTAGAAACTCTTCTCCTCCCCAACGAGAGAGGATATCTTGTTTACGAAGACCATTTCTCAATACATCGCTGACATGTTTCAGCACATCATCACCTATCTCGTGGCCAAAGCAATCATTCACATTCTTAAAGTGATCAATGTCGAATACAGCAAGGGTAAACACTTGATTAGAAGTGAGGGCTTTATGGTAGGCTTCCCTTAATCGCTTACGCATGCCTCGTCGATTGGGCAACCGAGTTAGCTCGTCTATCTGAGACTCGTGCTCAAACTTGACTTTTAAACGTTCCATTTTCAAATAAGAACTATGACGTGCGGCTTCATAAAAAGCCGATAATGCGACGGTTGTAGAAAAAGCGAGTACCAATCTTGATTTGAACGCCACAGGGTAAAGCGTCGCTAAAAAGTACCCATCAGGGGTATAAAGCATCACCATCAAAATGACACAAAAAATCAAATTGATCATAATGCCAATCTTAAGACCACAAAATGCAAAGATCACCGATGGAAAAATGTATATCCACAGAGGCCCACTGTTACTGACACCTCCAGAATGAATAAGATACACGCCCAAAGACAATAACGCCGCCAAAGCCACATACTTCATTACATTGTGATAGCGAACATACCTAGTTGAAATCAATAGCGAAAAGGATAAAAACAATAGGAAGCTAGCAGCAAATAAAGCACTCGCCAGAACATATAAGTCAATTAGAATGGAATTAATGCCCATCACAAGAGCAATAACGGACCCAATTAAGCCAAACAGTGCCGCCAAATAACGTTGATATGAATACTCTCTATCGCCAAAACCCTGTAATAGTGCTCGACGATAATGACGAATCACTTTAATAATAAACGCCTTCATTCCCTTCGCCTTATCATTTTTTAAGGGCTATTAACAAAACATGGAGAGCCAAAAGCCAACCCTAAAAATAGAGTAGTTTTCCTCTATTCTCTAGATTTTTTCTAAAATTTAACTCTCTTTTTCTGTTTATAAAGGCATATAGGGAACTGGTTTTGCTTATATTGAAGCGATCAGAGAAGAACTCACAGCTTTATATGTGATTGATTTTTTTATGCTCTATCGCCATATGTCGACTGTGCATTATGTTCAATCGCATGATTGCTAACAAAATAGCCTACATGCGTAACTATCTTGTTAGCGAGTTCAGAAAAAGGTGGCGAATATGATTAACGCCCTTTCCAAGGCACCAATTTACGCTCTAAATAGCGCATAAAAAGATCGAATAAGTAAGCAATAATGCCGATGACGATAATCCCCATGATAACCACATCAGTGACAAGAAATTCCGCTGCGTTAAGTACCATAAAGCCTAATCCCGCTTGAGCCGCGACCATTTCTGCTGCCACCAGAGTTGTCCAACCAAAGCCAATCCCTATACGCATCCCTGTTAAAATTTCTGGTAGCGCATTAATCAAAATAATATGACGAATGACCTGCCAACGCGTTGCTCCCATCGAATACGCGGCATGGATTTGTTCTATCGCTACCGATTTCACACCGGCTCTGGCACTCAGCGCCATAGGGGCAAAAATCGCCAAGTATATCAACACAACTTTTGAGACCTCCCCAATACCGAGCCAAATAATGACCAATGGCAAATAGGCTAGAGGCGGTAATGGACGATAAAACTCGATAATAGGATCAAATAATCCGCGAACAATACGGTTTACGCCCATAAAAATACCAATAGGAACGGCCGTGAGTAACGCGAGAACAAACGCAGAAAAGACCCGCATCATACTCCAGCCGGTATGCTCTATCAGGGTCGCGTTGGCAAAACCTTGCGTCGCCACTTCCCAAAATCGTTGCACTACGGCCACGGGAGAAGGCAGGAATAAAGGCTTCACCCATTGTAACTGAGTCGCGATATACCATATAAAGATCAGTATAAATGTCGTTAATAAGCTAATTGCTAAGCTTTTTCCTTGCCCCGGTGCACCATATGACTCACCCGGTTTCACTGGTCCTGCAGCAAACAGATTAGCAAAACGATGCAACATCGTCGTTTTCGCCCTGTCATTTTGCTTAGAACGGCGACTAAGCTGGTCAACAGAATCCATTGGATCAAATGATTTTGTCATTAGTGAGCTCCTCCATTTGTGGCTTCATCACCATGAATAATGCCTAACACTTTTTCTCTCATGGCAATAAACTCAGGCATAGACTTCACTTTTCGAGCATCTCTTGTTTCCAGAAATACCTTATTAAAATCCAAAGAGAAATCATGAGTAATTCGACCAGGGCGAGGCGACATAATGATGAGACGGGAAGCCATAAATAACGCTTCTTCTACGCTGTGAGTGATGAAGAACATCATTTTCTGAGTTTGCAGCCACACTTCCAATAACAATTCCTGTAACACCTCTCGAGTCAACGCATCTAATGCCCCTAGCGGCTCGTCTAATAGCAGCATTCTAGGGTCATTGGTTAACGCTCTGGCAATCCCAACACGTTGCTGCATACCGCCAGATAACTGATACACAGGATGATGATGAAAATCTTCTAATCCAACTAACTTAAGGTACTCACTCGCTCTGGCCTGACGCTCTTTTAAACCAACACCTTGTAGTTTTAAACCAAAAGCGGTGTTTTCCAAGACATTTAGCCAGGGCAACAAAGCATGCTTTTGAAACACCACGCCACGTTCTTTGCCGGGGCCTGTAATTTGATCATTTAGCTCTACCCCGACGGCAACGCGAGGCAAACCGGACACTTGGCTATCACCAAGAGTTAAATAACCATCGCTCGGTTGAATGAACCCCGCCATTAAGTTGAGCAAGGTCGTCTTACCACAACCTGACGCCCCTAGTGCGACGACAAATTCGCCCGGCTCAATTTGAAAATTAATGCCTGATAACGCGGTGACCGTATCACCACCATTCATTCCAGGGTAGCGAACGGACACATCATGAATCTGTAATCGGCTCATTGCCTTCTTCTCCAACGATATAACACTGATGGCAGCTTCCTTTTGAATTTAACATCGTCAAAAGGAAGCGCTTTTATTAAAGTTCTGCAGCAGCTTCAGCAAAAGAAGGGTTCACAAAAACGCTATAGTCATCTGCAAGAGCGGGTACTTTGCCTTCTTGTTTAAGAAATTCGGAGGTAAACATTAAGGCCTTCGCAGCACCACCCTCGTTACCACATCCAAGCCAGACACAGCTAGTCTGCTCAGCCAAACTCGGAAACTCATAGAGAGCCAATACATCAGGTACATTTTCAGCTTGTCCACCCGTCATCTTGGCAATGTTTTTCACCATAAGAGAATCCGCAGTCAAAGAGCCTTTAGATGCACGATATTCTGCATCCGCATCCGCAATTAACTTGATCAATTGAGCGACTGTCTCAGGGTTTTCTTCACCAAATGACTTATTAATGACCATGCCATCAAAGGTTGCTTTACCCCAACGACTGAGCTCTCCAGAACTAATCAACACTTGACCTGACTCTTTAATGCGTCCTAGCGCAGGGTCCCAAATAAAAGCGCCATCGATGTCTCCCCGTTCCCAGGCTGCCGCAATAGCATTTGGCTGCATATTAATGAGGCTTACCTCTTTATCCGTTAAGCCAAATTGTTCTAAAGCAAATAACATATGAAAATGCGTTGTAGAGACAAATGGCACACCGATTTTTTTGCCTTTTAGATCCTGTGGCGCTGCAATCCCAGAACCATCACGAACAACAAGTGCTTCAGCATCATTAATATTCTCAAGGATCCACACCAGCTCAATGTCCAATCCACGGTTCACCGCGGCGGCGATAGGGCTGGATCCGGCTGTGGCAATGTCAATGTCACCAGAGGCCATGGCAGTAATGACCTTAGCGCCTGAATCAAAGCGGCGCCATTCCACTTCCATTCCGGTCGTGCTCTCTAGTTTTTTCTCCGCAATCACTGACTTCCAAGGATTCATCATACCTTGGTAGCCAATCGTAATCGTTTCAGCATTCGCGAGTTGCGACAAACACAAACTACCCATTAATACAGATAAACCGAGACTTCTTTGGGCCAATTTAGTTATTTGGTTCACGTTCATTTTCGTTCTCCTGAGGATGGAATTGATTGCTACCTTTCCCACATTAAAAGTTGTCGATAATGAAGCGATAGATCCAGTTCCCCAAAAGCATTAGTCCAGATGGGGTTTGTGGAGTAAATATTGCATTAGATTGGAGCATCAAATTGATGATTTAGAGGTTCATCGTGTTAGAACAGTACTTTCACATAGAGTTTGACCCTGAAAGAACGTTGCAGGATCAAATCAGAGAATTCATCGTCAACTTGATATTAACAGGGGGGCTACCACTGGATGAGCCTCTCCCCTCCTCACGTCACCTATCCAAGATGTTGGGGGTCTCTAGAAACACCATTGTCTTGATATATGAAAGCCTAGTAGACAGTGGCTTCATTGAAGCGCGTTCTCGAAAAGGCTTCTTTGTTAACCACACCTTTCACAACACGGAAGCACTGAGCACTGATTTAGTGCAAGAAGAAAACGCCAGCTCGCCTGACTGGTCAGCTCGATTTCAAAAACAGCCGAGTAATGAAATCAACATCGTCAAACCTTATGATTGGCAGAAATTCGAATACCCTTTTATCTATGGTCAGGTACAAAAAGACTTCTTTCCATTAGAGCAGTGGCGTGACTGCGTCAGAAAGAGCATGTCTGGACAATGGAACAAGTATTGGATTAATGACCTTGTGGATTCGGATGATCCGTTACTGATCGAGCAAATTCGTACTCGTTTATTACCAAGACGCGGTATTTATGTTGAATCAAGTGAAATATTAATCACCATTGGCACTCAAAATTCTTTATACCTGCTGGCCAATTTACTCTGTAATCAAACCACCAAAGTCGGTTTAGAGAACCCAGGATTTAGAGACGCACTCAATATATTTTCTCTCTTTAACGCCAACATTCACCGACAACCGATTGATCAACACGGCCTCATTGTCAATGATGACTTAAATACGTGTGACTACCTCTATATTACCCCAAGCACTCAGGTCCCCACAGGCGTTGAGCTCAGTAAAGACAGGAGACAACAACTGCTCTCGCTGTCCGCAAAACATGATTGCATTATTATCGAAGACGATTACGATGCGGAAGTGAACATGAAACAAAACCCACAACCCGCTTTAAAAGCACTCGATAAAAATAACCGCGTGATCTACATCGGCAGCATGTCAAAATCCATTTCCCCTGGTTTAAGGGTGGGGTTCATGGTGGCAGATGAGGAATTAATTACAGAAATTCGAGCCCTGAGACGGCTCATGTATCGACACCCTCCTGCCAACATTCAGCGCCAGCTTTCACTGTTTTTATCCTTGGGGTATCACGACACTTATCTGAGAAAACTCAGAGTCATCAACGCTTCTAAACTGCAACGTATCAATGATGCCATTGATCGACACCTTCCTGATATGCGCACCAGTAAACATGTCAGTGCAGGCGCCACTTCTGTTTGGTTGAAAGCACCAGAACATGTCAATACCGAAGAAGTGGCTTGGTTAGCCGCACAAAGCAGTATTCTAATGGAGCCAGGTGCGGTCCATTTTACAGCACACAACCCTCCACAGAATTACTTTCGTTTAGGTTTCTCAGCCATAGAATCTCATAAAATTGAGCCCGGTATAGCCGCCTTGAAAAACGTCTTTGACTACTTTATCTAGGGAAGACATAAACAAATTCAGACACTTCGGCCAGAAGCCTGATTCGCACCGTTCCTAGCTGGCACCATATTCCCTTTCAGCTGGACCTATAGGCTAATCTCGATTCCCCTATACCGTATTACTGCGCCCATACTTCATACCACTTCGGGCCAGTGATAACGGAGACAAGTTGAATGCCTCATTTTGAACTCGCTATATTATTGATCTTTATGGCCGCGGTCATTCGCGGTTACACCGGTTTTGGCTTCGCCGCCATCGCCATCTCAGGCTTAAGCTTTATTTGGCCTGCCAAAGTCAGTGTGCCAGTGATCTTAATGTTGGATTTACTTTGTTCAATTGGCTTAATCAGAAAAGCCTGGCGTTACGCAAATATCGATTTGCTAAAACAATTGAGTATTGGCGCCTTCATTGGCATCCCCATTGGCCTTGTGATCTTAATCAAAGTACCAGATCCGCTCCTCAAATTGAGTATCAGTTTAAGCGTGTTAGCCATGTCGATTTGGTTATTAAAACCCCGTTCAAATCATTTAACGCCCAACAAATGGCTAACACGAATGATTGGATCTATTTCTGGTGGCTTTACCGCCGCCGCCTCTATTGGTGGTCTGCCTGTGGTTTGCTATTTACTATTAACCCCTTACGTTGCCCACGTGCAACGCGCCACGCTCGTACTATTTCTCAGCGCAACGGATTTAGCGTCTGTTGCCCTTATGGCTGCAAACCACTTTATTAACATTTCACTATGGCAGCCTACTTTCATCTTACTGGGGCCTGCTTTTGTCGGAGTCCTAGTCGGCCAATGGTTATTCCATCGCAATCCACCAAAATCGTTTCGACACATCGCCCTACCAGTGCTGATTTCTCTGTCTGTACTGAGTCTTTATTTCAACTTACACATTGTGTATTAAGGAGAGAGATATGAATAAAACTGCCGTTATTACAGGTGCCACTTCTGGGTTTGGCTTAGCGGCCGCCAAGCTCTTTGCTCAATCAGGATGGCATCTCATCTTAACAGGGAGAAGAAGTGACAGACTCAAGCAAATCGAAGCCACTTTATCGTCACAGACCAAAGTGCTTACGATGACACTCGATGTCTGTGATAGCGAACAAATTAAAACGGCCTTTACCGCTCTGCCGCCTGACTTTCAGGCCATTCACTTACTTATTAATAATGCTGGATTAGCGCTTGGCACAGAGCCAGCTCAAGAATCCGATTTAGCGCAATGGCACACTATGATCGATACCAATATCAAAGGCCTAACCAGTGTTACTCATGCCTTGTTACCGCAACTCATCAACACAGGTAAATCGGCCAGCATTATTAATATTGGCTCCATTGCCGGCCAATGGCCTTATCCTGGTGGCAATGTTTACTGCGGAACGAAGGCCTTCGTCGAGCAATTTTCATTAGCCTTGCGCTGTGACCTTGCGGGCACAGGTGTTCGAGTGACTTGCCTAGCACCAGGCTTATCCGAAAGTGAATTCACCCTTGTGAGAACTGGTGGAGACACACAAGCCTATAACGCCTTATACAAAGGCACCAACGCGATACAACCTAATGACATTGCTGAGACACTACTTTGGATAGCTCAACTCCCTGCTCATCTAAATATTAATCAATTAGAAATCATGCCAGTAAGCCAAAGCTGGTCACCTTTTGCGGTACACCGTCACTAATCATCTTTTTTATGCTGAGGAACAACATATGTCTTTAATGAATGAATACACTAACCATGAAATCAAAGCCTTTGATAAAAATCATGTGTGGCACCATTTAACACCTGGGAGTGCTGCCGACAATGGCTTACCTGTTTTTATAAAAGGCCAAGGTCTCGATCTTTGGGACATAGATGGCAATCAATACTTAGATGCCTCAGCAGGCGGCGTTTGGGTTACCAACACGGGATATGGTCGCAAAGAAATTGTCGATGCCATTAGCGAACAACTTCTGGATCTCAATTTCTTCGCCAGCGCCATGGGCAATAAACCTGCGGCTGTATTTGCGAGTCACTTAATCGATAAAATGCCAGGCATGAATCGTGTTTTTTATTCAAGCTCAGGTTCAGAAGCCAACGAAAAAGCCTTCAAAATGGTGAGACAAATCTCACACAAAAAATACGCGGGCAAAAAAAGCAAAATCCTCTACAGAGAACGAGATTATCATGGCACCACCATTGCGGCTTTAAGCGCGACCGGACAATCACAAAGGCGAGATCAGTTCGGTCCTTTTGTTCCAGATTTTGTCGAGTTCCCTCATTGTTTTGAATACCGCAGTCAATTTGAAGAGACTGCGGACTATGGCATCAAAGCGGCAAAATTAATGGAAGACGTCATTCTACGAGAAGGTCCCGACACAGTAGGCGCCGTCATTATTGAACCTATTACGGCCGGTGGAGGCATCATTACCCCACCAAAAGGCTACCTAAAAGCCGTTGAGCAGATCTGTAAAAAACACAATGTGCTTCTGATTTTAGACGAAGTTGTGTGTGGGCTTGGCAGAACAGGAAAATGGTTCGGATACCAGCATTATGATATCCAACCAGACATAGTCACCATGGCCAAAGGCGTTGCTTCAGGTTATGCCGCTATTTCATGCACCGTGACAACAGAAGCAGTTTACAAAGAGCTTCAAGAATCCGACAACACAGATAAACTAGGGTATTTTAGAGACATCTCGACTTATGGTGGTTGCTTAGCTGGTCCAGCAGCGGCCATAGCCAACATGAATATCATTGAAGAGGAAAATTTAATCGAAAACTCCGCTAAGATGGGCGAGCTATTATTGGCCGGTTTACAAATATTAAAAACAAAACACGCTATAATTGGCGATGTTCGTGGCAAGGGGTTATTGGTGGGGATTGAACTGGTTACCGACAGAGTTAGCAAACAACCTGTTGATGAATCCGTCGCTGTCAGCATTTTTGCCAAATGCAAACAAGCTGGTTTGCTAATCGGCCGAACCAATCGAAGTTTTGCTGAATTCAACAATATTTTGAACATGAGTCCTGCACTGTGTGTCAGTGAAACTCAAATCAAGCAAATCCTAATGACATTAGATAAGGCTTTTACTGATATCACCCAAGCCTAAGTCTGCCACTCTATACTTACCCGGCGAATGTCATGCCAATAAGCTGGGTAAGTGTACCTAGTCTCCCAGCATTTATATTCCCCAAAGCAAACAGGAATCGACGACCTTCGAGTAGTAGTGCCAAAAAGCGGAGCCTAACAAACGACTCTATCCAAGGATAAATATACTATTAATATCGTTATAAACACTTTAGGGAACAGGTAACGTGATGTGACCAAATTGGTTGAGGGGGACAGTTTCTTGGATGAAGAAACGAACCAACGAGTATTAAAGATAAGTAGGAATTAAATAAGAAATGGTTGCGGGAGCAGGATTCGAACCTACGACCTTCGGGTTATGAGCCCGACGAGCTACCAGACTGCTCCATCCCGCGACAAACTAATCTATTGAAATAGAATAGAATTTTAATGATATGAATATAGCGCTGTATGACCAATTCTCTCAACTATACGAATTGGTTGCGGGAGCAGGATTCGAACCTACGACCTTCGGGTTATGAGCCCGACGAGCTACCAGACTGCTCCATCCCGCGCCATGCTAAACATTTCATCATGTTTAGATTGTATCTTTTAACACTGACAATATTGTGCGACTAAATTAATTCTAAAGGTTGCAGGAGCCAATTTCTTGAACAAAAGCGAACCAACGATTGGTTTATTTCAAACCGATCAAAATCGAAATGGTTGCGGGAGCCGGATTCGAACCAACGACCTTCGGGTTATGAGCCCGACGAGCTACCAGACTGCTCCATCCCGCGACAAATTAATTTTCTACTATCACTAACAATTTCAGTTTCGTTGCTGGTTGCGGGAGCCGGATTCGAACCAACGACCTTCGGGTTATGAGCCCGACGAGCTACCAGACTGCTCCATCCCGCGACAACGAGGTGCGTATTATAGGTAGATTAAATACAGAGTCAACACTATATTACCATTAAATTAAATTAAACGGCTTTTGCACTTTTTTGACACAGTTAGCCTGTTTTACGTTGCAAGAAAAAACTTGAAGACTGATGCACTGTCTGTAAAAGTGTCGCTCATATTATTTTGCTTTTAAGGAATTCACCATGCCCAATCCCATTGAACAAATATTAAAAAAGTCTTCAATACCAAGTGAAGCTGAAGCGCTTCCGGGTCGAGACACCCCTATTCAAGTGACTGGCATTCATGCGGTTAACGGTGAAAATTTTCTTCGCGAAAAAAATGTACATGAAGCGGAAGTCATTCTCGGCATGGGATGTTTCTGGGGTGCGGAAAGAAAGTTATGGAATGTTCCTGGCGTTATTGTCACTTCCGTTGGTTATGCAGGCGGGTACACGAAAAACCCAACCTATGAAGAAGTTTGTACTGGGCAAACAGGTCACAGCGAAGTCGTTCAAGTGATCTTCGACACCAGACAAACCAACTTAGACACCATTCTAAAAACCTTTTGGGAAAACCATGACCCGACACAAGGCATGCGACAAGGTAATGATATTGGCAGCCAATATCGCTCTGTTATATACACCACTCAAGACTCAGATTTAGCCACTGCAGAGCAAAGTAAAGCCGCTTTTCAGAAAGCGCTTATCCAACACAATCACGGCATGATCACCACAGAAATCGAACCACTCGATACCTACTACTTGGCAGAAGAATATCACCAACAGTATCTTCACAAAAATCCAAACGGTTATTGTGGCCTTAACGGCACAGGCGTAAGTTGCCCCATTGGCTTGGGCGTATAAGTTTTAAGTAATTGGAATAATTAGTTTTAAAACTGAAAAAGTTAAAAACAAAAAGGCCAAATCGCAAAACGATTTGGCCTTTTTTAGTAACGTCTGTTTAGACCTTTAGGTTAACCATCAATATTGATGTTGTACTCTTGGTCGTTGTAGATGACCGTTATAGAATCCGTACTCCCCAAATCAGACCCTACTTGGAACTCAGCCACAGTATGATTCGCACCAGAGTCATCAGCTACTTCTAGTTTACCCGAACCAAGCTCGTCTTTAGTTAAAGTGACTTTCTCATTTAAATAGTTCTGAATATCGGCTTCAGCAGAGCTACTCGGTACGTCTAATAATTCAGAAATATCCAACGCATCTTCGTGAGAACTAAAGTCGACGATTGTATCCACTCCTTGAGAAGAATCTGTCAATACAAATAAATCACGACCATCACCGCCGATCATAATATCTTGACCTTGTCCTCCTATTAGCACATCGTCGCCATCTCCACCATATAAGGTGTCTTTACCACCATCACCAAGTAGAAAATCATCGCCCCCGCCTCCGTATAAAGTATCATCACCCATACCTCCATCTAAGAGGTCTGAAGACGTACCTAAAGAAACGTCGTTATTATCATCGCCATATAGAGTGTCAACACCTTCTCCTCCCTCTAGCCAGTCTGATCCATCCCCACCTACTAAAACATCTTGGGCATTAAAGCCTTCTATATGGTCATTTCCAGCATAACCAAACAAAGAATCATCATTAGAAGTTCCCTTGATATTAGTATCGTCACCATTATCTTCGTACGAACTGCTCCTTACTTCTTTATCACTTCCTGTGCTTTCAAAAGCAGCTATATTGGAGTCTATATTTGAGGCTACATTTTCAAAATAGGTTTGGTTCTCATTTTCAAGGGTCCCCGCAATTGAGATACTGCTAGAAACAAGATCACTGGTAGAACCATTGCTCTCTTTACTACTTGCATAAACAGTCACGTCAAACCCTGCCATCTCTCCATTCAAGGACAAGGTTAAACCCGCTATTTGATTTTCAGATAATAAATAATTTCCACTAACCTCTGGGGAAATAATATTACCGTTAGAATCTAATAGTGATACGCCTCCCGGCAATGATGAGATTTCATACGAGATAGTCTCGCTGCCATCTTGATCATTCTCAGTGGCTGAAATCGTTAGAGGGTATTTGACAACCTCACTGTCATAGCTTAGCTCAGCTTTAATATTAGAGATATCTACATACTCTTCTACCGCTGTACTCGTGACATTAAAATCAACGGATGCTTTACCAAACTCATCTAACGTAACGGTGTAAGTATTACTTTGTGAAGATTGATAACCCTCTCCTCGATTCGAATAGTTATAGTCAAACGAGTCGACCCTATCACCGTTCACATCTATTGAGTAAGTATCTTTGGTATAACGTCTATCATCATTATCCCAGCTACCGAATACATTGGTATCAAAGGATACAACGATGGTTTGATGCGCAAATTCTGAACCAAAATCAAACGTTCTGTTTTCAATATCTGCATTTGTATAACCACTATTAATTACACCATTACCGACATCCCCTAAGCTTGAGATATTCTCGGCACTTTTCACAACAGTAACAACGTCTGCAACACCTTCACCAACAGAGACATTTAATGTCGGTGCATCCGCAACGGCTGCAACAGATAAACTCAACGTTCCAGTAGCGCCGGTATTAGTCACATAGTTAATATCAGGCACTTCACCAGACCAATCTTTGACCGGAGTAAAGCTATACCCTCCATCAGAAGTAATAATCAAACTACCAACACCCGCGATAACCAATGTTTCCCCAGCTGTAACAGAATCACTCGCAAATGAGAATGAAGATACTTCTAATGTACTGTCAAGATCTTTATCGTTCGCTAACACGCCATCAACAGCAGCAACATCAATGACATTATCTTCCTCACCTACATTGCGATCATCAACAACTAAGGTGTCTTTATTAGCAACGGTAATAGTTAAGCTATTAACAGATACATCACCGTCACCATCGACAACTGAATATGAATATGTAAGATTTTTCGATTCAGCCGCACCTAAAGAACTAGCAAGGCTATCGCTTGGCGTAAAGGTATAAGAGCCATCAGAATTGATGATCAGGACACCATTATCATCTTCAGTCTTCTCTTCCACTACATGGTCTAAACCGTCTACACCAGCGTCGACATTCAAAGTCCCAGTAAGAGAAGTTAAAGGCGCAACACCAATCATCTCAACATGTGCGGCAATAGAATAAGTTACCGTATTATCTTCTGGGGTAGTAACCGTATTTGTGATTACTCCATCAACCAAAAAACCATCCAGAGATACGTTATAAGAAACCCCATCTACCTCAATAGTTTTACTACTTGTCTCTAAAGTTAATGAATCTCCAGTTTCTGGTGAGTCATTTTCAGTTTCGTCGAGAGTAAGCAAAGAAGATAAATTAACAACAACTTCCTTCCCACCTATTGAGATAGTGACATCCACAGAAAACTGCGAACTTGCAAATGAGTCGTCTCTCTGGGATGTGGCATTATTTCTATGCGTAACAGAGGCAACAACAATTTCATCATCTACAGAGACACCTTGACTGCCACTAGACTCATTAACGGAAATACTACTAAATACATTATCGTAGTTACTTCCTTTCCCCCAAATAATCTCATCTGTATACGAATCGTTATCCGTATTATTAACATGCATACCATCAGTTTGATGATTTGCATTACGATCATAATAGAAGATAGAAGAAAAGCCTGCTTCAATATCACCAATAGAATAAGTCTCGTTGGTAGTATCCAAAAACAATATCTCAGATGTACTGACAGCACCTGGAGAGTCATCTTCAATAATCGCAGTGACCGTACTTATCGTAGTTTCAATACCATCACTGACAGCAATACCAAAGCTGATACTAGCAGCATCCTCCGACGTTACATCGGCATGATCAATAGGGCCATTTAGATGAACAAAGTAATCGATCTCACCATCTGTATTCCCGCCGATAGCAACACGAATAATTTCAGTATCACCCGCTTTCGCGACCAAATCACCACTACTATCCGTCGTCCAAACCAGTGTTACACCGCCTGACGTCATAACTTCAGTTGGAGCAACCAGTGACATTGTCAAATCATCGCCATCAAAATCACTTACTGTGAATGATCCTGAAGCGATTGCCTCATGACTATCCACTAAACTTTCTTCAGAAACAGTAACAGTGTCTGAACCTGCCGTGAGTATAATCTCAGGAGCATTATTTTCCCAAGTAGCACTACCGGATACTTCTGTCGCTCCAGGGTCTAATGCAGTAGCCGTTGCTGTTACCGTCAGTTCGCCATCAAAGTCATCGGGGACTGTCAGTATCAAATCTTCAACAGTCACAGCGCCTGTTTCAGCGTTGATCACTACCTTATTTGTAAAGCCACCATTTTCTAACGAAATTTTCCATGTTGTAACACCATCCTCTGTCCCCACTTTCACAGCACCTGACAAAGAAGTTCCCTCTGGCGTCTTCACAGTTAGTTCAGTGATACTCTCTGAATGGTCTGAATCAGTTGGTGATGCCGTAACATTAATTGAGTAATTTTGTGCAGACGATTCGTAAGAAAGGCTATGCAATACATAGTCACTGGAATCAACTCGACCACCACCAGTCGGCGTAGAGAACTCAATGGCTGCGATTGTTTTGCCTTCAGGCGCAGTAACTGTTACAGGTAAACCTATCCCGTCATAGCCACCTTCATCCGTATTACCATCGATGGTATAGGTGTCTGAAGTATCATCACTATAAACCACCTTATAAACAGCCGTTTCATTATAGCTATTCAACCAAGCAAGTTCGAAGGTTGCCGAAGACGCTGGGTTATCAAGCTCAACGACCAATTTTTCCTGTTTACCAATTTCAGAATCAGCACCGTTACTCGCCTGCCCTGTTACACCAAAACCAGTCGGTGTACCTGTATCCTTAATTGAAATATCAACAATCTCGCTCTGATCATTGTATGCAGTAACAGTAAAGCCCGCAGGGTTACCAATCGCCTCTTCTACTCCCTCCAACACATTAGACAAATCTACACTGTATAGTGTAGTTGTCGTAGTTGGCTCCAAGGTTAACTCTACTGTTGGCACATCCGTCACTGGCGTTACATTAATAGTAGCGGTGCCCGTTGCAGAAACCTCTCCACTATTATCAACTGCAAGGTACTCAAACGTTACAGGAGCATCTCCATTATTATCGCTCCAGTCCGTATCAGGTACAAAAGTCAAACTAGCATTTCCATCAGTTGCAGAAATAGTCGTTTCGGTAGACGTAACTTCAACCCCATCAATGAATAACGTGCCATGAGCAGGCAAACTTTGAATAACAAAGCTAGCCACAGTACCGTCGACATCAGAAGCTGACAAAGTCACATCAATACCAACACTGTCTTCATCGCCTTGACCTTGCCCTGAAGACGCATTAATAACAGGGGCATCGTTAACAGATTCAACCGTTACTTTCACGTCAGCAGTATCCGTACCACCATGACCATCATTGATATTGTAACTAATCGTCGCATCACCGTTGAAGTTCTCAGCCGGTGTGAATTGTAATTTGCCATTTACAATCTCAACCGTACCTTGCTCTTCCGGTACCAAAGCATCCGTAATGACCAAGGTATCGCCATCTATGTCTTTATCGTTCGCCAACACATCGATGGTGATGACCGTATCTTCATCTGTGGACGCAGTGTCTGCCGCCGCTACTGGCGCATCATTCACTGCATCAACGTCGACACTTACTTCAGCTGTATCTGTACCACCATGGCCATCACTTACCGTATATTTGATAGTCGCAATGCCATTAAAGTTCTCAGCCGGAGTAAACTCAAGATGACCGTCAACAATAACAACCGTACCTTGATTTTCTGGCACCGTGGCCTCTGTGACAGTCAAAACATCACCACTTACATTACTGTCGTTTTCTAAGACATTAATAGTGATAGCGGCACTGTCTTCTGTAGTACTAGCAGAATCATCTTCAGCATGCGGAGCAAATAAGTCTTCTTTAGTGTAAACAACACCATCGAACGAAAATGATTCAAAGTCGATAAAAGTATTGGTGTCACCTTGATTATCAACAATTATCACATTGCCATCTTCATCCAGCGTAACAGATTGCATATCCGAAAGGGCGGCAGAGAATACGGCCTTATCATGGCCCGCACCGCCGTCTACAGTAAGAGAGTCAGAAGCATCATCTGCATTAACATTAATAGTATCGTTACCACTACCCAACAACACGAAATCATCGCCTGTTTCGGAGTTAATAGTGGACCAATCCCCATGCCAATAATGAACCACATTAGAATCCCCACTCACATTACCTGCAGTATCAGTCTGAGTAACTTTGAAGAATTCATTGTCATTCACTGGTGAATCAGAAAGGTCAGACACATCCAACGTCCAAGTCCCATTACTAGAAACAGTCGTTGTTACACTGGTTAACTCTTCATAACTACCGGTCTGAGTATCATTGCCATCTGTTGTTGAATTAGCTATAACCCACAATGTAATAACAGCACCAACCTCGCCCGTACCATGCAAAGTCACCTTAGAGTAATCAGAAGATGCTGAATCATCTGTAACAGCAGTAATGACTGGAGGTTCTACCAAAGTATCAGCATCAGCTGCCGTTTCACTTACTTCGATTGAACTGTTACCCGCAGCATCCGATAAGATCGCTGTCACCTCAGCGCCAGGAGACACTTCAACTGAAACACCATTACTAATGTCAGCAGCCCCTAAGGTGATTGTGGTTTCGGTTCCGTTCACGCTATAAGTTAACTTATCGCCCACTTCAGAACCAGAAACAGAGATTGTAGCTGTGACAGTCCCGTCATCACCTACTTCATCAGCATTATAAACATCGTCATCACCTGTACTTTCAAAGCTAATAGATGGTGTGGCGATATCGTCATCGATTAATATGGTTTCAGGTGTACCCGAAGCCGTGGCTATTGTTGAAGTACCTGATGTGACTAGACTAATCTCTGGCAATTCATTACCAGCATCCAAAAAGGCTTCACCTTGTGCAGTCAACACCACATTGGTTCCTTCTATAGCATAATAGCCATTAGCATTAGAACCATCAGCAAATTGAACTGTAGCAGCCTCATCTAAATCAGTAACAGTAAAAGTCGCGACGACATCACCCTCTACAGTAGAATCCTCTGTCACACTTAATGGGTTCAATGTTAGAGATGTGGAATCATCAGTACCATTAATCGTGATGACAATATCTTGGGTTGTTCCATCATCTGCAGTAACCGTTATTGTGTCCGTTACAGAAACATCTCCTTGTAGATTTTGAGCTTTAGACTCATCAAGAGTATATGTCCAAGTACCATCCACAACTGACAAACTACCATATTCACCAGAGACTGTAGCATCTTCAAATACAGGATTATCGTTGGCATCTACATCAGAAATTGATAGCGTTCCTGTTACTGTATTTGGACTATCTCCAACATTACCTTCATTAACAGACCCAGTGAAATCACCGCTAACAACAGCATCATCCTCCAAACCATTAATCGTAACCGTTACAGGCTGCGATGTTCCATCACTTGCCACAAGATTAAAGACATCATCAACCGTTTCACCTACATCTAGGAACTGAGTTTTTGAAGTGTCTAATTCATAAGTCCACTGGCCACTTGTTAGAGTTAAAGAGCCATAAGTACCTTCAATTACAGCATCTGAAAAAACAGGAGAATCGTGCTGATCAATATCAGAAATAGTTAAACTCTGAGTAATTGGAATGAAGCAATCTTCTTGAATTGATAACGTCTCAGTTGTATTAACCACAGCCTCATCATTTGAGCCAGTGATAGTGACACTGACTTCTTCAGAGTTTCCATCCGTTGTATAAACGGTAAATATTTCAACTTTAGTTTCATTTTCGCCTAAGAATTGAACTGCTTCATTGCTTACTGAATAAGACCAATTTCCACTTGAATCAATAGTCAATTCACCTAGATTACCATCAGCTGAAGAAACATTATCCGTATCGAAAACAGGAGCAACGTTATCAACGTCTTCAACAACTAGAGACCCTGAAGTATTTAGAGTAACTAAGTCAGAATCATCATAGTCCTCATATACCTGGCCTACTACATCACCAGATATTACAGAGGCATCATCTGTGCCGTTGATCGTAATCGTTACAGATTGTTCAGTGCCATCTACAGAACTCACTGTGAAGACCTCTTCAACCTGATCATCCACATTCAATTCATCAAAAGCACTGTTCGCAACAAACGTCCAAACACCATCCGCCGTGATACTCAAGCTGCCGTTTTCACCCACAATCGTAGCTGCAGTAAACGAGTTATCAACATTATCTTCATCTGTCGACGTCAATGTACCAGTAAATGATAAGGCTTCATTCGATTCAAGACCGGAAGCAGACACATCACCAGCAATCACGGCGGCATCGTTCACCGCATCTACGGTCACGGTAACGTCTGCTGTATCCGTTGTGGTGCCATCGCTGATTTCGTAGCTGATGGTCGCTTCGCCGTTGAAGTTCTCAGCCGGTGTGAACTGTAGTTTGCCGTCCACGATCGCCACCGTACCTTGCTCTGCTGGTACCGAAGCATCCGTAATGGTCAACGCATCGCCATCCACATCGCTGTCGTTCGCCAACACATCGATGTTGATCACCGTATCTTCATCTGTAGTCGCTGTGTCTGCTTCGGCCACTGGCGCGTCATTCGTACCCGTCACGGTAATCGTTAAGGTCGTTGTGTCGGTATCACCTTGGTCGTCGGTCACGGTCACTGGGATTTCAAGAACAAGCTCTTCACCGTCTTCTAAGCTGTCGTAAGACGACGCATCGAACTCATAGGTGCCGTTCGCATTCAGCGTCAAGCCTGCTGTTTCTTCGCTCGTGCTGAACACCAAGCTCGCATCGTCTGCAAGATCCACATCGCTGGCACTGATGGTGCCTGTGATGGTCGCGTCTTCTGCAACCGCACCTGTTGCCGCTTCGGCCACTGGCGCGTCATTCGTACCCGTCACGGTAATCGTTAAGGTCGTTGTGTCGGTATCACCTTGGTCGTCGGTCACGGTCACTGGGATTTCAAGAACAAGCTCTTCACCGTCTTCTAAGCTGTCGTAAGACGACGCATCGAACTCATAGGTGCCGTTCGCATTCAGCGTCAAGCCTGCTGTTTCTTCGCTCGTGCTGAACACCAAGCTCGCATCGTCTGCAAGATCCACATCGCTGGCACTGATGGTGCCTGTGATGGTCGCGTCTTCTGCAACCGCACCTGTTGCCGCTTCGGCCACTGGCGCGTCATTCGTACCCGTCACGGTAATCGTTAAGGTCGTTGTGTCGGTATCACCTTGGTCGTCGGTCACGGTCACTGGGATTTCAAGAACAAGCTCTTCACCGTCTTCTAAGCTGTCGTAAGACGACGCATCGAACTCATAGGTGCCGTTCGCATTCAGCGTCAAGCCTGCTGTTTCTTCGCTCGTGCTGAACACCAAGCTCGCATCGTCTGCAAGATCCACATCGCTGGCACTGATGGTGCCTGTGATGGTCGCGTCTTCTGCAACCGCACCTGTTGCCGCTTCGGCCACTGGCGCATCGTTTGTGCCCGTCACTGTGATCGTGATATCTTGTGGCGTTCCATCTACCGTTGTGACTGTAAAAATTTCTTCTTTTATTTCACCTGCACTTAATTCATTAAATGCGCTACTCGCAACAAACGTCCAAACGCCCGCTGCCGTTATGCTTAGCGTGCCGCTTGAACCGACTGTTGTTAATGGTTTGAAAGTATTGTTGTTATTATCTATATCTGTGGCTGTTAACGTTCCTGTCCATGACAAAGCTTCGTCCGTTTCGCTTCCTGATCCGAAAGTATCTCCAGCTATGACAGCCGCATCGTTCACCGCACCAACAGATACAGCAACACTTGCTGTATCTGTTGTGGTGCCATCGCTGATTTCGTAGCTGATGGTCGCTTCGCCGTTGAAGTTCTCAGCCGGTGTGAACTGTAGTTTGCCGTCCACGATCGCCACCGTACCTTGCTCTGCTGGTACCGAAGCATCCGTAATGGTCAACGCATCGCCATCCACATCGCTGTCGTTCGCCAACACATCGATGGTGATCACGCCACCATCTTCTGTGCCTGTTGCTGTGTCGTCTACTGCAACTGGGCCGTCGTTCGTGCCAAACACATTGATTGTTAAGGTTGTGGTATCGGTTGAACCTTGATCATCGGTAACCGTTATTGGAACTGTAATAACCTTAATTTCACCAGAATTTAAATCACGGTATTGAGAAGCATCAAAGGTATAAGAACCATCTGAATTAAGTGTTAAACCTAATACCGTATCTTCTGTGGTAAAAGATAAGGTTCCATCCGTTGGGAGATCAATGTCTGTAGCATTAACACTGCCGTTAAGGACGGTATTCTCAATTACAAACCCCGTAGCAGCTTGAGCGATTGGTGCATCATTGGTTCCTGTTACAGTAATGACTAATGTGCCAGAACCTTCAGCACCTTGATCATCTGTCGCGGTAATACTAATTGATATTTCTTCCTCTTCTCCAACACTGAGAGAATCATAAGAAGATGCATCAAAGGTGTAACTACCATCACTATTGAGTGTTAAACCAGCGACAGTAGATGACGTTGTAAACGTTAAAGCACTACCTGATGGTAAATCGACATCTGTCGCTTGAATATTGCCACTTATAGTAAGGTCTTCAGTCACAAACCCAGTTTGGTCACCAACAACTGGCGCTTGATTCTCAACACTATTTGAAGTATTTGTTTGTGACACAGAAGGCTGAACAAATGTATTTTGTTGGATAGCTGCGCCATTTTCCGTATCATAACCATAATTAGGAAGCGTCAAGGAGTCACTACCAAAACCTGGCAAGGCACTGTTGTCATTTCGTTCAATATCAACATCGACACGATCTTGCTCAGTAGGCGTTTCACCAGCAGCAGGGGCTTCTTGAATTAAGGTTGGGTCATCACCAGATAAGATGGCTTCTTGAAGGGCATCCACATCACTAGACGAATCGGCGACAAGGTCTTCACTGCCAACGGTGTTGTAGATTTCGTCATTAATTTCCACATTCGCATCGCTGCCAATCTCTACCTCTGTGCCATCAGCAAAGGCAATGGTGACACTACCATTACTGCCTGTCCGGACAACTTCACCGAAGAAGACCGGGTCACCAACTTTGACCACTCGCTCTTGACCATCAATAGATTCGACGACGACTGAACCACTTAATTTGGTAATAATGCCGACTTGATCGCCTAGGGTTGCAAAGGATACTTGGTTGTCGCTCATGGGACGTCTCCGGTAAATGACGGATTAAATGTATGATTGACTACAAGATAGAGGAGTTAGGACATGGTCGCTATTGTACCTTGGTACAGTACGACAAGGTTCTTTGTGTATTAATGTAATTATTGTAACCGAAGCCTTATAAATACGGCTTATTATTGCCTTAGAGAGTCTAACTCTTTATAATTTCAGCACTTTCAGGCGTTTACACTATCAACCATTTCTTTCATGGTATATCTGAGCCTTTTCTAGACTCTAATAGTGTCCCCACAATACAACCCTCAAGTTGTTTGTTGAGCCCCAGCGCCTCTCTTAATAGCAATTTTCATTGCGACTTTTACACACAGAAGGTAATACATGATCGATTCGATAAAACGAGACTGGTTCTCAAATATAAAAGGCGACTCTCTCGCCGGTACTGTTGTTGCGTTGGCACTCATCCCTGAGGCCATTGCATTTTCTATTATTGCTGGAGTTGATCCAAAAGTCGGCTTGTATGCCTCATTCTGTATTGCCGTGGTCATTTCGTTTTTCGGCGGCCGCCCAGGCATGATTTCAGCCGCCACAGGGGCGATGGCACTGCTTATGGTGACCTTGGTAAAAGATCACGGTTTACAGTATCTTTTAGCTGCCACCTTATTAACCGGTGTGTTTCAAATTATCGCTGGCTACCTCAAATTAGGCAGCCTAATGCGGTTTGTTTCTCGATCTGTTGTGACAGGATTTGTGAATGCCTTAGCCATCTTAATTTTCATGGCACAATTGCCCGAGCTAACAAACGTTACCTGGCATGTATACGCGATGACAGCGGTTGGTTTAGGCATCATTTACCTGTTCCCATTACTGCCTGTTATTGGTAAAGCCATTCCTTCGCCTTTAGTTTGTATTGTCCTGCTTACTGGTTTTGCGATGGTTTATGGACTGGACATTCGTACCGTTGGCGACATGGGTGAGCTACCTGATACGCTGCCAATATTCTTATGGCCTGATGTGCCTTTAAACCTTGAAACTCTTTGGATTGTTTTGCCTTACTCCTTAGGCTTAGCTGTCGTTGGCTTACTTGAATCTATGATGACCGCCACGATTGTCGATGAGTTCACTGACACCAATAGTGATAAAAACCGCGAATGTAAAGGTCAAGGTGTGGCCAACATCACTTCTGGCCTTCTTGGTGGTATGGCAGGTTGTGCCATGATTGGTCAATCTGTTATCAATGTGAAATCCGGTGGTCGCGGTCGACTATCTACCTTTATTGCTGGTTTCTTGCTACTCATTATGGTTGTTTTCTTAGACGATCTAATTGGCCAAATCCCAATGGCTGCTCTGGTTGCTGTGATGATCATGGTGTCCATCGGCACTTTCTCTTGGGAATCGGTGATTAACCTGAAAAAACACCCACTATCAACTAACATTGTTATGTTAGCCACGGTTTCCATCGTGGTATACACCCATAACTTGGCTCTAGGCGTGTTTGTCGGCGTATTATTAGCCGCTATGTTTTTCGCCAACAAAATTGGGCGCTTTATGGCCGTTACAAGTGAACAAGGAGATACGGCTGGACACAGAAAATACAAAGTCATTGGCCAAGTCTTTTTTGCGTCTTCAGATCAATTTACGGCCGCTTTTGATTTTAAAGAAGCCGTCGAAAAGGTTACGATTGACTTATCAGATGCGCATTTTTGGGACATTACATCAGTATCAGCCTTAGATAAGGTGGTGATTAAATTCCGTCGTGAAGGCGCGGATGTGGATTTAATCGGTATGAACCAAGCCAGTGCGACCGTCGTCGATAAATTTGGTGTTCACAACAACCCAGAAGAAGTTGAAAAATTAATGGGCGGACACTAAAACCATTAAAACAAAAAAGGAGTGCAACCATGACAAACGTAATTGCCTGTATTGATGGTTCTTCATTATCAGAATACGTCACCTCCGCTTCAGTGTGGGCGGCAAAACAATTATCCTGTCCACTGATATTGTTGCACTCTTTGGAAAAAGACGAGAGCCGAACGGAAGAAGACCTGTCCGGCTCAATTGGCTTTGGTAGCCGCGAGCATTTGCTCGATGAATTGGTCGAACTCGATGCAAAACGCGCTAAGTTAGCACTTGAGCACGGCAAAATGATTTTGGACAATGCCAAATCTTATGCCTTGCAAGCAGGCGCCAAACAAGTCGCCCAATTGCAACGACACGGCGACCTTGTGGAAAGCCTAGCAGAACTAGAAGAAGACACTCGATTAATCGTACTAGGACGCTTGGGTGACCATCATACGATGAACGCCCACACCATTGGCTCTCATATTGAGCGAGTGGCACGCAGCCAACATCGCCCCATTCTCATAAGCATTGGAGAATTCACGCCACCGAAAAATTTCATGATTGCCTATGATGGACGGGAAGCGGCAGATAATGCCATTGCAAGAATTGCGAAAAGCCCTCTACTGTTGGGACTTAAGTGCCATTTAGTCATGGCAGGAGACGACACACCTGGACGCAGAGAAAAACTAGAAGCTGCCCAAGTCATGCTAGAAGAAGAAGGTTTTCAAGTGACCGCCAGTATTCAGGCTGGGAAGATTTATCCTGTGCTCACACAATACCGTGACGATCATAATATTGATCTAATGGTCATGGGAGCCTATGCCCATTCAAAGGTTCGACAATTTTTCGTCGGCAGCAACACCAGTAAAATGATCATTGAAAGTAATATTCCTTTACTCATTCTACGATAATCGTATTCAGATAATAAAAAGGCCGAGTTAACAGCATGACTGACTCGGCCTTTTTTTATGTCTTTTAATACACTTTAATCCATTGCTCTAATGTGAAATATTCCTACTTGGGCCTCAATGACTTCCACGCGAGTACCCGCTTCAATGACATCGTCACTGACTAAATGCCACTGCACACCAGAGTAAGAATGCGTGGGCGATTCTGTTGGCGATACTTTGTCTTTAAGAATAAATTGATGTCCAACCAAATCCCCCTGCGCTTTTTTTACGCTCACATTCGCTTGCATGGACTTTAGCGGACGCCAAAGCACTAACGCCGCTATCAGCGTCAAGACCCCGGTACTCAACAAAGCACTTAAAAGCGTATCAGGAATAATGCCCATATATAATAGAACGCTGGTTAGCACAGCGCCGACGCCGGCAAAAAATAAGAAAAAAGTCGTAAACCCTAACACCGCAACTTCGATCACCAATAAGATTAAACCCACAACCAAAAGACTTTGAGCAAGGTTTTCGGTGAAAAAGTTCATACGCTAATTACCTTTGTTCATTTGCTGGATAATGGTGGTTGCTTGCGCCACTAAAGAAGAGGCTTCGGTTGCACCATCTGGCAACAAGACAACTGACGATTCTTTTGCAATGGCGCGCTTGGCTTCGATGGCTTTAGTCGCTAGATCGAGCTGAATGGCTTTTTGGCCATCCTCTGTCGCAGCCGCTTCACCGACTTTACGCAAGGCTTCTGCTTGAGCTTGAGCGACAGCAACAATGGCTTTCGCTTCACCTTCTGCGCGCAGCACTTGCTCTTCCTTGTCCGCTTCCGCCGCAAGAACCACCGAAGCCTTCTCACCTTCTGCACGGTTGATGGCCGCTTGACGATCGCCCTCCGACTCAAGAATTTGTGCGCGTTTCACACGCTCTGCCTTCATCTGAGCTTCCATCGCCTCCATCACTGAGTGAGGCGGTATAATGTCTTTGATTTCATAACGTAAAACCTGAATACCCCAAGGCCCCGCCGCCTCATTGATCGCAGAAACAATGTTGGTATTCAATTGATCCCGCTCTTCAAAAGTCTTATCCAGTTCCATTTTACCTAACTCAGAACGCATAGTCGTTTGTGCTAACTGAGTGACAGCGAATACATAATTATCAACACCATAGGTCGCTTTATAGGGATCTAGCACTCGAAAATACAGCACGCCATCAACGTGAAGTGAGATATTGTCTTTGGTAATCGCGCTCTGCTCTGGCACATCAACCGCTTGCTCTTTTAAAGAGCGATCAGCCGCAACACGATCAATGAAGGGTAAGATAAAATTCAATCCCGCTTCTTTTGTCGATTGATATTTACCAAAACGCTCAACCAGAAAAGCACGGTTTTGAGGCACAAACTTAATGGAACTCTTTAAAAGGAAGACCGCTAAAATCAGTACCAGTACTTGTACACTTAATAAATAGTGAAGTATTACTTCCATTTGTTTAAATCCTTATCATAAAAAGGCCATATTCAGCCGTTTGTTGTATTATTTTTTAAAACACTACTTGGTTATATCACCTTATGAAACATAAGGTGGGACTATCTAAGCACAATAGGACGAACAGATATCTTAAGATCAACCCGACACGCCATCGACTTCATTTCGCCAATCATAATCATAGTCGTGATCAGAATGATCGCTCACTTCAATCGGAGGATAGAGGTTTAACGTGACAGCTTGTCGAGCATCACTGCCAACCTCAAAACGCTTGATCGTATCCACGCCTTCAACAAAGCGCTCATTCCAAATAGAAACACTGTCGCCCGCCTCCACCGGCAAGGTCACCCAACCCTTATCATTGGTTTTAACCGCGTATTCATTGTCCGCGACAAAAATATACCCAATCATATCATCGTGAATATTACAGCCTAAAATCACCAACCCTGGTTTATCAAATTGAATGGGGGCTATATCGGATCCTTTATACAACTTAATCTCAAAGCTTTTTGGTTCGGAAAAACTGTAAACATGGTGCCGAATGTCATCACTATTAGGGAATCGAACAAACTGCCCTTTTTGAACGACTAATATTCTAGGCACAAAAGACTCATCGACCTGATCCATCACAGCACTGTCTGTTGGGCTGGAAACCGCTTCACCCGTCACAAAAACCACCGCATCAGTAACCGGTTGCTGATCTTGATCTAAGATTTGCATTGTTACTTCAGCCGACGCCGCTTGTAACCATAAACAACACAAACTAACCAATAGATATCGCATGACTTCCCCTTTTGCTTAAGTCTAGATAGGTATAGAGTATCAGTATCTGAAAAGAAAGATTCATTTATCAGGCTGTTAATACTGACAGTCTACGTCAGTATTAAAAAGTAATCATCCGAATAGCAAGGCTAGGACAAGACAGTGCGTGATCCAATTGAACTCCTCTCTTATCAAGGCACGGCAGAAGCACACCTTCATACACACACCCAAATTGTTTTGCCGCTTTCCGGTCAATTGGAACTGGAAGTGGAAGGTCAACAGCAAGCGGTCGAATTCGGCCAAGGGTGCCTCATTTCATCACAACAAGCACATACGCATCTGGCCGAACACGACAACCGATGCCTAGTATTAAATGCCCTGCCTATTTGGAATCAAGACTTAATAAGCCAAGAAAAATTCATCCAATTAACCCCTCAAGCCCAGGCCTATTTACCTTTCTTGTCTACTTTGTCAGCGGACTCAAACTTGCTCAAACAACAGCAAGCTTTAGTCTTTTTAGAGCATTTATTGCCTCTACCTAAAGAAACATTACGACACGCACATGTCCGGTTACAAAAAGCCAAACAGTTAATCGATCAAGAGTTCGCTAATGGCTTGTCCATCAAGCAAGTCGCACAACAAGTGCATTTAAGCACCAGTCAATTAACACTACTATTTAAGCAACATCTTAGCGTGACCCCAAAACAATACCTTCTCCAGAAACAATTCACTGCGGCAAAGCATTGGCTCAGTTGCTCTCAACACAGCCTAGAAGAGATTGCACAGAAAGTGGGATTGAGCAACGCCAGCGCCCTAGTCAGGCTTTTTCATCAACATGGAAATATGACGCCGGGCACATTTCGCTCTACTCTTCACGCTGAATCTCAAAAGCAATTTCCCAGTTGCGAATAAAACGCTGCTGTTTGGCGTAATCACGCCCCACTAACAATTGCTGATCCAATTCTATAATGCCTGTTGGCCCTGGTGCACTCACCACAAAAGGATCATCTGTATTTTTCACATCGGGGTGAATTGGGAATAATAACCCTTGCTCTTGCATCATTTTTTGAGCGCGATCTGACAATAAGAAATCAATAAACAAGCCCGCATCCTGAGGATTGGGCGCATTTTTTGGAATCAAGGCGGCACGCATCAACATTAAAGTAAAATCTTTCGGCAAAATCATTTTGAGACGATCGTCGTCTTTTGCCCTTTGAGAAGCGTAAGAGCCAAGCAGGTTATAACCCAATACCAACTTACCGTCGGCCACATCGTCGATAATATTATGAGTGCAACAGTAGGTCTGTACATCGTGGCTACCAAACGCCTCCAACAGACGCCCCCATGTTAAATCCGCCTGACGTGCATCCTGACTCGCCAAAAGATACCCAACACCACTTTGACGAATATCATAGGTACCAATACGTTTTGTCATGGCTTGCCCATGCTGTCGTATGGTCTGCAATAACGACTGTCGGTCTTCTGGCAAAGGCCCAGGAAAGGCGTCTTTGTTTACCAGCATCACAATCGGCTCTAATGAAAACGCAAAAAGCTGGTCACGCCACTTAAAATCTTGCGGTAGATTGTCCGTTAAACTCGACTGATAGGTTCGGGCATAACCATCATTAACCAACTTAAAATGCAGATCCATTGCACTGCTAATGGCCAAACTCGCCACTGGACTCGATTGTTCCTCAATGGTCAAATAATAGAGCTCAAGGGTATTCACATCACGATAAGCCACTCGCACGTCTGGATATTGTGCGACAAAATCCTGCAAAATGGGTTCAAAGGACGTCAAGTCCAAAGCCGAGTTAATCACTAATACCCGTGACGCATTTTTTTTCCCAAACCAAACGGTTGGCGATTCGGCCCAAGCCAAGGACAAACCAAAACACATTATAATCGTCAGCCATGCTTTCATCAGATTCGTCCTCTAAAAAAGCTCAATTTGTCTATGTCCACCTGAAAGGTCGTGCCCTTGGGTTGAGTATCGAGAATTTCGATGTGAGCATGATGATGATCTAAAATGTCTTTCACCATAGACAAACCAACCCCACTTCCAGCGATGTCATAACGAGCCCGATAAAAACGCTCAAATACGCGCTCTTTTTCTTCTTCAGCAATGCCATCACCATAATCAATCACCTGAATACGATAGGTTTTCGACAATTCCTCTACTCGAACAATCACATCCGTTTGCTGTTGTTTTTGATGGCCACTATATCGCACCGCATTCTCAATTAAGTTTTGCATCATCTGCTGAATCGAGAAACCATCACCAAGCACCCACGCTTCCTGAAGAGAGCATTCGTAAGACAAACGCACCCCTTGATGCAAAGCGGGCACAGCGTGCTCACGACATGACGCGGTAATCGGCACTAACAAGTCCATTGGTTCCAATCGGTGAGTTTGCAGTCGATGTGAGACCACAGCTTGATTCAATAATAAAGTCACTGTCTGGCTCAAATAATCACATTGACGAACAATATTCTCTAGGGCCAGATGCTGCTTTTCTGGCGAGGTGTTATCACGAGCATTTTCCGCCAACGCTTTCAAACTCGCCAATGGCGTTCGCAATTGATGGGCCGCGTCGGCCGTATAATTTTCAAGTTGTTCAAGGTTTTTTTGAAGGCGTGCCATAAAGTGGTTGATAGCCACTTTTAAATGATGAGTTTCTTTCGGAGTATTGATGGTAATGGGGGTCAAATCCCCTTTTACGCGCTCTTCTAGCGCCCACTCAATGCGATGTAAAGGGCGTAAGACCAAATGGCTACCAATCATAATCAATGCAATGGCAACCAACGCAATTAGTACCACCACCTCAACAGCACGCTGGGTAATGGAAGAAGCCATTTTTTCCCTAGACAAGCGTGTTTGACCTAAGATGATTCGAACAGTTTGTGCGCTTTCAGGATTGGTAAGATGACGCTCAAGCCATGCAAATCGAACCGATTCTCCGGAATAGCTTTGATTATAAAATTGCATTTGATCCAAAACAGGTTGTTTTGGCGGTTGGGAGTCAAGGTTATCATAGCCAGTAATAAAACCCTGCTCTAGACTCTCGACTTTATAAAACACCCGATCTTCATCAGCTTGAGCTAGAGTCGCAAAAGCGGACCAAGGAATATCAACACTCACCTGATTGTCTATCAGCGCGATGTTTTCATCCATTTGCAACAAGGCACTGCGCAACAGTCGATCATAGGATAAATCCGCTAACTGGCGACTGTAATCAAAAATCAGATTAATCGCGATGCCGGCAATGACACAAATCACAATGACGCCCGAGACAATGAAACGAAAGCGTAATGAAGGGGCTTTTTTTAACGCCAGTTTTTCATCGTCATTCAGATTTTGAGGACTGAGTGATTTCTGCCACATAACCAATTCCTCTTAATGTGCTGATCACCAAATCCCCTTTTAGCATTTTTTTTCGCAACCGCCCGACATACAGCTCTATAGCATTAGGCCCTGGCGTTTCATTAAAATTAAAAAGATGATCCGTTATTTCGTCTTTGCTGAGCACTCGCCCCAAATGCCCTAGAAAAATCTCCAGCAAGCGAAATTCTCGATTAGTAATCGCCGTCAACTCCCCTTCGATAAACACTTGTCGGCTATCACGATTAACCTGAATGTTACCATGCTCTGTTACGTTAGTAGCGTAACCTTGTTTTCGTCTTAGCAAAGCTCGGCATCTGGCCTCTAGTTCACCAAAATCAAAAGGTTTTGTTAGATAATCATCCGCTCCAGCATCCAGCAAACGAATACGATCATCAATATGATCCCGAGCCGTTAAAATCAGTACTGGCGTATCATCATCACGCTGCCTCAATTTTTGAAGCAATTGCAGGCCAGATAAACCTGGTAAATTCAAATCCAGCAAGATCAAATCCACAGACTGATAACGCAACATTTCATCGGCCTGTTTACCATCTGTTATCAAATCAACGCCGTGACCGAGCGACGTTAAACGCTCATAAATGGCCTGACCTAATACCTGAGTATCTTCGACTACTAAAATTCTCATAAGGCGCCTGCGAGTTCATTATTATTGTTTGATATAAAGCAAAAAAATTCGAACGATAAAAACCGTCCGAATTTTTAAGTTTCTACTAATTTCGTTAACTATTTAGCTTGTGCTATTTTTTGATCTGGCCATCTTAGCACGGACAATTGGACCAACAACAATAGGTAAAACTAATCCTAGAATTGCCACAGTCCAAAGACCAATACTTAAACCACTATTGAAAAGCACACCCCAATCACCATCAGATAACACCAATGCATGACGTAAGCTTTTTTCCATTTCAGGCCCAAGCAACATACCTAAAATAATCGGTACCAATGGAATGTCCACTTTACGGAAAATGTAGCCCGCGACACCAAAACCTACCATGAAATACAAATCCAACGCACTGTGACTCACAGAGTAGATACCTACTGAAGCAATCAAGGTCACGATTGGCATGAGATATTTAGGCGGAATACTCAACAATTTAACGAAAATACCAACCATAGGGATGTTTAACAGCAACAACACTAGGTTACCAACAAACATGGCGGCAATCACCCCCCAAACGAGGTCCGCATTCTGCTGGAACAACATAGGGCCTGGTGAGATATTCAACGAAATCAACATGGCTAACAATACAGCGGTCGTACCACTGCCTGGTACACCTAGCGTTAACATAGGAACCAAGGCACCTGACGCAGCACCATTATTACCGGCTTCTGGGGCAGCGACGCCACGAGGGTCACCATGACCAAACTCACCTTTGTCCGAGGTACGTTTCTCCAACGTGTAGCTGATGAAGCTACCAAGAGAAGCACCTGCGCCAGGCAATACGCCAGACACAAAACCAAGCAAGGCCCCACGAATAGAAGCAGGCAAGACTTTGATAATATCTTTCGCTGATAATTTTAATTTATTAATCGCCACTTGCTTTAGACCATCACCCGCGTGACGCTCAAGGAAAAACAACAATTCACTGATCGCAAATAGACCAACAATAGCGATAATGAAATCGACGCCTTCAAATAACTCTAGTGTATTGAAGGTATAACGCTGAACACCAGTCGAAATATCAATACCAACGGTCGCAATCATCAAACCAATGGCCGCTGCCATTAGTGTTTTGAATTGGTTCTTACCAGTGATACCACCGAGAGTCGCAAAGGCTAATGCAAACAATGCAAAATATTCAGACGGGCCAAATTTCAACGCAAATTTAGCCAAGATTGGTGCCAGAATAACTAAGCCGATAGTAGCAATGAAACTGCCGATAAACGAAGCAATGGCCGAAATGGCTAAGGCTTCAGCCGCTTTCCCTTTCAACGCCATTGGATAACCGTCTAAACAGGTCATCATGGCCGGCTCATCCCCTGGAATATTTAACAGGATAGAAGAAATACGACCACCGTACATGGCCCCCGCATACACGGATGTCAATAAGATAAGCGATGACGTTGGCGATAAGCCCAAGCTAAACGCCAATGGGATCAAAATGGCCACACCATTGGCAGGCCCAAGACCAGGCAAAGCTCCGATAAGCGTCCCTAGAATCGCCCCCGCCACGGCAAACATAATACTTTCTGGCGATAATGCAACGGCAAAGCCTTGCATCAATAAGCTGATCGTATCCATATTAAAACTCCAATAAACCGAGTGGCAGAGCTAACTCAAGCACATGATTGAATAAGAAGAAGATGGCAACAGAACTAATCACACCAGTAATGACACTCTTCGACACACTTGCCCCCATGCGCCAGCATAAAAACGTTACGACCAATGCGGCTGCCGGCATAAACCCAATGGGTTCAATCGCCCAAGCAAAAACCAACATTGCCAACACCACAATAGTCAGTTCCACTAACATAGCCGCTGGTGCCCACTTCTCATCTGGGTCTGGTCGTACCATCATATAAATTGAGCTGATCCCGAGAATAATGGACAGCATAATAGGAAAGGTTTCAGGTCCGACACTTTCATGCCCACCAAAAGGCACTGGAAATTGAGTCGCTTCCCAACCGTACGCTACGGCGAGAATTAGCATCAGCATGCCAAACACACGATCATTTACGCGCATGTTTCTGCTCCATGTTAGTTAATCAATAGAATATAAAAAAGGAAAACAGGAGGGGTTTCCCCCTCCAAATAGCGGTTTGCTATTAGCGGATCAAACCAATATCTTTTGATAGGATTTGGATATCCAAAGTTTGATTTTTAACGAATTGGGTAAACTCAGCACCGGACTTGTGGAATGGCATCAGGCCATTTTTAGTCATGATGTCTTTCCACTCTTGAGTGGTGTACAACTCATTCATGGTATCTACCCACCAATCGTAAGAGTCTTGACTCGCTTTACCTGGTACGTAAAAACCACGCCAATTTGGAGCCACGGAATCAATACCTTGCTCCATCGCCGTTGGAATGGTGTTAAAAGGTGCTGGCAAACGCTGCTCAGATAGCACAGCTAACACACGCAAATCGCCAGAGTCCATAAAACCCTTCACTTCGGATACATCACCAGTGAAAGCGTCAACATGACCACCAACAACCTGGACGAGAGCTTCAGAGCCACCACTAAACGCTAAGTAACGAACTTTTGGTAAATTCTCAACGTGCGCTTTTTGCGCTGTCATCAAGACTTTTAGATGATCCCAACCACCAGATGCACTACCACCAGCGAATTTCACTGAAGTTGGATCTTGCTTAAGGGCGTCAATCAATTGATTAAGAGAAGTGTATTTTGAATCTTTACCAACGGCGATGATGCCGTAGTCCGCACCCAATGTACCCACCCATTTCACTTGGTCTGAGTTCATTCCAGGGAATTGGCCTTGCGCAAGGCGAGTTGTGGTTGCCGTACTGGCGGCAACAATCAGATTATCATCTTTAGTGCGTTTACTGACCGTGTGCGCAAACGCTACACCACCACCAGCACCTGACATATTGACTGTTTGCACATTGCCTTTGATGTAATCTTGGTCAACCAAAACCTTACCGACACTACGACAAGTGAAATCCCAACCACCGCCTGGATTGGCTGGTGCGATACATTCCGCACTGCGAGCAGGTTCATAGGCATGAGCCTGTCCAACCATAGAAAGTGCGACCGCACTAGAGACAAGAACAGACTTTAAAGATAGGTTTTTAAGCATGATTTTCTCCTGCTTGTTATTGTTTTTGTTAGCGAGTCAAGTTTCTAAAATAAAATGCTCAGTAAACTTGATGGGCTTCACCTTACCTTTTAAACCTGTCACCACCCTGTCAACGTCCTTTTTTATTTCACTTATTATGTAAAAAAGCGTGTTTTTAACAATGCACTTTAGCGTTTTTTGACAATGCTCAAACGCACTAAAACCCGTAAGCTATACATAATTCTAACGTTAAGGGCAAAGCATGAGCACTTCAATAACGACCCACTCCTCTCCACAAGCAACCCTTATTGGCAGCATTGCGATTTTGCTGTGGAGCATTTTAGCCCTGTTTACCACGCAAGCGGGTCTCGTTCCACCTTTACTCCTGCTCACCCTCACCTTTGGCGTGGCCACCTTGTTGTTTTTTTCTGTTTACCTTGCCAAAGGAGAGATTAAAATCTCTTGGCAAAGTACACCGAAAAGCGCCATCGCTATGGGTGGTTTAGGCTTTTTTTGCTATCACTTTTGTTATTTCTATGCTTTTCAGCACGCGCCACCAGTGGAAGCCGGCCTCATTGCCTACTTATGGCCACTGCTAATCGTTTTGATGGCAGGCATGACAAAAGGTCATCACTTATCTTGGACTCACCTTATTGGCGCTATAGTCGCTTTCATAGGAACGGCCATCATGCTGCAATCAAAGACCACCATAGCGGATAGCAGTGGTATAGAAGTACATTGGACGGGGTATGCCGCCGCGTTTGCTTGCGCCCTGCTCTGGTCAAGTTATTCCGTGGCTAACCGACGTTATCAAAATGTTCCTTCAAGCTCCGTGCTCTGGTACTGCCTCATCACGACAATACTGGCTGGCATCAGTCACCTTATATTGGAAACCACACCCGAAACGTTAACAAGCAACACTTGGATCGCCATTCTTGGCCTGGGTCTGGGACCCGTTGGCGTGGCGTTTTTCTGTTGGGATTTCGGTGTCAAACGGGGCAATTTATCTTTGTTAGGGGTGTTGTCTTATACCGCCCCTGCTCTTTCTACAGCCTGGCTTGGCCTGTTTACTGAAGCCGAGCTGACTCAAGGTCAAATCATTGCCTGCCTGTTTATTACCTTCGGCGCCCTGTTCGCCAGCCTTATGCCAAATAAAAAGCCAGACACAAAAATGCCCCAAACATAAGGGGCATTTTTGCAGACTAAGTTATTTATTGATTAAGTCATTTACTGTCGCTAAGCAACAGATTGAGTCACTTGCCCTAGGGTTCTTGGCATGCGCTGTAAATACGCTTCCATCTCAGCCATACCATTGGGCTGATCAACTTTCACTCCCAAATCTCGCATAGTGCTGCCCAGAGCATGCAAAGTTCGGAACAGGTTATGCTCACGACATTGCTCGCCCATTTGACCAATGCGCACTATCGGTTGCCCAAATGAACCCGCGATTTCAACTCGATATACATCTGAAATATGATGGCAAATTTGATTAGCGGTCAATCCTTGCGGAATATTGATGCCGACGACAGAATTCAGTCGCGCTTCTGACGTAATGAAAAGCTCTAGCCCCATTCCTTCTATACCCGTCTGTAACGCTTTCGAGCAACGTAAGTGACGAGTAAATCGTTGCTCAAGTGTCTCTTCACATACCAACTTCAAGGCTTCATGAAGCGCCATGATGCCAGAAACAGGCGCGGTATAATGATAGCCGTCTTTGTGCCAGAAATTTTCAGCCAATTGCACATCAAAACACCACTGAGCAGTAGGCTGAGTACGACGTTTAATGGCCGACCAAGCCTCATCGGAAAACGCCAACAAAGACGCTCCAGGAATAGAAGACAAGCCTTTTTGACCGCCAGTAATCACCACGTCCACTTGCCACTCATCCATTTTCAACGGCATGGTACTCAAGGTACAAACCGCATCCACTACCACTAAACAACCATACGATTTCGCAATTTTAGCGATGTCTTCCAAGGTGTGATTAAACACCGTATTAGAGGTTTCACCCTGAACCAAAGTAACCACTTTGGGACGCGTTTCTTCAATCGCTTTACGCACCCGCTCAGGGTCCGCTGCTTCATACGTTCCAACGTGTAACTCATGAACATCAGCACCAACACGAGTGGCCATCTCCGCCATACGATGGCTGAAAAAGCCATTATTAATGCATAAAATACGCTCATCTTTTTGCAGTAAATTAGCAACCGCCATTTCCATCGCCGCCGAGGCCGGCCCCGCTACGCCCAAAACCCATTCAGATTTGGTTTGAAAAACATAGCGTGCCATGGACTTAACCTGGTCAATTACTTGGGCCATGACACTTCCCAAATGATTAATCACCACAGAATTGGCCTTGGCGACGCGTTCTGGAATGGGTACAGGACCCGCCCCCATCATCAACAAAGGTTCGTGTGGCAGAATTTCATCCAAAGATTTTACTTGTGGTGGTGTCACGCCAAGAGGCGATGAAGCAGTCATTGAATACAACCTAATTTGTCAGAGTAAAGAAAAACAACCGCCGATTAAAAAGACGTTTTAGCAATTTAATCAGTAGAAAATCTCGTATTTTGCAATTTAACAAAATATTATTTCGAAATAATAACGTATTCTGCGTAACATTAAGAGACAAGAAACTGAAAAGAGTGTAATCCACCAGAGGCCAACCTTTTCGCATTAGATCTGACTTCTTTTCATGAAACCAAGCAGTTTTTTTTACTCTGCGAGAATCACGACAAGTGTGAGATAATGCCTAAAATCTTAAATGATAAGGCTATTATATGATTACTTGTGGCGTCGAAATTAAAGGCAGTGAAGCCATCCTTTGTCTCATGTCGAAAGAAGACGGGTTATTTCAAATTCCTGACTGTCGTCAAATCCGACTTCCCTTAAACAATCCAAATGACAGTGAAAATATCCGCAAACTGCAGTTCACTCTCAAAAAACTCTTCGAAGACTACAAGGTCACTCAGGTCGCCATCAAAGAGCGTCCAACGAAAGGAAAATTTGCCGGTGGAGCCGTTGGATTTAAAATTGAAGCGGCACTGCAACTCATCGACAGTGTTCAGGTGGATCTGTTTAACAGCAGCAAAATCAAAGAAACCATACAAAATAATCCATTGCCCATTCCCTTTAAAGCAACAGGATTGAAAGCCTTTCAGGAAGGCGCCTTTACGGTCGCCTATGTGGCGCTATCTCAAGACTGATTTTTTATGCGTAAAGCCAGACACTAAAGCAGTGTCTGGCAAAGCATAGAATGAACAAGACTTTTTAGATTAAGCATAAGCGATAAAGTCAAAATCCATGCTCTCTGCCTTAGAGAACACTAAGCTCAACCCACTATCTGTTACCCAAAATCAGACCACCACCCAATACAATGAAAATCGTATGGTAGATTTTTGAAAATGCCTTACTGAGCCCACTTGTTTGCAATGCATTTGAAATGTTTTTAGCAAGATAAGAGTACGCAAGATGAACCGAGATGACGATCAGACAGATAGAAGCAAACATGATCAAAAATTGCAGTGTCACTGCATGATCTGGCGATACAAACTGAGGCAAAAAAGCCGATAAAAAAATAACTGTTTTGGGATTACTTGCAGAAACGAAGAACCCGGTTTTAAAACACGACGGCACTGCCTTCTCTTCTTCTTTCTGCCCTAGTTTCTTGCCTTCCTCCTCTTTCCTTCGTTGATTCAACAATCCAGTCACGCCCAGATATATAAGATAAACTCCGCCAATCACCTTTAGGATAAAAAACGCCATCGGCGATTTCTCTAGCATGGCTCCAGCACCACAAGCCACTAAAAGGACGATAATAGCTTGGCAGGTAAGGTTCCCAAGAATCGACAACAAAGCTTTACGATACCCATACTTAACGGCATTCTGAACCACAAAAATGACGTTTGGCCCAGGGGCCAAAGTAATGAATAAGTAGGCACAAAAAAACAAAAACCACAGTTCAATCTTCAAAACACACTCCCTGTTATTTTTCCCAAATCATTTACGAATGTAACCGAACAACCTTCAGACTCTTAATGCCACAACTTGCGCCATATCAGCTCACCAAAAAAACGCACTACGCTTTTTTTGCACCAAATGAGAGCGTTATTTTTTCCTTCCCATGATCACCAGTAGGACACCACCTAATACAATCGCGCTTGCTAAAATAAGATGTAAGCTGATGTTTTCAGCTGCAAACACCACACCGCCAAAGGTGGCAATGATGGGGACCAAAAGCTGCAAGACAGCCGCCATGGAAGCACTGATTAGAGGCAACACCGCGTACCAAAGCGCATAGCCCAACCCCGACATGACCGCACCAGATAATACGGCGAGTAAAATCCCATCAACACGGCTCTGCAACACACCAAAACAATTAATCAGAATCAGCAGTATCACCAACATCGGCAAGGTACGAACAAAATTAGAAGCCGTTGCGAACAAAGGAAAACGAGAGTTTTTACCTCGCCATGTATACAAACCCCAAGCCACTCCGGCGATAGTCATAAGCACGAAGCCAGCCAACGAAGGAGAGGTTAAAGTGGGTAACACTAAATACACAAAACCAGAAAAAGCCAACACCAGTCCGAACCATTCAAGTCGTCCCAATGTCTGTCCGAAAAAGATGGCAAAACCAATTAAGGTTAACTGAACCGCAGCAAACAGAATCAATGCGCCCACACCGGTCGACAGTGTAATGTAGGCATAGGAGAAACCAACAGCATAGACAAACAAAGCGGCGGCTGACGCCCAGCTGCCTTCCTGCATCATACTAGGCAACGTCACCCTGCTCTTTACCAGTCGATGAATCAAGCACAATAAAATCAGAGTAATGGCACCACTCAGTAGGCGCCAAAGGGTAAAGCTCCCAGGGTCAATCAAACCATCCGCTAATGCTAAACGATTTAATATTGAATTGGCGGCAAACGCCATCAGAGCCAAAAATATCCCGACATACAAACGTAGCAAACTTGTCATCTAATTGTTTAAAACCCTAGTTAAGCTGATAAAAGGAAAGCCTACTGTCACGCACTGGCACCACATTTGCAAGACTAACCTCAACGTCCAACAGCAATACCTTGATGGACCCACAATTGGAAACGAGATGACAAGCCTATTAATTTTTACTGATCTAGATGGCACATTATTGGATCACCACACCTACAGCTTCGAGCCAGCGAAGTCCGCTATGCTGTCTCTAAAAACCTTTGCTATACCTTGTGTCATTAATACCAGCAAAACCTTTCATGAGTTACTTCCTCTCAGAAAAGCCTTAAACCATCTTGACCCTTTTATCGTTGAAAATGGCTCCGCCGTTTATATACCCAAAGCCCTTGAATTAGACATTCAAGAACCCTTAGAAGAAGTGGGTGATTATTGGCTAAAAGCGTTCGGCCCTAAGCGGGAAGAGCTCATAAAAATGACGAATGACCAGCAAGAGGCCTTCACCTTTCAACGTTTTAGTGACATGAGTGTTGGCCAGCTCATTAAGTTAACTGGTTTAAACCAAGAGAATGCCAAGTTGGCGATGCAGAGGGAGTTCACTGAACCTATGGTATGGACAGACTCCAACCAAGCTCTGCAACGCTTTCGCGATTACCTAAAACCTTACGGCGTGCAAATTCAAAAAGGCGGCCGTTTCTCCCATTTAATGGGACAAGACTGCGATAAGGCCAATGCCATGCTTTGGCTTAAAGCACTGTATCAAAGCCAGCATCTGGACGATGAACTCATTACCACCATGGCATTAGGAGATGGCGAGAATGACATTGGCATGCTCAGTAAAGCTGATATTCCAGTCGTCATTCGCTCACCGGTTCACGCGCCACCCGAAGTACCGAATCGCAGTGATGCTTGGTTAACTGACGATTATGGCCCAAAAGGCTGGGCACAAGCCATTAACCAAGTATTAAGCAAACAAGGCATTTTATAACCCAAGGCTCGACAAAAATAACGAACAGACATTTTACTTTCAGGAGATTAATAATGGGTGACTTTCATCAAAACGGTATCATCACCACGCTTCATAATTTAGCACACCGCCCCCTTGAAGAAATGGAGAAAGAACTTTGCGAGTTTGCTAAGACTCGTCCAATGTCACTGATTTTGCCCTGTTTGTATTCCGAGTTGGAAACAGCGGCCATGCCGAATATCATTAAGCATCTTCAACAAGTCCCCTATTTATCAGAGATCATCATAGGCTTGGACCGCGCCACCGAAGAGCAATACCGCCATGCTTTAGAATTTTTCAGCGTGCTGCCACAAAACTATAAAGTTCTCTGGAATGACGGCCCTCGATTAAGAGAAATTGACAGTGTTTTAAAAGGCGAAAACCTCTCTCCATCTGACCCAGGTAAAGGCCGAAATGTTTGGTTCTGCATGGGATACAACCTAGCCGCCGGTAAAGCCGAATCGATCGCCATGCATGACTGTGACATCGTCACTTATGATCGCGAGTTATTAGCACGATTAATCTACCCTGTGGCCAACCCCAATTTTAACTACGAGTTCTGCAAGGGCTTTTATGCTCGTGCTGCCAATGGCAAGATGAATGGTCGAGTCAGCCGCTTGTTAGTGACGCCTTTACTTTATTCATTGAAAAAAGTCCTAGGACATCTTGATTATTTGGATTATCTCGACAGCTATCGCTATCCATTAGCTGGGGAATTCTCCTTCCGCCGGGATGTGATGACGGACCTGCGCATCCCAAGTGACTGGGGGCTTGAGATTGGTGTATTAAGTGAAATGTATCGCAACTATTCACCTAACCGTTTATGTCAGGTCGACATTGCCGATATTTACGATCATAAGCATCAAGATTTATCAGCCGATAACGATGATGGCGGCCTATCGAAAATGTCCATCGACATTACCAAAGCCATTTTCCGTAAATTGGCAACCAATGGCACCATTTTCAATCAGGAAACTTTCCGTACAATAAAAGCCACCTACTTCCGCGTTGCACTGGACTTCATCGAAACTTACCGTAATGATGCTGAAATCAACGGTCTAAAACTGGACGTGCACACGGAAGAACAGGCCGTTGAATTATTTGCCAGCAACATCATGAAAGCCGGCAACCAATATTTAGAAAACCCAATGGAAACCCCGTTTATTCCAAGTTGGAATCGCGTCATCAGTGCCTTCCCTGGCGTGATGTCACAACTGGCCGACGCAGTCGAAAAAGATATGAACGAGTTTGGTCCGAAGTAATCGGGCTAACCGTGTTAACTGAGTGAGCGCTACGGCGTTGTTTTCAATCACTTGAAATAGCAGGAATTCACTATGGAACATGCTCCCTTGTCACAATTAGAGCAAAGGTTAATGGCGCATTTGCAGCTTCTCTACCCAACACTTGATCACAAAGAGTTGGCGAGAAAGTGTTTAGCGACCTTCTTTCTTGATCCAGCAACCGAGTCGCCTCGACCTCATAGAAACTTATGGGATCAGTCCGACGTCATGCTGATCACGTACGCAGATACCTTGCGTAAAAAAGGCGAAGCGCCATTAGAAACCTTGCACAATTTTGTCAAAAGCAAACTGGCCTGCTGCATTTCCGCTGTTCACCTTTTGCCTTTCTTTCCCTACAGTTCCGATGACGGCTTCAGTGTAATGGATTACACCACCGTCAATCCTTCATCTGGTAACTGGGATCATGTGTCCAACTTATCGAAAGATTTCAAAGTCATGGGGGATTTGGTCATCAACCATTGTTCAAGTCGCAGCATGTGGTTTGAAAACTATAAAGCGGGCGTCGAACCTGGTGCTACTTTTTTCTATGAAGCAGACCCAAATGCCGATTTAAGCGCCGTGGTCAGACCCAGAACGTCCCCTCTGTTACGTGAAGTAAAAACTCAAAACGGTGAAAAGCACGTTTGGTGTACCTTTAGTCATGACCAAGTGGATTTGAATTTTGAAAACCCAGATGTCTTGATCGAATTCCTGCGCATCATTCGTCTGTATTTAGAAAAAGGCATTCGCTGGTTTCGACTGGACGCGGTGGCATTTCTTTGGAAAATCCCAGGGACAACTTGCATTAACTTGCCTCAAACCCACGAAATGATTCGTCTATTGCGTTTGATGATAGAGCATTATGCCCCTGAAGCCGTGATCATCACCGAAACCAACATTCCAAATCAGGAAAATTTAACCTACTTTGGTAACGCCAACGAAGCTCACTTGATTTACAACTTCTCCTTGCCCCCGTTGTTGATCAACAGTTTGGTCACCGGTAATTGTCATCACTTAAAACAGTGGTTGATGAGCATGCCGCCTGCCCAGCAGGGGACCACTTACCTGAACTTCATTGCTTCGCACGATGGCATAGGTTTGCGCCCAACAGAAGGTTTGTTGTCAGAATGGGAATTGGAAACACTGATAAACACCATGAAGCGTTTTGGTGGCAAACTCAGCTCACGCACCACACCAAAAGGTGAAGCCAAACCATACGAAATCAACATCAGCTTGTGGGATGCCTTATCAGGTTCCGCGCACCAAGGGCCAGACCAATGGCAGTTTGCTCGTTTCCTTTGCGCTGCTGGTGTAATGATGGCGCTAGAAGGCGTTCCCGCGTTTTATGTTCACAGTCTTTTTGGGACAGAAAATGACTTTGAACGGGTCGATAATACGGGGCACTTCCGTTCGATCAATCGCCATATTTGGGACATGGATGAATTAGATCACGCGCTGAATACACCGACGCACCATCAAAAAGTCTTTAACAGTGTCACCAACTTGCTAAAAGTGCGTCGCGCTCAACCAGCTTTTCACCCCAATGCTACGCAATACATTTTGCACATGGGGGAAAACCTCTTTGCTTTTTGGCGCCAAAGCTTAGACAGACGACAAAGCCTCTTTGCGGTATACAACATGACAGATCAGCCACAACACTTTAATTTGTCAGAGTTAAATCTAATTGCAACGGACATTTGGACAGATCTTGTTTCGGAACAGGTATATGAAGATCATCTGGGTAAAGTCACCCTAATGCCTTATCAATTTGTTTGGTTGGCTAACAAGAAGGGTAAAATCAAAGACGATTAAGAGACGACTAAGTCCCTCATGAATGCAGATTAAACGTAAAACATACGTCACGCTGCACTCCAACAACCTCATAAAAATGCGACCGTATGATGTCATAAGGTCGCATTTTTTATCACGAGAGAATCAATACCAGACGTTTCTACAAAACAAGTAGATCAGTCTTATACCGTTTCATCTGACTCTAACACCACGTCTTCGGCCAAAAAGCCTCCTGTCTGATGCGCCCATAGCGCCGCATAAATGCCTTTTGCCTTGACTAATTCTTCATGACTACCCTGCTCAATCACATGACCTTTGTCCAAGACGATCAATCGGTCCATCGCGGCAATGGTCGATAAACGGTGAGCAATGGCGATGACGGTTTTACCTTGCATGAGCTTGTACAAACTGTCTTGGATCGCCGCTTCAACTTCAGAATCAAGAGCGGATGTCGCCTCATCTAAAATCAACAAAGGTGCGTCTTTTAGCAACACTCGAGCGATGGCCACACGCTGGCGCTGACCGCCAGAGAGCTTAATGCCGCGCTCTCCGACCATGGCATCGTAACCCACATTGCCATATGGGTCGGTTAACGTCTGAATAAACTCATGAGCTTCGGCTTTTTTCGCTGCCGCAATCATCTCTTCTTCCGTGGCATCTGGACGACCATAAAGCAGGTTTTCCCGCACGGTACGATGCAACAGTGACGTGTCTTGCGTCACCATACCAATCTGAGCACGCAGCGATTCCTGAGTCACTTGACTGATATCTTGGCCATCGATGCACACTTGCCCAGATTCAACATCATGAAAGCGCATCAGCAAATTAACAATGGTCGATTTACCCGCGCCTGAGCGCCCAACCAAGCCGACTTTTTCGCCAGGCTTAATGGATAAAACCAACTCCTCAATGACTTTACGATCCGTTTTGCCGTAATGAAAATTGACGGCTTTGTAATCAATTTGTCCCTGCATTACTTGCAATGCTGGCGCGTTTGGTTTGTCTTCAATTTCAACCTCACGGGACAGGGTTTTCATGCCATCATTGACCATTCCAATGTTTTCAAACAAAGCACTGACTTCCCACATAATCCACTGGGACATGCCATTCAATCGCAGCGCTAAGCTCACCGAAATCGCAATAGCTCCCACACTAATCACACTGTCTGACCACAGCCAGATAGACATGGCCGCGATCACGAACGCCAATATATAATTACAACCTTGTACGCCAACATTCAGGAAGGTGACTAGGCGCATTTGCTTGTACACGGTTTGCAAAAAGCCATCCATGCCTTCTTTGGCATAGTCCGCTTCACGATCATGATGTGAAAACAATTTCACCGTTGAGATATTGCTGTAACTGTCGACCACCCGTCCGGTCATAATAGAACGGGCATCGGCTTGCTCCGCCGATATTTTTTTCAACTTAGGCACAAAATAAAGCTGCAGCAAAACATAACAAACCAACCACCCCAACATAGGCAACATGAGTCGGTAATCCGCTTTGGCAATTAACACCACCATGGAAATAAAGTAAACGCCAATGTACACCAATACATCCAACAGCTTCATCACGGTTTCACGAACCGCCAATGAGGTTTGCATCACCTTAGTGGAAATTCGCCCAGCAAATTCATCCTGAAAAAACGACATACTTTGCTTGAGGATAAATTGATGTGACAACCAACGAATTCGCATTGGGTAATTACCCAACAACACCTGATGAATAATGGCGGAATGGAAAAAGGTTAACAGCGGCATGGCCACCAGAATCATCAACCCCATTAACATCAAATGCGTACCTTCTTCGGCAAAAAAAGTACTTGGGTCTTTGTTTATCAGCCAATCCACCAACTGTCCTAAAAAACTAAACAGCGTTACTTCCAAAATCGCAATCAATGCGGTTAAGCACGACATCAGTATCAATGGCAGTTCAACGCCTTTTGAGTAATGACGACAAAAAGCGTAAAGTGTGTTCGGCGCTTGCTCAGCTTCCTGTTTAGGATAAGCAGCAATCCATTTTTCAAAAAGTCCTAACATAATAGTCCTTGTCACAGACCGATGCAGATCAAATAGAGCATCGACTAGAGTACGGTGGAAAAAAGTGACGAAATTGAAACATGTAAGGCATTTGAAAACCACACAATATGGAGCATCGGACGATGCCCAACGATGCCTTTACTTAGTGTTTACACAATTAATTTCATCTAATATATTAGCAAAAACGCTATAATAACGCCTTATTTTAGCGCGTCGCTCAATTGGGAATCATTCAAGCCATATTATGTCCTTAACCTTACCCATTATTCTTATTCTAGGCTTATTGTCTGGCCTCACACCATTGGCTGTTGATGCTTATTTACCCAGTATTCCCACCATTGCCAAAGACCTGAACATCAATATCAGCTTGGTGCAAATGACCTTAAGCTTGTATTTAATCGTCTTCGCTTTTTTGCAAATCCTGTTTGGTCCAATCTCCGATGCCATTGGACGTCGTAAAGTCGTCGTGGGCGGGCTTAGTGTCTTTGCGATTGGCAGTTTTATTTGCGCTTTATCACCAAGCTACGATGTGCTCATGATGGGGCGCGCCATACAAGCTTTAGGGGGTGCTGCGGTGGCTGTCTGTATTCCAGCCTTAGTAAAAGACGGCCTGTCCATTAATGAGTTTGCCAAAGCCATGTCAATGATCATGTTAGTCATGGCATTAGCCCCACTTGCTGCGCCGATTTTAGGTGGTGCCATTCTCACTTTGTTTAGTTGGCATTCTATTTTTACCTTTTTAGGGATTTTAGCCATGCTTGCCATGGTGCTCTTTTGGGTCAAAATTCCAGAAACACTTCCTCAAGAAAAACGCACCCCTTTCTCTTTATGGGGCGCCATCCGTAATTACGGTACCCTGATTAAAAATCCCTCTGTTCTAGGTTACATTGCCGCTGGCGCATTTTTCTTTTCTGGAATGATGAGCTTCATTACTGGCTCTTCTTTTGTCTACATTGAACTTTATGATGTCGATCCTGCTCATTTTGGCTTTTTCGTTGGGATCAACGTCATAACCATGATGATTGCCTCAACCATCAATAGCCGCTTTGTTGAAAAGCTGGGGACCGAGGTGCTGTCCAAGTACGCCAGTTTTATCCCCTTAGTGGCGTCCGTCTTTATGCTGATATTGTGCTTATTTGAAAAGCCACCTTTGCCACTTATTATGCTTGCTAGCATGCTTTTTGTTGGCCCCATGGGCATTTTAAGCAGCGGCTTTATGGCAGGTGCCTTGAAGAATGCCGGCAACAACAATGGCAGTGTGACCGCTTTGGCAGGCACTTCACGGTTTGCCTTAGGGGCTCTGAGTGGTGCGATGGTTAGTATTTTTCACAATGGTACTTTCGTCCCCATGCTTGCCACTATGGCGAGCTGCGGATTAATATCCTTCACCCTTTTTAAATTTACCGTCAAATACACCAAACAAAACAAAGGTATTTGAGGTGACCACCAACCTAGCTGGAGTTGTCATGCTAAACACACAAACGTTAATCGAAATCGTCAAATCATCCCCAGAAAAAGTGGCGTTTAAAGACGTTATTGCCGTCATTGATCATGAATATGAATTCACCCCAACGGCCTTTACCAATGGTGAACAAAGCAACGCAGCTAATGAGAACAATGGGTCTTGCAAAATTTTTGCCTTTGCTTCGCTAAACCAACTCAACGAAGCTGAGACTCTGGCTTTATTCGGTGACTTTTACCGTGTGGATGTACTGCAAAACCCACAAGGTAATGACCACCAAAATATTCGCCAATTTATTCTAAATGGCTGGAAGGGCATTGTTTTTTCAGCGCCAGCATTAACCGAAAAGTAATGCTTAAGTAGGATGGTTTGCCTTAATAAACACCATCCTACTCTCTCTTCCCTCTTGATCTTTCTTCCGCCAGATACAAAAAATCAACCTTACAAAGGTTGAAGTTCAAAGTCACAAAATGCGATAGTGCTCACTCAATGAAATGAGGTGACTATGGAACTAGTGGCATTTGATTTAGACGGCACCCTGCTTAATCGACATCAGCGGTTGTCTAATTACACCCTAGAAACACTTGAGAAGCTCAAAGCAGCGGGTATTTTTTACACCATTGCCACTGGGCGAACTCATCTGGCCGCCATGCCGTGCATTGCTGGCCATGACTTCCCAAATTGGCAGATTTTTAAAAATGGCGTGGAATGGTGGGAACCGCAAGCCAATCAGTACCGCCACCGTCATTTGCTAAACCATGACCACATTGATGATCTATTAGATGCCTTTGCCGAACACAAGATCACGCCTTTTATCTTTTGTTTGGCCGATGATGGCTCACATCAAGTTTACCACGCGCCACTAATTGGCCACTTGAGCGATCACATTGCCAATGAACTCGGCAATCACAAAAACATGAGCCTACACCCGTTAACAGAACTTACTAAGCATTCGAAAATCACCAACATCAGCGCATTAGGTCATCCAGATTTTATTGAGAAAATCGTTCAAGAAAGTCACAAGCACGATCATCTGACCGCGTATTCAGGTGGCGGCATCTATAATCCTGACGCCCATTGGATTGATGTCCATCATAGCAATGTTTGTAAAGGTTCAGCGTTAATGGAACTAAAGCAAGAATTTGGTGCCGAAAAACTCATTGTATTCGGAGACGGTGATAACGATTTATCCATGTTTGATCAGGCCGATGAAGCCTTCGCCACGGGCAACGCGCTGTTGCATGTCAAGGAAGCCGCTACTGAGGTCATTGGTCACCATGATGAGGATGGGGTGGCTCGTTATTTGCGTGCCAGATACAACCTATAAACGGCGAGACTTGAAACAATAAAATTCGCCCTTATTAACGAAAAGACAACATATTTCACTTTACCCTGTGGTCATAATGCACCATATTGTTATAAGAATAATTAGTTTGGAGAAATGCCATGTTTGAATTTGTATTGTTCGTAGCTGCTTGTGCAGTTATTGCTTTCTTGGTAGCCAATATCCAGAAATCAGTGTCTCAGCCAAAAACAAAGTTACAGCCGATTAAGATTGAACGCGAAGAAAAGCGTCAACCTGTTCGCAGCCAACGTCCTTACTAAACTATTCACACCCCTCTATTAAAAACCCCGCTCATTGATCAACATTCAATAAGCGGGATTTTATTTTCCTTGAATACCATATTCTTTGAGTTTATTCGCGATCGCGCTATGACTCATTCCAACCGCTTTCGCTAAACGCCGAGTACTTGGGTAATGCGGATAAAGCTGCTTCAATAATGTTGATTCCCAAGCTTTTACCGTTTGTTCTAACGAGTCATTTTGTAATGTCAGAGAAAGATGCTTGCCTTCAGGTAATTCAATGTCTTGCGGCATCCATGTCTTATTTTTTGTCTGCAACAACGTCTGTAAACACACGTTTTGCAGTTCAGACAAATTTCCAACCCACGAATGCAAACTCAACTTGCTCAAGGCTTCTTTAGAAAGGTTTGGCATTGGCTTACGATAACGCTCAGTTAAATCTCGCAGCAAATGCATTATTAACCCCTCAAGATCTTCTCTGCGATCTCTAAGGGCAGGCATAGTCAAACTGACTTTGGCTAACGCAAAGTACAAAGACGCCTCTAAGCCAGCAGCTAACAAGTCCGTTTGGGACAAACTCGATAAAGTCACCAGACGCATTTGCCGATCAAAACTGGTGACCGAATCCGCTTGCTGGTGAAGCCAGCTCGATAGATTTAGCTGCTGTTCTGGTGCCAAATGTTCAATTTGATCGATAACAAACCAACCTGAGTGTTTCTCCAAGCCTTTAATGTCGTCCAATTGAATGTCTTTAGCATGTCGCACCACCAGCTCAGCGTCTTGCTCGGATTGACGCTTCTGCCAGTATTGAAATAAGGCTTCAATTAAATGACGCTTCCCCGTTCCAACCTCCCCCTGCACAAATAATGGCACATTCACTTCCGCAAAGGCTTTGGCTTGCTTAAGGGTATGCGCCATCGCTGCACTCTTGATTACTTCAGGCTGAAAAAAGGTCTCCAGATGATTTTCCGCTTCTGGCACTAATTTTAGGTTGGCGGCTTGTCGATCTAAGCGTTGCTCGGATTTTAAATAAATCACTGTACCAGCCGGAATATCCCCTTCATCGTCTGCGACGAAAAAAGGTCGCATCTCTAATAGTAAGGTCTTATTACGAATACGAATTCGCTTACTCATACCCGCTTTGGGATTGGCCCAAGCACTTTTTGAAAAGTGAATGCCCTTAATAAACTGCTGTAAAGGTTGATGCATCAAGTCAGTTACAGACGCCCCTAAATCCTCTGCAGCCAATTCCGTTAGCATGGTAATACGACCAGTCAAATCAACCGCAATCACACCATCAGGTAAACTTTCTAATAAAGTATAGAGAGCATTATGCTCCCGTTCAAAGGGGGTAAACCGAATGGTTTTAACGTCTTCGACACTGTCTAATTTGCGAATTTCAGCCAACAAACTCTGTAATTGCGCGAAGGGAATATCAGAAAAGCCACAATAAATACAACGCAACTTAGAGTCAGCTTCCACCAAACGTATGTCGATTTGATGGGGGATAAAGATGTCCAAGACTTCCCGTATCATCCCCACTCTATCTTCGCATTGAATTTCTAACCTCATAACGTCAAGCCTCTTTTGAGCTAAGCAGCAATACGTTTTTTTGTGGCGCAAATGTCTCATACAGAGGCAATACTGCTGCCCCTAACACACCTGCAGTATAGCCTGTTTGTGCAATCTGTATGTCAGGCATAGGCAAGACAATATTTGCCGATACGACCTGACTCAATGCCATAATCAGCTGTGTTAAGACCACCTCAGGCAATCGCCCACCAATTAAGATAACTTGAGGGTCATACAAAGCGATAACAGACACTAAGGCCGCTTTCACCTCCTCGGCTACCTCCATCGCCCAACATTCAATGTCAATACGATAAGAAGGCTGTAACCAGTCATGATCTTGCTCAGGCCAAATCATCCCTTTTGCCATGAAATAACGATGCAAAGAGGATAATGACAACGCTTCCAATACCCACTGGCCATGCTTTCCCGTCGTCGTTGGAATCAGGCCAAAACTGCCCGCCTTACCATTGGCACCGAAGTAGCATTCACCATTTGCCACCAAGCTGCCACCACACGCTGTACTAACAAACAAATAAAAGAAATCTTTGGACGGAGGTTTCGGTGCCAATAATAATTCACTGGTGGCCGCCGCCGCGGCATCGTTCTGACAAAAGCAAGGCAAGCCTGTAACGTCAGCCAACCAAGCGTCAAATGCATCAGATTGCCAATAGGCCAATGCAGCTTTTAACGCGTCAAGGTCACTGCGCTGGTCTGAATTGGTCACCAAACTGTCTAACCAGGAATCCATGTAATCTGGCTTAGCCAAACCGATGCCTTTTACCTTTAACCAATCCTGACCAAGCTCTTGTTTGACTTCTTCTATGACATCGCGGGCAATGCTCTTCGCCGAAGACTCCGTTGGAAAAGACACTTCTCGCTCCAACAATAAAACTTGCGCGCCACTGAAATCCAATAACGCGGCACTTATATGGTTGCGGTCTACATTGATACCTAAGCCATACGCACCTTGCTGATTGATGCTTAATTTAATGGAAGGCTGCCCACGACGCCCTGTCACCTTGCCGACCACACACAATAACTCTCTCTCCAACAATGAAGAGGTAATCACAGAAATGGTTTGAGCACTTAATCCAGTGCGCTTCGCAATTTCGACTCGGGAAATCTCTGGGTGCTGTCGAACCAGTTGTAAAATGATTCTTTCATTATAAATGCGACTTTGCTCAGAAGTACTGCCTGACGACTTCATTTCAACCTTACCTTTTTTAGAGGTCTGTAAACTAACCACTTCTATTTATTAAATCTAGTTGATTTAATTAGTTTGATTTAATAACGTAATCATAAACATGGACTTGACGTCTCATTATCAATTTCCACGTAACAAAAATAACAAGGTCATCATGACCGTTTTAAGGATAATACCATGCCAGCAACTGTCGACTTTCAGTCTATCGACTTTCTTAAGTCTCATATTCAATCGACTTTCTCGTTTTACCACCCTCATTGTATCGACCCTAAAGGGGGGTTTTATCATTTCTATAAAGATAACGGCGACATTTATGACGCCGACACTCGCCACCTAGTTAGCAGTACTCGGTTTGTTTTTAACTATGCCAAAGCTTATCTTGCCGACCCACAACAAGCTTACCTTGACGCAACGAAACACGGTGTTAACTACTTACGTCAGCGCCATTTACGAAAAAATGGCGGCTATGTTTGGCTGCTTAAGGGTGAAAAGAACCTAGACGAAACCAATCATTGTTATGGCTTTGCCTTCGTTATGTTAGCGTATTCAATGGCTTACAAAGCTGGCATCAGTGAAGCGAAGGTCTGGCTAGAAGAAACCTTTTTGACGATGGAAGAACATTTCTGGGATGCCAGCCATGGGCTTTATAAAGACGAAATTACAGCAGATTGGCAAATTGTGTCTCCTTATCGAGGCCAAAATGCCAACATGCATTCATGTGAAGCCTTACTCGCCGCTTACGACGCAACTCAAGAAACCCACTACCTTGATCGTGCACAAACCTTGGCACAACACATTTGTCTACGCCAAGCTGAACTTGCCAACGGAGAAATATGGGAGCACTACCAGCAAGACTGGCAAGTCGATTGGCAATATAACCAGCATGACCCAAAACATTTATTTCGACCATGGGGGTTTCAGCCAGGTCACCAAACAGAATGGGCCAAACTATTATTGCTAATCCATCAACGCCGACCACTCGATTGGCTTATCCCAACCGCTGAACGTTTATTCAATCAAGCTTGGGACAAAGCTTGGGATGAACAGCACGGGGGCCTTTGCTATGGATATGATCCACAAGGTAAGGTTTGTGATGGTGATAAATACTTTTGGGTACAAGCTGAGTCGTTTGCCGCTGCGGCCATGCTCGCCATAATGACACAACAATCTCACTATTGGGAAAAATATCAGCAGCTTTGGCAATACAGTTGGGAAAACATGATTGACCATCAATACGGCGCATGGTTTCGCATACTGACTCAAGACAATCACGCCATTGATGATTGTAAAAGCCCGGCGGGTAAAACGGATTACCACACAATGGGGGCTTGCTATGAAGTCATTGAGCAACTCAGCCAAGGTCTTTAACCCCTAATCTGGCACAAGCTAATATGGGGCGATCATTCTATTCATTCAAGAAATAGAGTATGATGCAGCCCCATTGTTAGTGGACACGGGCCCCTCTCCATATGCAGCTAGACAAAATAGATCTCAATTTACTTCGTTACTTGGATTCTTTGTTAAGAGAACAAAACGTGACTCATGCCGCCAACCAACTTGGCATTACACAACCTGCCATGAGTAATGGACTAAGACGACTCAGAGATTTATTTCATGACCCTCTGCTGGTCCGAACCAGCGATGGCATGATGCCGACGGCGCTGGCTATCCAGCTGCAACCAAGAGTACAAAATATTCTACAATCTGTGGATGAAGTGCTGCATCTTGGTCAGAACTTTGAAGCGGAATCCAGCTCACGAGTCTTTCGCATCATGGCCAGTGACTATGCAGAAGCCACCCTCATTCCACCATTAATGAAAAAATTACAGGAAGAGGCCCCTAATGTCATTTTGGATGTAATGAATCCAAGTGATGTCAGTTTCCACGACGTTGAGAAAGGCAAAGTAGACCTAGTCATCAACCGATTTGACACCCTACCGCAGTCGTTCCATCAGAAATCCGTTTGGGTCGACCAGTTTTCTTGTCTTGTGCCAACCAATTCAGAAATTGCTAAAAACTTCAGTCTAGAAACGTACCTGTCTTCACCACATGTTTGGGTAAGCAAGACCGGTTTCGGTGTAGGAGTGGGTATCCAGCCCGAAGAAGTGCAAAAACTGGGCTGGGTCGATGGCACATTAGCAGACCTTGGCTTCAAACGTAATATTCGACTATTCACTCGTAATTACAATGTCGCCATGCGTGCTACTGAACAACTTGGGTTAATTGCGACCTTGCCTTCCTTAGCCACACGCCTAATGAAAGACAATCCTCATGTGGCCGTTTTACCTCCACCTTTTGAAATTCAGCCCGTCGAACTAAAAATGCTCTGGAGCCCATTATTGCAACACGACCCAGGCCATATCTGGTTACGTTCTAGCATTGCGGTTTGTGCTAAGGCCATTGCGGAAAGCAACAATCTTTAAAGAAACACTGCCATTAGGGTAAAACACCTAGGATTTGACAACAAAAAAGCCTCTGACGCTCCTTAAGAAAAGCATCAGAGGCTTTTTTATTGATGACGATTATAGGTTTTCTAACGTTTCTTTTGCTTGTTGAGCATCCGATACTGAGACCTTTAAGTCGGTAATATGGCCGTTATCAATACTGTAACACCAACCATGAACGTGTAATTCCTGTCCTTGCTTCCAAGCATTTTGAACGATGCTGCTTTGGCAGACATTGGACACTTGTTCCATCACATTCAATTCACACATACGATCAAAGCGTTGATGCTCATCTTCAATAGCATCAATTTCCTCACGGTGAAGGCGATACACATCTTTAATATGGCGTAACCAATTATCAATCATGCCATGTTCTTCTGTCCCCATCGCCGCTTTAATGCCACCACAACCGTAATGTCCTACTACCATGATGTGTTTCACTTTGAGTACATCAACAGCAAACTGAATCACAGACAAACAGTTTAAATCCGTATGGACAACAACGTTGGCAATATTACGGTGGACAAATACTTCCCCCGGTAATAAATCAACAATCTGATTGGCTGGTACTCGACTGTCTGCACAGCCTATCCATAAATATTCTGGTTGTTGTTGTTTTGACAGAGTGGAAAAAAATTCAGGATCTTCTGCGGATACCTTGGCAGCCCAATCACGGTTCTTCTTAAAAAGGTCTTCTATTTTTTGCTTTGGCATAATCTACTTCTCTCCTGTCTTTTTTCGATACCAGCGCAACTTAATGTCGGCGGTAATACTCATCGTCTCTCTCTTTTGAATGGCCAATTTTCCTTCATATGACGCTTTATGAATGTGCGGTGTCATACTCAATAAATCTTGAATTTTTGCTTGGCTATCCAGTTCAAATGAAAAGCATTTTGACTCTTCGGAATGCAGCTCAAAATCGGCAATGCCATCTGGAAAAGTCGGCTTATAATCATGAATACGCTCATAAAGCACTTCACGCAGTTCAATCAAATGACGTGGTCCAGATTCAACTAACAGCAACTGCCCAGAGTCATCTAAAGCACGTGAAAATTCTTCGAAAACAGGGAAGCCAAACAAACATAAAATCACATCAAAACGCTTATCAGGCACGGGTAAACTGGCATTGCTACCAACAATCCATCCAATCTCTTTATCGCGTTTACTCGCTGACATAACGGCCCATTTGGAAATATCCAAACCGATCCGATCAGTCATCATATTATGTTTATCAAACGCTTCACCAAGGTGTGATAAGTAATATCCCTCACCGCAACCGGCATCCAAAATACGCACACCGGTAACAAGCAGGTCTTTTGGCCAAGAAGCAAAAATTGCGTCGACAATTGGGTAGTAATGCTGTTGATTAAGAAAGGTTTGACGTGAGAGCACCATTTCTTTGCTATCACCAGGGTCTTTCGAGCGTTTGTTTTGTACAGGTAATAAATTCACATAGCCTGTTTTGGCTAAATCAAAACTATGGCGATGAGCACATCTTAAGCTCCGACCTTCAAGTTGAAGATCCGCACCATCAATAGGACAAGATAAATTTTTGAGGGAAGGCACAGTTAATCCGTCAATTACAGTCTGGCGCTTAGGTTAAAAGGTTCCTGATAGGCTCGCAAGTAGTCATTTAGAAATTGACGAATAATTGCATTTTATAAGGTGCCCGTTTCGACAAGAGAGAAAGACTCATGCCCTACTTGCTTTTGCATAAATTGCACAAAATCCGCACTGGGTAATGGCTTGGAGTACAAATACCCTTGTACTTCTTGACAATCATACCCCCCTAACGCATTCACTTGCGATCTGTGCTCCACACCTTCGGCAATCACTTTCAGATTCAAGCTTTTGGCCATCGCTATGGTGGCTTTGACAATCGCATCATTATCACCGTCAATACCAATATCATGGATGAATGAACGGTCAATTTTCAACGTTTGAATAGGAAACTTCTTCAGATAAGAAAGTGAGGAATAGCCCGTTCCAAAATCATCGATGGACAAAGTCAGCCCCAGTTCTCTAAAACTGTGAAGCTTCTCAATTGACTGCTTGGCATCGGTCATCAACATACTTTCCGTTAATTCTAATTCCAGATACGCAGGATCCACCCCAGTCTCTTCCAGTATTGTCTGCACCATATCCACCAAATCAGCCTGCATAAATTGACGACTGGACAGATTAACCGACAAGCACAGAGCAGGATAACCCTGTTCTCGCCATTCTTGTAACTGACGACAAGCACGACGAATGACCCATTCGCCTAATGGCAGAATTAAACCACTCTCTTCTGCCAGAGGAATAAATTTATCTGGACTCACCATACCTAACTCTGGGTGATTCCAACGAATTAATGCCTCTGCACCAACCACATTCTCATCGGGCAAGGCCACTTTCGGCTGATAATGTAATTCAAATTCTTCATTTTCAATGGCTTTTCGCAGACCACCGCCCAAGGTTAAATGAGCATTAATGTTATCGGCCATTTGATTTTCATAGACGAAATACAAATTGTGCCCAGTGGATTTGGCACGATACATCGCGGCGTCCGCATTTTTCAGTAAATTGTCGACATCATCCGCATGTTGCGGATAACTGGCAATCCCAATACTGGCACTGATCATCATGTCCATCTTGGCAACAGGGTATGTGTTGCTGGCATTTTGCATAATGCTCTGTGCGATGTCCTCAAGCTCCGACAACGCATTGGTATTTTCTAATACCACCACAAATTCATCACCACCTAAGCGGTATAAACACGCTCCTGCAGGAATACTCGACTTAATGCGTTCAGCAACACGCTGAATCAATTCATCCCCAACTCGATGACCAAAGTTGTCATTGACCACCTTAAAGCCATCAAGATCTAAATACATCAAGCCAAATTGACGCTCGCGCTTTTTAGCATTCTGCAAAGCACTTTCAAGCTGTTGGTACAATAGGTTTCGATTTGGCAAATTGGTCAAACTGTCATAATTGTTTAACCGGTATAAAGCCACTTCATGATCTCGCTCTTCCTGAATATCATGAGCCAATAGATATATTTGACCTAATTCAGCATCAAAACTGGCTTCAATTCTATGCCAACGAACGCCATTTGCTGTCGACAGCATAATTTCTTGCGACAAACTGGACTGACCATTAACACGAGCCATAAAACTCTTTGCCGCCGAAGACACCGCAAACAAATAATTAATGTGCTTTACTTCACCAAAATGGTTTAGAAAAAAATCACTGGCGTTGATAAATTGGCCATCAAGGGAAAAGATAGCAAAGGACAAGGTTTTAAACTGCCGCAACAAGCCCATGTCTTTTTCAGGAACGGAGGAAGGAGTTTGAGTGATGGCGTTAGAGCTAACCTCGAGCAGTATGCCATTGCGGCCATCGGCTAACTGGACCGTACTTCCGACGCATTGATAGCTTTGCGATGGGTCAGATGAAAAGGGCCATCGACATGAGAACCGCTGGTCTTTTTGACTGTGGGACAATCGACTTTGCCATTTCTGTTTCAAAGCAAGAGGAATTTGACGCTGACCCGCTTGAATTTGACCTAATGAGCCGACCAATAAACGCTCAGCAGCCGGATTCAACATAGGCACAGTCGAATGTTCGACGTCAATGACCCATGCCGCCGACGGCATTTTATTTTGGAGAACTTCTTCTAAGTCAGTCATTCAATTTAATACTACTCAAATACATCAGATGCTACAGCGACTATATAACTGGCTAGACAAGCCGTTTTCACCACGTATCGGGAACCACAAACACATGCCTTTTTATTCCATTTGCCTCAGATTCACTAGAACTCAGACAAAGGTGCAAAGGGCGATCATCATGTAGGAAATTGCCTACAAGATTGTATGCAGTTTCAGGAGAAAAGAAAGTAAAATCCTCCTTAAAACACGGAAAAGCCAACCAATGTGGTTTTTCCAAAACAATAAAGTACGAAAAATATTTGCTTAACCATAAAATATCACTCGCTCGAAGCCACGCACCACCTTCTTCGCGCCACCACTCATCCAAATCAGATTCCGTGTGCAGCCCTCTATATAAACGACCAAACATCAGTAAACTGGCACGAATATCACCACCTGAAGACAAATCCCGAATGCTGTTTGCCCCCTCTTCTGTCTTCAGAATTTGTAATTGATGCTGTCGAGCCCGAGTAACCTTTTTAACCAAACTATCATTCTTATTTGGTCCAATCCAGTCATTGGGTGCCAAATCTGCCCGATGGAGATAAAATTTAATGGCCAACTCAAATTGCTGCAACGAGCCATCAGGCAGAGCGACAAGCATGTCAACTTCCCCTAATGTTTTGCCTTGGCGCGTTATTTGAAAATGCTCTCGCTGAATGCTTAATACAGATAACTCAGAAATGGCAAAGCTGAACAGGGCCTCAAAATAACTGCCTAAGAAATGGGATTTCGTTTGCTCAAGCTTTGCCATCAAAGAGGTTGGATTGTGTCTGTGCAAAGTAAGTATTTCCCGCCAATCGGATCGCCAGTAAGGCCCCAACTGAAAATCAGCAAGAATATAATGCCCATCCACCAGCCATTCCAAGTCTCTCAACACTTGCTTGGCATTTAAAGACAGCATCGTTTATTGAGCACTTAAATGTTTGTCTATTTGATCAAGACAGCCAACAATACCGTCCACATCAACACCGATATTTCCCTTAAACGCCTCCTCTGCCATAGGCGAAATATGACAGCGATTAGGTAAAGCCGAGCCACTTTGCAAAAGGTATTTAAATTTTTCAATCATCACGTACCGAAGCCACTGTTCAAACGACATGGTATCAATGCAAAAGGGTTGCTGACTTTGCAATGCTTCGTGACTTGGTTGCTCGCATTCCCAAAGCCCACTCTGTTGCAAGCGGATCTGCAACGTGATCAACAGGTCCGCCAGAGCATGATGATCAGAAAAGGTTTGATTCAACCTGATTTCTCCTTATAAAAACGGTAAAATAGGTTTTCTGTTTATCACCGATAAATAATACATTGGGTAATTTATCGGCCACTTGAGCAAATATTTAGCATGAATAAAATTGAATCCCTTGCCGACTTATTTGATATGGTCGGTTGTGATGTAAGCTACTACGATCTTGGACGCTGCCTTAATAAGATAACGCCGCAGCAAGCCATCCAATTTGACCGTAAGCAACAGGCTTACCCATACCCTTTTCGACAGCATGCATGGTTAGCTTGCCTATTAAAAGACAAAAACGCCACCAAAGATGACACTTTAAACGAAGGCGTGATTTGGTTTTTGAAGTTACCGCTGGACGAAGCAGGTGCATTGAATTTAGGCACTCGCGATCATTTTATCAAAACCCTTGTTGATAAAATTCTTCACAAAGGCGAACAACAAGGCTTATCAGAAGCGTTAGAAGATAGTCCTTATGCTTTTAAACCAGATCAAGAACGCATGGCCAGCTTTCATGCACGGTTAGCCAAAGATTTGAACAAAGCCGCGTCTCATTACTATCATGATGTAATCCAATATCTGAAAAATGACATTGCAGCCCAAGGAGAGCAATGGCAAAACCTTGGCTTACAAGGCATTGCCGAACTGGCCGTTAGAATGGATGACAAAGCCCACTGTGACCTAGCATTAAAAGCAATTGCGGATGCGCCATCCGCCTTTGTCTCTGCTCTTTGCCACGCCTTAGAACATCAGCACTTACCAGAGAACTTACAACAGGTGTTGATTGAAAAACTGTCGTCTGAGCAAGATGCTTTATTAAAAGCCAGCTATGTTCGCGGCCTTTCCAAAGCGCCATTTAATGATGCCTTGTTGCTGCCTTTGTTTGGCATTTTAGGTGACTTAGCGAGCTGCACAGACGATGACATTCACCTGATCGCAGCGTTAGCAGCCAAATGCCCTCATTGGCTAAGTGCCAACCCACAGCTGCTTAGAATTGTGATGGAAAAACTCGCACATCGTGATGACGGTTACATTGCCTTCAAACAGATCACCGCCGAACTAAGCCAACACCCGGAAACAAAGCAACCATTATGGCAGCTATTACGAAGCGAACGTATTAGCCCTAATTTGGCTCAAGCGGTGGGTTATTTGTTTACTCAAACGCCAAGCTCTATCCAGTAAATAAGATTAAAAACAGTCAAAAAAAACCCAAACTTTTCAATAATGAAAAGTTTGGGTTAAACAAGCAGAACCACCACTTAATGACGCACAGGAACAGCTTCGTTGGTTTCTCTCATTCGCTTACGATGGGCAACAAACTCCGCACTTAAAATATAATCTCCTTGATCTGTGTAAGACAACGCACCTCGGTTAACTAAAGCATCTAATGTTTTAGGGAGCACCTTTTGCCTTCTCTCTCCCTTGACAAAATAATATTGCTCTCCCATCTGAACCAATTTGAATCCAGACTCTAAAAATCCAACGCATAAATTTTGAGTTGGCGTTAACTTGAGTTTCATCATTTCCCTCTCATTGCCGTCTCGTTAATTAACTCATAAAAATAACTATAGACGCTTTTTCGGAAAACGAAATTTCAACTAACTTAATATTACAAAAAGATAAAAAACATAAAAAAAGGGAAGACCTTTGTAAGGCCTTCCCTTTTTCATCAATATTTTAGCGATCTAGTCAGCAAAGACGACCGTCTTATTCCCATGCACCAGAACGCGATCTTCCAAGTGATAACGCAAACCTCGGGACAGAACCAGTTTTTCAATGTCTTTCCCCAGTCGCACCATATCTTCTGCAGAATGGCTGTGACGAACTCGAATGACATCTTGCTCAATGATTGGACCTGCATCCAGATCCGCCGTCACATAATGACACGTTGCCCCAATCAGCTTAACCCCTCTCACAGCCGCCTGATGATAAGGCTTAGCGCCAATGAAGGACGGCAAGAAACTATGGTGTATATTGATCACTCGATGCTTGTATTTCTCACACAAATATTCTGGGAAGATTTGCATATAACGAGCCAGTACAATGGTATCAGCGCCGACTTCATCAATGCGTGCTTCAATTTCTTGGAAGGCTGGCATTTTATTTTCTTTTGGTACTGAAATGCAGAAGTACGGCACGTTATACCATTCCACCATAGAACGAAGGTCTTCATGGTTCGCAATGACCCCGACAATTTCACAGTTCAGTTCACCTGTGTGCCAGCGGTGCATGATGTCATTTAAACAGTGAGACTCTTTGGTCGCCATTAAGATGACTTTTGGACGGTCTTCACTGTCTTTTACGTACCACTTCATGTTGTACTCTTCCGCAATTGGCGCGAACTCCTCACGGAAAGTGTCAACATCAATGGCAAGACTCTCAGCATCAACATCATGACGCATGAAAAACCATTTTTGCTCTAAATCTGTGTGATGACTTGCTTCAATAATCGAACCAGAACGCTCGTTTAAGAACTGACTAACGGCCGCTACAATCCCTACTCGATCGGGACAACTAATCACAAGACGAAATGTTTTTCTCATACTAGAAACTTATAAACCTTTTAAAATCAGCAAGTTAAATAACTTACAAACAATCGAAATTAATTTTCAGGAAATTATACTGGATCCAACGCTTAAGGCACAGATTTATGTTTAATAAGATAACACTGATGGATCTTACTATTGCGCTCAAAATCCGGATCCAATGTCGAACGGGTAATATCCTGTACGTCAAACTCACTCATTAGATCGTCATCCAAACGGAAACGACGGTAATTATTGGAGAAAATAAGTTCACCTTCCGTAGCCAACCTCGCCATCGCCAATCGCACCAAATCGCCGTGATCTCGCTGGATGTCTAACACATCCGCCATTTTCTTGGAGTTAGAAAAAGTCGGAGGATCCATAAAGATCAGATCAAATTCGTCACGACTCTGTTTTAACCACTCAAAGCAATCTGCTCGCACCACCGTATGATCACGATCTGAGAACTCATTCAATTCAATATTACGGCGTGCCCAATCCGTGTAAGTATTTGACATATCGACACTCAATGTCGTCAAAGCCCCACCTTGACCAGCATGAACCGACGCCGACGCGGTATAACAAAATAGATTTAAGAAACGCACGCCGTCGGCTTTTTGTTGAATCAATTTACGAACAGGTCGATGATCTAAAAACAGCCCAGTATCTAAATAATCTTTAAGATTAACAATAAAGTCACAACCGTATTCTTCTACGATCATCTCATGCTGTGATTGATCGAGCTTCTCGTACTGGCCTTTACCCGCTTGACGCTGACGATGTTTCACCACCACATTCGATTCCGCAATGTTTAATGCGCCTGGAATCGCGGACACCACTTCGAATAACCGTTGCTTAGCCTTTTCAGGGTCAACACTTTTTGGCGCTTGATACTCTTGCACATGAGCCCAGTCGTTATACAAATCAATCGCAACGGCATACTCAGGCATATCAGCATCGTACACACGGAAGCACTGAATTTTGTTTTTAACAGCCCATTTTTTCATTTTCTTTAGGTTTTTTTGCAGACGATTCGCCACCATTTGCGCACCAGGCGTCATCACAGATTGGGCAACCGCATCCGCTTTAATATTACCGTAGGTAACAGGGAATTGATAAGCTCGACACTCAATACCGCCATTAATCACTCGTGTACTTTTTTCAGGACGAACTGGGATTTGACGAGCCAAATGATCATTGCTGGTCAGCATCATAAATTGCCAGCCATGAGCGTGATTTACAACCCACTCACCTAATTGACGATACAAAGCAATCAATGCCATTTCATCACCCAAACGCTCACCATAAGGAGGGTTCGTAATAACCAAGCCTGGCTGTGCGTCATCTACGATGAATTCGTGCTCTTGGAATGACGACATGCTCACCTCGATGAGTCCAGTCAAACCTGCTCGCTTGATGTTTTCGCGAGCGGCCGCAATGGCTTTTTGCTCTCGATCCGTGCCTTGAAAGCGAATGCCTAAACTTTCAGGGTCTTTTTTGCGATTTTTAGCCAAGTCATTTAATTGTTGCCATAAGCGGTGATCATGCTGCTTCCAACCTTTGAACCCCCAATACTGACGACGTAAGCCTGGCGCAATGTCCAATGACATCATGGCGGCCTCAACCAAAAACGTCCCTGAACCACACATAGGATCAATCAATTGTTTCAGATCGGAATCCACACCCCAGCCCGCTCTCAAGAGCAAGCCCGCGGCTAAGTTTTCTTTTAGCGGCGCCATTGCACCTTGCTGGCGATAACTGCGTCTGTGCATACTCTCGCCAGACAGATCAACACTTACCGTCACAACATCGCGCTTAATTCGGACCGCGATACGAACATCGGGCTGATTTTTCTCAACGTTTGGACGCTCGCCTGTTTGGGCAACAAAGTAATCCGCAATGGCATCTTTTGTTCTCACCGCGCCAAACTGAGTGTTACGTATGTGATGGTTGGTACCATGACAATCAATCGCAAGGGTATTCGTAACCAGCAAATGCTGTGACCAATCAATGGCCTTTACCCCATTGTACAAATCGTCCGCAGATTCCATTTTAAATTGGGCGATGGGCAACATAACGCGAGTGCCAACTCGAGACCAAAGACATGCTTTATAGATGCCTTCCAAGTCCGTTGTCAGTTTAACTTGCGCTTCACCTAAGCGAGTTTGTGTTAAGCCTTCAGCGTGCAGCTCTTTTTCAAGAACATTCTCCATGCCGATCGGACAGGTTATTTCTAATGCGTACATCACTTGCTCTGGTGTTTCTGTATTTGGGTTCATTTATCAATACTTTTGGTTCAGTGTCATGACAATATGGTCAAGCCATAAATAAGAAAGGCGGGATCAAATCCCGCCCTGGCACGAGGACGATCGCATCGTCTTTCGCGCTAAATTACAGTTCGTTATTCAGTTATTCAAATCTCGTTCTCGATAATAAGCGTCAGTGCTTGCGATGGCTTCTTTGACCAATTCCGGTCCATGATAAATAAAGCCCGAATACATTTGCACCAATCGCGCACCCGCTTGCAATTTCTCAACCGCATCAGCACCAGTAGAAATACCACCAACACCAATAATAGGTAACGTATCTTTCAAATGCTCAGCCAACACTCGCACCACATGAGTTGAAGCATCACGTACTGGAGCACCGCTTAAACCACCCGCTTCTTCAGCAAAGCGATGACCGCTCACAGCATCACGGGACAAGGTCGTATTGGTCGCAATAATGCCATCGACTTTTTGCTCTACCAAGGTATCAGCCACCAATTTAATTTCATCGTCCGACATATCCGGTGCGATTTTTACCGCCAACGGAATGCGTTTACCCTGCTCTGCTTGATAGCGATCTCGTGCTTCTACCAATGGGGAAATCAATTCAGCAAGACTCTCGCCAAATTGCAAGCTGCGCAAGCCCGGCGTATTTGGCGAACTGATGTTCGCGGTAATATAGTCGGCATAAGGTATCACGGCTTCCAGACACGCAAGGTAATCAGCCGCCGCATCTTCAACCGACGTACTGAGATTCTTACCAATATTCACCCCTAAAATACCAGGGTAACGATGCTTTTGAATACGTGACACTAGGTGATCGACACCCTTATTGTTAAACCCCATGCGGTTGATAATGGCTTCGTGTTCCGGCAGTCGAAACAAGCGCGGTTTTGGGTTACCCGCTTGACCTTTCGGTGTCACCGTCCCCACTTCCACAAACCCAAACCCACAAGCCCCCAGCGCTTCAAAAGCATCGGCATTTTTGTCTAGCCCTGCCGCTAAACCAACTGCATTTGGAAAACGTAAGCCCATTACATCCACTGGCTTCGTCGATGGCAAGCTAGAAAAGAATTTGTTTAAGCCTAATCGACTGCTCGCTGCGAGCATGTCCAACGACAGCTCATGTGACACTTCTGGGTCTAATTTAAACAATAGCGAGCGGGCAAACTGATACATAAAAAAGCTCCTCAATGGGATCATCTGCAATCTTGGGTGTCATCTCAGTTTAGTCACACCCACTAATTTATTCCTACTATCAAATTCGACTTCAAACAAACCATGAATGCCTTGGTGGGTGACAAAAGATTGAAACGCGGACAAAGGTAATTGTACCTTACGTCCATCTAAGCTACTTGCCACTAAATTCTTTGCAGCACCAGCGTACATAGCTTTATATTTAAACGCAGGCAAAGCCACATTTAATACAAGTTTCGCCATTATTCTTTCCTGTGCTTACATTACCCTTACAAAGTTCGCTCTGTGCGTAAAGATTTGAATCCGATAAGATGGGCACTATTATATGGCCTTCACACCTTTTTTGACAGAAGTATAAGGAATCTCAATTCGATGGTAACTCTTGTTGAGCAACTAAAAGATCACCTCAATCAAGCCATTATTGGTCAAGAAGAATTAACACACGAATTATTGGTTGCGCTCATCGCCAATGGTCACGTTCTTTTAGAAGGGCCACCAGGCATTGCCAAAACCACGGCGGCCAAGGTATTAGCCAATACCATAGACAGCCGCTTCCAACGTATTCAGTTCACCCCAGATTTACTGCCAGGTGACATAACCGGTTCCGACATTTACCAACAAGAAACCGGACAGTTTAGCTTTGTTGCTGGGCCCATTATGAATGACATTGTACTCGCCGATGAAATCAACCGCGCGCCCGCAAAGGTACAATCCGCCTTGCTGGAAGCCATGGGGGAAAAGCAAGTCACGGTAGGCAATCAAAGCTACTCTTTACCAGCGTTGTTTTTTGTCATCGCCACCCAGAACCCCATTGAGCAAGAAGGCACTTACCCCCTTCCTGAAGCGCAACTTGATCGCTTTATGATGAAAATCAACCTTAATTACCCAAGCGCCAACAGTGAACTAGAAGTACTTCGTCTCGTTCGACAACAAGACTTGCACAAAACCACCACAGACAAGCCGCAAGCACTCTGTCGTCCCAAGCAAATCTTGGCCTTACAGCAACAGGCATTGGGCTTATACATGTCTGAAAATGTTGAGCAATATATTGTGCAATTGGTGGTAGCGACACGCCAACCAGAGCTGTATCTTGGGCAACAAGCGCAAGATTTGAAGCTGATTGAATTTGGAGCCAGTCCACGTGGCACACTGGCATTAGATCGTTGCGCTCGTGCCAATGCCCTACTAAACGGTCGCGATTTCGTCACCCCTGACGATGTTCGACAAGTCGCCTTGCCAGTCCTTCGGCACCGAATTATCACCTCATTTGAAGCCCAAGCCTCTGGTCTATCAACAGACGATATACTAAATCGTCTCATTAGCCATGTACCAGCGTTATGATTAATTCGATATAGATGACTATGAGTGCTCTTTTAGCCCCCTCTTCACCTGAGTTACAAGACGTGGATTTTGCTCAACTCGGGCATTATGCTAAACACCTTGGGCGCGCACCACGGGCAAAGCACTTCGCTTTAACCAGTGGCGAACGCCATGCTCATCTAAAAGGGCAAGGGTTAGAAATGCTGGAACTTCGCGCGTATCAAGCCAGTGATGATCTGCGCCATATTGATTGGCGTGTCACCGCGCGCACAGGCCAGGCCCAAACCCGTCTCTATGCACAAGAAAACGAACACCAAAGGCTGCTTCTAATGGATCTTTCTAGTGACGCCTATTTCGGTACAAAATACAGTTTTATTTCCACTCGTTTTGTACAACTAGCAGGTATCCTAGCTTGGCGGACAAAACAACAAGGTGACAAGCTTTCCTATCGATTGTGCTTTGGTGGACTCGACATCTGGCAACAAACAACACCGCTGTTAGCAAAATTATTTCAGCCTTTATCGCAAGCCAGCTTAATACAATCACGTCAATACTCAACACCATCGCTGCAAGTACTGACACCAAACCCGGTCAGTCTAAAAGCGCGCAATAAAGATGTGATTATTTTGACCGACAAACAACATCTCAGTCGACCTGAAACGCTTTATTTAAAGCAACTTGCGCAGCACAATAAGGTATTTTGGGTTCAAATAATTGACGCCAACACCTTTAAACTTGCCCCAGGACAATATCAGATTAAAAATGCCTCTGGTGAGTCCACAGTGAACATCAGCGAACGCAGTTCAAACTTGGCTCAGCAGGCCTTTCAGAAACAGAATCAACAGCTAAAAAAGCAGCTAAATCAGCTCGATATTGAACATCTGGTGTTTGATTTATCTGAGCCACCTGAAGGCATCGCTCGATACTTGCTGTCATTAGGAGCCATTGGATAATGACCCAAGCATCGCCTGTAGACTTACCGAATAAAGGGTATTTATTGCCCGATGCCGTTGCCATGTGGCCACCCGTTTGGTGGACTTGGCTTGTGCTTGCTTTGTTATGCGTACTGGTCATCAGCACCTTATGGTGGTTGCGAAAGCGATATAAGAAACGAGCTTATCGACGTGAAGCACTGCTCATTTTGAAACAGCAAACCCGCCAAGGCTTAGAAGGCCGCCATATTATTTTATGTCATGAGTTGATTCGTCGCTGCCTCATCAGCTCAGGTAAAGATCAACAAGCAGCGCTAAACAGCCGAGAGCTTATCGCTGTTTTAGACCAACAGATGACAAAAAAGCATAATTTTGCACAGCTCGGCGAAGCCTTTATCGTCGCGCCATATCAAGCCGAAGTCGAGGTCAATACCGAAGAGATTCAGAAAATGGTCACAACCACTCGTTATTGGATTAGGAAGCACCATGCTTGAATTTGTGTGGCCTTGGTTCCTCATTGTTTTGCCCATTCCACTATTGGCTCGCTGGTTACCCAACGCCAAACCAAGCCGTGACGCCTTGTGGTGGGCACAGTCTCAACACCTAATCCAACATCAAGACAAGACAACAACCGCAGGGCAATCCATACTCGGAAAAAGTTTCCTGTGGCTGGCTTGGCTACTGTTAGTGATTGCCATTAGCCGCCCGACTTGGGTCGGAGAACCAACACAAGTGACACCGTCCGGACGCGATTTACTCATTGCACTGGACTTATCCGGCAGCATGAAAATCACCGACATGACACTCCATCAACAAACGGCTGATCGCTTACAGGCCGCCAAAGCGGTACTGGCTGATTTCATAGACAAACGTCGCGGTGATCGCATTGGGATTATTGTCTTTGGCACAAAAGCATTCCTGCAGGCACCTTTGAGCTTTGACACCAAAACCATCAACCAACTCGTCCAAGAGACGCAAATTGGCTTTGCAGGGCAAAGAACCGCCATCGGAGACGCCATTGGCTTGGGCATTAAGCGCTTAGAAGACAAAGCGTCCGATCAAAAAGTCTTGATTCTTATGACCGATGGTGCCAACACAGCAGGACGCGTTCAGCCTAGCCAAGCAGCCGCCTTTGCCGCATCTCAGGATGTTCGCATCCATACCATAGGCATAGGGGCGGACAGCATGTTGGTACGAGGTTTTTTTGGTCCAAAAGAAGTCAACCCATCCAGCGACCTTGACGAGGACCTATTAAAAAACATTGCGTCTCAAACCGGTGGCCAATATTTTCGCGCCAAAAGCACCGAAGATTTACAGCGCATCTACCAACAACTGGATGAAATGGAACCCACCCCTTCAGAAGAGGTTTGGCAACGCCCTGTGACCACATTTTTTCATTGGTTTGCCCTGTTTGCCATCTTAAGTTTTAGCCTCTCTTTGATTTCTAATAATGGCTATTATTTAAGCAAAAGGGGGCGAACATGATACTTTTCGACACCCTACACCTTGAACGCCCATGGTGGCTTCTTTGTATTCCATTGACCTTGTTATTGGCATGGCTTTTCGATGGCAGAAAAGCGCAACACAAACAGCTCAACCAACTCGTGGATGCTCACCTACTTCCCTATTTACAAGCCCCCTCGCCACAACCTGTGCTCAACAAATGGCTTGGCGTGGCTTGCTTGTCGCTGTGTTGGATTGCTTTAACAGGGATCAGTTGGCAACAATCTCCTCATAAAATGTATATCAGCACTCAGAAAACCATCTTTGTTGTCGATCAATCCCTCTCTATGTACGCAACCGACATCAAACCTAATCGCCAAACACAATTAAAACAAACCGTTCGCGATATTTTAGATCACACTCAAGGTGGCGATGTGGCTTTAGTGGCTTACGCTGGAGACAGTTATGTCATTAGCCCATTTAGCCAAGACAAAGACACCATCATACATTTTCTACTGGCATTAGAGCCCATTATCATGCCCGTTTATGGCAACCATCTCAGTCAAGCCATTGAAACCGCATTGAGCTTAAATAAAACCGCTTCCTCACTGCACCTGATTGTGCTGACCGACGATCTTGCCGATAGAGATAAAGACATCATTCCAGACTTACTGGACGATAAAAACATCACATTAGACCTCATTGCCTTTGGTACAGATCAAGGCGGCCCAATCAAATTACCCAATGGCCGCATACTGAAAAAATCAGGCCAAACCATTATTCCAAGCACACCGTTAAAAGCACTAGAAAACTTCACCAACGACCTAGGTGGGCATTTTTATCATGGCCGCCTAAACCAACAAGCTTTGCAACAAATCAATCGCCACCAACCTCAACGACATCAAAATAAACAAGCCGATAACAAACGCATCACATGGCAAGATCAAGGTCACTGGTTTGCTTTGCCTTTTTTAATTTGGCTCGCTTACCAATTCCGCCGCGGCGTGCTTTTTCTTCTATTAATCGGCATTTTTGCAACGCCAAGCAAACCGCTGTATGCCTCCCCGCTGGATTGGTTTAAAACGCCAGATCAACAAGCACAACAAGCGGTTAATCAAGGCGACTGGCAAACGGCAGAAAAGCTCTTCAAGCGGCCAGACTGGCAAGCGGCTTCGTCATACGCACTAGAAAAATACGACCGCACCATCAAACTGTTAGAGCAATCTAACCTCCAGGCTGCTGATAACTACAACCTTGGCAATGCCTATGCGCTTGCAGGCCAAACAGACAAAGCCATACAGTCATACGAAAAAGCGCTTGAACAAGACCCGCAACTGACAGCCGCAAAAGAAAATCTTGAGTATCTGAAACAGCAACAAAACAAGCAATCACCACAAGATGCTAACAAACCGCCGTCAACCAAGGATCAGCACCAAGACAAATCATCTGATGGACAGCAATCCAAACAAACAGACGACACAAAAAAATCTGACAAAACGAACGAAACACAAGACAAAGACCAACCACCAAAGGATAATGGGCAAACGGAGACAGGTAATAAGCAACCTGCACAAACAAACACTCAGCAAAACATGGAAAGCAAACAAGCTCTGGAACAGTGGTTACGTCAGATTCAAGACGACCCTGGCAGCTTATTACAGCGCAAACTAGAGTATCTGCACCAAGAAAAACGCAATCAAAATTTATTAATGCAAGAGGATGGGATGAACCCATGGTAAGTCGTCAGTCACAATTCACTTTATTCCAGTCACGCTTAAGATCTGCATTGCAGTCTTGTCTGGTCATAAGTCTATTGATTGCGACTCAGTCCTCGCTGTATGCCGCCAGCGTGACCGCCAGCCTGAATAAAAATGTTGTGACTGAAAACTCGCTTGTACAACTGACCTTAAGGGCGGACTTTAGCGATACCGGAAATGGCCCCGAGTTGTCTCCACTACAAAAAGACTTCGAAATCCTCGGCAAAAGCCAAAACAGCCAATTTAGTTTCAACCTTGGCACCAGCAAAGCACTCAACTTTTGGGTGATTTCACTCATGCCAAAATCGGTTGGCACCCTTGAGATTCCACCCATTAAGATTGGCGATCATCAGTCACAAGCCATTAAATTACAGGTCAATAGTGCGCCTCAACTACTCGACGACAATGGCAACCCGCCAGTCATCATGAAACTGCAAGCCTCCAATGTTGAACCTTATTTACAACAACAAGTCATCCTGAGCGTTAAACTCTATACCTCCGTTGCCCTACAAAACGCCAACCGCTCTGTGCCAGCGCAACCCAATCTGGTCATTGAACGCCTCATTGATGACCAAATGAATTATGAAACCATCAATGGCACACAATATCAGGTCATCACTCGTGAATACCTAAGTTTCCCTCAACGCAGTGGCCCGATGACCATCCCGCCACAAAGCGTACAAGCCATGATCAATACGTCCTCGGGACGAAAGCTAATCAAGGTACAAAGTGAACCTCTAAATTTACAGGTTCTGCCCATACCAGCGAGCTATACAGCCGATTCTTGGTTACCCAGCGAAGACGTAGCAATAAGCACTAAACTGACCGCAGCCACCGATACGCCCAGAGTGGGCGATACCCTAATGTGGGAAATTAATGTTCGCGCGAAAGGTTCATTACCAGAACAAATTCCAACCTTGGATTTCAATAGCACCCGTCAATATAAGCTGTATCCTCAACCGCCGAAATTTAGCAACCAAAAAACCGTCATTGGCGTCACAGGAGAACAAAACATACAGGTTGAAGTCGTGCCAACCGCTGAAGGCGAACTCATTCTGCCGGACATTGATATTGCCTATTGGAATACCAAAACGCGACAAATCGCTCATGCCAAAGCCAAGACACAAGGCGTGACCATTGCGGCCTTGCCGACAGGACAAATCACACCGACAAAACCCGACATAGATACCTCGCCCCTGCCGGCTCAGCCCAGTTCTACTGCCCCTATATCCTTAGTGAAGAAACCTCAACAGGTAGAAGAAGAAACACCAACTGGTAAGGCAAGCATTTCGACACCACCGAAACAACAAGAAAGCCATTCACCGTCACTTCGTGACTGGGTTATCTATGCCCTTTTAACGGCCGCTAGCCTACTTTTGATCGCTGGTCTGTATAAGCGCTTCAAAAAACCAGCAACGGACCTCCCCGTGGAAGCCAGCGTACCCACTTTGCAAGAATTTGCCCCTTTATCGACGCCTGATGAAGCAAGTGCCTTCAACATTTTGATTCAGTGCTGCCGACAAAATCAACTTTCTGAGTTACGTGCAAACCTGCTAGAATGGGCTCGCCATCGCTGGGGAGACCATGAAATTCGGACACTAGATGACATTAAACGCTTAACGTCCGTACAGGTGACGCAGTTATTAATGGAAGCCGAGTTAATGATGTATTCCAATAATCCGATGCACGAATGGCAAGGCAATCCACTTGCTAACGCACTTGAAGAGTACTCAAGTGGCCAAGCAAAGCCATCGCAAGCGAGTCAGCTAAAAGCCTTATATCCGAATTTTTAAAGTTAGACCTTCAAAGGAATAAAGACATGACACCATATCAATCTGGCATCATCGCAGAACCTTCTAGTGATGCGTGTTTTGTCACTCTCAATGTCAAACGCTCACACATGGCAGAATTCAAACAATCTTTAGCCAGAATTCCAGACCTAGTCAGCCAAACCCAAGCCGAATTTCCGAATGCCGAATTACATGCCGCCATTGGATTCAGCAAACTCATTTGGTCAGAATTAGACAACGAACAACCACAAGAACTCGATCTATTTCCAGCCCTTAAGGGCCCAGAAACTGACATCACACCAACGGATGTCGACTTGGTTTTACATATACGCGCAATGCGTCATGACGCCAGCTTTCAACTCACTCAAAGCCTGTTCGCTCTATTCGGTGGTTGCGTTGAACTGGTCGAAGAAGTGCCGTGCTTTCTTTACAAAGACAGCCGCGATCTAACAGGCTTTGTTGATGGCACAGAAAACCCGCAGGGGGAACAACGCAAAGCGGTTGCCTTAGTTGGCGATGAGGATGCACAGTACCGTCATGGCTCTTATTTCAACTTGATGCGCTTTTCACACAACCTAACCAAGTGGCAAACTGAAGACTTAAAAACACAAGAAGACACCTACGGTCGCACCAAAGAAGACAACGAAGAATATCCGTCTGCAGAAAAACCCCCTCACGCCCACACTAAACGCACCTCATTAAAAGACGAACATGGCAAATCCATTGAAATTCTTCGCCAAAGCATGCCATATGGCAACCTAATGGACCAGGGACTAATGTTTGCAAGTTACGGCAAGAGCGCTAGCCACTTTAATCTTATGCTAGAAAGCATGATCTTAGGGGACGAAGAAGGTCACACTGATCACCTAATGAAATACACCACAGCCAAAACGGCCCAAGCTTTCTTTATACCAGCCAATGCCTGGTTCAATAAATTCCAGTCATAACAAACGTAACATAAAGACTGAATACCGCCAAACAAGGCATTTCAGGACGGGTCACTTTCAGGTCGGGACAGATAAACCAAAAAAGCCACTTCAATTGAAGTGGCTTTTTATAACACATCGTTTAATAGCTAATTAACGCTCAATATCAGCCTGATTCGTCAGGTAAGCCTGTTGAGACTGTGTACTCAAACTCGCTTGATTCTGACTCAAATAACGCTGGTAAGCTTGCTGCTGCTCCTCAGAGACAGGCTCCGTACCAACAGCAACTTGATTCAAGCGAATCAAAGCAATATCGCCGTTCGACATGTTTTTAATGTCAGTAACGGGAGCTTGCTCTGGGTGTGGCAAAGAAAAAGCCAATGAAGCGATTTCATCTTGCCCACGCTTAGCACTTTCAACGCTCGTCCACTGTGTTGAAGAAGAACCTTTGGCAGCCAACGCTTTTTCTTTCAAGGATGCCAATGCTTTATCCTGAATAACAATGGACGCCACTTGATCTTTCACAGCGTCGAAACTTTGTACAGATTCCGGCTGATGATCATTGAGATGAATCACAACCACCTCATCGTCATTCAATTCAATCAAATCACTGTTTTGACCGTCTTCTAATACTGAGTTTCCAAAGGCTGCCGCAATCACAGCGGCATTAGCAGTGACATCATCCGTGCCACCTTGGCGACCAAAGTAGGCACTCTGCAACACATCAACACCGTATTCTTTAGCAATACCTTCTAGGTTATCACTGGCATAAGCCAAATCGGTAATGTCCTCATGAGCCGTCAGTAACGCATCACGTGTCTTGTCTGCCATTAAGGATTCGGTGAGTTGCGCTTTTTCAGACTCAAAACTAGGCACATCCACTTTAGACACTTCGTCTAATTGGATTAAATGAATACCGTAATCTGTTTTCGCCTCTTTTACATCGCCCTGCTGCATAGAGAACAATACATTCTCAAACGCTTCATCCATTGACCCCTTCTCAATGAAGCCCAAGTAGCCGCCATCATTTTTAGAGCCAATATCGTCTGAATATTCTGCAGCTAAGCTTGCAAAACTTGCGCCCGCCGCCAGCTTATCTTCCACTTCGGTCGCAATGGCTTGCGCCTCTTCTTGCGAGCGATCAGAAGTTTCAATCAGTATATGGGAAGCCGAACGCTCTTCTGGCGCAGTTTCAGCAACCAACGCCTGATAGGCATTTTGCAACTCAGCGTCTGTCACTTGCACTTTACCAGCAAAATCATTACTGGATACCACAACATAATCCACTTTCACCTGTTCAGGTGTTTTAAAGCCGTCTTTATGCTCATCATAGTATGCTTTTAGTTCTGCATCTGTGGCGCTGGTTTGCTCAGACTCATCCGCCAAAGAAAAAGACACATAGTCATAGCTACGAACTTGGGACTGTAAGCTGGTTACCACATCCGTTTGATAAGGTAATACAAACTCAGAACCCGCAATGGCATTACGCGGCTGCTGAATTAAAACATCCTGTTTAATGCGCTCTTTAAATGCCAAAGGCGTAAACCCTAAAGAACGCAAAAAGTTTAGATACTTAGTTTGATCAAACTGACCATTAGTCTGAAATTGTTCAGCCTGCAACAGATACGCGTTCACCTGCTCATCTGACACACCCAACCCAAGCACATCCGCCTGATTGGCTAACACGGCACGCTGAATGAGTTCGTCCAAGGCGCGACGTTGTAATAAATTGTCTTCCAATAAAGCTGGATTAATCTGACTTCCCATCATGGAAATCAGCTGACGACGTTGAGTTTCCGCACCTTGCAACATTTGCGTACGAGTAATTTCAACGCCGTCTACTTCGGCCACTTTATCTGAAGAGTTAAAACTCGTCACCAAGGCGTCAACGCCAAATAGAGCAAAAGTCACGACGATAAAACCAACAATGATCTTGACAACAATGCCTTGTGACTTATCTCTGATATCTTGGAGCATTACTGCCTCCACATGAAATTAATAAATTACCTAATAAAAAAGGTGTATTCCGCTTGGAATACACCTTTTTGTATCTAATGGCGGAACAGACGGGACTCGAACCCGCGACCCCCTGCGTGACAGGCAGGTATTCTAACCAACTGAACTACTGCTCCAAATGCATTAGTTTACAGCGTCTTTTAGACCTTTGCCGGCTTTAAAGCCAGGAACCTTAGCGGCTTTAATTTGGATTTCCGCACCAGTTTGAGGGTTGCGGCCAGTACGTGCGGCACGTTCTTTAACAGCAAAAGTACCAAAACCTACAAGTGTTACCTGGTCACCTTTTGCCAAAGCCGTTTCAATTGCTTTTAAAGTAGCGTCAAGAGCATTGCTCGCAGAAGCTTTAGATAAATCAGCAGACGCTGCAATAGCATCAATCAATTCAGATTTGTTCACGTTGTACCCCTTCAGTATTTTCGTGGTTCCTTAGTTTTAATTTCGGCGCAATATATATATGCCAACCGACAAGGCCGAGCGAGCAGTTATACAAGCCAAACCTACTCCCTGTCAACACAGGATGGATCTAATGATGACTTACAGACTCTTGTTCATCAACAGTTTTTTCACTCGAAGGTAATGTTTCTACCTTTTTTGGTGAAGGAATATACTCTAAAGCAATATCCAGCACTTCATCAATCCATTTTACTGGGATAACCTCAATATCAGCTTTGATGTTGTCTGGAATCTCTTTCAAATCGCGACTGTTCTCTTGCGGAATAATAACGGTTTTAATACCACCTCTGTGAGCGGCCAGAAGCTTCTCTTTCAAACCACCTATAGGTAGCACCTCTCCACGCAGCGTAATCTCCCCTGTCATTGCCACAGAGGCTTTAACAGGCACCTTTGCAAGCACCGACACAATTGCTGTACACATAGCAACACCTGCACTCGGCCCATCCTTCGGCGTAGCGCCTTCTGGCACATGCAAATGCAAGTCAATTTTTTCATGAAAATCTTCATCAATTCCCAGCCCAGACGCTCGACTTCGCACCACAGTTAAAGCCGCCTGAATGGATTCTTGCATCACATCACCAAGAGAACCGGTTTTCACATGGCGACCTTTACCTGCCACGCCAGCCGCTTCAATGGTCAATAATTCACCACCAACCGATGTCCAAGCCAAACCAGTCACCTGACCGATTTGATTTTTTTCTTCCGCTTTGCCGTAACTAAACTTGTGAACACCAGAAAAATCTTCCAAATTCTCACTGGTCACCGCAACTGCGGCTGGCTTTTTCGCTTTCGCTAAAGCTTGCTTTTTCACCACACGGCGACAAATTTTACTAATTTCACGCTCTAAACCACGCACGCCAGCTTCTTTGGTGTAATAACGGATCACATCCATCAAAGCGTCATCCGTAATGTCAATTTCATTGGCTTTCAAACCCGCTAATTTGACTTGTTTTGGCAACAAATAACGCTTAGCAATGTTGAGTTTTTCGTCTTCGGTATAGCCTGGTATACGAATCACTTCCATACGATCCAGCAAAGGTCCCGGAATGTTCATACTGTTAGAGGTACAAATAAACATCACATCAGACAAATCATAATCCACTTCAAGATAGTGATCATTGAAAGTGTGATTCTGCTCTGGATCAAGCACCTCTAGCAAAGCAGAGGCCGGATCACCACGCTGATCCATGCCCATTTTATCGATTTCATCCAATAGGAAAAGTGGGTTTTTCACCTTCACCTTGGTTAACTTCTGCAACAACTTACCTGGCATAGAACCAATGTAAGTACGACGGTGGCCGCGAATCTCAGCCTCATCTCGCACCCCACCCAATGCCATACGAACGTATTTTCGATTGACGGCTTTCGCAATTGATTGACCCAATGACGTTTTACCCACACCCGGTGGCCCAACCAAACACAGCACAGGACCTTTTACTTTCTTCACTCGCTGCTGAACCGCTAAAAATTCCAAGATGCGCTCTTTTACATCCTGCAAGCCGTAATGATCTTGATTCAATACTTTTTCCGCATAAGCCAAATCATTACGAACCTTACTACGCTGTTTCCAAGGCAGTGATACCAACCAATCAATGTAGCCACGTACTACGGTTGCTTCGGCAGACATAGGCGACATCATACGCAACTTTTTCAGCTCCGCCTCGGCTTTGTCTTTCGCCTCTTCCGTCATACCGACTTCGGCAATTTTCTCCTGCAGCAAATCCAACTCGTTGCTACCGTCTTCCATATCACCAAGTTCTTTTTGAATGGCCTTCATTTGCTCATTCAAATAGTATTCTCGCTGACTTTTCTCCATTTGTTTCTTAACACGACTGCGGATGTTTTTTTCGAGATGAGCAATGTCCAGCTCTCCATCCATTAAACCGATCAGATACTCACCACGGCCTACTAAAGAATCCACTTCAAGCACTTTCTGCTTGTCTTCTAACTTCAAGCTCATATGGCCGGTGATGTTATCAATCAATTTAGATAAGTCATCAATGGACTTGAGGGATGCCACCACTTCGGACGGGATACGCTTACTCCCCGCCACGTATTCATCCAATTGCTTCAATAAAGCACTTCGAATCACATCGAACTCAGCTTGATCTTCCTCTATCTGCTCTAACTCGGTGACTTCACCAAGAACAAACTCAGGCTCATCTTTCATGGACTCAAGACGCGCCCGCTTAACCCCTTCAACCAACACTTTGACCGTACCATCAGGAAGACGCAGTAACTGCATTATTTTCGCAGTCGTACCAATTGAATATAAGTCTTCTGTTGTAGGGTCATCTTTTGAGGCATCTTGCTGAGCCACTAGAAAAACATGCTTATCCCCTTCCATGGCAGACTCAAGCGCGGCAATGGATTTAGCGCGACCAACAAATAACGGCAATACCATATGGGGATAAACCACTACATCACGTAACGGCAACATTGGAAGAAGCAAAGAATCTGACATATAAATTTCCAACTTGGGCGCAATAACAAAAGGCGCACTTACTATCTATTAAATTGAGGATTAAGAAAGAGATAAGGGCAAAGCAGAAAAATACAAGCACCTATATACATTCAATTTAGCTTAGATCGACATGAAAAGCGAAAAACAAAAAAGCCGAGATTAAGAAGAACTTAAACTCGGCTTTTTAAAACAGGCTAAGAGACTAGGCGTTTTTCGCCACGTCTTCTTTCTCTATTACCATTAATGGCGCAGATTCACCACGAATAGATGGCGCATCCATCACCACTTTAACCACATCTTGTCGTGTTGGCAGATCATACATGCAATCCAACAAAGCGGATTCCAAGATACTACGCAAGCCACGCGCTCCCGTTTTACGCTCTAGCGCTAACGAGGCAGCTTCCAACAAAGATTCAGGTGTAAATTCTAAGGCCACACCCTCTAACTCAAACAAATGCTGATATTGTTTGACCAAAGCATTTTTTGGCTCACTCAGAATAGTAACAAGTGCTTCTTTATCCAATTCAGACAAGGTTGCCACGACAGGCAATCGACCCACAAACTCTGGAATCAGACCGAATTTCACTAAATCTTCCGTTTCTACATTATGAACGGTTTCAGAGAAAGAGCGACCTTCGTCTTTACTTTTTACTTTAGCAGAGAAGCCAATACTACTTTTCTCTGTACGCTCACCAATCACACGCTCAAGACCTGCAAATGCACCACCACATATAAACAAGATATTAGAGGTATCAACTTGCAAAAACTCTTGTTGCGGATGCTTACGACCACCTTGCGGTGGCACCGATGCGACCGTGCCTTCAATCAATTTCAATAACGCTTGCTGAACACCTTCACCGGATACATCACGAGTGATCGATGGATTGTCTGATTTTCTAGAAATCTTATCAATCTCATCAATGTAAACAATACCACGCTGCGCTTTCTCAACATCGTAGTCACAGTTCTGCAGAAGCTTTTGAATGATGTTTTCAACATCTTCACCAACATAACCCGCTTCCGTTAAGGTCGTCGCATCCGCAATCGTAAACGGCACATCCAACACACGCGCTAAGGTTTGTGCTAACAAGGTTTTACCACTACCTGTGGGGCCGATTAGCAAGATGTTACTCTTACCCAACTCAACACCAGTATCCGATTTACCTTGATGACGCAGACGCTTGTAGTGATTATAAACCGCCACCGCTAACACACGTTTCGCACGATCTTGACCAATAACGTAATCGTCAAGCGCCGTGCTCAATTTCATTGGCGTTGGCAACTCATCTTCTGAAGCAGACTCACCATCCACTTGCGACAACTCTTGCGTGATGATGTTATTACATAAATCGACACACTCATTGCAAATATAAACCGATGGACCGGCTATAAGCTTCTTAACTTCATCTTGGCTTTTGCCACAGAAAGAGCAATACAATAACCGATCGGAGTGGTCGCCACGGCTAAAATTATCATCCGACATTTATTCCACCCTTAAAAAAAATTAAACTGTACGTTTTTGTAAAATATCATCAATCAACCCGTACTCTTTTGCCGTTTCAGGATTCATAAAATTATCCCGATCCGTATCAACAGCAACCTGATCTATTGGCTTACCAGTATGGAATGAGATAATTTCATTAAGCTTATGCTTAATACTCAAGATTTCACGTGTATGGATCTCAATATCTGATGCCTGCCCCTGATAACCACCAAGCGGCTGGTGAATCATGACACGAGAATTAGGTAGACAATAACGCTTACCAGCAGCACCTGCCGTCAACAGAAGTGCCCCCATACTCGCCGCCTGACCAATACACATAGTGCTCACATCTGGCTTAATGAACTGCATTGTATCATAAATAGACATGCCCGCTGTGACAGAGCCACCAGGCGAGTTGATATACAAATGAATGTCTTTATCTGGGTTCTCAGATTCTAAAAACAACAGCTGAGCCACCACCAGATTCGCCATGTGATCTTCGACCTGACCAACCAAAAAGATAACTCGCTCCTTCAGCAAGCGAGAATAAATATCGAAAGACCTTTCGCCACGAGCGGTTTGCTCAATGACCATAGGAACAAGGCCATTACTTGTAATTGCTACGGGACCAGTTGTTGGGTTCGTCAAATTCATATCGCATTCCTTAAAACAAAAAAGTCGACATAACCTAAGCTATGTCGACCTTATTCAAAAAAGATAAGACGGAAGTCTTATGCTTCTTCTCCAGCTTCTTCAGCTTGAGCGTTTGGCTTGATAGCGTCTTCATAGCCCAAAGTTACTTCAGTTACTTGAGCGGATTCCAACAGTTTATCAACAACCTGCTCTTCAAGTACAGCAGATTGAACTTGAGCTAACTGCTCTTTGTTCTTCAAGTAGAAATCAATAACTTGCTGTGGCTCTTGGTATGCTTGAGCCATGTCTTCCAAGAAAGCACGTACACGATCATCGTCTACTTTGATGTCATCTTTCTTGATTACTTCAGAAATCAACAAACCAAGCTTAGCGCGTTTTTTCGCTTCATCTTGGAACAATTCTGCAGGAAGCTGAGAAGCATCAAAGCCTTCACCACCAAATTGTTGAGCAGCTTGTTTACGAAGCGCATCCACTTCTTGATCAACCAATGCAGAAGGCACTTCCACTTCATTGATAGAAGAAAGACCGTCAAACAAAGCCGTTTTCAGCTTAGCTTTAACCGCTTGGTTCAGCTCACGCTCCATGTTTTTACGTACTTCAGCACGTAAAGCATCAAGTGTGGCTTCTTCTAGACCAAACTTCTCAACGAAAGCATCGTCAAGCTCAGGCAATACTTGCTCAGCCACTTCAGAAACAGTGATCTTGAACGTCGCTTCTTTACCTTTTAGGTTTTCAGCTTGGTAATCTTCAGGGAAGGTAACTTCGATAGAACGCTCTTCGCCCGCTTTCGCACCAAGAATGCCAGTCTCGAAACCAGGAATCATAGTGTTAGAACCTAGGACCAATTTATGTCCTTCCGCTGCACCACCTTCAAAGGCTTCATCGCCTAGGTAGCCAACAAAATCGATGGTCACTTGATCGCCGTCAGCCGCTTCACGCTCAACTGCATTCCACTCTGCATTTTGCTTGCGCAATGTTTCTAGCATAGTGTCAACGTCTGCATCGGTCACTTCAGAAAGAACGCGATCAACTTTGATTGCAGCATTATCAGCCAACTCAACTTCTGGGTATACTTCAACTTTAACAACAAACTCAAGATCAGCGCCTTCAGCAAAGTTCTTAGGTTCGATTGCTGGCATACCGGCAGGTTGAATGTCTTCTTTTTGAATCGCTTCAACATACGCATCACGCATGATTTGCTCTACAGCATCAATACGAATACCTTGGCCATAACGTTTTTTAACAACACTAACTGGCACTTTACCTTTACGGAAACCATCCATACGGATAGTTTTGGCTGTTTTCGCCACTTCAGTATTTACTTTCTCGTCTACACGAGCTGCTGGAACAGTGATATTCAGTACGCGCTCAATTGGAGACGTTGTCTCTACAGAAACTTGCATAAAATTTCCTCTCGGGAACTTGCTTTAATTTGTTGGTTTCAATCTGACCTGAAAGGTCACTCATGTAATACAGCCAACAAAACCTAAACTTATTAAAGTAATGGGCTGAAATGGCGCGCCTGAAGGGATTCGAACCCCTGACCGTCCGCTTAGAAGGCGGATGCTCTATCCGACTGAGCTACAGGCGCAATACTCATTACATTTCTTGTGGTGGGCTATTATAGGGATGGAATAGCAATCGTCAACCAATAGACATAAAAAAGCCCAGTTAAACTGGGCTAAAAATGACTATTTGTTACTAAGGAACCGAGAATAGTTAAACTCTACTACTCCACAGCACAAATATCACAAAAGGAACAAGACAAATAATACTACCGACGCCCCACAAAAACAACCTGAATGCGCCATTAAAAAGCACGTTGCACTCTTCTTGTGCATTGTGCATAAATCCACACTCTATTACCTAGTCCGTCGGCCTATGCTATGGTAATAACCCTGTTTCTTAGCGAGCAAAACAAGCGAATATAATGGCCGAACGCATTTTGTACTTAATCACTGTTTTTAAACGATATGGATTACTGACGCTAAACCACTTTAAGACAAGCGCTTTATCACAAAAAGCCGCTCAGCTGACATTGTCCAGCTTATTAGCGGCCGTTCCTATCATTACCATTATTCTTGGTATTTTGAGCTTCACTCCCACCCTGCAAACCATGCAAGCGCAATTACTCAACTTCATAGAGTTGCATTTGGCTCCAGGATCAAGCGAACAAGTTTTGCCGTATTTAATCCAATTCTCTGAGCAGTCTAAGAAATTACCCATTGCAGGGATCATCGCGCTCTTTCTAACCGCACTATTATTATTAAACAGCTTTGAATCCAGTGTTCAGTCTATCTGGCAAATCCAGCAACGCCGAAAAATCAGAGAGCGCCTACTTACCTATTGGGCTATTTTAACCCTTGGCCCAATCCTATTCGCGACAACGCTTAGTCTTTATGGCACCTTAATCTCACTTGAGTTTCAACAGGATGACACAAGCTCATGGCTGAACAATCTACTAGAGTTGGGAAGTATGTTGCTTTATTTCTTAATGCTACTGACACTAAATTACCTCACACCCAATGCCGAAGTCTCCATTAAGCTAGCCAGTATCGCGGCTCTATTTGGCAGCATAGGCTTGGTCACCCTTAATTACATCTTTAGTTCCTTTGCGCAATTTTTCACCAACTACCAAATCGTGTATGGCGCCTTTGCCGCTTTGCCGATTTTTTTAATCTGGCTACAGCTGTCGTGGCTCATCATTCTTACTTCAATTTGTTTGTGCGCCACACTACATAAGATTAAGACTTAGCATCTGGTCAAGTTTGATGTAGAATCGCGCCTATTTTTAAAAACAGAGCCTAAAATGACTAACACGATCGAGCAACTCAACCAAATTTTAGACGAAGCTGACTGCCTTGTAGACGAACATCAAATTGATGCCGCGCTGGATAAAATGGCACAGCAAATAACCGCAGACCTAGGTGACAAACTCCCTCTTGTTTTGTGCGTTATGAATGGTGGCTTAATCCCGACAGCAGCACTTATTGAGCGTTTAAACTTTCCACTTGAGTTAGATTACATTCATGCCACACGCTATGGCATGGAAACAGAAGGCGCTTCCCTAAACTGGTTAAGCTACCCACAAACAAGCTTAAAGGGTCGCCATATCTTAGTGGTTGACGATATATTCGACCAAGGCCATACCCTGCAAGCCATTAGTAAATGGCTTGAAGAACAAGAAAGCAGCGCTGTGTATACTGCCACGGTAATCAATAAACTACATGACCGTAAAACCGACATGACGCCTGATTACATAGGTACGGATGTTGTCGATCGATTCTTGTTTGGCTACGGCATGGATTACAAAGGCTACTTCCGAAACTTAAAAGGCATTTACGCGGTTAAAGACAGCTAAATAAAGCCTTCTCCCATCTATGTCAGCATGGGCTGACAGCGACAAAAAAGGCGCCTTGCATTGCAAGGCGCCTTTTTAAATACCGTTATTTAAGCATGCCACTTAAAAAACTCGGTTAAAACCATTCAAGGCTGCCACACGATACGCTTCCGCCATCGTAGGATAGTTGAAGGTGGTATTTAAGAAATACTTCAAGGTGTTTTGCTCACCAGGCTGCTTCATGATGGCCTGACCTATGTGAACGATCTCAGATGCTTGGTCACCAAAACAGTGAATCCCCAACAACTCTAACGATTCACGATGGAACAAAATCTTCAGCATACCGACCGCTTCACCAGTAATCTGAGCTCGTGCGGTATTTTTAAAGAAAGCACGACCCACTTCATATGGCACTTTCTCAGCCGTCAATTCCGCTTCTGTTTTACCGACAGAACTGATTTCTGGAATGGTATAGATACCTGTCGGCACCTCACTGATAAACTCTCCACCGGGCATGTTAAACATATTGGCTGCGGCCGCACGACCTTGATCGTAGGCAGCACTTGCCAAACTTGGCCAACCAATCACATCACCAGCCGCATAAACATTTTCTACCTGCGTCTGATAAGTGTCGTTAACAGCCAACTGACCGCGACCATTTGCTTCCAAACCAATCGCATCTAGGCCCAAGCTATCCGTATTACCCGAACGACCATTACAGAACAACAAAGCATCCGCACGCAGTTTCTTACCAGATGCCATATGCATCACAACGCCACGCTCCGTTGTCTCAACCGACTCATACGTTTCATTGTGGCGAATCAACACACCACCATCACGCAGGTGGTAGCTCAAGGCATCGGTAATTTCATCATCCAAGAAACTTAACAGCTTCTTACCAGGATTGATTAATTCAACACGCACCCCTAGGCCACAGAAGATAGAAGCGTACTCACAACCAATTACCCCTGCGCCATAAATGATCAATGAACGAGGCGTATGATTCAGACTTAAAATCGTGTCAGAACAATAAATACGAGGATGAGAAAAATCGATATTAGCCGGACGATACGGACGTGAGCCTGTCGCAATGACCACCTGCTTGGCAACCAACAACTCGGGACCACGCTCATAAGTGTTTACTTCTATGGTGTTAGCATCTTTGAATTTGCCACGCCCAAAGTAAATATCGATACGGTTACGTGCGTAGTATTCAGTACGACCAACAACCTGTTTATCAATAACCTTATTTGCTCTGTCCAATACTTTAGGGAAAGAGAACCAACGCGGCTCACCAATATCACGAAACATGGTATTCGTATTAAAGGCAATAATTTCTTTTACCGCATGACGCAAGGCTTTAGAAGGGATGGTTCCCAAATGCGTACAACTACCACCCACTTGTGAACTGGCTTCAATGACAGCGACTCTCTTACCTGCTTTCGCCGCACTCATGGCAGCACCTTCACCTGCAGGTCCTGTACCTAGAACCACAACATCATAATGTCTCGTTGTCATAACACCCTCTATTCGTTCAATTATTTAGATGCGTCGTAAAATGCACCATCTGAGACTTTCGCGGCCGCGGCTTTTTTCGTTTCTTTTTCACATTTACCTTTATCGCCACCACAAATATCACAAGCCACTTCCATTCCAAGCGCACTCATGCCGCCACAGGATCCAGAAATAGGCTTACGCCCCATTAACACACCAACCGACATTGCAGTTACTACCAACAACATCGCAGCAAACACGATAATAGCCGTTAACATAACGCCTCCTAAAGCAAAATAATTCTACTAAGCCTAGTTCAAGTAAGGCTTAAACGCATCCGATGGACGCTCTTCAAAACCGAAATCTGTTTTCACCAATAAGTAAGCCGCAATACCATTTTGCTCTGCAAACTCGAGCCCTTTTTCAGGACCTAATACAGTAATGGCCGTAGCCAAACCGTCTGCCATGGTGGTCGTTTTGTCTATAACAGTAACAGAAACCAAGCGATGAGTAATGGGCTTGCCCGTTAAAGGATTAATCGTATGAGAATAGCGCACGCCATTTTTCTCAAAATAATTTCGATAATCCCCTGACGTCGCCACAGCCATGTTATCTAACTCAATCACTCGCTCTGCTATTTCATGGCCACCGGCTGGACTTTCAATCGCAATTCGCCACATTGCGCCATCAGGCTTTTCACCTTTGGACGCAATTTCACCGCCCACTTCCACTAAGAAACTTTCAATACCATTGTCTTCTAAGACCTGGGCAACCGCATCGACACCATAACCTTTTGCAATCGAAGACAAATCGACATACAAGTCTTTTTGTTTAGAGAGCTTATTCCCCTCTAATATCAGGCTTTGATAATCCACTTTAGATTTGGCGGTTTCGATTTCAGAATCACTTGGTACTCTGTCCTCTCGATTTCCTGGACCAAATCCCCACAAATTAACAAGTGGCCCCACGGTGACATCATATTCACCCTTTGTCATCTGGCTAATCAACAAAGCCTTATCGATGACATAAGCCATTTGATCACTGATCACCAGAGACGAGCCCGCAGGCATTTTATTAAAGCCAGACAATTCAGAGCTCGGATCATAGGTCGACATCAGCTCATTAACTCGAACCAAAGCAGCGTCTACATTCTCTTTTAATGACCAAGGATTTGAAATATCACTCGTGGTATAAAATTTTACCGTATAGGTAGTACCCATGGTCGGGCCAGAGAAGCTAACAAGCTCGGGAGTAAAAGAAGAGCAGCGATAAACCACCGCTAACAGAATAACGACAAACGCCGACAATAATATTTTTTTACGCATAACACATCTTTTTAGTTAGCAACAAAATAAAGACCCACCAAGTGGTGGGTCTTTATTTAGGCATTAGCCACCGAAATCATCCAACAAGATGTTTTCTTTCTCGACACCTAAATCTTCCAGCATCTTAATGACAGATGCGTTCATCATTGGAGGCCCACACATGTAGAACTCACAATCTTCAGGAGCTGGGTGATCTTTCAGGTAGTTTTCATACAAGACGTTATGAATAAACCCTGTTTTCCCTTCCCAGTTATCTTCTGGCTGAGGATCAGACAGCGCCAAGTGCCACTCGAAGTTATCGTTTTCTTCTTGCAACTTGTCGTATTCATCCATGTAGAAAGCTTCACGCATACTACGTGCACCATACCAGAAAGAGATCTTACGCTTAGACTCTAAACGCTTAAGCTGATCAAAGATATGCGAACGCATTGGCGCCATACCAGCACCACCACCAACAAAGACCATTTCTGCATCAGTATCTTTCGCGAAGAATTCACCGAAAGGACCGTATACTTTGATCTTGTCACCTGGCTTCAAGCTAAACACATAAGATGACATTTGACCTGGCGGCAAATCATCTTTACCCGGAGGTGGAGAAGCGATACGGATATTAAATTTAACCAAGCCTTTCTCTTCTGGGTAGTTCGCCATAGAGTAAGCACGGATAACGGTTTCATCCACTTTAGAGGTGAATTTCCACAAGTTAAATTTATCCCAGTCACCACGGTACTCTTCTTCGATATCGAAGTCTTTGTAGTGAACAGTATGAGCTGGCGCTTCAAGCTGAACATAACCACCGGCACGGAAGTCAACGTTTTCACCTTCAGGCAATTTCAAAGTAAGCTCTTTGATGAAAGTGGCTACGTTTGGATTGGACTCAACAGTACATTCCCAAGCCTTAACACCAAACACCTCTTCAGGTACTTCAACATCCATATCTTGCTTAACAGATACCTGACAAGAAAGACGAAAACCTTCTTTTTCTTCACGACGTGTAAAATGTGATTGCTCAGTAGACAGCATTGAACCACCGCCATTCGTCACTTTACATTTACACTGGGCACAAGTACCACCGCCACCACAGGCAGAAGACAAGAAAATACCACTGTTTGCTAATGTTTGAAGTAATTTGCCACCTGCCGGTGCCGTCACTTCTTTTTCACCATTGATGCGGATTGTAACGTCACCCGTACTCACCAAGCGGGCACGAGCAGCAAGAATGATTGCTACCAGCGCCAACACGATGGCGGTGAACATTACCACACCTAGAATAATTTCTAAGTTGACCATGTTAGTTAAACCCTATTCTTCGTTGTCCAAATGCACCGCTAATTAAAGCTGTACACCAGAGAATGACATAAAACCTAAGCTCATCAGACCGACAGTAATGAAGGTAATACCCAAGCCACGTAGACCAGCAGGCACATCTGAATACTTAAGTTTCTCGCGAATACCAGCAAGGGCAGCAATTGCAAGCGCCCAACCAACACCAGCGCCCACACCGTAAACCAAACTTTCACTGAAGTTGTAGTCACGCTCTACCATGAACAGGGACGCACCCATGATGGCACAGTTTACAGTGATCAGCGGTAAGAACACCCCTAGAGCGTTGTACAACGCCGGCATGTATTTATCGAGAGTCATCTCAAGGATTTGAACCACCGCGGCAATAACGCCAATGTAACTCAATAGACCCAAGAAGCTCAGATCCACATTGCCATAACCCGCCCATTCAAGTGCGCCGTCAGCCAATAGGTTTTTATACAATACATTGTTCAAGGGAACCGTAATCGCCAAGACCACAATAACCGCAATACCCAAACCAATGGCTGTTTCTACTTTTTTGGACAACGCCAAGAAAGTACACATACCAAGGAAGAAGGCTAGCGCCATGTTCTCAACAAATACCGCCTTAACAAAAAGACTGATTAAGTGTTCCATTTATAGGGCCTCCTGCGCACGTGAATTAGCAGCAATCTTGAATTCTGGCTCTTCCACCTGCTCTTTCTTATAAGCACGTAGCGCCCAGATAACCAAACCGATTACGAAGAATGCACTAGGTGGCAGCAGCATTAAGCCGTTTGGCTGATACCAGCCGCCATTTTGTACAGTGGCGAAAATTTCAACACCGAACAATTTACCAGCACCCAACAATTCACGGAAGAAGGCAACAATGATCAACATCACACTGTAGCCAAGACCGTTACCAATACCGTCTAGGAAACTCATGCCTGGGCCATTCTTCATAGCGAAGGCTTCAGCACGACCCATTACGATACAGTTAGTAATGATCAAACCGACAAATACAGACAATTGCTTACTGATCTCAAAAGCAAACGCTTTCAAAATCTGATCTACCACAATTACCAAAGAAGCAATAATGATCATCTGTACAATGATACGAATGCTGTTTGGGATATGGTTTCGAATAATTGCAATAAAAAAGTTAGAGAATGCCGTTACCAAGGTTAAGGCAATCGCCATAACCAAAGACACACTCAAACTACTTGTTACTGCCAATGCAGAACAAATACCCAAGATCTGCAAAGCAATCGGGTTATTAGACAGAATTGGTCCAAAAAGGACGTTTTTGACATCAGACATTATTGAACTCCTTCGCTACGAAGATGAGACAAGAAAGGACCAAAACCTTCTTTACCCAACCAGTATTGAACAAGGTGAGTCACACCACGGCTAGTCAATGTTGCACCAGACAGGCCATCCACCTTATGAGAAGCATTTGGATCAGAACTGTCTACACCACCTTTAGCCAGCGCAATAACCGCTTGACCTTGATCGTTGTAAACTTCTTTACCTTTCCAAAGCGCTTTCCAGTTAGGATTATCAACTTCACCACCCAATCCAGGTGTTTCTGCTTGGTCATAAAAACCAAAACCGATCACTGTATTGTAGTCGCTCTCTAACGCCATAAAACCGTACATAGTCGACCACAGGCCGTAACCATGAACTGGCAAAATAATACGTTCAATATCGTCGCCCGACATTACCAAGTAAACAGAGGCATAGTTTGAACGGCGTTTGATACCGGCAGGATCGTCTTCACCTGACAAAGTAATCGACAAGCTAGGATTTTTCGCTGCGGCTTTTTGATCAAACGTCTCAGGGTTAATGCCCTCAGCTTTCAACGCCTCAGCCGACGCGAATTCACCTGTTTGCAAATCGACGATGCGAGTCTCTACGGAAGCAAAGATCTCATCTACCGACTTACCATCTTGAAGCATACCCGCTGCAGACAAAATATTACGTTTACGGTCTTCATCTTTGTTAGCGTTCTGAATCGGCTTTAGGCCAACTGCCGCTGCTGCGACAAAAATAGAACACACAAGACACAAAGATAACGCGACAATAATGGTCTTTTTAATGCTATCGTTACTACTAGCCATTGCGTGCAATCCTCCGTTTAATGTTCGCCTGAACAACAAAGTGGTCAATAAATGGCGAGAACAAATTCGCAAATAAGATTGCCAACATCATACCCTCTGGGTAAGCCGGGTTAACAACACGAATCAAGACAACCATTAGACCAATCAGCGCACCATAGAACCACTTTCCTCGGTTCGTCATAGAAGCAGACACTGGGTCAGTTGCCATGTACATCATACCAAACGCGAAACCACCCAATACCAAATGCCAGTACCATGGGGTAGCAAACATAGGGTTGGTGTCAGAACCAATCACGTTAAACAGCAATGACATGCCAACCATACCCAGCATGACACCAGCCACGATACGCCATGCCGCAATTCGCATGATCAATAAAGCACCGCCACCAATCAGGATAGCCAATGTTGATGTTTCACCCATTGAACCTTGAATGAAGCCAAAGAAAGCATCGGACCAAGCAACCGTTACACCAGGTACACCACTTGCCGCCAATTGACTTAGCGCCGTTGCGCCTGAGAAACCATCAACTGCGGTCCAAACCGCATCACCTGACATAGACGCTGGGTAAGCAAAGAACAAGAAAGCACGACCAGCAAGCGCTGGGTTCAAGAAGTTTTTACCAGTACCACCAAATACTTCTTTCGCCAGCACCACACCAAAGGTGATACCCAAGGCAACTTGCCATAGCGGCACAGTCGCAGGAAGAGAAAGAGAGAATAGGATAGACGTAACGAAGAAACCTTCGTTTACTTCATGCTTACGCACCGCTGCAAACAAAACTTCCCAGAAACCACCGACAATAAAGGTCACAAGATAAACCGGTAAGAAATGCATCGCACCGTAAATCATGTTGTCCCAAATGCTACTCGGGTCATAATTTGTTAAACCACCAATCACGGCGTGACGCCATGAATCTGCAGCAGTTACACCCATCGCTTCCATGGCTGTATTGGCTTGCAAGCCAATGTTGTACATGCCAAAGAACATCGCTGGGAAAGTACACATCCAAACTAGAATCATGATACGTTTCATATCAACCGCATCACGAACATGGGAACCATTTTTCGTTACAGAGCTTGGACGGTAGAAAATGGTATCAACGGCTTCGTAAAGCGCGTACCACTTTTCGTATTTACCACCTGAATGGAATTCAGGCTCCATTTTATCAAGTACTTTTCTAAGTCCCATGAATTAACCCTCTTTCTCAATTAGAGTTAGGCAACTGCGAAGAATAGGACCGTACTCAAACTTACCTGAACAGCTGTAAGTACAAAGTGCCAAATCTTCATCATCTAACTCAAGCGCACCCAGCTTTTGAGCTTGCTCTGTGTCATTTACCACTAATGCACGCAGCAATTGAGTCGGTAAAATATCCATCGGAATCAAGCGCTCAAAGTTACCAAGTGGCAACATAGTACGGTCACTACCATTTGTCGTCGTTGACATTTCAAACGACTTCTTACCTGTTAGTTTAGAAATAAACACGTTCATTAGAGAGTGTTTTTCTACACCAGCACGAAGATAGTGCATCATTTGACGCTCACGACCTTCACGCAATACAGATACTTGTTGGTGGTAACGACCTAAGAAAGCGAAAGGACCAAATGCATTACGTCCAGACAATACAGAGCCAGAAACTACGCGATTATCATCATCAGATAATTCGCCAGTGATGAGTTGCTCTAGACTTGCACCGAGTTGAGTACGGATTAAACGAGGGTTTTTCACCTGTGGTCCAGCTAATGCCACCACGCGCTCAACACTGAGCTCACCAGTAACAAACAATTTACCGATGGCAATCACGTCTTGGTAATTAACAGACCAAACCGTTTTCTTGTCATTAACAGGATCAAGGAAGTGAATGTGTGTTCCTGCTAGACCCGCAGGATGCACGCCTGCAAACTCTTCAACCGTCACATCGGACGTTGTTGGAACCTTTGCACCTGGTGCTTTACAAACAAACACCTTACCTTCAGTCAAACGCGTCAGCACTGTCAAACCGTCGGCAAACGCTTCTGCCTGCTCAGCTAAGACAACTTCCGGGTTCGCCGCCAATGGGTTGGTGTCCATTGCCGTAACGAAGATAGAACTTGGTGTCGTTTCGATACCAGGCACTTTTGAGAAAGGACGTGTACGGAATGCCGTCCATAATCCGGAATCAACAAGATTATCAACAACTTTACGACGCTCTAACGATTTTAATTCTGATCCAGAATAAGCGGCAAAGGTTTCGGACTCGTCACCTTCTACATTAATCACGACAGATTGAAATACACGACGCTCACCACGATTAATCGCAGCGATGGTACCAGAGGCTGGGGCAGTATACTTTACACCTTCCGTTTTTTTATCCGTAAAGATAACTTGCCCTTTCTTTACCTTATCCCCTTCCTGAACCAGCATGGTCGGTTTCATTCCATGATAGTCAGGACCGACTAAAGCAACTGTTTTTGCTGCTAGCGTACTCTCAATCACTTGCTTGGGAGCACCAGAGATCGGAAGATCAAGGCCTTTTGTAATTTTATACATATGTTCTGCCCAACAATAAATTGAACACAAAAGCGTAATGTGTCATTGCTTGCACCCCCCTCCGGGAAAGCATGTACAAGCGTTTAGCTAACGTAAAGATAGCTAAAAACACAAACTCACTTCACCTAAAAACCGACGTATTATAATGATCATTGTCGACATTGACCAGCGTATCGCACCGCCTTTGAGCAGCAAGTTTGATCGAAAACTACGAGTTTTTTCTCATTCGTCTATTTTCCGTACAAAAAATAGGCCTTTTTTGTTGGTTTATCACAACAAAAAATCTGGCCACCGACTGTTATCCATAAACAAAGCAATCCAAAGACGACTTTTTTCAGTATAGAAAAAAGCATTCTGATTGCTAAGTTGATATAGCAGAACGAAACCGCCACAATATTGCTCACTTATAAACAGTGGGCCCATAAACACGGAAGCAAATTTTATGATCAAACCTGACGCTCAGATTCATATTAGTAATTTACGCCTACGAACCTTTATTGGATTCAATGAATCCGAAAAAACCAACAAACAAGATGTCGTCATCAACGCGTGGATTCACTACCCTGCCGATCAAGCTTATAATACTGACGATGTTGAAAACGCAGTTAACTACCGAACCCTCTGTAAACAAATGATAGCCCACACTGAAAACAATCGCTTTTTATTACTGGAAAAGCTCACCGCTGACTTGTTGGAGATTTGCATGTCACCCAGTCATGTCACGTTTGCCAAGGTAGAAGTGGCTAAGCCACACGCGTTAAGATTTGCCGACTCTGTTTCTTTAACCCTCTCCGCCACTCGAGAATAATAAGCCCCAATGACACACAACATGTCCATTACTCTAAAACCGGGATTCAAAAACCACATTCAAGGTCTAGAAGGCAGCCGTAAAGCGCTGCAACTTCTCGCTATATCGGCACAATACAACGCTCCAATCCTATATATGGTGAATACGGTTGCTGAGCTCAATGAGTTAGAAGATGAAATTCATTTTCTAAAAACATCAGAGCAACAAGTACTTAGATTCAGTGACTGGGAAACCTTGCCGTACGATGCCTTCTCTCCTCACCAAGACATCATTTCGCAACGACTAGAGACGCTCGCCAACATAAGCGAGAGCAACAATCCGATCATACTGGCCACTGTGGCCTCCTGTATGACTCGCCTATGTCCGAAGCAACACCTTGATAGAGAACGCTTTCACCTGAAAGAAGGACAACAACTGCCAGTGGAAACACTGGCCGATAAATTAACCAAAGCAGGTTATTTAAACGTAGACACTGTCCATGAACATGGTGAATTCGCGATTCGCGGTGCGCTCATGGACATCTTTCCGACTGGCGCAGAGAACCCGATCCGAATTGACTGGTTCGATAATGACATTGACTCTATTCGTTGGTTTGATCCAGACACCCAGCGCAGTATCAATAAAGTCGCTGAAATCAACATGCTACCGGCAAAAGAATTCCCAACCACCAGCCAAAGCATTCAACTCTTTCGTCAAGCGTTCCGAGAACGATTCGACGTAGACCCTCTGTCTTGCCCAATTTACCAGGACATCTCCAGCGGTCTAATGCCAGCAGGCATCGAATATTATCTACCCTTATTTTTCGAACAAACATCAAGCCTGTTCGACTACCTGAATACCGACACCTTAATCGTCCGCTCTGACGTCTTCCATGAACAACTGGCCAGTGTGCAATTAGACTTTCGCAGTCGCTATGAATCTTTAAGCTACAACATAGAACGCCCTATTTTGACGCCGGATGAAGTCACCTTGAAAGAAGACGAAGTCTTCAGCCTGCTCAATCAATACAGCAATGTCATCTTTTCCGCACAAGGGGATCACCCTCAATACCAAGCCCTCGACAATGTTAAAATTGACTCAAAAGCCGACGCCCCATTAGCGGCATTAAAACACTATTTAAACACCACCCCGAACCGAGTGTTGATCGTGGCGGAATCCGCAGGGCGACGAGAGGCTCTGCTAGACCTGCTCAAAAAACACCAAATCGCGCCAAAACAAGTCAATGATTGGGCTGATTTCATACAGACAGATCATCCGCTCGCGATTACGGCCGGTCAAATAGGAAGAGGTTTCGCCATTTTAAATGACGTCTCACTGATTCCTGAAAGCGACATACTTGGCGAACGCGTTTCGCAACACCGACGTCGCAACAAACAACAGAACATCAGTGAAGACGCCATCATTCGTAACCTTACGGAGCTGCGCATGAACGCGCCCGTGGTTCACATTGACCATGGAGTGGGGCGCTACCTTGGCCTAACCAATTTAGAAATAGACGGCCAAGAAACCGAACTGTTGACACTCGGCTACGCAAACGACGCCAAGCTTTATGTTCCTGTTTCCTCATTGCAGCTTATTTCGCGCTATACCGGTGCCGACGAAGACACCGCACCACTGCATAAATTGGGCACAGATAAGTGGAGTGTCGCCAAACAGAAAGCCGCTGAAAAAGCCCGCGACACCGCGGCCGAACTATTGGAAATTTATGCTAAGCGTGAATCCAAGTTAGGGCATAATTTTGCCAAACCCGATGACCAATATGAACTCTTCTCAGCAGGCTTCCCGTTTGAAGAAACGCCAGATCAACAAATGGCCATCGATGCGGTCATACAAGACATGTCAACCAAAAAAGCCATGGACAGATTGGTCTGTGGTGATGTGGGCTTTGGCAAAACCGAAGTCGCCATGCGTGCGGCTTTTCTCGCTGTCCAAGATGGTAAGCAAGTCGCAGTGTTAGTCCCCACTACCCTACTGGCACAGCAACATTACGAGAATTTTTGTGACCGCTTTGCCGACTGGCCAGTTGAAATTGAACTCTTGTCTCGCTTTCGTTCCGGTAAACAAACCACGGCCGCCATTGATCGCTTAGAAAATGGCAAAGCCGACATTGTGGTTGGCACACACAAACTGATTCAAGGCGACATTCAATTTGCCAACTTAGGTTTGGTCATCATTGATGAAGAACATCGCTTTGGGGTCAAACAGAAAGAGCAATTTAAGACTCTCAGATCCGAAGTCGATATCCTCACACTGACCGCCACCCCGATCCCGCGGACCCTTAATATGTCCCTGTCAGGCATTCGTGATCTGTCTATTATTGCCACACCACCCGCAAAACGCCTGTCCGTTAAAACCTTCGTCAAACAAAAAGACGAACACCAAATTAAAGAAGCGATTTTACGAGAACTGCATCGTGGAGGTCAGGTTTACTACTTACACAATGAAGTACAAACCATTCAAAAAGCCGCAGAAGAATTAGAGGCTCTTATTCCAGAAGCTCGAGTAATGGTTGGCCATGGTCAAATGCGCGAACGAGAACTGGAGCAGGTCATGTCTGACTTCTATCACAAACGCGCCAATGTGCTGGTCTGTTCAACCATTATCGAAACCGGCATCGACATCCCCAATGCCAACACCATCATCATTGAGCGAGCCGATAAGTTTGGTTTAGCGCAATTACACCAATTACGTGGTCGTGTGGGACGCTCCCATCATCAGGCTTACGCCTATCTACTGACGCCAAATGATCGTAAAGTCACCTCAGATGCCGAAAAACGTCTCGAAGCCATTAGTTTGGCCGATACACTGGGCGCCGGCTTTACCTTGGCAACCCATGATTTAGAAATTCGTGGGACAGGAGAGTTATTGGGCGATGGACAAAGCGGTCACATTGAACATGTTGGCTTCTCACTCTTTATGGAAATGCTGGATCGCGCGGTGAAGTCCCTGAAAAATGGCGAATCGCCCGATGTCGATATCTCAACGCCAGCACAAACCGACATTAATCTGCGCGTCCCAGCACTGATCCCAGAAGATTATCTAGGCGACGTGCATTCCCGCTTAATTTTGTATAAGCGCATTGCTAACGCCAGCACCAGCGAAGAACTGAAAGACTTACAAGTCGAAATGATCGATCGCTTTGGATTATTACCCGATGCCACCAAAAATTTGTTCCGCCAAACGGAAATAAAGCTAAAAGCCGAACAACTTGGCATTAATAAAATTGAAGCAAACGCAAAAGAAGGTAAAATCTTCTTTAATAGTAAAACGCCTGTTGACCCAATGAAGTTAATCAGCCTGATTCAGAAAAAGCCGGAGACATACAAACTGGCTGGCTCGGATACGCTTAAGTTCCTAGCCAATATGAACAGTTCTGAAGACCGCTTCCAACAGACCACCAAAACGTTGGAATTATTACATTGAAAAAATTAGCCCTTACATTCTTTACGCTGCTTTTTATCAGTAGTCCAAGTCAAGCGATTGATGAGCCCATCGACCCGGATACGGCCAGAGCCTATGAAGGTTACATCGTCACCTTCATTTGGCCAGATGATCAAACCAGTGAGCAAATTGACTACAAGAACATCCTCACGACGGAAGGTCTATTTCGTCTTGCGGAAACAACGCCTGATGCACCGCTCATAACACAAGAAACGCCCACAAACATCACAGCAAATGACGAGGCCGAACCGACAAGCCAACCAGGCTTACCTGAGCCATTGGTCAAAATTGCAGCGAAATTAGGGCAGCATGTTCGAATTTTATCGAATCAACAATGGACGCTCATCTTTAAACGCCCCGGTGACACCATCGAGAAATCGTTTCACAGCGACGAAATAAAAGACGGTTACCCAGAATTGACTGGCGACATTCGCATCAAACTGGGTCGTTACTTAGAATCAGACATTCAATACAAGCACTTTTTATTTGATAGTTTCACCCAACCAGATGCATCCCACCCCATTGAAGAGAACCAAAACAGCCTATTCTTTTCCAATCAGGAGTTTAACCAAGAATCTGAGCAAGCGAGCACCAAAGATTTGAAAGCCTTTGAACCCGCTCTTGTTTTAACACTCGACATGCACAACAAGACCGCCAGCAAAAAGCTCAACTACTTAGACCACCCGACCATTGGGACGCTGCTGTATTTTCAACCGTTAACATTAGAAGAAGCCGTTGAAAAAATTGCGCTACAAACCATGTCTCCTGAAACAGGCCAAAGCCTCACATTTGATACGTTAAACAGTACCAATGAGCTCACTCGACCTCAGGCGATTACCGCACCACTGCAAATTGCTCCAAGCGAATAGCGCTTCAGCCGCCTTATCCTCTAGCGAAAAAGACCTTATTTGTCTTGTTGTAACAGAACAACAAGACAAATAAGGTCACAAAGTCTCAATCAATTAATTCGTGCTCTAGAGCGTATTTGATTAACCCAGCAGAAGTATGAATGTCCAATTTATTCTTTAGATTCTGACGGTGAGTTTCGACTGTTCTCACGCTAATAGATAAAGACTGGGCAATTTCTTTATTGGACAAACCAATGGCTACTTCCTTTAGCACCGCCACTTCACGTTTCGTTAACTCTTCATAACGCTTCGACTCAGTAGCCGGTGAAAACAAGGAATCAGACGCACCAGAACTGAAATACGTTCCGCCCTGATAAACCGTGTTAATCGCTTGCACCAACTCCTCAGAAGACACGTCTTTGAGTATGTAGCCGTTAGCGCCAGATTGGATCAGAGACAAAATATACTCTTTATCATGATGCATGCTGAGCATCAAAATTTTAACGCTTGGCAACTCAGCCTTAAAGCGTTTCGTCGCTTCTAAGCCATTTAACACCGGCATAGAAACATCCATCAAGATCAAATCCGGTTTTGATTCATGGGCTTTTTCTAAGGCTTCCAAACCATTTGAAGCTGTCGCTATGATGTCGATATTATCTTCCAGCTCCAAACGCGCTTGCAGCCCATCCAGCACCAACATATGATCATCAACTAAGAGAACGCGGATTTTTTTTGTCATTTTTATCGCTCTTTTTGCTCTGCTAAAATGGTTTCTCCAGCGGCAATGAAGCATGTACCTTAGTACCCTTGCCACGCTGAGATTCCAATATAAAATCACCACCAATCAACTCTAACCGCTCTCGCATATTGATCAGTCCGATACCAGAAGACAATTCCCCTTTATGGGAGAAGCCCCTACCATTATCCAAACACTCAAAGACAATATATCGATCAGATTGCCAGACTTGCAATTCAATCAGAGTCGCATGAGCGTGTTTTTCAATATTGGTTAACGACTCTTGAGTCAGTCGATACAGGGTAATCTCAATTTCGTCAGGTAACTTAGTCGGCACCTGAAAATGATATTCCACCTCAATCCCTGTTCGCTCGGTAAATTGATCAATTAGCGCCTTTAATGCCGTATCCAACCCCAGATCGTCCAACAAAGTCGGACGCAAATTATGCGAAATTTGCCGTACCTCATTGATTGTCTGACCGATGACATCACTCGCTTTGACGAGCTCTTGCTGCACTATGTCTTTATCATGCTCTCGTTTGAGCTTATTGCCCGCCAATTCAATGCGAAATTTACAGCTCACCAACAACTGATTAATGCCATCATGCAGTTCTCGAGAAAAGCCACGGCGCTCATTGACCTGCAAACGCATAAAACGCTGCGCCACTTCCTTTAAACGTGAGTCCGCTAATTTATGCTCATGAAGGTTAATCGCCAATCCCAGTAAAATCACCAAAATCACGGTAATAACGACCACGATAATGACACTAATGAAACTGCGCTGAATGTTATCATTCATAATCGCTTGGGTTTTGGCCAACTCAGCATAGACATCGTCTAAGTATAAGCCAGTGCCCATCATCCAATCCCAGCGATCGATCGCCACCACATAGCCAATTTTATCTTCCTGAATCATCAACGGTGGCTTTTCCCAAATATATCTATGATAGCCACCACCAGCTTGTGCTGCGCGAATTAAGCCCTGTATCAAGAAGTTTCCTGAGCGATCCTGAAAATCCCATAAGTTTTTACCGACAAAATCCGGCTGGGTAGGATGCACTAAATTCACCCCCGTCATTTCATAAGCAAAAAAATAGCCGTCGTCTTCATAACTTAATTCCGCCAGAATTTTTTTCACTTGATACTGAGCTTCAGCGTCGTCTAATTCGTCATTTTCCAAGATAGGACGAATCGCAGACATGGCAATATTGACGTGATTTTTTAACGCCTGCTTTTTAGCATTGACCAAATTGAATTCATAGATAGACAGCTCTTGAGAAGCCAAATCACGGGCCGATTGCAGGCCCAAATAAGTAATGATCGTCGTCGCAACAATCAGAGGGGCGATGGCAAGTAAGATGATTTTACTTTTTAGACCCACGAAACCACCTTTTTTGTTATTTTTATGCGCTGCACAAACCGCCACAACGCATTTAATCGGTTAAGTAAAAATGCGAAAAAGCGGGCCAAAACCCGCTTACACATCGTGCTTTACGAATAGATTAAGTCTAGTTCATTCCATACCAGCCAGGGAATACCATAATGCTGGCCAAGACAAGAATTTGAATCAAAATAAACGGTGTCACCCCTTTATAGATGTCCGTTGTTCTGACCGAACTGGGCGCGACCCCTTTTAGATAGAATAAACTGAATCCAAAGGGTGGCGTTAAGAAAGATGTCTGCAAATTCATTGCGATCAAGATCGCGAACCACACCATATTAATGCCCAAAGCTTCTGCGACTGGCGCCAAAATTGGCACGATGATAAAGGCGATTTCCACAAAATCAATGAAGAAGCCCAATATCAAAATAGCAATCATGGCCAAGATAATGAAGCCCCACTTCTCACCCGGCAAGCTCAACAAAGCCTCTTCCACTATGTAATCGCCACCAGTGTAGCTGAAGGCCATGGAAAAAGCGGTCGCCCCCATCAAGATAGCAAACACCATCGCGGTGACTTTGACCGTTTCTAGACCACTGTCGTAGAGCATTTTCCAACTGAATTGACGATAAATCAACGCCAAAACAATGGCACCAACACCACCCAACGCAGAGGACTCTGTTGGCGTCGCAATGCCCGTAAAAATGGAACCCAATACAATTAACACCAACGCCAAAGGCGGAATAATGGCTTTCAAAGCACTGCGAATTTGTTGCGCGCGAGTTTCCTTATCCAAATCCTGAGGCATGGCTGGCGCCATATCAGGGTTTAAAAAAGTCAAAATCAAAATATACGCGATGTAACAGCCAATCAACACCATACCCGGCATGAGAGCGGCTTGAAACAAGTCGCCTACTGGAATACCCAATACATCACCGAGTATGATCAAAATAATCGATGGTGGAATAATTTGCCCTAAGGTACCTGACGCGCAAATCGTGCCACAGGCTAAGGACTTGTTGTAATTGTACTTGAGCATGACCGGCAAAGAGATCAATCCCATGGCCACCACACTCGCCCCGACTACTCCAGTTGACGCCGCTAACAAAGCACCAACCAAAATAGTCGAAATGGCCAAACCGCCACGAACACCACCAAACAGTTTGCCCATGGCTTCTAATAACTGCTCAGCCAATCGTGTCTTTTGCAGCACGATGCCCATGAAAACAAATAAAGGCACCGCCATCATGACCGTATTTTCCATATAACTTTGGATACGGAACGGCATAAAGGCAAACATATCAAAACCTTCGGCAAAGACACCAAAGATCAAAGCAATACCACCAAAGGTAAAAGCAACAGGAAAGCCCAGTAATAGCATTACTAGAGCAACAAAAAACATGATTATACCAATCATAAACAACCTACAAGTTTAAAATGGTGACCAAAATTAATGCTGAATTGGCGGATGTGAGAAGCCTTCTTCGCTCACGCCCCGTAGCACATTGATGCAGCGAATAATCATGCCTAAACCACTAATGGCCATGGAGAAAAAGGCAAAAGGGATAACCGCTTTAATAATCCACCGATAAGGCAAACCACCAGGATCGCCACTGGTTTCACCGAGCAAAAAAGCTTCATGAGAAAAGCTTATGCCGTAATAGCCAACCAACAAGGTGAATGGCATTAGAAAGAACACACAGCCAAACAAATCGATCCAAGCTTTACCGCGAATGGTTAAATTTTCATAGATCAAATCAACGCGGACATGACCACCATGCTGTATCCCATAAGGGATGCCTAACAAGAAAATAGCAGCGTATAAATGCCACTCTAACTCTTGCATTGCAATGGACACATCATTGAAGGCATAGCGCATTAGTACGTCGTAAAAAACATTGAACAGCAAAGCAATGAACAATATGGTTGAGACCATACCAAGCACATTTGAAAAACGAGTAATGCCACGTTCTAAGTGGGTTAAAAACATTACGAACTCCTATACAAAACAAGGCGAATGGTGACCATCCGCCCTGCTTAGAGGTTTTATTCTGCTAGGCTATCAACACTATCAAGGTAGGCGCGATCAGAAATGTTGGTCCAAACACGTACCTTTTTCAGGTAGTCTGCTTGAGAATCCAGAATTTCTTTCGCCAAAGGATCTTCCGCGGCTTTTTCATCAAGCAGCTCTTGGTTGGCTTTTCTCATTGCCACCAACACGTCTTTCGGGAAGGTTTTTACCTGAACATTCGGGTATTCCGTTTTCATCGTCGCCCAGTTTTCAGCACTTTCATGATAAGACTGAATGTACATATCATAAGAGGCTAACTTCATTGAGGTACGAAGGATTTCACGCAGATCGTCTGGTAGTTTCTTCCAAGTACGTTCATTCACTAGGAATTGAAGCTCTGTTGCTGGCTCATGCCAACCTGTGTAGTAGTAAGGTGCAATTTTGTGGAAGCCCATGCGCAAATCAAGAGAAGGCCCCACCCACTCAAGTGCATCGATAGTACGACGCTCTAAAGCGGTGTACAGCTCGCCAGAGGCAATATTGGTTGGCTTAGCGCCTAACTTCGCTAGAACTTCACCAGCAAAACCAGGAATACGCATCTTCAGACCTTTCAGGTCATCCAAAGAATTGATTTCTTTTTGAAACCAGCCGCCCATTTGGTTGCCCGTATTACCACCAGGGAAAGACAACAAACCGAATGGTTTATAGACTTTTTGCATCAAGTCCATACCACCGCCGTAGTAGAACCAGCCGTATTGTTCTGGGGTGATCATACCAAATGGCATGGTTGTGAAATATAAGGTGTTAGGCACTTTGCCTTTCCAGTAATAAGACGCAGAGTGACCCATGTCATATTGACCAGAACGAACCATATCAAACACACCTAAAGGCGCTTTGTGTTTGTTGGCAGAATCGATGGTGATTTTCAAACGGCCATTCGACATTTCATCAGCAATACGAGCCATGTTACGTGGCGCATCACCGAAAATCGGAAAGTTAGAAGACCAAGTTTCAGCCATTTTCAGTTTATAGACTCTGTCAGCTGCGAAAGCAGGCAGAGAAATGGCACTTAGTGTGACTGCGGTCGCAGCAACAAGGGTGGTTAGTTTTAAGGATCTCATTGTTTTTATCATCCTGTTGTCTTGTTTTTTATTGTTTGGATCAAGCAGGATGGATCATCGCTCGTATAAAAAGTGTAAACAATTCGTACGAATACCGACACGCAAGGAAAAACTACGTAGTGAAACTCAGTATTTCTACTTAGAAAAGACGATCACAACAAGACCTGAACAACATCAAACTCAGTCAGGACAAAAGGCAAGGGAGAAGAAGAGGAATACATACCAAGCGTGGATAAAAAGCCGCCACACAAACGGGACGGCTTTTGATTTTTAGGGCGTTTAGAAGCCTCGTGATTGAGTCAATTTACCAAGCCAAGTAACGGCTTTTTGCTCAAACGCAGAGAACACAGACAACCCAAAACGTTCGGCCATGCCTTTTGGTTGCTTATAAGACACCTGCACGACCTCTGAATCTTTGTATTGCGCCACCAAATAAGCATCACTGGTCATAACGTCATCAACCAATTTATTTTCCAGCGCTTCACGACCATACCAAGTATCACCCGTTGCGATGTCTTCAATATCAAGCTGAGGGCGCTGCTCTGATACAAAGCGCTTAAACAATCCATGGGTATCTTCTAGATCTTGTTTAAATTTCTCGCGTCCTTCATCGGTGTTTTTACCCAGCATAGTCAAAGTACGTTTGTATTTGCCTGCCGTATGCAGCTCCACGTCAATCAGACTCTTATCCAACAAACGATGCACGTTAGGTACTTGAGCCACCACCCCAATCGATCCCAAAATGGCAAAAGGTGCCGCAATGATTTTATTGGCAACACACGCCATCATATAACCACCACTGGCAGCCACCTTGTCGACGCAAATGGTCAAGGGAATATTCGCTTCACGAATACGTTGCAATTGAGACGCCGCTAAACCATAACTGTGGACCATGCCACCACCACTTTCAAGACGCACAACCACTTCGTCTTTTGCTGTCGCGACACTTAATATAGCGGTAATTTCTTCTCGCATCGAGGTCACTGCCGAGGCTTTAATATCGCCATCAAAGTCCAACACATAAAGGCGTTTTTTAGGCGTTTCTTCTATCTCTTTCGGTGCCTTCTTATTGGCTTTCTTATCCAGCTTTTCTTGCTTCTTTTTTTCTTTCAACTGGCTTTTCAGCGTTTTCTTATCAAGCAATTGACGATCCAAATCGTCCTTCATGGCATCGTAGTTTTCATTTAGCTTAGTCACAGACAAACTGCCTGGCTGAGATTTACGTTTACCATTTGCGATCATCGCCAGCAAAACACCAATCACGATAGCGACACTGACCAGCTTCAACAAAAAACCGGCATAGTCCGTTAGAAATTCCAACATCATCTTCCTCTAAATTCTATAAGTCTTTGTAATAATGGGGCACAAAACGCAAATAACAATGGTTTTTATGCATTTTCACCGTAGATACAAGCTTGTTTATCCCTTATTATTCAGCGCATCTAAAAATAAGCAAAAAACTTGCACGCAAGTTACGTTTAAGGAGCTCTTAATGAAAACCTCTATATCCCATGCTCTGGGTAATAATTTTCTAGGCAGTTCGCCTCTCTGGTACAAACAAGTAGTGATTGCCTTTTTAATTCTGAACCCTATTGCGGTAGTGACATTAGGGCCTTTCATCACCGGCTGGTTACTCATCATCGAGTTTATTTTCACCCTTGCCATGGCATTAAAATGCTACCCATTACAGCCAGGCGGTTTAATCGCATTAGAAGCGGTATTATTAGGCTTAACCAATAGCGATGGTGTGTATCACGAAGTCATTAAAAACTTCGATGTGATATTGCTGCTGATGTTCATGGTGGCGGGCATCTACTTCATGCAAGGCATGCTGTTGTTTATTTTCAATAAGCTCTTGGTCAAAATCCGCTCCAAGATCATTATTTCCTTAGTCTTCAGCTTCGCCGCTGCCGTGATGTCAGCTTTTCTAGATGCTTTAACGGTAACCGCGGTCCTTATTAGTGTCAGTGTTGGTTTTTACTCCGTTTACCACAAGGTCGCGTCTGATCAAACCAGCAGTGGCAAACACAACCCAAACAGCGACGATAAGGTGCTACCGGTAAACCAAAATGACTTAGCGGAATTCCGCTCTTTTTTACGCAGTCTGTTGATGCACGGTGCCATCGGTACGGCGCTAGGTGGCGTTTCTACTTTGGTGGGCGAGCCGCAAAACTTATTAATCGCTAAAACAGCTGGCTGGGACTTTTTAGAGTTCTTCACGCGCGTAGCGCCGATTTCCATGCCAGTACTAGCATGCGGTCTGTTGACCGTGATTGTTCTAGAAAAAACCAAATGGTTTGACTACGGCGCTCATTTGCCTGAAAACGTGCGAAACATCTTAAAGAACTTTGAAAAAGAAGAGTCACTTAAGAGTACGCCGCGACATAAAGCACAATTAATTATCCAAGGCATTGTGGCATTAATTCTGATTCTGTCTCTGGCATTTCACGTTGCTGAAGTTGGTTTGGTCGGCCTGATGGTCATCGTGCTGCTCACCGCGTTTAATGGCATCACAGAAGAGCACCAAATCGGTCACGCTTTCGAAGAAGCCTTGCCTTTCACCGCGTTGTTAGTGGTTTTCTTTACCATTGTGTCGGTAATTCATGAACAGCACTTGTTCCAGCCGATTATCGATGTGGTTCTAAACATGCCAACGGAAAGCCAACCTCTCATGTTCTTTATCGCCAACGGTTTATTGTCAGCCATCAGTGACAACGTATTCGTCGCAACCGTGTACATTGGTGAAGTGAAAGAAGCGTTAGACAGTGGTTTAATCAGTCGCGAGCACTTCAATACGCTCGCGGTAGCCATTAACACAGGTACGAACTTACCTAGCGTCGCAACACCAAACGGACAAGCGGCTTTTCTATTCTTGCTAACCTCGGCAATCGCCCCATTATTGCGCCTTTCTTATGGCAAAATGGTTTGGATGGCCTTGCCATACACCATCGTATTGAGCCTCGTTGGTGGCCTATGCGTTAGCTACTTGCTGTAATCGAATCAGCAACCGCTTGATACAAAAATGCCCGCTTACCCTGACCTGAATTTAGGCCTGAGTAAGCGGGCATTTTTTATGACGTCATCTCACTCTTCGTTGAGCTTATTGATTCCGCCACAATACTTGACCAGCTTTCTTTTCAATCAAGTCCAAGCGTTCTTCATGCGCCTGTAATTCATCGTCACTGGCACGAATCACTTTTAACGCAGGTCGTTCAGGGGATAAACGGCGAATTTCCCCTACATCACCTTCTTCACTTGAATCTGAATCTGAATTATTGGCCAACCCAAGGCTGGTTTGGCCCCCCGTCATCAATAAATACACATCGGCTAGGATTTCCGAATCCAACAAGGCGCCGTGCAAATCACGATGGGAATTATCAATGCCGTAACGTTTACATAGGGCATCTAGGTTATTTTTTTGACCTGGATGCTTTTTACGAGCGTAAACCAAGCTATCGAAGACACCACACACCTCTGCTACTTTCGGGTAACCCGCGCCAAGTAAAGCAAATTCATGGTCGATGAACCCTATGTCAAACGGCGCATTGTGAATGATCAATTCAGCGCCTTTAATAAACTCGAAAAACTCTTGTGCAACCTGATGGAACCTTGGCTTATCCGCCAAAAATTCATCACTGATACCGTGAACTCGAAACGCTTCCTCTTCCACTTCACGATCTGGATTAATGTAAACGTGAAAGTGGTTTTTGGTCAGCTTGCGCCCCACCATTTCCACACAACCGATTTCGATGATTCGATGACCCTGTTTCGGATCAATACCCGTTGTTTCAGTATCCAGTATGACCTGTCTCATTATTGCGCCCTCAACTCATCAATGCCTTGATTCGCCAATTGATCAGCAATCTCGTTTCCTTCAATGCCAGCATGACCTTTGACCCATTTCCACGTCACCTGATGCTTCTGACAAGCCTCATCTAATGCTTGCCACAAATCTTTGTTTTTGACAGGTTGTTTTGACGCCGTCATCCAGCCTTTCTTTTTCCAACCTGCTAGCCATTGCGTGATGCCTTTTTGAACATAAGAAGAGTCTGTATACAGCGTGACGTCACAAGCTTCTTTTAACGCTTTCAGGCCTTCAATGGCACCCATTAATTCCATTCGATTATTGGTCGTGTCGCGCTCGCCACCACACAAACGTTTCTCATGGCCTGCGAACGTTAACCAAGCGCCCCAGCCGCCTATGCCAGGGTTACCTTTACATGCACCATCAGTATAAATTACAACTTCTTTCACTCTTTCATCTCTTTTGCGGTTGGTTTGGTTAATGGCGGAACACGCACTCGCGCTCTTGACCAACGTGGCCTTAACGGAATATTGCGTTTCACATGCTTGGTTGCGGTCATCACATAGACCCCGCCAAAGGGCAATTTCAATGCTTTAAACAAACGATTTAACCAGTTAAAACGACTACGCCATTTCGCACTTTGAAGTGGCGGCTCATAATAAATAAAATGCTTACTTTCTAGGGTCAAGCCCGCGACTTTCAGCCAGTCTTCCAATCTTTGATAACGGATAAAACGTCCACACCAAGGCGCTTTCACACGCTTTGAGAACACTCTTCTCATCCCCCACCAACTCCATGGGTTAAAACCAACAATCACTATCTTGCCGCTTGGCAGTAAGGTCCGTGCGGCTTCACGTAAATCATCGTGGGGACTGGAAGACACATCGAGCGTATGATGAAACACATGAACGTCCACGCCATCAGATTCAAACGGCAATTCAGAGGCTTTTGCCACCACAGTGTTAACCGACGCCCCCAGCTCTAGCGTTGGCGCAATTAACAAGTTTTCACGCAATCGATCATGCTTTATGGAAAATTGTTTTAAGGGCGATTGGCACACCAAATAATAGCCAATGGCAAGGTCCAATTCCGCTTCAATCTGCTGTAACTCACACTGTAATAAATCCACCCCAAGCGGTGTTTCATACCAGTTTTGAAACAATTGTCTTGATTGATCATCCAACATACAATGAAATCTCTTTATCGCGTCATGACGCCAGTCCAACTTTGATACGCCATGATTTACATCGACTTCTTATTAAAGTAGAAAGTTTATGATTATTTTTCCGCTTCCGGCCTTTCAAGACAATTATATCTGGATAATCCGCCACAATGATACCTCCCTCATCTGGGCGATTGATCCTGGGGATGCCAATGTCGTTCTGAATTACTGCCAACAAGACGATAAACAATTAGCCGGTATCATTATTACTCATCACCATAAAGACCACACAGGCGGCGTAGCTGAGTTAAAAGAGACGTTCCAATGTCCGGTTTTTGGTCCCGCTCATTTAACGGATTTGGTGACACACCCACTGGCTGAAGACGATCACGTTAACATTTTTGAGCGATCGTTTCGTGTCTTAGAAACCCCTGGGCACACACTGGATCACCTGTGTTATTTTAGCGACCAGCCAACCCCGATTCTGTTCAGCGGTGATACTCTTTTCCGAGGTGGTTGTGGGCGCATCATGGAAGGCACAGCGGAACAAATGCTGGCTGCGATGCAAAAAATCTCTGCGCTGCCGGATGACACTCTAGTCTATTGTACACACGAATATACTCTTGCAAATTATCGCTTTGCTGTGTCTCTTGAACCACAAAATCAAAGTCTATTAGATGCGACTCTAACTTGCCAAACTTTACGCCAACAAAAGCAAGCGACCTTACCCAGTAAGCTGGACTTAGAGAAAAAAACCAATCCATTTTTACGTTCTCATATAGAGTCCGTAAAAGTTCAAGCGGCACAGCAACTTAGCGAAGAAGTGGCCGATCAACCGAGCGCTGCTTTCAGCCAAGTAAGGCGAGCAAAAGACAGTTTTAGTTGACCTGAATATTCAGCTCGATAAAATGGCCAAACTTTACTCAATTTTGTGACCCTTCATGACATATAAATTATTATGGGTTTGTTTAACAAGCCTACTCCTAACGGCGTGCCAAACGGTCTCTAAGGTCGATACAAGCAACGCATCCGACACCCTTGATGCCACTGAAGAGGCGCAAGTGGTGGAAGCCAATCCTGAACACATTGGCATCATTGATACCGTTCCAACAGTAGATGTCGATGAAGCAACCGCAGAAGAACTTGCCGCCGCGACTGACGAAGACGTCGTTGAAGTAGAAGCGGTGGATGACGTTGTCATTGTGGCGAATGAGCCCAAAGAACCAGAAGACATTTGGGATCGCGTTCGTGCTGGGTATCAGCTGAATTTAGACATCGACCGTCCTCGTCTTTCTTCACAGCTGCGTTGGTACAGTTCACACCCACGCTATTTAGATCGAGTGTCTAAACGCGGTGAGCGCTATCTGTACTACATTGTCGACGAACTAGAAAAAGCCGGCATTCCAACCGAAATCGCCCTACTGCCGATTGTTGAAAGTGGCTTTGATCCATTTGGCTACAGTCATGGACGTGCTTCTGGACCGTGGCAATTTATTCCCTCTACAGGCCAAATGTATGGTTTGGACCAAACTTGGTGGTATGACGGACGTCGTGACATCATTGGTTCCACCCAAGCGGCCATTGCCTACTTAACTCGTCTGCACAAAATGTTTGATGGCAATTGGTTACACGCCCTAGCCTCTTACAATTCGGGCGAAGGCACGGTAATGCGAGCCATTCGTAAGAACAAACGCGCAGGCAAGCCTATTGATTTCTGGTCTTTGGATCTACCACGAGAAACGCGTGCTTACGTGCCAAAGCTGATTGCCCTAGCAAAAATCATCAAGCATCCGGAAAAGTACAATTACGAAACGTACTTTATCCCTAATAAGCCTTACTTTGATGTCGTCAACATAGGTGGTCAGCTTGACCTTGCGCAAGCGGCTCAAATGGCAGACATCAGCATTGACGAAGTGTACTTGCTTAATCCAGGGTTCAACCAGTGGGCAACATCACCAGAAGGCCCGCATCGTCTCCTAATTCCTGTGAGCAAAGCCAAAGACTTCCGCACCAAGCTTGCTGAAATCCCGAATAAAGAGCGTGTCACTTGGGTTCGCTATACGGTAAAAGCCGGTGACAATTTATTGCTTGTGGCAAAACAACACAATACGACAGTGAATGTCCTACAGAGTGTTAACAAGATTTCATCGTCTTTGATTCGAGTCGGCCAAGAGTTAATGATTCCAGTGGCAGGTAATGACATTGAAAGTTACACCTTAAGCTCTCACCAACGTTTGCTTGCAAAGCAATCAAGAGCGCCGAATCGCAACAAAATCAAAATCAACTACACAGTGAACTCTGGCGATAGCCTGTGGCTGATTGCCAACAAGTATGGCACCACCAGCAAAACCTTAGCACGCTGGAATGGTATGGGCTTAGGCGACCCTCTGATGCCAGGTAAAAAACTGGTGGTTTGGCTAGAACCCAAAAAATCTCAAACAGCACAACGCAGTGTGATGAAAAAAGTGGTTTACACCATTCGTTCAGGGGATTCTTTAGCGAAAGTAGCGAATAAGTTTAAAGTCTCTGTGAATGACATTCGCGGCTGGAACCCCAAAGTAGGCAGTAAAAAATACGTCCAACCGGGTGATCGTGTCACGCTAATGATCAATGTCGTTGCAGGTAACTAGTCCAAGAGCGACCATGAACTAGACACATCCTAGCGATTGCGCGCCATGAAAAAAGGCGGATTCCATTTGGAATCCGCCTTTTTGTTGTCTTTGTTAAACTTAGCGTTATTCGTAACGACAAAGATAAGCGGTGACTTCCGTCACTTTAACACCAAAGCTTTGATTGGCTTCGACGATGAAAGTTTGGTTTTTAGTAAAGGTTTGCCAATCCGACTCATTAGGTAATTTTACCGTCAGACTCCCCGACACAACCGTCATGTACTCACGCTGGCTAGTGCCAAACTCGTACTCACCGATTTGCATCACACCAACCGTAGACACGCCTTCCGAGTTGTCCAAAGCAATCGATTTTACTTGATTTTCAAAATAACTGTTTACTGTCAACGCCTTACTCATATCTTCTTCTCATCTCAACATACTAAAACAACGGTGAACGTACGCTTACACTTTACTCTTCATCGTAAACCACCATTCTCTCGATAATCCATTCCTTAAACGCCAGCATGGCTGGTGTCACGGAACGTCGCTTTTCATACACTAAATAGAATGCTTTATCGGTTATTAAGTGCTGATCAAACAAGACTCTAAGCGTCCCATCAACAATCTCTGGCATAACCAATTCAGGATCAGATAAGGAAATGCCTAGCCCTTGTGCCGCCGCGCCTGCCGTTAAAGAACCACTGGAAAACATCAAGCCTCGGCGAAATTGATTAGGGTCTAGATCATGCTGCTTAAGCCAATCATTCCACTCATCTTTTCGCTTAGTCACGTGTAACAAAGGATAAAAACGCATATCGTCTGGTTTGTTAATCGGACGATCAGGCTTAATCAAGCGCGGATTACAAACCGGCGCCAATCTTGAAGGGCGTAAATAATGAGCTTCAATGCCTTCCCATTCACCGCTACCAAAATACACCGCCATATCAATGTCATTCGCTGAAAAATCCACCAATCCCGTTGAAGAACTGATTTCAATTTCAATGTCTGGATAGCTTTCTTGAAAGCTTTCCATCCGCGGCATTAACCAGCGCGTCAAGAAAGCGGGAGCCACGGCCAATCTTAACGAGCCGGATTTCTGTTGGCTCTTTAATTCGGATGTGGCACTTTCAAGTTGTTCAAAAATGCTCTTGATGGGTTTTAGATAAGACTCCCCAGCTTCCGTTAAAATAACTTTGCGCTTAGTCCGACGGAATAACTCAATTCCTAAAAAGCCTTCAAGGCCTTTAATTTGGTGACTAATCGCAGAAGGTGTAACGGACAACTCCTTGGCCGCTTTATTAAAGCTGCCATGACGGGCAGCCGATTCAAAACACCTTAATGAATTTAATGGGGGTAAACGATTAATAAGCTCTTCTCCATAGAATCAATTCGTAATGTGAATATAGATCACAGTTAGATCAATATCATGCGATTTTTTTGACTCATTATAAATAACGTTCGCGATCATTTACTCTTCATCAGACAACGACGATTTGGTTCGTTTCACCGGCAACTTAAAGGCCTCAAAGCCATCTTGACGGTCTTCATGAAAACGCTTCTTCGCGGGCGATGACTTTTTCTTTTGAGACGCTTTACGAGGCGCTTTAGAGTCCTTTTTAACCGCCGCATTAGTCTTCTTGGGTTTGGGTGGCACTAAGCCTTTAAACTTCGCTTCCAGACCTTCCACGCTTTCAAGCGAGAAGGTTTTTTGTAGGAAGGCTTCAATCGCTTTAAAATTCAACCAATCTTTTGGTCCAACCAAAGAATACGCATCGCCCTTAAAGCCAGCTCGACCCGTACGCCCCGTACGGTGAACAAACTCTTCCGCTTGTTTTGGCAAATCAAAGTTAAAGACATGCGACACACTGGCAATGTCTAAACCACGAGAAGCCAAATCCGTACTGACCAAGACGTTAAATTGACCTTTAGCAAAACTCTCCATGGTCTTATTACGCGCGCTTTGCGACAAATCACCATTCAATGCCTGAGTGGTCATTCCCCACTCAGCAACCAACTCAGCTAAGCGCACGGTATCGGCTTTTGTGGCCGTAAAAATAATGGCTTGTTTAATGCTTTGTTCTGACAATAGGTGTTTCAGCAAGGCTTGCTTATGATCCAAATGATCACACAAGAGCACGTGCTGCTCGATGTCTTTGTGCTCATCGTAACCTTGTCCAATCGCTACCCGCGATGGCTCTTTTAGCAACTCGGAAGCCATCTCATTGACATCGGTATTATCCAGCGTCGCCGAGAAGAACAAGGTTTGTCGCTGGCGGTGACTAGCGGCATTGTTAATGGCTCTCATCGCGTCCGCAAACCCTAAATCCAGCATGCGATCCGCTTCATCAAGGATCAATAATTCCAAGCCTTCCAAATACACATGGCGCTGTGTTAAATGGTCAACCAATCGCCCCGGTGTCGCCACAATGAAATGCGGATCTTTCTGTAATGACTTATGCTGATCATTGAAGTTTTCACCCCCCAAAATCAGCACAGACGTTAAACGGCTGCCCGCCAGTAGCAAACGTAACTGCCCAAAAACTTGCTTGGCCAATTCTCGAGTAGGTACCAAAATGACCACACGAGGATCACGACGCGACAAGGCTTTCTTTTTGTATACTCGGTGCAAGGCAGGCAAAATATAAGCTAACGTCTTACCAGAACCGGTTTTCGAAGAGGCCAATAAATCACGACCAGCCATGGCTTCAGGAATCGCACGTGCTTGAATTTCCGTCGCCTCATCAAAACCAAGGTGACCAATGGACTTTAAAATACGATTATCAAAACCAAAATCTTCGAATAACAAAAAAACACCTCAATACGTCTGCTAGATAACCCCTAATGGGTCAATTTCTTAATTGTCGTGATTATAACTCAGACAAAGAAAAATACCTTATTCATCTTGCATTAATAGATAAGATTTCCCGGCACTGATCAAGCCTAGGCCACTTTCTTCTCCGACGGTGACAGGCTCCAAGCATTCCATCAGATGATAAAATACGGAACGCCCCATTAAGGCCTTCATACCATATCGCATACCAAGGTAAGGCCGCTGCTCACCATGAAATTCCGCCAACCAAAGGTCTGTGTTTTCACCTAACACCAACACATCCTCTGTCAAAGTGGTGAACTCATAGGCTAACCCCGCAGCCGTTTCAATATGACGCCACTGAGTGACCAGAAATGGCGCGTCCTCAACTTGAATACGTACCTTCTCCACGGGGGTCACCAAAAAATGCTCCCCCGCTTCTTGCCATAAAATCCGACTGAACATTTTCACCATCGCTGGACGATGAATTTTCCCACCCTCATGAATCCAATCACCGTTAGCCTTAATCAACATGTCCATATCGCCACAAAAATCCGGCTGCCATTGGTGTACAGGTGGTAAATCCTTGTTATCCGGCAACTGTTTTAAGTCAATCATGACCACAATCCCCTCATAATGGGGCCAACAAATTAGCCCACCTCACTTTAACTTCAATATTATTCAATTTCATATGGAAGCCGTGAAAATCATTCACTGATAGAATAACCTTATTGAATCAAGGTAGAGGCCTAAACCCCGCCTCACAGAATAAGAGTGTGACATTATGAAATCGGAATTGGCAAGAAAGTTTCAGGACGCAAGCAGAGGCGTCTATTTTATCGGTACAACACCACCGAAATCCTCTGTGCAAGAAGAGCAACTACAAGAAATCAGCGCTAAGTTACTAAATCGATTAGCCGACATCGATGTGGACGGCTTGATTGTCTATGACATCCAAGACGAAACCAGCCGCATCGATAAGCCACGCCCATTCCCTTTCATGGAAACTCACGACCCAAGAGCTTGGTCAAAACGTCTGCATCTGGCCTCAGACAAACCGGTTGTCACTTACAAGTCCGTTTCTTCACGCAGCGCCGAAGCCTTTTCTGGCTGGTTAACCGAAGCGTGGGAAGATTACGGTATTCGTGACCTCGTCTTGGTAGGCTCCCCCTCTTCTGAGGGCGACATCAAACTGCCCTTACCAGAAGCCTACAAAACCTTAGCTGCCTCCGAGCATGACTTTAACCTAGGTGGTGTCACCATCGCCGAGCGCCATGCGAAAAAAGGCGACGAACACCTTCGCTTAAGTAAGAAAGCCAACGCAGGTTGTGATTTTTTCATTTCGCAAGCCGTCTACAACCCACAAGCAACAGCCGACCTCATCAGTCGCTATGCCCGTACTTGCAGAGAAGAAGGCAACACGCCGAAGCGCATTATCTTAACCTTTACGCCTTGTGGTAGTGCTAAGACCCTAGAGTTCATGGAATGGCTTGGCATCTCTGTACCAGAAGCCACCAAGCATCGCATTTTGGACTCGGAAACACCGTTAGATGAATCCATTAAAATTTGCCGTAATGCCTTAGAGCAAATTATTGAAGTGGCGTTACCGCTTGGCGTACCTCTGGGACTCAACATTGAAAGTTTGACCAACCGTAAGGAAGAGATCGACGCCTCTATCCAACTGTATCGCCTACTAAAAGCCACTTTGGATCTGAAACTGGCCGAACAAGGGCTTAATTAATAAGCCGCTAAATCAGCAAATCGACTTGCTTCAATACTCGTTCGATACCAATTGACTGCATGGCCTCAGGGTCATGCACTCGAGTCGACCAAGGCAATTCTGCCAAAGGTTTATCGTATTCTTTCGCAATGCCCTCTTCATACACACTGATCACCTTGTCCAAGTCTCGGTAAGGCCCGGTGCGCTGTGGGTTAGAATGAGCATACAAACCTAATACTGGCGTACCGACCAACGTCGCCATGTGCGCAGGCCCCGTATCTGGACTGATCACCAATTGCGCGCCTTTAAGCACAGAAAACATGGCATTTAAAGGCGTTTTGCCCACCAAGTTGATCACCTCAGAAGACGTTTGCGAGACCAATTTTCCAGCCAATTCTCGCTCACTGTCAGCAGGCCCTCCCGTCAGCACCGGAACCTTGCCCTTGGCTAACAGATGCAACAGCAGCGCTTTATAGCCCTCAAAAGTCCAATTACGCACAGCGGTAGACGCCGCAGGATTGATCACCACATAGTGTTCAGGCAAATCAAATTCATGAGCCGGCAAGGTCAACTCACAGGGCAAACTGGGTGTAGTGACTCCCAACACACTGGCAATGGAAAGAAACGAATCCAGTACATGCTCACCCTGTGGCTCAGGGGCCAATTCATTGACAAACCAATGTTGTTTTTCACGAGAATGAGACAAAGCAAAACCAATGCGACGTTTGGCTTTCACCGCCAGTGTCAATAAGCTGGCGCGCAACGACCATTGTAAATGCAATAACGCATCAAATTGCTGCCCAGCCAATGCGTTACGCAAGGCCAAAATGCCTTTAAATCCGGTCTTTTTGTCGTATACCTTGACGTCTACCCCAGGCAATAAGCGCACTAAATTGGCTTCCAGCGGTGAGGTTATCCAAGTCACCTGCATCTCAGGGTGTTGCTTCATAATCGCCTGCACCACGGCCATGGCATGACAAACGTCACCTAGCGCTGACAAACGAACCACGGCTAGGTGTTGAATTTTATCTTGCTGCATCTCTTCCTCTAGGGCTGCTTAACGTCGGCAAGTATTATAGAATAGCCAGTCTGGAAAGTGTCCAAATTTCTGAACACGGTACGAATGACCCTAAGCGAGCAAGATGCCACAACTGATTAAGACGAACGCTCATCGCTATTTAATGCAGAGCGCCGCCCAACTACCCATCACACAAGACTGGTTTAATACCGATTTCTGGCAACAACAAAACGCTGTCAAAGGAACCGGAACAGGCCGAGGCGATGTGTGGTTTATCGATAGCCAATATGGCCAATTTGTTTTACGTCGCTATCGCCGTGGTGGCTTGATTGCCAAACTCAGCAAACGTCATTTTGTATTTTCAGGACTGCACCGTACACGCCCATGGCAAGAGCTTAGTCTGCTCGAAACCATGTACAATCAAGGCTTACCGGTACCACAACCCATTGCGGCCATTTGTCATCTAAACAAAGGCTTTTACCAAGCCGAACTACTCACCGCGACGATAAAAGGCGCGACGGATTTATTTGACCTAATCAAGCAGCAACAAAATGATCAACTAGACTGGAAAGAAATAGGTCGGGTTATTGCCCAATTCCATAAAGCAGGCATCTTTCATTCAGACTTAAACTGTCACAACATCATGATAGACAACGCCAGCAAAGTCTGGCTGATTGACTTTGATAAATGCCGTCAGAGAAAGCCCGACGCAAGTTGGATGCAAAGCAACCTCGACCGACTAAAGCGCTCATTCGACAAAGAAGCGACCAAATACCCCGAATTTACAGTAACAGACGCACAATGGACGGCGCTGTTGGCAGGATACCATGGCTAAGAAAACCACATTAAACCAAAGCATCAAACACTTCATTGCCCCACAATATTGGCCAACTTGGCTAGGCATGGGCATCGCCTATTTACTCAGCTACCTACCTTGGACAATCCAAAAAGCCTTGGGCACTGGCCTTGGCAAACTACACTACGCGTTGAGCAGCCGACGAAAGAAAATTTGCCACACAAACTTGCAAATCTGCTTCCCTGAGCTGCCTGCAGACGACCGAGAAAAACTCGCCCGAGCCCATTTTGAAAGCATGGCCATTGGCGTGTTTGAAATGTTCACCGCTTGGTTTCGCAATCCAGAAAAAACCGCACAAAAAATCACCTTTAACGACCAAGACGTTGTTAAAAAAGCGGAGGCAAAAGGCAAAGGCAGCATCATAGTGGGCGCACACTTTTCCTCTATTGACTTGTGTGGCACTCAGATGGCTCGCTTTATTGATGTCCACCCCATTTACAAGCTACAAAGAAACCCAGTCGTAAACTGGGTGATGGAACGCCAACGCAAAGCCGTGTTCAGCAAAACCATTGAACGCAAAAACACCAAAGAAATTTTTCGCTCATTGAAAAACAACAAAATGGTCTGGTTCGCCGTTGACCAAGATTACGGACGCAAAAACTCCGTCTTTGCGCCCTTCTATGGCCGCGAATGCGCCACCATCTCCCACATCAGCCGCTTAGCTAAGTCTACCGGTGCCACCATACTCATATACGATTACGGACGCACCCCAGATGGCTACTTCCTGTCATTACAAGAAGTGGAAAACTACCCAAGTGGCGACGAAGTGGCGGACGCCACCCTACTCAACTCGTTAATAGAGAAACAAATCGAAACCAAACCAGAGCAATACTTCTGGTCACACCGACGATTTAAGACGCAGAAGAACCGACAGGACCCTTCGCCTTATAAGATCAAAAAACGGTAAATTGTTTTATCACTATTTACACCTGATAAAATCTCGCGTCCCTTCCCCTTTTCAAGGGCAGCCAAACCAAATCTCTTGTTCCTTCCCCTTTTCAAGGGGAAGGCTAGGATGGGGTTAATCCAGCAACCTCAAACGAACTCATCACTAACAACAGTATGCAGGCCTGATAAGCGCAGCGCCATCAGACAAAACCGTTTACAACCAAACCAAATCTCGTGTCCCTTCCCCTTATGTTTTCAAGAGGAAGGCTAGGATGGGGTTATTAATCCAGCAACCTCAAATTCACTGTTCCTTAGGCTATTCAGAATTCCTCTTGTTGGCTTTGTTTAGGGAGCATTTTTCCGCTCTGCTGAGCGGGTAACTTTTGCCAAACGATGCAAAAGTTACCAAAAAATCTTTTTCAGAATCATAAGGGCTCATTGCTTCCGGATGTTGCCAATGTTTGCACAGGGTTCACTATTGTAAGGTGTTGAGCTGTTATTATGGTTGGAGAAAGGTCTTCGGTTACTGACTTGGGAAGACCGTAAGGTCGCGCAATCAGGATCGCGTCGAACTGACAAGGGTTGAGTTGCTCATTACCTATTTTTACGTTTAAAAGCATTTCAGCCAAACCAAATCTCTTGTTCCTTCCCCTTTTCAAGGGGAAGGCTAGGATGGGGTTAGTCAGGCAGCCTTAAACGCACTCGTCATCAACAACAATCTATATAGCTAATAAGCTGAGCATCATCAATTTTTGAACAACATCAAAAACCTCGTTTTCTTATTGGAAAACTTCAAAACACTGTTCTATGATGAACTGAAAGTAAGGGATGTACAGATAAATTGATAAGGAATCTTCCTACCTAATTTACTTTCATATCCTAATTTGCAATTAGAACATTCCTATTTTTGCTTAGTAAAAAAATAGATGACAAGATAGGTAAGACCGTGACTTGGAAATTCTGGGACTAACATCGTTTCGTTGAAAACGTCAAAATGATTAGAACCAAGTCAGCGGAGTTCATCAGGGATAAAAGCATCGATTGCTTTATAAAAAATCCGAATAGATGGCTGCAAAACGCTTCTTGTTAGATCTTGATTTTGCTTGCAAAAATCGGGGTGTCCATAGATGTTATACGTTTAAGAAAGTGCAAGGAAATAAGCATGAGTGATAAACCTACAGTATTCATTGCTTCATCATCAGAAGCCATTTCAGTTGCCGAAGCTGTCCATATAAAGCTTGAGCAAGAAATGAGGGTTAAGCTTTGGGAAAATGCATTTGATTTGTCGTCTATTACTATTACTACTCTAATAGGAAAGACAAAAGAAGCTGATTACGCCGTTTTTGTATTTCATCCCGACGACAAAACTCTCATTAGAGAAAAGGAATATAGCTCCGTAAGGGATAATGTTGTGCTAGAGCTTGGGATGTTTATTGGCGCATTGGGGTTAGAGAAATGTTTCATATTGGTTCCGAAATCTGCCGAAACAACATTTCGGTTACCCACAGATCTTGCGGGGGTAACTGCCAGTTTTTACGATGATCAAGAACCTGATTTAACAGACGCTGTAACAGGAAGTTGTGCAAAGATAAAACAGTCTGTTAAAAAGCTAGAAGCTGCTAAAACCAAAACTGAAACGACTAGTGAAACTGAAACTTTAAGACAGCAACTTCACAGTACACAGTCGCAAATATGGAGTATGAACCATGATATACAGCGTGCGAATGAACAGTCACAGTCTCTTTTGGAGTCAATAAAACATCATTTCTTTTCAATCGCAAAGCCAGCGACCCCGGCAGAAATAAAGGCTTGGGAAGATGGCGCAAAAGCCAGTTACCTCAAAGAAATAAAAATAGGGAATCATGGTGTGTACTATGTGGATCGTGAAGTGATAGTTCCGCCCCTCCACGGAGCGGGATCTATATCACTAATTGTGGCTTCTGGAGTAAAGGTTTACGGAATAGATAAATGGAGCCACAACAGTATCTACTATATGGATGGGTTCAGAACTGATGCGCGCGTATAACAAGGCCATTAAATTCGCTCCCGATGGTCGCCGGACGCTCGCAAACTCGCGCCGTTTATGGCTGCGTTAAGTTACCTCACACGGAGAATCAATTGCCAGATTTGTTAAATTGTCACCTCTGTAATTCGAAAAGTGAATTACAAGACTCTCATATAATCCCACGTTCTTACTTTAGAAGTCTAAAGGGTAAAAGTGGGCAATTATTTTTGGTAAGTACAGATACAGTGGATGGAACTGTAAGCTATCAAACTCGGATCCTAAAGAAAAATTACTATGTTGGGAGTGCGAGCAATATATTAGTCAAAAATTCGAACAATATGGGACAAGACTATTTAAAGATCACCATAAAATAAAACGTACTAAACAGTCGGTTATATTTAATCAATTCAGGTTTAAAGAGTTTTATTTATTCCTTATTTCAATCCTATGGCGAGTATCTATTTCAAGTTTACCTAAATATGAACACATAGATTTAGGTAAAGAAATTAATAATTTAATTAGACATTTTTAAAAGAAAACAAGATAAAAATTAAAACTTCTATTAGATTAGATCATTTTTTAAGATATCATTCATTAGAATCGTAGATAAGACAACGCACTTGATGACGGTGCAATTAAAAAAATATTATTCGACTTTAATATTGAAAAGGGAACTTCAGCTTCTGATGGCTTAATTTGGTATTTCATGATTGATGGGTTTTTAATTATTTATTATTTTTCTCCAGAAAACGATATTCATGAATTAAGAACAAAACGGGGTTATGCTCAGATTAAAAATAAACAAAAATTGGTTGTACCGATATCAGATATATCTAATTTTAAGCAACTAGTTGATGGTATAAATTCTATTAAAAAACAGGTGGAAACGAATAGTTAACAAGCGTCTTTAAATCACTCCTGCCACAAAAACTGAAGCCCCCGTTAGATCAGCTATCTAGCTCATTTTCATGATTGCCTTTTATGAAACTCATTAACCGCCATCTGTTAATACAAGGTTTCACATATCTTTTTTAGTGGTAATATCAAGTCATAGTCAATCGGAGTTATTTTATGTCTGATGCATTAAAAGTCATCCTCGAAAATATAGCGCAACTCAGTATTAAAGAGAAAGCTCTTGCAGCCCACTGCTTTTTAACGGCTATGGATACCAAAATAGACAGTGATGTGGAAGCAGAGTGGGTAAAAGTTGCTGAAGCTCGCAGTGCAGAACTAAAGTCTGGCGCGGTAAAAAGCATTCGTTGGGAAGAAATAGAAAAGGATCTTAATTAATAGATGCTGCCTGTTTTTAATTAATTAGAGCCAGAGTAAAATCAAATGTAATTTCACTCTGCCCCTTAACGACCTACCCCACCAACCCTTCTCTCACTTCCGCCATCAAACGCAGTGACTTCAATCTCGCATCAGCATCGTGAATCGGCATGGAGATAATGAGTTCGTCTATGCCTGTAGACTCAATGAAGCGCTCTAACTGAAAGGCCACGGAGGCTTTTGATCCCACTACAGCGTATTGCAGCATGTGCTCTACCATGTGTTTTTCACTTCCCCATTTTATTGGTAGTTTTTTCAAATTATAACAATCGTAATAGACAAGTATTTATTTAATTTATTAACCCTTCGGCTCAATAGGAATGTCCGCACCACAAGCTAGTTTTTTCTCTCTGTAGGCAAATTGCCAGTTTTTTGCTTTTGTTAACTGCGAGCATGTTAGATTAGTTACATCAATTAAATTTGCCTGATTTAAATCAGCATCATTTATCACAGTGCCACTTAAATTGGAACTAGTTAATATTGCTCTACTTAAATCGGCTCTACTTAAATCGGCCAAACTTAAGTCAGCATCATATAAAAATGCTTTTCTTAAGTCTGCTCTCAGTAAGCTTGCCCTATGAAAATTTGCCTTATATAAGTTTGCCCCCATTAATTTTGACTTTGATAAAATAGCTTTGCTTAAGTTTATTTCTGATAAATATGTACCTGATGAATCGTCTTCATTATCTGATGATAAATCAATCCCCATCAATACTTGATCAATACTATTTAAATATTCTAACGCTTCAATTTTTCCACTGTTACCCGGAGATTTTTTAGTAATCAATTGCCAAGCACTGACTATTCGACTTTGCTGACGCCCTTGATAATCAAGCCAGAACCCGATTAGCGTCAATATTAAAAGAAAAGAACTTGCAGCCTGAAATATCCGAACCACATGTAAATCATTGAGCCAATCTGCAAATCTGTGTAGCCAACCTCGGCTATTGACTTCTTTCTTTTTTAGAGGATAAAATTGCTTTCGGCGTCTTTTAAGAAAAGGAGATTCTGAGGTATGTTGGCGCATGTTTCATCCTTTAATTCAATTGTTTTAATTGTACCGTAATGGCTTTCTTCAATAATTATGGTCAGAGTAAAATTAAATATAATTTACTCTCTACCCTCTTAATTCTGCGCTATAAAAACCTTATATTGGTTTGGCTATTTTAGTTGCAATCCTGACTTCAAAGTTAGCTGGGCACCCACTAGAAATAACAGCAGCTGTTATACTTTTACCTTTCCCAAGCATACTACTGCCTACCCCCAGAAAAAGAACTTTATTTTGTCCGTTAATCACATCAGCACCATCAATATTAAAACCGACTTTCACTGTTTTTTGACAGTCATGCTTAATACTTCCCCCACCAACTGTTACAACAAAATCTCGTGGCTTAGTAAACACAGCCACATTAGCATTTGGATACTTGGCGGGAAGGATAATAGTTTTGGTTGTAATCGAGTTTGATTGCACCGTATCAACTATAGACCATTTTCCCTCATGTATTTCCCCCGGAGAATCAATCACAATATCGATACTTTTCCCTTCAATAAATATCTCACTCCCTTCTCTATAAGGGTGGATATACCTTTTCTTATCTACAATAAACTTAAAAGTGGCATCTAATGCATCAAAAGACGTCGAACTTATTTTAAAAAGATAGGAAGTTTCAGGTTCGCTGATTCGTGTTCTTGCTACAAGCGAAATGCGATCTTCTCCTGGAGCGATTGACCAATTTCCATTTTGTAATGTGTTATTTGCTTGAATATTTAATTCACTATCCAGATCAACTTGATTTTTTGCCATCGCTACCTTTACAAAGGCCTCATCAATCATTTTTTTATAAGGCTGGAAGACTGGGTTGTTTTTATACATTGCGTAAGATCTTAAAAATTCGCATTGTTGTTCAAAATAATAGTCTGAAAGCTTTGCATTACTCGGCAATTGAGAAGGGCCAGGAATTCTATATAGTTCAGTCTGATCAACAGTAACCTGTTCTAACAACCCAAGCTTCCAATTATAGGGCTTGTTATCATGTTTTTTTGAGGTAAGTTTTTTGTGATATGAAACGACATGACAAACCTCATGAACAAAATCTCCCCAATCAACAAAATCACCTGCTATTTTAAAATCTTTTAAATATTGACCATCGGGATAGTAAATATCGTCATTAATAACAAAAGGACGATTGATCAAAGATTTTTGTATCAAAGAAGGATTATTTAATTGAAGTATTTGTAATTCTTTTTTGAAGGCTTCGTTATCTTGAGCATTTTTGTTAAAAACTTTAATTTTATTGTAATCAACTAAATTAGCAAATTCCTCTTTGAGGCCTTGTGTTTCATTGATGGTTAATGATCTGCTAGCACAGCCACCAAGAGATAGTACAAATAACAATACAACAAGTTTGATTGGTATAGTACTTAGTTTCACTATTATTCTCCTCAAGTCATCATAACATTCAATGTTTATTTTATATGCAGTGTAAACACAACAGATATAGAGGTAATAATAAGCTCTTATATAATGGATGCACTTTAAGTTTGGAGGGCATATGACAACAATTTAGTCTAAAGCTAATAAAAATAAAAGGGTCAGAGTGAACCTGCTACAGTTTAACGGACATTTTTAATCAGGGACAATAAGTCCTTTAGGAGTGTTCTTATGACAACAAAACGTAAACCTTATAATACCTATACCAAAGAGTTTAAGTTGGAAGCGATTCGC
>NZ_JSEE01000012.1 GCF_001625355.1 Marinomonas sp. TW1
AATTCAGGCTTTTACTCCTTATCTGGAATATTCTTTCTTCAAGCACAATAAAAGAGACTTTTTAGTAAGCGCATTGATCTGCTTTTACTGGCTACGAGTGCTTTTATCATGCCTGTCCTGTTACGTGATTAACTTGGTCTGAACAGATTGAAGAAAACCCAGAAGCCAGAGAAATGTTGGCGAATATCGCGTCAGATATTGGGCAAGTTTCTGAAAGTGCAATGGGGCGTGGAAGTCTGGATATTGGCTTTGATACCGAGAGCAGTGAAGCTTTCCAAGCAAAAGACCAAGACACTTTCAATGACACCAATATCAATGCTAGAGAAGTGAGCTTGATAGAGCAAGGATGGGGCGGCGAAGCGAATTTCATTGAAAAATACGGCACAAAAAATGGTGAAAAGACGGTAGATGTTGAGTTAGAGGATGCGGCTGAGCAAGCGATTAAAACAGCCATAGACAGCGCAAATGCGTTCGTACAAGTTATACAAGAAGATCCAATAGGATTAGCAGAGGGTCTTAGGGACGTGGCAATTGATGCCGTTACTCACCCATTAGATACTTTTGTATTTGAGGACAGTAAAGGCAGTGCCGCAGACCGACAACTGGTTGCTGAATTGCAGGGTAACGCTGAAACAGCCACTAAAGAAGCCGGATCAAATTTAATTGATACCGTGTCTGAAATGATGCCACCGGGCGTTGGAAAAGCAGCCAAAGGGACTACGGTTGTTGTTGCAAAAGAAGCTGTTGAGCAAGCTTCGAAAAAAGTGGATTTTGTTGATACTGACAGCGAAATGATTGGGCAGGATGCACCAACTTATGATGTCGTTGTTCACTCAAGCAAAACTGCCGAAGAGGTCAATCAGGAAATGATTGATTCGGGATATAAACCCGCATGGACAGATGGGACAGATGTAGAAAATGTCACTTTAATGCCCGGATACAAGCTAGAGCAAATGGTAGAGAAAGATGCTCTGCAAAATATTGATGCTGATAATCCAAATAGTGTTATGGGGCGTTGGGCATCTGATGATACATTACCACTGGATCAGCAAGAGGCTCGTGATGTTACTGCGGTAAAAGTTGAGTGGAAAGAAGACCCTTCTATTGTTGAGATTGAAGTGACTGAGCCTCTAAACGTAAATCGTGGCTCTACACGTGAAATGTACGATGAATCTATTGATAGAAAGTTACCAGGAGGCGCAACTCAAGTTGAGCTTATTGAGGGTAAAGAGAATACCTCCAGGAAAGTCAAAATAACCAATGTGAAGGAGATGACTAGTGAGGGTTCTGGTGGCCCAGACGGAGAAGTAAAAGCTGATCTGCCTTACGGTCCAGCGACGACTAATATTAATTCTGCTCGATTAAATACACAAAAAGTATCGGAAGAAATTTCTGGAGGTCATGCTTTTGAAAAGCATGTTTTAACTCAAGGAGAGTTTTCTGGACTTGGGATTCGTACTCAAACACAATTTCAAAATCACATTGAAAATGTATTAAGCAATCCTAGTAGTGTTCGTTATGCTAGTGATGGTAGAACATATTATCTTCATGAATCTACAGGAACAGTAGTTGTTCGTGATCCAAAAGCTCCAGATGGCGGTACTTCATTTCAGCCTAAAGACTAGAAAGACTATATAGAAAACAAAATCCCTAAAAGGATAACTCCTCCTTAAGCGAGAAAAATATTATGAATGTTAAAGATCAAAAATTATGGGACACAATTTCGAGTTTACTTGAAGAGATGGAAGACGATGGTGATATCGTTATTTGCTCTAACGATACCAGCACGGTGATAAGGAAGCTTCATGAAGCTGTTCTCACAGTAGTGCCAGATACATCATTAACAACATCAGAGATGTATGGTGTTAGGTCTTTATTAATAGAAGCAATCGGGAATAAGAAGTTCTTTGATTGGGAAATGCCTATACTTACAGGGTTTAGTGCGGATGAATTTGAAAGTATTGCGAGAAAGCTACCTAAAGAGTAGTTGTTATTTATTAATATTGGGATTATTTTCCTATTAGTGGCGTTGTTAATTTTATCGTATCCATTCGATACTTCTTATAACTTTATCGCTCAACGAGTATATAACGAAAAAGTCGTTTTCATCTGTTATGACTTTGAATTTTAGAAGACTTTCATTTGCTTTTTTTAATCTTATCTTTCCTTTTTTAATGTCGATTTTTCCGAAGGTAAATGGATAGCTGATTGAGTTTATTAATTCGCCGCTTCTGGAATATAAAAATATACCTAATTCTAATGAAACGGCTAGGTAATCTCTGTTGTCTGAAAGACAAAATGAATCTATTGGTTGGCTGAAGCTGATGCTTCTTTCTAAGTCTTCATATGCCCATTTTAGCTGAATGGTCTTACCTATTTCTCTATTTTTATCTAAGCGTTCCTGAAAGCCTAAATTGGCAAGAAGGAAGTCCTTTTCTCCTTCTTTAAATTTGTATCCAGTACTAGTGATTTCGGTAATATTCTCTATCATGCTATTTGACCAAGTGGCTTAAAATACCTATATTGAATAATATTGGCATATTACATCTGTACCGTGAAGAGGTCTACATCGAACTATACTCATGTTGCATTATTAAGAAAATTTAGCAAGACACTCACCTTAAGTGGCCAATCACGGTATGACCAAACTACTTTAGCGATGAATCATGGCGATAGAGCCGAAAAGGTTTGGGATGCTTACAGCAATTTATCAGGGAATAATTGGGGGCAGAGTAAAATTAAATTTACTCTCTAGAGAATTCTTCTTCGTGCTATCTTTTTTATCTTAAAGTATGAGAGACAGGAGTCTCCATGCCACGTCGTCCGAGAGTGTCAATTCCAGGTTATGCCGAGCACATTATTCAGCGTGGTAATAACCGCCAGCCCATTTTTGCCTGTGATGAAGACATGAAAGCCTATGCATATTGGCTTTGAGGATACGTCATTTCACTCTAACCATTAATAGAATCAGTGTTTTTAGCCAACCTGTTCGGTTTTTATTTGTTCAAAAGTACTTAAAAGCCCTTAAAACGCCATTCGTTTCACCAAGTTTTACATTCTCCATTCGTTAACAATCCTCGATGAGTTTTACTTAATCGGATTGGAATGAAAGGAGATAGACATGACAATGACCTACGAGACTCCAAAACTGAAGGAAGCTTGCGAAGCGGATCAGAACATCTTGAATAAGTTAACCATCATTAAAACCGATGCTCCGACTTATGGTACGCCCGGACCGACAAATTTACATGCTCAAGCGAAGCATGCGCATATTACTAATCAGACAGGTGTCGCTTGGGTGTATGGTGGAACGCCAATAGGTTCCGATCAGCTCATCCTTGCACTTGGCAGAAAGAGTGATAGAGCGGGGAATGGGAGCAGTGGCTATATTTGGGATAAGAACGGTAATCCTTAGATCCAATGAAACTGAGCCTATGATTTAAAGTGTGCTTGGAAGATAGTTGTATATTTTAAACCCAAATCAAACATCTTTAGCTCATTTTTGAATGGGCTTTTTTTATGCTAAACATTTGATCTTTTGAATCATTCATTTGCACATTACTATTTTTCAACGTAAAGCCGAACGCTTTTGTTATAGTAGGCTTGCTTATAATTTTGTGAGGTGTAAAGCGTGGCTAAATCGGTATCGTATTCTGTTCTTGAGCAGCGTCTATCTGAAAATGTATTGATCCTAGATGGTGCAATGGGAACCATGATTCAAGCTTATAAACTTGAGGAAGCGGATTACCGAGGCGAACGCTTTGCTGACTGGCAAAGTGATTTGAAAGGCAATAATGACTTATTGTCACTGACTCAGCCAGCCATTATTAAACAGATCCACGCTCAGTACCTTGAGTCGGGTGCGGATATCATTGAAACCAACACCTTCAATGCCAACTACATTTCCATGTTGGACTACCACATGGAAGATTTGAGTTATGAATTAAACTTTGAATCTGCCCGCTTAGCACGTGAAGCGGCGGATGAATTTACGGCCAAGAATCCAACTAAGCCGCGTTTCGTGGCTGGGGCGGTGGGGCCAACCAGTCGAACCTGTACCATATCACCAGACGTAAACGACCCTGGTTTTCGAAATATTCATTTTGATGAATTAGTAGACGCCTACACCACAGCCGTCGATGGGTTAATTAAAGGTGGTGTCGACATTCTGTTGATCGAAACCATTTTCGACACCTTGAATGCCAAAGCGGCTATTTATGCTGTGCTGGATTACTTTGAGAAAACCGGTGTGCGTTATCCCATTATGATCTCTGGCACCATTACGGATGCTTCTGGTCGGACTTTATCGGGTCAAACCACGGAAGCGTTTTGGAACTCGGTTGCTCATGCTAAACCGATTTCCGTTGGTCTAAACTGTGCGCTGGGTCCAAAAGAACTGCGTCAGTACGTGGAAGAAATATCCCGTATCGCCGACACGCATGTATCTGCGCACCCGAATGCTGGCTTACCGAATGCCTTTGGTGAGTACGATGAATCACCAGATGAAATGTTGGATGAAATTCAAGGTTGGGTTGAGTCTGGCTTCTTGAACATCATTGGTGGCTGTTGTGGTACAGCACCAGAGCACATTGAAACCTTTGCGAAAGCTTTTGCGGACGCCAAGCCACGTGTTATTCCTGAAATCGTAAAAGAGTGTCGCTTGTCTGGACTTGAGCCTTTCAACATTGGCGCCGACTCCCTGTTTGTTAATGTCGGAGAGCGAACTAATGTTACCGGTTCGGCTATGTTTAAGCGCTTAATCAAAGAAGGTGACTTTGATACCGCCTTGGATGTGGCACGTCAGCAAGTGGAAAACGGCGCGCAAATCATTGACATCAACATGGACGAAGGCATGCTGGATTCGCAAGCGGCGATGGAACGCTTCTTGAAATTAATCGCATCTGAGCCAGATATTTCTCGTGTGCCGATCATGCTGGACTCTTCCAAATGGGAAATTCTTGAAGCTGGGCTAAAGTGGATTCAAGGCAAAGGTGTGGTGAACTCGATCAGCATCAAGGAAGGCGAAGAGAAGTTTAAAGAGCAAGCCAGAAAACTGATGAAATATGGCGCGGCTGTCATTGTTATGGCGTTTGATGAAGCAGGGCAAGCGGATACTCGTGAACGTAAAATTGAAATTTGCCGTCGCTCTTATCATATATTGGTCGACGAAGTCGGCTTTGCACCTGAAGACATTATTTTTGATCCGAATATTTTTGCCATCGCCACCGGCATAGAAGAACACAATCGTTATGCGCTGGACTTCATCGAGGCGACGGGGGATATCACTCGTGAATTGCCTTATGCCAAGGTGTCTGGCGGTGTGTCGAATGTTTCTTTCTCATTCCGTGGTAACAACCCAGTTCGTGAAGCGATTCATGCGGTTTTCCTTTATCACGCCATTAAACAAGGCATGACCATGGGGATCGTTAACGCGGGTCAGTTGGCCTTGTATGAAGACATTCCAGTGAAATTACGCGATGCTGTGGAAGACGCTGTATTGAATCGAACGCCAGATGCCACAGATAATTTGTTGGCCATTGCAGGAGAGTTTGCAGGTACGGGAGAAGCCGCAGAAAAAGAAACACAAGAGTGGCGTAATTTACCTGTTTCTGATCGTTTGTCCCATGCTTTGGTGAAAGGCATTACTGAGTTTATTGATGAAGACACTGAAGAAGCGCGTTTGTCCTACAATCGGCCATTAGAGGTGATTGAAGGGCCCTTGATGGATGGCATGGGCATTGTCGGCGATCTTTTTGGATCGGGGAAAATGTTTTTACCACAGGTGGTGAAATCAGCTCGTGTCATGAAAAAAGCGGTCGCCTATTTGATGCCTTATATCGAAGAAGAGAAAGCACGAAACATGGACACGGCTTCGTCCAGTAATGGCAAGATTGTCATGGCAACGGTGAAAGGTGATGTGCACGACATTGGTAAAAACATTGTTGGTGTGGTGTTGCAGTGTAATAACTTTGAAGTGATAGACCTTGGCGTCATGGTGTCATCGGAAACAATCTTACGTACTGCGAAAGAAGAAGGTGCGGACATGATCGGTTTATCTGGTCTGATTACGCCTTCTTTGGATGAAATGGTGCACGTGGCTAAAGAGATGGAGCGCCAAGGTTTTGATTTGCCTGTGATGATAGGTGGCGCAACCACATCAAAGGCTCATACCGCCGTTAAAATTGAACAAAACTACAAACGCAATCAAGTTGTTCATGTTACAAACGCATCACGCAGTGTGGGCGTCGCCAGTGCTCTGCTAAGCAAAGATGCTGAGCGTCGCCAGAGCTTTGTGGATGAGATCAAAATAGATTATGAAAAGACCCGCATTCGGTATAAAGACAGAGCCAAAGCGGGGCGTCGAGTTGGCATTGATAAGGCAAGAAAAAACAAGCCTCCAGTAACTTTTGACGGACAAGTGGTAACACCAAATCAGCTTGGGGTGACTGTGCTCAGTGAAAAGGATATCGACCTTGCCGTGGTGAAAGACTACATAGATTGGACGCCATTTTTCCAAACATGGGAATTGGCAGGTGCTTATCCGCGTATCTTGACTGATGACGTAGTGGGAGAGGAAGCGACTCGAGTTTACCAAGATGCATTGGTGATGCTAGATAAAGTGATTGCCGAAGCCAGTCTTCAGGCAAGAGCGGTCGTCGGCTTGTTCCCAGCGAATCAGGTGAATCATGATGATATTGAGATTTACGCTGATGAATCACGTGATGAGGTAGTGGAAACCTTGTCATTCTTACGTATTCAAAATGAGTTAACCGCGCCAGGTAAATACAATCACAGTTTGGCGGACTTTATTGCCCCGAAAGAATCGGGCGTTGCGGATTACATGGGGGCCTTCGCTTGTGCTGCAGGCTTTGGTATTGAACCTTTGGTAGAGCAGTACGAAGCCGACCATGATGACTACAATTCCATCATGATTAAAGCCGTAGCGGATCGTTTGGCAGAAGCCACTGCTGAATACTTGCATGAAAAAGTACGTAAGGATTTATGGGGTTATGCCCCACAAGAAAGCTTAAGTAATCAAGAGTTGATTAAAGAGAAATATCAAGGTATTCGACCTGCACCAGGCTATCCAGCTTGTCCTGATCATACAGAAAAAAGCAAATTATGGGATCTGTTGGGGGCCAATGAACGTATTGGTATGGAGCTCACTGAAAGCTTCGCTATGTTACCAACGGCTGCGGTGAGTGGCTGGTATTTCGCGCACCCAGATTCCACTTACTTTGGTGTGGGTAAAATTGGTCCAGATCAGGTTGAAGAGTATGCCGAACGTAAAGGCATGAGCAAAGATGACGCTGAGCGTTGGTTAGCGCCAAACTTAGGATACGATCCTGAAGATGATCGTGTATAAAGTAAGCCAAACGACTGAGAGATTTCATGGCTAAGGTAATTAAGGATTCCGAGCAACATAAAAACCGCATGCAAGCCATTAAAAAGCATGTGGATAAGCGCATTGCTAAGGCACAAGAAGACAAAGGGACGTTTGTACTACTAACGGGCAATGGCAAAGGTAAATCCAGTTCTGCTTTAGGTATGGTGGCACGTGCTTTGGGTCATGGCATGAAAGTGGGGGTGGTGCAGTTTCTAAAAGGAGAGTGGAACACGGGAGAAATAGATTTCTTTCGTCAGCAGGATAATGTTCGATGGGAAATTATGCCTTCCGGTTTTACCTGGGAAACACAAAGTCGTGATGCCGACATTCAGTCCTCTGAGCAAGCTTGGTGTCAAGCTGAAGAAATGTTGCAAGACGATAGTTTCGATCTCGTGGTGTTAGATGAATTAACCTACCTTTTACACTATGAATACCTTGATGAAGGTAAGGTGTTGGACGCCTTGATGGTTCGTCCAGAAAATCAACATTTAGTGGTGACTGGACGCGGCGCTTCAGATGCTCTGGTTGAGCTTGCTGATACCGTAAGTGAGATCAAAGAAGTGAAACATGCTTTTAAGCGAGGCATTAAGGCGCAGAAAGGCTTAGAATTTTAGTGTACTCTGGTGCATTCAACTGAGTTTTTGGTTTTATTTAGGCGAATATACTGCTTGCTCGCTGGTATGATTTGCTCCTTTATATCCAACAGTATTTGAGGTGAGTTATGTCTTCTATTGAGCGCTTAGAAGTAGGTCAACGTATGAGCCGTATTGTAAAACACAATGGCACCATTTATTTGTGTGGTCAGGTGGCAGCGGATGCGAATGCCGGCATTGCTGAGCAGACACAAACCATGTTGGATAAAGTAGAGGTTCTGTTAGCTCAAGCAGGGTCTGACAAAGAGCACATTCTTTCGGCAACGGTTTACATTCGTGATATGAAAGACTTTGCTTCGATGAACGCTGTTTGGGATGCTTGGGTACCAGAAGGTCATGCTCCTGCCCGTGCTTGCGTTGAGGCGAGAATGGCTCGTCCAGAGTTGCTGGTCGAAGTCTCTGTGGTTGCCGCTGAAAAATAACTTTTCGGGCTATATAAACTGAACTGGTGTCGTTTGATGCCAGTTTCTAATTTCTTTTCACGATCACATCATTTTCAACTAAGGCGTTGCTTAATACTCGAATGGTTCTTGCCATGTCCCTTGAAAGGTTCATGAGTAAAATGCCAAAGTCGAATGGGTAATCGTCATGGAAGTCACTAAACAGCTGACTGGATATTTCCAGTAATAAACTATCTTCATTAGCGTGCAAACTTCCGACTCGCTCATGAAGCGCTATCATAGAGACAAAGGCTATGGCTTCACCGAATTTGATTGTTCGGGTGCGCGTTTGTTTATCACCGTGCTGTTTGTAGAAATCCAAATTGCCATGCAGCACAGCGTGAAAACTATTGCCTTTGCTGCCATAGGAAAAGATCTCTTCCCCCATACCCACTTGATGAATCACACCGTTATCCAATAGATATTGAATGCCTGAGTCCGATAAAGCGCCAAAAATGGAGCCTTTTTTCAATTCAGCTGGTGATATGTCGTATTTTGCTTCATTTGCTAAGACGGTTTGCATTAGAACCCTCCCGTCATTTTCTCTGTTCTATTTATAATCGACCAATTTCGGTGTTTCTAAATGATTTTTTGATAATTTAAGTGTGCCTCGACTGCCGACAATAAACTAGGTGCTTTTTGTGTGGTCGAGTAACGCATCATATTCCTTTGTAATCATAAGTGAGAGTAAGTTGATGAAATGTCGGTTATTCGCCATAACTGTATTCATAGATGTCAGAACGGGTTCGCAACCCAAGGTCTTTCTATGCGATAATGCGCGCACTTAATTGTCCTAATAGGGCAAAACAATTTATTTAATGAAGAGTGGAACGAAACCTTGTTAACAACAGCCAATATCACCATGCAATTTGGTGCAAAACCTCTATTCGAAAACGTCTCTGTAAAGTTTGGCGAAGGCAAACGTTATGGACTCATCGGTGCAAACGGTTGTGGTAAATCCACCTTCATGAAAATTCTAGGTGGTGACTTAGAGCCGAGCGCAGGTAACGTGTCTAAAGATCCTAATGAGCGCTTAGGTAAACTGAAGCAGGATCAATTTGCCTACGAAGAGTATTCCGTCATTGATACTGTCATTATGGGGCATACTGAGCTATGGGCGATTAAATCTGAAAAAGATGCCATCTATGCAAACGCCGAAATGACCGAAGAAGATGGTTTGCGAGCGGGGGATTTGGAAGCCGAATTTGCTGAAATGGATGGATACACTGCAGACGCACGTGCCGGTGAGCTACTGTTAGGGGTGGGTATTCCAACAGAGCAGCATTACGGTTTAATGAGTGAAGTTGCGCCGGGTTTGAAATTGCGAGTGTTGCTGGCTCAAGCTTTGTTCTCTGATCCTGATATTTTATTGTTGGACGAGCCAACCAACAACTTGGACATTAATACCATTCGCTGGTTGGAAGGGGTATTAGTCGAACGTACTTGTACCATGATCATTATTTCCCATGACCGCCACTTCTTAAACTCTGTGTGTACCAATATGGCTGACTTGGATTACGGTGAATTGCGTTTGTTCTCCGGTAATTATGATGAATACATGACGGCAGCGACTCAGGTGCGTGATCGCTTGTTGGCCGACAATGCGAAGAAAAAAGCGCAAATCAACGAATTGAAATCTTTTGTTAGTCGTTTCTCTGCGAACGCGTCTAAATCTAAACAAGCTACGTCTCGTGCCAAACAGATTGATAAGATTCAATTGGAAGAAGTGAAGCCGTCTAGCCGTCAAAATCCATTTATTCGTTTCGAGCAAGAAAAGAAACTTCACCGCTTGGCCTTACAGGTTGAGAATGTTGCGAAATCTTACGACGAGAAGATTTTCAGTGATCTTAATATGATGGTTGAGGTGGGTGAGCGCATTGCGGTAATCGGGCCGAACGGTATTGGTAAAACAACCCTATTGAAATGTCTGGTAGGGGATACGGAATTGACTCAAGGTGATGTGAACTGGTCAGATAATGCCAACATCGGTTACTACGCTCAAGATCATGCTCATGAGTTTGAAAAAGACGTGGATCTTTTAGAGTGGATGGGGCAATGGGGGCAAGAAGGAGATGACGAGCAGGTCATTCGTGGCACCCTAGGTCGCTTGCTGTTCTCACAAAACGACATCAAAAAGTCGGTCAAAGTCTTGTCTGGTGGTGAGCAAGGTCGAATGTTGTTTGGTAAGTTGATGCTGCAAAAACCAAACGTTCTCGTGATGGACGAACCGACTAACCACATGGATATGGAATCGATTGAATCCTTAAACCTGGCGCTTGAACATTACCCAGGTACGTTGTTGTTTGTCAGTCATGACCGTGAATTTGTTTCCTCTTTGGCAACACGTATCGTTGAAGTCACGGCAGATGGCATTGTGGATTTCCATGGTACATACGATGAATACCTCGCTAAGATGGACAGTTAAGTTTAACTGGCGTTTCATGTTGCATAAAAAAGGGAAATCGATTGATTTCCCTTTTTTCGTTTTTCTGTCCCGTGATGGGTAATGCTTATTTAACGTTTGTCTTCATAGCTGTCCGCTGCTTGATATTCCAATATTTCTACCTCATCACCTTGTTGGATCATGCCTTGATTTAAAGCAACCATATTGATTCCAAATGTAATGCCAGCATTTTTCAGTTTGCGGAATTTTGCTAAGGTTTTTAGCGGCTCGCCTAGTTTACTGCGCTCAGCATTATCCGGATCAATGGTGGTAAAAATACAGCGCACACAAGGTTTAATGTTTTCAAATTCTACCTCACCTATGCGAATGCGCTTCCAGGTATCTTCTGCGAATGCGTCATTGCCTTTGATAACAATGTTAGGGCGAAATTGCGCCATACGAATGTGTTCTGGGCAAGTTCGGTTTAATTCCTCTAGTGACGCTTCTGTGGTTAACAGAAAAGGGTAACCATCTGCAAAGCCAACAGGAGAATCAGGGCGACGACTGGTAAAGCGTTGTGACGATTCGCCAAAAAATACCAGTTCGGCTTCGATGGATAATAAAGCTTGAAACCAAAGGCTTGCTGCTTCTCCTACCGACTGAGCTGAAATGTCGTTCCCCCAAATAGTGACGTCTCGATAGGTTTGAGGAAAGTCGTTTGGATTCAATATTAGCTTGTTTTCAGTCTCTGGATGACTAAGTTCAAGGCCGTTGTTGGGTAAAACTTGAGCATTGATTTGCGTTAATTGCGGGTATTTTCGACCCGTAATGAAATCGCCATTTGGCTTGACTAACATATAACGACGGTCATTCTTTAGCCCTGAAAATAGCACTTCAGCGCGAGTACTCTTGATTCCATGAATGGATTTAATTGGGTATATGGCAAGTTCACTGAGCAAATAAGACATAACAACTCCTGCTTTAAGGCGTCATTATTACGTATTTTGGGGGCTTGAGAAAGGACCGAAAAAAAACCTCGGGGCGTAAGCCTCCGAGGTCTTGAATAAGCAATGCTAAACGCTTATAGATAGTAGGATTCTAATGGCGGAAAGCCGTTAAATTCGATGGCACTGTATGTCGTTGTGTAAGCACCAGTAGACAACCAGTACATGCGATCACCAATTGCTAAGTTCAAAGGCAGACCATATTTATGGTTCTCATACATGATATCTGCGCTATCACAAGTTGGGCCGGCAATGATCACTTCTTCCAGTTCCCCGCCTTTTTCAACGTGAATGGGGTATTTAATCGATTCATCTAAGGTTTCAATTAAGCCTGAAAACTTACCCACATCGGTAAAGACCCAGCGGTTTAGCGCCGTATGGGATTTACGAGAAATAAGCACCACTTCACTGACTAGAATGCCAGCATTAGAAATCAATGAGCGACCAGGTTCTAAAATGATGCGTGGAATATCATCGCCAAAATCTTCTTCTAAGAAGCGAGTGATTTCTTCTGCATAAACAGATAACTCATTTGTCTTAGAAAGGTAGTTAGCAGGGAAGCCACCACCCATATTTATCATTTGAAGGACAATGCCATCTTCTTCTTTAAGGCGTTCAAAAATCACTTTTACGCTGGCAATGGCCGCATCCCAAGCACCAATATCACGCTGTTGTGAACCAACATGGAAAGAAACGCCATAGGGCTCTAGGCCAAGCTCTTTTGCTAGAATCAATAAATCCATCGCCATGTCAGGGCGGCAGCCAAATTTACGTGACAGCGGCCAATCGGCTGTTACTGTCCCTTCCGTTAAAATACGCACATAGATTTTAGAGCCTGGTGCGGCTTTGGCGATATTTCGTAAATCCGCTTCTGAGTCTGTCGCGAACATACGCACGCCTTTTTCATAAAAGTAGCGAACGTCTTTGGCTTTTTTGATGGTATTGCCATAACTCACACGATCTGGAGATACATCACCAATTGCAAATAACTTATCTAGTTCATAGCGTGATGCCACGTCAAAACTGGAGCCACGATCTCTTAGTAGTTCTAAAATTTGTGGCGCTGGATTGGCTTTGATCGCATAAAAAATGTCAGCGACTGGAAAGCCCTTGCTTAATTCAGTGTAGGCTTCATCGATAATTTCTGTGTCAATGACAACAAAAGGGGTGTCTTTTTTATCTGCAAACGCTTTTAGACGAGCAAAACGTTCTGGAGTGTAGAATTCATTAACGTCAATAGACATGCAGGTGCTCCTATTTAGCAAACATAAACCGAAAATTAGTAAACGTCTTTACCTTCTCCCGTCCTACTTATGGCTGTTACTTATCCGGCTCGATGGCCTTAAGCGACTAGCGCAGCAGTTGAAGCGGTGCGGATTATGTTCAGCAATGACGCGGGCGCAATTTAAGGGTGAATTAACTGCCCGTCAAGTATTTTTTGGCACCTTAAACAAAAAAAGGGGCAATAAAAAGCCCCTTTGTTAGTTTGCACTTTTTTTAGACGTTATTTACGAAACAACACATTCTGAAAGTGATGAATCGCGCTGCCTACTATCAAAGCACCAACAAAGTAGATGCCTTCCAGTGGGTTGTTGGTCAATGCCGTTAAGCCAGGTCCTGGGCAGTACCCACTTAGGCCCCAGCCTATGCCAAATAAACCGGCACCAATCAGCAGCTTACGATCAATGTGCTTTAGGTTAGGTACTTGCCACTCATTTGCGATAATAGGGCTAAGGCGTTTATTTTTGATCCAGTAGCCAAGCATGCCAACAAATATTGCGCCTCCCATCACGGCAATGAGTGATGGGTTCCAATCGCCAAAAATATCTAAAAAACCAATCACGACAGCTGGGTTGGTCATTTCCGAAATGGCTAAACCTAAGCCAAATAGTAAGCCAGTTAAAAAGGTTACGAATGCGTACATGAGTGACTCCTAGTGGGTAACAGCAACGGTGATAATGGCGGTTGCCATAAACACTAAGGTGGCAACGATGGAACGAATGGATAATCGAGAAATGCCGCAAACACCATGGCCACTCGTACAACCACCACCCAAGCGCGTACCATAACCAACTAATAAGCCAGAAATCATCAATAGCCATGGACTTCTTATTTCAGGGAAAGGGACGCTTGGCTGAAAAAATGTACCATAAGCACTGCCGCCAAGAATGAGGCCCAAGATAAACAATAATGGCAGAAGGCGACCTTTATTAAATAAGAGCTGTGCTAAAATTCCACTTATTCCAACAACACGACCTGTTGTAATAAGGTAAAAACTGGTAGTAAGGCCTATCAATAGGCCGCCCAATATTGGGTATGTTAAGTTTTCCATTAGGATCTCCTTCGATATTAGATAATTCTAATGTAAATGTATTAGTATTGTCTAATGTTTTGGGTTGAATTTAGTAAAAATTACCTAATTTATCGAAAGAGGGTATATGGATGCGATGAAACTCGGTCATAATATCAGCACGGCAAATTATGTGTTTCTGTTGCCAAACGAACCCAAACTGGACGAAAACATCTTGTCTTCAGAGCACAGCGTTGACCTGTTGATTGAACTGAACGGTAATCACTGGCGTAAAATTCTAACCATAATGGCTAAGCTGACATCCGTTGCCCCTGACCAATGGCGTGAACACAGAGAGGCCACTTTATTCAGTGAGGTGGGCATTACGTTTAGTGCAAGAGAGCTAATGTCTATTGCACATAAAACAAATACGGTCTTTATTGTTGGCCTTAAATTGCGGCAGGAGTGGCCGGTATTAGAGGGAAGCGTACAGGTTGGTCGGGATTGCTGGGTTAAGCGGCCGTATGTTTGGTGTCCATATTTAGATTATCGTCAATTTCCGAATGCATTAATTTCAGAGTTAAGAGAGACTTTGTTGGAGACCTTATAAATGTTAAACCTACTAAAAAGCCTTTTTACCATGCCAATTGAGCCAGAAGAGCAAATATCTTATCAAAAGGCGGTGGCGGCATTATTAATGGAGGTGATGTTAGCGGATCATCATGTGGCTCCAGAAGAAGAGAAAGAGATTAAGCGCATTTTAAATGAAGTCAGTGATCTTGGTGATGACATAGAATTGATATATGAAGAGGCGCGAAAAGGTGTCGATGAGGCCAATGATTTATATCAATTTACCAAAGTGATCAATGATCATGCATCGTTAGAGCAAAAAATGCAGCTGTTAAAAGGGCTTTGGCATGTGGCTTTGTCTGATGGTGATCTTGATGCTCATGAAGATCATCGAATACGTCGAATCAGTGAGCTGCTTTTTATGCCGCATTCTGAGTTTATACAGTCTAAATTGGCAGTCCAAGAAGAGTTACAGTAATAGTGTCACAATGGATGTGTTAAACATTTTGATCATAAAAAAACGGCCTTAGTTTTACTAAGGCCGTTTTTTTTGACTGGCTTAAAATTGACTAATTTTAAGCGGCAAAGTTCGCTGCTGCAAATTCCCAGTTTGCAAGCGCCCAGAATCCTTTAAGGTAATCAGGACGAACATTACGATAGTCGATGTAATAAGCATGTTCCCAAAGGTCAACCGTGATTAACGGTGTTTGGCCTTCAGTTAATGGTGTGCCAGCGTTGCTGGTGTTGATGATATCAAGCTCGCCAGAAGCGGTTTTAACTAACCAAGTCCAGCTTGAACCAAAGTTGTTAACGGCTTTGTCGTTAAATGCTTCTTGGAAGGCTTCGAAAGAACCCCATTTAGCATTAATCGCATCCGCTAGCGCACCAGTTGGTTGACCGCCACCATTTGGGCTTAAGCTGTTCCAGAAAAAAGTGTGGTTCCAGATTTGTGCCGCATTGTTAAAGACTGGACCTGCAGGAGCTGACTCAATGATCTCCTCAAGGTTTTTGCCTTCATATTCCGTACCAGGAACAAGACCGTTAAGCTTAACAACATAAGTGTTATGGTGCTTACCGTGGTGATATTCCAATGTCTCTACAGACATGTGTGGTTCAAGTGCGTCTTTCGCGTATGGTAGCGCGGGCAATTCAAAAGACATTACGATTCTCCTTGCTTTTAATTAACTAAAGTGCTTGTTATCAAGCAGTTAATGGTGCTTATATAGTAGCATCGAAAGAACTAAGATAATATTATTTAGAATTGTTCTATCTGGATTTTCCATAATTTTTGTTAATAACCAATATATTAGATTTTCATGCGAAGAGACGATGATGTAGAGATCCCAAGTATGACTTTGGATCAAGATGAAGTAACTGAAAGAAGGCAGAAGGCTGACGCTCCCAAAACACGTCCAGCGCCTTCTCCTGCTAAACCCGCTCATGCCCCTGCCGTGGTTCATAAGAAGCAAAGCTTATTCGGTATATACCTTCTTTTGTTTCTGATATTGGCCTTTTCTGCTGCGGCTGGCTTTTGGCTTTGGCAGCAGAATCAACAATTACGTAATGAGCTTTACGGTGCGAAAAGTGAAATTGAAAACCTTGACCACCAGTTATTAGCCGCTGATGTATCGGCTAATGAGCAAGGTCAAACGGTTGAGCAAACACTGAAAACACATGCGAGCGAGATCCGTAAACTGTGGGGGGTGTCTTATGACAGAAACCGCAAAACCATCGCTGAAAATGGTGAAGCCGTTGATTTATTGAAGCAGCAGATTAAAACGCTCAAATCAGATCTTTCAACGCAGGCTAAACGCATAGCGCATCAAGACGGGGCCTTTAGTGATTTGGAAGCGGCTTATAACAAACTGTTGCCAACGGTGGCAGAGCTTGATGCTTTAACAAAGGTTTTGGGGGATCAAGTTAACAGTCAAGAGGTTAAACTTCAGAACCAAGCTGCGCAACTCAGTTCAGCAGAGAAGACCCTCAATGAGCAAACAGGTACGACTCAAGCGCTTGGTTTAAGCATTGAAAGCGTAACGCAGGAAGTTAATCGACTGCAGAAGCAGCTTAATACCGTTGAGCAAAAGGCTAACGCATCAAATGCTTCGGATTTAACGCAGGTGCAGCAGACCTTGAAACAGCAGCAGGAAGCAATTCAATCTAGCGATGCATTCCGATCGCAAGTAAACGCAGAAATCATTCGTTTGCGTAAGCAGATTAATCAGCTGATGTTAGAGCAACAATTGAACGCTCAATAGTCATCTGTAAGATATCCTGATTAAAAGGCTGAAGCGGAGACGCTTTAGCCTTTTTTATGCTGTTACATAAGTGGAATCTATATAGCTTTTTTAATATACATATTCTACTAAAGTCTAGATGGCGTGGTTTTTATAACTTAAAGGCATGTTATAGTGTAAGAAATGCTAAAGCCTTAATATTAGAGATGGGACATTATGACAGAGGCAAGACTGACACACCTAAAACAGCTTGAAGCGGAAAGTATTCATATTATCCGTGAAGTGGCTGCCGAATTTGATAATCCTGTAATGCTTTATTCTATTGGTAAAGATTCAGCCGTCATGCTGCATTTGGCCATGAAAGCTTTTTATCCAGGAAAACCTCCTTTTCCATTAATGCATGTGGATACGGGGTGGAAATTTAAAGAGATGATTACGTTTCGTGATGAGATGGTTGCCAAGCTTGGTCTTGAGCTTATCGTTCATCAAAACCAAGAAGGACTTGATCAAGGCATTGGTCCTTTCACTCATGGTAGTGCGAAACATACGGATGTGATGAAAACCCAAGCCCTAAAGCAAGCCTTAGATAAATATGGCTTTGATGCGGCGTTTGGTGGTGCCCGCCGCGATGAAGAAAAATCCCGTGCCAAAGAGCGTGTATATTCTTTCCGTGATAAACAGCATCGTTGGGACCCTAAGAACCAGCGTCCTGAATTATGGAATATCTATAATGGAAAGGTGAATAAGGGCGAAAGTATACGTGTTTTCCCTTTATCTAACTGGACTGAGCTGGATATCTGGCAATACATCTACTTAGAAAGTATTCCAATTGTTCCTTTGTATTTCTCTGCAAAACGCCCTGTTGTCGAGCGTGATGGCACTTTGATCATGGTTGATGATGATCGTATGCCATTAAACGGTGAGCAGCCTGAAATGAAATCGGTACGTTTTCGTACGTTAGGTTGCTATCCATTGACTGGAGCGGTTGAGTCGGAAGCCGACACACTTCCTGAAATTATTCAGGAAATGTTGTTGACCAAGAGTTCAGAGCGTCAAGGGCGAATGATTGACCATGACTCAGCTGGGTCTATGGAAGAGAAGAAGAAACAAGGTTATTTCTAAGTTTGGAGTAAAAGAGCATGTCTCACCAGTCAGAACTGATCAGCCAAGACATACTTGGTTACCTAAAACAGCATGAAGAAAAAGACTTATTGCGTCTTCTGACATGCGGTAACGTTGATGACGGTAAAAGTACCTTAATAGGCCGCTTATTACACGATTCTAAATTGATTTATGAAGATCATTTGGATGCCGTTAAACGTGATAGTAAAAAATCCGGTACACAGGGCGAAGAAGTGGATCTCGCGCTTTTAGTCGATGGTTTGCAAGCTGAGCGTGAGCAAGGCATTACTATTGATGTGGCATACCGTTATTTTTCAACGGAAAAACGTAAATTTATCATCGCCGACACCCCTGGGCATGAACAATACACACGTAACATGGCGACGGGCGCGTCGACCTGTGATTTAGCGATCATCTTGATTGATGCTCGCTATGGCGTGCAGACACAAACTCGTCGTCATAGCTACATTGCGTCTTTGCTTGGCATTAAGCATGTGGTTGTGGCCGTTAACAAGATGGATTTGGTCGATTTCTCTGAGCAAACCTTTAACGACATTCAGTCTGATTATTTGCAGTTTGTTGATCAGCTTGGCGATCGTAAACCGGCGGACATTCAGTTTGTTCCTATGTCAGCGTTACGTGGTGATAATGTTGTTAATCCATCTGAGAGCACGCCTTGGTATAAAGGCGGTTCTTTAATGTCGATTCTTGAATCTGTACAAATTGATCGTAACGTAAAGCAGTCCGCTTTCCGATTGCCTGTGCAGTATGTAAACCGTCCTAATTTGGATTTTCGCGGTTTCGCCGGCACGATAGCGGCAGGTCAAGTAAAGCCCGGCGATAAAGTGGTGGCTTTGCCTTCCGGCAAAACTTCTAACGTGGATAAAATTGTCACCTTCGATGGTGAGCTGGATTCCGCAAAAGCGGGCCAAGCCGTTACCATTACTTTAACGGATGAAATTGACATCAGTCGCGGTGATATGCTGTCTCATGCTGATGAGGAGCCGTTAATTTCGTCAGCATTACGCGCGTCTCTTGTGTGGATGGCGGAACAGCCATTAGTACCAGGTAAGTTATATGACTTTAAGTTAGGTACACAAACCGTACCAGGTAAAGTGCATCACTTTAATCACAAAATCGATGTGAATACTCTTGAGCACAGCGCCATTGATGAGCTTGAGTTAAATGGTATTGGTGACGCTGTATTGCAATTCGATACGCCTGTCGCATTTGATGAATACCAGAACAGTCGATTGACAGGGGCTTTGGTCATCATTGATCGCCTCACCAATGTTACTGTTGGTGCTGGTATGGTTGAAGAGGCGGTGGTTGAGCTAGACCAAGAGTCTTTAGTAACCGCTGAAGATCGTGCAGCTCGTCTTGGTCAAAAGCCAGCCATTATTGCTTTGTCCTCTCAAGTACTGGATAAATCGGATGTGATTGAGCGCTTGTTGCTAAGAAGTGGCGTAACGGCCCTTGCGAAAGCCAATGCAACCAGTGAAGAAGCTAATTTAGTGCGCGAAACAGGTGTGGCTATTTTGGTTTCTGATGACAATGTGGCGGATTATTCGATCAGTGGCACAGAGGTTGATGATGTTGTCGAGCAAATTATAGAGAGCATTCGTCTATAAAAGACGTTTTGCTATCTGCCAATTTAAAAAGCCTACTCTTAGAGTAGGCTTTTTGCTTATCAGATACAGTAAGTTGCAAAGCATAATGGTCGATGGGGTTAAGCCATCTCAGCATCTTGTCGCTTTACTTCTTTGTGCTGATCTTCATTACTGCCTAATTTCCAGTAGCTGGAAATATAAAGATTCTCTTTTGACACTGCTTTGTCTTTCTTAAAGAAGTTTCGTAGCGTTTTCATGCTATTAAACTCACAAGCGGTCCAAACCGCTGGAGAGCCTTGAAGCCATTCCAGTGATTGCAATTGTTTTAATAATAGGTCGCTTTGTTGGCCTGGATGTGGGTTGATTGCCCATACCATCTTTATGCCTTCTGGGTGTTCAAGAGGTTGAATGTCAGCTTCAGATACGACTTCAATGACGGCATAGCCTTTTGCGTCTTCTGGCAATTGAGCTAGGTTGACACTGATGGCTGGTAGGGCAGTCATATCTCCCACTAATAAATACCAATCACCAGTGTTAGCAATCATTTTTTTAGGGCCTGGGCCGCCAATACAGATGCTATCTCCAGGTTGTGAGGACTTTGCCCAAGATGATGCCGGACCTCCATCTTCGTGAAGCATGAAATCGATGTCGATTTCATTGTGACGTTGGTGACGTATGGTATAAGTTCGAAATAAAGGTTTGCCATCAGTGGGAAAGATTAGCTTTACGTAGCCACTTTCTTGATCATCTGGAATGGTTTGGACATTGTCTCCTCCAAGCGTGACTCTTAGCATATTTGGCGAGATTAACTCTTTACGAATAACGATGAAGTCTCTAGGTTGCATTCTGCTCATAATGTTTAGCCTTAATCTTTTGAATACTGAGTTAGGTTGCTTTTCATCAACTCGGTCAGTTGAATAAAGCTTTCTATTTCTTGTTGCGTCATGCCGCTGCACATTTGAGTGCGCGCTTGGTTATCAACATGAGCAATTTTTTGCTGTAATCCTTTACCGGCGGCTGTTAATGAAATAACTTGGCAGCGATTATTGGTCGGATGTTTGTCTTTTTCGATGTAATCTTGTTCTAGTAAATCTTTCACTAGCCTTGCGACTTGAGATTTGTCTAGTCTTAATCTTTTAGCGATATCCCGGGCGCTGCAATTTTCTATGTTAGTGATACATTTTATTGCTCGAATGTGAGTGACAGGGATTAAAATATCTGCCTCAGCAGCGAGATGCTTTAATGCCTTACGATAGCTTAGCGTTAAGCCATGTAGTGCTTCGCTGATATTGTGTTGCATATGGCTTGCCTCTATTTGAGAATGATTGTACTTTACTTTTTATGGTTGACTTTGTCAACTTAGTTTTTTTGTTAGCGAATAAGGTCTCACTGTTTGCATGATTTAATATGTGAACACCAGTATAAGCAGGGCATTAACCTAGCCTAAAAAATGTGGAGTAATTAAGCCCCTATATGAACAGACAGATAGCGATCGATTCAATCGTCAGTGCTCTTCAGACACGGTTTGAAACGGCTCGAGCCGCAGCGCAGCAAGCACGAGAGGCCGCAATAAATGAGGAGAGTGTGGCGGAAAACAAATATGATACCTTCGGGCTTGAGTCTTCATACTTGGCTCACGGTCAATCACAGCGTGTTATCGAATGTGAAAATGATTGGTTGCAATTTAGTCGTCATGTCCCTATTCAATTTAGTGAGACCGGTAAGGTGTGTTTGTGGTCGTTGATTCGGTTGGTCCCTGTCAGTAGCGCATTACCACTAAGGTATTTTTTTATTTCAAACATTGCTGGTGGTTTGAGCTTAGCGCACTTGGGTGAAACCTTGGTGTTGGTATCTCCAGAGACACCGGTTGGTAAAATGCTGTTAGGCCAAGAAGAAGGGGAGTGTATTTCGCTCACTTTAGCAGGGCAAACAACGGAATTTGAGATTGACTCAATTCAATAATTGCATTGTCTCGTGACAAATTTGGTTCTACCTATAGAGAGTCGGACTCGCTTCGCATATAATGCTTGGCCTTAAAATATTCTGTTACCCTGGCGGACGAAACGGCTGAGTTACTCACTTTGATTGGCTGGCAGGATGACACACTAAGAACATAGCTCTCTTACTGAGACAGTAATAGGAAAGAAATTATGCGCAGCCATTATTGCGGCGAATTAAATGCTTCTAACATTTCACAAGAAATTACTTTATGCGGTTGGGTTCATCGTCGCCGTGATCACGGTGGTGTTATCTTCTTAGACGTTCGTGATCGTGAAGGAATTACTCAGGTTGTTTTTGATCCAGATCGTGCGGATAGTTTCGCTTTGGCCGACAGTGTTCGTAACGAATATGTGATTAAATTAACCGGTTTGGTCCGAGCTCGTCCTGAAGGAACAATCAATCCGAACATGCGTACGGGTGAGATTGAGGTTTTAGGTACTAGCCTAGAAATTCTTAATGCTGCGCAAACACCACCATTCCAGTTGGACGAGCATCAGTCCGTTGGTGAAGACATTCGTCTTAAAAATCGTTTTATTGATTTGCGTCGCCCTGAAATTCAGCAAAAAATGCGTTTCCGTTCAAAAGTAACTTCTGTATTGCGTCGTTACTTGGATGACAATGGTTTCCTTGATATTGAAACGCCAATTCTAACGCGTGCAACCCCAGAGGGTGCTCGTGATTATTTGGTGCCAAGTCGTACACAACAAGGTAGCTTTTTTGCACTTCCACAATCGCCTCAGTTGTTTAAGCAATTGTTGATGGTGTCAGGTTTTGACCGTTACTACCAAATTGCCAAATGTTTCCGTGATGAAGACTTACGTGCTGATCGCCAGCCTGAGTTTACACAGGTCGACATTGAAACCTCTTTCATGAGCGAAGAGCAGATCATGGCCATGACGGAAGAAATGATCACTAACTTATTTAAAGAGTTAATGAACATTGATCTAGGTTCTTTCCCACGTATGCCTTACTCAGAAGCGATGGAAACCTATGGTAGTGACAAGCCTGATTTGCGTATTCCACTGACATTGATCACAGTGTCTGACTTGATGGCAGAGGTTGATTTTAAAGTCTTCTCTGGTCCTGCGACAGATCCAAAAGGTCGTGTTGCGGCACTTAAAGTGCCTGGGGGTAACAGCTTAACGCGTAAACAGATTGACGATTACACTAAGTTTGTCGGTATTTACGGCGCGAAAGGTTTGGCATACATCAAGGTAAATGATAAATCGAATCTTGAAGAAGGCCTACAATCACCGATTGTTAAATTCCTTCCGGTTGAAGTGCGTGGCGCTTTACTTGAGCGTTTAGACGCGCAAGACGGTGATTTGATTTTCTTTGGTGCAGATTCTGCAAAAATTGTTAACGAGGCCTTAGGCGCATTGCGTTGTAAGCTCGGTGAAGACATGGATCTTTACACGTGTGAGTGGGCACCGCTTTGGGTTGTCGATTTCCCAATGTTTGAAGAAACAAGTGACGGCGGTATTACCGCGATTCACCACCCATTTACAGCGCCTTCTTGTTCTCCTGAAGATTTGAAAGCCAATCCTTTAACGGCTTTGTCGCAAGCCTATGACATGGTGCTTAATGGTACTGAGCTAGGTGGTGGTTCGATTCGTATTCACCAAGCGTCAATGCAAGAGGTTGTGTTTGAATTATTGAACATCAGTGAAGAAGAGCAAGAAGAGAAATTTGGTTTCTTGCTGGATGCATTGAAGTTTGGTGCGCCGCCACACGGTGGTTTAGCATTCGGTTTGGACCGTTTGGTGATGCTAATGACAGGATCAAGCTCTATCCGTGACGTTATTGCTTTCCCTAAAACTCAAAGTGCGACTTGTTTGTTAACTCAAGCGCCAGGTGAAGTGAGCGAGAAGCAATTGAAAGAGTTAAGCATTCGTGTTCGTAAGCCGGTTGCAGAATAACGTTTTGCAAGTGAATCGCTTAAATTAAGCGGTTGCTGTTAAGGAAACGAAAGAAAAACGTAAAAGGCCGCTACTTCGCGGCCTTTTTTGTATTTACACATTGCATCTAGTGTAAAGCCCTGTTGAAATATACAGTAATGATGGTGCATATGAGAAAACCATGACTGAAACTAGAATTATGGCGATTGACCCAGGTTCGCGTGTTACTGGCTTTGGAATTATTGATATTATTAAAGGTAAGCCAGTGTATGTAAACAGTGGTTGTATTCGCTTACCTGATGAAGATTTATCTGTCAGGTTAAAGCATATTTTTAATGGTGTTGAATCGCTCTTAAAAGAATACCAGCCAACGGAGTTTGCCATTGAAGAAGTGTTTATGGCGAAAAACGCTAATTCCGCATTAAAGCTGGGTCAAGCTAGAGGGGCGGCTATCGTTGCGGCATCACTGCAAGAATTAACCGTTAACGAATATGCTGCCCGTCGGGTGAAGCAGTCGGTAGTGGGCACGGGTAGCGCCGACAAGACTCAAGTTCAAAGTATGGTGCAATTGTTGCTTGGTTTAACGGCTAAGCCGCAAGCGGATGCGGCCGATGCACTGGCGATTGCTTTGTGTCATGCCAATACTAGAACATCCGGCGGTTTGGAATATGGTACAGGTAAGCGTGCAGGTCGAAGTGCCAAACGTTGGTCAGAACAAGATGTAAGGAATGTGTTGTGATTGGTCGAATTATCGGAACCTTGGTGGAAAAGTCACCGCCAGAATTATTAATCGATGTGCAAGGGCTGGGTTACGAAATTAGTGCCTCCATGACGACAATTTACGATTTACCACAAGTTGGTGAGCGGGTCACATTATTCACACACCTTATCGTAAAAGAAGATTCTCATACTCTGTTTGGTTTTATAGACAAAAATGAAAGGGCGTTGTTTAGGGTCTTAATTAAGGTCAATGGCATCGGTCCAAAAATGGCATTAGCTATATTATCGAGTATGTCTGCAGAAGAACTCATTGCCAATGTGCAAGATTCGGATGTAACCGCACTGACACGCATCCCCGGCGTCGGAAAGAAAACCGCTGAGAGATTGATTATTGAATTGCGCGATAAGCTTGGACAAGCCGCTAAAGGCGATTTGTTTACAGCGCCAGCGGTATTAAAACAAGTGCAAGCAGACCCAAGACAAGAAGCTGAAGCTGCGTTAATTGCATTGGGCTACAAGCCACAAGAAGCAGCGAAAGCGATTGCGGCCGTGCCAATGGACAGTGCCGACAGTGAGTCTGTCATTAAAGCGGCGTTACAAGGAATGTTGAGGAAATAACCATGATTGAACAAGATCGTATTATCTCAGCTGAATTAAAAGGTAATGACAGACAGGTAGATCGTGCGATTCGTCCGCAAGCCTTGTCAGAATACATAGGTCAGCCAGTCGTTCGTGAGCAAATGGAGATTTTCATTCAAGCGGCTCGACAACGCAATGAACCACTGGATCATACTTTGGTATTTGGCCCACCAGGACTTGGTAAAACGACGTTAGCTCATATCATTGGAAATGAAATGGGCGCAGAAGTTAGAACGACATCGGGTCCTGTGTTAGAGCGGGCAGGGGATTTGGCCGCTTTGCTAACCAATTTAAATGAAGGTGATGTTTTATTTATTGATGAAATACATCGTTTAAGCCCTGCTATTGAAGAAGTGCTTTATCCAGCCATGGAAGATTACCAATTAGATATCATGATTGGTGAAGGCCCTGCTGCTCGTTCAATAAAAATTGAACTCCCGCCCTTTACGCTTGTCGGAGCTACAACACGCGCGGGTTTATTAACGTCACCGTTGCGTGATCGCTTTGGCATTGTGCAACGATTGGAATTTTACGATGTGGCATCATTGACGACTATCGTGTCTCGTTCTGCCACAAAAATGGGTATTCAATTAGACGATAGTGGTAGCTTTGAAGTGGCTAGGCGGTCACGCGGTACGCCTCGAATAGCTAACCGTTTATTGCGTCGTGTTCGTGATGTAGCACAAGTCGATGGGGTTGACTTAGTTGGACAAAAAGTTGCCCAACGAGCACTGGATATGTTAAGTGTAGACAGTCAGGGTTTTGATCATTTAGATAGACGTATGTTGTTGACTATGATAGAAAAGTTCGATGGTAGACCTGTTGGGCTTGACAGTGTATCTGCCGCTCTTGGTGAAGATAAGGATACCATCGAAGATGTTATCGAACCTTTTTTGATACAGCAGGGGTTTGTGATACGAACTCCGCGAGGTCGCCAAGTGACGAAAAGAGCTTATGAACATTTTAATTACCAATTACCAAACGATTTAAAATAGAGGTCCATGATGTCAATTTGGGGTTTAATCGCCAGCGCTAGTTTAGTAGTACAGCTTGTTATGTTGACCTTGTTGGCTGCGTCCGTGTTTTCTTGGATCGTTATTTTTCAACGCATTCGAGTTATTAAACAAGCAAAGAAAATACGTTCTGAATTTGAAGATCAATTTTGGTCTGGTATGGATTTGAGTCAGTTGTATCGTAAATTGACCCAAGAAGGACGCAAAGTAGAAGGGATGGAAACCATCTTTACCGCAGGCATTAAAGAGTTTACTCGCTTAAGACAGAACCAAAATGTCGACCCAGATGCGGTGATGGATGGTGTGCAAAGAGCCATGCGAGTGGCGTTGTATAGAGAGGAAGAAAAGCTCGATCAGCATTTGCCTTTTTTGGCCACTGTGGGTTCGACCAGTCCTTATGTTGGTTTATTTGGCACCGTTTGGGGGATTATGCATTCCTTTATCGGTTTGGCCGAAGTGCAGCAAGCCACACTTGCGACAGTGGCTCCAGGCATAGCAGAAGCCCTTATTGCCACGGCAATTGGCTTGGCGGCGGCTATTCCTGCAGTAATCGCTTATAACCGTTTCTCTACGGCTGCCGAGTCGCTTAGCGCTAGTTACGATAATTTCGCCGAAGAGTTTGCGAGTATTTTGCATCGCAAGGTTCATGTCAAAGAGGGAGGCGCAGCATAGTGGCTCGCTCAAGACGGAGAGATAAACGTCGCCCAATGGCGGAAATTAATGTGGTGCCTTACATTGATGTCATGTTGGTGTTGCTGGTTATTTTTATGATCACGGCACCTATGTTGACGCAAGGTGTCGATGTTGAGTTGCCTAATGCCAATGCAACACCAATACAAAATGATGAAAACGATGTGCTAATTGCATCCGTTGATTCTACAGGGCAGTTTTATTTAGACGTGGGCGGCCAGCAAGAAACCATCTCATTATCAAATTTACAAACGAAAGTTCGTAAGATTCTCAATCAAAATCCAAATATGTCTGTCTTGGTTCGAGGCGATAAAAATGTGCCTTACGGTGATGTTGTTGGATTAATGGTCGCATTACAAGGTGCTGGTGCGCCTAATGTAGGCTTAGTGACAGAGCCGGATAACTGAGTATGAAATGGTTACGTAGTGACAGTTATAGCCTACCTGTTGCCCTAGCAATTGGTTTGCATGCTGGTATTGTATTAACAGCTGTTTTTGCTGTGGATTTTTCAGACAATGAAAAGCCGGAACCAAAGCGTCCCGTTATTGTAAACGCTAAAGTAGTTGATGTGTCACAGACTATTATAGGCCAGCGTGAAGCAGAGAAAAAAGCGGCTCAAAAGCAAGCCGCTGCAATTAATGAGAAAAAGAAAAAAGCCGCCGAACAAGCGCGTAAAAAAGAAATTGCTAAAAAGGCATTAGAGGAAAAGCGTAAAAAGGCCGCTCAAGCAAAACGCATAAAAGAGCAAGCAGAAGCTAAGAAAAAGCAGCAAGCGGAAAAGAAAGCAGCCGAACAAAAGCGTATCGCTCAGGAAACCGAACAGAAACGACAAGCTCAGCAAGCTGAGAAAAAGCGTTTAGCAGAAGAAAAGCAGCAACAGGCGCTAAAACGCCAGCAGAAACAACGTGAAGAAGCTTTAATTCGACAAGCTGAGGCCGATAGGCTGGCAGAGGAAGAGCACAAACGTCAGGAAGAAGCTGCACGATTGGCAGAAGAAAAGCGTGCGAAAGAAGAGGCGGCCCAAAAAGCCGCCGCTGAAAAAGAAGCACAACGTCTGGCTGCTGAAGAAGCTCAAATGGTTCAATCCATAAGCAGTTTGATTAATGCCAGAGTGGCGGCTGCTTGGAGTCGACCACCTAGTGCTCGAAATGGTATGAAAACGGAGTTGCGTATTGATTTCTTGCCGAATGGTGAGGTGATGAATGCACAAGTAACCAAAGGAAGTGGTGATGCATTATTTGACCAACGAGCTTTAGATGCCGTTAATAAGGTTAGGCGCATAGAAGAATTAGCCGAAGTTGATTCGTATATTTTTGAACGTAACTTCCGAAAGGTAGATTTAATTTTTAACCCGCAAGACTTGAGAAACTAATATGTTTAAAAGATGCTTAAGTGCTGTTTTTGTGTTTTTCTTTTTTGTTAGCACGGCGAAAGCACAATTAGTCATTGAAATAACCAGTGGGGCGGATCAATTATTACCCATTGCGGTTGTGCCCTTTGGTTATGATGGTGTTGAGGCCCTACCTGAAGATATTGCGCAAATCGTTCAAGATGATTTAGCGCGCAGTGGTTTGTTTCAACCCATACCTCGTGGCAATATGCTGAGTATGCCAAGTAAAGAAGAAGATGTTTTTTATCGTGACTGGCGTCTATTAAAAAGCGATTATGTGGTAATTGGTTCGGTAAAAAAATTGCCTAATAATAAATACAGAATTGGCTTTGAGTTATTAAACGTTTTAAGCCAAAAGCCAGTGCAAAAGCATTCTTCTATTGATGTTGGAGCTAATAACTTTCGTGATGCCGCACATTATATTAGTGACAAAATTTACGAATTATTAACAGGTTCTCGTGGTGCATTTAGTACTAGAATCTTATATGTTACTGCTGAAGGTGATCGAAAAGCGCCTTTATTTAAATTGCAGGTGGCAGATGCTGATGGTCATAGACCACAAGTTGTTGTGGAATCTAAAGAGCCAATATTATCGCCATCTTGGAGTAGCGATGGTCGTAAAATTGCTTATGTAATGTTTCGCAACAGAAGGCCTAACATTTTTATACAAGAATTAGCTTCTGGAAAACGTCAGCAAATAGCACAATTCAAAGGCCTAAATGGTGCACCAGCTTGGTCTCCAGATGGAAAGAAACTGGCGATTGTGTTATCAAAAGATAACAATCCAGAAATTTATACGCTTGATATAGCAACGCAAAAGCTTGAGCGTATGACAAACCATTATGCGATCGATACAGAGCCAAGTTGGGAGCCTGATGGTAAAGGAATAGTTTTTACGTCTGATCGTGGTGGTAATCCACAAATATATCGATTAGATGTTAATAGTAAGCAGGTAGAAAGGGTGACATTTGAAGGTGACCTTAATACCAGAGCAAGAATGACACCTGATGGTCGTTATCTTGTGACTGTTCAGAAACATGATGGCAACTATCATATTGCGTTACAGGATATGAAAACAGGCCGAGTTCAGATTCTAACAGAGACTTACTTAGACGAATCGCCAAGCATTGCGCCGAATGGCAGCATGGTGATATATGCCACAACCTATAAAGGAAAGGGTATCTTAGCCGTAGTATCCGTTGATGGACTTGTTAAATATAGGTTACCATCAGCAGACGGTGATGTACGTGAGCCATCTTGGTCCCCGTATTTCAAATAAAGACATTGAGGAGTGAATAATGAGTGTAAACAAACTAGGTAAGTTTGCTGTAATTGGGTTGTCTGCTGCGTGGCTAGCAGGCTGTAGTACAACAGCAACAGATACTGATTCTTCAACTGTTGCAGAAGATGCGGCTTCAACTGAACAGGTTGAAGATTCAGCAGCAGCTGGTTCTACAGACCAATCATTTGGTGCTGGTGAAGATGATGCTGTGACAAGTGTTATTGTTGATGATTCTGCTGAAGTGGCAGAAGAGCCAATGACTGATCCACTTGCTGGTGTTGATACTGTATTTTACTTTGATTTCGACAAGTCTATCGTTCGTCCAGCTGCACGTGAAGCGCTAGCGAAACATGCTGAGTTCTTGGTTGCAAACCCAGATGCACGTATTGTTCTTGAAGGTCATGCAGATGAGCGTGGTACTCGTGAATACAACATGGCTCTAGGCGAGCGTCGTGCTAAAGCGGTTAGTCGTTACCTTACCATTCAAGGTGTTGCGGCTTCTCAAATCGAAACAGTAAGTTTTGGTGAAGAAGTGCCGGTTGCTTTCGGTCACGATGCTGATGCTTGGCAACTTAATCGTCGCGTTGAAGTTCGCTACGAATAATGAATGCTAAAGACATAAAGATTCGCTCTTTGGCGGTGGTGCTGTCTTTAACAGCACCACTTGCTTTGTCTGAATCAAGCCAATCAACAGTAGGTTTGTCACCTAGTGCCGCCGCAGATTTGTTGTTCCAGCTAGAAACTTTACAGCAGGAAGTGCAACATTTAAGAGGGCAGTTAGAGCAGCAAGGCCATGAACTTAAATTAATGAAACAAAGTCAAAGAGATCGTTATATTGATCTTGATAAGCGCATTTCATTACTGATGTCTGCCTCTGCTAAAAAAGATCCAACACCAGTGACATATCCTTCACAACCTGCTCCGTCAAGCTCAGTTCCAGTGCAGTCATCTCCGCAAACTGTTGGAACTCCTGAGCCAAGTACAGATCAAATAGCCAGTCTTCCTGCAACACCTTTAGCGCCTGTTTCTTTAAAAACGCCAAGTGCTGCAGCAAAAGAGGCTTATACTCAAGCTTATAATTTGATTCATCAACGAGATTTTGCTCAAGCTGAGCAAGCGTTCAGTCAATTTGTAATGACTTATCCAAACAATACGTTAACAGGTAATGGTTACTATTGGTTGGGTGAGGTTAAGTTGGTGCAAGGTAAATCAGAAGAAGCATTAGAGTCTTTTAATACTGTTATTCAGAATTTCCCTGGTCATGGTAAAGAAAAAGATGCTCTCTATAAGCTTGGTACTGTTAATGATCAACTAGGTCGTACAGAGCAGGCAAAGACTTATCTGCAAGACGTGATCCAACGTTTTCCAAACAGTAAGACAGCTAAGTTAGCAGCCGGTTATTTAAGCAAACTTAAATAACTTGCATTTCTCAACGGGCTCTGTATTATACGCATCCCGTTGGGTCGTTAGCTCAGTTGGTAGAGCAGTTGACTTTTAATCAATTGGTCACTGGTTCGAATCCAGTACGACCCACCAATTTTCTTTTTCATGGCATTGGCTATATCTTGATACTTCGCCATAATAACTTGGCGTGACACCATACATTCTGTTAGCAATGCTCTTTTCGCGCCCAGTTTTAGCAGGGGTAATAAGATGTTTGATACTTCCACAAAAGCCGCTCTCCGTAATACTGTTCAACAATACCTAGCTGACGCTGAAAAGAGTCTAGAGTCGCCTGTCATTGATAATGAGCAGATTCGTCAGGAAATCAAACAACTTCTAAAAGCTAAAAATGCCGTTCTTGTCGCTCATTATTATACCGATGATGCCATTCAAGAGTTGGCAGAAGAAACTGGCGGCGTGATTGCTGACTCTCTTGAGATGGCTCGTTTCGGGGCAAATCATGACGCGCAAACCTTAGTTGTGGCTGGGGTAAAATTCATGGGCGAAACCGCAAAAATCTTAAGCCCAGAAAAAACCATCTTAATGCCCACCCTGGAAGCTACCTGCTCTTTGGATATTGGCTGCCCAATTGATGAATTCTCTGCGTTCTGCGATCAACATCCTGATCGTACCGTTGTGGTTTATGCAAATACTTCGGCTGCGGTAAAAGCACGTGCTGACTGGGTTGTCACTTCTAGTATTGCGCTCGATGTCGTGAATCATCTTGTGGATCAGGGGGAAAAAATCATTTGGGCACCTGACCAGCATCTTGGTGGCTATATTCAGCGTGAAACTGGCGCAGACATGATCTTGTGGGATGGTGCATGTATCGTTCATGAAGAATTCAAGGCGAAGGGCATATTGGATCTGAAAGCCATTTATCCAGATGCCGCTGTTTTGGTGCACCCAGAATCTCCAGAATCAGTTGTTGAGGTTGCCGATGTGGTTGGCTCAACGTCTCAGCTATTAAATGCCTCTAAGTCCATGCCAAACAGCACCTTTATTGTTGCGACTGACCGTGGCATTTTTTATAAAATGAAGCAGGCATCACCGGATAAGCGTTTTGTTGAAGCACCTACTGCTGGTTCAGGTGCTAACTGTCGTAGCTGTGCGCATTGCCCATGGATGGCGCTAAATAGTCTTGAGTTGTTGCGAAATTCCTTGAGAGATGGCTCTGGTCAGATTGAAGTTACTCATTCTTTACGTGAAAAAGCGTTAATCCCGCTTCATAGAATGCTCAACTTTAACAAAAGCTAAAGGCTTAAACTAAGTGCATGATCTTTATATCAACTAGAGCTTGTAGAGGCATGCACTTTAATTTGACGCTATTTGTTTAACGTACCCAAATATTTCATTTCCAAATCAGAATACGCCAGTTGTAAGCGATCATATTCCAAACTCTTCTTATTATAGCTGACTCTCAATTCTTGGTAATCTTTCTCCCCAATGTGAGTGGCTAATTGCTCTTTAAGCTGAGTTGTAGCTTGCGCTAATTTGCGGTTTCGTTCTTTCTCTTGTTTTAATGGGATGGAGTTAGCACCAAAATCAGGGTTGCTTAAAATGAGTGCGTCCATTTTAGTTTGCAATTCGTTATTGGATTGCTCCGCCATTTCGAGCTCTTGTGCCAGCAGGGTGACACAGGTTTCTGATTCTTGTAACAAACGCTCTAAAGATTGAGTGTCCTTTTCTTGCTCTAATAAATTATTGGTTGAATTGGATTCAATGGCATTGCTTAAGCCTTCTTTCAAAGATCCTAATGCCGCTTTTTTATTGCTTGATAAGGTTTGTAAGTTGCCGATAACCGTTTCATTGTTTGAGCTGAGCTTCTTATCCATTTCGGCTAATTTAGCGTCTTTTGATTGAATGTCTTGTCTTAATGATTCTATGCTCAAATCAGAATTTTCTAGCTCTGCCTCTAACTGAAAAATAAGGCTTTGTGACTCTTGAGACATTCGTTCTAATTTAGCGACCGCGACTTTCTGGGCTTGTGCTGCTTGTTCTGAGGAGGCGTTTTGCCCTGCGTGTTCAAGTTCATTTCTTAGCTGATCGATCACCATTTGTTGTCGATCTGCCAAATTATTTAGTGACATAATTTGCTTGTAAGAAGCGGTGCGATTTTGCTCACTGGATTTTGTGGCTGTGTTCGCTTTCATCGATACAACATTGGCTTGACCTGCTTGTTGGTCCTGTAATTCCTCAAGTCGTAAAATGCGTTTTTTTAATGCTTCCGCTTCTTTCTGTAATCTTTGCTGTTCGTTCTTTTTTACCTTTAACCGCTGCAGCTTGGCGACGGCATTATCAATACTTTTACGCAAGTCGTCATTGAGTCTTTGTTGATTCTTTGATAACGCTTCTTTACTAATCAGCAACTCAGAGGTTTGATAAAATTCCTCTTCCATGCTCTTAAGGTTTTTAGTTAAATCCTCAGGATTGGTTGTTTGTAATTTGGGTGTGGATAGAGCGTACAACAAACTGGATAGGAAGCGCGTTAAAATGGGTTTTGGGTTATCGCTGACCTGGTTTAGCACAATAGCCCGTTCTGCTTTTAATACGGTCCCCCAAATTTTCAACGTGTTGACTTGGTGTGGTTTCATTGTGTTAGGTTTAATGGATTCAGCGGCATGGCTAATTTGTTTATCAAGATATTGGGCAAAATGCTTATAGGACTGATCTTCTTCTTTTGAATCTTCCTGTGGCAGTGATTCAATCTCTGTGGATTCTGTTTGATCTGCTTCTTCTTGCTCAGAGATTTTCTTCTTTAGGGAATAGGATAACCAAATAAGTGCAATACAGCCCACCAAGAGAAGTGTTGTCAATTCAAGGGTTGTCCAAATTAGCCACTTTGGCATAAAAACTCCTAGACCTAAAAAGGTTTTATGTGATATCCATTATCATTAACGTTTGCTGGATGTTAAAGTATTGTCATCCATACGATTTATATTAAAGGAATTTGTTTTTCTATGAGTAAAGAAATTTTAACGTTTATACGTAATCGTGTATCTCAGCCTGCTTTAACCGAACCGGCACCACAAGATAATGAATGGCAAGAAATCCTCGAGGCAGCAAGTCGGGCGGCAGATCATGGTAACCTCAAACCATGGCGTTACCGTATATATGAAGGAGAAGGGCGCGCTAAGCTTGGGGAGATATATTGGCAGCATGCTTTATCAGAGGTGGCCGCTTTACCTGAGAGCAAAAAAGACTCCTTTATCAAAAAAGCCTATCGAGCTCCTGCTGTTTTGTTAATTTATGCGCACATCCAAGATCATCCAAAAGTACCAGCCATTGAGCAAATCATGGCGACTTCAGCGGCTGCTCAGCAGGCACTTTTAGGGCTTAACGCGTTAGGTTATGGCGGTATGTGGCGCAGTGGGCCCGCTTGTTTTACCCAGAAAACGAAAGATCTTTTGGAATTGGATTCAAATGATCAAATTGTTGGCCTGATTTATGTTGGGACAGCTAAAGAGCAAGCAAAGCCTTCTCCGGATCCAATGCTTGCAGACAGACTGGAATGGGTAAGAGATTAATTTTTAACAATAATTCCTTAAAAATCGGTTGCAAAAAGAGTTCGCCATCACTAATATATGCGCACTCATTACGCGGAGCGTATTGATCGGTTTTGGTGAGCTGTCCGAGTGGCCGAAGGAGCACGCCTGGAAAGTGTGTATGTCGAAAGGCATCAAGAGTTCGAATCTCTTGCTCACCGCCATTATTCCTAAGTCATTGATTGGTTATAACTTTAATTTATCAGTGAGTTGTAGAAAATGTCATTAGCCGTGCTGGTACGAAAGACTGGTACGGTTTTTACATCCTATCTAGCTATAATTTTCTCAGTATTAAAAAGACGGCTTATTTTAAATAGTTCCCTTTAAAATCTTTCTTTTCTCATGCCTCTTAAGTTCATTTTTCAATTAACGCTTATTGGTGCATGTATTTTAAATACTAAGACGCAAATTCTTGTAAACTTCATCGATTAGCCTACTAGGCACCTCCCATTCGGTGGCCAGTTGTCGCCAGCAAGACACATGCTCAATGGTTTCATCTATGAGTCTGTCAATCTTTCGTTTGTTAAATAATGGACTGAGTTTTTCAAGACTGTAAAAATCTGCACGACTAAATTGATCCCTTTTGCCATTCAAACTCATCCAATGACTGTTTACCCATTTGCTACCAGGTTTATAGCTGTAGGCAAGGTCATATGCGGGTGCAAGAGACCACTTTCCGTTAATTAGACGAAAAGCAAAATTCTTTGCATGGTCATCATGGTTTCGCGCGATGATATTAAAAATCATACGTCTCAATAATTGCTCTGCTTCCGCTGCGGAAAGCTTTAATTGACGAGCAATGCCAAACAGTTCTGCGTATGAGAATGAACCGGGCTGTTTGTAATCAACGTGAGCCAGTCCGTTCAGTGTCTGCACATGTATTTTTTCATTTTTAATTCGATCAAAACGCTGGGTAATGAAGTGCCTTCGATTACCTTCATGAAGGAGGTGGCAAGGCATCATATCAATGCCACATTTTTTGGCCATCAGATGATAGACGAATTCCATGGCGCCATAACCAAGTGGATCGCCAAAGGTTTCTTGATTTTTGTTGTGTTCACTTACGCCATCAAATTTCATTAAGTAGTGCGTAAACCCATCTGGTACATCAGTCTGTCCTGAGCGCACTTGAGTAAACTCGTCATTGAATGCTAATACCGCTTTAGGTCTTGCTCCGCCAGCACTCATGCCCACTGAGAGTAAAGACATCATGGCTTCACGATCTTCTTGGTCATGGTGTTTTAATTCGACCTCAAAGTGACCTCGAGAATCCAAAATGTCTTGTGCAATACTGATCAGCATTTGAATCTCAATAGAGTGTGATGCATTCAAACTACGAACTTGTGTCGCGGGGGCGTATTCTAAAGCTCCCATGCCTCGCTTGCCGGTATACTGAAGTCTTTGTAAAGGTGTGATGTCACTTGGAGAGCGGCCTTGTGCGGCAACCCAGGCGTTTAGAACAGCATTGCCAAAATCATCAGGCAATGAGTCGGCAATCAAACCGGGCAATCCTCTGAATGTGCTGTAGTTTAGTGTAGGAAAACTATAAATCTGTTTTGACAGTGGCATTTTAATAGGGGAAAGCTCAATTCCTTTTTGTATGAAGCTTGGCGCATACTCAAATGCCCCTAAGCCATTTTCGGAATCAAAACTAACCGCGCCGACTTCATCATCATGATATTTGATAGTGACGACTTCCATTACCATCCTGTCTGTTCCTCATCCATATCACGACGTTGTCTTGAGGCTCTTTGACGCTGTTTACCTTGTAGTTTTGCGAGTTGCAAAGGAGAGATTTGCTGTCGTGGTAAAAATAAATCCAATTGTTCCGTTAACTCGAGCGCCATTAACAGAGCAATGAAAATTTCAAGCTGGACTTTGCCTTTTTCGGCATTCAGAACGGTTTTTCGAGCGACGCCAGCCAGTGTGGCAACCTCGGATTGTGTGAGATCTCGATTGAGCCTTGCTTGCTTTAAGCGCTGACCGATTTCCTCGGCAAGCGCTGAGGCTGACGCATCCTTCATTATAAAGTCCCTAAATGGTGATATTGAATGCATTTATAGCTGTTAATGAGTATAAATTAGAACTTTAATTGAGTGATGTCAATATTAATTGCAAAGTCCAATAATGGGTACTTTAATTAAATTTTAGTCATTCAAAGTTACCAAAAGAGGACTTTATGTCGTATAGGTTTTTTGGAAGAAGGGCGGTGTGTTTGAAACAATATGCGACAAAGGGAAATGGATGAATTGAGATAAGTTGTTTAAATCGGCTCAAACAACGTATCGGCTTGATCAAAAATAACGGGCTTACCATGTTGATTGGTTGATGCCACTACCATCTTTGCCTGCAGAATGACTTGTTGATCATGGCAACGTATCACCTTTTGATAAAATGCGAATTTTAGCTTTGACTCACGTTGCGCGTGTGTCTCTATGTAAAATGCATCTCCACTTTTTAATGAGCGCTTGTAATCAATTTCAGCGCGCATCAAAACTAGGTTGATTCCTTGTTGCGTGATTTGGGCAAAATCCAACCCTTTGGTTTTAATGAATTTATGACGAGCATGCTCAAGATAATTTTGATAAACCGCGTTATTGACGATGCCTTGCATGTCACATTCATAGTCTCTTACTTCGAAAAGCATTTGGTTCGATTGAGGTTCAAACGATGTCACAATATTCTACCTTTATACATGATGAGCAATGCGATTTTTGCCAGAGCGTTTCGCATACGTTAAATAATGTTGAGCTCGCTGCACTAGTTCCGTTGGGCCTTCATCACCTAGTAATGTCGCTACGCCTATGGATACTGTAATTTGCTTCAACAACGTATTGCTGTCTTTGTTGCGGATCTTCTGATTTGAAATATTCAATCGAACGGCATCCGCCAGTTCAGAGGCTTCTCCAAGTTCCATGTCATTGATTAATACCGCAAACTGACCGCCTTTAAGTCGCGCAACATACGCTCGATCAGGTAAAAAGCTGGAAACCGTCTTTGCTATATACAAAATAAGCGAAGATCCGACTTTCTTGCCATAATCTTGATTTATTTTGGCCAAGTTATCGATATCAATCATCAAGAGGGTCAGGTCATCTTCAGCGAAGGGGGCCAAAGAGAATAGGGTGCGTTCAAATCCTTTCTCGTTTGCCAATAGGGTCATCTGATCTACTTCAGTGCTTTTCTTCACCTCAGCTAGTTCTCGTCTAAGACGTGTCAATTCATTTTGAACTTCCGACACGGTTTGACCAAATTGCTCTACTACTTGGTTAGCTTTGAACGTACGTCGATCAAGTAAGTTCGCAATATGTACGAGTTTTTCTTTGTCTGTATTTACTTTTAATGCTGCACGGGTATGACTGAGAGACTGAGTAAAGGTCGACAGCTCTTTGGTAACAGAAGCACTCTCGTCATTCAGTTTCTCTGTAAGTTCGTCCAGGCTTTTGTGTTGTGCATCCGCTTGCTTAATGTCATCGGCAATAATAAATTCATTGAACAGTTCTTTTGAAACAAAGGCTGGTAAGCTGCCGAAACGACGGATGGTGCGGTCAACAACTTGATTTAATTTGGGGTTGTTATTTGATGCGTATTCATACCAAATACCATAATTGTATGGCGTTGGCGGAATGTCCAACTTGACCATTAATGGAATGGCCGAACGCATAAGCTGATTGGCCTGTTTCATACTATGCTGGAACATAGGTACCTCTACTGCAACTCATCACCACTAAAGAGTCTTTTTTTGGCGGTCTTCCATCTTTTGAGTAAATACTCAGCCATATCGATGATGTTGATATATAAAAAAATTGACAGAAATATGAGCTTGTTTAATTAAAGGCTATTATTGTAATTTTAGCCACCAACAAATTTACTGGAATAGCCTTCTTTTTCAAGCAGAGTTTTCAGTTTTTGTCGATTATCTCCTTGAATCTCAATCTGGCCTTCTTTGACAGAGCCACCAGTACCACATTGTGCCTTTAATTTTTTAGCTAAGCTTTTTAGTTCGGACTCGTTTAAAGGCAAGCCTTTAACCGTTGTCACCCCTTTACCTTTACGACCTTTCGTTTCCAAAGCGATTTTAACATTACCATCACCGATGACTTCTGTGCTTTGACATTGACACTCTGAAGTAGGTTGTTCGCAGTCAGGGCATAGACGGCCCTGATCGGTGGAATAAACGATATTACGGTTCTTCATAACGGGCTTCAAAAATGTTTATACAAGTTAACATGAGTATACCACTTCACGGGCCGGCCTTAAGTGAATATTAGTAATATTAAAACAATAAAGCGCAATTTTAGGTGAACTGGTCTAACATTTAAATACGCTTCAAAGACACAACAGACACATGAAAGATTTACTGCAAATACGCCCTGCAAAATTAAATGATCTTGCCAATATTTTGCAATTCGAAACAAACAATCAAGAGTGGTTTGCTCATTTCTTGCCACATTACGCAGGCAATCCACCAAGCCGATCCCTGCTTAAAAAAAAGCTAAAAGTCGATGATACTGGTATGCAGTTTTTAGTCTGTTTGCATAACGGCAAAGTCATTGGACGCTTTAATGCTCAATACTTAGATCAAAACAAAGAAATGATTGAAATCTCGTATCGTATAGACAAGTGCTTTGTAAATCGTGGCATCGCGCGATTTGCACTGAAGCATTTATTACTCGTTTGGGCGTGCCGAGGCATAAACGAAATTTATGCAAAAGTGGCGGATTACAATAAATCCTCAATAAAAGTATTACTGTCTTGTGGTTTTTGGGTCGATGAATTCTGCCCACAAACCGTCAATCTAAAAACTCAACCTCAGGAAGGGTGGGTTTTTAGATGGTCAGCCAGTCAACAGCCAGCACAAGACGTTAATCAATTTGATAGGGTGTTATCTTATTAAGCACATCCTGTAAGGTATCAGGGAACGCCGCTTGAATGGTTAGCCTATGGCCATCCACTGGATGAGCGAAGGATAAAGAAGATGCGTGCAACATGAGTCGCAACTCTTCCTGCCACTCTGCTCGCAAGGCTTTGTTTATATGCCGACACCCATAACAAGTGTCACCAACCAATGGATTGAGTAGGTGTTTAAAATGACGGCGTATTTGATGCTTACGACCTTGCTTGGGCGTAACTTCCAATAAACTTAACCGCATTTCAGGGTAACGACTTACTGGAATGGGGAGTTGATATCGATGCAGTCGCTTAAAAAATGTTTCTGCTTCTTTTTCTGTACCGGAAATTTTGAATCGGGCACGACCTTTTTGTTCATTCAATTTGGCAAGTGGGTAGTTGATTTTACCTTCTTCTGGGCTGAATCCACGCACTAAACAATGGTAAGTTTTATCGGTTTGGGATTGACTAAATTGCTCCGCCAAACCACGGGCAATCTCGGGCGAAAATGCCATCACTAAAACACCAGACGTCCCTCGGTCCAAACGATGGACAGGAAATACCCATTGTCCCGTTTGATCCCTTAAACGTTGAACGACGGCATCTTCTTCACCTTTCGCCAAATACGTTCGATGCACCAGTAAACCTGCCGGCTTGTTTACGGCCACAAGAAACTCGTCTTGATAAAGAATGTCTAGCGTCATTTTTTAGTTTCTACAAACGCGTGTATACGATTAATGGCAATCTGCACTAACTTTTCCATCGCTCCTTGACTTGCCCACGCAACATGGGGCGTCAGTAAGAAGTTAGGGTATTGTGTTAAATGGAATAATGGTGAGTTGTTTGGCATAGGTTCTTGTGCAGCAACATCAAAAGCCGCGCCAGCAATCTGTTTCGATTCAATAGCGCTAACAAGTGCTTCTTCATTGACGATACCGCCTCGGCTCATGTTAATCAGTAATGCATGATTTTGCATGCGCTTAAATTCCAATTCACCAATCAAATTGGTTGTCTCTGAGGTGAGGGGGCAATGTAAACTGATAATATCGGCTTCTTGAACGGCTTGATCAAAAGAAACATAGCCTTCACGTATTGTGGTTTGGTTTTTTCTCTCTACAAACATGACTTGCATGCCAAATGCCTTCGCCAATATCGAAACCTGCTGACCTAATTGACCGCTTCCGATAATGGCCATTTTAGAGCCAGATAGATCTTTAATAGGATGATCCATCAAACAAAAGAATTCAGATTTATCCCAGGCGCCAGATTGAACTTCCTGAAGATAGGGCATTAGATTACGACGCAGGGCTAATAACATGGCAAATGTATGTTCAGGGACACTGGTGGCAGAATACCCTTCCACGTTTTGGACTTTTACACCGTTTTGCTCACAAGCTTCCATTGCCACATTGTTGGTGCCTGTTGCCATCACTTGAATGAGTTTAAGGGAAGGCGTGTTATTAATTTGTTCACGACTGATCACCACTTTATTTGTGAGTACGATGTCAGCGTCCAGAATACGCTCAGCCACTTCGGCTTCATGGGTATTATGATATTCAACATAGCTGGTAATGCTGTTATTAAAGCGAATACTTAGGTTTTTGGGGAAGGATCCACGATCTAAAAAAACGGCTTTCATTAATTTTCCTTATTTTTCGTCTAATAATGGCTGTAAATATGGCAGGATATTTTCTAGCACTATCGGTTGACCCGCTTTATTAGGGTGTAGTCCGTCATTTTGCATGAGATCTTTATTGAGCGCGACGTTTTGCAGCATGAATGGCAAATAGGCCGTTTGATATTGATCCGCAATGTCTTTATAGAGTTCAAAAAACATTTTTGTGTAGCGCTTACCATAATTTTTCGGTATCTGGTTACCAATTAACAATACTTTAGCGCCAAGATGCTGAGACTGTTCGACCATATTTTTTAAATTGTCTGTGGTCTGATTTAAAGGGTAACCACGTAAGGCATCGTTGGCACCCAGCTCCAATATCACCCATTTAGGTTGATATTGTTTTAATAGCGATGGAAAACGTGACAAACCGCCTTGAGTAGTTTCACCACTGACACTGGCATTGATCACGTTAATATCTGGGTGTGATTGATTTAATTGATTTTTAAGTAAACTTACCCAGCCATCTTGTTGTCTTAGATTATAAGCAGCACTTAGACTATCGCCCATGACAAGTAAATTTGCGGCAAAAGAACTGGTCGTCAGAAGCAGCAGGGTAAATGCGAAAACGAATTTTTGAATGATTTTAACAAACATATTTAACCTTTAGAGTATTTAAACATGAGCAATAGAACGGCGATTAAAGTCAGTAATCTTACTCACACAGTGACCTCAAATACAGGGAATTTAACCATATTGAAAGGAATCAACATGGAAATTCTTGAGAGTCAATCTGTCGCAATCGTCGGTGCATCTGGCTCAGGCAAGTCGACATTGCTTGGTCTATTGGCAGGCTTGGATATTAACACATCAGGGGATATCTTTGTTTATGATCAAGCTTTTTCAGCATTAAGCGAAGAAAAGCGCGCTATTATAAGAGGCCAATATGTTGGCTTCGTCTTCCAATCGTTTCACTTACTTCCAAGCTTACAAGCAATCGAAAACGTGATGCTGCCAGCCGAATTAAAAGGAGACAAAGATGCACGACAAAAAGCAGAAGCATTGTTACAGAAAGTGGGCTTATCTCATCGTTTGACGCATTACCCGAATCAATTGTCTGGTGGCGAACAACAACGGGTTGCGATCGCCAGAGCATTTGCTTCTCAGCCGAAAATCCTATTCGCGGATGAACCCACAGGCAACCTAGATGAAGAAAACGGTAAATTGATCATCGATTTGCTGTTTGACCTTAACCAATCACAGGGTACGACTCTGGTCATGGTGACCCACGACAACGAACTTGCCAAACTGTGTGATCGTCAATTGATCATGTCGTCCGGACAGCTAACGGAAAAATCTCTATGATGTTTATATTTCGATTAATGGTTCGAGATTTTCGCAGTGGCGATTTACTCACACTGTTGGCCGCGCTTGTCATATCGGTAGGCACAGTAACGTCAATTGGACTCTTTATTGACCGCTTACAACTCTCATTTGAAGAACAGTCTGCCAATTTGTTGGCGGCAGATCGCTTGGTACGTAGTGATGAAAACATCCCATTAGACTGGATCCAAAAAGCAGATGATCTGAGCTTAGAGCAAGCTCAGCGAACGTCTTTTACCACAATGATGTTCGCGAAAGACAGTTTACAGCTCGCACAAATCAGTGCCGTTACCGATTCCTATCCTTTAAGAGGCGCTTACTTAGTTGATCAAACATTGTTTGGTCAGGGGCAGCAATGGACACAACCACCAGCCGTAGGAGACGTTTGGCTGTCGTCTAGGTTGGCCAGCATGCTTGGCGTTAGTATCGGCGATCAAGTCGAAATCGGTGAAGCGGAATTTAATGTTAGCAAGTTTTTGGTTCGGGACCCGGGCTCAACAACTTCTGCCTTTGCTATTTCACCAAGGGCAGTAATCAATCACAAGGATTTAGCAAAAACACAAGTCATCATTCCAGGGAGCCGAGTTCGTTATTCCTTGTTGTTAGCGGGAAACCGAGAGGCTTTGCAAGAGTATGGCGATTGGTTGGCACCGCAATTGGTGGATGGTCAGCGATGGCGCACACCATCACAAAGTAGCGAACGCGTTGGTAATACCATCAGCCGAGCGGAATCCTTCTTATTGTTAGCCGGTACGCTGGCCGTGGTGATGTCTGGTATTGCCATGGCATTGGCGTCTGCTCGCTTTGTAAAACGCCACTTGATGCAAGTCGCCATCTTAAAAACCATTGGTGCAACGCCTAAATTCTTAAGTTGGGCTTTTCTCCAACAGCTCAGCTTACTCTTCTGCGTAGGTACCTTGATTGGCTTGGCAATAGGTTGGGGGATACAAGAAATCATCGCCTCATTGCTATCTGGTTTAATGTCGACTGAGTTACCACCACCTTCTATTAACCGTTTATGGCTCGGGGTGGCAACAGGTTTGGTGTCTATGTTGGCGTTTTGTTTGCCTTTGGTGATGCGTCTAATCAAAATTTCACCGCTTTCAGTATTACAGCCTTCGGCAAAAATTGAGCAAAACACGGCCATTATTTACGGTCTTGGCTTTGCTGGTATGTACGCACTGATGTGTATTTATACGAAAGGCTTTTTACTGCCCAGTGTCATGACCTTGAGTATCGTTGGCATTGGTTTAATTGTTGGGTTAATTGGTGTTGGTGCTTTTAAACTTGGAAGAAGACTGACCTCTGGCGCGACCAGTGGCTGGCAAATCGGCTTGGCTTCACTGTATCGCCGGTTGATGCCCAACTTGTTTCAGTTGTTGGTTTTTACCTTGATTATTATGTTGACGTTAATTTTGATCGGTGTGCAATCGAGTCTGATCAGTGACTGGCAAAAGCAACTTCCTGAAGATGCGCCTAATCACTATATTTTTAACGTTCAGAGCAATCAAATAGACGCCATTAATCAAACCAGTCAAGCATTGCAGATACCGCACTCGGATTGGTATCCCATGGTGCGTGGTCGGGTCATAAAGATTAATGATGAGAATGTGGACGACTTATATCCTGAGGGGCGTAATGAACCTGAATTAGTGGACCGTGAATTAAACCTCACTTGGTCTGATCAACTGGGGCAGGGGAACACACTTCTTGAAGGTGATTTCTCCGCTGAGGGACTATCCATTGAGCAGCGCGTAGCGCAAGAGGTTGGTGTTTCTATTGGTGACACACTCACTATTAATATTGGTGGCAACATCATTACCTTACCCATTACCTCAGTGAGAGAGGTAGATTGGGGAACAATGCAGCCTAACTTCTATTTGATATTGCCTAAGCAAGCTCTGCAAGATTACCCTGCTAATTTCGTGAGCAGCCTGTTTGTGGACGATGATAAAGCGCAGAACTTTTATAAAGGCATGTCGAATTACCCCACGGTTTCGATTTTGAATGTGGGCGATATCTTAAAACAGATTCAAACCATTATCGGGCAATTGTCTCAAGCCATTCAATTAGTCCTCTTGTGTATCTTGTGTGCTGGCGGTTTAGTGCTGCTGGCCAGTGTCAGATCTACCCTTGAGGAGAGATTAGAAGAAGGTGCTTTGTTAAGAGTGTTGGGGGCAAAAAGCAGTTTGGTCAGACAATCAATATTTGTTGAATTTGGTGCGTTAGGATTCTTCTCTGGTGTGATTTCCGCCCTTGGTGCCGAACTATGCCTTTACGGACTGCAAGTTTATGTCTTTAATACTCAAGCGAATTGGCATCCTAGCCTATGGTTGTTCGGACCACTAATCGGTGTCTGTGTCATTTTGACCATTGGTGTTTTTGCCAGCCGTAAGGTGTTGAATGTGCCACCGATGCATTTATTGCGCGATCTCTGATTTTACCTCAAATAAGGTTTGTAATGTTTAAAGAACAAAAAGGCTACATTGTCAGTCGCCATACGAAAGAAGTGAATGGTCAGATCGAAATGAGCCTTTTTGTGAAAACACCTGACGGTACTGTAAAAGTGGTGCCGGATCGTCAACAAAGCAGTTTTTTTAGTACCATCCCAATTTCAGAACTTCCTACCGACATCAGTGGCGTTCAATATCACGCCACTGAACTCCGTTCTTTTGATCATCAAACGGTCAATTTAATTCAGACCAATAGTCTGACCTTGCACAGACAAATCTTGAAGTTTGTTAAACAAACAGGTCATGCCGTTTTTGAAGAAGACATTAAGCCACATGATCGCTATTTAATGGAAAGAAACATACGTGGTGCCATTCGGTTTATTGGTTTGGTAGAGCAAGGTGGTTCCGTTTATCAGCAAGCCAAGGTCATTACAGGAGATTATTCTCCGAATTGGACTATCTGGTCGTTAGACATTGAAACCTCAGTCACACATAACAGAATTCTTTCCATTGGGGTGACCAATGATCAGCTTCGGCATGCCTTTGTGGTGACACCTGATAACCACCAACTAGAGAATGTCACGGCGTTTGCCGATGAACGAAGTTTGCTACTCGGTTTTATGCAATTCGTCAAAAAACACAACCCAGATATATTCATAGGTTGGAATCTGATTGGCTTTGATCTTCATTTTATTGATCAGCGTTGCCAACAGTTGGGGATTCGTGCAGCTTTTGGCGTGAATGGAGAAACATGGAATATTCGCTCCTCAGACAATCAAGGCAAATACTTTGCCTCTATTCCTGGAAGAGTGGCCTTAGACGGCATTACCTTACTTAAGGTGGGGGGCTATCACTTTGAGTCATACAGTTTAAACAATGTCAGCCACGAAATCTTAGGTGACAGTAAGCTGTTACATGGCGGTGATCGTTGGCAAGAAATAGAGCGGATGCATCAGCATGATCTGGCTTCTTTTGTGGCTTACAATTTACAAGACTGCGATCTAGTATGGCGTATTTTTAAGCAGCTAAAATTGATCGAACTACAGCAGACCCGAGTGGATCTCACTGGTATACCCATGGAGCAAACTGGTGGTTCGGTTGCTTCTTTTGAAAACCTTTATATCCCACGCTTGCATCAAGCCGGGTACGTTGCACCAGCATGGAAAGACGAAGCCTTTGTTGCCAGTCCCGGTGGTTTTGTCATGAACTCCCTTCCAGGTCTTTATAAAAATGTCTTAGTGTTCGACTTCAAAAGCCTCTACCCCAGTATTATTCGAACTTTTTTCATTGACCCTTTAGCTCGTATATCCGCACAAAATACCCCACAACAAGGTATTCAGCATATTGTGCCTGGTTACTTGGGAGCACACTTTGATGTAGAGCAGGCTATTTTGCCAGAATTGGTTGGGGAACTTGCTAAAGCCAGAGAAGACGCGAAATCATCTCATAATGACATCTTAAGTTATGCCATTAAAATCATCATGAACTCCTTCTATGGCGTACTTGGCTCTAATGTGTGTCGGTTTTATCATGCAGAGCTCGCCAGTTCGATCACCATGCGCGGTCATGAAATATTGCAGCTCACAAAAGCCTGGATGGAAAAGAAGGGCGCCAAAGTTATTTATGGCGATACCGATTCCTTATTCGTAGTGCTAAACGATGACAGTGATAAACCAGAAGTGTTAGGCAAGCGCTTATGTGAGGATATTAATCAAACCTTAACCGCATGGTGTCATGATTACGCCAATGTGGATTCTCACCTAGAACTTGAGTTTGAAACCCTATATGAACGCTTCTTTATGCCCACCATTCGCGGTCAAGAAGAAGGCAGTAAAAAACGTTATGCCGGTAAAACCAATAACAAAATTGTATTCAAAGGCCTAGAGGCCGCGCGCACCGATTGGACAAAGTTGGCGAGGGAATTTCAGCGCAATCTTTTTGATATTATTTTTAAGGATGAAAATCCTATTCCCTATATTCAATCTGTCATCGAGCAGCTCAAAGCGGGCCAACTTGATGAATGGTTGGTGTACAGTAAACAACTGAGTCGACCACTGTCAGCGTATTCAAAACATAAACCGCCTCATGTTCGTGCCGCGATGATGATTGATGAAAAGCGCGCCAGTCTTGGTCTACCACTGGAATACAATAAAGGTCGTAAGCGAGTGAATTACGTGTATCAAACTTCTGGGGTGGTGCCCTATGAGACACAAGCCGATTTGTGTCATTTAGATTATGAGCATTATATTGAAAAGCAACTCGTTCCCATTGCGGATAGTATCTTACCAATCTTTAAAACAAACATGGCCAGTCTATTATCACAGCAAATTTCATTACTTTAAGCGTTGTGATGATCCGCAGACAGATTAAACAATCTCTGTGAGTTATCGATACTGGCTTGGATTAAAGATTCAACTGACATTCCACGTAATCGAGCCACTTCTTCTGCAATATAGGGAAGATATTTAGGATGATTCTTTTTCGGTCTAGGTCGTATGTTTCGAGGCAATAAATACGGCGCATCCGTTTCCAATAGCAATTTATCCAAAGGAATGTGAGGCACCGAAGATTGTAAATCGTGACCTCGTCTTTCATCGCAAACCCACCCCGTTATGCCAATATACAGCCCAAGCTCTAGATAATGGTCTAATTCTTCCTTTGAACCAGTAAAACAATGAATGACGGAATGCTGAGCGACGTCGGGATGCTGCCTCAAAGTTTCAATCATTTCTTGATGGGCATCTCTTTCATGTAAGTAAAGAGGCAAGGTGAATTCTTTGGCTAGCTCGATCTGTTGGTGGAAAGCAAATCGTTGTTGTTCAGGGGTTGAGTAATTGCGATTAAAATCTAACCCTGTCTCCCCAATCGCGACGGCATGATGCTTGTTAAGTAACTCCCGACATATTTGCTGGCTGTCCACATGCCATGTTTTAGCTTGATGTGGATGACAACCAATGGTTTGCCAAAGGCTCGGATGACGCTGACAGTGTTGTGCCAGTAACAGGCTCTCTTCAATATCGGACGCAATGCAAATGATGCCATTGACGCCATGTTGCTTTGTCTCAGTCAATGTGTGATCTAAATCGTCTAAAAATATGGAATGATTTAAATTAACGCCAATGTCTATCATACTTGTGCCATCTCTTTTGCCATGGTCAGGCTGTCGATGTAGAGGTTTTTTAATGCTTCTTTGGAGATGTTTTTCGTTGCTAGCTGTTCAAACGGGATTTTTTCCCAGCGACCTGATTCATAGGCTTCAACCATTCGCAATACGCCTCCCAAGTTACCTTGATACTCCAATAAGGCTTTAGTGATGTTGGTGTCCAAGGGCAGTTCTTTTAACAATGTGGCTAAATCTTCATCGTAAAAGCTAGGTAAGTAAGAAAACAAACCCACTAAAAAACCGCCTTCCAATTTTGGAAATAAAGCCGCACTAATGTTATGGCAGAAACAAGCTCGAGACACCGCCATGGAAAATAAACAATCTGGTTTTCCCGGAACGCTACTAAGCATCACAAGACCTACCCACTTAACAAGGTCTCGAACTCCGATGATTTCAACGGCTCGCTGTGCATTGGAAACATTGAATTGGCTATGATATCGCGCCGTATGGGTTAGCTTGATAATTCTATATGTCAGGGTAGGGTCACGCTCTATGCAATCCGCTAAAAGACGAGGGGAAGTCTGATGATTATTTAAATGATTCAGTAATTCAATGAGTATGTCTTTATAAGCAATAACGCGTTTGCCTTTTACTCTGGTCATTTTTCGGATAAACGTGCCACTAAAAAAAGCATCTGGAAGTGATTGCTTAAGGATGTCAAAATCTTGAGCCTGCTCAATTTTATGAATCCAGATGTTTTTTAATGCAATGGCTGGGTGTTGGCTAGACGCTAAGACGGTTTCTAAAGAGACGAGATCTAAATCGTATAAAACATATGAAAACAGATTGATAAAGTCACTGTCATAGTCCTCTGGATGAGGATTAATAAGACCAAATTGGTAGCCATCTAGGCGCGCTTCAGAAAGGCTATCCATGTACTTATTCTGATCTAGTGTGGAGCAATCAATGAAAATCGTCACTCGTAGCCCATTAAGTTCTGGCAATTTAGTTAATTGATCAACTGACCCAATAAAAAAAATCACTTTTTGCTGAGTGAGTTCATTTAGATTTACATCCACGAACAAAGAACTAAAAAATGTCTTTTCGTCTTGATATAAAGCATCTTCAGGGTGAAGAAGCTGATATGCCATTGTTTGAGATTTATGGTTCACGACAGCTTTATGACAAAAAAGCACATCATCGTTTTTCATCTCATTTCCCTATAATTAAAAAGACAACACAAAAAAATACTGTAACCCGTAGCTGAATACAATATCATGGTTATAATGGAATAACGCCCTTATTTAAAAATGTGTGGAGTGATATATGGCGAGCATGTTAGACGCTGTAGACCAAAGAACCAAGTTAGTGGGTGAAAACCGCCTAGAATTGTTGATGTTCCGTCTTGGTGGAATGCAAATGTTTGCAATCAATGTCTTTAAAGTTCAAGAGGTTGTGCAGCTACCAAAACTCAACTTAATGCCCCATAGGCACCCTTCTGTTGCAGGGGTAACACACTTTCGCGGTCGTACCATTCCGGTAATTGATTTATCAGAATCCATTGGCATGAAACCCATTGAACGTAATGAATCCTGCAATTTAATTGTCACCGAGTACAACAACACCGTTCAAGGCTTTATGGTTGGTGAAGTAGATCGCATTATCAACATGAACTGGAATGAAATCCTTCCGCCACCTGATGGCGCTGGTCGTCAACATTACTTAACGGCCATTACTAGAGTGAATGATCGCATTGTTGAGATCATTGATGTTGAAAAAGTACTTGCTGAAATTTCACCGTATGACAGTACCGTCAGTGATGACATCATCGATGACGATCTTATGGCACTCGCAAAGGGCTTGGAAGTACTGGTGGTTGATGATTCATCGGTAGGTTTAGCGCAATGTCGTTCTACTTTAGATTTCATGGGCATTACCGTTCATACCGCGACAGATGGCAAACGTGGTTTAGAACGATTAAAAACATGGGCAGATCAGGGTGAAATCGTCCCGGAAAAACTGCTTATGATGATCACAGACGCCGAGATGCCTGAAATGGATGGCTACCGACTCACTCGAGAAGTGCGAGAGGATCCAAGACTAAAAGATTTGTACATCGTTTTGCACACCTCTTTGAGTGGTAGCTTTAACAAAGCCATGGTACAAAAAGTGGGCTGTGACGATTTCTTGTCCAAATTTCAGCCGGATAAACTGGCGTCTTTGATCCAAGAAAGAATCAGAAGCGTTGTCTATCGCGATTAATTTATAGCAAATCAAAAAAGCGGGCTTATGCCCGCTTTTTTGCCTTTCATTTACCTCATAGAACGATATAACTCATGCCGATTGAATTTGCTGTATTTCTGATCTTAATAGGCTTGGCTTGTGGTTTGGTCAGTACTCAAATTAGAGTTTCTCCCGCTTTAACTTGTCTAACATCCTTATACTTTTTTTTACCCGCAATTGGCTTATCGATAGAAAATGTCGTCTCTATCGTCATTGCGACAACCATTGTGGCTTGTTTACCAACACACCTTTATCAATGGTTGAAAGCAATGAGGGTCGGCCAAGTTGAGTACGTACTGCTATTCAAATACGCTCCTGGCTTCGCCATGGGGGGCGTCATTGGTGCGCAATTGGTTAGCTTTGCTGGTATTCAAGTAATATTGGCTTTTTTATCGTTTACTCTATTGCTCAGTATCTTCGTCAGTACGATGCCGTGGCGCCATGTTAAATTGCAGTCGATTCCAAACTTCCCACTTCCGATTGGCTTGCTTGCTGGTGGAATAAGTTTGTTAGGGGGAAATGATGGTCATATCGTTTCGCGCTTACTTGAGCGGTTACATCATCGTTCAGTTGAAAACGGTGATGGAACCCTTCATGGCATGTCATTATTTCTCTCATTTGCGGCCCTGATTGGGTTTGTATTCCCTGCAACGCCACCGCCTATGACCTCATTAGAGGCTGGATTGGTAGGTGCCATTTACTTGCCGGCCGCATTGATTCTCGGGGCAGGGGTGTTCCTCGGTACTTTACTGTCGCGATGGCAAGTAAGCCACTACGAGCATAAGATTTTAGTAATATGCTTTAACCTATATTTAATCGTGTGTTTATTCAGGATTTGGCAATGATATTGCTATTAAAGCGGTGAATTTGAACTTAAAATAACGTGAATTTACACGTTGTTCTGTGCATGATGCCCTATAATGCATTGGTAAATTTTAAAGGTTTGTTTTAATGACTGATAATAAGAAAATTGGCGTGCTGTTGATGAATCTCGGTACACCTGATGCACCTGAAACTGGGGCAGTTCGTCGCTACTTAAGAGAGTTTTTGTCAGATTCCCGTGTGGTGGATTTAAATCCATTGTTGTGGAAGCCAATTTTGAACTTGGTGATTTTAACTCTTAGACCGCCTAAGGTGGCCAAAGTGTATCAGCAAGTCTGGATGGAAGAAGGCTCCCCTTTATTGGTATTGAGTCAACGCCTTAAGGACAAATTACAGAGACAAGTTACAGAGGAGTTTCCTCTGCCAGTCGCGGTAGAGTTGGCTATGACATATGGCAAACCAAGTGTCGAGACCGCGGCAAACAAATTGAGGGAGCAAGGGGTAGGTAAGATTCTGGTGATCCCAATGTATCCACAATTCTCATCGACTACCTCAGCGGCCGCTTACGATCGCCTTATGAGATCCTTAAAGTCGTGCCCACATTGGCCAGAGTTACATTTGGCTGGCGATTATGCGGATAACCCTTTGTACATAACCGCGTTAGCTGATTCTGTTCGAGCGCAATGGGAAAAACAAGGTGAACGACGTCATTTGGTTTTGTCCTATCACGGCATTCCAAAACGATACGTAAGCAATGGCGATCCGTATTCACGCCGTTGCGAACTAACCAGCCGCTTAGTTGCAGAAGAGCTTGAACTAGGTGATAGCGATTGGACTCATGTCTATCAATCCCGATTTGGCCGTGAAGAGTGGTTAAAGCCATATGCAGACGAAACCCTTAGAGCATTGCCTGACATGGGCATTAAAAAAATCAATGTAATTAGCCCAGCTTTTTCAATTGATTGCATCGAAACTCTAGAAGAAGTGACGTTAGAATTAGGGGATGAGTTTAAACACAGTGGCGGTGTGGCATTTGACTACATTCCTGCGTTAAACGACAGCCCTGAGCAGATTTCGCTTTATATGAATATTATTGAAGAAAACATTAAAAACTGGACATGATATGACAAAATCACGCCAAGCTTTCCAAACCATCGCATTTGATGCGGATGACACTTTGTGGCGTAACGAAGAAATATTCATGAATGCTCAAGACGAGTTTATTCGTTTACTGTCACCTTATCATTCTGAAGCTTATATTCGAGAACACCTTGGTGAAGTACAAGTCAGAAACCTAGGGCATTTTGGTTACGGCATCAAAGGCTTCACTCTTTCCATGATAGAGACCGCCATTGAGTTGACGGAAGGGCGCATCTTAGGTCATGAAATTCAACAAATTATTGATCTTGCAAAATGCATGGTGGCTATGCCTGTTGAGGTGTTGCCAAATATCGAAGCGGTCCTGAAAACCTTGCAATCAAAATGCCGACTTATGGTGATTACGAAAGGGGACTTACTTGACCAAGAAAGTAAATTTGCCCGTTCCGGAATTGCCGATTACTTTGACATTATTGAAGTGGTAAGTGAAAAGCTACCTGCAACTTATGAGCAGATTCTGGCTAAGCACAATATTCCAAAAGACGAATTCTTAATGATAGGAAATTCTCTTAAATCCGATGTTTTGCCCGTGCTTGATATCGGTGCCGCCGCCATTCATATTCCATACCATAGCACTTGGGTTCATGAGCAGGTTGACGATAGTATCTTGGCCAGTTATGAAAATTTAGTACAGTTAACGGATGTCTCGCTTGTTCTTGAGCATTTGCACCGAGATAAAATCCAACAGGAGCTGGCATGAATATCAGTCGTTTGATGATTGTAATCATCAGTTTGGCAATGAATGTGGCGTATGCGGATGATGAGTCAGGTTTTGATAAAGCTAAGCACAATGTCATTGAGTTTTGGCAAGATGCAAAGGAAACGACGTCAGATGTCGCCGACAAAACCGCAAAGAAAGCCAGTGATCTAGGGAGCAAAGCCTCAGTGCTTGGCGGCAAAGTAAGTAAAAACGCCAAAGAGACTGGGACAATTGTTTGGGAAAGTTTACAAGAAGCCGGAGCGGCGACCGCGGAGGCAGCACGAAAGGGTGCTTCAAAAGTACGAACCGTGTTCGCGGAAGACGAAAGCAATAAATGCCAGGAAGACTCAGCTCTTTGCTATCAAGATAAAGAGTAATCCTCATGTCAAAAGATACCAAAGCACCTCATTTGCCAAGTAGCCACTGGGAACAAGAGTTTCTGAAACAAGATGACGTTAAAGTCACAGTGGCTCAAGTTCGTTATCGATGCCCTAAATGCCAAAGTCTTTTAAGACAGAAGCAAGGCGCTAATGGCGTGTTTTGGGGATGTGAATCTTACCCAAATTGTGACTACACAGCGAACGATGAAGAAGGGAAACCTGTTCGAGCAAAGCGTTATTTATGCCCTGCCTGCCAATCCCCATTGCGCAAAAGACAATTTAAAGAGAGTGTTTTTTGGGGATGCTCCAATTACCCTGATTGTAAGGTCACGGTAGAAGATGACGATGGCGCACCATCGGCGACAAAGAAATACCCATGTCGAGCCTGTGGTCACTACCTCGTCCGAAAGAAAAGTAAAAACGGCTATTTTTGGGGCTGTATTACTTACCCCAAATGCACTCACACACTCAACGATGATAAAGGCTTGCCTGAGCTACGAAAGAAACGGTAAGTCTTTACTGTGTATTATTGGCTTCGATATTGTTAAGGGCTTGATCCAATCGGTCAAATTTAAACTGGTAACCTTGTTTTACCAGCCTATCAGGAATCACTTTAGGTCCATGGGTTAGTAACGTCGACATTTCACCCAATAAGACCTTTAACACCCACTGTGGTGTCCAAACTAAAGCAGGACGTTTCAAACATTTTGCATAACCACTAGCAAACTCAGCTTGAGTGGCATTATTGGGCGCAACCAAATTATAGCTTCCTTGATAGGTTGTATCGGTTACAGCGTTTAAAATGCATTGTTTCACATCGTCTAGATGAACCCAGTTAAACCACTGCTTTCCTGAGGCGATTTTGCCCCCCAAGCCTAAACGATAGGGAAGTCTCATTGCATTTAGCGCCCCGCCATTTCCTAATACGACCCCCAGTCTAAAAATAACCACACGACTATCGTGTTGAGCTGATTCTGTTACAGAACGCTCCCATAACTCGCACAATTGATGAGCAAAACCTGATGCAGGAAGTGTGCTTTCAGTAAACTCTCCTTCATTAGTGACACCGTAATAGCCAATGGCCGACATAGAAATGATGGTTTTAGGAGGTTGTTGTAATAAATCAAAAATACGATTCGTTAAGTTAACCCGGCTATTAAGCAAAGCTTGCTTGCGTTTCGATGTCCAACGTTGGGCGGCGATGCTTTCTCCTGCCAGATTGATAAAGACATCAAAGGGTTCAGTTAATTGGGAAAGTGCAGAAAAATCAATTTGTTTGACTGCCACGGGCAAGCTATTCGATTTTTTACGAACAAGCGCGCAGATCTCTGAATCGGTCTTTAGTAGCTCATCTAGTAATGAGCGACCAATAAACCCCGTTGCCCCTGTCATTAAAATCTTCATGGTAAATCCTTATGATTTTTCATTATTCAGATTGAGACTAAACGAACAAAAACTAAAATTGGATCAAGTAGTTCTTTGTTTTTGCGTTTTTTTAAATCGCACCTTCTTTTTCTCTGGCAGGATGGCTAAAATGGTAACCATTGTTAATATTTAGGTAAGATAATGTTACGCAAAGAATACGATCACATCATACTTCTTGCACACGGAAGTCCAGATCCTCTTTGGAAAGAGCCATTCGAAACCCTTCACCAACGAGTCGTGGAACTTTATGGTGAAGCGAATACTAGTTTAGCTTATATGGAATTAACCACGCCATCTTTAGAAGATGTCGTAGAGAAATTGAGCGAGAAGGTAACTTCCGTGGCCGTGTTGCCACTTTTTCTTGCTGTTGGAAGACATTTGCGCGCGGATGTTCCTGCGCAAATAGAAGCCCTTCAGAGCGAGAAATTAAACATTGTGTTACTGCCACCAGTTGGTGAAGATAATGCCGTAAAAAAAGCCATGGAAAGCGTGATAGCTGGATATTTAGGTAAGGAATAAGAATGCGATTGTTTTTAGTGAAGCCATGGAGCCATGACAATGTTGTTTAGTCATTTGCCAGATGAAATTTTTCAGGCGTTAAGCGGCTCGAATAAGACTCTCATCGAAGCGGTACTCAAAGATCTCGCTGACGTTTTCTATGATCACGCTGAGGATCCAATCAAAGACAAGTCCACCATTATTGAATCGATTGAAGACACGCTTCATAAATTGGATACCTTGTCTTGGCATGAGGATCAAAAAGAGTCATTTGATTCACCAAAAACCATTCATGATTATGCATTACGCATCTACCATAGATTAGTCAACACAGGATGGCTTGTTGAAGAGCAAGAGTTGTATCGCGTTAGTGTACTCATGACACCGCAGATTTCCATGTTGTTACGATCTTTGGTTGAGATCAGCCGTCATGGCAAACGGAACTATGGGGCAACGGTACTCAGCATACTGAGTAATTTGGAAGCGGTCGCAAAACAGCCGAAAGAAAGGGGCGTCACCCTTCGTCAATCGGCAGAAGCGGCACGAGAATTTTCCGCCCATCTGAACCAAATATTATTAGGCATTCGCAGCTTACAACGGGAATTGTTTGCTAGTCGAGACCCTAAAGCCATTGTGTCTGGCTTCTTTGACTTGTTTGTTGAAGGCATTCTGATTGCTGACTACAAAACCATCAAAACCAGTAACAACCCATTTCGTTTTCGTCGACAAATCCTCGAACTAACCCAAGATTTTTTAGCCAATCCAACCACCATGGGACAAGTTGCACAATGTTATGTTGATCAGCAACTTATCACCATGGCAGAAGCACAAGCTATGGTTGAACAAGATTGTCGCGATATATTGCAAACCTTTAATAACATCGAGCAACGCTTAGAACGAATTGATGAATATCGCTATCGATTAGAAAAACGAGCCGCTGATACGGCTCGTTATATGGACAGTTCTCGCCCCGGCATGGCAACGAAAATTGCCGGTATTATTACCGATGTGGCGAAGTTCGAGCATTTGCCAGTGATGAAGCAAGTCATCGGCTCTCGTTTTGTTGGCATGGCTTCTGCCGCACAGCCAACAAAACGTCGTGAAGCGCCACCACCACGGGTGATGACACCTGCGGAGGTATCAGCCGATGCCATTAAATTGAGAGACCAACAGCGTCGATTCCATGAAGCGCGACAAGTGACTGTCGCGAAAATGCAGACTTACCTTGAAAAACAGATGGCCAGCCATACTCAAAAACACATTTTAGATTTTACCATTTCGTCAGTGGAAGACTTTGTTTGCTTTGATCATCTTCGTTATGTCGGCTCTTTGGGTGTCAGTGCAAAAAAATTAGAAAATGTGTTTGAAATACAATTTACCGATCAATTTGTAGATGTTCATGATTTTGTTGAATGCCGTGAATTCAATGTCGTACGTAGGAGCGAAGCTTAATGCTTAAAGAATTAAAAAAGGTCGTTGAAGAGTCAGGGAAGGACGCACAAGAGTTCCAACAGACAGCAAATTATGTCATCGCCAATCAATTTGCCAGTGCTTACAAACATGGCCAACGCAAACACTATTTGTTACTTGAGTCTTATCAAGAGTATTTTGATCGTTTATTTGATGCGCTCGGCATGAAACTCTACATCAATGAAAATGAACGTTTAGCTGGCGTTTTGCCGGTTCAAAGAGAAGCCTTTGTTCGATTAAAAACCGATGAAACGTTATTTTTACTTGTGCTGCGACAAATATACGAAGAGAAGATTGAAAACTTTGAAGTGGATAACGGCTTTGTGGCGACCAATACTCACACCATTTTGGATCGTTTTGTGCATTTGGTAAAACGAGAAATCCCGAGTGAAACTCGTTTTAAAGATATTTTATCTTTATTCAGTCGTCATGGTGTGATCATTCGCGGCAAAACCTACGAAGAAGACAGCAAAAACCAGATCATCAATATTACGCCTGTGGTTCGCCTAATTGTTACGGAAGCTTATTTGAGACAATTAGAGTCTTTCAATGGAACAGACCCAGATGAAGACGACATAGAAAGTGATGACAGTGATGTTGAAATCACCTCTGAGACGAATCAAGACTAGGGCCTGATAATGAAAAAATTAAATCGAATTGTATTAGTAAATTGGTACCTGCTTGGTGCAGAAGAAATCAATATCCGTGGCAATACGGCCATCATTGGGCCAACAGGGTCCGGTAAATCTTCACTACTGGATGCCATCCAAACTGTGTTGACTGGTGCCAGTAAACGCCACCTAAATTACAACGCCAGTGCCAATGACGGAAAGGCAAGTGGCCGCAGCATCCGCTCTTATATTTTGGGCATGATCGACTCAGGCCAAGCCAATGCGAAAGTATTTGGAACGGAACCAAGACAAGATGCGACTTGTTATCTTGCATTAGTGTTTGAAGACAGTGTTACAGGAAAAGAGTCGACGGTTGGACTTACTTTAAGCGCCTCTTTGGCGTCGCCAGAAGAAGATGTGCTTGGACGTTTTGTTCTACCTAACTTTGGCGCTCGTAAATCTGATTTCATTGATGCGATGGAAGGTAAGAGCTACAAAGCCAAGCCTTGGATTGAGGTTCGTGAAAGCTTAAAGAAAATCTGTTTAGACCCTTTTATTAAGTCTGGTAGTGCTTCTGCGACACAATACATTAACCGCTACCTGGAAGAATTGAGCCCAAGTTCTGATCAGCTCATTACCATTGACGGCTTTTTGAAAAATTTCAAAAATGCTTTGAAATTTGTGCCTATTGCGTCACCCACTCGATTTGTGCAGGACTTTGTTTTGACGGAAGCGCCACTGCAAGTTGGCGCATACCAAAAATCGCTTAATGAATATCGCCAGTTAGAAGCCAAAACGCTGGAAGTCTCTAAACGTATTGATGACCTCAAAGTTATTCAACAAGACTGTGAGAAAAAGCATCAACATGATCAAAATGCCATTAATTATCAATGGATAGCGACAGAGGCTCGATTTGATGAGTTGGGCAGTAAGCAAGATGACATTCAAGATCAGTACGATTTACAAAAAGAACGTGAAGAGGAAATTGAAGAAGAGCTAGCGACTCAATCAAGTTTGCTGAAGCAGCTTCAAGGTCAGCTTTTACGCCTAGAGCAGCAATATGAACACTCAGACGTTGGTTTAAAACTGCAACAGCTTGAACAAAATAAAAAGCTGATTGAACTGCAAGGCCAGCAAGATCAAAAAGCCATTTTACAGTTACGTCAAATGGCCGTACTTTTAAAGGCTTTGGATGGCTTTTCGGAAGTGTTATCAAAAGACTCGATTGAGCTTGCTCAAGAATTGTCGTCATTGGAGACAGTCATTAGTGAAGATGGTCGCATTGAGGGTAATTTAAAACCCTTAACTCAGAAACTGTCTTTGCTAAATGATGCTTTGGATAAAGAAAAATCACTCTTGTTTGCTCAGCGATCAGAGTTAAATCGCAGCATTTTGAATCTCAAAGATGAGTGCAAACAGCTTGAATCTGACGTGTCTTCATTAAAAGGTGGCGTCAGCCCATTATCGCAAAATACTAAGCGACTGATTGCATTATTAAAAGATGCCAATATCACAGCGACACCATTAAGTCATTTGGCTGAAGTCACCGAACGTAAATGGCAAGATGCCATTGAAGGTTATTTAGGTGCGCAACGAGAAGCCTTGATTGTTGAACCGGAAGACGCCGAAGAAGCCATTCGTATCTTCCGCGCCCATCGTCGTCAATTAATGGGCTGTCGTGTGGTGGATACTACTCAAACGCGTTTATGGTTGAGTCGAGGCGATCGACAATCTGCATTGCGCTTTATTCGATGCAATAACGATCATGCACAAGCGTATTTAAATCGCCGACTTGGTGGCATCAAACCCGTTGAAACAGAACGTGAGTTGTTAAGAGAAGACAGTGCTATGACCGCCGATGGTATGTTGAAACTGTCGGGCACCATTTCAACTATTCGTTCTGTGCCTCATATGATGGTCGGTATTAACACTGAAGGTATGCGCGAATCTCGTGAGCAGCAGCTAAAAACGCTCAGTGCGGAACTGGCCAACTTGTTAACATCCGATCAGCGTCTCGAGCAAGCGGATGCGTTGCTTAGCCGAGTCATTGCGAATAATCAGTTTGATGTTGAGACATTGGGTAATGCTAGCCATGCCGTAACCCGTTTGGTACAAGAACTGGAAGCGGTGAACGCAGAGATCAAGCAATTACAACAGCATGATGATACGGATCTACAAGAGCGCATTGAAGAGCTGAAGACACGTGTCGCGAATGTGGAATTAGAACAGAAGAAATTGGATCGCGAACGCCAACAAATTGCAGAGCAATTTGGTGCCCTGAACACGCAAAAAACGCAACTCAGCTCAGCGTTGTCTGCCTTAGATGAAGAGCGTACTCGTTTAACATCGAATCCAAAATACGACGCGGAGTTTGCCAGTGAACGATATTCGTTGCTGGAAAGCAGTATGGTTCATGGCGCCGCCATTTATAAGGAAGCCATTAGCCGAGCGGACAAAGCCAGTGAAAAAGCTCGCAGTTTTGATCAAAAAGTTCGTAAAGAAGTGGCCGATCATTATGCTAAATACCATCAAGCCAATTTAGACGATGATAATCAATTGGATTACTTGGAATCTAAGTTTGAAGAGTTTGAACATTATGTGTCTTACCAAATTGATGTTTTAAGTGAAACGGAATTGGCGAAATACGCAAAACGCGCAGAGATTGCTCGTCGTGAAGCAGAAGAAACTTTCCGCTCTGACTATGTGTCAAAACTCAAAGATTCTTTGGATCAAGTGGCACACATCATCCGAGAATTGAATCACAGTTTGAAGCGTCGTCCCTTTAACCAAGAAATCTATCAATTCCGCTATTACCCAAATGGGGATATGAAAGATATCTTGGATCTAGTAGAGCGATTTAGTGCACAAGATCAAGCCAATGTTGGTGGTTTATTTGACCCTCAAATGAGTGATGATCCAGAACATGCTCGTGCCATTGAGGCCATTCAAGAGTTGATTTCGGATGAAGAGAAGCAGCAAGACCTCGCCGATTATCGTAAATTCTACAACTTTGAGGTCGACATATTAGACAGCGATGGCAATAAGAAAACCACTTTGAGTCAGCGTATTCAGACAGGTTCTGGTGGTGAGCACCAAATTCCATTTTATTTGGCCATTGCAGCGGCGCTATCGACTACATATCGTTTACATGAAACGATGGATGGGGATATTGTTGGTGGATTCTCTTTGGCCATGTTTGATGAAGCCTTCAATAAGATTGATATGGTAAAAACATCCACTTGTATGGGCTTTATGAAAGACATAGGTTTACAGGTAATTGCCGCGGCACCAGATGATAAACGAGCGGTAATGGCGGCCAACATGGATACCATTATCAGTGTCTGGCGTGAAGGTGGCGCGGTCTCGATTGATGTTGCCTATCCGAAAGAAAAAGGTCAGGTTTTACTAAATGGTCAATCTGACAATTTGTTAACACCAGCTTAATTGAGATAAGCATGATCATTCAGCAGCAAATAGAGCAAAGCTTACACACGTCATTTGATGTTCATCATATGACGTTAGAGAACGAAAGTTATAAGCATAATGTACCAGATGGCAGTGAGTCTCACTTTAGATTGGTGTTGGTGTCGAATGACTTCATTGGCAAAAGGCTCGTTCAGAGACACCAACTAATATATGCTAGTTTACAAGAAGAAATGCAGCGTATTCATGCCCTTGCTATGCATCTTTATACTTTAGATGAATGGCAAGATCGTGAACAATCTGCCCCTCTATCACCTAAGTGCCACGGAGGAGAGTAGGCTATTAGGCCCTCTCAAACTGTATGAGTATTACGGTAAATCAAGATGACAAAAATAACACTGTGACGATCAGCTTAATTGGTAGCTTTGATTTTTCTTTGTTCAATGATTTCAGAGCAGCGTATACTGATTTGGATGGAAGTTTTAATCGTTACGTTATCGATATGTCTTCGGTTGAGTATCTAGACAGTGCAGCACTTGGCATGCTTCTTAGTATGCGCAATGCCATTCCCGCTGAACAAGAAATTGACCTTAAAGGGGCGAATGCCTTTATCAAAAACATCCTAATGATTTCTCGCTTTGATAAGCGCTTTAATATTATATAAAGGGAAGAATGAAATTATTATGCATAGATAGTGAGCCTGTTTACCGAGACATCCTGACACTTTGTGCAGAAAGAGAAGGCCTGAATGTCAAAACAGTGGCGTCATATCATGAAGCCATTGATGCCTTTAAAGATTTCGTGCCAGATATTGTGACCTTGGATGTCATCATTAAAGGTGGTAACGGTCTCGAATTGGTAAAAAAGCTAAAGAACTTAAGCGGCAGCCGTTTTGTTCCTATGCTTTTTCTCGCCTCACATACGTCTGATTCCGTCATGGATCAGTGCTTTCATTCTGGTGCGGATGATTTTCTACCAAAACCGTTTGACGAAATGCTTTTCAATATACGTCTTAAGACCCATATGCGTCACGTTGCTTTGGTGAAAGAGATGTATAAAAAAAATAAAGCCCTGACCTTCTTTCAGACCATGATTGAGCGCGAACATGAGATGGCTCATCAAGTGCTTGACCATATTCAAACCAGAAGTGAAAAAAATTCTGATCAGGTCGTCATAACACGCATTGCGGCGGCCAGTTTTAATGGTGACTTGGCGCTTGTCAAAACGCGGGCGGATGGTGCGAGGTTGGCTTTTGTCGGAGATTTTACTGGGCATGGCTTGCCAGCATCCATTGGAGCGTTGCCGGTTATGCAGACTTTCTTTGATGCCGTTGATGACCTCACAAGTTTAAGTGAATTAGCCATCAAAATTAATAAAACATTAAACAGCATTTTACCTGATTATATGTTTTGCGCCGGTTATTTGATTTTGTTGTCACCGGACGGTCATTTCAATTATTGGGGTGGCGGCATGCCTGATGCCATGATTCGTCGTTCATCTGGTGAATTAGATTGCCTTAAATCCCGTCACATGCCATTAGGTGTGCAATCCACTTGCGAATTCGATCCAAGCTTAGAGCGCAATCAGTTAAAAGCGGGAGACACATTGGTTATTTTATCGGATGGCGTATTGGAGCTTAAAAATACTGAAGGAAATATGTATGGTGAAGAGCAGGTAAAAGCGCTCATTAAGATGTCCTATGGTGATAAAAATCTAATGCGGGCACAAACAAGAACAGAGCGAGTATTAGAGGAATATCTAGGCGACGCAGTACAACTCGATGACATCACATTGGTTGCACTGCGCACAGAGTAAATTGTTTACTTGGCTTTTTTCTTTTTATTATTGCTTCCCTTATAAGGTGCTTTTTTTGGTGTTGGTTTCTTTTCTGGCTCCGTTCTAAGAACCAAAAATAAATCGGTTACCACTTCGGGGATTTGTGCAATGCAGGATGCGGTAAGCTTGTCACTGGCACGAATTTCAAGCACTTCTTTATCATCAAACAGGTCTGACGCGACCATCACTGGCAGCAATAATTCTGCCACGATCTCTTCTTTTTCAGGCTCAAACCATTGGGCTTCTGTCATGAATACCCCTTCCATGAAGCCTGTTGCCCACTCTTGCAACTCACTGAGTTCTTCAGCAGAAGAGCCCATTGCAATTTCACAAGGCAGCAAAAAACCGTCTTCTGATTCAAGTTCTTTTTGAATGTCCGTTAATAGGCGAGTGAGATATTGAGCAATTTGCTTTTCTTGCTTATCGTTTTCGTACTTAGGGGTTTCTTCAAATACAACAGGCAGCCAATCTGATTCGGAAATCGGTTTGGGACAAATTGCCAAAGCGGTTAAAAAACCATGTGCCATCACAAAGTTTTGACATTCTTCGTGAACCAGGTCTGAATCCAAAAAATCTTCTAATGTTTCTAGTTCCAGATCATCAAGAGGTTGGTGTGCCATGTATTTCATTTCCTAATGTTAATTTAGATTGTGATTCTAGCGAAAAGACCCAGAAAAATCGATGCAGAAGCCTCGTAAATCAGAGATAATTATTGTATGAACTCGAAAAAACAACAGGCTCTTAAACGCTTAGGTTACACAGATTATCGACCACTTCAAGAAGAAGCGATCGATGCCTTATCTGCAGGGCAGGATGTGGTTCTTGCGGCACCAACAGGCGGCGGTAAATCACTCATATATCAGTCCGCTGGTTTGCTGCGTGATGGTGTTGCTGTCATTGTCAGCCCGTTGATCTCTCTAATGACACAGCAAGTTGATCAGCTGAATGCAAAAGGCATTCATGCCAAATTCCTCAACTCGACGCTAAACCCCGGTGAACAAGATGATTTGGTCTGGTCTATCCGACATCATCGCATTGAGTTTTTGTATTTATCTCCGGAAAAGTTAATCCAGCCATCCATCATGGGGCTTTTGCAAAGTGTTGATATTGCGCTGTTTGCAATTGATGAGGCTCACTGTATTGCGCAATGGGGAGGGGATTTTCGACCAGAGTACAGTCAGCTAGGCCAGGTTAAGCAATGTTTCTTAACGGTGCCAATCATTGCGTTAACCGGCAGTGCAGACAATCAAACATTAAAAGGCATTCAATCTTCTTTAGGTATCCTCAATGCTGAGGTCATCAAAGGCAGCATCGATCGCCCTAATATCCAAATCCAAATTGCTCAGAAGAAACAAGCAAAACAGCAAATATTGTATTTTCTTCACCATGAAGTCTCAGGCCAATCGGGCATTATTTATTGCCGATCACGCAACAAAACAGAAGAACTTTGTGCTTGGTTACGGCACTTGGGGTTTCATAGTTTGACCTATCATGCCGCGATGAAAGATGCGGACAAACAGAGAAACCATGAAACCTTCTCTCGGGATAATGGCGCCATCATGGTCGCCACAACCGCTTATGGAATGGGGATTGATTTACCTCAAATTCGTTTTGTGATTCACATGGATATCCCTAACACGCCAGAAGCGTATTACCAGGAAATAGGGCGTGCTGGTCGTGATGATAAACCGGCAAAAGCGCTTCTCTTGTATGGCTTGCAAGATATGCTAAAAGCCCAGCAATTGATAAGTGATACGCCTGAGCAAGCGCGATTAGAGTTAACAAAGTTGACCGCTTTGTTTCAAATATTAGAAGATCGTCAATGTCGTAAAGTCAGTGTTCTGGCACATTTTGATGAAACGTCGGCGCCATGTGGGATGTGTGATCGATGTGTCAATAAACAATCTGAGCATAATACTACGATTGCCTGTCAGAAAATTTTGTCCCTGATCTATCACACAAAAGGCGCTCAGGCTTTCTCTACTCTTATCCAAATTTTATTGGGCAAAAGAACCAAAGCAACCACCAGCATCCAAGCAGAAAAGTTGTCCTTGTTTGGCAAAGGCAAGGAGTTAACAGAAGCTCAATGGAAATCCGTTATTAGACACCTTTTGGCATTTGAGTATATTCAGGTAGTCGGCAACCACTCTTTCCTTGTGCAGCTAAATGAGAAAGCTCGCCAGATTCTAAAAGGAGAAAATCAGGTTATTCTGGTAAATGATCACTACTATCCAAGGCTGACAGAAGACGAACTGGTGACAGATCATGTTAATTGGCACAAAGCCAAAGCTTGGTTATACAACCAGGTCGAAATTAATATGACAGATGGACAGCTACGAAAAATATGCCTACATAAACCAACCAATGCGGCTTCGCTAAGCCGTTTGTCCGGTATTTCTATTGACGAAGTAAGTCGCTTTTCAGATTCATTGTTAAGCCTTCTTCATGAACAATGTATTAACAAAACGCCATCTTGATGTCCGACGTTATGAGTACCAAAACGATAAGAGATTCTGAAATAGTTGAGCTTCAAAACAAGGTTGAACGTTGTTTTGAGCTTGCAGAAGTGTTTTTTAATCATAAATTCTGCCACTCTCATTGTAACTTCAAGCAAAGAGGGCGGGCGGCTGGTACGGCTCATTTACAGAAAAATGAACTAAGGTTTAACCATTTTATGTATCAACAAAACCCGGTTGAATTTTTAAAAACAGTGGTTCCTCATGAAGTGGCGCATATCATTGTCTATCAGATTTATGGCACGTCGGTTCGTCCTCATGGAAAAGAATGGCAAGCCGTTATGAAAAAAGTCTATCAACTTTCTCCTAATAGAACACACATGTTCGACGTCCCTCCGCTTAAAAACAGCTATCTATATGCTTGCGCTTGTCGACAGCATGAATTTACCAAACGGCGCCATTCGCGTGCCCAAAAAGGTGTCGAATACATCTGCAAAGAATGCCACTCAAGTTTGTCCTTTTTAAAAGGCCTTCATCAAGCTGAACATGAATTGAAGTCATAATTGATCAGTTGAGATCTTCGCGATCTTAATTACGACCTCAGTTCATAGCTTAGAAGCATAATAAGCTCGTATAAATAATGGATTTTCATGCACATTTTACGCTTCTATTTCATTTTTGATGCGATGTCGTTGAGCTTATAGTAAAATAAGATTGTTTTATTTTTAGTGTGTGAATGATGGATTTAACAAATCGTCCCAAAGAAAAATTAGAGCTTAATAAGCTTCAAAAGCGTTTGAGAAGACAAACAGGCCAAGCTATTGCTGACTTCAATATGATTGAAGAAGGCGATAAAGTGATGGTCTGTCTTTCTGGTGGTAAAGACTCTTACACAATGTTAGAGATCTTAAGGAATTTACAAGCCAGTGCCCCTATTGATTTTTCAATCGTTGCCGTGAATTTAGACCAGAAGCAACCTGGTTTTCCAGAGCATATTTTGCCAGCCTACCTGAAAGAAACAGGGGTAGATTTCCATATATTAGAGCGCGATACATACAGTATTGTGAAAGAAGTGGTTCCTGAAGGCAAAACCACGTGTGGACTTTGTTCACGTTTGCGTCGTGGTTCACTTTATGGGTTTGCAGAAGAAATTGGCGCGACAAAAATTGCACTAGGCCATCATCGTGATGACATCTTAGAAACGCTGTTTTTGAACATGTTTTTTGGTGGGCGTCTCAAATCAATGCCACCGAAACTACTAAGTGATGATGGTAAGCATGTTGTCATTCGACCTCTTGCCTATTGCAAAGAAAAGGATATTGAAGCATTTTCTGAATTGAGAAACTTCCCAATCATTCCATGTAATTTATGCGGTTCTCAGGAAAATTTACAGCGCCAAGTAGTTAAAGATATGCTGCAGAAATGGGAGAAAGATTATCCAGGTAGAACGGATACTATGTTCACCGCAATGCAAAATGTCGTACCTTCTCACTTGGCAGACACAGAACTTTTTGACTTTAAAGAGCTGAAGCAATCGCCATCAGCTTTTGATCGATTGAACATTATTTCACTATAGGATTTGAGAAATGAATTTGAATGTTAAAGCCGTTTTTTTAGCGTTTGGCCTGTTAGGTTCTTCTATTGCAGGCGCTTCTACAGCTGGGGTTAACTTAACCAATGAAACAGTGCAGGGCGACGTTAATCTTAACATGGGATCTTTTGGTATCAATGGTGGGGTTTCTCACGATAAAGATGAAGATACATCAACTGGATATGTTGGCTTAAGCGTTGAAGATTCAGAAGGTGGTAGTGGCCCTTTACAAGTAGGCATTGGCATTCGTTTATACGCAATGGATGCAGAGCTTGAAAACGACGAAAATGAAATCTCCCTCGCTTTAAGTTTAGGTGGTTGGTATCGCTATACATTACAACAAGCGAATCGACTTAGTGTATATGGATCCGTCTATTACTCACCAGAAATTCTCTCGTTTACTAACTTAGATCACATGTACACATATGATTTCCGTTTAGAGTATATGACGATGAGAAATGCTCGCGCTTACATCAAATATGGTAACACGGTCATTGTCTATGATGACAATACTCGCAAAGAGACAAATAAAGGCTTTTCTATTGGTGCCAATGTAGACTTCTAATGCAGTCTAATCTCAATAGGTACTAAATTTTGATATAAAAAAAGGTGGCCAGATTGGCCACCTTTTTTTATATAGAGCGTTTATTATTCGCCGTTATAAGCACAAAGACTGTAAACAGGTACGTTACTGTCCCTCAGCTTTTGACTACCACCTAAGTCAGGTAAGTCAATTATAGCGGCCACTTCTTTAATTTCAGCACCTTGTTGAGTAAGAAGCTCTATTGCAGCGAATAGGGTGCCGCCAGTTGCAATAAGATCATCAAAAAGTAACACATGATCTCCTGCTTTCACCGAGCCTTGTTGAATTTCAAGCTCTGCTTCGCCGTATTCTAATGCGTATTTTTGTGAAATGGTTTTACCTGGCAACTTACCTTTCTTACGCACTAGAATAAGTGGTTTTTGTAACTCATAGGCCAAAACAGCGGCGATCAAAAAGCCACGCGCGTCAATACAAGCAATGTGCGTGATATCAGAGTCGATATAGCGATGAATGTATGCATCCACAACCATCCTCATTCCTTTTGGGTCACTAAAAATCGGGGTAATATCCCGAAAACTAATGCCTTCCTTTGGCCAGTCTTCTACTGTCTGAATGAGTGATTTGACGTAAAAATCATCGTAGAGCATCTCTTAAATTGCCTCTGCATTAATCAAAAGTGTGCAATCTTATCACAATCATGGGCTACGCCAACGAGTTTTTGCATTTCTTCAAAATTAACAATCTCAATCTCTTTGCCGTCTACATGAATCAATTCATTTTTTTGAAAGCGTGTAATAACACGACTCACTGTCTCAACAGCTAACCCTAGATAATTACCAATCTCGCCACGGGACATGGACAAGCGGAAAGATGACGCAGAGTAGCCTCGACGTTTAAAACGATTGGATAAATTTAGCAAAAATGACGCCACTTTTTCATCTGCGTTTTTCTTTCCAAGTAACACCATCATTTGTTGATCATCAGAGATTTTACGACTCATGATCTTAAAGATCTGGTGTTTTAAAGATGGGATTTTCGTCGACAATTCTTCTAAATGACTGAAAGGTATTTCACAAACAGTTGTTGTTTCTAGCGCTTTTGCAGAAACAGGGTAAGCACTCGAATCAATACCACTTAAACCAAGCAATTCACTTGGGCAATAAAACCCTGTAATTTGCTCTTCGCCTAATGACGTGATGTTGTAGGTTTTAAGGGTGCCTGAACGAACAGCATACAGTGAATCAAAATGGTCACCTTGTCTAAACAAAAACTCACCTTTTTTAAGGGGTTTCTTTCGTTCTATAATCTGATCTAAGCGATTAATGTCTTCATCGGCTAAAGCGATGGGCAGACACAGTGCACTCAAACTGCAATTCTGGCATTGAGATGTTAATTTGCTGCTGAACCTTGGCTGTGTGTGTGTGATAGCCATGTGTATTCTCCCTAATCCTGATCTAGATAACTTTAGAATATTTGATTGTTCCATTAAGGTATTTATCAAACACCATACAAATTCCACGTATTAACAATCTGCCGCGCTCTGTAACCTGCATCCCTGTCTTATGATGCGAACCAGTAAACTCTAACATGCCATCGTTCAACATAGGCTGGAGCATTTCCAGTTCATTTTTGAAATATTCGAAAAATCTAATATTATATTGATTTTCAATCTTGTCAAAGCGTAATGAAAATTGAGATATCAAGGTCATAATAACGTCATGGCGTATTTTGTCATCTTGATGACTTATATAACCTTTTGAAATGGCTAACTGCCCCTTTTCGATGCTGTCTTTATAATGAGCTAAATCTACATGGTTCTGCATATAAACACCATGCAGATTACTGATTCCGGATACGCCAAACGCGATTAAATCGGTGTCAGCGTGAGTCGTATAGCCTTGAAAGTTACGATGAAGATGGCCCGTTGCTTGAGCTACGGCAAGTGAATCTTCAGGTTTAGCAAAATGGTCCATTCCAATGTATTCATAACCAGCCTCAACCAAATATTGAATGCTCATTTTGAGTATAGATAACTTTTCACTGGCGAGGGGCAAACTGTCTTCTGGAATGCGTTTTTGGGCTCGGAATCGCTCTGGCAAATGCGCATAATTGAATAATGAAATTCGCTCAGGGGACAATTTAATGACTTCATCAAGGGTATTTCGAAAGGCGGCTTCGGACTGGAAGGGTAAACCATAAATTAAATCAAAGTTAATGGATTGGATACCCAGTTCTCGAGCATCGTTTACCAACTGAGTCACCAAATCGATGGATTGGATACGGTGAATGGTTTGCTGAACCTTCGGGTCAAAATCCTGAACGCCTAAACTGATTCGATTAATGCCCATCTGCACTAGCAGGGCGAGTTTTTCACGATCAATTTCTCTTGGGTCTATTTCAATGCTGTAGTCTTGGCTACCATCATTGATCAGATTAAAATGCTGCCGAATATAGTCAAACAAGGTTTTAATGTTTTCTTGACTTAAAAAAGTCGGTGTACCACCACCGAAATGCAATTGCGTCACCGGACGCTGAGTGTCCATCATTAAACTTCTAAGACGCATTTCTTCCCCTAGAAGTTCAACATAGTCTGTGGCTTTCTGATATTGCTTTGTCACAATTTTATTGCAGGCACAGTAGTAACACAGATTGGCACAGAAAGGGATGTGAAAATATAAGCTTAGTGGTGAATTTGACGGCGCCATCATGCGATCAATCAGAGCTATTTTATTGATGCTTGAATCGAACTGTGGCGCGGTCGGGTAAGAGGTATAACGAGGACCGGACAAGTCATACTTTTTAATTAAAGAGTCATCCCAAATCATGAAGTGTTCCTATTAAATTTTCTAATAGGAAGTGTACTCTTTCGCCCTCAATTAAAGCCTGACACAGATCAATAAACTTAGACCCTTAAGTGACAAATCCTTATAATGCATTTTATTTCTGACAGGCCTCTTAACCTTATGACATTACCGTTTTTTTTGGCTCATGGTGCTGGAGCAGGGCATCAAAGTGATTTTTTGACTCAACTTCAACAGCGGCTACAAAGTGCATCATCGATCCTCGTCTCACCGATGACTTTTGATTATATGAGCCAACAAGAAGCCACAAGAAAACGAAGACCGCCACCACAATTTAAGACTTTGGTCGCCGAATATGAAAACCGTATATCATCCGAAACAGCTTGCATCGTATCGGGGAAATCGATGGGAGGACGAGTTGCGACTCAGCTATCGAAACACGAGCAAGTTAAGGCCATTGTGTGTTATGGCTTTCCATTTTATCCACCAAGAAAGCCAGAAAAGCACCGTTTGCTTTTTTTGGAGGGCTTAGAAAAGCCATGCTTAATTATTCAGGGGACTCGAGACCCATTAGGGAATTTGGATTGGGTTAGCCAACAAGTTTTGCCTAGCAATGTAGAGATTCATTGGGTTGATGGTGCAGACCATGACTTCAAAGTATTAAAGAAATACAATAAAACCCAAAATGAAGTGATCGAAGAGATTGCCCAACTTACAATTGAGTGGCTACAGAATAAGCAAATTCTGTCATCATTCTAATTTTCACTGCTGAAATTCAATATAGAGGATAGACATGGATCACCAGGCTGAGCTTGATGCAAGCGGATTACTTTGCCCAGAACCCGTCATGATGTTGCATGCAAAAATGCGAGAAATCTCGGCAAAAGATGTATTAAAGGTAACGGCAACCGACCCATCAACGACTCGAGACATACCCAAATTTTGTCAATTTCTTGGTCACAAGCTGGTTGAGCAGATTCAACAAGAAGACACATACTACTATTGGATTCAAAAAAAAGAGGCTTAATTATTAAGCCTCTTTTTATCTATTCCGTTACTTTAAACCGCTAAGCTACTCTTAGTTTTTGTGTTGTTTTTTTATCTTCCTCTAGTGCGATTGTGTAGATCTGTTGAAAGCTAGAGAAAGACACATCTATGTCTAATCTTAACTCCCGAGCCACATCATTCGAAGAAACTAATCCACGAATCGCCTTAGTCGCTTCATCGATGACCAATAAATGTTGGTAAGGATTGTTACGCTGGCTGAACAACAGTGATTCGATGTCTGAATTCTTTAAAGACTTGTAAGACAAAGCCAAAAGCGCTTCTTTAGGGCGCATTAGATCAGCGACAAGCAGCTCGGATCGCTGATAACCATCCGCGACTTTACGGATAAAAACATCTTCAGATAAATCTTCTAAACTGATCACGCCGATAAATTGATTGTTTGAATCAACGACTAGCTTCATGCGTACATGCTCCTTACGCATTAAAGTAACCAATTCATCAGCACGAACACTGGATTCAATTACTCTAGGTCCGCCAGCCGAAAAATCAGTAAACACCGTTAAAGCAGAAGAATATAGGTTTGTATTATCTGATGCATTTGGCCAAGTTAATTCATTGACATCTTTTGTCGAAACATAGGTAAGTGTTTTCATAACGAAACTCCTTCAAAAATTTAGTTTATATAAAGCTATTCTGAATGCGTTATGAAACGGGAGGGGCTCTTGGCTCAGTTTGGTTGATGTCGTAATTAGACGATATCTCAACGGGTGAGATGTATGGATTGATTAAGGTGTCGTTCAGTAGATTGTGGTCGCGGTAGGCCAATAAAAGGCTTTTGTCCGAACCAAAGTCTTGATCTGGAACAGAGACTTCACAGAATCGTTGCTCTATACTGGGTTCAATCCAGCGTAATTGACTCACTTCTTTTGCATTAGCGCGTTGGCTTATCGTCAATAATGACGATAACAAAACCGCTAATATAATGAGTAACTGCACTTTCATATCACACCTAAAGACATGTTCTAAGAAATTAATATAGGCTTGCTGAAGGGTAAATCACAGCTTTTTTATTAAATTGCCCTGTATTTGCACTATATCGTACTTTATTCGCCAGAAAAGCAGCTTAAATCTTGATCTAGATCGCGTCTTTATCCGCTTTAATCAACTACTATCAAGTGTCGAAATCACTCTTTCAATAGGAGAAGATGATGAAAGCTGCTGTCGCAAACCAATTTGGTAACATATTAAAAATTGAAGAGGTCGCCAAACCTAACATCCATCCTCATCAAGTCTTAGTCAAAATACACGCTTGCGGCGTGTGTCATACGGATTTACATGCCTGTCATGGTGATTGGCATGTAAAACCCACTCTTCCATTAATTCCAGGGCATGAAGGCGTCGGTGAAATTATTGAGGTGGGTGCCAATGTTGAGCATTTGAGTGTTGGTGACAGAGTCGGCATACCTTGGCTATACAGTGCTTGTGGGCATTGTGAATACTGTCTATCTGGCGACGAAAACCTTTGCTTATCTCAACAAAATGCAGGGTATTCTGTTGACGGCAGTTATGCAGAATACTGTGCGGCCCACGGCGATTATGTGGTCAAAGTACCTGATGGCTTGAACTATGTCGATGCCGCACCTTTGTTCTGTGCTGGCGTGACCACTTATAAAGCGTTAAAAGTATCTCAAGCTAAGCCTGGCAACTGGGTCGCTATTTTCGGCATTGGTGGGTTAGGGCATTTGGCCGTTCAGTATGCCGTTGCTATGGGGTTACGCGTGATCGCCGTCGACACAGGAGACGCAAAACGTCAATTAGCAACACAGCTTGGTGCTGAGCAGTATTTTGACTTTAAAACAGACGATGTCGTTGATGACATCATTAGCCTAACCGGTGGCGTTCATGCCACGGTGTGTACCGCAGTGAGCAAAGCAGGCTTTAGACAAAGCTATGATGTGGTGCGACGAGGCGGTAAATGCGTACTCGTGGGCCTCCCTCCGGAAGACATGCCTTTGCCTATTTTTAATACGGTTTTAAATGGCGTCAGTGTGGTTGGGTCTATTGTTGGCACTCGCAAAGACTTAGAAGAATGTCTTGAATTTGCCGCTCGAGGAAAAGTGAAAGCGATTATTGAAGAGAAGCAACTCGAAGACATTAATGATATTTTTTCCGACATGGAGAAGGGCGAAATCACCGGCCGGATAGTGATGTCATTAAACCCGTGATACAAATACCACTTCCTTCTATTAAAAGAGTCACTTAGTTGTGGCTCTTTTCTTTTTTATGTACATCAACAAAAATGTTGTGATCTAAAACACCGCCATTTTCAGTATCTATTTTCACCATTCTAATGGATTTAACCTCCAACCTCGTATTTAACACTCTTGTTCTGCGTCAAATTGTATTAGAATGTGTGCGTTTTTTTAATGTCATGACTATATTGGCATTAGTTTAACTAATAATCTTGACCAGATTAAATCATCTCACTGCGTAATGATTGATAAAGGAGCTCACTAATGAGCAAAGCTCGACCGATCAACCTAGATCTGAAGACTATTCGCCTGCCGATTACGGCTATCGCCTCTATCCTGCATCGCATCTCAGCCGTCATCATTTGGGTTGGCTTGGGTATGTCACTAACAGCAGGTTACTTCTCTTTGCAGTCTGACGACCGCTTTAACTTAGTCTACAACTTCATGACTGATAATTTCATTGGTCAATTTGTTGTTTGGGGAATGCTGACGGCATTGGGGTATTATGTGGTCGCTACCATTAAGCATATTATCCAAGACTTTGGACACTTTGAAGAGTTAGAAAGTGGTATGTTGGTATCCAAACTGGCGATTGCGGTTGGTATTGTTTTAAGTATTTTATCAGGAGTTTGGGTATGGCTATAAGTGCAGCAGATAAAGCCAGAAGTGGCACAAAGGAATGGTTATTTCAACGCATCACAAATGCCTTAATCTGCGTTTGGGCTATCATTACGATCGTTTTACTTATTGACCATCAGCCAGCTAATTTAGCGGATTTTTCGGCTTTGCTTGCGCCTGTTTGGTATAAAGGTTTGTCGAGTGTTGTACTGATTTTAGCGGCATTCAATTCCGTATTAGCCGGCTGGCAAATCAGTACGGATTACATCAAAGGTCTTGCGATCAATCTGATCTTCAACCTTTTAGTTCGATTAGTAAGCCTAGTATACCTTGTGGTTGGTTTGTATGTTTTATGGGGATTGAGTTAAACACTTATTTTCGCTAAAACCTGAAGGTGTTATCACAAACATGGGTTCAGAGATAACACCTTCAAACCAATAATTATTTAGCGGCAGGCAACATCATGGTTGCTTCACCAGTCACTACGACTTTCCCCTCACACTCGCAAACGGTTTTCAATGTCACACGGCGACGACGTTCATTAATGTCAGCGACCGTCACTTTTGTGACGACTTCTTGTCCAATAAATACGGGGGAACGAAACTTCAAGGTTTGCTCCAGATAGATACAGCCAGGTCCCGGTAATTGTGTACCAATGGCAGCAGAGATGAAGCCCGCTGTCAGCATACCGTGTGCAATTGGCTGCCCAAAAGAGGTTGTGGCTGCATAGTCAGCATCTAAATGCACAGGATTTGTGTCTCCTGTTACTTCAGCAAATGCATGGACGTCTTGTTGTGTAACTGTCTTTCTGTATTCAACAGTTTGATCTAATGTCAGCTCTTCTAATGTAAACCCTGAATTCATTGGTAATCCTTATCGTGAAAATTTTCGCTATGGTACACTTTCAGTCAATACATTAACAAATCTTTAGGGCTTAAATACATGAGTTGGACGGAAGAAGAAGACAAGGCAGCGAAGCACAATCAACCCACCGTTAATACAAACAGTGAACCTCAGCAACAAGACATCGATGCAAAGAACGAAATTTGGACCTTGCTCGAAAAAACCTTGCTTGAAAACATAGCAGAAAAAAAACGAGCAAGACGCTGGAAAATTTTCTTTCGATTTACCACTCTAGCCATCTTCGTTGGCATATTGGCCGCTTGGTTTACCCGTGGTGAATTGAGCGATATGCAAATACAAGGGGATACCGTCGCCATAATTCCAATGCAAGGCGTCATTGGTGCAGAAGCCGATATTGAATCATCCGAAATGGTGTCTTTATTGGACAGTGCATACGGCAGTAACCAATTAAAAGGCGTGATCATTGAAATGAACAGTCCAGGTGGCAGTCCTGTGCATTCAGGCATTATTTATGATGCGATCCGTAACAAACAAGCCGTGTATCCAGACATTCCGATTTTAGTGGTAGTGGAAGATATGGCGGCGTCGGGTGGATATTACATTGCCTCTGCTGCGACGGAAATTTATGCGAATCAAGCCAGTTTAGTCGGCTCAATAGGTGTTATTTCGGCTGGTTTTGAGGCGTCAGAGCTGTTAGATAAAATTGGCATAGAGCGGCGAGTGTTTACTGCTGGTCGAAACAAAGCTTTTCTTGACCCATTTACGCCTATGACAGCGGAGGCGTCAGAAAAATGGCAGTCCGTGTTAAACGAAACGCATCAGCAATTTATCAATGCGGTTAAAGCGGGCCGTAAAGATCGATTAACCATTACGGATGATGTTTTTTCAGGCATGATCTTTACTGGCACCCAAGCAGAAAAGATCGGATTAATTGACGGCCTGGCAAGTCTCAATCAACTGCTTGAAACCCGTTTTCCAAATGCTAGACCGATTTTATTTGAACCCAAAGAAGAACCATTAAAAGAATTGGCAAAAGAGCTTGGCGTCGAATTTGCAGTTAAGGCCTTAAACCAGTTTCAGTGGCAGTAACATTCGTTCGTGTCAATAAAAGCGCCCAGTTTAACTAGGCGCTTTTTTATGTCTCAAAAGGGTGTGAAAACGTGATATCAAATGATAAATTAAATAAATTTTTACATTAATTATCAAATTTACTTTTAAAGACCCCTATGGCAAGAAAAGCGAACATTTCAAGAGAAGAAATCCAGCAGGCATGCTGGGCATTAATCGACAAACAGCAATACCCAAACATTCCAAGGGTCGCTCAGTACTTTCTCGATAAAGACGGTCGACAGTGCTCCAATACCACCTTGCTAAATGCCATCAACCAATGGCAAAAAGATTATCAAGAGCATGAAAAGCAAACCCAACACAATCTTGATGAACGACTCGCACCTCCTATAAAACAATTCATGCGAGAAGCCTCGAAACAGTTGAATCAATTGCTTGAAGAACAAATTTTTGACATAGAGGCTGGGCGCAAGCTTAAGCTCTCAGCAATTGACTCAGATTATCTGTCATTAAGTGAAAGTCTGGCGGCATTAGGAGAAGCACATCAAGAATTAAAAACCGCGCATCATAGCCAGCAAATCCAAATGAACAGCCTTAATCAAGAAAACCAGCACCAAGAAAAGCGCCTCAACGACGTCTTATCGCATAACCAAATCCTAAAGAAACAACTTGAAGAGGCCCGTTTAGAAAATGAAACCTTACGACTCAATCTAGCGCAGCGAGAATTAGATCTGGCTAAACAAGACGCTCACATTAAACACTTAGAACAGACGCACGAAGATGCACTTTTACGGCAACAAAATCAAAAACAGCAAGCCGATCAAGCAAATCGACAATGGCAAGAGATTCACTCTCAGCTCGAATCTCTCAACGCATCCGTAAATCGACTGCAAGATAAAGACAAAGATAGAGGCAGGGGGAAATAGTCGTTATAATGAGGCATGCTTTTAAATGATCCAACCAAAAAGAAGAGACAATGAGCCGTAAACAAACAGCCATTCGCGATTTGCACAGCATCAAAGATTTCATTAGATGGACCTTTACGCGCTTTCAAAATGCCAACTTATTCTATGGGCATGGTACCGACAACGCTTGGGATGAGGCTATCCAATTGGTCATGGGGGCTCTTAAACTGCCTCTGGACTTTGATCGCTATATGTTGGATTGTGCATTAACGCAAAATGAAAAAACACACATACTCAAACTGGTACATCGACGAATCAATCAACGAGAGCCGTTGCCTTATTTATTAGGTGAAGCTTGGTTCATGGGCTTACCGTTTCACGTTACCAAAGATACTCTCATACCAAGATCCCCCATATTATCCTTACTTGAGACTGAATTTTCCCCTTGGTTAATGCATTATCCTTTCAATATTTTGGATATGTGTACTGGCTCAGGTTGCCTCGGCATTGCGGCCGCCTTGATCTTTGAAGATTCAGAGGTCGATCTAAGCGACATCAGTGAAGCGGCCTTAACCGTCGCAAAGCAAAACATCCATCGCCATGACGTTGAAGATCGAGTGCGTGCCATTCATTCCGATATGTTTGCTGGGTTAGACAACAAGCAATATGATCTCATCATTTGTAACCCGCCATATGTCGATCAGGATGATTTTAAGAGCGCACCAGAAGAATTTCATAACGAACCAGAAATCGCACTGACATCAGGCGAAGATGGTTTGGATTTTACGCATCAGTTTTTATCACAAGCCGCACATTACTTAAATGATGAAGGCATTTTGGTGTACGAAGTTGGCAACTCTGAAGTGGCACTGCAAGCCGCATACCCTGACACACCATTTATGTGGATGACGTTAGAACAGGGCGGTAATGGCGTGTTCATTTTAACCAAAGAACAATTAATCGAATTATTAAACGAGTAGAATAAACCTATGTCAGGCAATACGTTCGGAACCCTATTTAAGGTCACCACTTTTGGTGAAAGTCATGGTTTAGCATTGGGCGCTATCGTAGATGGCTGCCCTCCAGGTATTGAAATTTGCGAAGCCGATTTACAACGTGATCTGGATCTTAGAAAACCCGGCACGTCAAAACACACCACCCAACGCCGTGAAGCAGACGAAGTCAAAATCTTATCAGGGGTGTTTGAAGGAAAAACAACCGGTACACCGATTGGCTTGTTGATTGAAAATACCGATCAGCGCTCCAAAGATTATGGCAACATTGCCAACACCTTTAGACCGGCGCATGCCGACTACACGTATGATCAAAAATACGGCTTCCGAGATTATCGAGGTGGTGGACGTTCTTCAGCCCGTGAAACCGCTATGCGAGTGGCCGCTGGTGCGATCGCTAAAAAATACCTAAAACAAACGTTTGGCATCGAAATACAAGGCTACTTGTCACAGCTTGGCCCCATCAAACTGGCGGTGAAGGATCTATCTCAAGTCTATGACAACAGCTTCTTTAGCCCAGATCCAGACGCTATTCCAGAATTAGAAACCTACATGACAGCACTTCGCAGAGAAGGCGACTCGATTGGCGCCAAAATCACAGTCATCGCCAAAAATGTCATGCCAGGACTCGGCGCTCCCGTATTTGATCGCTTGGATGCGGACATTGCTAAAGCCATGATGGGCATCAATGCTGTCAAAGGCGTTGAAATTGGCGACGGTTTCGATGTCATCGAACAAAAAGGCAGTCAACATAGAGACGAGATGACACCAGAAGGCTTTCTTACAAACCATGCAGGCGGCGTGTTGGGCGGCATCTCGTCAGGTCAAGACATCGTCGTCAACATGGCGCTAAAGCCAACGTCCAGCATCACCACACCAGGCAAGAGTATTGATCGTGATGGTAATGCCATTGACGTCATTACGAAAGGGCGGCACGACCCTTGTGTCGGCATTCGCGCCACGCCAATCGCTGAAGCCATGCTGGCCATCACGCTAATTGACCATTTGTTGCGTCACCGAGGTCAAAATGCTGATGTAATGTGCCCAACTCCGATCATTAAAGGGCAAGCATAACGATAAACGCATTCAAAAGCCGCATCCTTTTGGTTGCGGTTTTTTTCGTTTCAAACGGTATATTAATGAGGAACACATGACTTCCGTGATTCGCATTCAAGTAGGCTCAACCAATCCTGTTAAAATTGCCGCGGCGAAACAGGCTTTCGAGCAGTGTCATCCAGATCATATTATTCATTGTGAAGGTCGATCGACACCATCGGGCGTAGCGGATCAACCGATGACAGAGTCAGAAACACGCCTTGGCGCGATCAATAGAGCGCTAACTTGCCAACGAGATGACAGCAATAAGCAATTCGCTTTTTACATTTCCATGGAAGGTGGCGTTGATCAATTTGAGGAGGGCGCTGCTACTTTCGCTTATATCGCAATTGTGGATCAACAAGGAGCTCAACATATTGGCCGATCCGCGAATTTGCCTCTTCCTGATCAAATATTTAAACGACTTGAAAATCAAGAAGAACTTGGGCCAATAATGGATCAAGTCTTTAACACAGAAAACATTCGTCAAAAAGGCGGTGCCATCGGCCTATTTACCAATCATGCCGCAACCAGACAAAGCGTGTATTCACAAGCCATTATTTTAGCCTTGGCTCCGATTTTACACCCTCAACACTTTTAACTTGAATGACACGAAAGAAGCCTAACTATGAAGTATCAGTGGGTACTATTTGACGCCGATGAAACCTTATTTCACTTCGATAATTTCTCAGGCCTAAAGCGCATGTTTAGCCAGTATGGCGTCACATTTGAAACAGCTGATTTCCAAGCTTATCAAAACGTGAATAAGCCACTTTGGGTAGATTATCAGAACGGCAAGATCAGCGCCTTAGAACTACAAACGAGGCGATTTGACTTCTGGTCCAATAAACTCAAGGTGAGTTCGAGCCAACTCAATCAAGAATTTTTGAATGCCATGGCAGAGATCTGCCAGACATTACCAGGTGCAGACGACCTAATTAAGAGCCTACACCAGTCAGGCGTTAAAATGGCCATTATCACCAATGGCTTTACCCAGTTACAAGAGATTCGCTTAGAAAAAACCGGTATGAGTCCATATTTCGAACATTTGATCATTTCTGAGCAAGTTGGTGTGGCGAAGCCAGATGCCAAAATATTCGAATACGCTTTTAACAAAATGGCACAACCAAGCAAAGATAAAGTGCTCATGGTTGGCGATACGTTAGAATCGGATATCTTAGGTGGCAACCAATATGGTATTGATACATGCTGGTTAAATCATCAAAAACTCGATCAGCATGACACCATCAAGCCAACGTATACCGTTAATCATTTATTAGAGCTGAAGAATCATCTTTGAGCTATCGATAACAGCACAGAATCAAAATAGGACGCTTATTTACACTTACTATTTCCGATAAATGTTATTATCGGAAATAGCAAATTATTACAAAACAGCCTACAATTTTAGTTGTAGTTTATGTTTTTCAATCAGTTAAGTTATTTATTAAGAGATTCAGGCGTGACCTCACTGCCTCTTTGAGCCGAAATGCGGAATGCTTCAGCCCCATTCTCAAAGAAACATTCCATAGGTGAAGTTCAGGCCGTGACGAGTTCCATATCTGCTTGGTTGGCAACATCTTTGGGGCCAACAGCATGATTTTTAAATTCCGATGTTTTATCAGTGATCGTCTCGAACGGTTCCAGTCTATCGTGGAGTTACAGTGTTTCATGGGCAGGTTGTTATGCTCAAAACAACCTCTATGGGGCTAAAGCCTTTTTCAGGTATGGAGTGATAAACCATATCACCTTATAAATGAAAACTTTCTATAATAATGTGGTGTATTTGGATTATCGTCTTATAAATAAACAAGCACCTTGATCGATCATTTCTTAGCCACCCAAAACCAATAAACGACAAAAACCATTGCAAGTACTCCTAACAAATTAATGAGCACGCTCAACCTCCTTCAGTTTGTTTTTAATCGCTCGTCTAAGCCTATTCGCATTCAACACGACTGTAACAGAAGACAAAGACATGGCCATGCCTGCAATAATAGGACTGAGCAACCAGCCAGTTATGGGGTAGAGCAAACCTGCAGCAATAGGTATGCCTAAGGCGTTGTATGTAAAGGCTCCCCAAAGATTTTGTTTGATATTACGAATGCTTACCTTGCTCACCGCAATGACATCCACCAAAGCATTCAGGTTATTATGCAATAAAGTGACATCCGCACTTTCCATCGCAACATCCGTACCCTCACCCATTGCAAAGCCCACATTTGCCTGCGCTAATGCTGGCGCATCATTGATCCCATCACCTACCATGCCTACAACAGCCCCCTGACCTTGAAGAGATTTGATCCAATTCAGCTTATCTTCTGGCATCAACTCGGCATGATAGTCATCCAAGCCCAATTGATTGGCAACTTGCATAGCGTTTGTTTTTTGATCACCGGTCAACATTACTAATTTTATGCCCATTTTTTTTAGGCTTTTCAACGCATTTTCTGCCGCATCTTGAAGCGGATCTTGCAATAAATAATGGCTTAGCACTGTGTCATTCGTAAACAAGTAAACATGGCTACCAGCCTCTTTTGCGTTCACTGAAGCAGGAACAGAAAGGCCAGTCTGAATAAGCCACTTTTCATTACCTAGGTAATACCAGTCATTTTGGTATCGACCACGAACACCTAAACCTGGCAGACTTTCATATTCAGTCAATGAGATGCGATCAAATGAAAACTTGTCTATGGTTTGCTCTGACGCTTGTTTATCAACATGTTCAAGTAAGGCATGGGCTAACGGATGGTTCACTTTGCTTTCAAGGGATTTAACCAAAGCATTAACGAAATCTATATGAGCGCGCTCACCAACATAGTCAACCTTAGTAACACTGGGTTTTCCTTGCGTGATGGTGCCTGTTTTATCAAACACCAAACAATCCAACTTGCTGGCGACCTGTAATGCCTCACCATTACGAATCAGCCCTCCTACTTCAGCCGCCTTCCCCACACCAATCATAGTTGATATTGGCGTTGCTAAACCGAGTGCACAGGGGCAAGCTATGATTAACACAGAAACAGCGGTTACTAGCATGTATGAATAATCGAGAGTATCAGCGAGGTTATACCAAGCTAACGCAGTCAATATCGCAATGATAATCACGCTAGGGACAAACACACTAGATACTTTATCAGCCAATTTACTGATCGGTGGTTTTGAATTTTGCGCTCGACTGACCATTTCTACTATTTTAGCAAGTTGAGTCTGCTTGCCTGTTCTAAGCACCTTAATGACCAAGCTACCATTCGTATTGATGGTACCGGCCCTAACAGAATCGTCTTTTGTTTTGTAAACAGGAAGGGACTCACCGGTTAACATGGCTTCATTTAGATAAGATTGACCTTCTATAACATCGCCATCAATTGGGACGGCATCACCAGAACGCAATCGAATTAAATCCCCTGCATTGATTTGTGAGACTTGGACAGGCACCTCTCGTCCATCACGAATCAGTATCGCTTGCTTGGGCGCTAGATCTAACAACTTCTGCAGGGCTTGATTGGTTTTGCTTCTGGCTTTGACTTCAAGCGCCTGGCCGAGATTGATTAAACCAATGATCATGACAGCGGCCTCAAAATACAAATGCCGAGTATTGACTGGAAAATAATCTGGTAACACAACGACCAGCATGGAATATAACCAAGCGCTGCCAGTCCCAATAGCAATTAACAAATCCATATTGGCATGATGTGAACGCAAGGCTTTCCATGCACTTATGAAATAATGCCTGCCTGCGAAGTACATAATGAACGCACATAATGAGCCAATAGAAAACCAAGCAAACTGTTCGGTGAGCGAGCTCACTATCATGCTTCCGCCTAATAGGCCATACAGCATAAGCGGCACACCCACGGTAAGCCCCATTAAAGACGAGGTGATTTTGTATCGATATTCTTTGGCATCCTTAACGATTTTCTGTTCTGCATTTTGTTGCGAATCTGTCACTAGCTCACCTTGATAACCGGCCTCGCTGATCGCCGTCAACAAATCTTGATGGCTAGCGGAGCTAGACACTTGAGCCAGATGACTTGCAAAATTCACTTCAACCTTTTTGGTTCCAGTCACTCTGGCTAATGCTGACTGAACGGTATTCACACAACCCGCACAAGTCATTCCCGAGACCGCAATCTGATATTCTGCTGGCTGTATTCTTTCTCGTTCGCTGGTTTGTTTTTTTAATTGAGCATGATCATTCAATAAGGAAGTATCTACTTCTTGCTTTGGTTTATTTTCACTTATTGCAAACCCAGCTTGCTCAACGGCTCTCTGAATTTGTGCAAAGTTCAAATCCGATAAAACCTCTAAATGATTCGCCTTTGGGTCACCAGTCACATCAGCATTGGAACTGAATGCTTGAATCTGTTCGCGGATTTTTCGAACACAGCCTTGGCAGGTCATGCCATAGACAGACAAAGACACTTTCTCTTTATTTACATCCGTCATGGCAGGCCTCCGAGGCTTTTTCTGATAGAGAAACGTCTTCCCAGTCTTCAATTAAGCAACAAATAGAATGACCATCTGGCACGCCGTCTGGCATGGAGTCCCAAGCCGCTAAAGCGGTTTCCATTTTAGCCAGATGTGCTTGTAATTGTGCTATCTTAGCCTTTGTCTCCGGCACCTTGTGTTGCAATAGATCTCGCACCATAGGGCAAGGAGAATCGCCACTGTCTGATTGTTGTAGGATATTCTCTACTTGCTTGAGGCTAAGCCCCAACTCTATTGCTTGGCGAATAAATTTCAGCCTTTGCAAAGCGGTTTTGTCATAAACTTGATAGTCGTTATCAGGATTTCGCTCAGCCGTTATTAAGCCTAATCGAGTGTAGTGACGTACTGTATCCGGTGTGACCAACGCTTTTTTCGCTATTTCACTGACTCGCATATCACCTCCATCTGAAACAATTCTAGAGAGTATAGAACCTATGTGTAACACACAGGTCAAATCTCAGAGCAAAAAAAACCGACATACTCCTGTATATCGGTTTAAGACATCAACGAAAGTCAATTTGGCTCAATAAAGAACCTCTCCCAAAATTTACTTAGTGGAGCTTTAGCTTGGGTTTCACAACTTTACCCACCTTCTGCGCTGCCATGATGATGGTCGCTTTGAACCAACCGTGTATGGCAATCAAGTGAAGACGATAAAGGGATACATAAACAAATCGAGCCAAACGCCCTTCAATAAACATTGAACGACTGCTTAAATTGCCCATTAAGCTGCCCACTGTACTGTAGCGACTTAAGTTCACTAAAGAACCATAGTCTTTATAGGTGTACTCTTTTTGAGTTTCGCCTAAAAAAGACGCTTTGATATTGGTAAACACTAATGAGGCCATTTGATGCGCTGATTGCGCTCTTGGTGGCACAAAAGAACCATCTGCTTGCTTACAGGCACAACAGTCACCAATAACATAAACGTTATCAAACTCAGTTGCTTGCAGCGTGTTTTTTACTAAAATTTGATTGTTGCGTGTCGTTTCAAAGCCTTCAATGTTCGCCACAAAATCTGGCGCCTTCACCCCTGCCGCCCAAATCATAAGATGAGCATCAATGGTTTCTTCTTCGGCGGTTTCGAAACCACCTTCAAAGGCTCGGACAACTCGAGTTTTTTCGCTTATTTGAACACCAAGGTGTTGAAGCTCTTTACTGGCCAGCCCAGCAATACGTTCAGGTAAAGCCGGTAATATTCGCTCACCCGCTTCAATTAATTGCACCTGAACCCGTTTGCCTGACATGTCTGGCATACCATAGGACTTCATTAATTCAGCTACGTGGAATAATTCAGCGGATAATTCAACTCCAGTTGCGCCACCACCAACAATCGCAAGTTTAAGCTTAGAGTCAGCACCCTCTTGATTCACGCGTAAAAATTGTTGTAGTAATGCTTGCTGGAAGCGCTCAGCTTGGCGATGAGAGTCTAGGAAATAACAATGTTCGGCAACACCTGGAGTGCCAAAATCATTGCTAACACTGCCAACTGCCATCACCAGAATATCGTAACTGACATTTCGTTCGGGTAGGACTTGATGACCTTTATCGTCCAAAATGGACGCTAAAGTAAGCACTCGTTGAGTTGGGTCGACATTAATTAATGTACCCAATTGAAATTGATAGTGATGTTTTGCAGCGTGGGCGCGGTAATTTAGACCATCATTATTGATGTCTAATGACCCTGTCGCCACTTCATGAAGCAGTGGCTTCCATATGTGCGTCTGACTCCTATCAATCAGCACGACCTCTGCTTGACGCTTTTTCCCAAATGCTTTGCCAAGTTTGGTAACCAGCTCTAACCCGCCAGCACCACCACCAACAACCACAATTTTTTTCATATGTGCTCACCTATAACTGTTGAATCATCGGGAAAAAATTCCTTGAAACCCTTTCCCGATAACACAATTCTCGTTCCGCTAACTAACAGGCAACTAGGTTGCCCGTTGTGCTAATAGCTTATCGAGCGTATTGGCAAATGCCATTCTATCTTGCTGACTAAAGCTAGCCGGTCCACCTGTTTGCACGCCTGAGGAGCGCATTTGTTCCATAAAATCACGCATATTTAAGCGCTGCTTGATGTTTTCTTTCGTATAAAGTTCACCACGAGGATTGATTGCCAAGGCCCCTTTATCAATCACTTCCGCCGCTAATGGAATATCAGCGGTAACGACTAAATCATCTGGAGAGGCTTGTTCAACAATATAATTGTCAGCAACATCAAAACCTGAGCTTACAACACGTCGTTCAACCCATTTTGAAGGCGGAATAGCAATCGCTTGGTTTGCGACTAAAATGCATGGCACCTGAATGCGTTCAGCGGCACGAAATAGTATATTTTTGATTACATTTGGACAGGCGTCCGCATCAACCCATAAACGCATAATAACCCCTTATATTGTGGAGCACATTATTAAACAGGCTGACATGTAAATCCAGTGAGGAATATGAAACAAAACAAGGAGACTATGGTCTCCTTGTTTTGTTTCACCCTGCTTATGTTACATATTAGGATAGTTAGGGCCACCTGCGCCTTCAGGCGTGACCCAAGTGATATTTTGAGCGGGATCTTTAATATCACACGTTTTGCAGTGGACGCAGTTTTGTGAATTAATCTGAAAGCGAGACTCGCCCTCGGACTCAACCACTTCATACACACCTGCCGGACAATATCGCTGAGCAGGCTCATCATATTTAGGCAAGTTGTGATTTAATGGAATCGCGGCATCTTTCAACTTCAAATGGCAAGGCTGATCCTCTTCATGATTGGTATTAGAAAGGAAGACAGAAGATGGCTTATCAAAACTTAATAAGCCATCTGGCTTGCGATATTCTGGTGCAGTGTGTTTATCCGCCATCTCAAGACAAGCGTAGTCTGGCATCATGTCATTAAAGGTAAAAGGTAAGCTCCCCGCAAAGATATTTTGATCCAACCAGTTATAAGCCCCGCCCCAGAAAGTACCAAGCTTGTGCATCACAGGAACAAAGTTACGTGCTTGTTGTAATTCTTTACCCAACCAAGATGAAGCCAATGCCTCATTAAAATGAGCAAGCTCAGCCAAATGAACATCAGCCTGCAATGCATCATAAACAGTGTCAGCGGCTATCATGCCACTCTTCATTGCGGTATGTGTTCCTTTGATCTTAGCTGGGTTTAGTGTGCCAGCATCACAACCAATAATTAGTCCACCAGGGAAGCTTAATTTTGGCAATGAAGACCAGCCTCCTTTCGCTATGGCTCGTGCACCGTAAGAAACGCGTTTAGCCCCTTCTAAATGCTTTGCGATAACAGGATGATGTTTATAACGTTGGAATTCATCATAAGGACTTAAATGAGGGTTCTTATAATTAAGATCCACAATCAAACCGACAACCACTTGGTTATTTTCAAGGTGGTACAGGAAACCGCCACCACCCGCTTCTTTGCCTAATGGCCAACCCGCCGTGTGAATCACCGTACCCGGCTTACTCATTTCAGCAGGAACATCCCATAACTCTTTGATACCCAAACCATAATGCTGTGGTGCTTTCCCTTCATCCAGTTTGTATTGAGCAATAAGCTCTTTACCTAAATGGCCGCGGCAGCCTTCAGAGAAAATCGTGTATTTGGCTTTTAACAACATACCTGGCATGTAGCTGTCTTTTTCCGAACCATCTTCCGCTATGCCCATATCCCCTGTGATAATGCCTTCAACCTTGCCCTCTTCATCGTAAGCCAACTGTGCAGCAGAGAATCCAGGGAAGACTTCTACGCCTAGGTTTTCAGCTTGCTCCGCCAACCAGCGACTAAGGTTGCCTAAACTAATGATGTAATTACCATCATTGTGCAAGGTTTTTGGCATCATCCAACGGCTTAACTGGCGACCAGAACTTGCTGAACCCAACCAATGTAACTCATCGACATTCACTTTGGTTTCAAGCGGTGCGCCCATTTCCTGCCAGTCTGGGAACAATTCGGTCAAGGCTTTCGGGTCTACCACCGCGCCAGATAAAATGTGCGCGCCAATTTCTGAGCCTTTTTCGACTAAACAAACGCTGATTTCTTTTTCATCCGCCTGCGCTTTTTGCATAATGCGGCACGCAGTGGAAAGACCTGCTGGGCCACCACCGACAACAACCACATCAAATTCCATCACTTCTCTATCTGTCATACTGCCTCCCAACAACGGCATTTTTATTGTTATTCGCGATATTAACGCGCAAAGCTTGCTTCATTCAGCACTTCTACCGACTGATGGCCCGACTCAATGGCCTGATAGAAAGCGCTCGCTCTTGGCAAAACATGATCACAATAAAAGACCACTGATTGACACCAAGATTGTTTCTGTTGATCAGCCATTTGCGTATCTTGCTGACTCGCCACCAAGGCTTTGATTTGCAGCCAAGCGCCAACCACATAACCCATTAACATCATATAAGCATAGGCAGAACCCGTACCTAATGTGCTGTCTTTTTGCATTGCGGCTAAACAATAATCGGTCGCCTGTTTAGCTTGCTCTAAAGCAGCGCTTAGCTTTTCAAGCGGTGCATTAAAATTGATTGCTTTCCATTGGTCTAAATCAACGGCCATTTCAGTCAATAAATCTTGCATCGCAGCACCTTGATCGGCGTAAAGTTTACGTCCAATCAAATCGATGGCTTGTATGCCATTGGTACCTTCATAAATAGGTAAGATTCGAGCATCACGTGCATGTTGCGCCACACCTGTTTCTTCAATGAAGCCCATACCACCGTGGACTTGAATGGCTAAGGAAGTGATTTCTTGAGCTTGCTCAGTGATCCAGCCTTTCACGATTGGCGTGTAAAGCGCTGTTCTTGCAACCGCTTTTTGCTTCACCTCTCCATCGGCTAGGTGGGAAAGGTCGTTTTCGATAGCGGCCACATAAACCAATGAACGCATCGCATCAATTTGCGACTTCATCATCATTAGCATACGAAGTACATCTGGGTGCTCAATAATCGCCGCTTTACCAGAACGGTCAGCCTTCATGCCTTGTTTACGCTCTTTGGCATAAGCCAACGCTTGCTGATAAGCGCGCTCGGCGATCGCCAGACCTTGTAATCCAACACCCTGTCGAGCATTGTTCATCATGGTAAACATGGCTTTTAGACCCTGATGTTTTTCACCAACTAAATAGCCTAGTGCTCCTTCGTTTTCACCAAAGCTCATCACACAAGTAGGCGATGCATGAATCCCCAACTTATGTTCTACTGAAACCACTTGCACATCATTTCGCTGCGAAGGCTCTCCAGCATCATCCAATAAAAACTTCGGTGCTAAGAATAACGAGATACCTTTAACCCCTTCAGGCGCATCAGGTAGGCGAGCCAACACCAAATGAATGATGTTATCGCTCATTTGATGGTCGCCCCAAGTAATGTAGATTTTTTGACCTTTGATGCGGTAAGCATCACCATCGGGTATGGCTTTACAAGCAATAGCAGCAAGATCCGACCCAGCAGAAGGTTCAGTCAGGTTCATGGTGCCAGCCCACTCTCCGCTTAGCATTTTAGGTAGGTACTGAGATTTTAATTCATCACTGGCATGATGACTGATGGCTTCGATTGCGCCATGACTTAACAATGGGCATAAAGAAAAAGCTAAGTTAGCGGATTGAACGCCTTCGTTTACCGCCGTCGCAATGAAGGATGGTAGCCCTTGACCGCCGTATTCAGGGTCTCCAGACAATCCAACCCAGCCACCATCCGTGTAGGCTTTGAAGGCTTCTTTAAAACCTTTCGCTTCAATTACCTCACCATTCTCAACTCTTGAACCTTCACTGTCGCCACTCGCATTAATTGGCGCAATAACTTGCTCAGAAAGTTTTCCGGCTTCGCCTAAAATGGCTTCAAGCAACTCTTGATCAATGGGCTCTTCCAGGTAAGGCGCCAACTTATTAATGTCGGCAACAGAGAGCAGGCTAAACAAAATGTCATTTACAGGATATTGGTAATCGCTCATTTTTTATTCTCCGGTATAAGTTATCCGAGCGGATGTATACCTATAGAATGGAAAAAGAACGCCAATTCCTCAATAACATTTCAAACCTATATTTCTAACAAATACATTCACAATACCAACAAGGCATGACTCAGCCCCTATTATCAGGGCGTTTCATATCCTTACCGAACTTTAAATATTCCTCACTTTTTCGGTATTCACCTGGCGTCATACCTGTCCATTTTTTAAATGAGCGAAAAAATGCACTCGGTTCATCAAATCCCATCAAGGCGGCAATATCGTTAATGCTTAACTGTGGTGCGTTCATGTAAGTGATCGCAGCCTCCTTGCGGCACTCATCTTTTATCTGCTGATAAGAGGTGCTTTCATCATTTAGGCGTCGACGCAGAGTGGAAACACTCATGTTTAAACCGCTGGCCACCTCTTCTGCACTTGGCATCTCTCGAGAAAAGTCTTTCCCTAACATAGCCATGACTTGTGACTTCAAGCTGTTGTCGTTTTCGACCATCACCAGCAATTGATAAGGCGCGGTTTTTAAAAAACCTCGTAGACTGTCTTCGGTTTGGACAATAGGCATATCAAGATAACTGGCCGGAAAAACCAATGCATTGGCATGCTGATTAAACTTCACTTCTGACTGGAATAACGTTTTGTAGTATTCCACATCATTGGGGCGCTCATTGGTAAAATACGCGGCTTTAAGGTTTAAACGACGACCGATTAACCAACAAATAAAATGATGCCACATAGACAGAGTCGTTCTCAGCTGTTCATTTGACTCAGCTAACACCAAACTGTCGATGTCTTCATCGGATGAGCTTAATGGCCCAAAGGTCACCATAGCAAAGCGACCTTTTTTGATCAGCACAGGCTTCACCGTTGGACCACGACAAATTTCATAAAAATCACTACAACGATACAGAGCATGAGCCAAACTTCGTGCATGAATAATACACAGACACATCATACGAAAAGTACCGTTCGGAATCTTACCGCCACTCAACATGCCGAATGACTCATCCTGCATTAGCCACATGATTTTTTGATACAGCATACCAAACCGATAAGCAGAGAAAGAATCACTCTGTTCCAACTCTTCAGCGGTTATCTCTAAACTTTCTAATACTGCTTCTCGATCGAGCCCCTGTTTCTCTACTGCTTTTAGAAGATAGCGAACACTCGACATGGGAACGGAAGCTTTCAATGTTGTCACCTTAATCAATTAAAATTTAATCAATACGAATCAGAAACTTGGGGCATAAAAAAAGGCTGCAAGGCAGCCTTTCTAATTCTACATACTTTTGCTTAATTTTCTTCTGTAAATGCGGACAAAAGTTCATCTACAGACAAATCTTCGCGATCAGACTGGACAGATTCAGACACCTTAATAGGCTCTGACGGCTTTTCTGTCTGAGGCTTAACAAACACAAAACGACGAGGGCGAGTTGCAGCAACCGCCTCTTCTTTTTCTGGTAAAAGCCCTAAACGCTCTAATTTCTTATGAGCTTGATCTTTACGCTGCTTCGATTTTTTGGTTGCAAAGCGACGCACAGAGGATGCCTTACGAGCTTTATTTTGCTCTTTCATCATCTCTTTTGAGCCGGTTTTGCCTAACTTTCCACGCATTGAACGTGATTTTTTTAAACGAGCCATAATTTCCTCTCTTTAACGCGCGCATTGTAACAGCGATTAAAGTCTAGGTCATCAAGGGGATTAGCAACTTCCTTTAAAAGTGCTATGGCCAGCTTTTCGATGCTTACCTATCTCGCCAACCAGCTGACGAATGGTTTTTTTATCGTTCGCCACCAAGGCGACATTCAAATCTTCTAAGGTTTTAATTGTGCTATCAATCAACTCAACATATTGTTCTTTTTGTTGAGCCAGCACCTCCCCTTCTAAGCCATCCATTTCAAACTGATGAGGTTGAGTCTTACGCGATTTCTGAAAAGACACAATTAAGCGCTCAACGTGTTCCGTTGCGGCATCATTGTTACCAGACTTCACCGCCGTTGACATTTGACGCATCTCACTTTTAATATCCTGCATATAACCATGTAAGTCCGTATCACCACATGAACCATGTGCCATGCTGACAGACGAGAACGTCGACAACAAGATTGCCCCGGCAAGCAAACTTTTTTTCATAAAAAACACCCTTTCAATATTCATTGTAATTTGGTCTTCGCCTTTCCCACGCTATTAAAATAGCATTTTCAAACAGAAAAGCACCAGAGAATGAAAGTAGATTTTCGTTTTCACCACTAAGCTTGCCAGTAGAGGCGTCGTTAATGGATACTAGAGGGAATGAAAGATTAAGAGATGAAACCATGTATCATGTCAAACGCCTATGTGCTTTCCTAATCATATTGAGCACAACACAAGCCTATGCTGAATGCTCCGATTGGGACGCGAGAGCCGCTGCCGATAAGGCCGCCGAAAAATATGTCTCAGGCAAAACCTTCAAACGCGCAATGGTACTGAAAAAACACTTACCGAGTAAACGCAAAGAGGTCGCCAGCTATGTTTATGTTAAAGCGGACGACCTCTACTATTCCGTTTTCTCTTTGATCAACTCAAAATGTAAAGCACAGATAATTAAGCGAACCAATGGAAAACACTAAGCTTTTTTCGTGTTTTCTTCTGTATTTTCGTCGCTTTCATCTTCCTCTTCTTCTTCGTCATCCTCTCCAAGTTTAGCTATTTCTTCCAAACGCTGGATGACTTTGAAAGACAAGGTTCCTTCAGGATAGTCGCCATTTTCATCTGGAACACCCGGCTCTATACCAGTTAACAGGTGCAATGCTTCATCAGCTGACTCAATTGTATAAATGTGGAACAAACCGGCTTTGACTGCGACAAGGATGTCATCATTTAACATCAAATTATTGGCATTTGACTTGGGAATAATCACCCCCTGCTTGCCCGTTAATTCTCGCGCCTGACAGACATTAAAGAAGCCTTCGATTTTTTCATTCACACCGCCAATCGCTTGCACTTCACCGTATTGATTCAATGAACCTGTGATGGCCAAATCTTGGCGTAATGGCACTTGAATCAAAGCAGAAAGAAGGCAACACAATTCAGCCGTTGACGCACTGTCACCATCCACATAGCCGTAGCTTTGTTCCATAGCGATGGAGGCTGAAATCTCGAGGGGATAACGTTGTGCGTATTTGTTGCCTAAGTAACCTGACAGAATCAACACACCTTTCGAGTGAATATTTTGACCAAGATTAGACTCACGCTCAATGTCGATAATGCCCTTACCACCAGGATAAACCGTAGTGGAAATACGTGCCGGTGCACCAAAGCTACTGTCACCAATCTGCATCACGGTTAAACCATTGATTTTCCCTACGGCATAACCATCACTTTCCAGTAACACCGTGCCTTCAATGATTTCTTCAATGATCTTCTCGCTAACACGGCCTGTACGATGTTTCTTGGCTTTCAAAGCTCGCTGAATATGATCGGCATTAATTTCTTCGTCCTTAGCCATTTGACGCACAAAATCCGCCTCGCCAAGCAACTCAAAAACATCGCCAATTTTGGCCGCCATTTCGCGTTGATGCTCCGCTAGGCGACTACTATATTCAATTAAGGCCGCCACGCCATCACGCGTTACGTTAGCGTATTCCTCTTTATCGACTCGATCTTTCATCAAACGAGCGAACGCGTATTCTGATTCCTTAGTGCGCTTTAAGCTGTCATCAAAGTCCACAAGTACACGGAACATTTCTTGAAAATCTGGATCGGCGTCTTGCAGCAAGTAATAAATATCTCGAGCCCCAATCAACACAACTTTAACCTGCAAAGGCAAATCTTGTGGCGTCAAGGTTGTGGTATTCATGAGTCCCATATCTGAATAAGGGTGCTCAATCTTAAGCGTCTTACTCTTGAGGGCTCGCTTCAAAGCTTCCCACAAATAATGATCCGTCAGTAACTTTTCAGCATCTAAGATCAAATAACCGCCATTTGCAGCGTGCAAACTGCCTGAGCGAATAAGGCGATAACTGGTCACCAGCATCCCCTGGTCACTGCTGTGTTCGACTTGACCAAACAAATTACGGTAAGTTGGGTGCGGCTCATAAATAACTGGCTGGCCACCGTCTTTTTCGTTTGTCACCGCAATGTTTGGCAAATACAAATCTTCATACATTTGTCGACGGCCCACTTCATCACGATTTTCAGACGCTTTATCGTCCGCCATTTGATCTATGATGGTTTTGTCGAGATCGGCACGCAGAGCAGTAAGGTACGCCAACACTTGCTCGTGATCTTTGTAGGTATCTAGTAGCGGTTGCATCAAGGGATCAAGCGCTTCTTTCACCGTATCTAAATTTAACTGGCGTAACAGGTCATAGGTTTCACGCTTCCATTGAGGTAAACCTAATAACTCTTCGTTAAGCAGACCTTCTAATGTTGAAACCCCTTCCTGAAACGCATCACGCTCCTCATCGGTCAAGGCAGCAAATTCATTTTCTTCCAGTGCCTTACCTTCTTTCATCGGCGCAAAACTGACTGATGACGCGTCGCGGAACATGGCCACACCAATCTTGCCTGACACTCGCTCAACACGATTAATTGCCGCCTCATACTTATCATTAAAGGCGCGATCTATGATGCTCTTTTGCTGTTGGTAAGTCGGGTTTTCAAAAGCGGCTGGAAACGTCGCCATTAAACCATCAATCAAACCACGAATTTCTTTTTCAAACTCAGACGCCATATCTGGCGCAAATTCAATGGCTTTTGGACGGTAGCTTTCTGTGAAGTTATTAACATAAACCCATTCAGTTGGTGCTGGTCGTCGCTTGGCTTCGCTTTTTAAATAGCTCATCACATAAGATGAGCGGCCCGTTCCGGAATCGCCCATCGCATAGATATTGTAACCAGGGCGCTGCATGGCCACACCGAACTGAATCGCCTCTACGGCACGCTCCTGACCGAGAATGCCACTAAGAGGCTCAATGTCTTTTAGCGTTTCAAAAGGTAAATGATCGGTTGGTACTTTGGCAGCAAGCGCTTGGTAAGGTAAAGCAGTAACCATATTGGACATCAATGAGCTTCCTTATGAGATAACAAGCAATGGGAAACTTGTCATGCTTGGGGTCTGAAAATGATAAATAGCTAAGACTAACACTCAGTTGAACGCCAGTCTCACAAAAATACTAAACACTAAGAATTAAGCGTTCGTTCGCGGATACTCGGTTAAAGACACGATGGAAGTTTGCCGCCGTTGCCTCTATTAGTTCTTCATAACGAATGCCTTTTAAATCAGCCACATACTGTGCCACCTCGGCGACATATTTGGGCTCATTCTTCTTGCCGCGGTATGGTACGGGGGCAAGGTAAGGCGAATCGGTTTCCACAATCAAAGACTCAAGCGGTAATTTTTGCACTGTTTGTTTTAAATCTTGTGCCGTTTTAAAGGTCACAATACCAGAAATGGAAATCAGGTAATTTTCATCCACAGCGGCTTTGGCCATGTCATAATCTTCCGTAAAACAATGCAAAACACCGGCAGAATTAGGATTGCCATGCTGTCGAATCAAGGACAAGGTGTCTTGTTTCGCCTCACGAGTATGAACAATAACAGGCAACCCAAGCTCACCAGCAGCGATCAAATGATGCTTGAAACTGTCTTGTTGCGCCGCGTGAATGTCACTGGATTTTTCGTAAAAATAGTCCAGTCCTGTTTCTCCAATCGCCACCACTTTAGAGTGCTGAGCTAGATCAAGCAGGCGTTGAGGGCTGGTTAATAACCCCTCAGTTTGCAATGGGTGCACGCCACAACTGGCAAAAACACCATCACGCTGAGTAAAGCCAAGAATTGTGTCTATTTTATCGAGGTCGACTGAAATACTAAGAAGTTGACGTACGCCCTGCTGGTGAGCCGCATCAATTGCAAGGTCTAAATTATTATCGTAAGGCGCCAAATCTAACATATCTAAATGGCAATGGGTGTCGATCAACATACAAGAGTTACCACTGATTTAATTCGTTTGTTAATTGCATAATGGGGTTTAAATTTGTTTTTTGTAGGGCCAATTTCAAATTTTGTATGGCCTGATAGCGATCCATCAAAACTCGAATGCCAATTCGATGAATCAGATTGGCGTAGACCGCCTCAAGTGCCGGGTGCAATGGCGCCCCTGCCGAATGACATAATGATTGATGAAGGATGGCCGCTAAACCATTGCAATAATCTTCTATATTTTGACTGTCCAATCCTTTTAACAATTCCGCCACGGTCATTTCTTGTTGTAAAAACTGATTCACCTTTTCTGGCAAGGTTAAGAACAAGTCGGTTTTTTGGTTTTTTTCAATCGACAATAAACGAAAAGGCTGAGTCGTTAACCAGAATAAACGACTTAAATTGGCTTCTGGATTATGTTCCGCCAGCCACGCATCAACTTGTTCTACATTAGGCGTCGGCACGTTCACTAGTAAGCAGCGGCTGCGAATGGTTGGTAATAAACGGCTTGATTGCGAACTGGTTAGCAAAAAGAAAGTGCGATCAGAGGGTTCTTCTAAGGCCTTGAGCACCGCATTTGCCGCATTAATATTCATTGATTGGGCATGACTAATGAACACGACTTTGGTTTGACCTACTTGTGGTTTTTGGGTGATTTTTTGCACCAAATTACGGATCTGATCAACCTTGATCGTGCCGGATTCGCCATCCAACACCCGAAAATCTGGGTGCGTGTCAGCAGCCATTAACTGACAAGAGTGACATTGACCACAAGCGGCAGCTTGCGGGGATTCACACATTAAATCTTTCGCCATCGCAAATGCCAAAGATTCTTGCCCAACGCCATCTGCTCCGGTAATCAATAACGCATGAGACAAATCGCCAGACACTTTGAGGTGTTGGATTTGTTGCTGACTTTGTTGCAACCAAGGCGCTAGTGACATAGTTAGTCCCCTGAAGCCCAATTTGATTGTAAACGCCCCAGTTCCGCTTGGATCTGTCGTTTTACGGATTCGATGTCTTGGCTTGCATCAATAACAGACACACGTTTTGGTTCCGCCTCGGCTCGATCTAGAAAACCTTGCCTTACTTTCTCATGAAAATTAAACGATTCTTTATCCAATCGGTCTTGTTGCTGACGCTGAACCACTCGTTGCTGACCAACTTCCACCGAAACATCTAACAGCAAAGTCGCATCTGGCTGACAATCGGCTACAACCCATTCAGCCAATTGATCTATGATCGCAAAGGATCCGCCTCGAGCATTTCCCTGATACACATAAGATGAGTCTAAAAAACGGTCGCTAATCACCCAGACACCCTGCTCAAGGGCAGGCTGAATTTTTTCCGCAATATGTTGTGCTCTTGCCGCAAAGACCAACAGCAACTCCGCCATATCACTGACAGATTCCTCTCTTGCCTGCAGAATCAAATTGCGAATATCTTCTGCTAAAGGCGTACCACCTGGCTCTCGTGTCATAACATATGGAATGGAATGTTCGTCAAGCCACTGCTCAATCGACTCAATGGCGGTTGACTTGCCACTGCCCTCACCACCCTCAAGGGTAATAAACTTTCCTTTCATGGCATTCACCTTCTACTGCGTGACGTCAGGCGTGGAACGATAATCGTCTCGACGCTTGTACTGATATTTTCTAACCGCTCGATTGTGCTCTTTTAGCGTGTTAGAAAAGGCATGAGAACCATCGCCTTTGGCCACAAAATAAAGCGCTTTGGTTTGCCCCGGATTAAGTGCCGCGGCTATGGCTTCGTGACCCACATTGGCAATGGGTGTCGGCGGTAAGCCATAAACACGGTAGGTATTATAAGGCGACTTTGACTGTAACCCTTTGCGCGTCAAATTGCCTGTAAATTCTTTACCTAAACCATAAATGACTGTTGGATCGGTTTGTAATCGCATGCGTTTTTGTAAACGACTGATGAAGACTCTCGCGATCAAAGGACGCTCTGCCGGTACCGCCGTTTCCTTTTCAATAATGGATGCCATAATTAAGGCGTCATAAGGGGTTTTATAGGGTAAGCCCTCAGCCTTATTTTGCCACAGTACGTCCAAGGTATTTACCAACAGACCGTTCGCATGTTTTAGAATACTGACATCCGTGTCACCATCGTGATATCGATAAGTATTAGCAAAAAAACGACCTTCTGGGTGAGCCACTTTAAGTGCTAACTTTTCGGCGATTTCTTCGTCTGACAGACCCAGCAAAGTCATTTTGATATTACCTTTGGCTTTCATGGCCAATAGATAATCCTGAGTCGTTTTACCTTCTAGCAGGGTAATGTCGTAAGATATGGATTCGCCTGAATCAAATAGTGACATCACTTGCATTAAATTCATGCTGGGATCAAGCGCATACTTTCCCACTTTAGGCACCCAAGTTGGTTTTAACTTGGCCACAACACGAGTCAGAAACGGCTGTTCAATGAGGCCGTCTGAATGCAAACGGTACCCCAAACTGTAAGCACTGTCTCCTTTGACGACTTCAAACGTTGTTGATTCAGATAAGGTTATTGGAGAGGTTACCTGCATATACAGGTAGCCAGCACATAAGGCCAATAGGGTAATTATGAGAAACACTGCTCGGTAGAACCATTTAATGTATGCCATGCATTTCCTTAGCTTGCATCAAAGATTGTAATTTTTTGGTGTTCGACCCAACCGCAAAAACTTGACGATTAATCCGAACAACTGGAACGATTTTCATTAAACTATTCGCCATAAACACTTCATCCGCCGCAAGCAACTGCGCCACGGAAAAGCGTCCTATCAAGGTTGTTTGTGACGTCATTTCAGACAAAATGGCCTGACGATATGTCCCTTCCACACCTGCAACATCAAGGCTAGGTGTACACAGAAGACCATCTTTAAACCAAAACACATTACTTTGAATGCCTTCGATGACAGCCCCCTGACCATCCAACATAATGGCCTCAAAGTCATTGGGTGCCAAATACTGCTTGGCGATCACATGCTCAAGCCGATTGAGGTGCTTAATGCCGGCTAAATACGGATTCGAGTTGACAGGTATTGGTGACAGCGACACTTCGACTCCCTGAAGGCTTTCAGCTCGATAGTCAGGAAACGGTAAAATGCCGATTATGATGGTGTGCTGTACTGTTTTAGGCGGTTGATAACCTCGACCACCCTGCCCGCGAGTCACCATTATTTTAACAACGGCATCGCCATCGAGATAGTCAGACACCATTGCCTGTAAAAAATAAGACAACTGCTCTTTCTGCTCTGCATCAAAGGGCATTAATAGCTTTTCTAGCCCTTTGTATAAGCGAGTTAAATGAGAGGGTAAACGTACGAAGCCATTTTGATTGGCATGAATGGTTTCAAACACACCGTCGCCATAAGCCAATCCACGATCAGCAGGCGCTATAGAGGTATCTATTGTGTAATTAACAAACCAAGTCATGGCTAATAAGCTCAAATTAAAGTCAGCTATGATAGCGCAAAAAAGAATGGCGTCCCATAGGGGGTTCGAACCCCTGTTACTGCCGTGAAAGGGCAGTGTCCTAGGCCTCTAGACGAATGGGACGTATTTTGAAATGGAGCGGGAAACGAGGCTCGAACTCGCGACCCCAACCTTGGCAAGGTTGTGCTCTACCACTGAGCTATTCCCGCAAAACTCTATTTTCTTTAATCACCACCCTGCTCTCGCAAGCAACATGGTCAAAATTAGTGGCGTCCCATAGGGGGTTCGAACCCCTGTTACCGCCGTGAAAGGGCGGTGTCCTAGGCCTCTAGACGAATGGGACACAGTCTAAACACTCTTATCTTTATAATTTACTATCAATAACGAACCATGACACCAAATCAACATAAGAATGGCGTCCCATAGGGGGTTCGAACCCCTGTTACCGCCGTGAAAGGGCGGTGTCCTAGGCCTCTAGACGAATGGGACACAATACACTTTTACGAAAGTGCGAAACTGGAGCGGGAAACGAGGCTCGAACTCGCGACCCCAACCTTGGCAAGGTTGTGCTCTACCACTGAGCTATTCCCGCAAAACTCTATTTTCTTTAATCACCACCCTGCTCTCGCAAGCAACATGGTCAAAATTAGTGGCGTCCCATAGGGGGTTCGAACCCCTGTTACCGCCGTGAAAGGGCGGTGTCCTAGGCCTCTAGACGAATGGGACACAATACACTTTTACGAAAGTGCGAAACTGGAGCGGGAAACGAGGCTCGAACTCGCGACCCCAACCTTGGCAAGGTTGTGCTCTACCACTGAGCTATTCCCGCAAAACTCTATTTTCTTTAATCACCACCCTGCTCTCGCAAGCAACATGGTCAAAATTAGTGGCGTCCCATAGGGGGTTCGAACCCCTGTTACCGCCGTGAAAGGGCGGTGTCCTAGGCCTCTAGACGAATGGGACACAGTCTAAACACTCTTATCTTTATAATTTACTATCAATAACGAACCATGACACCAAATCAACATAAGAATGGCGTCCCATAGGGGGTTCGAACCCCTGTTACCGCCGTGAAAGGGCGGTGTCCTAGGCCTCTAGACGAATGGGACACAATACACTTTTACGAAAGTGCGAAACTGGAGCGGGAAACGAGGCTCGAACTCGCGACCCCAACCTTGGCAAGGTTGTGCTCTACCACTGAGCTATTCCCGCAAAAAAACTTATCACTCACTACTTTTACCGTTAGACTATGTTGCAATCAATTTAAGATTGGCGTCCCATAGGGGGTTCGAACCCCTGTTACCGCCGTGAAAGGGCGGTGTCCTAGGCCTCTAGACGAATGGGACTAAAACATAATCTTGCTGTGTGAGCGGGTGCGTATATTACTGTTACTAATCTTAAAATCAACAGTTTTTTTCATTAATTTAAGCGACTTAGAGAAAAACCTCTTTTAAAATCAATATAAACGGAGCTCTTATGCGAAACAAATCCATCATTCTCGCCCTATCCATCTCAACACTCCTTTTAGCAGGCTGCTCAACAACACACTATATTAATGTTGAACCCAAGGCGGCCATCGAAAACAACAACCTCACCAATGAGCGAGTCATTAAGGTTTCCACCAATACCGAACTCACTAACAGTATTGGCTCTATTAAGACGGGCCTAAATGAGCGCGCTGACATTTATACAACCAATGACGTAAAAGAAAGTGTAAGAGAAAGTGTTCTCACCGGCTTGCGTCAACTCGGCTTCACCCCCGACCAAGGCGTTTTGCCAGCTGCAGATTTGCAAATTAACATCACTAAAATGCGCTATACCACCAAGGTCGACGCGCTTAAAACCATTGCCACAATGAATTTTGAGTTAAATGTCGTCTTAGCCGCAAAAAATCAAACCTATAAAGCCAACTTCGGCTCTCAGAAAGTACGCGAATATGGCACCATGCCTTATCAATCCAGTATCCAGGAAGATATGAACGAGCTAGCCAGTCAAACCGTCACTCGACTATTAGCCGATCCAAACATTATTAGCCTATTAAAATAAACAAAAAAAAGGGCAAGTCAGTTGACTTGCCCTTTCCTCTTCAGACCACCAGCATGGCGACCCGCCATGAATATGTCACTCTTTATCTTTAAAGGACAAAGAAGCAGAGTTGACACAATAACGCAATCCAGTCGGCTGTGGACCATCCTCAAACACATGCCCTAGATGCGCCTCACACTGACGACAAACGATCTCAGTACGCTGCATCATCCAAGAACCATCCGTTTTCTCTTCAATGTTTGAGGTGTTGGCATCATAAAAACTTGGCCAACCGGATCCAGAATCATACTTGGTTGCCGAATCGAATAGAAACGCCCCACAACAACGACAATGATACTCTCCAGGATCATAGAATTTTTCATATTTTCCAGTAAAAGCTCGCTCTGTGCCTTTCTTGCGCACAATATCAAAGACGTCTTCCGGCAACTCTTGCTGCCACTCTTCTTCTGATTTCACAATTTTTTCCCCGTTAACTGACTCAGTCATCTTGAATGCTCCCAAGTTAGGTGTAAAGTTACTCATTTCGCCCAGCTATATATAAGGACAATTTGGTGCAAATCCGTAAATCAAACAAACTCGCCAACATCTGTTATGAAATCCGTGGACCCGTTCTTAAAGAAGCCATGCGCATGGAAGAAGAAGGTCAACGCATTTTAAAACTTAACATTGGCAATCCAGCGCCATTTGGCTTTGAAGCACCGGATGAAATTTTGGTCGACGTCATCCGTAACTTACCGACATCCCAAGGCTATTGCGAATCCAAAGGACTTTTTTCCGCCCGTAAAGCCGTCATGCAAAAATACCAAGCCATGGGCATTAAGTCCGCTGACGTCAATCACGTATGGATGGGCAACGGCGTCAGTGAGTTAATTGTTATGGCCATGCAAGCCTTACTTAACGATGGCGATGAAATTTTAATTCCAGCACCGGACTACCCTCTTTGGACCGCAGCGGCCACGCTTTCAGGTGGTTATGTTAGACACTACCTGTGTGACCCTGGTTCCGGCTGGCAACCTGACATTAATGATATACGTGCAAAAATCTCAAATAAGACCAAAGCGATTGTCATTATTAACCCAAACAATCCAACAGGGGCAGTGTATGAAAAAAGCCTAATACAGGCCATTGTCGATTTAGCGGATGAACACAATTTACTTATTTTCTCCGATGAAATTTATGACAAGATTCTATACGACGAAGCTCAACACATACCAACGGCCTCACTAACAGAGGGTCGCATTCCTTGTGTCACCTTTGGCGGTTTATCCAAGGTATACCGAACGGCTGGTTTTCGTTCGGGCTGGATGACCATTACTGGTGATCGCAGTAAAATTTCAGATTACATTGATGGCTTGGACATTCTCAGCTCGATGCGACTCTGCGCTAACGTCCCTGCACAACATGCAGTACAAACGGCACTTGGCGGTTATCAGAGCATTAATGAGCTAATTATTCCTGGCGGTCGATTATATGAACAACGTAAGGTCGCCTTTGATGTGCTAGATTCGATTCCGGGCGTCAATTGCTACAAACCTCAAGGGGCAATGTATCTGTTCCCACAACTGGACCCCAAGGTCTATCAGATACAAAATGACATGGATTTAGTGCTGCAATTTCTGCAAGAAGAGAAAGTGCTCATTGTGCAAGGCACTGGCTTTAATTGGCCAACACCGGATCACGTGCGCTTTGTGTTCCTACCACACATTGAAGAACTCACCCCAGCAATGGAACGATTCGCTGCCTTCTTGCATAGATTGAGACGCTGAAATCCTTAATCTGGCATCTTGAAATAATCCATTAAAACCCCACTATGCTCCTTACCAGTCTTTCTAGGAGCATAGTAAAATGCGTATCATTCTTTTCCTTTTAACCAACCTTGCGGTCATGGTCGTGGCCGGCATCGTGTTGAGTTTATTAGGCGTTAATGGCTATATGAGCAGCAATGGCTTGAACTTTAGCAATTTGCTGATTTTCTGCGCCGTATTCGGTTTTGCCGGAAGCCTTATCTCGTTGCTATTATCTAAATTTATGGCCAAACGTGGATCTGGCGCGGTAGTAATTGAACAACCAAGCAACCATAAAGAGGCTTGGCTGTTAGCTACCGTCAAAGAACTGTCTGACAAAGCGGGCATCCGTATGCCTGAAGTCGCCGTCTTCCCATCTCATGATGCCAATGCTTTCGCAACAGGCTGGAATAAAAACGATGCCTTAGTGGCAGTTTCCAGCGGCATGCTAGACCGCTTTCCACCAGATGAAATTAAAGCGGTATTAGGTCATGAAATTGGTCATGTGGCGAATGGCGACATGGTTACCCTTTCTTTAATACAGGGCGTGGTAAATACCTTTGTTATGTTCTTTGCCCGTATCGCGGCGTATGCGGTAGATCAATTTCTACGTAAAGACGACAACGAAGGCTCTGTGGGCTGGGGATATTACATAGCCACTTTCGTTTTTGAGATTTTATTTGGCATTTTAGCCTCCATGATTGTCATGTGGTTTTCGCGCTTCCGTGAATTTCGCGCCGATGAAGCTGGCGCAAAACTAGCCGGTAAAGGCGCCATGATCGCCGCTTTAGCGCGTTTACAGCAGGAACATGAAGAAACTCACATGCCAGACTCTATGATGGCCTTTGGTATCCGCCAAGGAAAGAGACCAACCCTAGGCGAACTCTTTTCAAGCCACCCGCCAATTCGCAACCGAATTGACGCATTACAAAAACTCTAATGAGTTAATGCCAAAACAAAAATGCCAGCAATTTTGCTGGCATTTTTTATGTTATTGATACGCTCTTGAACGTCGTTATTTTTTCTTCAATGTGTCTAATATATAGGCCATAAGTGGAATGCCATTATCCTTAGAAAGGTTCACAAATCGGATCCCATAGACGTAAAAATACTCCACCCCCATACGGGTAAGAAATTCATTATCCACCATACTTGCTTGAACTTGCTCTAACATCTGAATTTCTTGTGAACGAATTTCACAATCCAATTTCAGCAGTTGAACATAAGGGCCCACTTTAACACTACACGCCATTTTCATGGTCTGGCTGACGGCACCAAAATCCTCTTTTGAAATCAGCTTAGCACCACCATAACTTAAATCGGTAATAATGGCAGAAGAAGCGGCCGGAATAGAAGTATCACTATCGTCCCCTTCCACATTACTAATCAGTCTTGTTTCAACCCTTACCGCCTGCCTAACCTCTGAAGCTTCAACATAGTTCGGATAGGCAATGTGCAAGTGAGCAGCCGGCTCCAGGTAACTTTTTGCCACTTTGCTAGAAAATGCGCATACATGAGTGCTCAGCATTAACCGTATGTTAACGACCTGACTGTCACGAACCAGAATGTTTTTACCATTCAATTTCGGACAAGAAAGAATCAAAGAAACGCCTGGGAGATTCCCCAACACCTTCACCATATGGCGACCTGGTGGCGAAATAAATTCCAATTGCACACTCGTGCCAATGGGCACATCAAGGTCGCCTAAATCAACCTGCATTACTCCAGCCATGCTTTACCTTAGTATTATTTATGATTGATTGAAGCCAACTGCTGTCAAACTAGCCTGCTCAGAATCATGCTGCACCTGACAAGTATTAAATTCATCACGTTCAACGTAGTTCTTTCTAAGCCAATCAAATGTGTTCTCTTTTGTATTTTGTCGATATTGATACCGTAAACGAGCATCATCTCTAGCCACATCATAAAGGGCATGCATGCTTCTCGCCAGCATTTCTTCTTTACAAACCCCGTCAAACACTTGAATAGATGTGATATTTCCTGCACTGACGGCTTCTTTGTAGGGGATTTTTGTTGGTTGTTGTAAAAATTCACACAAGGCTTGGTAGACCATCCAACTGCCCTTCTCACGGCCTTGTTTACTGTATCCTGCAATGTGCGGTGTAGCGATATCCACAAGCGACAACAAGGATGGGTTGATACTCGGCTCACCATGCCAAACATCCATAACCAAATGCAACTGCCCCTGTAATTCATGATATCGTGCCATTAATGCCGATTCATTTATCACACCACCTCGGCCAGCCGAGATAATAACGCTGTCGGCCGACACTCGTTCGAGCTCTGCCACATTAAGCATATCGACCGTCGGATACGGTCCCATTTTCGTCAAAGGAGCATGTAGGGAAATAACCTGACAGGACAAAACCTCGGTTAACGAGACAAAATTGGCCGCTTCATTATTCTCGTGTTGCTTTAATGGATCGTAAACACAAACATCACAACCTAACGCTTTAAACCTTTGATAGACCGTTTTACCCACATTGCCAAAGCCAATTATGCCAATTTTACGATCTAACCATTTCACATCCTTAGTAAGGTATAAATGGCCTAAGCCACTGAAGACGTAATCGGCCACGGCCTGAGCATTGCATCCAGGCGCACTCGAAAATTGAATGCCTTTTTGCGCAAGGTAATCTAAATCAATATGATCAACACCAATCGTCGCGCTGCCAACGAAGCGAATTCCACTTCCTTCTAGCAAGGCTTTGTTTACCTTAGTAACAGACCTCACCAGTAAAATATCCGCCTGCTTAACTTGCTCATGAGTTAAGTTACGGCCATTTACTAAAGTTACTTCGCCTAAATGTGAAAATAGTGCTTCCACCTTAGGCATGTTCTCATCTGCAATAATCTTCATATTTTTGCTTTAAAAACTCACTCAAATCTTGATTAGGATGGCGTTGTGCTAGTAAATAGCGCGAAAATAACAAAGCCCTTTCAGGCAGGCTCCATTCACTTATATAGCGATCAACTTGACGCATAACGGCTTGTTCAAAGGGTAAAGGATCGTATTCAGGTAAGGCTAAATTGTCCACACTGACGCGAAAATCCAATCCGGCGGCCCAATGCAAAAGACACTCAACGGCTTGCGGTTTGACCTCCACCTGCTCAAATTGCTTTTGCGTAGTCAAATTACGGGCGTCAGATTCATACCAATAACCATAATCTTCAAGACGCCGACGCTCAGCGCCTGCGATGCACCAATGACCAATCTCATGTAAAGCACTTGATACATAATCAAGACGAAATAAAATTGTCGCAGGTTCATTTGAGGTTGCCGGACGATACAAAGGCTCTTCGGCATTACCAATCAAACAAGTGTTAAAAGACGATAAAAAGCAGGCATCAAAGGCAGCAACAAGTTGAGTAACACTTGCCAATACAGATTCTCCAAAAGATAAGAATTATCACATAAGAAATAAAAATGCGCCATGTAAAGCCGCTCTCTACATGGCGCATTAACAGATGACAAATCGGATGATGATTAAATACGCTTAACCGCGATAATAACGAGAGGGCACAAATGGCATACTTGCCTGAGTTAACGCAATTTGCTTACCGCGCATCTCTGCAAAAACAGGCTCACCTGATTCAAGCGCAGACGTTAACACGTAAGCCATCAAAATAGGCTGAGACAAACTGGGGGAAAAGCCACCACTGGTCACTTGCCCTACTTTGGTACCGTCAGCTGTCACCAGCTCAACCCCTTCACGAACTGGCGCTCGACCCTCAACAAGGTAACCAACACGCTTCTTAGTAGGTTTTTGATCAAACTGAGGCAGAATGACATCCGCCCCGACGAATTGACCAGCACGTTCTCCACCCACACGACGGACTTTCTGAATTGCCCAATTCAAGGACGCCTCAACCGGCGTGGTGTTAGTATCAAGGTCATGACCATACAAACATAAACCAGCTTCCAATCTTAAAGAGTCGCGCGCCCCAAGACCAATCCACTCAACCTCATTTTGAGACAACAAGGCTTGAGAAAATTCCGCCGCGTGCGCGTTAGGAACCGAAATTTCGTAGCCATCTTCTCCTGTGTAACCAGAGCAGCTAACCCAAAGCTCGACGCCTTGCCAAATAAACACCAAGCTCTGCATAAAGGTCATTTGAGCCGCCTCCGGCACAAGGCGAGAAAACACCTCACGTGCTTTGGGGCCCTGAATCGCCAATAAGGCACGATCTTCAACTATCTCAACTTGTGAGGTCGTCAATTGGCTTTGTAGATAAGCAATGTCCTGCTCTTTACAAGCCGCATTTACCACCATAAACACGTCGTCACCCCAGTTGGCAAACATTAGATCATCAGCAATCCCACCCTTTTCAGTGGTAAACATGCCATATCGCTGCATACCTTTTGCCAAGCCAAGCACATCAACGGGCAAAATCGCTTCAAGCTCAGATTTAACATTCGCGCCTTTTAAAATGACCTGCCCCATATGGGAAACATCAAATAATCCGGCATGTTCTCGTGTCCACAAGTGCTCTTTCTTTACGCCCAATGGATACTGCACAGGCATTTCATAACCTGCAAACTCAACCATTCTGGCATCACTAGCAATGTGCTGTTCATATAAGGCGGTATGTTTCATTTTATTACCTGCAAGATTCTTGTTTGAGAAAGTTTCCAATTGGAAACAGGTTACCCAAAAGGCAGAGGTGTTGACAAGTACCATTAGGCTTTTATTTAAACCAAACACCACATTGAAGCGTAGAAGATTGATAACAAATCAGACCGTTCGGTCAAACTCACCGCGAGAACTTTTTTTTGGAAGAAGTGAGTTTTTCGTGTTTCCAATTGGAAACTTTTTGATTATGATAAGCAAAAATTGACGTGAACAGGACAATGACTGACGCTCTAAGAAAGATGATCTTTTTTCATCACCTTAGACTGCCAAAGTGTTATTATAGCGAAGACTCATTGTCTTATGGGCATACATGTTTATTTAAGAGGAAATTTCCCCATGGCCAACACCGAAGCCTTTTTCAGCCAAACGCTCGCTGAGCGAGATCCTGAACTTTATGCAACGATTACAGAAGAGCAAGAACGCCAAGAAACTGGCATTGAGTTGATTGCCTCTGAAAACATCACTTCAAAAGCCGTACTTGAAGCGCAAGGTTCTGTGCTGACAAACAAATACGCGGAAGGTTACCCAAACCGTCGTTATTACGGTGGCTGTGAAGCCGTTGACGTGACCGAGCAATTGGCCATTGACCGCGCGAAGCAATTATTTAACTGTGAATTTGTCAATGTGCAGCCACACTCAGGCGCACAAGCAAATGGTGCGGTTATGCTAGCACTATTACAACCAGGCGATACCATTCTTGGTATGTCACTTGATGCAGGCGGTCACTTAACACACGGTGCGCCACCAGCTCAGTCGGGCAAATGGTTTAATGCCGTTCAATACCAAGTTAACCCTGATACGCTATTAATCGACTACGATGCCATCGAAGCGCAAGCACTAGAGTGCAAACCTAAAATGATCATCGCTGGTGGTTCTGCAATCCCTCGCGTCATCGATTTCAAACGTTTCCGTGAAATCGCAGACAAGGTTGGTGCCTACTTATTTGTCGACATGGCTCACATCGCCGGCTTGGTTGCAACAGGCGCTCACCCTTCACCACTTCCACACGCTCACGTTGTGACAACAACGACTCACAAGACATTGCGCGGTCCTCGTGGCGGCATGATCTTGTCTAACGATTTGGATTTGGGCAAGAAAATTAACTCCGCCGTCTTCCCAGGCTACCAAGGTGGTCCACTAATGCACGTGATTGCCGGTAAAGCGGTTGCATTCGGTGAAGCATTGAAGCCTGAGTTCAAAACGTACATTGACCAAGTTGTTACTAACGCCAAAGTACTAGCCGAAGTGATGATTGAACGTGGCTGTGATGTAGTCACCGGCGGTACTGACAATCACCTAATGCTCGTTGACCTACGTCCAAAAGGCATTAAAGGTAATATGGCGGATAAAGCACTGGAACGTGCTGGTATCACTTGTAATAAAAACGGCATCCCGTTTGATACGGAAAAACCAATGATCACATCCGGTATTCGTATTGGTACGCCTGCTGCGACTTCTCGTGGTTTTGGTGAGGAAGAATTCCGTAAAGTGGGTCACCTAATCAGTGATGTCTTAGATGGTCTAGTGGCAATGCCAGAAGGCAACGCCGAAGTAGAAGCTCGCGTACTTGCAGAAGTGAAAGAACTTTGCAAACGCTTCCCACTTTACCGCTAATCAACATGCCCAAGAGGATTTCCTCTTGGGTATTTTTTTAAGAGGCAAACAACCTATGAGCACTATCCCAGAAAATTTGAAATACGCTGATTCACATGAGTGGGTTCTAGACAATGGTGATGGCACTGTCACGGTTGGTATTACGGATCACGCACAAGACTTGCTTGGCGATGTTGTTTACGTCGAATTACCTGAAGTAGGCGCAGCCACAACGGCTTCAGAGCAATTTTCACTAATTGAATCGGTAAAAGCGGCATCAGACATCTATGCCCCAGTTAATGGTGAGATCATTGAAGTCAATGAAGCACTAGAAGATGCCCCTGAGCTAATCAACGAAGAGCCTTATGAAGGCGCTTGGATTGCTAAAATCAAGCTTAGCGACCCAGCGGATCTTGATAAATTACTCAACGCATCAGGCTACGCTGACTCCATTGAGTAATTAGACTCACATTCGAATTGCCCTGCTCTTTCACGACCATGAAAGAGCACATTCTCTACTCTCTTCTTTTAATAGGTGATTGAACTATGACATCGTGCATCCGCGATTTGTTGAACAACGACGAATTCATCGCTCGCCATATCGGACCAGATAGCCAAGAACAAGCTAAAATGCTGAACACCATTGGCGCAAGCGATCTCGCTGAATTAATTGAAAAAACGGTTCCTGAGGCCATTTGCCAAGCAAACCTAGATTTAAGTGCGCAAGCGGTCAGCGAAAACGATGCCTTAGTAGAACTTAAAGCCATTGCACAACAAAACAAAGTAGCGCGCTCCTTTATCGGCATGGGCTATCACGATACATTTGTGCCATCACCTATTTTACGAAATCTATTAGAAACCCCAGGTTGGTATACGGCTTATACGCCCTACCAGCCTGAAATCTCACAAGGTCGTTTAGAAGCCTTACTGAATTTCCAGCAAGTGATTATCGATCTAACCGGCATGGAGATCTCCAACGCATCACTATTGGACGAAGCAACCGCTGCCGCAGAAGCCATGACGCTGATGAAGCGCTCCAACCGAAAGAAAAGTAATTTACTCTTTGTCGCCGATCATTGTTTACCACAGACCATTGATGTGGTGAAAACACGCGCGGAATTACTTGGCATTGATGTGGTGGTAGACGATCTAGAGAAACTCAATGATCATGATGTCTTTGGTGCCATTGTTCAATATCCAGGCATTGACGGTGAAGTCAAAGATTTGACACCATTTATTGCCGCCGCTCACGAACAAAAAGCCTTGGTCAGCGTTGCCGTCGATCTACTTTCTCTTGTCTTGCTAAAATCTCCTGGCGACATGAGTGCGGACATTGTGTTTGGTAGCGCGCAACGTTTCGGTGTGCCAATGGGCTTTGGCGGTCCACACGCGGCCTTCCTTGCCACAAAAGACACATACAAACGCTCCATGCCTGGCCGTGTTATCGGCGTTTCCAAAGACAGCCATGATCAGCCAGCTCTGCGTATGGCTATGCAGACTCGTGAACAACACATTCGTCGCGAGAAAGCCACGTCTAACATCTGTACTGCACAAGCCCTTCTCGCCATGATGGCCAGTTTTTACGCGGTTTATCATGGTCCTGATGGATTAAAGAAAATCGCCTCTCGCGTTGCCGGACTAACTCACCTTCTTGCGTCTCAATTGCAAGCCAACGGCTTTAACAGTAATGCCAGTCATTTTGACACGCTTGTCATTGATAGCGACGATAAAACTCAAGCCATCTATGAAAAAGCGCAAGCGAAGTTAATGAATTTTTATCAAGTCAGTGATAGCCGCTTGTCCATTGCCTTGAACGAAACCACCAAACCACAAGACATCGTCGACATCCTAGCTTGTTTTGACATTGCTACGGATGTTGAAAGCATTGCCAATATGAACATCAGCTTTGGCATTGCTGACAACCTATTACGTCAAGACGAGATTCTGACCCATCCTGTGTTCAACAGCCACCACAGTGAAACCGAGTTAATGCGCTACATGCATCAACTTGAAGTCAAAGACATCGCGCTTAATCAAAGCATGATTCCACTAGGTTCATGTACTATGAAGCTGAACGCGGCTTCTGAAATGATTCCTGTGACTTGGGCCGAGTTTGGTCGCATTCACCCATTTGCACCAGACAACCAAGTTTCTGGCTATCATGCCTTGCTACAAGAGCTGATTGCCATGCTTTCTAAAGCCACAGGTTACGACACGGTGTCCTTGCAACCTAACTCTGGCGCCCAAGGCGAATACGCCGGTTTGGTCGCCATTGATAAGTACCACAAGTCACGCGGCGACCATGATCGTGATGTGTGCTTGATCCCGAGCTCAGCCCACGGCACCAACCCAGCCTCTGCCGCTCTTGCTGGCATGAAAGTAGTCATTGTTAAGTGCGATGAGAACGGCAATATCGACCTTGATGATCTGGCTGAAAAAGCGGAAAAGCACGCAGAGCAACTAAGCTGCATCATGGCCACCTACCCCTCTACTCACGGCGTGTTTGAAGAGCACATTCGTGAAGTATGCGACACAGTGCACAAATACGGCGGTCAAGTTTACATTGATGGCGCCAACCTTAATGCTTTGGTTGGCATTGCGCCTCCAGGCAGCTTTGGAGGTGATGTATCTCACCTAAACTTGCACAAAACTTTCTGTATACCACACGGTGGTGGTGGCCCAGGCATGGGACCAATTGGGGTGAAATCGCACCTTGCTCCTTTCTTACCAGGCCACACTATTAGCCCAGTTCTGGACATGGAAGAACAACATGGCGCCGTGTCTGCCGCCCCTTACGGCAGCGCTAGCATTCTAGTGATTACCTGGATGTACATCAAAATGATGGGCGATCAGGGCTTAAAAGACGCGACCTATAATGCCATTTTGAATGCCAACTATGTGGCCAAACGTCTAGGTGAGCACTACCCTGTGCTTTACACTGGCAAAAACAATACAGTCGCTCACGAGTGCATCATCGACATTCGTCCGTTGAAAGCGGAATCTGGCATTTCAGAAGAAGACATTGCTAAGCGCCTAATGGACTTTGGTTTCCATGCGCCAACCATGTCTTTCCCTGTGGCCGGCACCTTGATGATCGAACCAACCGAATCTGAAAACCTTGAAGAATTAGATCGCTTCTGTGACGCTATGATTCAAATTCGCAAAGAGATCAGTAAGGTTCAAACTAGCGAATGGAGCTTGGAAGACAATCCGCTTGTTAACGCTCCACACACCGCAGCAAGCCTGTTAGCCGCGGATTGGAACCACGGTTACACTCGCGAAGAAGCCGCCTACCCATTAGCTTGGATCAAAGCTCGTAAATATTGGCCACCCGTTGGCCGTATCGACAATGTCTACGGTGATCGCAACTTGTTCTGTGAGTGCCCACCGATTGAAAGCTACGAAGGCTAATTCTGCGATTAAAACTGAGACAAATCTTTGCATCTAACCAGAATCGCCATAAAGCGAGCCTAACCATCTGTTAGTCTCGCTTTTTTATTGGCTACCATCTACTTCCCGCCAAAGCGCGCCACCTAGGCGCTGAAAATAGACAGCAAAAGCCTGATTAATACGTTCCCTTTGCTGCCCTTGTGGATACAAACCTCGGCTCGCTTCGGTGGAATATCGCGAACCTCTCACCAAAAAGCCATTATTAGGACACGCATCCTCAATAAACGCCTCAAAAGATCGAGCGCACAGCTCTTCAGGTTTTGCATAATATAGAATGTTATATTCTTGATCAGCTTGCTGAGAGGCACGAAACAACTCGCTTGGTTCATCACCTGCTGGATTCAACATAATGGCTTTAAAGCACTCTGTTAAGGCAAGGTTTAATGGGTGATTCACTGTTTGCGTCACATCCACCAGATTCAACCATTGGCGAGAAGCAAAGCTCATAGCGGGTGATTGAGGGTACAACTTATCAGCAATATAATGATCAAAGGCGTGAAACCATTCGTGCGCCAGACTGCCTGCCCCTGCATTTTTCGCTAAGGCAAGCTGCCTAGTTGCTGGAGTGTAATGCGCTGCCACACCTGGCTGCCCGCCCTTACCATATTGCAAGCCAAGTGTACCGCGCAATGAAATTAAGGCTTCCGGCGCCTGCAAGACCGTCATTAGATCCAACAAGGCTTGATAAAAATTGATCGCGGCTCGATCTCGCTCGTGTGGCGTAACCCAACGACCCATTTCAATCCCGCGAAAATCAAACTGACGCCGGATCGAGACAAAAGAAATTTGTGTTTCTGAAGGATGGGACATTGGCATTTAGCTTCTTATTTTTAGGTTTATACCTTATGTAAATATAGACAATTAACTTGTTTAAGTTTAGCCAGCTTAACCTGTTTGCAGACTGACAACTCACATTGCACATGAGAACGTACTGCGGCAATCGCTCGCTCATCTTGATTCAGTTTTATCACTTGCTCATCTTGCCAATCAAGTAAGCGATCCACTTCATCCTGATATGCTTCTTCGATCTTAGTCAGAGCAATTTGCTGCTCTAAACTCAAAGTCAAACCTTGAGACTCCAGCTGCTTGCCAACAGAATTGAATGTTTGTTGCCACAATAGTGATGGCAATTCATCGTCTCGTTCCCGTCTATCATTTCGACCATTTGAAACGGAACTGGTTCTAACTTCAGTAATAGACTGAACAAACTCGTTATTATTCTCAACAGTGCCAGTGAACCCAATAGGAGAAATTACCACCAAACATGTCGCAGTAAACGACTTTAAATATTTTAATGTAGACATCAACATCATTAGGGTCTCATTACATTAACAGTCTAATCATTAAGCCTGAGCCAATGAATAGCGGCAAGACGGTCTTATGCAAATGCACAATAGAATCTCATCTGTACAATCTAATGTCCGATGCTGACAAGCTAGCCACAAAAAAGCACGAAACGGGATAGGGTAAAATAACAAGTTCGCGACAACCAATGCCACGAACTTACTCTAGCTAGATATGGAATCAAAGTGATTAATAAAGGGCTTTAAGGGTATGATTCATTAAAGATTGCCACTCATCATCTAACGGCGCTTCAAATACTTTTTTCTCACCATTAAGTTCAATAACCAAGCGAGTCGCATGCAAGCATAAACGTTTAAAACCTAACGCTTTACTGGCTTTCAACGCTTCCGCTGGGGAATACTTATCGTCTCCTACAATGGGATAGCCAGCATGCAAAGTATGAACACGAATTTGGTGGGTTCTACCCGTCACAGGCTCACACTCAATCAAGCTATAATCTTCAAATTGTCGAACCAACTTAAACAAGGTCAGACTTTCTTTACCATCAGTATGAACTTTTACCACTCGCTCACCTGATTTAAGCTCATTTTTCAACAAAGGCGCATTCACCTGTTGCTTGCGCTTTGGCCAGCTCCCATACACCAGAGCGAAATAAGTCTTTTGCACACCTTCCTTTTCTCGCAGTGCCGTATGCAACTCTTTTAGCACTGATCGCTTTTTGGCAATCATTATCAAACCCGAGGTGTCTCGGTCTAATCGATGAACCAGCTCAATAAATTTTTCTTGCGGGCGCATTTGACGCACCACTTCCACTAAACCAAAGCTGAGACCACTGCCACCATGTACAGCCAAGCCAGATGGTTTATTGACCACCAATAAGCCTTTATCTTCATAAACGATACGAGACTCAATCTCATTTTTCAGTTTGTCTGACAAGTCTGGTTTTTTAGATTCTGGCGCAATCACGATTGGCGCAATACGAACAACATCGTCAGACTGCAGTCGATAATCTGGTTTGGTTCGCTTTTTATTAACGCGAATTTCACCTTTCCTCAGCAGGTTGTAAATTTTCCCCTTAGGCACACCCTTCAAAAAAGTAACAAGAAAATTATCAATCCTTTGTTCGTGATTGTTTTCATCTATCGTCACATAGCGTACGGCGGGGCGAGGGGCTAAATTCGGGTCTGTTTCAGACATATGCAAAGATTGGTTTCCTTTATAATTGAAGCACTTAGTTTTTACTGTTATATTCAATATCGCAAAGGGTAAGAGGCAACAAAACGCCTCGAAGATAAGAAGCAAGAATTGAATGATACTGCCAGAGCGACACTTTGGCCCCTATCTTACCTCTGTAACAGTTAATCTTAAATATTAAACCGCATGATTCGGAAAAAACCGCATCAGTGGAAGGAATTTCATTAAATTGCTCAACCGCGCGTTCGCGATGTTTGACAAAAAGGCAAAGAAACGAGACCAGTTAAAGAGACTATTTGGTAATAATCGAGGCAGCGACCGCTACACGCGTTTAGTTAGAAATAAATGAATCCAGTATTCATCTCGCCAGACAAAAACTGAATGATTTGCTCTATAATTTTGAGTCAGATTGATTAATGGTTGCCCTGACACTGCTGTGGCGTTTTCGTATCCGCTAACAGAGTTCACACATAAAATGATTAGAATGTTAATAAATGCAACTCAACAAGAAGAGTTGCGCGTTGCACTAGTAGACGGTCAACGTCTGTATGATCTAGATATCGAATCTGGCTCTCGCGAGCAGAAAAAATCCAACATTTATAAAGGCAAAATTACTCGAGTTGAACCGAGTCTTGAAGCCGCTTTTGTTGATTTTGGCGCAGACCGCCACGGATTCCTTCCTCTCAAAGAAATCTCGAAAACCTACTTTTCTAAAAAAGCGAACCATGATGGCCGCATCAACATCAAAGATGTGATCAGCGAAGGTCAAGAAGTCATTGTTCAGGTAGACAAAGAAGAACGTGGCAACAAAGGCGCCGCACTAACGACTTTTGTCAGCCTAGCTGGACGCTACCTTGTTTTGATGCCGAACAATCCACGCGCAGGTGGCATTTCTCGTCGCATTGATGGTGATGATCGCTCGCAATTAAAAGAAGCCATGTCTGGCCTAAAAACGCCTGAAAATGGCGGATTAATTGTCCGTACAGCTGGGGTTGGCCGTTCAACGGAAGAGCTTCAGTGGGATTTAGACTACTTAGAAACCCTTTGGAGCTCCATTACCAAAGCCGCAACAGAGAAACCAGCCCCTTTCCTAATTTACCAGGAAAGTAACATTGTGATTCGCGCCATTCGAGACTACTTGCGCGAAGACATTGGCGAAGTACTAATTGATGAAAAGCAAGCTTACCAAGATGCGGTCAATTTTGTGATGCAAGTTATGCCTCACTTTAAATCACGCATTAAGCTTTACACAGACTCTACCCCTTTATTCAATCGCTTCCAGATTGAAACCCAGATCGAAACAGCCTTCCAACGTGAAGTACGTTTGCCGTCTGGTGGCTCTATTGTTATTGACCCTACCGAAGCCTTGGTATCGATCGACATCAACTCGGCACGAGCAACCAAAGGTGGCGACATTGAAGAGACGGCGCTACAGACCAACCTTGAGGCGGCCGATGAAATTGCTCGTCAGCTAAGACTTCGTGATATTGGCGGCTTGGTGGTCATCGACTTCATCGACATGACACCAGTACGCAACCAGAAAGAAGTTGAAAATCGTATGAAGACGGCGCTTGAAGCTGACCGAGCTCGAGTTCAGCTTGGTCGCATTTCACGCTTCGGTCTACTGGAAATGTCTCGTCAACGCTTACGCCCATCTTTGGGTGAGACAAGCGGCATCGTTTGTCCTCGCTGTAACGGCCAAGGCTTCATTCGTGATGTTGAATCACTTGCTTTATCTGTACTTCGTTTAATCGAAGAAGAGTGTGCGAAAGAACGTACCGCACAAATTCGCGCCGTGCTGCCTGTTTCCGTCGCCACTTTCTTGTTGAACGAGAAACGCACCAACATCGCCAAAATTGAGAAGCGCAATAGCGTTCATATTATCCTTGTGCCAAACCCGCACATGGAAACACCTCATTTTGAAGTTGAACGAATCCGCGATGACAACTCAGTCGTGTCACAGAACGACACTAGCTACACATTAGTAGAGACGCCTGAGCAACCTCCGTACGAACCACGTCAAGCGAATGAAGTTGTTCGTCCGCAAGCGGCCGTAACGAGTATTGCACCAAAAGCACCGGCTCCGGCGCATACCAACACACCAGTAAAAAGCAAGCCTAGCAAGGTTAGTAAACCGAGCCTGCTAACCCGCATTTTGACAGCCCTATTTGGAGACTCAACGGAATCCAAGAGCGCAGATAAAGGCGGCAAAAGCACCACAGCCAACAAAAACACTCGCAGCAACACCAGCAAGAATACCAACAAGAATGCTCGACCAAATCGCAACAAGCGCAATGTAAAACACCAAAGTGCTGAACGTGAGAGTGAAGAGTCACAAGAAAAAGCACGCTCGACTCGTCAATCACGCCGCGAGCAAGCCGAAGCGGGCGGTAAGAACAACAATAGTCGTCGCAACAACCGCCCTAATCGTCAAAACGATCAGGACAATAAGACCGAGACGCAAGAGCAAACACCAAAAGCGGCACGTCAGCAAAAAGAAGTGCCGGAAGTGAAAGAGCGTAAGCGTGATCGCAATGAGAACCGCCGTCGCAATGGTAAAATTAAAGACGAAGCCCTAGAAAATGCAAAACTACAAGAAGCTGAACAAGCCGCTAAAGTAGAATCTGCAGAAAAAGCTGAGTCCGACAACCAATCTAATCAACAGAGTAATTCTGGAGATGAGCCACAGCAACGTCGCTCTCGTCGCTCTCGCCGTTCTCGTCGCCCTCAACGCGAAGAGACTACCGTAGAGAATAATACAGAAGAGACAGCACAAACTGAGTCTCAAGCAAGCGTCACACCAGCTGAACAAGCAGAAACCTCAACTGAAGCCGCTGCCCCAATCAGCTCGGACGTTGTTGAAGCAGCGACTCAAGCGCTTGATGAAAACAATGCGACAACAGCGGAAGCTCGCCCAGACAAAGAAGCAGAAAGCAACACCACTTCTGATACAAAAACAGAAGAAGTCGTAAAGCCTAAGCCTAAAATGTCTGTTAAGGCACAAATTAGCAAAGCTGAACAAGGCGCAGAACCTGAAGCCGCAAAAATGGAAGAAACGCCAGATCTAACGACTTCTGAAGAGACAAGCACTGAGTCAGAAAAAGTTAATACTGCGTCTGCTGAACCGGTATCTGAAGCTGAAGCACTGAAAAGCGATGCCGAATTAACAGAAACGACTGACAGCGTAACGACTGAATCTATTGCTGACACATCAATTCAACAAGCAACAATAGAAGAAGTAGCCTCAAAGGAGACATCAGAAGAAACCAGCGCAGAACCTAAAGCACAAGTCACTTCACCTGAAATGGAAGCGACAGAAGCTGCAGCGCCAATAGCTGATGAGACGGACACTGAGAATGCTAAACCAGCAACTCAGCAAACATCCGCCACTCAAGCTGAACAGCCTAGTGAAGAGACGACCTCAGTAGATGACGCGCAAGCGGCCAATACTGAAACAGAGCAAGCAACAGATAAAAAAGCTCGCGTTCCACGTCGTGGCCGCGGTAAGCCAGTTGCTAAAACGTCAAGTGCAGAAGCAGTCGCTCCTGTTGAGTTGCCAGAAGCGATTCTTGCTCAGCAAGAAAAACTCCGCCAAGAGCAGGAAGAAAAACGTAATGCGGCAACCTCTCGACGTCGTGCCTCATCCGGTCGAGTTAAAAATGACCCAAGACTGGCACGCGAAGAAAGCCAATCGGTAGAAGAAAACGCTGAATCAAATTAGGATTAATTGATTCTTAATTCTTTTACTTAGAGCCCGCTTTTGCGGGCTCTTTTACAGACAAACGTAGACTTTTTCAACGGATTGATTTTGATTAAAAACGGATAGGTAAATTCAATGATCATTGATTTTTCTAGGTTCAAAGATTGGACATTAGTAGGCGACTTATTCGGGGGGGCAACCACGGCTGTTGTCTCACTCCCTCTCGCACTCGCCTTCGGCGTTGCCTCTGGGGCTGGCGCGGAAGCAGGCCTTTGGGGCGCCATCTTAGTTGGGCTGTTTGCCGCAATATTTGGTGGCTCAACGAGCCTTATTTCAGAACCCACCGGCCCTATGACGGTAATCATGACTGCCGTACTGACCAGCATGATGGCAAGTAGCCCCGAAAGCGGCCTAGCCATGGCATTTACCGTAGTGATGATTGCTGGCGCGTTTCAAATAACCTTAGGCTATTTAAAGCTCGGTAAATACATCACCCTAATGCCTTACAGTGTCATCTCTGGATTCATGTCAGGCATTGGTGTCATTCTGGTCATTCTACAGCTGGCCCCTTTCTTAGGGCACCCTTCCCCAGCCGGCGGCGTGGTTGGCACATTAACCGCCCTCCCTAGCTTACTGATGAACCTAAAGTTCTCAGAATTGTTTCTTGGGCTCATGACCCTCGGCGTTTTATTTTACGTACCCAAAAAGTGGCGTCGATATGCCCCTCCTCAATTAATTGCCCTGGTCGCTATCACTCTTATTTCCATCATCCTATTTGATGACTCCGATGTCCGTAGAATTGGCATTATCCCTTCAGGACTGCCTTCCATTCATTGGCCAACCTTTGAATTCCCCGTGATTATGGAAATGGTCATTAACGGCTTAGTCTTGGGAACACTTGGTTGTATTGATACACTCTTAACCGCGGTTATCGCGGACAGCTTAACTCGTAAAGAACACGACTCTAATCGCGAGTTAATTGGCCAAGGCGTTGCCAACTTCGTTTCCGGCTTACTAGGCGGCCTACCGGGTGCTGGTGCAACCATGGGAACGGTAGTCAACATCCAGACAGGGGCAAAATCCCCTCTAGCAGGCATCACCCGCGCCGTTATCCTATTGTTCGTGGTTCTCGGTGCCTCACAGTTAATCAGCCCAATTCCCATGGCAGTGCTTGCTGGAATCGCACTCTACGTAGGGATCAACATTCTTGACTGGAGCTTCCTTAAGCGTGCCCACAAAGTCGCCTTATCTCCTACTATTATCATGTATGGGGTCATGGCTTTAACCGTCTTTGTCGATCTTATGGTTGCGGTAGGCATTGGGGTGTTTATTGCTAACATCATCACCATCGAGAAACTGAGTCGCCTACAATCAGGCAATGTGAAAGCCATTAGTGATGCTGATGACGACATACCATTGACGGAAGAGGAAAAAAGCCTACTAGACAGTGCAAATGGCAAAGTATTGTTATTCTACCTATCTGGCCCAATGATTTTTGGCGCCAGTAAAGCCATTGCCAAACACCACAATCGAATCCATAACTATAAAGCGGTTGTATTGGACCTAAGTGCTGTTCCTATGATGGATCTAACCATTGGCCTAGCTCTCGAAAACGCCATCAAAGATGCCATTGATGCTGATTGTGCGGTATACATTTACAGCCCTAATGGACAAACCACGGAACGACTTGAAAAACTTGGTGTTATTAATCGACTCCCTGAAAACGCTTTTTGTGAGTCGCGATTACAAGCCCTTGAGCACGCCTCAAACAGCATAACCTCAGCTTAACCTTAACCTAATAACAACCATCAAAAACCTATCGATACTCGGTAGGTTTTTTTATTCCAAGAGAACACCCACCTTATTACACCCCAGCCTAAGACTTTATTTACACGAGCAAGAAAGCGCCAACAGACACAACAGCCCACTAAGAGCGCCCATTAATAAGCAAATTAAAAAGCGTTTAAGCAAAACGATTCAATGTCTAGATAACAGGCAACAGAGAATCAAACAACACACATTGCGAGCACAAAAAAAAGCCACTCAATTGAGTGGCTTTTCGTATGCATAACGCACTTGAGGATTACAGAGTTAAACGACGAACATCGCTTAACAATGAGTTCAAGTAAGTCAAGAAGCGACCCGCATCGCCACCATTGATTGCTCTGTGGTCATAAGACAAGCACAAAGGCAACATGGTGCGAGGCTCGAAGTCTTTACCGTTCCAGCGTGGCTCGATGTCGGCTTTAGACACACCAAGAATACCCACTTCAGGACAGTTAACAATTGGAGTAAAACCAGTACCACCAATCGCACCAAGACTAGAAATGGTGAAACAACCACCTTGCATATCAGCAGGTTTAAGCTGCTTATCAAGGGCCTTCTTAATCAACTCACCGGCCTCTTTTGCAATCTGTACGACTGATTTCTTGTCAACATCACGTAATACAGGCACAACAAGCCCAACTGGTGAATCAACAGCAATACCGATGTTGACATAGTGCTTCTGCACATAGCTTTCACCGTCTGCCATCAAAGACACATTAAACGCTGGATTAGCCACCATGGCCTGAGCAACCGCTTTGATCAAGAATGGCAGTGGTGTCAATTTCACACCTTGTTTTTCCATTTCAGGCTTCAAGCCTTTACGGAAGGCTTCCAAATTCGAGATATCGGCTTTATCAAACTGAGTGACTTGCGGCACAACCAAAGAGTTGCGAACCATGTTCTCAGCGGTCAATCGCTGGATCTTGCTCATCTTAACAATTTCAATTTCACCGAACTTGCTAAAGTCTTGATCCGGTACCGTTGGCAAACCAGCGCCAGAATTAGCACCAGCAGCAGGTGCTACTACCGCCTTCTGTACGGCCGCTTTAACGTAAGCATGCAGATCTTCTTTCAAGATACGGCCACGAGGACCTGTCGCTCGAACAAGTGATAAATCCACACCCAACTCACGAGCCAACATGCGGACAGCAGGGCCAGCGTGAACTTTTTTGGATGGTTCAGTTAATACAGCAGATTGATCAACAGCAGGGGCCGCCGCTTTTGGCTGACTTGCTGCTGGCGCTTCGGCTTTCTTCTCTGGCGCTGACGCTGTTACTTGTGTCGTAGGTGCTGAAACAGCGCCTTCCACTTCAAGCTCTAGGATCAAATCACCTTCAGAAACCTGGTCACCCTCTTTTATAGAGATAGACTTCACTTTACCGGATTTAGGCGCAGGAATATCCATTGATGCTTTGTCTGTTTCAAGCACGATAATGGAATCACCCTCTTTGACCTCATCACCAGCCGCAACCGCCACTTCGATGACATCCACACCTTCAGCACCACCAATATCAGGCACCTTAACGGATTCAACACCACCAGAAGTCGCAACAGGCGCCGCTTCGGCTGCTTGTTGAGCAGGCTCAGCAACCTTTTCAGAGACGGCAGCAGATTCCGTTACCATGGTTAAAATGGCACTTCCTTCTGACACTGTATCGCCCACTTTGATTGAGATAGCGCCAACTTTGCCAGTGAACGGTGAAGGAATATCCATTGACGCTTTATCCGTTTCAAGAACGATTAAAGAATCACCTTCTTCTACCTGATCCCCTTCAGCAATACAAAGCTCTATCACTTCGACGTCCGTGGCACCGCCAATATCAGGCACAACAACGTGTTGCTCACTAGACGCGGCAGCAGGTGTAGGTGCAGCACTAGGTTCAGCCGTTTTTTCCGCTTCAGCAGGTTGATCCACACTAACAGAACCTTCAAGCTCGATCACTAGAACTTCATCACCTTCAGACACTTTATCGCCTTCAGCAACGGAAATTTTCGTTACTTTACCTGCTTGCGATGAAGGCACATCCATTGAAGCCTTATCCGTTTCTAAAACAATAATTGATTGGTCAACTTCAATAATGTCGCCAACCTTAACACTGACCTCGATAACTTCGACATCAGTCGCACCGCCAATATCCGGTACTCGAATGATTTCAGTACTCACAGAAATCTCCTTTGTCGTTTAGACGCATCAAACTTAAAATCTTATCTGGTTTTGATGATTCAAAACCAGATACCTAGCTTGTCAAGTAATTAGCAAATAACTGGGTTTGGCTTCTCAGGATCTAAACCAAACTTGGCAATCGCCTCACTAACTACGGATGCATCAATCACACCGTCTTTCGCCAGTGCATTCAAGGCAGAAACAACAACCCAGTAACGGTTGATCTCAAAGAAATGACGCAATTGAGCGCGTGTATCGCTTCGACCGAAACCATCGGTTCCAAGTACATTATAAGTACCTTTAACAAATGGGCGGATTTGATCTGCAAACAACTTCATATGATCAGTTGACGCAATCACAGGCCCTTTGCCGTCTAAGCAAGTTTCAACATAAGACTGGCGTTGATCTGCTTCAGGGTGAAGCATATTCCAACGACTCGCATCCAAACCTTCACGACGCAATTCATTGAAAGAGGTTACACTCCAAACATCAGAGTTCACACCGAAGTCGTTAAATAAGATTTCCGCCGCCGCTTCCACTTCACGAAGAATGACGCCAGAACCAAGCAATTGAACCTGCTTCTTATGGGTTTTCTTAGTGTGTGATTTCAGCTTATACATGCCTTTCAGAATGCCGTCTTCGACACCTTCTGGCATATCTTCATGAGCGTAGTTCTCATTCATCACCGTTAGGTAATAAAACACACTCTCTTTTTCTTTGTACATACGACGTAAGCCATCTTGAACGATAACAGCCACTTCGTAAGAATAAGTAGGGTCGTAAGAAATACAGTTTGGAATCGTACCTGCCAAGATGTGTGAGTGACCATCTTCGTGCTGTAGACCTTCGCCGTTTAGCGTTGTACGACCTGCCGTAGCACCAATCAAGAAGCCACGCGCCTGAGAATCACCCGCTGCCCACGCCAAGTCACCAACACGTTGGAAACCAAACATAGAGTAGTAGATGTACACAGGAATCATAGGTAGATTGCTGTTACTGTAAGACGTTGCTAGTGCCAACCAAGAAGAGAATGCCCCAGCTTCGTTGATACCCTCTTGGAGAATCTGCCCGTCTTGTGACTCTTTGTAGTACATGATTTGAGTATGATCATGTGGTGTATAACGCTGACCTTCAGAAGAGTAAATACCCAACTGACGGAACATACCTTCCATACCGAAAGTACGCGCTTCATCGGCAAGAATCGGCACAACACGTGGACCAATCTGCTTATCTTTCACCATCACGTTCAAGGCACGAACAAACGCCATAGTTGTCGAAATCTCACGACCTTTAGTACCAGCAATCTGCGCTTTGAACGCTTCTAAAGAAGGTACTTCAAGTGCTTCACAATCACGACGACGAATTGGGAAATCACCATGCAATTCTTTACGACGTGAGCGTAAGTATTGCATTTCTGGGCTGTCTTCAGCTGGCTTGTAATAAGGTAAGTCTTTCAGCTCTTCATCACTGATTGGAATACCAAATTTATCACGGAACTGAGCAAGAGATTCTTCGTCAAGTTTTTTAGTCTGGTGAGCCGTATTTTGCGCTTCAGCAGCCTTAAACATACCGTAACCCTTGACAGTTTGTGCCAAGACAACAGTCGGTTGACCTTTATGAGAAGTCGCTTCTTTATAAGCCGCATAAACTTTGTATGGATCGTGACCACCGCGATTAAGATTCATAATCTCATCGTCAGTCATGTCTTTGACCATTTCTAGCAATTCAGGGTACTTACCGAAGAAATGCTCACGAGTATAAGCACCACCATTCGCTTTGTAGTTCTGCAGTTCGCCATCGCACACTTCATTCATGCGCTTAACAAGCAAACCTTTTGTGTCTTTTTCGAACAAAGGATCCCAATGACGACCCCAAAGACACTTAACAACGTTCCAACCAGCACCTCGGAAGACACCTTCCAATTCTTGAACGATTTTGCTGTTACCACGAACCGGTCCATCAAGACGCTGTAAGTTACAGTTGATCACGAAAATTAAGTTATCTAGCTTTTCACGGCCAGCAAGAGCAATGGCACCCAAAGATTCTGGCTCATCGCACTCACCATCACCAAGGAAAGCCCAAACTTTACGATCACCCTGATCGATCAAGCCACGGCTGTGCTGATACTTCATCACATGAGCTTGATAAATGGCTTGTAGAGGCCCAAGCCCCATAGAAACCGTTGGGAACTGCCAGTAATCTGGCATCAACCATGGATGAGGATAAGAAGAGATACCTTTACCATCTACTTCACGACGGAAATTATCAAGCTGTTCATCAGTCAAACGACCTTCAATGTATGAACGAGCATAAATTCCTGGGGAAATATGGCCTTGGAAAAACACCATATCTGCTTCTTGCTTACCGTCATTACCACGGAAAAAGTGGTTAAAGCCGATATCATACAAGGTTGCAGCAGATGAAAAACTGGTAATGTGGCCACCAAGCGTAGAATCCGCTCGGTTTGCTTTCATTACCATTGCCAATGCATTCCAGCGAATGATTGAACGAATACGACGTTCCATAAAGATGTCACCTGGAAGAGGTGCTTCATCTTCTGGTGCTATCGTATTGCGATATGGCGTTGTAATAGAAGCTGGTAGTGAAGTGCCCGCTTTAGAGGCTTCACCAGTCAGACGGTTTAAAATGTATTGCGCGCGATCAGGACCTTCTTCGCGAAGGACAGACTCAAGCGCATCGATCCACTCTTTTGTTTCAATTGGATCGATGTCTTCGAGAATATGCTGCTCAGTCATCGTGTTAATAACTCCCGCTATTAGAACAGATACTTAACCTTCAAATAATCAGTGTTGCTAACCATTTAAAAGCTACTTAAACGAGCCAGAAATGAACGGTGTGTTGCACCATTTATTTCAGTCGACCTAGATAAAACGACACCCTACTCGTTTGAGCTAGCGTGTCGTTTTATCTGCACCAATGGTCATAGTTTTTGTTTTAATTTTTTACCATTGAATCAACCACCAGCTGAAATACGCTGGTCGGCTCGCTTCCAATTTGAGTCTGGTTCAACAGACCCTTCATTTATTTTTCACCTCAGCAGCATGACTAACTGAGAATGAAAATACAAAGTTTCATTACTGTATAATGAAAGTAGAAAGCGCAAATAAAGTGTTACTTCACTTTAGTCTAACCAATCTAAATTAGGCTATTTTTTGTCTTATGCTCTTCTAATTCGGGCGTAAGATTAACACCTAAACAAGAAATCTCATAGACAAACTACGCAACAAGCATAGATCAAGACCACTTTTGTAGCTTTAAAACATGACGTTTTACTGACACAAATCCATGTAAAGTCCGACCAATTCGGCCTCAGTCTAACTGCAAAACAAGCAATTCACAAAATAAATGCAGACTATAAGTCATATCAATAAGGGCATAATCGCTCACAACTTGATCTATATACACTTAAAACTTGTTATAAAATTACATGAACACCCACCCTTTTAACGGCATTTTGAACACCTTCCCTCACATTCACTGAGTATATTTTGCTTAATTCAGATACGAATTCAGCTGAATGTCATATAAATCAATCATAATGATCAATTCAGCACTGACGATTTGTGAATATAAAGCTACAATAGTGAATTCAAAAATGCGCATTATAGGACTGTACATGACCCCTTTGGACGCTCAATTAATTGAGCATATTCAAACTCAGGTTGCTTTTGCACTTAAAGAAGATATTGGTAGTGGCGACATTACGGCGCAACTGATTCCAGATGATCAACACATTACTGCCAACCTCATCAGTCGAGAAGACGCGGTACTCTGTGGTCAAGCTTGGGCCAACGAAGTATTTCATCAACTTGGAAAGGATGTCACTCTAACCTGGCATCATCAAGACGGTGATCTAATCTCTGCCAATCAAGTATTCCTAACCATTAAGGGGCACGCTCGAACCATTTTAACGGGCGAGAGAACCGCTCTTAACTACATTCAAAGCCTCTCCTATACCGCCACTGTTACACGCCAATATTGCAAGTTGGTGGAAGACACGACATTAACCATATTGGATACTCGTAAAACCATCCCAGGAATGCGTTTAGCACAGAAATACGCGGTGACCACTGGTGGTGGGAAAAATCATCGTATTGGCTTATATGATGCTTTCTTGATCAAAGAAAATCACATTATGGCCGCAGGCTCCATCCCGAATGCAGTGGCTATGGCAAAACAAATTGCACCAGGTAAAACCATCGAAGTGGAAACAGAAAATCTGGAAGAAGTCGCCGAGGCCGTTAAAGCGGGTGCTGACATCATCATGTTAGATAACTTTTCCTACGACGACATGCGCAAAGCCGTTCAACAATACCAAGGCTCAGTAAAATTTGAAGCTTCTGGCAACATGGACAAACAACGCTTGCCAGAAGTGGCTAAAACCGGTGTTGATTTTGTGTCTATAGGCGCATTGACAAAACATGTCACTGCCATCGACTTATCTTTACGTGTATCTCAGGAGTCATGATGAAAGACAGTATTCTAGTAATTAATTGCGGTAGTTCATCATTGAAATTCGCCATCTTAGCGAACGCCGGACAAGATACTTTAATGGAAGGCATTGCCGACCAACTGGGTTCAGATACCAGCACAATTACGTTTAAATACCAAGGTGAAAAGCATCAAAAACCACTTGCCGTAGGCAATCACGAGTACGCAGTAAAAGAAATAAAAGCCTGGCTTGATCTTCATCCAGAAATCAATGATTCCTTAGTGGGAATTGGGCACCGTATCGTTCACGGTGGTGAAACCTTCAATCAATCCGTATTAATCAATCAAGAAGTCATTAATGGCATTCAAGAATGTGCCAGTTTAGCGCCTCTTCATAGCCCTGCGCATTTAAAAGGCATCGATGTTTCCTTGGCGTTGTTTCCAGGGGTGCCACAGGCTGCCGTATTTGACACTTCGTTCCACCAAAGTCTGTCAAAAGAACAGTTTCTATACCCAATCCCAATGGATCTCTACCGCGAGCACCACTTTCGTAAATATGGTTTTCATGGCACAAGCTATCGCTACATCAACCAACAGCTTGATAAATTGGCACCGGGTAGCGATCAACAAGGCGTTCTTGTCGCTCACCTTGGCAATGGTGCGAGCACTTGTGCCATTAATAAGGGGAAATCATCAGACACCAGCATGGGAATTACGCCTCTCGAAGGTCTAATGATGGGAACACGCTCCGGTAGCCTAGATCCAAGTTTGTTAACTTTCATCATGAAAGCCAAACACCTTTCTGCTGAAGAAGCACTGGATGTACTCAACAAGAAAAGTGGCCTACTCGGCGTGTCTGAATTATCAAATGATTGTCGAACACTAGAAGACGCCATGATCTCAGGCGATGAGAGAGCCAAATTGGCGCTTGATATGTTTGCTGTTCGTACCGCCAAATACCTAGTCAGTACCGCCACAACTTTAGAAAGTATTGATCACTTGGTCTTCACTGGTGGTATCGGCGAGAATTCAGTCTATCTTCGCAACGCCATTTGCCAACAACTCCGTGCCTTTAATATTAAGTTGGATGATAGCCTAAACAATCATGCCCCTCGCGGTGAAGTATCAAACATAAGCGCCGAGGATAGCCACACTCAAGTGTGGATCATCCCAACAAATGAAGAGCTTATGATTGCAATGGATACCATTAGCTTGATACAAGGCTTATAACAGGTTCAGCCCACTACTTAATGGACTAACATAGGATTCTAAGATATGACAATTAACGTACTTATGACAGTTCCAACAGGACCAGGTGTTGGCTTAACATCCGTTTCGGTTGGTCTCGTTCGAGCCCTTGAGCAACAAGGCCTAAAAGCCAGTTTCTTCAAACCGGTTGCTCAACCTCAACCAGGCGATAAAGGCCCAGATAAGTCGACTGCTATGGTGTCTCAAGGCTCTTCCTTAACACCAGCCGAACCGATCCCATTGCATGAAGCTGAACGCTTTCTTTATAACGACAACATTGATGAGCTGATGGAAGAAATCGTTGGCCGCTTCCAAGCCAGTGTTGAGCCTGATTCGACCGTTATTGTCGAAGGTTTGGCTCAGATTGCCGGACACCCATATGCTACCCGTTTAAATAAAGCCATTGCTCGAACGTTAGACGCAGGCTTAGTACTGGTAACCGCTCCGAACAACATGCGCGTTAATGAACTGGAACATCACGTCGAAATTGCCGCAGGCTCTTACGGCGGCATTAAAGCAGAGGATGTCATTGGCTGTATTTTGAACAAGACCACTCCTGGCTCACTAGGAGTAAAATCTTATGGCGACTTGTTTGCCCAACGCGGCATCTTCAAACGCAACTTCAGTTTGCTTGGCCAAATTCCATCAGCCGATGAACTGACGTTTCCGAGGGTAAAAGACGTTGCGGACTTTTTAGGCGCAAACATTGTCAACGCTGGTGAGATGGAAACTCGTCGAGTGCAATCTTATACGCTCTGCGCGCGAGGCGTTGAGAATGTATTAGAGGCATTAAAACCTGGCGTTTTGGTATTCACACCAGGTGACCGTACTGACGTCATTATGGCCACCGCCATTGCCGCTCTAAACGACATCAAAATAGCGGCCCTAGTCGTCACTGGCGGCTACCAACCCAGCGAAGCCTTGATGTCACTTTGTGGTAAAGCCATGGCCAAAGGTCTACCTGTGCTATCCGTTAATTCTAATAGCTGGGAAACCGTGATCAACATGCAATCTTTCAACCAAGAAATCCCACTGGATGATAAAGAACGCGTGTCTATGGTAAAAGAACACATAGCACGCTGTATTGATCATGACTGGATTAATTCTTTTGCTCTCAATCAAGAAGAAAGAAAGCTGTCTCCACCAGCGTTCCGTTTCCGTTTAATTGAATTGGCCCGTTCGCTAAACAAACGCATTGTGCTTCCAGAAGGGGAAGAAATTCGCACCATTCAAGCGGCCTCTATTTGTGCTGAACGAGGCATCGCACGTTGTACCCTACTTGGCAATGAACAAGAAATTCTTCGTACGGCTCAAAACAACGGCATCGAATTAAGTCATGGCGTTGAAATTTTAGACCCCGCCAGCATTTTGGAGCGCTATGTTAGCCCAATGGTCGAACTGCGTAAAAATCGCGGATTAACAGACATAGTGGCTCGCGAACAACTCGAAGACAACGTTGTTTTAGGCACGATGATGCTACAAACCGGCGATGTGGACGGCTTGGTATCAGGCGCCGTTCACACCACAGCGAACACCATTCGCCCAGCCCTACAATTAATTAAAACGTCGCCAGATGCCAGCTTAGTGTCTTCTGTTTTCTTCATGTGCTTACCTGATCAGGTCTTGGTATATGGCGATTGCGCCATTAATCCAGATCCTAGTGCCGAACAGCTTGCTGAAATTGCCATTCAAAGTGCGGACTCGGCTAGCGCATTTGGCATTACCCCCAAAGTGGCTATGATCAGCTACAGCACTGGCGGTTCAGGCACGGGTAACGATGTGGATAAAGTACGTGAAGCGACAGAGATCGCTCAGCGACTTCGTCCTGATCTATTAATTGATGGCCCATTACAATATGATGCCGCGATCATGGAAAAAGTCGCCAAACAGAAAGCGCCTAATAGTAAAGTCGCGGGGAAAGCCACAGTGTTTGTTTTCCCTGATTTGAATACGGGCAATACCACGTACAAAGCAGTACAACGAAGTGCAGACGTAGTCAGTATTGGCCCGATGCTACAAGGCATTCGCAAGCCAGTAAACGATTTGTCTCGTGGTGCCTTGGTGGATGATATTGTCTACACCATCGCGATCACCGCCATTCAAGCGGGTAAAATCAAATCTTAGCTTAGCCCTGATTGTCCAATCCGGATCATTTCACGAAAACCGGATTGGACAATCATCAGTTTGCCGATTAATATTTAACCATTCACAATAAATTACATTTGTAGGTGGTGAGTATTATGTCCGGCAGTCTCCCCCATTCCATTGCCGTGTCCAACCAAACGCAATCCAATGTAGCCCAACCAGGCTATACGACTTACGATGTCCGCTCTGACGAAGACACCAATATGGCGGCATTAAATGCCCGTAACGCCAAAGCTTCAAGCGATCTAGTTGTCACCATATCTGAACAAGGTCAAGCGCTTCAAGGCCGAACCCGAAAGCAATTTGAAGAAACCAAAAAGAAAAACGAGAAATCATCCGAAACGAGAGAAGACCTCATCGAGGATGAATTCCTCGAAGAAGACGCATCTTTACCTGTGTTTGGTAAAACCAGTAAATCAGAGTTTTATTCAGAAAAAACACCAACGGGTGAGATGTTAGATCAAACCGTCTAATGACGAATAAAATGTTTTCATAAAAAGGCAGGATGCCTAACAATCTCTTCAAGGAGTGAAGAATGTTTATTTACCGCAATGTTCAGCAAGGTTTTACCTTGCTTGAACTCATGGTTGTTATTGCCATTATCTCTATTTTAGCCAGTCTTTCCGCGCCCACCTTTACACGTCAAATTGCCAAAGCAAAACTTATTGATGCCCAAAACATAGGCACCCAACATCAAGCCATAGTAGAGGAATTCATTTTATTAAATGGACATTTCCCTAGCAGCGAGGAATTTGCCCTCTATAAACGCACGTTGGCAGACAATTCAATCGTCAAAAGCCTCACGGTTAAAAACCAAAACAGTATCAGTGGCGATCTAGTCTTAACGCTAAACAGCAGCACTGGCATTAATGATGGCCAAGTGATCACATATCAACGTGACAGCAATCGTAATTGGTCCTGTTTGTCTGATATCGACGAAAAACTGCTACCTCAGCAATGCAGCGCGATGCTTGGAGAAGAAGAATGACACTAGAAGAAATATTAACCACGGCCATTCAAACAGGTGCAACTGACATACACATTCAACAAACTCATCAAGCCATTCATGTTTATCAAAGACAATTCGGATTACTCAGTAAAATGACCGAATTAACACCAAATGAAGGCCTATTAAATCGAATAAAAATGAAAGCAAACTTAGACCTTTCAGAATCTCGACGAACACAAGAAGGCCAGTTTTCTTTTACTGAAAAAGACAAAACCACTTTTATTCGAGTCAGTATCATTGCCACCGTAAAAGGCGAAAAAGTCGCTTTACGCTTGTTACCCGAAAAACATCAATTAAGCTTAGATGAAATTGGTTTGCCTAAAACCATTTTCGGCCAACTAAAAACCGCCATACAATCTACTAGTGGTTTAATACTGGTTTGCGGTGCAACCGGAGCCGGAAAAAGCACGACGCTTTACGCCTGCCTAGAAGCCTTAAACAGTGGACAGAAAAGCATTTTTACCATTGAGGACCCTGTCGAATATGAACTACCCGGCTTATTTCAATGTGAGCCCAACCCAGCCATAGACCTTAGTTCAGCTGCCTTACTAAAATCTTTATTAAGACAAGATCCAGACATCATTATGTTAGGGGAAATACGAGATGCGATCACCGCCAATTTGGCCGTTAATGCCGCTTTAACTGGGCATCTTGTTCTGGCCACCCTTCATACTAACTCTGCTTTTGATGCCATTCATCGATGTCATGCTTGGCAAGTGGATTTTTTCTCTCTGGTCAGCTCTTTAAAGCTCATAATCCATCAATCCATGCAATATGAAGAACAAAGCCAACATGCTGTTTTTAGTGCTCTAAAACCTCTCTGGAGTGATCTCATGCCAGACAGCTACGACACGCTAATCCACTCCAATCATCTCTGGCATGCCATGAATCACGCATAGGTTTTCATATGACTTGGTTTAAAGTAATGCTTCAAGACAAACACGAAGAAGTATATCAAGCCGACTCTGAAGCTGAGCTCGTTTTGACGCTCATCCCACATGGAAAATGGCCAATAGACATTGAGGAATGGCAGCCAACGTATCTTAATTATGCCTCCCTATTAACCTTCTATAAGGAAATTGACAGCGCCTTGCAGTCAGGTCTGCAACTCACAGAGGCAATTGAGCATCTGGCTTTGGCGTCACGAACCGACACTCTCACTGCCATAAACAAAGCATTATTAAGCGAACTAAACAAAGGGAAGAGTTTCAACCTCACCCTTTCCAGTTTATGCCTCAACATTGCCGTGCCATATTGCCAGCTTATTAATGCAAAAGGATCCAGAGAGGACTGCCAACAAAGTTTAACCGCATCCATCTTACAACTGACGTCATTACTGGATTGGTCAAACCGCATTTTTAAAGCCATTCTGTATCCTTTTTGTATCATTCAAATCGCTTTAGTCATGTCATTCGTAAATCAGTTTTGGCAGCTTGAGTCAGACCAAAACATCATCGCCATGCTGCCAATGAGCTTTGTCTATGCTGTCACTAGCCTTGGGCAGTTCTATACATTACTTTCCCTACACAATGGCAGAGCTTGTTTTTGGCTAGAAAAAATCAGCGCCACCTTTCGCCTTACTAAGATTTTTTCTTTGCTATCAACGGCGAGAAAAACAGGGACAACCTTGCAACAAACCCTGCAACAAATGCACTTATATTTAAACCACTCAGCCACCATAGACGAGACTCTCTTTGCGTATTACCAACTCAAACTTGGCAGAAATTATGCTGAGAGTTTTCCTAACCATTGGTTTCCTGATGAAGCGGCTATCGCTCTTTACTCGGCAGAACAAGATGGCGATTTAGATCGAGCATTATTCATAGCGGCAAAAAAACATGAACAAGATTGGCAGAAAAAAATACATTTTCTTGAAAAACTCATCCCAGCTCTTTGCCTTTTAATCGCCGGAAGTTTTGTCGCCTCCGCACTGGTTAGCATTTATGCCCCATTATTAAATTTACCTTAAAGGAAACACATGGACAGCATTGGTTATGCTTTATATCTCATCTTTGTTTTAAGTATAGGGAGTTTTTCTGGTGCTTACTGTTATCGCTGGCCCAAGCAACAACATTTAAATTGGCAAAAAGAAGCTAGGAGCCTATTAGGCCTCTCCCCTGATACTTTAATTCACCATTGCTCATCCAAACATTCCCATTGTCCTTCATGCCAGCACCGACTGCCTGTTAGAGACCTCATTCCTATTTTAAGTTTTGTTTTACTTCAGCGACGTTGTCGCTATTGTCAGCAAAAAATTTCAGCTCGATATACGGTTATTGAAGTGACGCATTTGATCACTTGCGCAGCTCTGCCATTTTTTATTCATGACATACACACTTTAATTCTCTACAGCATACTCATCAGTGCCTTAATAACGGCTTCCTTTATAGACAGTAAGCATTATCTGTTGCCAGACGAATGTTTGTTTGTGGCGATGATTTGCGCCTTTTTAGCACCGCTTCACTCAGCTCAACTGTCTGATCATGTGCTTGGGGCGATCATGGGGTTTTCCGCCATTTATTGTTTGGGAAAGCTGTATTTTTGCATCCGAAAGCGAACAGGCATAGGGCTTGGCGATGCGAAATTAATGGCTACGTTGGGGGCATGGCTTGGATTTTTGCACCTGCCTGACATTCTAGTTTGTGCATGTATACTCGGAATCTTATACACTGTTACTAGAGAAAGGCATGAAACAAAATTCATTGCTTTTGGGCCTTTTTTAACATTTTCGAGTATTTTCTTATTTTACGTAAAAATATTATGGCAGTAGTCCCTATTATTGGTTTAGCTGGCGGCATTGGCTCAGGAAAAAGCACCATTGCAACCTTATTTAATCAACTTGGCATTGAAAGCATTGATGCTGATGATATTGCCCGACAAGTTGTTGAACTTGGCACCCCTGTGCTCACCAAAATCCATCAGAGATTCGGTGACGAAATCCTTCTTGAAGACGGTACCCTTAATCGTCGCGCTTTACGTCACATCATTTTTAGCCAACCCGAAGAAAAATCTTGGTTAGAAAGCGTCAGCCATCCCGCGATCAGAGAGTCGTTAATCGTCGCCTTACAACAAGCAAAATCAAACTATGTGTTGTTGGTTCACCCTTTACTGTTTGAAACGCAACAACACAAAATGTGCCGTTATGTTATCGCAATTAACGTTCCAAAAGAGATTCAAATACAAAGAGTCATGAATCGCGACCAAATTGATGAAGAAACCACACTGAATATTATTAATTCTCAACTAAGCAATCAGGATAGACTCGACAAAGCAGATTTAGTCCTTGAAAATACTGGAAATATTAATGAGATGAATGCTAAAGTTTTAGAGATGCATGAAACAATTTTAAGGTTGATCAAATGATAGAGAACAAACGTCTTGTTACTTGCCCAACCTGCCAAACAAAATCTGCATGGTCAAATGATAATCCAGATCGACCTTTTTGCAGTGCTCGCTGTAAGCTAATTGATCTGGGCGAGTGGGCCAATGAGTCCTATGCCATACCTCAGCAAACGTCTGAGGAAGATGAAATTTTCTCCGAAGACTTATTAGCAGCAAATCCAAATAAGTCTTTTTTATGATGTTTAGAGTGGGAATGTAATATTTTATGGCTCTGCAAGATTTTTCTAATAAAAAAGCACTTTTGATTGAGGACATGGCAGAAGCTCGGATCATGCAGCGAAAAATGCTGACCGATTTTGGTTTCACTTCAATCGATATCGCCATGAAAGCTGAAACGGCCATTGAACTGCTTCGCAGTAAGTCATTTGATGTCATCCTATCGGATTACAATTTAGGGAAAGGCAAGGATGGCCAACAGTTACTTGAAGAAGTTCGCCACTCAGCGTTGATCCCTAATACCGCAACTTATCTAATGGTAACGGCAGAAACGTCAATTGAAATGGTTATGGGTGCCATTGAGTATCAACCTGATGGTTACGTGACCAAACCTTTTTCTCAGGCCATGCTGCAGCGCCGACTCAACAAACTCCTAGAAACCAAGGAGCGACTTTATAAAGTTAACTTGGCACTGGACAACAAAGAGCATGAAACGGCCGTCAGTGAAGCTAAAATCGTAATGGAAAAATACCCCTCTCTTGAGGGCAAATGCGAACGCATTATGGGAGATTGTTTTTTAGAGTTAAAAGAATATAAAAAAGCGCTTTCTCTATATAACAAAACCATTAAAAGCCGGAAAATGCCTTGGGCCCTATTTGGTAAAGCCAAATGCTATTACTTGATGGATGAGCTTGATAAAGCGGAAAAACTGTTAAATCAACTGATGTTAGACAACCGTTTTTTTGTCAGTGCTTATGACTGGCTAGCCAAAGTGTTACTAAAACAAGATAAAGCCGCTGAAGCACAATCCACTTTAATCGAAGCGATTACCAAGTCCCCGAAAAACATCTTACGTCAAATGGAATTAGGACGAATTAGCTTACTGCTTGGCGACAGCATCACAGCGGAGATGGCTTATCGTAAAGCCGTCTTCCTCGCAAAACATTCTTGCTATAATACCTCTGAAGTATACTTAAAGCATTTGGAGTCATTGGCCAGAATAGCAGACAGCGGTCCACTGATTGCTCGCCAGAAAGACAATTTCGACAGCACTCTGAAGAAAATCCATGATGGTTTTTTTGATGAGCCTGACTCAAGGGCAAAAGCTTATGAGTATGAAATGGACATTTGTATCGCGGATAATGAAATTTCCACCGCTAAGCAAATTTTTGAGGTTTGGCTTAGTGATGTTAGCTCGGCCGCCGCGACTGCGCCTAGCAAACAACAAACCGACCGCTATTCAAACGCATTCGGAAGTTAAACACTATGGAAAAAGTTAATATAAGCACTATTTTAGCCAGCGCTATTCATGAAAGTAAAAATCAAGTAGGTACTCTGCTTTACCAATTGCAGACGGTGAAAGAAAGCTTAGGTAAAGAAGCGCCCCAAAACCGTAAAATCATTCAGATAGAAGAGTCCTTAAAAAAACTCAACGACGAATGGGTTGAATACCTATATTTATATCGATTAGCCTCTGATGGGTATGAACTCCACCCAGATACCTTCTTAATGGAAGAATTCTTGGACGACCAAGTTTTCGCGTTATCGCCTTCCGCCATAGCAAAAGATCTTCAGTTAAGTTTTGATTGTGACCCAAAACTGACAGGTTGTTTTGATGAACGCCTCATGACCGCCGTTGTCAGTACCGCTGTCTATAATGCCTTTCGCTATGCGAAAAGTAAGATTGTACTAACAGCACTTGAAGAAAAGAATTTTTTGATCATCAATATAGAAGATGACGGCCCTGGCTTTGTTGATGATGAAGAACACCATCATCACGATACCTTATTGGATGACAACACAGGGCTGGGGTTGTATTTTGCAGAGCTCTCGGCAAGCGCTCACACTTACGGAGAAACCTGCGGATACATTGAAAAATCGACCTCGCGCTTTGGTGGCGCGTGTTTGTCTGTGCATTTACCACAGACCTCATGACCTTTCTGTAAAGACAAGGTTAAGCTTTTTTCAAATACTCACTTAGGCACTTCCCAGCAGACATAATATGCCTTTCAAGCAACTGCACAGCTGCCGCTTTCTCACGACAGGTTATTAATTCTAACCACTCTCTGTGCTCTTGTTGACTGTGATTATGATAGCCTAATGGTCCAAACTGAAAACCAAGGTAACGACTTGCCTGTATATTTAGCACTTCAATACTTCTCATTAAAGTCGGACGCTGACAAGCCTGATAAACAGCACAATGAAAACGCCAATTTAGCTCTCCGCGCTCCAATAAAGTTAAGTCACTCGCCTCTAGCTTGCTTAGGTATGAGTATGCTTCATCCACATGAGTCGATTTAATGTGCTCAAAAGCAAACTCTAGCGCCAACGTTTCAAGCCTTGCTCGCATTAAAGCTAGGTCTTCCGCTTCTTTCAAATTAAGCTTAGGAACCATCACTCCCGCTTTACCATGAGGTACTAGCCAGGCCTCCGCCTTTAAAGCCTGTAACGCATCACGAACAGGAATTCGACTAACCCCATAACGCGCCGATAAAACGACTTGCCTTAACGCCACCCCCATAGGCAAGCGATTGTTTAAGATATCTTCTTTAATACGATACATTAACTCCATTTAGCGCTTCCTAGGCCATTTCAATTTACTGATTAATAAGCATATGATGCCAAACAGAATGCCCCAGAAAGCTGATGCGATACCAACAAACGAAACCCCCGATACGGTGACCAGAAATGTCACTAAAGCCGCTTCTCGAGTACTGTCTTCAAGCATCGCGGTTTTCAGGTTCATCCCGATAGTCCCCAGTAAAGCGATCCCCGCGAGCGCGCCCACCATACTCGCAGGAAAAACGGCGAACAATGCCACGACTGATACGCCAGCCAAGCCAGCAATTAAGTAAAATACACCTGCTGATAATCCTGCTATGTAGCGCTTTTTTGGGTCTCTGTGACACTCATTGCCAGAACAAATCGCCGCCGTAATAGCCGCAAGATTAAAAGCAAAACCACCTGCTGGCGCTAAGACTACAGAGGCCAACCCCGTCCAACTGATCAAAGGTGACACCGGCGTTTTATAACCACTGCCTCGCATGACGGCGACCCCAGGAATATTTTGCGATGACATAGTCACAATAAATAAAGGTATCCCCACCCCTATGAGAGCGCTTAAGTTCCACTCAGGAAACACCCAGATTAACTGACCGAATTGCACGGGAATCGTTGATAAAATAGTCTGTTCTGAACGACCAAGCACACACAACACACCTGCAATTAGAACCAATAAAATGGCATATCGAGGTATAAAAACTTTGCTGAATAAATACACCAACAACATGGTCGAAACCAAAAAAATGTCTTCTGTTAGAGACGTAAAAATGGACAAACCAAATTGAAACAGCACCCCTGCCAACATAGCGCAGGCAATGGGTAATGGAACCCAATTCATGACCCTATCAAACAAACCAGAGATGCCGACTAAGCAGGCTAATAGCCCTGCGAACATAAAAACACCGATCGCTTCTGGGTAACTAACATTCGCTAAACTGGTGACCAATAACGCAGCACCAGGTGTTGACCAAGCCGTAATCACTGGCGTCTTATACCATAAAGATAAAAAGAAACAGGTCGCTCCCATTCCAATTCCAAGTACCATAATCCAAGAGACAATGATGTCCTCACTTGCTCCTGCAGCTTGTGCCGCTTGGAAAACAATCGCGACAGAACTTGCAAAGCCAATTAATACCGCTACAAATCCAGCCACAACCGCACTTAGACTAAAATCTTTTAAAATTGATCGCACATCCATCACCCAAATAAAACTTAGGTCATTACTATACGAAGAAAAGCATTAAAATGTATACATTTTAATGCTTTATCCAAAAAAACTGCACCGATTCACACCAGTACAGTTCCCTTAAGCTTCATTCGATATCAAAAAGCAAATTTGATTAATTCAGATACGCATTTAAAAAAGCCTTAGTACGTGCTTCCTTGGGCGAGGTAAAAATATCCTCTGGCGCCCCTTCTTCAACAATGCGTCCCTGATCAAAAAAGCAAACCCTATCACTCACTTCCCTTGCAAAATACATCTCATGAGTTACTAATAACATAGTAAAACGCTGCTCTTTGGCAAGATTACGAATCACATCAAGGACTTCGTCAACTAACTCAGGATCCAAGGCGGACGTAATCTCGTCTAGCAGCAAAATGGAAGGACGCATTGCAAGAGCTCGGGCAATACCAACGCGTTGCTTTTGCCCACCAGAGAGGTCATTTGGGTAACTGTCTGCCTTATCAGCAAGACCGACTAATTCCAGCAGATCTTCAGCATTTTTTTCAGCGTCAGAACGAGACAATCCCTTCACTCGCATTGGCGCTTCAGTAATGTTGCGCTTCACTGTCATATGTGGAAACAAATTAAAATGCTGAAACACCATTCCTAAGTGATCCCTCATTTTGTGTAAATGCTTATTTGAAGCTGGTACATAACTCCCATTCCACGGCATATGCCAGAGAGACTCACCATTGACATTAATATAACCACCATCAATACCCTCTAATGTCATCAGTATTCTTAATAAAGTGCTTTTACCTGACCCACTAGGACCAATAATAGAAACAATTTCATTTTCTTTAACTGAGAAATTGAAGTCATTAAAAATACTGGTATCACCAAATCGCTTAGAGACATTTTTAAATTCAATTATGGGATGACTACTCATTTCAGACTAATTCCTTCTTTCGGAAAGCGATTCTCAATCATGTGAATGCCGTATGCGGCCATGATGCTAAACATCAAATATAAAATCCCCACCAAAGTGAATGGCTCAAGATATCGAAAATTTTCAGAACCAATGATTTTGGCAATTTGCAGCATCTCCAGCAACGTAATAGCAGACAACTGCGGTGTTTCTTTAAACATGGCGATAATGTAATTCCCTGTGGCAGGGATCATCGGACGAATCGCCTGAGGCAAGATGACATCACGATACGTGTCGAACATGGAAAGATTCAATGCTCTGGATGCTTCCCACTGCCCTTTTTCTACCCCATCAATACCGCTACGAAACACTTCTGAAAGATAAGCGCCATAATGCAGCCCCAGTGCCAAAACACCGGTCAATAAAGGTGACATGCTAATACCGAATTCCGGCATGACGTAGTACAGGAAAAAAATTTGTACCAGCAAAGGCGTACTGCGTATAAATTCAACCAGCCAATAGATTACACTACGTATACTGCGGTGCCGACTGCGTCTGATTAAGGCAAAAGCCAAGCCCACTAAAACAGCTAAACAACTTCCTAACAAAGTAGCCAGCAAAGTCACTTTCGCTGCCGACAAGATCATTGGCAATACTTCCCAAGTGAATGCCCAACTCCAAGTTAACCCGACCATTATTTAACCCCTCCACGTCCAAGACCTTTACTTAGGCGCTTTTCTAGATAGCGGAAACACAAGGCCAAACATTGCGAGATAACAAAATAAAGTAATAAGACCACACCGAAAATTTCACCTACTTGTAAGGTCATATCTGCGAGTGATTTTGCCTTAAACGTTAGATCTGCAATGGTAATTAACGATACCAAAGATGTCGCTTTAACAAGCTCAATCGCTAAGTTCCCAAATGGTGGAATCATGCCAACTAAAGCCTGAGGTAAAATAATGCGTCTTAAGCTTTGTGATGGTGTGAAGTTTAATGCGATAGACGCTTCAAACTGTCCCTTTGGAACAGAAGAAATGGCGCCGCGAACCACCTCTGTACCATAAGCGCCAATGTTTAGACCCAGAGCAATCACGCCTGCCGTCATAGCATCGATAGAAAAACCAAATAAAGGGAGAACAAAGTAAATCCAATACAATTGGATCAATGCTGACGTGCCACGGAAAAACTCAATATAAACAACGGCTAATTGCTTTAAAGGAAAGCCACCATATAAGCGCATTAAGCCAAAGATAAAGGCCATGGCGGCAGCCAAAGGCAGTGCCATTGCAACGATTTTAATCGTCACAATGGCACCTTGAAGTAACACGGAGACTATTTCTCCAAATTCCATTCTGTTTACTCCTTGGCGTTACTTACAAAGTTTCTCAGCCGTCATACCTTTAGCCAAAGTATGTTGACCAAAGCCATATGGCTCAACCATGGTTAGATGCTCCTCTGAACCCAAAAAATCGGCCAGTTTGTTATTAAACGCATCTCGTAGATTCTCATCGCCAGGGCGGAACCCAAACGCACCATAACCTTTCACTGATTTGCCACTGATTATCAGATCCTCAAAAGGTTGTGCTAATTCTACTTTGCTGTCTTTAGACGCAAGGTTCGCCATGGTTAAGCTGGTACCAGCTAGCGCATCAATTCGACCCGCTTTCAAAGCCGCAACACCTGATGGATAATCAGGTAATGTCACTATTTTATTCATCGCAATGCCAAAATCACGTGCATAGCCATACTCAACCGCTCCTGACATCACGCCCATTTTTACATCTTTGGAGTGAATGTCTGCATAGCCATTCAGTTGCTCTGGATTGCCATTTTTAACTAAAAAGCCTTCGCCAATACTGTAGGTGGGATTGGAAAAGAGTATTTGCATACAACGTTTTGGTGTTACATACATGCCTGCCGCAATGACATCAAACCGACCCGCTCTCAAGCCAGGAATTAAAGCACCAAACTCAGTCACCACCACATCAACATCTTTAACACCCAACTCTTCTAACACATGAACCGCGATCACTGGTGCTTCACCTGCTGGTTCGCCATCAGACGTGGTGTAGCCATAAGGAACTTCATTCGCTACCCCTATGGTCACTTTACCTTCTTGCTTAATGTCATCTAAGGTATCCGCATAAACCGATACAGATAGAATAGAGAAACAAAATATCATTAGTGATATAACTTTATTTTTTATAGAAAAATACATTTAAAGCCTCGTCCTTTGTGAATAAATCGTCTAATTCCTTATTAATCCTATACAATCAAAGAGATTTACTCAATATGATTAGAGTTATAAACATTTCAACTCTTAACTAAAAATAAAAAAAAGGCACTCCAACTCACATCGAAAGGCAGACATAGCAAGGCATAGAAATAGAATTCTAGGAATGAAAAAAACACGATGAGAGAAACACAAATAACCGTAAATCAGAGGATGTTGTTTGATTTTACCAACGAGTTAGGCGATAGACATATACCCAACCAAGCCCAACGAGAAACCAAGTACGGCGCCTAATGGTGGCCCCCAATGTTTCTCTAAAACAGCTTGAGGTGCAATGTCTTGAAATACAATATAAAGGATCCCCCCAGCCGAAAATAGCATAATTCCAGAAATGACATTGTGATATTCAGACAGCCAGATGTATGCAATCATGCCTGCTATAGGTCCTGTCAACGCCAAGAGAAAAAACAAAATCAGAACCGTTTTTACCGGATAGGCTCGAGTATCTCGCAACTCCCGAAATGCATTAAAACCTTCTGGAATATTTTGCATGACAATCAGTAAGGTAATGAGCAGCGCATCACGGCTGCCAGTTGCAACCGAAGCACCTAAGGCAAGAGATTCTGGAATAAAGTCAGACAACATGGCAATTAATTGACTTACTGATGAACCACTTTTTGCAAGGTAGTAATCCAGTAACATAAAACTAACGCCACCAGAAACAAACACGCTGGTCGCTTGTAAGGAAGAAAAACCAGATATGCCTTGTGGTACCAAAACTAAAGCCACAGCAGACATCAAAGCGCCACCGCCAAAAGCAGTAATACCATGCAGGATTTCTTTTTCTAACCAAACCGGTTTAATATGAAGAAAGTGAGCAATAATTGCACCTGCGGGCATGGCCATGCCCGCAAAAAAAGTAAGAAAAAACGCATACTGTAACGGTACCATTCATCGTTTTCCTAAACAGTTAGCCGAGTCCATTTTATGTCTCAAATCGTACAGCTATGAAACATTGTTAACGCTCAATATTGACCCAAGCATCCCAACCTTGCCAGTCTTCGTGATTTAATTCATCAAAATTTGGTTTACGACTTATATTTTTTGAATTGCTTCGAGTTAAGGATCTAATTAGTTGTTTCACTCCACATCTCCTAAATGCTGGTAATGGCACCAAGATATACGATGAAGAGGAATCGCGATATTGAGATAAATATAACGCCTTAATAAATTTCGGCTATCAACAGCAAGCATAACCTCAAAGACGCTTTAGAAAACAAGATTCAGCTCTAAGACGGTGTTAAAGCAATCACCAAAGCAACTCACTTTATCTATGACTAGACCGACCTGAGTTAAAATAGCTTAGCGCAATTCATCTACTGCTATTTGTTAACTGACCAGTTCCGTTTTGGCATCATCTGAAGTATCTAAAACCTGACGATTTTTAACCCCACCCAACGTGAGAGCGTCCATCAACTTAGTTAAGTCGTTAACACAATTAGGCTGACTCTCAAGTGTGTCCAAATTGATCGCCACATCACAGACATGAACCCCCTCTTGTATAGGGCTCGAAGCTTCAATACGAACAATGTCATAAACCAGCTCCTTAATAGTAATATCTTGAGCTTTAGAGGTTGGCATTGAAAAGCTGATCCGACATTTATCGAACAACCTGATCTGATCTGTGTAAGGGACCTCAAATAACATTCCGGAACTGCTGAGATTTTTAATCTTACCTAACACAGACTCCTGAGACATAAATGACACTTGAAAACGGTGCGGCGGAAGATCCGAAACTCGAGCACTTCTTCTTTGCTCAGAGCTGTACCAGGCGCGACGTATGGCATCCTCTAGTCGCTCCGGTGTAAACGGTTTAACAAGGTACTGTGTCACCCCTTTCTCAATCGCATCAACAACAAAACTCTTGCTGTCTTCAGATGCCATCATAATAAAAGGAGTATTTTTGAGCTTTGGATGATTCCGTATAAAATCAAGCAATTGAAAACCATTCAAATGAGGCATATCCAAATCAGAGATGACCACATCAACCGCTTGCTTTTGCAAAATGAGCTTAGCTGTTAGTCCATTGACAGCAGACAATATTCTTTGACTTCCTAACTGATCATAAATCGTGCTTTTCACAACCGAGCGAACAGATTGACTATCATCAGCAATCAAAAAACTAACATTTTTCATGTATTTTCCTTTGCTATAAATCAATGAAGAAAAATAACCGAACGCAATAATAACACCGGATGTAACAAAATGTATCTAAAAATACGCTTAAATTCGGTTAATCCAACCTCAAAATAATTCGTTAGAATCTCTTTAAGTTTACGAACACTGTCCACCAGATTCGTTCTATTAATCTCATATCACGTTACGATTTTTTGACAAAATGTGCAGAAATAAACATGTCACCCACGCCATAAACGCGACAGTCTAACTGATGATCTTTGCCTTCCTTAATACGCTTAATAACGGCTTTCGTGCCCATCTTTAACACCTGTGAACTGCCTTTCACTTTTAGATCTTTAATGAGTGTTACCTTGCCACCCTCCACCAACAGATTGCCATTAGCATCAAGCACTTTTACTTCGTCTTCCTGCTCCTCTTCTACTCCCCATTCGTAACCGCACTCCGGACAGATAAGTAAAGATTGATCTTGATAAACATAGTCAGAATGGCAGTTTGAACAAGGTGGTAACGGCATAATACATCTCATGAACAGATAAAATTTGATCGTTTAATTAGAAGCTAAGCGATGGCACTGCTCAACTCAACTCAACTCAAAAGGCATTTTTTCTAATCATTAAACGCCCTAATTTTTTACACAACGTCAGTTTTTTGTACGGATTGCACAAAACGGAACACGATGTTCGAAGAAACAAATAAGAACTAATGCGATAATGAGAACAATTAACATTTGAACAGTATCTGTTTTTCGTTTTGAAATCTATCGTCATATTAAAAATAGGAGCCACACCAGCAATGAAAAAAATAAGCTTGATGAGTATGACAGCCTTAGCTGTCGCCGCCTCCAATGCAAGCCTTGCAGAAGAACAATTGGATAACCTCGTTATCACAGCCTCAGGCTTCGAACAAGAAACCACCGAAGCCCCTGCATCCATCAGCGTTATTACGGCTGAAGATATTGAAAAAGGCGCTTACCGAGACCTTGCTGAAGCAATTGAAAGCGTTCCTGGCGTGCAATTAGTATCAAGCTTTGGAGGTCAGACAATTCAGATTCGTGGTTTGGGTGCTGATTATACTCTAATAATGGTTGATGGCCGCCCTCAAAATTCACGTGAATCACAAGCCAAAGAGAGTCAGGGTTTCGAACAAGAATTTATGCCTCCTTTATCCATGATTGAACGTATTGAAATTGTACGTGGACCTATGTCTACCCTATATGGATCAAGTGCTATGGGCGGCGCAATCAACATCATTACAAAAAAGCATACCAATGAATGGCACGGCAACATACGTTCCGAGCTAGTCATAGCTGAGGGCAGTAAGTTTAATAACCGCAATAAGAATTCAATTTCTTTATCGGGCCCGATTATTTCCGACAAACTTAGCTTGCAATTAAATACGGAATATTTTGAGCAAGAAGAAGATGAAATCATAGGTGGAAATGTTGAGAAAAATACCGAAAGCTATCGCGCTAAAGTGAGTTTTTCTCCAAATGACGACCATACATTTGCTTTAGATGTCAGCAGAACCGAAATAGAGAGAATTTCAACAACAACGGGGTACGATGCAAAATTTGGATCGTTTCAAGAAAACGAAAAAGAATCGTTAGCTTTAACTCACGAAGGCAATTATGGCTCTATCGAAGAGAGCAGTTATTTACAAATTGACTCTGTTGACAACATCACTGGTGAATCCAAAGTGTCCAATACAATTTTAGACTCAAATTGGACCCTACCATCTGATGATCATATCCTCACGATTGGTGGTAATTACACACAATCAGAGCTAGAAGGCTCGGATAATTCAAGTAATGTTACTAACGACCAAGTTGCTCTTTATGCTGAAGACGAGTGGGGAATCACTGACAACTTCGCGTTAACAATAGGCTTGCGAGCAGATAAGAATGAGAATTTTGATGAGCATTTAAGCCCACGTCTATATGGTGTCTTTTCTTTTTCAGATCAATGGACATTAAAAGGTGGTATATCAACTGGTTATAAAACACCAAAGATTCGTCAACTATCTTCAGACTGGGGAGTAATAGGCAGGGACTCTAACTATACTGTTGGGAACCCAAACTTAAAACCCGAATCATCAGTGAGTAAAGAAATTGGCATTTCTTATAACGATAACCGTACACTGACTAGCATCACCCTTTTTGAAAATAAATTTAAAGATCAAATTAGCAGAGTGGACTGCACAACCGTTGATTTCTGTGAAAACACAAACAATAGAACCTATGTAAATGTTAATAAAGCCGAAACAAAAGGCCTTGAACTAAGTACTAAATATCTCATCACAAACCGTTTAACGACGACTCTTAGCTACACTTATATGGACTCTGAGCAATTATCAGGGTCTAGTAAAGGAGAGCCTTTGACGAATACACCTAAACATGTCGGCACAGCCTCTGTTAATTGGTCAGTTTTAGAAAACATGAACACTTGGGTCAATTACCAATATCATGGCAAAGAAAATAATGAAGATGAGCCAACTCCAGCTTATGAACTTGTTGATATTGGTGGCAAATATCAGATTAACAGCAACCTAAGCGTCAGCCTAGGTATCAATAACTTACTTGGTGAAGAGTTTGATTATGATGTATTTGGATATACAGAACCAACTCGCAGATACTGGGTTGCTTTAGACGCTTCCTTCTAATCGTCCCTCAATACTACAAAGCCTCGATGAATTATTCGTCGAGGCTTTGTTTTTTTCATTACTCCCTAGTAAATTGAGTTTTACTTAACTCTAATCAAATATTATTCTGATCAAACATAGATATTGCTGTGTAATATTTCAAATCGCGGCCCAAGTTCGTTCATCACTCATTTACAGACAAGGTCACGGCTTTCGCCATTGAGTAAGTCTGGCCGTCACGCTTTGCTTACAAAATCGTCTCCTTGAAAACAATAGGCTTGCATTGACGCAAGGCCTAAACATCAAGTGGTGTGGTTTTGGTTGAACGCTGGTTGAACGCTTTGCGACTTTTAAAGGGGCCTGACCCTGCGCAATCAGTGTGAGAGACTCTTGTTTTGTCTGATCTATCGCTACTTAAATTTGTTTAGAGTTTAGACTCTCTTTTGTTATTTAGTTTGTTTTTTGATCGGAACAAAATAAATTTAACGAAAGAGAGGCGCTTATTAAAGCGCCGAGACACACTTCTAGGGACGGTATGCCCCCCTGAAGACATAAGAGGTAAAAATCCTAATGCATGCCATCTTGGCATTGGAGTCGTGCAGACGCGTTGAGCTTGCGAAACAGGCGCAAGCGAAGGCAATGGTAAGATGGCATTTCCTGCAGACAAAAGAAGTGACTATTACCATCGGCGATGGTATCTCAGGGATCAGATCCGAAACTGACGACCTATATATGCTCTTTGGGTACGACCTACTCTTATAATGCTCTTGGGGTACACATGGGATCCCCCACACTACCCTCGGCGATGGCTAGCGCCTGCGGCGAATAAAGAGTCTCTGCTGAGTTCGAGGTGGGATCAGGTGGTTCAACGCCTCTATGATCGTCAAGCAATTCGGTTTGCGTATCGTTCTGGTATGAGCTGTTTGCTCTGTTAACCAAATTTCGGTAACGAATTTTCTATCTGTTTGATACTAGTACAGTATTTGATCGTGTAAAAGAACAAAACGGGCTAGGCTAACAAAATAACCGAGTCTTGCAGCTAATGTGAATGCTTTGAGGTTGCTGAACTAACCCCATCCTCACCTTCCCCTTGAAGACATAAGGGGAAGGAACAAGAGACTTGGTTTGTCGACAAAACATCATATCGGATAGCTTGAGCCCATCTGACATGCATGTGACTAGTAGCGTAATTGATTGGGTAAAAGAACAAAACGGGCTAGGCTAACAAAATAACCGAGTCTTGCAGTTAATGTGATTGGATAGAGGTTGCTGGACTAACCCCATCCCTTCCCCTTGAAGACATAAGGGGAAGGAACAAGAGACTTGGTTTGTCGACAAAACATCATATCGGATAGCTTGAGCCCATCTGACATGCATGTGACTAGATGAGCAAGATCCCAAGCAGCGTAAGCCGCTGACGACGGCAGTGACGCAAGGCGTCGCTGTTTGGGATCGTATTGTGTGGGGCTGGTCTTAGAATACTGAGGATATTAGAGACGACCTCACAGATCTAAAGCTTCGCTTTATCCCCTACGGGCATCCTTCGGATGTCTTCCACTGGCCCCTTCGGTGCATCGTGTAATCACATGTATCCAGAGGTAGTGAAGAGATAAGTGACGAGGTTCCAAAACGAAAAAACCCCGCCCTGCTTCGCAGGACGAGGTTCTTTTCATTTTAAAGCTTGACGACGACCTACTCTCACATGGGATCCCCCACACTACCATCGGCGATGGCGCTTTTCACTGCTGAGTTCGGGATGGGATCAGGTGGTTCAACGCCTCTATGATCGTCAAGCAATTC
>NZ_JSEE01000013.1 GCF_001625355.1 Marinomonas sp. TW1
GGCGTTGAACCACCTGATCCCATCCCGAACTCAGCAGTGAAAAGCGCCATCGCCGATGGTAGTGTGGGGGATCCCATGTGAGAGTAGGTCGTCGTCAAGCTTTAAATTAAGAAGCCCTGATAGGTTACCCTGTCAGGGCTTTTTTACGTCTGAAATAAGTAAGGCAAAGCACAAATCCTCCTATGAGAAGTCGTTTCTTGTGCTTCCATTTGCTTGCGCCTGTCTCGCCAGCTCGACGCGTCAGCAGCTCTCTAAAAAGATACGGTAAAACAAGAACCTCTTGTATCAAGTGTGCAGGGGCAGACCCCTTCAAAAGTCGCACAGCGTACAACCAACCACACCACTTGATGTTTAAGCCTTGCGACGTTGTGTTTTGTCACCAAACCAAGTCTCTTGTTCCTTCCCCTTATGTCTTCAAGGGGAAGGTGAGGATGGGGTTAGTTCAGCAACCTCAAAGCATTCACATTAGCTGCAAGACTCGGTTATTTTGTTAATATCGCTTGTTTTGTCCTTTTACCCGATCAAATACTGTACTAGTATCAAACAGATAGAAAATTCGTTACCGAAATAACGTGCAATGCGAAAATTACAAACGTGCACGCTCGCCTTTTCGGGAAGAATGAAAAACCTAAACCACTTCAATGTGTTACAGCGTTTCGAGTAATATCCCATAATTTAAACTTTCAATTGAATTCTTAATCAGATATAGTTTGTGACTTAAATGACACCGATGTCATAATGAGAAAAATAACGATGACGACCATTTATGATGTAGCTTCAGCCGCTGGAGTTTCACCCAAAACCGTTTCGAGAGTATTAAACAACGACGCTGCGGTTGGTGAAAAAACCCGTTTAAAAGTAGAAGCCTCAATTGAACAATTAGGTTATGTCCCTAGTACGGCCGCACGCTCAATGCGATCTAATAAGTCGGGATTAATTGGTTTGGTAACTGGTGCTATATCGGATTTTTCTGATGTGCTAAATGCGCCTACGGGTTTGCCAGATTTGTTTATTGTTCAGGGCATTCAGAAAGTCATGCAAGCCTCAGGAAAAACGCTCTTAATTGCTGATACAGGTGGATCTCCTGAATCGGTGTCACACCTGGTTCGAACCTTCCAAGAGCATCGAGTTGAAGGCCTTATTTATGTAGCAAATCACCATAAACAGGTCGATTTACCTAGGGTCAGTCAAAACATTCATACGGTCCTAGCGAACTGCTTTGATGCAAACCAGACCACATCGGTGGTGCCAAATGACAAAATGGGCCAATACTCTCTTGTTGATAGAATTATTCGTGATGGGCATTCTAAAATTGCTTACTTAACACTTGATCCTTCTATGGTTGCGACCGATCAGCGATTGGAAGGCTATAAACAAGCCTTGCAAGACAGTGGGATAAATTACGATGCTAAGTTAGTCGTGTGTGCCGATACACTGGATCTTGTTGATAATGAAGCGTTAATTATCGATGCCATTGATCAGTTGCTCGCACTTGACTCGCCACCCACTGCGATTTGTTGCGGCAATGATAAAATGGCACTTAAGCTGTATGGCATTCTAAGAGTGAGGGGGATTCGTATTCCTGAGCAGATTTCCATTGCTGGCTACGATAATTATCTGGCGATTACGGAAGGCTTGTATCCTCCATTAACGACAGTACAGCTGCCTTATCAAGAAATAGGGCAGGAAGCGGCACGTCAGCTTTTAACGCTCATTGATCATCAGCAACAAGATCATTCTCGGATGGAAAAGACCGAGATTGATAGTCCGGTTATTTGGCGACAATCTATCTTAAAAGTGTAGTCATAAGGTGTTTGTTAAATGACGCATCAGACAGTGTGGTGCGTTTTTTTGGTGAAGAAATGACATCGGTGTCATTGGTGTTAAATTAGATCGTATTTATGGGAGAAACTAATGAAAATAACAAAAAAGCTAACATTTGGTATCTTGTCCGCAGCCGCTTTAGGTGTGTGTGCCTCTTCTGCTTACGCCAAAACAGATCTTTCACTTTGGTATCATGGCGCAGGCAATGGGGTTGAAGCGAAGATAATCAACCAAATTGTGAGTGATTTTAATAACAGTCAAGATGACTGGAATGTGAGTTTAGAATCCTTTCCTCAAGGTTCTTATAACGATTCTGTGACTGCGGCTGCATTGGCGAATAATTTACCAGACATTTTAGATGTAGACGGTCCCGTCATGCCCAATTGGGCATGGGCTGGTTATTTACAGCCGCTGATGTTGGATGAAGCAATGCTTACCGACTTTTTACCTGGTGTGAAAGGTTATTGGGATGGGCAACTGTATTCGGTTGGTTTGTGGGATGCCGCCGTGGCTATGGTGACTCGACGCTCAACCTTAGATGACATTGGTGCACGAGTCCCAACTTTAGAGGCACCTTGGTCGGCACAAGAGTTCAATGACATTCTTGCCAAACTGAAAGCGACAGGTAAATACGATTACCCACTGGATTTAGGCATGGCGTGGAAAGGTGAGTGGTTTCCCTATGCTTTTAGTCCATTTTTGCAAAGCTTTGGTGGCGATCTAGTTGATCGCTCTACTTACGCAACGGCAGAGGGAAAGCTTAATGGCGATGCTGCCATTGCTTTTGGAGAATGGTGGCAAGGTTTATTTAGCCAAGGTTATGCACCAGGCAATTCACAGGATCCGGCTGATCGTGATACGGGGCTGTTAGAGGGTAAATACGCCATGCAATGGAATGGTAATTGGGCCGCACTTAATACGCTAAATAAGTTTGGTGACGATACCTTGTTTTTACCAGCACCTGATTTTGGCAATGGATCCACCATCGGGGCAGCAAGCTGGCAATTTGGTGTATCAGCCGCGTCTAAACATCCTCAAGGCGCTTCTGCTTTTATAGAGTTTGCCCTACAAGACAAATACCTAGCCGCGTTCTCGGATGGTATTGGTGTGATTCCAGCGAAGTACTCGGCGGCGGCATTGACTGAAAACTATAAAGAAGGTGGTGCCATGGCCGTTTTCTACGAACTGTCGAAAGCGCAAGCTTTAGTTCGTCCTGTTACGCCTGGTTACATCGTTGAGGCTAAAGTGTTTGAAAAAGCGCTAGCGGATATCGCAGACGGTGCGGATGTAGCGGATACGTTGGATAGTGCTGTGGATGAAATCGATTCAGACATTCAGAAGAACCGCCGCTACGGCCATTAATACAGACTAATAAAGACAGTTAGGCCAAGACGTTTTATTTTTTGACCTAGCTGTTCTTTAGCTGAGCCTAGTTGGGGTCAGCGAGATGGGTACTTTTTATGAAAAAAAACACAATGTTAACCCAGCATAACAGTACCGGGTGGCTTTTTGCTGCGCCTGGATTTGGTTTGATGCTTCTCTTTATCGTGGTGCCGTTTATTCTGGCGATAGTTTTTTCTTTGACCAATCAGCGATTGATGTCGCCTAATGCGGCGGAATATGTCGGTCTAGAGAATTACACCAATATGTTAGATCTTGGTGTATTGGTGGTTGATCCAGTGATGGATGCTGATGGTGCGATTTTGCTTGATAAAAATGGCGACAATCAATATCCAAGGTTGAGAAAGTTTACCCGTAACAATCCAGGCTACCCAGACGTTAAAGGGATGAAAGAATGGTTTTCTTTTTCGTGGGGTGAACAAAAAGTCGCGATCATGGCGAGTGATTTGGTGTTTATGAAAGCCTTGGTGAATACCTTTACCTTTGTGGCTTTTGTGGCACCGATTCAAGGTGCTTTAGCGTTAGTTTTGGCATTACTGATAAACCAACCTTTACGTGGGATTCATATTTTTCGATCCATCTATTTCATGCCTGTGGTGGTCTCGATCGTTGTGGTGTCTCTACTTTGGCGTTTTATTTATGACGGCCAAAATGGTTTGTTAAACAGCGCACTGAGTACGCTCACCTTAGGTTATTTTGAGCCAGTGAATTGGCTTGGAAACCCCGATACCGCCCTCGGTTCTATTATGGCGATGTCTATTTGGCAGGCGGTAGGTTTCCACATGATTATTTGGTTGTCTGGTTTACAGACCATTTCGCCAACACTTTACGAAGCCGCCAAAATTGAAGGTGCCAGTCCTTGGCAGACCTTTCGCTATGTCACTTGGCCGGGCTTGCGTAATACCGCTGTGTTGGTGGTGATCGTGATCACCATGCAAGCCTTCTCGCTGTTTGCTCAAATTGATGTAATGACCAGTGGTGGGCCTTTAGACAGTACGCAAACCATTGTTTATCAAGCGGTAGAGCGAGGTTATGGCAAACAAGATATTTCTGGTGGTTCCGCTATGTCGGTCGTGCTTTTCCTCATTGTTTTGAGTATTTCATTGTTACAGCGCTATTTAACACGGGAGAAGAACTGATGTTGCGTCTTGATGCTGATAACCCAAGGTTGCGAATGACGGTGCGTTATCTCGTACTCACATTGATTGCGTTGATGTTTGTTACGCCGCTGGTTTTTATGATGATGTCATCACTGAAACCTGATCAACAACTGTTGGCTGATACCTCTTCAATGAGAGCGTTTTTACCGGTAGGTGACATCAGTTTTGACAACTATAAAGCCGCTTTTGAGCGAGCTCCGATCGGCTTGTTCATGCTGAATTCTCTGTTCGTGACAGGGATCACTGTGGCACTCGGCCTGTTTGTTTGCTCTATGGCTGGGTTCTCTTTTGTGTTCCTTAATTGGCGTGGCAAAAGTATCGCTTTTTCCATCATCCTAGCGACCTTAATTGTGCCTTTTGAAACCATCGCCATTCCAATGCTGTTAATGGTTTCTAAATTACCTTGGCTTGGTTTAGACGGTTTCAGTTGGGGATGGCTAAACAGCTATCGAGTGCAAATTGTGCCCTTTGTTGCCGATGGCCTGACTATATTTCTGTTTGCTCAATATTTTAAAGATCTACCAAAGGAGCTTATTGAAGCGGCGCGTGTGGAAGGCTGTAGTTGGTGGCAGGTGTATTGGCGAGTGGTGATGCCTTTGTCAGGCCCGATTCTTGCGACGGCAGCCATTCTCAAATTTTTGGCCATGTACAACCAATACTTATGGCCAATTATGGTGACCCAGCAAGAGCAATACCGACCGGTTTTAGTCGGCTTACAATACTTTTTTCAATTGAATACTGCATGGGGTGAGGTAATGGCGTATCTAACCATTATCACTCTGCCGGTATTAGTTTTTTATCTCGCTTTACAGCGTGCTTTTATCGCCTCTATCGCATCGACTGGTGTCAAGGGATAGGCTTTTTCTGGAGTAGTAAACAATGACAATAGCATTAGAAAAAAAATGGATCTGGGACAGCTGGTATCACAAAGAAGGCGACCTTTGGCATGGTTATTTCCTGCAAGCAAACAAGTCGTTGATCGATCCAGAGTTACGCCATATGAATGTCACGCAAGCCCATGCGACTTCTAAAGACTTGGTTCACTGGGAGCATCTAGGCACTTGTTTTGAACCTGCAGCCGCCCCTGCATGGGACGATTCCACCACCTGGACAGGCAGTGTGGTAAAAGACGATGACGGCTTGTATCACCTTTTTTACACAGGCACTTGCTTAGCAGAAAAAAGTCTTTATCAACGCGTCGGTCATGCAACCAGCAAAGACCTACATAACTGGCAACGGGTAGATGATGGCCTGTGTTTAGACATCGTTGGTGACAATGCTCAGTACTATGAAGATCAGCATCAAGTCGGCCATTGGCATGATCGAGCCATGCGTGACCCTTGGGTAATGAAAAATCCCAATGGTAAAGGCTGGTTGATGTATTTCACCGCACGAGCGCCAGGTATTGAAGAGCCTAATGGCGGCGGCGCGATTGGCTTTGCGACTTCGGATGATTTGTATCATTGGGAACTGCAAAAACCGGTGTTTGTGGGTGGTTTTGGTCAACTTGAAGTGCCACAAGTGTTTGAACTTGAAGGCCGCTGGTATTGCTTATTTTGTACTTCGTCTCTTCATTGGTCTGAGGCTTTTGTAAAAGCTCAGGCAGGCCAGCCTGTGACAGGGAATCATTACTTGATGGCAGACAGCCCATTGGGACCATGGCATTTACCGGACGCGGAATTTCTGGATGGGGAAGAGCCTTGTCATCGATACGCGGCGCGGATTTTAGACACGGATAACGGTCCTGTCATCATCGGATTTAATGATCAAGGTCCAAATGGTTTTGTGGGTGAAATATTAGATCCTGTGGCCATCAAAGTGGACGCGAACGGGGTTTTAAGCACAGACGATAATAATAAAGGACAGTAAATATGGCCGATTTACAGTTAAAATCGATTAAAAAGAGTTACGGCTCAACTCAGGTCATCAATGGCGTCGATATTGACATTAAAGATGGTGAGTTTGTTGTTTTTGTTGGCCCTTCTGGCTGCGGTAAATCGACATTATTGCGAATGATTGCTGGCTTAGAAGATATTACTGGGGGTGAGTTAACGATTGATGGTGACGTCGTTAATAACTTGCAACCAAAGGAACGTGGTATTGCCATGGTCTTCCAGTCTTATGCCATTTTTCCTCACATGACGGTACGAGAAAACGTTGGCTTTGGTTTAACGGTTTCTGGTGTACCTAAAAGTGAAAAAGTACGTCGTGTCAATGAAGCGGCGCAGGTTCTACAAATGGAGCATTTGTTAGAGCGTCGCCCTAGCCAATTGTCTGGTGGTCAAAGGCAACGCGTGGCGATTGGTCGAGCGATTGTACGTGACCCCAAAGTGTTCTTGTTTGATGAGCCTTTGTCGAATTTAGACGCGGCATTGCGAATGGACATGCGAATGGAAATCTCCAAGCTGCATAAAAAGCTTGGCGCGACGATGATTTATGTGACTCATGACCAAGTCGAAGCGATGACCTTAGCAGACAAAATTGTGGTCTTAAAAGACGGTGAAGTACAGCAAATAGGTTCGCCTATGGAATTGTTTCATAACCCTGCCAATCGATTCGTGGCTGGCTTTCTTGGTTCACCGTCGATGAATTTTGTGTCGACGGAAGTCATTTCATATGATGACACGAGCATTACGGTCGGTTCTGAGGTTCTGGATGCGGTAACGTTACCGAGAAATGGTCGCGATGTGGTTGTTGGGGACACATTAGAGTTGGGCATCCGACCTCAATATCTAGAACCACACCATGGCGATGTTAAAGGTGCGTTACATGGCAGCGTGTCTTTGTCAGAGCGTCTAGGGACAGAGACGGTATTGGATGTGGCATTGCTGGATGGTAACAAGGTCATTGCTTCAATTAGCCAAGATCAACAATTTGAGGTAGGGGATAAGATCAGCCTATATTTTGATGTCAACAGAGTGCATATTTTCTAGAGACGTCGAGCATAAGGTGGGTTTCTTGTATTAATCTACAGGCCCTCATCGTTACGATGAAGGCCTGTTTTTATGCACAGAGATTACATTTCAAATTGGATGTTAATAACTTAGGCACTTATCCACTTCATTTGCCGCGCCAAGAATCACCGCCACTCTCTGATGAATGCCTTCAGGCTGGATGTCTAAAATGCGTTGACTGTGCGTATGCGCTTTACCACCTGATTGTTCAATTAACATGGCCATTGGGTTGGCTTCATACATTAAACGCAATTTACCTGCTCGATTTGGAGACTTGCTGTCCCAAGGGTAAATAAAGATACCACCTCGGCATAGAATACGATGGACATCTCCAACCATTGCAGCAACCCAGCGCATATTGAAGTCTTTTTCGCGGGTGCCAGTGGTGCCAGCAATTAAATCACTGACATAATTTTGCATGGCAGCAGACCAAAAACGCTGATTGGATAAGTTAATGGCAAACTCTTGGGTTTCTGCTGCAACGCTGACTTGATCTTGGGTTAGAACAAAGTCATTGTTTTCTGGGTCAAGCGTGAACATCTGGACGCCATCACCTGTTGTTAGTACCAACATGCAAGAAGGTCCATACAACACATAACCTGCAGCCACTTGCTCAGAACCGGGTTTTAAGAAGCTTTGTTCGGTTGCTGGCTGACTACCAGTGTCATGGTAGATAGAGAAAATGGTGCCTACCATGGCGTTGATGTCTATGTTAGATGAGCCATCTAGTGGGTCGAAGGCGATTAGGTATTCACCCGCAGTATTCGCGGGGACAATGTCATCTTCTTCTTCTGATGCGACTGCTCGAACAGCAGGGCAGGCCAACAATGCCGTTTTAAGCATGTCGTTAGAGATGATATCGAGTTTCTTTTGCTCCTCTCCTTGCACGTTTTCGTTTCCAGCCACTCCAAGAATACCTGCAAGAGAGCCTTTGTGAAGCGCCTTGCAAATATCAATACAAGTGTTGGTCGTAACGCTTAAAACAGTTTGAAGTGATGTGGGTGTCGAGCTGGATGCCAAAACGTGTGCTAGGTTTTGCATGATCAAGCTTTTCCTTATTATTTTGAGGGTGATGAAATTATGCCACTCTCAGCAGAGAGTGTCAGCTGGGCTAGGTCGTTGAAGTGAAAATAAATAGGGACGCGGGACGTTTTCCGTTAATCTACAAGCCATTAATGGAGGGGCGGTTATGTCTAAATTTGTTGTGCATCACGTGGCGTTAGATGGTCAAGGCGGCGCAGATCATTTGTCCGAGACGGATTTGCCAAAGAAGATTCCAGAGGCAGGGTGTCGCTGGGTTCATGTAGACGCTGGGGAAGACGCGAGTCGCGACTGGTTGGCCAGTGTTGAAGGAGTTGCTGATGAGGTTGTCGAGGCGTTATTCGCTGAAGAAACACGCCCTCGGATGGTTAAAATGGGTCGTGGTACCTTAGTGATTCTTCGTGGTGTGAATTTAAACCCAGGTTCTGATCCATCGGATATGGTGTCATTACGTTTATGGGTAACACCACACTTTATCGTATCCAGTCGCCGTCGAAAATTGCTATCCGTTGAGGATGTAGTAAACAGCTTGGCACAAGGCGAAGGACCTACAGATAGCGCCGATATTTTGGCCATCTTGACCGTCACATTAACGGGACGAATGTCGAGTGTCATCGTTGATTTAGAAGAAGAGTTGTCTGATTTAGAGGAACGCATTGGCGAAGGTATCGAGCAAGGGCAAAGAGAGTTATTGGTTCAACGTCGACTCGAAACCATTCGTCTACGTCGCTTTCTGGTGCCTCAAAAAGAAGCTGTTCAAGCTTTGTCTCAAGATACGTCTAGTTGGATGACGAGTCGGCAAATCACACAGGTCCAAGAAGCCGTGAACGATATTGTTCGTTATGTTGAGGGGCTTGAGTCATTAAGGGAGCGTTGCCAGTTAATGCAGGAAGAGTTTGTCAATTTACAAGCTGAAAAAATGAATGCTCGCATGTATGTGTTGTCTATTTTGTCTGGGATCTTCTTGCCCTTGGGGTTTTTAACCGGGTTGTTCGGTATCAATATCGCGGGGATGCCTGGAACCGACAATCATCAAGCTTTCTGGTTATTTTGTGGGGTCTTACTTGTGATGGGGGTTGGACAGTTTTGGTTGATGCGAAAAAGTCGCTGGTTTTAAGAGAAAGATGAGCCACTTTAAGAATAGTGGCTTTAGATGGCTCATCTGAGGTTCTTTAGTCGTTTTTCAGTGTTTTCACACCGTCTTGTGTTGCCAGTAATAACACGTCAGCAGATCGATTAGCGAACAGTCCGTTGGTGACGACGCCAACAATCGCATTAATCTGAGCTTCAAGCTTAATGGGGTCAATAATCTTAAGATTGTAGACGTCTAGAATATGGTTGCCATTATCTGTTACAACCCCTTCTCGATAGACTGGATCGCCCCCCAGTTTTACTAGTTGGCGGGCAACGTGGCTGCGGGCCATGGGAATGACTTCAACAGGTAAAGGGAAATCTCCTAATACTTTGACTAATTTTGACTCGTCAGCAATACAAACAAACTCATCACTGCAAGCCACCACAATTTTTTCACGAGTCAAAGCGGCACCCCCACCTTTGATAAGGTGTAAATGATGATCGGATTCATCGGCGCCATCGATGTAAACACGAATTTGATCGACACCGTTTAAATCGTAAACAGGGATGCCATGATCTTTCAGACGTTGGGCTGAAGCATCAGAGCTGGCTACGGTGCCATCAAACTTGCTTTTGTGTTTGGCCAACTCATCAATGAAAAGGTTGGCCGTTGAGCCGGTGCCAACGCCGACAATCGTGTCGTCTTCTAGTAACGGTAGAATGTAGTTAACGGCCGCTTCCGCGACAGCTTGTTTTAACTCATCTTGGGTCATGAGGGGGTGCCCTTTATTATCGTTGAATGAGAAAGTAGTTAGAGCTTACTCTTTTGGTAAGCTTCCTCTGCTGGTGCCATTATTATATTCCCTTCTCTAAATGAATGTTAGCCAAAACAACTGAGATTTATGCTGGCTATTTTGCAGATTCAGAGGCTTTCGCCTTTACGTGAGTTAAGCCGAACAGGTATATTTCGGTGTTCTATTTTTAGACGCGGTGTTCCCAAAAATGTTGGGCGCCGGTCTCGTTCTGACGAATGTTATTTTCTTAGGAAACATTATGCCTCATACCATGATCAAAAAGATTCTACAGGCACGCGTATACGACGTTGCCGTAGAAACACCACTGTCTCGAGCCAATCAATTATCGACCCGATTGGACAACGAGATTATTTTGAAGCGAGAAGACCTGCAACCCGTTTTCTCGTTCAAAATTCGTGGGGCATACAACAAAATTTGTCAGCTCACCGACGCTGAGAGAGCCAAAGGGGTGATTGCCGCATCGGCAGGAAACCATGCACAAGGTTTGGCTTTAGCGGCTAAAAAACTGGGCGTGCAAGCCACCATAGTGATGCCTGCGACGACACCAGAGGTGAAGGTCAGTGCCGTGCGCAACCATGGTGCGGAAGTGGTATTGTTTGGTGATGCTTTTGATGAGGCTTCGACTAAATCAAAAGAGATCATGGCACAAACGGGACAAACTTATGTTCACCCTTTTGATGATGTCGATACCATCGCTGGACAAGGCACCATTGGTATGGAAATTTTACATCAGCATGAAGGCAATATTGATGCGATTTTCATACCGGTAGGTGGTGGTGGCTTGATTGCTGGCGTCGCGGCTTATGTAAAATATCTACGTCCTGATATCAAAATCATTGGTGTGGAACCTGAGGATGCGGCTTGTTTAAAAGTCGCTATGGAAAAAGGTGAACCGACTCGTCTTGCTCAAGTCGGTATTTTTGCTGAGGGCGTTGCGGTTGCAGAAATTGGCCATAATACCTTTGCCATTGCGAAAGACACGGTAGATGAAGTGATCACAGTCACAACGGATGAAATGTGTGCAGCGATAAAAGACATTTACGATGATACTCGTGCTATTACCGAACCGGCTGGTGCTTGTGCTTTAGCTGGGTTGAAGAAATACATTGAACGAGAAGAGGTAAAAGGTCAGACCTTGATCGCGATTAACAGTGGCGCCAATGTGAATTTTGATCGCCTTCGTCATGTGTCCGAACGGGCAGAACTGGGTGAAAAGCGTGAAGCCATCATTGCCGTTAAAATCCCTGAGTCTCCAGGTAGCTTTAAAGACTTTTGCCAAGCGTTAGTTGGCCGAAATATCACCGAGTTTAACTACCGTTATGGCGATGATCAGCAAGCGGTGATTTTTGTTGGTGTGGCATTGGGCGGAAGCCCCCATAGCCGCAAAGAACTGTTGGATGATCTAAAAGATTACGAAATCATTGATTTAACTGACGATGAAACTACCAAGGTGCATGTGCGTCATATGATTGGTGGCCATCTACGCAGTCAAAAAGGGGAGTTGCTGTACAGTTTTGAGTTCCCTGAACGTCCTGGCGCCTTGTTGAAATTCCTCAACACCTTAGGTGGTCAGTGGAATATTTCCATGTTTCATTATCGTAATCATGGTGACGCTTATGGTCGCGTGTTAGTTGGCTTACAGGCGGTTGGTGAAGAAACGGATGTGACGCATTATTTAGATGAGCTAGGTTATCCTTATCAGGATGAAAATAATAACTTGGCATGCCAGCTGTTCTTTCGCTAAACGGCAGTAAATCGGTTATTATTAGGCCATTAATTTTCTTATTTAAACCCTCCGCTTGCTAGGCAAGTGGAGGGTTTGTGATTTTGATATGCCAGCCTAACGGCATGTTAACTGTTTAAAGGTTTCCTTGTGAATATTCAAACGCTTCTAAATCAACGTATTCAAGCCGCTATGGTTGCGGCTGGTGCGCCAGAAACAGCTCCAGCACTTACCCGTCAATCCGCCAAGGTTCAGTTTGGTGATTACCAAGCCAATGGCATTATGGGGGTGGCAAAAAGCCTGAAAATGAACCCTCGTGAATTGGCACAGAAAGTCGTCGATGGTTTGGATTTATCCGACATCGCAGAAAAAGTCGAAATCGCAGGTCCTGGTTTTATTAATATCTTCTTGAAGAATGCTTGGTTAGGCAAAGAGCTTATGGCTCTGCGCCAAAGTGAACGCCTAGATGTGCCAAGTGTTGCCGAACCGGAAACCGTGGTGGTGGATTACTCATCTCCAAACCTAGCGAAAGAAATGCACGTAGGGCATTTACGTTCTACCGTTATTGGTGATGCCGTTGTCCGTACCTTAGAGTTTCTAGGCCACCGAGTGGTGCGTCAGAACCACGTGGGTGATTGGGGAACGCAATTCGGCATGCTGTTGGCTTACATGGAACGTTTACGTTCTGAAAGCGCTGAGATTAGTATGGCGTTGTCGGATCTTGAGACCTTTTATCGAGCGGCTAAAGGTTGTTTTGATGACGATGACGCCTTTGCCAATCGTGCTCGTGAATTGGTTGTGGCCTTGCAATCAGGCGATAAAGATTGCCTCGCTTTGTGGGATGAATTTATCGACATTTCCCTGACGCACTGTGAAGAAACCTACCAGATGTTGGGCGTGTCTTTAGAGCGTCAACATGTGATGCCTGAAAGTGCTTACAATGATGATTTGCAAAATGTCGTGAACGAGCTGCAAGAGCAAGGTCTATTGAAAGAAGACCAAGGCGCACAATGTGTCTTTTTAGAAGAGTTCGCCAATAAAGAAGGGGAAATCACCCCGATTATTGTGCAAAAGACCGGTGGTGGCTTTTTGTATTCCACGACAGATTTAGCCGCGGTGCGTTTCCGTCAACATACATTAGAAGCGGATCGCGTGCTGTATTTCGTCGACGCGCGTCAATCGTTGCACTTCCAACAGATCTTTACCTTGTCTCGTAAAGCCGGCTTCGTAAAACCAGAAACGCAGTTGGAACATATGCCGTTTGGTACGGTAATGGGCAGTGATGGTAAGCCGTTCAAAACACGCTCTGGTGGCGTTGCGAAACTGTCTTCATTGCTAGAAGAAGCACAAGAACGCGCTTATCAGTTAGTGTCTTCTAAGAATCCTGACATGAGTGAAGACGAGCTTCGTAATATCAGTCGAGTAGTCGGAATTGCGTCGGTTAAATACGCGGATTTATCAAAAAACCGTACCAGTGATTATGTGTTTAACTGGGACACTATGTTGAGTTTCGAAGGCAATACTGCGCCGTATTTGTTGTACGCTTACTCTCGTGTGGCCAGCATCGTGAAACGCTCTGAGATAGACATCGCATCGTTAACCGGTGAGATCCAAGTTGAAGCAAGCCAAGAACGTGCGTTGGCGATGAAGTTGTGTCAGTTTGAAGAGGCTATTCAGCAGGTTGCCAACGATGGTATGCCTCACTTCTTATGCGCGTATCTATACGAATTGGCAGGAACCTTCATGACCTTCTATGAAGCTTGTCCAATCCTAAACGCTGAAGAAGACGTTAAGAACAGTCGTCTACAGTTGGCGTTGAATACGGCCTCAACATTACAACTTGGTCTATCATTGTTGGGTATTGAAACCCTAGAAAGAATGTAATCCATACCGCTTATTCAGTGAGCGGTTGGGTAGGTTTAGAGAAAAGGCGCAGTTCGTTAGGATTCGCGCCTTTTTTCTCTCTGCATTGAAATGCATTGTGTCGATATCAGGATGAAAAGAGAAACGAGATGAAAATATACATTGCTTATACCGGTGGTACGATAGGCATGGTGCCATCATCACAAGGCTTGGTCCCTGATGCCGCCTTTGCTGATCACTTAAGTGAACATTTAAATGTCGCCGATGAGTGGCAACATGACGTCGTGATACAAAGCTATGCCGAGTTGATTGACTCTTCCAACGCCACGCCAAGAGACTGGCAGACCATTGCGTTAGACATCCAAAGCAAATGGCATGAATTTGATGCCTTCATTGTGCTTCATGGCACAGATACCATGGCGTATACCGCCGCGGCGCTGAGCTTTATGTTTGAGCAAAGTGCTAAGCCGATTATCGTCACTGGCTCGCAAGTGCCCATGTATAAAGCGCGAACCGATGCGATGAACAATGTGTTAGGGGCTATTTCTGCTTGTGAATCTATCGCTCGAGGCGTGTTTTTATTCTTTGCTGGGCGATTGATTGAGGGCGATTGTGCTCACAAAGCGCATACCAGTGACTGGCAGGCCTTCCAGTCTCCGAATCGTGCTGAACGCGGTGTACTTGGGATCGATTGGCAGTGGCGAGAAGGCCAAGTTACTGACGCACCTTGTGTGATTCGTATTCCAGAGATGGCGTCTGGAGTGGTGACCTTACTACCTGTTTTTCCGGGTGTGCAAGCGGAGCATTGGCGCGGTTTATTAAATGAATCCGTGCAAGGTGCTGTGCTGTTGAGCTATGGTGCGGGCAATGCGCCCGATAAAGACGCTGAACTTTTATCGGTATTGCAGCAAGCCAGTGAGCGAGGTGTTGTCATTGTTAATGTCAGTCAATGTGACGCGGGCAGTGTGGTTGCTGGTGCCTATGCGGCCGGGTCAGCCTTGGTGAACGCAGGTGTGATCTCAGGGCAAGCGATGACTTATGAAGCGGCTTTCGCTAAGTTGCATTTTTTGATTGGGTTGGGTTTGAACACTGCAGAGATAAAAGCCGAGTTCTAAGGAAGGTACGAACAAGTCCTCTTGCCTCAGTATGTGGATAAAAGCCTGTTATTCGTACCTTCCTTAATCTTCATTTAAGCGCAGGCAGCGATTAATAAAAGGAATTATATGGTCATTCTTTATGTGCTCTTAGTGTTAATTTGGTCCACCGGTTTCATTACCGGTAAGATGATTGTTGGCCTGATGGACCCCAATATCTATTTGGGTATTCGTTTCTTATTGGCTGCTTTGTTGTTCTTTGCGCTGGCGCTTTGGCAGCGTCGGGTGTTTCCTTCACTGCTGGAATTACCTCAACAGATCCTCGCCGGAGTCTTGATGAGCGGTTTGTACCTTGGCCTTGCCTATGTGGCCATTGCCAAAGGGTTGCCAGCAGGTGTCATGGCATTGATTGGCGCTTTACAGCCCGTGTTGGTGACCTTGTTAGCCTTCCTGTTGATTAAAGAAAAGACGTCTTTTTTAAGCATGTTCGGTATGCTGATTGGCATCATTGGCTTGTTGTTGGTGATTTCTCCCGCATTGGAGTTGGACATGAGTCACGGTGGCGTCACTCTGTTGACGCTTTGCCTTGCTGTTGGAGCCATTTTGGCTTTATCCCTCGGTGCCATCTATCAGAAAATGTCGATTGCTTCCTCTGACATCATTGTTTCCATGGGCATTCAGAACTTAGCCGCTGGTGCGGTGGCGTTTGGTTTTGTGTGGATGTTAGGTGAACACGTCTTTGTTGCTCAATGGCCATCGTATTTATTGTTATTTTGGGGTGCGGTGGTGTTGTCGGGTGGTGGTGTGTTTTTAATGGTTTGGCTGCTGAGAAAAATACATGCCTCGCAAGTCGCTATGTTGTTGCTGTTAGCACCACCTCTCGCTGCCGTAGAGAGTTATTTCTTATTCGCTGAGACCATGACAATGGTGCAAATAATCGGCTTTGTTATCACTATAGGTGGGGTTTATTTTAGCCGGCTAAAGGCTTAATGACGTTTGTTTTCACGCAGTCTGAGCTTCGCTTCAAAGCGATCTAACTGGGTGCCAAAATTTTCCAGTTGATCCACAAAGGCATCGACTTCGATCTTGCTTGGTAGCAATTGGCTATCAGATTGTAAATGTTGTACCAGTTGGATGCGTGCTTGAGTGGCCAGTTCTTTACTCCACGACCACTGAACTCGTAGTAAACGTGCCAGAGTCGCGGCGGGTAAATCGCCAATGTGATCTGCTAATAAGCCTTCCCAATCCAGTTCGAAGTTTTCCATCACTTTATGCAAGGTCATTAGGGCTTGCGCATTACCTTGAATGCGTAGATCGCCATCAAAGAAGCCATCCCCTTCGAGCAGTTTGCGGTAGGCTGAGCTTGGTCCTTGGACTAGCGTATCGAGTTTAGGATCGAGTTCGATGTCCTCTAGATGATCCGGTTTGTGCAACATCACGCCTTGTTCAAGGAGATGCACTTGTAAGATGAGTGAGAAATCTTCAACGTACAGGATGACCTGTTGCCCTGCGAGTTTGCTTAGCCTTTGCTGAGAAGGTGTATCTTGCTGAAGAGCAAGGTTAATACCGTGTTCAATCGCGCTAATGGCAGACAAGCTGAGTGAGCCCATAACAGGTTTTCCTAAATTTGAGTGTGCTGTTTAATGTTGATGAATTTGAATCACGGAAGTGTCCCGCGTCTTCCCTTCTTTTTCAAGGCGAGTTAAGTACATTTGCCACAACTGATCGTGGTTTTTGCCCAAATTATGTAAGTACTCCCAAGTATAGAGGCCAGAGTCATGACCATCGTCAAAGGTGATCTTTAACGCGTAATTCCCTGCGCCTTCAATGTTTTGTATGAATACGTCTTTTTTACCGTATTGGAGAATGGGCATTTGTGCCCCATGACCTCGAACTTCAGCGGAAGGAGAATGAACCCGTAAAAATTCGGCACTCAATTGATAGCTTTGACCATCAGAAAAGGCCAGCTCAAGTTCACGAGATTGTTTATGGTAATGAATTTTGGTTGGGGTGAGCATGCTAGATTCCACTCCGATTAGGGAAGCGAGGCAAGCATTCTGTGAATGCTTGCCTCGCTTCAATAGGACAACGTGCCAATTACAAAATGTATTGGCTAAGATCTTCGTCTTTCGCGACTTCACCTAACTGTTCATCAACATAAGCGGCTGTGATGTCAATTTGCTGATCTTCTGGCATGTCGCAAGCGGAGTAAGATACTTCTTCAAGCAAACGCTCTAACACAGTGTGCAGGCGACGAGCACCGATGTTTTCAACGGTTTCATTGACTTGGCAAGCAATCTCGGCAATGCGGGTAATGCCTTCTTCGGTAAAGTTCAGATTGATGTTCTCTGTTTTTGCTAAGGCAACGTATTGCTTAGTCAGAGAGGCGCTGGGTTCAACTAAAATGCGTTTGAAGTCTTCAACGGTCAAGGCATCTAGCTCAACGCGAATGGGTAAACGACCTTGTAGCTCAGGAATCAGATCCGATGGCTTGGTTAAATGGAACGCCCCTGAAGCAATAAACAAAATATGATCTGTTTTGATCATGCCGTATTTGGTATTAACGGTACAACCTTCTACCAAAGGCAATAAATCACGTTGTACTCCTTCGCGAGACACTTCACCGCTGGTGCGTTCTGAGCTTTTGGCGACTTTATCGATTTCATCTAAAAAGACGATACCGTTTTGCTCAACCGCTTCAACTGCACGGGCTTTTAACTCGTCTTCATTGACCAGTTTTCCAGCTTCTTCATCACGCACTTGGCGTAAGGCGTCTTTGACTTTTAACTTGCGCTTCTTGGTTTTGTTCGAGCCGAAACTTGAAAACATGTTCTGCAACTGGCTGGTCATTTCTTCCATGCCAGGCGGCGTCATGATTTCCACCCCAACAGGCGCATCGGCAACATCAATATCGATCTCTTTGTCGTCCAATTGCCCTTCACGCAGTTTTTTACGGAAGATTTGGCGAGTGTTGCTCTCATTGTTTAACTCTGGGTCACCACCTCGAGCTGGTGGCAGTAGAGCATCCAAGATTCGATCTTCGGCCGCGTCTTCCGCTTTATGACGTAACTTTTCGGTCTCTTGTTCACGCAACATCTTGATGGCCATTTCCACAAGGTCGCGGATGATGGACTCTACATCACGACCAACATAACCCACCTCAGTGAACTTAGTGGCTTCAATTTTAATGAAGGGCGCATTTGATAGTTTCGCTAGACGGCGGGCGATTTCGGTTTTACCGACCCCCGTTGGCCCAATCATTAAGATGTTTTTAGGGGTGATTTCAGCGCGCATGTCTTCCGGTAACTGCATTCGACGCCAGCGATTACGGAGTGCGATGGCGACGGCGCGTTTGGCTTTTTGTTGGCCAATAATGTGATTGTCTAGGGCGTTAACCGTCTCTCTTGGGGTCATACTGCTCATCATTTGGTCTCTTTTAATAGGGTCTGTTTGACGTCGTGAAGGAATTAAGCGGATTGATCTTCCAGCTTGCCTTCAACGACAATCTCTTCAATGGTTAGACTGTGGTTTGTGAAGACACAAATATCCGCTGCGATGTTAAGGCTTTTTTCCACAATCTCTTTGGCGGTCAGGTCCGTATTGTCGATCAACGCTCGGGCAGCGGCTTCGGCATAGTTGCCGCCAGAACCAATCGCTAAAGCGCCGTGCTGAGGCTCTACTACGTCACCGGTACCCGTAATAATGAGTGTGCTTTCTTTATTGGCGACAATGAGCATGGCTTCAAGCTTGCGTAAGGCGCGATCTGAGCGCCAGTCTTTTGCTAGATCAACGGCTGCACGAACGAGATGACCCTGGTGCTTTTCTAGTTGGCCTTCAAAACGTTCGAATAGGGTGAAGGCATCCGCCGTGCCACCGGCAAAACCAGCAATGACTTCACCATGGTATAAGCGACGTACTTTGCGTGCGTTGCCTTTCATCACGGTATTGCCAAGAGATACTTGTCCATCGCCACCTACGACGACTTGGTTGCCTTTGCGTACAGTTAGAATCGTTGTCATGCTTTACTCCAGTTTCGATTCTAACAAGGTGGGGGCAAGCGGTGAGATTTCAAGCGGTGAGCGTGCACAGAATGGCGTTGTCCATACTGTGCACTTTTATCAAGAGAATTAAGGCTCTTTCTTTACTTTGTAAGAAAAAGAGGAGATGTCCATAGAGACAAGCTTGTCCTCGGCGCGATTCATTTTCGAGCGAGAAACATAAGGGCCAAGTATCACACGATACCAAGGTCGGCCATCTTTGCCTGTGGTTTTTCGAATGCTGGCTTCCACTAGTCCCGATAAAATCAGTTTGGCGCGTAGGCGATCCGCATCGTCAGAACTTCGAAAGGAGGCGGCTTGCAACATGTAATAAAAGTCTTGCTCGCCACGAGGGGTCGATTGATAAGCATCCACATGACTGGTATCAACTTCGCTGTCTTGCAGGATTTGGTAGAACTCAAAGTTGTCTTTTTTCTCCGTGGCCTGTTCTGCGGGTTTCTTGGCCGGCTTGGCTTTTTCGACGGTTTTCGGTTGTGGCACGGGCTTTGATGGTTTCGCTGTACTTGCTTTTGCGGCTTCTGGGGCAATTTGGCTAAGTTGCATTAAACCATAAATGAAGGCCAGCAAGATGGCTGGAATGAGCAACCATAACCACCAAGCGGTTTTGCGTTTTGCTACAGGTGGCGGTGTACGACGAGTTGCGCCTTTTTTCGGGCGACTCCCTTTGCTAGCAATGTAAATGGGCTTAAACATAGTGTGTTGTTGGTTTACTCAAAAGTGGGGCGTCATGCAGGGCACATTATGCGTTGTCGTTTAATAAGTTTCCAGTGGATCGACGTCGATAGCGAAACGAATTTTATGTTGTTTGGTGGCTTGTTCTAACCATTGTGTCATCCATTCTGTGGCTTGGTGTAACGGTGCTCGGTGTGCCGATTTTATCGAAATCAAGGCTCGGTGTTGTCCGGCTTTGCGAACAATGATGGCGGCGTATGGTCCGACCATATAGACATCTGGTGACAACATGGGGGTTAGGTCGTTTTTCAGGGCATTTAAAAGTTGCATGGCTTCTTGTTCGTTGGCGGATTCTGCTCGAACAATTACTTGATGGTAAAACGGTGGTAAAGAGAGAGATTTACGTTCCGTCAGTCCATCAATCGCAAAGTGCTCGTAACCTAGGTTACATAAGCATTCAATCGCGGCATGGTCAGGATGATAGGTCTGCAATAATACGTGCCCTGGTTTTTTGGCTCTTCCAGCTCGTCCTGCTACTTGGGTGATAAGCTGCGCGGTGCGCTCCATACCACGAAAATCGGATGAAAATAATCCCGCATCTGCATCCATGATGATGACTAGGGTAACGTTTGGAAAATGGTGACCTTTGGCCAGCATCTGTGTGCCAATTAAAATGGCTTGGTCATGTTCATGGATTTTTTGGGTGAGCTTGGCCATCGCGGATTTACGTTGGGTGCTGTCTCGATCAATGCGTAAAATAGGCGTGTCTTTAAACAGCGTATTGAGCTGAGTTTCTAGCTGCTCTGTGCCTTCTCCAACGGTGAACAATTCTTCACTTTGACAGTCTGGGCATTGATGGATCAGGGCTTTTTGTGAATCACAATGATGGCAATGTAGCTTGTTGGCACGTTTGTGTACGGTGAGATTAACATCACAGTGATCGCACGTCGCAATCCAGCCACATTGATGGCACATCAGTGTTGGCGCATAACCACGACGATTTAAAAAGATTAACACTTGTTCTTTGCGCTCGAGGGCGAGCTTCATATTGCTCAGCGCCGTTTCACTAAAGCCATGAACGAGAGTTTGACCTCGTAAATCGACTCTTTCCATTTTCGGAATATGAGCGTCCCCAGCCCGTTGACGCAATTTGAGCCATGAAAATCGCTTTTGCAGGGCGTTGGTCAAACTTTCATAAGATGGTGTAGCGGACGCCAGTAAAACCGGAATGTTTAGATTTTGCGCCCGTTTCACGGCAAGGTCACGAGCATGATAACGAAATTTCTCATGTTGCTTGTAAGAGGCATCATGCTCTTCGTCGATGACCATGAGGCCAAGCTTTGGTGCGGGAACAAAGACCGCGGAGCGAGTCCCTATAATGATCTTGGCGTGGCCATTAGCGGCGAGTAGCCAAGCATCTAGGCGTTCTCGGTCATTCATATTGGAATGCATGAGGACAATGTCGGTGTTAAAACGCACTTCAAAACGTTTTAGAGTTTGAGGGGTTAAACCGATCTCAGGCACCATCACCAACACTTGTTTGTCTTCTTTGATGCATTGCTCTATTAAACGTAAAAAAACCTCTGTCTTGCCGCTGCCAGTGACGCCGTCTAATAAGGAAACGTGGAAGTGATGGCGGTGCTCAAGCAAGGAGTCGACCGCGGCGGCTTGTTCGGCATTGAGCGTCGGAGGAACTTGAGTTTGATGAGTGTGTTTTTCGCCCGCTTTGTTAAAGGCTTTTGGCTCTCGTCGTAACAGGCCTTTTTCTTCGAGACTTTTGCCTGCGGCGGACGCCAAATCCAATACCGAGGCGGCTTGTTGACTGAGACCATTTGGGTGTTGTTGAACGGCTTTTAAAAAATCTTGCTGACGTGGTGCACGGCTTAACTGCTCAACCTCAAATGCTTGACCAGCGGTGGTAGTAAACCACCAGTTTTCAGTGCGAAATTCCGCATTTTCCCCTTTGCGCAGTAAGACGGGTAAGGCATGAAAAACAACATCACCGATAGAGTGGTGATAATAACGTGCCGCCCATTCGCAAAGCGCCATGAGTTCTGGGGTAATGACTGGCTGTTTATCGTGTAATGAGGTGAGTGGTTTGACTTCCTCTGGGTTCCAGTCGCTGGTCTCACTGAGGGCGACAATGACGCCTAAACGGCTGCTTTTACCAAATGGCACTTTGACTCGCATGCCCGGCTGTAAGTCATGGCGTAAGGCAATGGCTTTTGGCACTTTATAGTCGAATAAAGTGCGCAGTGGCACTGGCAAAGCGACTTTAATATAAGGGTGCTGAGTGAGTAGAGCCTCTTGCATGCGTTTGGTTAAGCCTTGTTTAGTAAAGGAAAAAGTTTAGCCGTTGGTTTACAGGCTTAGTGTACGCTAGAGCAAGGCGTTTACGCGAGGGGCAATTTTATGTGAAAAGAGTGATAAAAGGCTTGATGAATCGTCAATTGATCCCTAAAATACGCCGTTCTTGGTACCACTGTACAATGTCTGTACAACGAATCGTGCGGTGCTTGGCGAGGCGAAAGCCCTTATATGTCGATCAAGTGGCGGCACACCAAACTTTAAGGTAGAAACAATGCAAAAAGATATTCACCCAAATTATTCTGCGATTACTGCAACTTGTACTTGTGGTAACACTTTGAAACTTAACTCTACAATCGGCAAAGACATGCACATCGATGTATGCAGTAACTGCCACCCATTCTACACTGGTCAGCAAAAAATGCTGGACACTGGTGGTCGTGTGGATCGCTTTAACAAGCGTTTCGGAGCACGTCGTACTACTAAGTAATTGGTGGCATGATTGTGAGAGTGTTAAAAAAGCGTCGAGTTTACTTGGCGCTTTTTTTATGCCTGTCATTTAGTGCGGGAGCAAGCGAACTTTGTCGGGCAACTGGGCCATTAGAGCGGGCTCAAATTAAGCGCATTGTCGATGGCGATACGATTCATTTAAGCGATGGTCGTAAGGTGCGTTTAGTTGGTATCAATACCCCAGAGTTAGATCATAAGTCGGGTAATCACCAAGCTTATGCCGAGCAAGCCACACAATTTTTAGAGTCTCATTTGGACGGTTATGTGTTTATTCAGAAGGCCAAAAGTGATCAAGACCGCTATGGCCGTAAGCTCTATTACCTGTTCGATAAAGATCGTATTTCGCTGACAAGTCAGTTACTATTTGAAGGGCTTGGTTATCGTATTGCGGTGCCGCCCAATTTAGCCTATCAGGCATGTTTTGTAGACGCTGAAAATGCCGCGCGCAAGGCAAATAAAAGGTTATGGCAACACAATTTGCAATGGCAGCCACAAGCTGGTTTTGCAATCGCTAGAGTGAATATCTCTTCCGTTACCCGCAACCGAGGAGGTTGGTGGCTAGAAACCCAGCAGGATCTAGTAATCAACTTGCCACCGTACGTCTCAGATTATTGGCCCGCTCAGACTGTGTTTGGTTTGGAGGGAAAAACCATTGAGATAAGAGGTTGGCAACACCACAGAAAAAATCGTAACAACGCTTTTAAATCGTGGGTTTTATCGGTGAGACATCCGAATGACTTGCGTGAAATCAAGGATCTCAATCCTAATTGATTGATAGAATATTCCAATGGTTTTGTGCTTTAAAGTGAGTGTTAGATCGATTATTCTGACGAACCAAAACGATAAGGTGTCATTTTTTGGTATGAAAATGCAGCGCATTAATTATCAAGAATAAGGCCCACAGAAAAGCAACTAATTCAATAACACCAAACAGACGGAAACATCATAATGGCAGAAGATATGAAGCAAGCTGCATTGGATTACCATGAGAATCCAGTTCCAGGTAAATTGAGCGTTACCATTTCAAAACCGACTGAAACGGCTCGCGACCTTTCCTTAGCTTATAGTCCAGGTGTGGCTGAGCCTTGCCGTGAAATTGCGAAAGACCCAGAAAATGCTTATCGCTACACAGGTAAAGGTAACTTAGTCGCGGTTATTTCTGATGGTTCTGCCATTCTAGGTTTAGGTAATCTTGGTCCTTTGGCAAGTAAGCCTGTTATGGAAGGTAAAGGCTTATTGTTTAAGCGTTTTGCCGGCATTAACTCAGTGGACGTGGAAGTGGAATCAGAAAGCCCACAAGCCTTTATTGATACTGTTGCTCGTATTGCGAACACTTACGGTGGCATCAACCTTGAAGATATCAAGGCGCCGGAATGTTTTGAGATTGAGCGTCAGCTTATCGAACGTTGTTCTATCCCAGTGTTTCATGATGACCAACACGGTACAGCGATTGTAACGGCAGCAGGTTTGTTAAATGCGCTTGAGCTTCAAGACAAAAACATCGCAGATGCGAAGATTGTTTGTCTAGGTGCCGGTGCGGCGGCGACAGCTTGTATGAAATTGATCATTGCCTGTGGTGCTCAGCGCGAAAACATTTTTGTGTTGGATCGTAAGGGTGTTATCCATTCTGGTCGTGATGATTTAAACCAGTTTAAAGCCATGTTCGCCATCGATACTGATAAGCGTACTTTGGACGATGCAATCGACGGTGCTGATGTCTTCATCGGTGTTTCTGGCCCTGATTTATTGTCAGCGGATCAGTTGAGCAAAATGGCTGCTAACCCAGTCGTGTTTGCATGTTCTAACCCAGATCCAGAAATCAGCCCGGAATTGGCTCGCCAAACTCGCAATGATTTGATCATGGCAACAGGGCGTTCTGATTACCCAAATCAGGTCAATAACGTATTGGGCTTCCCATTCATCTTCCGTGGTGCATTAGATGTTCGTGCAACACAGATTAATGAAGAAATGAAAGTCGCTGCGGTTCATGCTCTGAAAGACTTGGCGAAAGAAGAAGCGCCTGCGGATGTTGTTGCTGCTTATGGTGGTGCTGCATTGAGTTTCGGTAAAGAGTACATCTTGCCTAAGCCAATGGATTCTCGCTTGCTAAATGTTGTTTCTGCCGCGGTAGCGAAAGCCGCAGTCGATTCTGGTGTGGCACAACTTCCATACCCTGATTTCTACCCACTTGAGAACCTAGATCACTTCGGTGCTTAAGTTGCGTATAAGACTTTGATGGACCTTTTCATGGTCTAATCACAGCAAAAAAGGCGATACTCTTTTCTGAGTCTCGCCTTTTTTTATGGCGAATAATTCCTCTATCAGGAGTGTATTGATGAGAGTAGCAATTTACTGTGGATCGGCAGAAGGTCACTCAGAAGATTATGTGAAGCGTGTTTGGTCACTAGGTCAGTACTTGGCGAAACAGGGTGTAGATGTGGTGTACGGCGGTGGCAATGTCGGTTTAATGGCGGTGATTGCGAATGCGGTATTGGACGCTGGTGGAAAGGTGATTGGAGTAATTCCAAATCATTTAAAACAAAAAGAGATCGCTCACCTAGGTTTAACTGAACTTCACATTGTTGCTGACATGCATGAGCGTAAAGCGAAGATGATGGCATTGGCGGATGCTTTTGTGGCGTTACCTGGCGGTGTGGGTACCTTGGAAGAAATATTTGAAGCGTGGACTTGGGGGCAACTAGGGCTGCACCAGAAAGCATGTGCTTTTTATAATGTGAAGGGTTTTTACGATCCTTTATTTACCATGGTGGAGAGCATGCAGGCGGCAGGATTTGTGAAGCCCGCTTATCTTGATATGTTGATTCGAGAGTCGACACCGGAAACCTTATTAGCTGCCTTACGAAGCTATCAAGCTCCGATCGCAAAATGGTCTAAGGGCGAATGAAACCAAGGAAAATTCACCAAAAAGACCCGTTGAGACGGGCCGTTATTTATGGCATTGGTCACTCAAGTTCAGTTGATGAGTGTTCTCTAAGCACTGAATATAGGCTGTTAGAATAGATTTTCCAGAGCGCTGTTTTCTTGTTTTTCCTCTTGTACTTCACTGGTGGTGCCGTTGTTTAACGCCGGTGAATTGAGGTCACGTTTAGGTGGAACGTGGTCTTTGCGGAAAATCTCAAAAATGGCATTGTTTTGCCCCGGTAGCGCTCGCTCGCCTGTTTTAGGGTCAATACGAACGGTGACTAGACTCGAGGGTTTAGCGACGTAATCTGGTGGTGTGTCTTGTAGTGCATATCGCATGTACTCAATCCAAGGGGGTAAGGATACTGAACCACCCCATTCAGATCGCCCGCCACTGTAATGACCCAACGGCGAAGAGTTGTCGAAACCACTCCACACTGAGGTGACGATGTCGCCATTGAAGCCAGAGAACCAAGCATCACGTCCATCATTGGTGGTACCAGTTTTACCTGCAATGTCGTCACGTTTGAGAACTAAGGCACGTCGTCCAGTACCGTATTTAATGACATCACGCATCATGTCATAAATGATGTAGTTAACTTCAGGGTCTAATACTTGTGGTGCAACAGGTAAGCTATTGATGCCGTTTGCGTTATTAAAAAGACCCATTTGAGGTTCATCTTCGGAGTTTCTTTCTAATAGTGTGCAGGTTTCACAAACCGTCACTGGTGTGGCTTGGAAAAGCGTCTGACCATCGCGATCCACAACACGATCAATTAAATAAGGTTGTACTTGATAACCACCGTTCGAGAAGACCGCGTAACCCGCGGCAATTTGTAAAGGAGATAGGTTGGCACTGCCTAAAGACAAGGACAAGTTGTGTGGCAATTCATCAGGGTCAAAACCGAAACGTTTTAAAAAGTTCAGTGTCGGACGAATGCCGAGCTCGTCCAATAGTCGAACGGAGACAATGTTTTGTGAGCGATATAACGCTTGGCGTAAACGGGTTGGGCCATAAAATTTACCGCCATCATTGGTTGGGCGCCAAGCCGTTGCCAGATTGGTGTCATTGAATACCACAGGAGCATCGTTGATGATACTGGCGGCGGTATAACCACGAGCCAAAGCACTGCTGTAAATAAACGGTTTGAAGTTTGAGCCAGGTTGACGTTTCGACTGTGTGATGCGATTGAATTTGTTTTCGTAGAAATTAAAACCGCCGACCAAGGATTGGATTGCACCATTCTTGCTGTTTAATGAAATCAGCGCACTTTGTACGTCGGGCTTTTGGGCCAGTAACCAGCCTTGGTTGTCATCTGGTCGCAGACGAATGACATCGCCCGGCACTAATACGTCGGCCATGGTTTGTGGTGCAGGCCCTTGTTTATCAGCATCGAGGTAGGGTTTTGCCCATTTGACGGCGTCCCATGACAGCGTCACACGTTCACCATTGACCATGCGTACATCTGCGGTTTTCTCTTCTGTGGCAATGACCAAGGCCGCTTGCCAGTCTTTAAATCGGCTGACCTCTTCTAAGGCGGCTTGTTGTTCTTCAAGCGGCGCGTCGACTAGGTCGATACGTGTTTCAATCGAACCACGGTAGCCGTGGCGCATGTCGTAACCAATGACGCCATTATAAACGGCCTCATTTGCGGCTTTTTGACGACCAGAGTCTATGGTGGTGTATACCGTCATGCCATTATTGTAGAGATCATTGCCAAAGGTTGTGTATAGCTCAGAGCGCACCATTTCAGCAATGTAGCCAGCTTCAATATCCGGTGTGACACCATGGTTTTCAGCGGTGACAGGTGATTCTACAGCGGCTTCATAAGCTTGTTTGTTAATCATGCCAAGGGACAGCATACGCTGCAAAATCCAGTTTCTTCGGATTAAGGCGCGAGAAGGGTTAACAATGGGGTTGTATCGTGACGGGGCCTTTGGGAGACCGGCGATCATTGCAATTTGAGCGAGGTTCAGTTCGGATAAACTCTTGCCGTAATAGACTTGTGACGCCGCTTCAAAGCCGTAGGCACGTTTGCCCAGATAAATTTTATTGACGTAGAGTTCAAGAATTTCATGTTTGGTCAGTTCCCGTTCCATCTTCAAGGCAATGAAGATTTCGGTAAATTTACGGGTAAAGGTTTGTTCAAAAGACAAAAAGTAGTTACGGGCAACCTGCATGGTAATGGTACTGCCGCCACCTTGTTTTTGGCCTGTGGTGATCAGTTGCACAACGGCACGACCAAGGCCAAGAATATCAACACCGGGATGGTGGTAGAAGTTCGTGTCTTCAGCGGCCAAGATGGCGTGTTCAAGGTTGGCTGGGATGTCTGCATAGTTAATTGGGGAACGGCGCTGTTCACCAAATTCGCCAATCAATTGGTTGTCGGCGGTGTAAATGCGTAATGGGATCCGCAGCTCTATGTCTTTTAGTTCTTCCACTGTCGGAATACGATCTTTTACATTGTAATAAATCGCATAGGTGATACCAGCCGCACTAATTGCTCCTAATACACCGAGAAAAAAGAGAATTTTTAATACCTTAGCCATAGATAACCAATTGCCACTGGATGAAAAAGAACCATTATACCGAATATCTTCATAGAATTGGCGCTTAACTTTGCAGCAAAACGTGTTATCTTGAGAAAAAAGTTTGGTATGGATGCTGACCTTTGGTTCTTCATTAAAAATAACATCAAGGATGAAAAATGGCGCTCGCTTTAAATTATTCAATTGCTCTATTTTCAGGGCAGGCTTGTCAGCTTTTTCACTCTTCTGAATACCGTGAATTATTGCCGCTATTATCGTCCTCTGAGTCTTCAGCGCCATCGGCGGAAAGCATCAATGCGTGCTTACAAGGGGTTGATTTTGCCGCATTGGACTGTGCCTCAAGATTATTGATACTCATACCGGACGAATGGCTCAGTGTGACTCAGCATTGCTTGGATCATCCGGTTTCTGCTCGATTATTGCCTTTAGCTGCACTCAGTTTCGCGGTTGAATCGACTTACGCCACCCCCGACAATACCTTGTATGCATTTCAGCATAAAACGGCGTCAGCTCATGAGACACAACTCACCGTGTATGCTTGCTCAAAAAACTGGTCCGAGCCTTTATTTTCGGCGTTTCAACAGCAAGGACGACACTGCATTTTAGTCGCTTACAGTCAATTTAAAGACTTCTCATCTCGGTCTTGGTCTTATTGCACTAGCCAGCAAATCTCAGGCTATCGCCCAGAATATGAAAAGCAGCAAAGAGTGCGTCGCTGCTTATGGCTTGGCGTGATATTAAGCCTAATGATCCATGTCTTAGCAGTGGGGTTATATTGGTATCTTGAGCAGGCGGCTAAATCGGCGGACATGGCGTATCAGCAAGTGGTGGATGTGACCTCAAACTGGTCGCAAGACCAGCAGACGACGCCCTTTGTATTGACGGCTTTAAATATGGTGCAAAGCCTACCTGACCGTGTGAGGGTAGAGGCATTTTATGGACAGGATGAACAGGCAGAAATTCATTTTAGTCTGCCACAGACTATGTTGAAAAAGGTGATGGATAACTGGCGAAGCAAGCATCCTCATTGGCGTTGGAAAGTCGCACCACACTCGCTTTCAACCGTTGATCAAGAGGAGGTGGTGAATGTCTCAGTCCAAGTATTCCGCCATTAATATGTCGTTCCTACGTATGTTAAGTGGACGTTTAATATTGCTTATTTTGTGCCTGCAACTGGCGATCTGGTATCCGTTTTTATTCTCCGCGTATGACGACTGGAAACGAGAAGAGAAAAACTTAGCGAATGCTTGGCAACGCTGGCATAAGGTCCAACGGCAAGATGATCGTTTGTTGGCGATGTCATTGTCTGATTGGGCGTGGCTCGAGCAGACGGTCATTAATACGCGTAGTCGCTTGGTCACAGGTTGGCGACTCGAAGGGGTGGCGCACATGACTCAATGGCAACCTGTACTGGAAAGGGTGCAGGAAACGTTGGCCGTATCGGTAATGGGAGTGGATTGGCAGCGGCAAGTCGATGGGCGTTGGCAAGGCGTCATTGAATTGGATGTGCAATTTCCCGTGGCGAATCGAGCGTTTGAGAATTGGCTGCCAACGCCGTTTCGCCGCCCACATTTTAGTGCTCGAGATTGGCGCTTATTCTCCACAATGAAAAGTGCGGATCGACGTTCAGCTCTCGTACAATTTCGCCGCAAACAATATTGGCTTCAGGAAGGAAGCTGGGTACCCGAAGCGGGTGTTAGCGTGCTTTCTGTGTTAGCTGATCGCATTATTTTAGTCGCCAAGGATGGCTCACAATATAGACTATTGCTAACAACAAGGAGGTCAGAGGATGACAACTTGCTACAGGAGGTGGCTGATTAGCATAACAGGGCTGTGTTTCAGTAACCTGTGCTTATCATTGGATGTGTATTTTGAAAACAAGCCGTTACAGGAAGTGTTGCCTTGGTTAGCTGCTCAGCTAAATGAAAGCGTGGTGATTAGTCCTGACATTGACCGTAATCTCACCTTGTCCATTAAAGATGCCAGTTGGCAAGACGTATTAGCGGCCGTGGCTCGTCAACCTGGCATTAGTTTGCAATGGCAGTCTGAGGTAGCAGTATTGATTCCGGACCAAACCGTTGAACAAACCATGTCTGAACCATCTCTTTGTCAACGTTCATTTTGGCCTTTGAAACACGCCAAGGCGGAATCTATTAGTAAGCATTTACACACTCTTTATCCATCGGCTTCCATTGTGGTAGACCACAGAACGAATGCATTACTGGGGTATTATTGTACGCCATTGGAAGGGATAGAGGAGGTTCTGGCTTGGTTGGATTCACCATTAAAACAGATTGAAATCAGTGCTCAAATCGCTCAGGTCAGTCGATCGGCTCAGTCGCAATTTGGGGTTAACTGGCAAAGCACCTTGTCCCAAGGGGTACGCTCTTCTATTGGTGGTGCGATTGATCTTGGTGCGCTGGCACCCACGAGTGAATTTGATTTGTCGGCTAACGGCGCAAACAGCTTGTTGTCGTTAACGTTGGATATGCTGGAAAGCGAGGGCATGGCGAATGTGGTATCAAAGCCTAAAATCGTAACGTCGGCAGGCCAAGTCGCCAGAATTGAATCGGGGACAGAAATTCCGTACCAGACGGTGAGTGATGATACGGTCAGCGTATCGTTTCGACAGGCCGCACTCATGTTAGAAGTGACGCCTTATGTAAAACAAGATGACCACATTTTATTAGAATTGAGCATTCATCAGGATTCGGTTGGTGATCTGGTCAATGGGGTGCCGAGTTTGAAGACCAATCGATTAACTACCCAAGTCATGTTGAGAGATCAAGAAACACTGGTTTTAGGTGGTGTTTTTAGGGAAGAAAGCGTTACCACAGAAAGTCGAGTGCCTTTGTTGAGTTCTGTACCTTGGTTAGGTGAATTATTCAAAAGCCACTCAAAACAACAAGAAAAGGTTGAATTACTTGTATTTATTACGCCAAAACTGCTACAAATGACGGTAAACTAAGACCTATTCTTAATTGGCTTAATTTCTGTGTAACAAAATACAATGATAAATGCCCCCAATATTATTTTAGTAGGCCCAATGGGCGCTGGAAAAACAACAATAGGCCGTTTGATTTCACAATCGATGGGCAAAGAGTTTTACGACCTAGACAAAGTCATAGAAGACAATGCAGGTGCCGATATACCATGGATTTTTGAACGCGAAGGGGAAGAAGGGTTTCGTAGAAGAGAAACACAGGCGCTTTCAAACATGGTTCAATCAGATACACACAATACTGTCCTCGCGACGGGTGGCGGTATTGTCATGCGACCAGAGAATCGCGATATTTTGCAGCAAGATGGCTTGGTGGTGTACTTATATGCATCGGTATCGCAGCAGCTTTATCGAACCTCGAAAAGCTCTCATCGTCCTCTGTTGCAAACGGGTGACCCTAAAGCAACGTTGAAAAAATTATTCGAAGTGCGCGATCCTCTTTATCGAGACGTGGCGACCTTAGTGATCGAAACCGATGCTCGTCATCCCAAAGCCGTTGCCAATAAAGTATTAGACGCCATCAAGCGTTATTTAACATCGGAGGATAGCCAATCCTAATGCGTACTTTAACTGTGGATCTTGGTGATCGTAGTTACCCTATTTACATCGGCAGTGGAATTCGCCAACAAAAGGCGCTGTTTGATGAAGCCATTCATGGCAAACAAGTCATGATAGTGACTAATGAGACCGTAGCGGCTATTTATTTAGATGCTATGGTCTCCATGCTGTCTGTGGATTATCAGGTTGATACTTGTATTTTACCGGACGGAGAAGCTTATAAAACGCTGGATACTTATGGCTTGATTATGTCTTCTTTGTTGCAAGCTAGACACAATCGGACAACGACGATTATTGCTTTAGGTGGTGGGGTTGTCGGAGACATGGCTGGGTTTGCCGCCGCGACGTATCAGCGAGGAGTGCCATTTATTCAAGTGCCGACGACCTTGTTGTCTCAGGTTGATTCTTCAGTGGGCGGTAAAACGGGTGTGAATCATCCGTTGGGTAAAAACATGATTGGTGCTTTTTATCAGCCACAAGCGGTCATTATTGATATTGATTCGTTGGCGACCTTACCGCCGCGTGAACTGTCGGCGGGCATGGCGGAAGTCATTAAATATGGTTTGATCTGTGATGCGGAGTTTTTCGATTGGTTAGAGCTTGAAATGACCGACTTGATGGCGCTTGAATCGAATAAGATTACGGAAGCCATTTATCGATCTTGTTTGGCGAAAGCCAATGTTGTTGCCCAAGACGAGCGAGAAGGCGGTATTCGTGCGATTTTGAATCTGGGTCACACCTTTGGTCACGCGATTGAAGCTGAACTGGGTTACGGTAAATGGTTACACGGTGAAGCGGTTGCAGCAGGTTGTGTGTTGGCGGTGGATCTATCATGGCGCATGGGACAGTTAAGCGAACAAGATGTTAATCGTTCTGTGGCTTTGTTTGAGGCGGCCAAGTTACCCGTGTTGCCACCACAGGAAATGACCTTAGAAAGCTTTGTTGAGCGTATGGCGTTAGATAAGAAAGTGTTGGATGGCAGCTTGCGTTTGGTCTTACTCGCATCACTGGGTGAAGCCATGGTAACGTCGGATTTTCCAATAGACGCTTTTGACGCCTGTATTTTGGATGCGCTTGAAGTCGGTAAACAAGCCAGTTTGGCATAATATTCGTTGGTGATGTCTTAGAAGGAAGGATATGTCTCAGCCAGAGTTTCAGTTTGATCTCGAGGAAGCCTTGAATCAGCCCTCTAAAGGGCCGCTGAGGGATCCTTTTGGTTCGAAGGATGCGTCTGTCTACTTTGCTTCGGAAGAAGGTAATCAACAACTGGCTTTGCTGGAACATTTAAGTCGCTATAGTAATTTACTTTCTGTCGTGCAAGGTCCAGAAGGCAGTGGTAAAAGTCGTTTCTTGATGGAATTTGCTCGCCATCAAGATGAGATGACGGTGATGAGTCATGTGAAAGCCAGCATGTTAATGACCGCCGGACAATTATTACAAGCGATCTACGCTGGCTTTTCTGGTCAGTTCACCCAACCACCCAATGAAGCCACATTTGGCCCTTTGCTTAAGTTTGCTCATGAGCTAGAGGATAAAGGTCAAGCCGCATTAGTCTTGATTGATAATGCTCAAGAGCTGAATACCGATGCGGTGAGTATGTTGTTGGATATGATGTCCTTAGCGACGGAAAATCAAACTGTACCGCATATTGTGCTGTTTAGTGCTCATTCTTTAGGGCGTAATTTGGATGCTTATCAACGTTCTCGTTATGAACAATTGAGTCATTCTTTTAGTCTTGCGCCTTATTCATTAGAGCAAACCAGAGCCTACATGCTGCATCGAGTTCGTGCGGTTGGCGGTGGTATTAACCTACCATTTACGGATAAGCAGATTAAGCAAATTCATCAGGAATCAGGTGGTTATCCGGGCCGCATTAATGAAATTGCTCAGCGTTTGATGGGAAAAGGAAACAAAACTAAGGCGGGAAAAGGTTTTAGTTTGAGTATGGGCTTCCCATTGGCTCACATGGCGTTATTGTCGATTGTCATGTTGGGTATTTTAGTGGCGGTATTGTTTTCGGATAAAACGGAAGACACATCAAATGACCGCACTGCGAACGTCATTCCGTTAAGTCCAAGGCAGGGACAATCTTCTGAAGAAACCATTGCTCGTATTGATGCCATGCAACGACAGATAGGTCAACAAGGACAAGTGGTTTTGCCACCGATCCCTGAAGGCGCATCGTTACCAGCTATTAGCATGTCTAAAAGTAATGAGGTCCGTTCAGAGTCTGTCGCGCCAAGTATTGAGACGGCACCAATTCGGTTGGAAGCGCCCATTCGAGCAGAAGCGCCTATGTTGGCTGAATCACCTGACATAACCGAGCCAAAACCCGTTGCGCCGAAAACGGAAGAGACTGTGGTCAATACGCCAGACGATGTGTTCAATAAAACTCAGTGGTGGTTATCGCAAAACCCGAACCGCTATACTCTTCAGTTATTAGGGACTCACAATCAGCAAACCGTAAAAGACTTTATTCGAGATCAAGGTGGTATTGATGCCTTTGGTTACTTTAAAGCTCAGCATAATGGCCGTGATTGGTTTGTGGTTGTGTATGGTTTGTATCGAAATCGCAGTGAAGCCATTGCCGCCGCGGAAACGCTACCGAGTGATTTACGTACCTTGAATCCGTGGGCGAGAAGCGCTCGGGGCATTCAGGATGATATCCGCAAGGCACAATAAAACCGCATTATAATCTTCTCTCAGATAAGAAAAACTCATCGAAAAATGCTGTCGGATGCGTTTTTCTGTGGGTCATTCGTGAAAAAAAATCACAATTTAGTAAAAATAACTGTATTTCTCTAAAAAACGTGAATGAACAGAGGAATTTTCTGTTTGCAAAAACTCCTGCCATAGATAATTCTCTATCGCCCTCTAAATTGCCTCAAATTACCCTATAAAAAGCCCTAAAATAACAGAATGCAGGGCAGCTCGAGTTTGAGTCACTGACTTCCACGAGGTAGTATGAGCCTCCATTTCGGTGGCTTTTTGGGTAAATAGTAGTCATTATCAAAACACTTTTCTAATAATAGAATCACTTTTAACCCCGCCACCAGATAGACGATTCGACATCTTATTTTTTTATGTTTCAACTGTGGGAGTTGGTGTATGAATGCAGGCCTTTATCGTCCTGGCGAGTTCAAAGACAACTGCGGCTTCGGCTTAATTGCACATATGGAAGGCAGTACCAGTCATGAACTGCTAAAAACCGCCATTGAATCTTTGACATGTATGACGCACCGCGGCGGTATCGCTGCAGATGGGAAAACGGGCGACGGTTGTGGCCTATTGATTCAAAAGCCTGATGCGTTTTTACGTGCAGAAGCTGCGACCTTGTTTAACCATACGCTTTCGGACTTGTATGGCATTGGTATGGTCTTTTTAGATCAGGACCTAGCACTAGCAGAAGAACAGCGTGTTCGCGTGACGAAAGAACTAGAAGATCAAGGTCTTAAAGTCGTTGGTTGGCGTGAAGTGCCAACGGATCCTTCTTGCCTTGGTAGCATCGCATTAGATTGCTTGCCGCGTATTGAGCAAGTCTTCATTGATAGCAATCGTATGGATGCACGTACGTTTGCTACCCGTTTGTTTGTGGCACGTCGTCAAGCCGAAATTGCGTTGGCACAGTATGAGAATTTTTACATCTGTTCTTTGTCTGACAAGGTTTTGTCTTACAAAGGTCTGATGATGCCAGTTGACTTACCGTCTTTTTACAAAGACCTTGGTAATGAAAAACTGAAAACCGCTATTTGTGTGTTCCACCAACGTTTCTCAACCAACACGTTACCTCGTTGGCCATTGGCGCAGCCTTTCCGTATGTTGGCGCACAATGGTGAGATCAACACCATTGAAGGTAACCGTAACTGGGCATTGGCACGTGGTAGCAAATTGCGTTCACCTTTGATTCCAGAGTTACAGGACTTGCAACCTTTGGTTAACCTGACGGGTTCTGACTCTTCCTCTATGGATAACATGTTGGAAATACTCGTCACTGGTGGCATGGACATCTTCCGTGCCGCGCGTTTGATTATTCCACCTGCATGGCAAAATGTTGAAAACATGGACCCAGAGTTACGTGCTTTTTACGAGTATAACTCGATGCACATGGAACCATGGGATGGCCCGGCCGGTTTGGTAATGACTGATGGTCGTCATGCTATCTGTATGTTGGACCGTAATGGTTTGCGTCCTTCTCGTTGGGTGATCACTAAAAATGGTTTCATCACCTTGGCGTCTGAAATTGGTACTTATGACTATAAGTCAGAAGATGTGGTGGCGAAAGGCCGTGTTGGACCAGGACAGATGCTGGTGGTAGACACGCAAACCGGTAAAGTGCTGCACACAGACGATATTGATAACCGTCTTAAAGCATTGCACCCATACAAAAAATGGTTGAAGCAAGAAGCCATTCGAATTGAAACCATTTTGGTGGAGTCGTCTCAGGAATTCGAACCTTTTACTAAAGATGAGATGACGACGTATCAGAAGATGTTCCAAGTGTCTTTTGAGGAGCGTGAACAAATCTTCCGTCCGCTGGCTGAAAGTGGTCATGAAGCCGTTGGTTCGATGGGTGATGATACGCCTATGGCGGTGATGTCCAGTCAAACTCGTCCAGTGAGTGACTACTTCCGTCAGAAGTTTGCTCAGGTGACCAACCCACCAATTGATCCACTGCGTGAATCCATTGTGATGTCGTTGGAAACGTGTGTTGGTGTAGAGCGTAACCTGTTCGAAGAAACACCAAAGCATGCGAATCGTATTATCTTATCGTCGCCACTGTTGTCGCCTCGTAAATTTAGCCGTCTACTGGCGATGAACGATCACAAATTCCGTTTAGTGCGTTTGGACACGAATTACGATCCAGCTGAAGCGTCTTTAGAAGAGTCTATCAAGGCTCTGCAATTAAAAGCAGAACAAGAAGTGCGTGATGGTGCCGTGATTCTGGTGCTAACGGATCGTGATTTGGCGAAGAGTCGCTTGCCGATTCCAGCGCCAATGGCCGTCGGTGCGGTTCATCACCACTTAACCAAAGTGGGTTTGCGTTGTGATTCCAACATCATTGCTGACACAGGTTTTGCTCGCGATCCTCATCAATTTGCTGTGTTGTTAGGTTTTGGTGCGACGGCGGTTTATCCGTATCTTTCATACCGTTTGATTAACGACATGATTGATAAAGGCGAAGTGTTGGGTGACCCCATTGCTTGTCATGCGAAATACCGTAAGGGCATCAACAAAGGCCTGATGAAAATCCTATCAAAAATGGGTATTTCAACCATGGCATCTTACCGTGGTGCGCAATTATTCGAAGCGGTTGGTTTGGCAACAGAGGTTATCGATCTCTGTTTCAAAGGGGTTGCGAGTCGCATTGAAGGCGCAAGCTTCATTGATTTCCAACGCGAGCAAGCGTCAGTGGCAAATAACGCCTGGAAACTTCGTAAGCCGATTCAGCAAGGTGGTTACCTAAAATATGTACACGATGCGGAATATCATGCGTTTAATCCGGATGTGGTACGTAACCTACAAACCGCGGTAGGCAGTGGTAATTTTGCTGACTTTAGTAAGTACACCGAATTGGTAAACAGCCGCCCAGCGTCTATGTTGCGAGACTTGTTTGCGATTTCAGATAACGCGACGCCGATTGAACTGGATCAGGTTGAGCCGATTGAAAGCATATTGCCGCGTTTTGACTCAGCCGGTATGTCACTTGGTGCTTTGTCACCAGAGGCGCATGAAGCCTTAGCACAAGCAATGAATGAGCTCGGTTGTCGTTCAAACTCAGGTGAGGGTGGTGAAGATCCTGCTCGTCACGGTACAGAACGTCGCTCCAAAATCAAACAGATTGCGTCGGGTCGTTTTGGTGTAACACCAGAATACTTGGTCAATGCTGAAGTGCTGCAAATTAAGGTAGCGCAAGGTGCGAAACCGGGCGAAGGTGGTCAGCTACCTGGTGGTAAGGTAAATGGCTTGATCGCTCGCTTGCGTTATGCGGTTCCGGGTGTGACCTTGATTTCACCACCGCCGCACCATGATATTTATTCGATCGAGGATTTGGCTCAGCTGATTTTCGACTTGAAACAAGTTAACCCTGATGCTTTGGTTTCTGTGAAGCTTGTGTCTGAACCGGGTGTGGGCACGATCGCTGCTGGTGTGGCGAAAGCCTATGCAGATTTGATCACCATCTCTGGTTACGACGGTGGTACGGCTGCGTCTCCGATTACCTCGATTCGTCATGCGGGTTCACCTTGGGAGCTTGGTTTAGCGGAAGCGCAACAAGCCCTTCGTGCCAATGATTTGCGTGGCAAGATTCGTCTCCAAACGGATGGTGGTTTGAAAACCGGTTTGGACGTGGTGAAAGCCGCTATCCTTGGTGCTGAGAGTTTTGGTTTCGGTACCACGCCAATGGTGGCCATGGGTTGTAAGTTCTTGCGTATTTGTCACTTGAATAACTGTGCAACTGGTGTGGCGACTCAGGATCAGAAATTACGCGATGATCACTTCCTCGGCACAGTGGAAATGATCAAAAATTTCTTCCGCTTTATGGCCGAAGATACGCGTTTGTGGTTAGCGAAATTAGGTGTTTCAAACCTACAAGACCTAATCGGCCGTACGGATTTGTTGAGCCTGCTACCAGGTGAAACTGAAAAACAACAGAATCTAGACTTGTCTCCGATTCTGAATAACGATGCGATTCCAGCGGACAAACCACAGTACTGTGAAGTACCGTTGAACCCGCCACATGATAAAGGCCTATTGGCCCTGAAAATGTGGGATACCGTGCAAGACGTGGTAGAAGAAAAAGAAGGTGGTGAGTTTGCCTTTGATGTGACCAACTGTGACCGTTCTATCGGTGCACGTTTGTCTGGTGAAATTGCTAAACGTTATGGCAACCAAGGCATGGCAGATACACCGTTGACCTTAAAATTAACCGGTACGGCGGGGCAAAGTTTCGGTGTTTGGAACGCCGGTGGTTTGAATATGTACTTAGAAGGCGATGCTAACGATTACGTTGGTAAAGGCATGACTGGCGGTAAGTTGGTTATTCGTCCACCTCGTGGTTCGATGTTTGAATCGCAAGATTCGGCCATTATCGGTAACACCTGTTTGTACGGCGCTACAGGCGGCAAACTATTCGCCGCTGGAACCGCCGGTGAACGTTTTGCTGTCCGTAACTCTGGTACTCATACGGTTATCGAAGGGGCTGGTGATCACTGTTGTGAATACATGACGGGCGGAATGGTAACGGTACTGGGTAATACGGGATACAACTTCGGTGCCGGTATGACTGGTGGCTTTGCTTACGTATTGGACATGGACCGCACCTTTGTTGATAAGTACAACCATGAGTTGGTGGAGATTCACCGCATTGGTACGGAATTAACAGAAGAGTACCGTTCGCACCTTCGTTCTGTAATCGAAGAGTATGTTCGTGAAACTGACAGCGAGTGGGGTAAAGAAATTCTAGAGAATTTCTATGACTACATTGGCAAATTCTGGCTGGTAAAACCGAAAGCCGCGAGTTTAGGGGCGTTGTTGGCCAGTACTCGTCAACGTCCAGAATAAAACACGCTGTCATGGCACGTCATTTTTTGCACCATGTGCCATGAATGAATTTGATTTGACCCATTTGAGAGAAGTGCCGCTTGCGAGCAAGCGGCCACAGGAGATAGCAGCTTATGTCTGAGCGCTTGAACAATGCATTTCAATTCGTCGAAGTTGATCGTCAGGATCCAAAGAAGAAGCCTTTAATCACTCGTAAGGCTCAGTTCGTCGAAATTTATAAACCGTTTGAAGAGCCAAACGCAAAAGATCAGGCTCACCGTTGCCTAGAATGTGGTAACCCATATTGTGAATGGAAATGCCCTGTTCACAACTACATTCCGAATTGGCTGAAACTGGTCAGTGAAGGCAATATTTTGGAAGCTGCTGAATTAAGCCACCAAACGAACTCTTTACCAGAAGTGTGTGGTCGTGTGTGCCCACAAGATCGTCTTTGTGAAGGGGCTTGTACACTGGGTGAAGGTGGTTTTGGCGCGGTAACCATTGGTTCAGTTGAAAAATACATTACGGATACGGCGTTTGCTTTAGGTTGGCGTCCAGATATGTCAAAAGTCGTGCCGGTGAATAAGACGGTCGCGATTGTTGGGGCTGGCCCTGCCGGCTTAGCCTGTGCTGACGTGCTAGTGCGTAACGGTATCAAGCCAGTAGTATTTGATAAATACCCTGAAATCGGTGGTTTGCTGACCTTTGGTATCCCTGAATTCAAGCTTGAGAAGAGCGTCATGACGCGTCGTCGTGAAGTCTTTGAAGAAATGGGCGTGGAATTCGTATTGGGTACCTCTGTGGGTGACGATGTGCCGTTTGAACATGTGTTAGAAGAGTACGATGCGGTCTTTTTAGGCATGGGGACTTACAAGTACATGAAAGGTGGATTCCCAGGTGAAGACCTGCCTGGTGTGTACGACGCTTTGGATTATTTGGTTTCCAATGTGAATCATTGCTTAGAGCTAGAAGAAGACGAAGCGGATTACATCAACCTGAAAGGTAAGAAGGTTGTCGTTTTGGGTGGTGGTGATACCGCGATGGACTGTAACCGTACCGCGATCCGTCAAGGGGCGAAAAGCGTCACTTGTGCCTATCGTCGTGACCGTGAAAACATGCCGGGCTCTCGTAAAGAAGTGACTAACGCCAAAGAAGAAGGCGTGCAGTTCTTATTTAACCGTCAGCCAGTGGAAATCATTGGTGATGGTAAAGTAGAAGGCATCAAGGTTGTTGAAACTCAGATGGGTGAGCCGGATGAAAATGGTCGCCGCAGCGCTGAAATCATCGAAGGCAGTGAGCAGGTGATTCCTGCGGATACGGTATTGGTGGCTTTTGGTTTCCAAGCGAGTCCAGCACCATGGTTCGAAAAATTTGGCATCGAAACCGATTCACGAGGCCGAGTGCTTGCACCGAAAAAAGGTCAGTTTATGTTCCAAACGACCAACGAAAAAATCTTCGCGGGTGGTGATATGGTTCGCGGTTCTGATTTGGTCGTCACAGCGATTGATGAAGGTCGTAAAGCGGCGGAAGGCATCATGGACTACCTAGATGTGTAATATGCCAGAAACACGCTGAATTGAAGCAGAGTGTTTTTGATTGACATAAAATGCCAACTTAATTTGTTTAAGTTGGCATTTTTTATGGCTTAAAACATCTAAAATAGAGAGAGCGTCGTATCTACTAAAACGACGCACAAAGAGGATGACTATGTTTAGTTTCTTGAAAGCCGATCCAAAGAAAAAGCTCAACAAAGAGTATGGCGAATTGCTTGAAAAAGCCATGCAGGCTCAGCGTGGCGGCGACATACGCTTGTATTCTGAGTTAACGGAAAAAGCCGAAGCCGTGAAGGCTAAGATGGATGCCTTGTCCGCCTCCACCTAAACCATTCAACCAAAGTTTACTATTAGATTGTAGACATGGTGGCTTTGCTAGATTCATTTGGTCTAATTAGCCCTAAACTCTCTTCGGCAAAGCCAGTACCAGCTTCGGTATAGAAGTTGAAGACATTATCAATGCCTGCGGCAAGCAGCTCTTCGCGCTCATCTTGGTAACGAGCAATGGCCGCTATTTGTCCTTGATAATTTGCTTTGCGTAACTGGATGGCGATATTGGTGCTGTCTTCAGCAATCGGTAACGCCAGCATGATAAGCTGAATGTCGGCAGTGTCCAGTCGTTCCCATAAATCCGCATCTTCACCATCGCCATAAAATACATTTTCATTGGCTTCTTGCATACGCCGAATCCGAATCCGATCAGCATCCATGCCAGCGACGCCGCTGCCCACTAGATTTTTGAGTGATTCAAAAGCCCCGCGTCCCACTCGTCCTAAGCCGACAATGAGTATTTGTGCATCTTTGGGCTGACTAAAGACATCCACAGGCAAACATTCGGGGCTTTCAAATTGACGAATGGCATCTTTATTTTTTCGGTATAGTCGGTGGGATTGTCGGTAAATAATACTGGTGATAACAAACGAAAAAGACACAGCTAGTGCCAAAATGACCAGCCATTCTTTGTTCAGCCAGCCATTGGAAACACTCAGTGCCACGACAATCAGACCAAACTCACTATAATTCGATAAGATTAAAGCGGATAAAAATGAGGTACGACCGCGCAACTTCAATTTTGTGAGTAAGACAAAGAAGAGGGCAAATTTGGCTAAAATCACCAAGGTGATAATGAGACTGATGCCAATCATGCTCAGCGTAGGCAGCGCAGTAAATCCGATGGAAAGGAAAAAACCGATTAAAAATAGATCTTTAAAATTCATTAAAGACTTGTTCATTTCAGAGGCTTTGGCATGAGAAGCCAATAGGATGCCGAAGATTAACGCGCCTAGATCACCTTTGACGCCGACTAGGTAGAATAACTCGTAGCCACCCAAAGCAAGAAAAAGGCCGGTTAACGGCAGCATCTCTCCGTGCCCAGCTTGATCGACCAGTTTATTGATCAAAGGCCGCACCAGAATTAGGCCGAATAGACCCAATGCCCAAAGCGAAGGTATGTGCCCAGTGGCGGCAACCAGAAACACCACTGCCACTATGTCCTGCATGACTAAAATACCCAGTGCGAGCTGGCCATGGCGAGTTTTGAGTTCGCCGCTTTCTTCTAACAGTTTCATAACACACACTGTGCTAGAGAAGCTCAAAGCAAATCCAATCAAGGCAGCTGTCTGTAGGGTCAATAGGTTAAAGAATGGCAAACTCAACATGGCAAAGAGTAGACCCAGGCCACCGAACAAGACCGTCCATACACCCATATGACTTAACGTCGACGCCCAAACTTCACGCTTTAATAAGTCTTTGACGTGCAACTTAAGCCCGATGCTAAACAGCATCAGAGTAATGCCCACATTGGCGAGAGAATCCAGAATGCTACTTGGTTGAATACCCAGATAGTTGAGTAAGAAACCGGCCAATAGGAAACCAATCAAGGGCGGCAAATTGACCATTTTCACCGCAAGTCCACAGACAAAAGCGAATAAAATCCAAATAAATTCCATACATTCCTTCTAAATGAACGGCGTGCTAAGAGGGGGCTACATCATACGAAATTTGTTTACCGAGCGCAGCTTTGAATTGATTGCTTTTCGTGTATTTGTCAGAAAATACATATCAATATTGGTATGTCACCAAGCATTATTTCTATTTGAATGGTATGTCTAATTTACCTACGCTGCTGAGTAGGTTTTAAAACCTGATTGGCTAGACAAAATAATCATAATAACTCTAAAGGCCAACCGAGCTTGCTTTTTGTCGAGCTTACTTGGTCGCAACAGGAGAAGCTAATGAACTACCTAAAAAACACCCTGCTTGGATTGGCGGTTGGTGCGACGCTACTCAGCTCTGCCAGTACCTTTGCTGCGAACGGCTATGTTGGTATCGCGATGCCAACAAAATCTTCCGCACGCTGGATCACAGATGGCAACTCAATGGTTACCCTCTTCAAAGATGCGGGCTATAAAGTGGACCTACAGTACGCGGAAGATGAAATACCGAATCAACTTTCTCAAATTGAAAATATGATTGTAAAAGGCGTTGATGTTTTGGTCATTGCGGCGATTGATGGCACGACCTTATCCAATGCCTTAGAAAATGCCGATGCCGCTGGCATTAAAGTGATTTCCTATGATCGTCTGATCAAAAACAGCCCTTATGTGAGTTACTACGCGACGTTTGATAATTTCAAAGTGGGTGTGCTGCAAGCTAAGTCTTTGATCAGAGGCATGGAACAACGTGGCAGTGGCCCTTATAACGTGGAACTGTTTGGTGGTTCTCCTGACGATAACAATGCTTATTTCTTTTATAACGGGGCAATGTCTGTGCTTCAGCCAATGATAGATTCAGGCAAGGTGAACATCGTCTCAGGTCAAATGGGAATGGATAAAGTAGGTACCTTGCGTTGGGATGGCGCGACTGCGCAAGCACGCATGGACAATCTCTTGTCTGCGCATTATACCACCCAGCGTATTGATGGCATTTTATCGCCTTATGACGGTATCTCCATTGGCATTTTGTCTTCGCTCAAGGGGGTTGGTTATGGTTCTGGCGATATGCTGATGCCGATCGTGACCGGGCAAGATGCGGAAGTGCCATCGGTTAAGTCCATTATTGCAGGCGAACAATATTCAACCATTTTTAAAGACACCCGGGAACTGGCCAATGTGACGGTGGGAATGGTTCAGGCGGTGTTGAGTGATACCAAGCCTGAAATCAATGATACCGAAACTTATGATAACGGTATTAAGGTGATACCCAGTTATTTGCTGGAGCCGGTCACAGTGGATAAGTCTAACTGGCAAAACGTACTGCTGGGCAGTGGCTATTACACCAAGTCTCAAGTCGAATAAGCGACCTCGTAGATGAGGTCAGCCAATGCCTTATAGTACTGAATCAAGACGTCTGTTTTGGTCGGGCATTGGCTGATGTGTGACTTAGTACCAAGCGTTTCTATTATCCTAAATTAACAATAATAACGAGGCGGATGTGCTGCTCGCGAGAGCTCTCTTGCGAATAGCACGTCCAGCTGATGGGATGTTTTATGGAAAATATCATTTTGGAAATGCGCGGCATTACCAAGACCTTTCCTGGCGTAAAAGCCCTCGACTCGGTGAATTTGAAAGTGCGTGAAGGCGAAATACATGCCTTGGTGGGGGAGAATGGCGCGGGCAAATCGACGCTGATGAAAGTGTTGAGTGGCGTGTATCCATACGGCAGTTATGACGGCGACATTCTGTTTAACAATGAAACGGCGCGATTTTCAGGGATAACGGACAGTGAAGCAAAAGGCATTATTATCATTCACCAAGAGTTAGCTCTGGTGCCGCTGTTGTCGATTGCTGAGAATTTATTCTTAGGCAATGAGAACCTTGATAATGGCGTGATTAACTGGCCGAAAACCTATGCCCGAACGCAATCTCTACTCGAAAAAGTCGGATTTAAAGAGTCGCCCTCCACCTTGCTTGGTCAATTGGGGGTGGGCAAACAGCAATTGGTTGAGATCGCTAAGGCCTTAGCCAAGGATGTGAAATTGCTGATTTTGGACGAACCCACGTCAGCGCTGCAAGAAAACGACAGTGCCAAGCTGTTGGATCTATTGTTGGAATTCAAGGCGCAAGGCATTTCTTCCATTCTCATTACCCACAAACTCAATGAAATCAGCCGGGTTGCGGACAGCATTACGGTGATTCGTGATGGCCAGTCGGTGTCTACCCTAGATTGTCATGCACAAGCCATTAGTGAAGAGGACATTATTCGCGATATGGTCGGCCGTGATATGGCGCATCGTTATCCCACTCGCGACAACGCATCCGACGACAGTCATCCAGGCAAAATGCTGATGGAAGTAGTGGCTTGGAATGTTTGGCACCCAGATGCGCTAGATCGTCAAATTATCCATGATATTTGCTTTCATGTTCGTGCTGGTGAAGTGGTTGGTATTGCTGGGTTAATGGGGTCAGGGCGAACAGAATTAGCGATGAGTCTGTTTGGTCAGAGCTACGGCAAAAATATTCAAGGCGAAGTGAGATTGCGTGGTGACATTGCGGATTTATCGACGGTACCCAATGCCATAAAAAGCGGTTTGGCGTACGTGACAGAAGATCGCAAAGAACTCGGTCTGATTTTAGAGGAAACCATTCAAATCAACACCACTTTGGCGAATCTCAATGGTGTTTCGTCACAGGGCATCATTGATGAAAACATTGAGCGCAAAGTGTCAGAAGACTATCGCAAGGCACTGAATATTCGAACCCCTAGTGTGTTCCAAAAAGTCATGAATTTATCAGGTGGTAATCAGCAAAAAGTGGTGTTGAGTAAATGGCTGTACTCACAACCTGATGTGCTCATTTTGGATGAGCCGACTCGTGGCATTGATGTTGGCGCTAAATTTGAAATCTACAGCATCATCAATCAGCTGGCCGATGACGGCAAAGGCGTGGTGATGATTTCTTCCGAGATGCCAGAGTTACTGGGCATGTGTGATCGTATTTATGTGATGAATGAAGGCCGTTTTGTGGGTGAGTTAGAGCAAGCCGATGCCAGCCAAGAAAAAATCATGTCAATGATAGTGAAAGCGTAACAGGAGCAAGAATTATGACAACAAAAGAAACGACTTCGGCGGTGCCAGCAGCACCTTCTGTTACTCATTATTTGAAAACACATGTGCGAGATTATGGGATGTTAATTGCGCTGGTGGTGATCATGGCGATGTTTGAGTTTTTAACCGATGGCACCTTGATGCGGCCGGTGAACTTAACCAATTTATTTCTACAAAATAGTTACATCATCATTATGGCCATTGGCATGTTACTAGTGATTGTGGCGGGTCACATTGATCTGTCGGTGGGTTCGGTTGTTGGATTCATTGGCGCATTGGCGGCGGTCATGTCGGTCAATTATGATTTGCCAACCATCATTGTGGTGCCTGTTTGTCTTTTGGTCGGGCTGATCATTGGTGGTTTACAAGGGTATTGGATTGCCTATTGGAAGATTCCCGCTTTCATTGTCACTTTGGCAGGTATGTTGGTGTTTCGTGGCTTGACCCTCGCCTTATTGGAAGGGCAGTCGGTGGGCCCCTTTCCGAAGAGCTTTCAATTATTAAGCACGGGTTTTATTCCCGATGTGTTTGGCGTTGGTCGTCCTAATGTCACCGCTTTGGTGCTTGGCATTTTAGCGGCCAGTACCATTGTCTTTTTGGCGGCGCGTAGCCGTGCTCAATCTTTAAAGTATGGTATTCAAGACGAACCCTTCTCGTTTTTCCTCGTTAAAAACGCCTTAATTGCCGCGGCGATTATCTATCTGTCTTATTTGCTGAGCACGTATCGTGGATTGCCCAATGTATTGATTACCATGGCTGTGCTTATTGCTATTTATACCTTTGTCACTAACAGCACCACCATTGGACGTCGTATTTATGCACTTGGCGGTAATGTGAAAGCGGCCAAACTGTCGGGTATTAATACTGAGCGTTTGACCTTTTTGACCTTTGCCAATATGGGCATGCTGGCCGCGCTGGCCGGACTTATCTTTGCGGCGCGTCTGAATACGGCGACGCCCAAGGCGGGTTTTGCCTTTGAGCTGGATGTCATTGCGGCCGTCTTCATTGGTGGCGCCTCAATGACGGGAGGCGTGGGGAAAGTGATTGGTGCTGTGATTGGTGCCTTCATCATGGGCGTCATGAATAACGGTATGTCGATTTTGGGTATAGGCATCGATTGGCAGCAAGTCATTAAAGGTTTGGTCTTGCTCGCGGCGGTGGTCTTCGACGTCTACAACAAACAAAAAGCACGCTAAGGAGCCAATTATGTTGTTTCTATCACAAATAAAACAAGGTGGCGTCGTGTGTCGCGAAGGGCTGGAAGCACGTCTCGTGAATCAGGCTTTGAGTGTGTATGAGCTGGCGCAAGAAGCCATTCAGCATAACATCACATTGGCATCCGTGATTCAACAGCACGGATTGGGGGAGCAAGTGGATTTGGCCGTATTAGCACAGAGCAATCAGCTTGATTGTCCTGTGCGGCATCCAGATCCAGCGCACATGTATTTGACGGGCACCGGATTAACGCATTTAGGGTCGGCCGCCACTCGTAATGCCATGCATGCGAAAAGTGAAGAGCTGACGGATTCGATGAAAATTTTTCAAATGGGCATTGAAGGGGGGAAACCCGTTGAAGGTCAGGAAGGTGTTCAGCCTGAATGGTTTTATAAAGGGAATGGGGCTGGTGTGATCGCGCCAGGAGAGGAGCTAGCGTCGCCTTCTTTTGCCTTGGATGGTGGGGAAGAGCCAGAAATCGCGGGTTTTTATCTCATTGGTGAAGATGGCAAAGTACATCGACTCGGCTACACATTGGCCAATGAGTTTTCGGATCATGTGACGGAGCGTCAGAATTATCTTTACCTGGCCCATTCTAAACTACGCCCCGCAGCGTTTGGTCCTGAGTTGCTGGTCGGTGAATTGCCGATGCACATTGAAGGGCATTCTCGAATAGAGCGAGGTGAAACCACGTTATGGGAAAAGGGCTTTGTATCGGGTGAAGACAACATGTCGCACACTTTTAAGAACCTTGAACACCATCATTTTAAATATGCCATTTTCCGTCAGCCAGGGGATTTACACGTGCATATGTTTGGCACGGCCACCCTCTCTTTTGCGGATGGCATTCAAGCTCGCGAAGGGGATGTCTTTGAAATTGTTTCGCCGACTTTCGGTTTGCCACTGCGCAATACCCTCTCTAAGGCCGCGCCATTATCGACAGAAGTGAGTGCTATATGAATACGCTACCGAGTGCCATTTACCCAGATTTGAAAGACCGCTCCGTGTTTGTGTCAGGGGGGGCGACGGGCATCGGCGCGGCGATTGTGGAAGCCTATGCAAAACAAGGTGCGAAAACGGCTTTTGTGGATTTGGATGAGAACGCTGGACGTCAGCTGGCAGAGCGCTTGTTGAAAGATGGGCACAGTGTGCGCTTTGAGATGTGTGACATTACGAATATCAAAGATTATCAGAGCAAAATTCGTAACGCCGCAGACGCCTTCGGGCCCATTAGTGTTCTGCTTAATAATGCCGCCAATGACGTTCGTCACTCGTTAGCGTCGCTGACGGAAGAGCGCTTCGATGAATTGGTGGGGGTAAACATCAAGCATGCTATGTTCGCGGCTCAAACAGTCGCCCCTATGATGAAAGAGCTTGGTGGGGGCTCTATCATCAATTTCGGTTCGGTTGGTTGGATGATGGCGACCGCTGGCTATCCAACCTATGGCACAAGCAAAGCCGCGATACATGGGTTAACTCGTTCATTAGCTCGTGATCTTGGCGCCGCCGGTATTCGCGTTAATACCTTGGTCCCTGGGTGGGTGATGACGGAAAAGCAGCTGCGTTTGTGGGTCGACGATTCCGCCGAAGAAAAGATTAAGCAAAGCCAATGTTTGGCTGGCAAGGTGCTACCAGAACATGTGGCGAATATGGCGCTATTTTTGGGGGCGAATGCGGCCGCCATGTGCACGGCGCAGAATTTTATTGTTGACGGAGGTTGGGTATGACAGCGTCATCAGAAAAGACATTTACCCCTAAACCATGGCCGCGAAAATTACGTTCCACTGAATGGTTTGGCGGTACGTCTCGAGATCATATTTATCATCGCAGTTGGATGAAAAACCAAGGCTTGCCTGCTGATTTGTTTGATGGCCGTCCTGTGATTGGTATTTGTAACACTTGGTCGCAATTAACGCCTTGTAATGCGCACCTTAGAGAACTGGCCGATCGAGTGAAACACGGCATTTATGAAGCCGGCGGTTTGCCATTAGAGTTTCCCGTTTTTTCGGTTGGAGAAAGCTCTCTAAGGCCGACTGCCATGATGTACCGGAATATGGCGGCCATGGATGTTGAAGAAGCATTAAGAGCGAACCCTTTGGATGGAGTTGTCTTGCTGGCCGGCTGCGATAAAACAACGCCCGCGTTATTGATGGGCGCATGCAGTGTGGACATTCCCGCGATTGTGGTCTCTGGTGGCCCGATGCTCAATGGCTATTTCAGAGGTGAGCGGGTGGGCTCGGGCACCGCATTATGGCAGATGTCAGAGGACATCAAAGCGGGCAACATGACTCAGGAAGACTTTTTAGAAGCTGAGCAATCCATGTCTCGCTCCGCCGGTTCCTGTAATACGATGGGAACCGCCAGTACCATGGCATCGATGGCCGAAGCGTTGGGCATGGCATTATCGGGGAATGCTGCGATTCCAGCTGTAGACAGCCGTCGTCGGGTCATGGCACACCTCACTGGGCGTCGCATTGTCGATATGGTGAAAGACGATCTGAAACCGTCGGACGTGTTAACACGACAGGCATTCGAAAATGCCATTCGCATCAATGGCGCCATTGGCGGATCAACCAATGCGGTGATTCATTTATTAGCCATTGCGGGGCGTGTGGGGGTGGATCTGAATTTAGACGATTGGGACAAGTTAGGTCAGGACATTGCCACCATAGTGAATCTCATGCCATCAGGGAAATATCTTATGGAAGAGTTTTTCTACGCGGGTGGATTGCCTGTGGTGATTAAGCAGCTTGCTGACGCTGGAAAGCTTCATAAGAATGCGCTTACCGTTTCGGGTGAATCGATTTGGAACGAGGTGAAAGAGGTTCGAAACTGGAATGAGGATGTCATCTTACCGGTTGAAAAAGCGTTAACTCAAAAAGGCGGCATTGTGGTGTTAAAAGGTAACCTTGCGCCTCAGGGGGCCGTGCTTAAGCCTTCAGCGGCCTCCGCACATTTATTACAACATCGCGGACGAGCGGTGGTGTTTGAAGACATTGAGGATTATAAAGCCAAGGTCAATGACGAAGCCTTAGACATAGACGAGCACTGCGTGATGGTACTGAAAAATTGTGGCCCGAAGGGTTACCCAGGAATGGCCGAAGTGGGCAATATGGGCTTGCCACCTAAAGTCTTACGCAAAGGCATCAAAGACATGGTGAGGATTTCGGATGCGCGTATGTCGGGCACGGCGTATGGCACAGTGGTGCTGCATACTACGCCAGAGGCGGCTGCGGGTGGCCCTCTAGCCGTGGTGAAAAATGGCGATATGATCGAGTTGGATGTGGAGCGTCGTTGTTTGCGAGTGGACATCACGGATGAAGAAATGGCGACTCGGTTGGCGAACTGGAAAACACATATTGAGGCGCCGAAAAGTGGCTACATTAAATTGTTTTACGATCATGTCGAAGGGGCTGATACCGGGGCCGATTTTGATTTTTTGAAGGGGTGTCGTGGTGCGGCGGTGCCAAAAGACAGTCATTAACAAGATCTGCACACTATTTCTTGATCAATAATAAGGAGTCAGCATGTTGACTGGACAGCACTTTATCGCTGGGAAGTGGGCGAAAAGCGAAGACACGTTTTCATCTCGTCCTGCGAGTGGGCCTTCTCATTATTTTTACTCAGCTCAAGCGGCCGATGTGGATGCTGCGGTAAACGCGGCGGAAGCGGCTTTTGAAACGTACGGTTATTCTTCTCGTCAAGATAGAGCCACTTTTTTAAATACCATTGCCGATGAAATTGAGGCTCGTGGAGACAGCATTACAGAGATTGGCGTACAAGAAACGGGTTTACCAGACGCTAGGTTACAAGGTGAGCGAGGCCGAACGGTGGCGCAGCTGAGATTGTTCGCCAGCCACATCTTGTCGGGTGAGTATTTGGACCGCCGCTTTGATGGCGCGTTAGCCGATCGTGAGCCGTTCCCTCGTCCTGAATTGCACATGATGCAGCGACCGATTGGTCCTGTGGCAGTGTTTGGTGCGTCCAACTTTCCATTGGCTTTTTCGACGGCGGGCGGTGATACCGCCGCTGCATTAGCCGCAGGTTGTAGCGTGGTAGTAAAAGGTCATCCGGCGCACCCAGGAACAGGGGAGATCGTGGCACAAGCCATCGCCGCCGCCATTGAAAAATGCAATATGCCAGCGGGGGTATTTTCCTTTATTCAAGGAGAGGGCTTTGCCGCAGGGCAAGCTTTGGTCCAGCATCCTTTGATTAAAGCGGTTGGCTTTACCGGCAGTTTAGCGGGAGGTCGCGCACTCTTTGATCTGTGTGCCGCCCGTCCTGAGCCGATTCCTTTCTTTGGTGAGCTGGGGTCCGTGAACCCCATGTTTGTCATGCCTGAAGCGCTAAAAAATCGAGCGGAAGAATTGGCTCAAGGTTGGGCGAGTTCACTGACTATGGGGGCGGGGCAGTTTTGCACCAACCCCGGCATTGCGGTGATGTTAGATAGCGCTGACGCGAAAACGATGATCACCACCGCGAGTGATGCTTTGTCGAAGGTTTCTGGACAAACCATGTTAACCGACGGCATTGCCGAAGCTTACCGTTCAGGTGTTACGGCGATAGAGCAAGCGGAGGTTAAGTCGGTTTTACGTACGGCCGATACCGAAGACCGTATTGCTCGACCAAATTTGTTCACTGTGTCAGGGCAAGCTTGGCTGGACAATCCGACTTTGCATCAAGAAGTATTTGGTCCACTTGGTTTGGTCGTTTTGGCGGACAGTATTGAACAAATGATTGAATTGGCTCGTCATTTGGAAGGCCAGCTGACTTGTACACTGCATCTTGATAAAGGCGATTATGCGACGTGTCAGAGACTGATGCCTGTGTTAGAACGAAAAGCGGGGCGAGTGTTGGCGAATGGCTTCCCAACTGGCGTTGAGGTGAGTGATACCATGGTTCACGGTGGCCCATATCCTGCGTCGACAAATTTTGGAGCGACTTCCGTCGGTACCTTGTCGATTCGCCGTTTCTTGCGACCTGTGTGTTATCAGAATGTGCCTCTTGAACTCTTGCCTAGGGAATTCTCGGAGCCATCTGTTTAGTCGTATGGATGGTTTCTTGTATTGGTCTACGGATTGGCGGCCTTTTGTTCCAACTCTGCGAGTACTAGGCGTTTGAGTTGATTCGCGAGAGGCGATAACTGGCGACCTTGCATTTGTAATAAATAGTATGGGCTCATGGTGATGCTACGATCCAATTGAAGGACTTTAAGTTCTGCATTGACCTTTTGCCCAACGAGAAGGTCACAGACTTCACTGGCCATTGGCGCAATGGCATTGGAAGAGACTAGAATGGCAATCAATGCCAGTAATGACGTGCTATTGGTAATGCTTAACGGTAACTCGGCGCGCTCTTCCATAAAGGCCGCTTCTACGGCCTCTCTTATGGGGGCTCGATGCGATTGCATCACCCATTCAAAATGCGCTAAATCTCGAACGGCGATTTTTTCTACATTGGCTAACGGGTGGTCTTTGCGAACGACAAGCTGAACGGACTCACTTCTTGCGGGGAAAATTTCAAATTCATTGGCGTCATATTGTTTTGGAATTCTGGCCAGTACGAAATCATTGTGACCAGCAATTAGGTCTCGCACCAAACTATCACTGGTATCGACATTGATATCAATTTCCGCTCTGGGCGCAATGGCTCGCAATTGTTGAATAGCAGGAATGACAAATCCAACCGCGGCACCCGTCACGGCTCCTATTGCGGTTGTGCCGCCGCCGCCGTCTTTGAGTTCACTGACTTCTCTGGCGAGATCGCGTAATTCGACAATAAGGTTATGCGCTCGACGTGCAACCGCTTGGCCAACCAGTGTGGGTTCCATTCCTTTTGCATGACGAATGAATAAGCGCGTTCCAAGTGTTTGTTCGATATCACTTAACATTCTTGAAGCCGCAGGTTGGGTCATGGCCATTTCGTCGGCGGCAATGCCCAGCTGTCCATATTCTGAAATGATGGAAATTAAGCGCAGTTGATTGAGCTTTAAATGTTTGGCCAGACCTAATTCCATAGTGACCTCGTTTGTTGTTTTTATAGGTTATTTATTATCACATCCGGTACATTGCACAGTTTACTACAGGTACGGAATGAAGCGGTTTTATTTCTGTCATAAGGGGGATAGACTGTTTTCTTTTTTTTAAAGGACAAGTATGCGAGTTCTGATCCTGTCTTGCGAGATGCCTCAATGAAACGTCTTGCTGAAACGGAATTTATTGTTCTGTTTGCTCTGATGATGTCCTTGACGGCACTGACCACAGACGCCATGTTGCCAGCGTTTTCCTTTATTGCTGAAGACTTAGCCATCGACAATTACCAGCAGACCCAGTGGATTATTTCGGCGATGATTTTGGGCATGGTGTTTGGCGAGATTACTTTCGGGCCATTGTCGGATGCCATCGGTCGGAAAAAGAGTATCGGCATAGGCATTGGCATTTATCTGCTGGGAACCCTAGTGGCTTTGTGTTCTATGTCATTGGAAATGCTATTGCTTGGTCGCATGATCCAAGGCTTTGGCGTATCGGCTCCGAAAATCGCTTCACGTGCGCTGATTCGAGATTTGTATAAGGGCGCAGCCATGGCGCGCATCATGTCTTTTATCATGATGGTTTTCTTATTGGTGCCTTTGCTCGCCCCCGCAATTGGTCAGTTAGTGATGCAATTGGGCAACTGGCGTTGGATTTTTGCTATGTTGTTAATTCAATCTTTAATCGCATTGGCTTGGTTATTTTGGCGACAACCGGAAACCTTGCCAAAAGAGCGTCGCATTCCTTTGCATTGGCGCAGTCTATTGCGAGATGCGCGAGACATCGTACGTCATAAAGAGGTCATGGCCTTTACTCTGTTATTGGGCTGTATCTTTGGCAGTTTGATGCTCTATATCAGTACCGCACAATCCATCTTTCAAGACATTTATGGCGTAGGGGATGACTTTCCTTTGTATTTCGCCATGATGGCGATTGGTTCCAGTGTGATGAACTTTTTTAACGGTAAAATTGTGCTGCGCGTCGGCATGAAAGCTTGTGTGTATTTTGCCTTAACCTTAATGGTCTGCTTGTCTTTTGTGTTGTCGCTGGTGGTTTTATCCTACGATGGTGTGCCGCCTTTTGTTTATTTTATGGGCATTTGCATGGCGATGTTTTCTTGCTTTGGTATGGTGTTCGGTAATGTGAATGCCATGGCAATGGAGCCATTGGGGCGAACGGCAGGGTTGGGAGCGTCAATGATCTCGTCTTTGTCGAGCTTTGTTGCCATCCTGTTATCAGCGGCAATTGGTCAGTTTTATGAGAACACAATAACGCCTTTTGCGATGGGCTTCTTTCTTTTATCCGTAGCCAGCTCGGCACTGATGTTTATAGCAATACGTTTTTCTTCCCTGAAAAACATGTCAGCTGAGTAGGCGATTAAGGCATAAATTGCTGACGACTCAGACTATAAAAATAATGTCACACTGATTGTGCTTGTTGGCGTATTTCGTGGGTATCTCCACAATTGAATTGGCAATTCTTCCAAACTGTCACAGAAAAGGCGTTATAATATAGCGTTTATCATTATCTGAGTGTCTTTTCTCGTATGTCTGTGACTCCCGCTTCTTCTCTTGGTCGTGAACTCTTCAAAATGACTTGGCCCATGTTATTTGGCGTCTTGTCATTAATGAGTTTTCAGCTGATCGACAGTGCCTTTATTGGTCAATTAGGTGTTTTACCTTTGGCGGTACAGGGCTTTACCTTACCGATCCAAATGTTGGTGATTGGTCTGCAAGTGGGGCTGGGGATTGCTACAACGGCCATCATTTCACGGGCCTTAGGTGCGCAAAATACTCAGTATGCGAAGCAATTAGGTGGTCTGGTGCTCATGATTGGCGGTGCTGGAATGGCCGTTTTTTGTGGTCTTATCTGGTTAATACGGGCCCCGATTTTAGCTTTATTAAGTGCACCGGATAGTGTTTATGTCATGGTAGACGACTATTGGCCGCATTGGTTATTAAGTGCTTGGATAGGGGCGTTACTGTATTCCTTTTACAGTATCTGTCGTGCCAATGGTAATACCATTTTGCCAGGCGTGATGATGATAGTCACCAGTGTCCTAAACATGCTGTTGGATCCCATTTTTATCTTTACGTTAGACATGGGACTTAATGGTGCAGCGATTGCCACCAGTGTGTCATTTGGTTTAGGTGTGTTGGTGGTCGCACCTAAAGTGGCGGCCAAGCAATGGTATTCTTTTCATTGGCAAAGTGTACGACTGAGCAAGAGTTTGGCTGACATTGGTCATATCATGGGCCCAGCTATGATTAGCCAACTGTTGCCAGCGGTGTCATCTATGTTCGCCACTAAGTTGATTGCTAACTTTGGTGCGGCCGCTATTGCTTCTTGGGCATTAGGTTCACGTTTTGAGTTCTTTGCCATTGTTTCGGTATTGGCCTTGACTATGTCTATGCCGCCTATGGTTGGGCGCTTACTTGGCGCACAACGAATAGAAGACATTCGCACCGTTGTGTCGATTGCTTGTCGTTATATTCTGTTGTTTCAACTCTTTGTTGCTGTGGTGACTTTCTTATTAGCAGGGCCGCTGGCACGTATCATGACCAGCGAACAGGCGGTGTCGGATATTTTAACTTGGCATTTAATCATTGTTCCTGTCAGCCTTGGTGCTTTGGGAATTTGTATGTTGATGGTGTCTGTGTGTAATGCGCTGGGTAAGTCCTATGTGGCGTTAACCATTTCAGCTTTACGTTTGTTTGCCTTCTTCTTGCCTTGCCTATGGCTTGGTGCCGAGTTGGCGGGACTAAAAGGTCTTTTCATTGGCGTACTCATTGGTAACTTATTCGCCGGTATATGTGCGTGGAAAATGTACCAAAAGGCATTAGCAAACGTGGAAGCCAGCGCGTCCATTTAGACGGAGACGTTTTGGTCTCGATTGCGCAATATCGTCCAATCTTTTTGTCTTCAAACTGGATATTCTATTCTAATTGAAGTCGTAAAGAGGCGAGTGAGGAGGTTGTGATGTCAGTAGAAAATCATTTTCAGTTTGTGAAAAGCGCCGCCTTTGACGAGGTGATGTTGCTGGAAGCGTCAATGAATGACTTTTCCTACGGAACCCACGCCCATGAAGAGTTTTCGTTTGGTGTCACCTTGTCCGGGCGACAAGATTTTTATGCCTTGGGTGAACACCATAAGAGCTATTCTGGCAATGTGATTGTGTTCAACCCAGAGGATGCTCACGACGGTCATCCTGGTACGGACGATACGCTTCATTATAAAATGTTGTATGTCCATCCAGATCAATTAAACCCTATGCTTGAGAGTGCTGGCGTTCGCTGTGCTCAAGATTTTCGTATAGAACACACAGTACAAAACGATCTAGTGCTCCAAGGACATATCTTGCGATTGGCCAACTTGGTCGAGAACAAGGCGTCATCCGCTTTGGAGTACTCGTCAACTTTGTTTGAATTTGCTGAATATTTAGCCCACCAAAAAGGCATTCAGATTGAGCCTAAACGACGTATAAAAGACCCTGTGTTTGAGCGAGTCAGAGACTATTTGCATGCCCATGTCAGTGAAGAGGTTTCTCTCGACGCGCTAAGCCAAGTGGCGCACATGTCTAAGTATCATTTGTTGCGTTGTTTTCGTGATTATTTTGGCATGACACCACATCAATATTGGCAAAACTATCGTATCAACCGCGCCAAAGAGGCTCTTTCAATGGGCATGTCATTGACGGATGTCGCGCTGACCTTTGGCTTCACAGATGTAAGCTACTTTAATCGACGCTTTAAACCCATGTTTGGTGTCACTCCCCATCAATTTAGGCGCACCTTGTTACGAACCTAGCGACCTTTCGCACTCACTGATTCATCTGTTTTTCATCTTTATCAAATCATCTTTTGAGGTTTTTCTATGCTTGAAATAATCATCTACGCCTTTGGCGTTATGTACAGCCCAGGCCCTGCCAATACTCTTGCGCTTTTGGCGGGCGTCAATGGACAAGGCTGGCGAGCATTTGGTTACTGTGCTGGTGTTGGTCTGGCGATGTTGATTCTGTTTCTTCTGCTTGGCTATCTTGGTGGTGAAATCATTCCAGAAGGTTATCAGTCGATTATTGCGACCTTGGGTGGGCTGTATATTGCTTATCTGGGGGTGAAAATCATGCAAGCCAGTTTTCATCCGACAACCACCGAGTCGGAAGCGTCCGTGATTGGCTTTAAAACTGGCCTGATTTTACAGCTTTGCAACCCAAAAGCCTTGGTGGCGATCGTACCCATTGTGACAGTACAGTATCCGCGATATGAGATTACAGGAATGGAGATTGCGGTCTGGTCTTTGATTCTTTCAGCCATGGCCTTTGGTGCACCAGGTGTGTATCTGTTGGCGGGATCTCGACTACAACACGTCGCGATGAATCCTAAGGTGATGGCGTGGGTGAATCGTATGATGTCAGTGTTGCTTTTCTACGTTGCGTATCGGTTTGTATTTGCTTAATGGCAGCAAGCATCATCGCCAATGCTGTCACAGTATTGGCCGCTGACTTTTCCTTTTATCTTCACTTTCTCTCTAGTCTTTTCTGACGTCGATTACGTTTCACTTAACCCCCTTATTTCTATCCGATCTGGGCCTCAGTATGAAGGTTCTAGTGGTTTTTATGAGCATAAATGAATGTTTGTGTTACATGGAAAGCCCCTTTTAATCCGTTCTTTTCCCTCAGTTTTTATGTTGTGGCGAAGATAAGGTTACTAATAGACAGATTATTGAAAGGGAGTTTGAGATGCCAATAGATATTGAAAAACTATTAACCGAGTGGTCGCCAGTAAGTTCGCGCAATATGTATCTGAACATGGTCGCGGATTCGTTAGCTAAGGCATCACAAAATGCTACCCATGTACAGCAGCAGATACAAACCATAACGGTCACCAATACGGCGTTAGGTTCAGGGCTGATTTATGCCATTGCCGCTCAAGGCTCAAAGGAATAACCGCTAAGGTAACGGACAGCATTTTATTAAGGTTAATGAGCCTGCTTGTTCACACAAAGCGTGGCTCAAGTATGCCTATACGTATGATCATTATTGCTGCAAATGATGACATAAAGTGTAAGGCATTGACTGACTCATGATGATGGATACTGAGACATTAGGTTAGGTATCAAACGTCATATTGAGAGGAGCTAATAGTCTATTAGCTTGTAGCAATACCATTTTAATCAACTGAAAAGGAGTAACACCATGCCAGTAAATGAACAAGTCACAGATTCAGTCACACAGGTCAACACCAAAGTAGTCGGCGAAACACCGGCCATGGCGATGGGCAACCTACTGATGTCTACCAGTCAGGCGTTGAGTAATGCGGCACACAATGCCACTGCGGCTCAGCAACAAGCACAAATCACTATGCAAGCGGCTACGGTTCAAGGGGTTAATTCTCTGATGGCGATTGGCTCTGCGGTGATTGGTCGTGGTGCTGAGGGAATCATTGAGAAAGGCTAAACCGCCCTGAGAGTTCAACAAGATTAGAAAGAGTAAAGGAGTTAAACCATGCCAGTAAATGAGCAAATAACCGACTCGGTCACTCAGGTGAATACCAGTGTAGTGGGTGAAACGCCAGCCATGGCAATGGGGAATTTGTTGTTGTCTACCAGCCAAGCTTTGGGTACAGCAGCTCACAATGCAACATCGGCTCAACAACAAGCCCAGATCACCATGCAAGCTGCCACAGTCCAAGGGGTCAATTCGCTTACAGCAATTGGCTCAGCGGTATTAGGGCGAGGGGCGGAAGGTATCATTGAAAAAGGCTAGTAACGAGTAATCTTAATTCAAAATAAGGAATGTAATCATGCCAGTAAATGAACAAGTTACCGACTCTGTCACGCAGGTCAACACCAAAGTCATAGGGGAAACACCAGCCATGGCGATGGGCAATATGTTGATGTCAACCAGCCAAGCGTTAGGTACAGCGGCGCACAATGGTACTGGTGCACAGCAGCAGGCGCAAATCACCATGCAAGCGGCCACAGTACAAGGAGTGAATTCCTTGATGTCGATTGGTAGTTCCGTCATTGGACGTAGTGCAGAAAGCATTATCGAACCAGGTTAAAGGGAAAATCGAATAGAGAGTGAAGGCGTCTTCACTCATATTTGAAAATGAAGCCAAGTGAAACAAAAGGAAGAAGATTATGCCAGTAAATGAACAAATCACTGACTCAGTGACGCAGGTGAATACCAAAGTCGTTGGCGAAACGCCAGCCATGGCGATGGGGAACATGTTGCTGTCAACCAGCCAAGCGTTAGGTACGGCAGCTCATAATGGCACCAGTGCGCAGCAACAGGCGCAAATCACCATGCAAGCGGCCACAGTACAAGGTGTGAACTCCTTGATGTCGATTGGTAGTTCCGTCATTGGACGTAGTGCGGAAAGCATTATTGAACCGGATGATGCTCCTGAAGCATAGGCCTCATAAGAGTCATCGATATAACGTCATTAGGCAACACCCTGACCAGTTACTGACTGGACAGGGCGTTATTTAATAAAGGAGAAGAAGATGAAAAATGTAAACATGCCTCCAGATCCGGATACCTCGGCTTTCCATGCGGCGACTCAATCGGTGGCTCAATCCACCGCGATGGCCTTAGTCGATGCAACGGATAACCTACGTAACTTGAATACATTAAGTACAACGGCCATCGGCACCGCATTAAGCCAGCTACTGGAAACGGGCGACAGCAAATACCTTGATGTTATAGAGCAGGCTCAAAAAATCGTTGTGAATGGCACGGAAAATTTTGGGGCTGTGGGGGAAAAAGTGGCCACTGTGTTGTATGAAAGTTCCCCATAACGCGCCCTTATATCGCTAAGTTGACGTGATATTAGCCGCAATGACCTTTATGTAACTCGATCAAACCATGGCTTAAATGACTAAGGAGTGAAGATGGAATCGCAGGATATACGTTATGAAAATGAGTTTGAGCAAGAAGTTCCTGCTAAAGCTGTTCAGGAGTTCAATACATTACAAACCTTTTCAGTTCAACCAACTGGCCTACTGGAAACCACGTTAACGGACACATTGGGGTTATCAATGCACAATGCCGTGACCAACCAGCAGCAATCACAGATGACCACAGCAGCATCGATTACCAATGCCTGTGCCCGTTTATTAAAGACCCAATCAGTGGTTGCCAAGCCAAAGGCAGCAGAGAAAGCGCCCGCAGCTGAAAATAACACCAAACAGGCAAGTCATGAGGCGCGGGCGAGTATTCCCCCTGAGGAGCCTAAACCGAAGAAAAAGGCCCTGAACGTAAAAGGGTTTCTAAAAGGCAAGAAAGGAGAGAAAGATGATCAAGCCGAGCCTAATGAGGTTTGATCTGGATGCCCAGCTTGAACAAATTGACACCTTTACTCAGCAACAACATTTAGAAGTGAAAAACCTGATATCCAGCACACAGGAGAAACTGTCTAAGGCTGAGTCAGAGAGTGCGGTGAATAAGGTGGAGCAAGAAGTCAGTCAAATACTCAGTGCCATCGAATCCACGTTAGATGAAGAAATGGCAAACATTAATCAGCAGTTACAAACCATGCTGCCAGTAGAGAAAAAATAGAGGTTATTATGGCTAAGAAAGTGAATGAACAAATTACCGACTCGCTAACACAAACCAATACCCAAGTTTTAGCGTCAACGCCCGCCAGCGCCATGGGCAACCTATACACAGCAATGGGGCAAGCCATGTCAAACATGAGCAGCAACGCCGCCAGTGCTCAGCAACAAGCATCGATCGGTATGCAAGCCGCTACCGTACAAGGCGTGAATTCCATGACCGCTATTGGTTCTGCCGTGCTGAGCCGTGCTTCTGAAAGTGTTGTTGAAAAAGACGACTGATCAGCATAGGTAACATAAATGATCTGTAGAAAAGCAACGCTCCAAGCCTAACGGTTTGCATATTAGCTTGTAGTGATGCATGACAGAAGCCGAACAGAGGAGGAAGCATGAGCGATGAGAACTCACAAGACTTGCAGCAAGTTAATGAGGTGATTGATCAGCTGACCGAATCTGCGATGTCAGACTCTATGGGGTTACAAATGCAAAATGCCGTTACGATTCAGCAAGGCATGCAAACCATCAGCAACGCAGCGACCTCTACGGCGTGTGCTCTCATTCTCAAAAAAGGCGGCTGATGAGTGATGCCTCATGGCCAATGAAAGCGCCACAGATAAGGCCAAACAATCGGTTGCCCAATCCACTGCCATTGCGGTACAGGATGCGGCGGATAATTTGCGCAATCTCAATACCATCAGTACGACGGCCATTGGTGTGGCTCTGTCAGAACTGTTGGCAACGGGTGATCCGAAATACATTGACGTGATAGAGCAAGCACAAAAGGTCATGTCAAAAGGCACGGAAAATTTCGCAGAGTTGGGAGCAAAAGCGGCGGAAGTGGCAGAGAAATTCAACTAATCCGTGTTTGATATGAAATGCTTAACATTGCCTCCACAAGATACCCCCCTCTTTCATTGACAGGGACAACCGCTACCATTGATTTTTAAGAACGGCCCTGATTCGCTCAATAAACCAAGCTTGAAGGGCAAACAAAACCTTATCTTGAGGCCTTTCATCGCGGCAGATGCCATACGAATGTTAGCACTTGTCTCGGATGCACTGTGTGGCGATTTGTCGATTGAACCGATTCATACTCTTGCTCAAGCACAAGCATTCGTCATGGGGAAAGGTTCGTCTCATCGTGATCGATACGCTGTATTGCATCCTCTATATGGTCTGATTGGTGGCGTCGCGTGGGGAAAGCAAACGGCCAATGTCGCTTTTATCAGCTACTGGATCTTTCCGCCATACCAAGGTCAAGGGTTGGGTAAACAGGCCTTGTCATTACTGCTTAACCACATAACGAAACAAGGGATTCCCGATATCATCGCGGATGTCTATTACGACAACTTAGTGTCTAAAAAATTATTAAAGCACTTTGGTTTTGTTTGGTCAGGCAGACAACTGGATGATCTACCAGGAAAGGCAATTGATCGATATGAATTGAGGTTATGAATTGGATGATTTTTTGAATGAAAGTCCGTCGGGTCGGTTCAAGAACAAAGCGACTGATGCCTTTCAGGATAGGCGTCGCTTCAACAACCACCTTGGCGTATACGATAACAGGACGATTGAATCGCTCAATATTCGCTCTTTACCAGGTTACTTAATTAATTTGAGGATGTCTTTAAATTCAGGTGCGTTACTGTCAGCGACTAATTCATACAAACACATTTCTACACTGCTGGTGGTAGCACCGTTGGCTAGCAGCTTTGAAATGGCCAGTTCTTTATTAAAAAGTGTTCGAGAAGAAACGCAGTCAACCACCACTTCTACCTTGTAACCTAAGTCGAGTAGTTGCATGGCGGTTTGGTAGACACAAATATGTGTTTCAATGCCACAAATAAGCCAAGTCTTTACCGGCGTTTGTTTCACCGCCACGATAAATTCTGCTGACCCTGCACCGCTAAAGGTGTGTTTTTTAATGGGTTCTTGGGATGCCAAGAGATTGGCAATTTGAGCTTGAGTAGAGCCGATTTTATCGGGTGTTTGTTCTAACCACAGAATGGGTAACCTTAACAGCTTAGCACCTTGGATTAATTTGGCCGTTTGATCCATGAGAGCCTTACTGTCGTGGACAATGTCTGCCAGCTTGCCTTGGATATCAATAACGATTAACCCTGTGTTTTGTTTGCTTAGCATCCTCTCTCCTTTTTATTATTCTGCTGACGATTTATCAAGTATGCGATCAGAAGTGCTCAGGTCAATCATTATTTCTTTAAAGCGGGGGAAGAGGGCCTATAAGCTTATGCTGTATTTATTGACTGCAAGCCAAGGTATTCGCAGAAAAAATCAGTCTTATCTCTTTGCTTTTATGCTAGTGCCCCACAAGTCATGTGGGGCATCAAGCAGCATCGCTAATATTTTAAATTTTATTATTTTTTGCGTGGTGTAATGGGCACAGCGAAATTTTGCGGTGCTTTCCATCCACCTGACCAAAGTTTTACTAAGCTTAGTTCTTTCATGAGCATGTAGCCTTCAGGCCCCAATACGTCGCGAATGTTTTGACCGTCTTTTAATTGGTTGGGGGTTGGGTTGCGGGTTTCATAAAACCCTTTTATAGCACTTTCTTGTGAAATGTATGTGACTTTCGGAGTGGTGCCCAGTTTAGTAATGGTGCGATTTTTCCAATTAGCATCTTGTGTGGGGGGATTGGGTTGGCTAGCGCTTAGATAGCACTCCGTCGCGGCGGCACTTAGTGTGGCGGGACCTCGGTAGGCATTGTAGACTTCTAAGGTTTCATAGACGCCGCTTTCTAATGCTTTCGTGCCTTCTAAAAAAACACTAAGAGCGGTCTTTACCGGCTCGAGATTAGCGTATGGCGTGTAGTTTAAGAAGACATCTAATAAATCTAAGTTTTGCCAATTAGGATCAAGACTATCGTTTCCGATTCTGCCGTCGTTCGTTTGGTAGTCATAAGTCACTAAATGATTATCATCTGTTGGCCTATAGCCCACATTGGGAGAGGTATCTTTAGGTTGTCCTTGGTACACCACGCCACCTTGGTTTCGGTTTTGAGTAGGGCCTGCGCTGACTGGTTTACTAAATAGAGTATTTAGGTCTCGTATTATTTTGCTTTCTGCATACTCTGAAGAAGCATGTAAGGGCATGACGGTCCAGCCTTCATCTGAGATTCCACTTCCTATGTCGTTAAAGTAATAATGATGCCTTTCACCTGTTTTTTGGTAGGCACCAGGGTCATAATCTTTCCCAATGATGGCTGGAAGCACGGTAGTGTCTGCAGTTAAGCCACCAAAATGGCTACGGAGTAAAAGCGCTAATATTTCTTTACCGGTAATGATGGCGCTGTGATGGTGTCCACCGGCGGCGCGATCGAGGTGTTTTTGAATTTCCTGGTTGCTATCTATGTCTTCTTTCCACTCTATGTAAGCGTCCAAGATGTCACCAAACCAAATCCACGGAGTGGCTTTGGTGAGCTTATTTAATGGGTCATAGGTGTCTTCCCACACTTGGATAGCAGTACCTTCATCCCTTTTACTGGACCAAGCAACTAAGATGATGACTGGTTTTAAATTTTGCTCTCTATTATTTTCCTCATCGATTGCAAATTTGCCACTGTTTTGCCTTTCTAAACAATTGATGTTTCTTATTGTTTGATAGCAGGGGCCACATCTCATGGCTGAAAAAGCCGCACTCTCTTTTATGTGTTTCTGTTCGTCTGGGCTGTATCCTATTTCTTGCTTTGTTTGTTCGTAAGGGCAATCTTGTGGTTGAGGTTCCCACCATTTATCTTTTGTTGGACTTCCTGGCCCAAACCAGACATAAAATATTATTGGCCTTTTATTTATAATTGCTTGCTCTACTATTGTTTTGAAATTGGCTCCGTCCATTCTCCAATGACGTAAATCTAACGGAGGTACTTTGGGTTCACCTAGGTAACGCTTTTCCTCTTTTAGGGAGGATCGGTTTAAGTGAGGTTTTTGGCTGTTGAGTGGGTCTTCTTGATGTTTTTCTTCGCACATAACTAACACCTTTACATGGTCTGTTTTTGATTGATCCGTATGGCATGGGTATTCAAAACACGATTAATAAAAATCGTTCTTCACCGCCTTTCTTCATCTGGCATAGACGTGATATTTGGCCGCTGCCGGTGAGGCCACTGTCGAGCACATAAGCGCATTCTTTGTGGTTATCCAGTGGTTGGAAGTGTTGGATATCTTGGCTGTTAAATCGTCCCCACAGTCCAATAAATAAAAGGATGTCGTCTTTAGGTAGGGCGTCACGTAAGGCTCTAACACGGTTGGCATCGTCATAGAGTCTGTTCAGTTCTTTTCCAACGGCAAGGTCATCTTGGTGGAGGACATGAAATTCAAACCAATACTGTTTGCTGGCTGTGGCGAGTTTTAAATCCGCTTTTGAGGCGCTTCTTCTTTCACTGTGCTTAACTTGATTGGTTTTGGCATTGTGTTTGTAATATTGGTCGTCTTGTTGATAGGGACAGGCATATTGAATGCCCGTCACATCAAGAATCTGGCTAAGAGGAAGGCTAAATTCGACCGCCATCCAGGAACGACTGAAAGGTTTGCACTGTGGTCGCGCGATGATCTTGTTTGCATGATCGAAGTCATACTGAGCCGCGATTTTAGCGAGCAAGGATTGCTGTATCATGTCGTGTCTCCTGCATGTTTAGGGTGAAAAATTCTGCTTTGATGCGACCATGAACCTGATTGTTAAGGGAAATATTCCTTAATGGCTATTGTTCTGGTCCAGCGAGCGCTAAGTTAGTTTGGGCTGTCCCACTGCTGTGCTGAATGGCTTTTACAAACTGGTTAATGGCATTTTCGGCGTGACTTTTTTCGACGTTTTCCTGATTAATGTAAGGGTCGAGCTCGGTGCGAATGTGGCCACCAGTAAGCGCATCTTTTTCTCTTTGTACCACAATGGCGTGAACGGCTTGGCAGAAGGCAAAGGCATCGGTTTTGCTGTAAATACGGTGTTGTCGTCCTATGTTGCCAGTATCTGGATAACGCGGCGCAGCATAAGACACTAGGTAAGGTTGGGTTCTTGGATCGTTGCCTATCATTTCTTCACATGAAAAAAGAACAAAGTCGGTGGATTTATAGTTGTCCATGATGTTATTACAGATGGGAGCGTTAGCTTGTATTCCTAAGTTGTAGTCGCAGAAGAATACATCGACGCCTTTGATTAGAGAGGCCATCATGGTGTCGAAGGCAGATTGGATCTCTGCGGGTAATTCAGCATCTTCGGGTAGTTTGTTAAACTCTGCAGATTTCACGATGAAGGAACTGCGCCAGCTCGCTAATAGCTCTGTGCCATTCGAATTATCTCGGTTTTTGTAGGCCACTTTGTAGCCGCTGTCGAAGACATCTTCGACATTGGGCTGATCGGAAAGGCAGGCAAATATCCGCCCGTCTGATGCTTCACATAATCGAAAAATGAGTTGGCTCATTGTGTTCTCCTATAGGGTGATAATTCATTGAGACTAGAAGAATAGGCTGTTCTCTATAGAGAGACTCGGTGGAACCTTTTAATCAAACGGTTGGATTAATGGTTTGATGCCAGCATACATGACGGAATATTCGATAAGTCATGAAGGCAAGGGCTGACGAGCGGGGCTGTACGAGCAGGAGAGGCGTTTTTGTCTGTTTGGCCTGAGAGTATTTGGTCGGGTATTTCGTAGTTTGTCATGCGTGTCTTGGCGCTTTCGTCGTCGTCAGTATCATCACCCTTTGTCTCTTCGCTGTCTGAATGCTCGTTGCTTTTATTGTTATCTGTCTGTTCATCTTGCACTGACGTGTGGGTATTGGCTGATTGCTTGGTTTGACTGTTAGCAGTGTGGTGATCTTGTGTTTGGTGGTTGGAAGCGTCCCGGATAAAGGTGTCTTGAGGCAGATCTGGGAGCTGCATGGAAAGGTTGTCCATGAATTGTTGATAAGGGTTGCAGCTAAAGTCGAAATGAACCAAGGGGCTACTCGCGTTAACAACGCACGTTTGCGACGTGAGTGCTTGCTTTTCTGTGGCTTCAGTCGGTGACTTGTCTGATTGCCGCTGTGGTTGTTGTGAGGGTGATTGGGCTTTTGTTACTCGCTTCTTCGTTGATTTTGAGCGCGTGTTGAGGCGAAACCCATAGGTAATGCGGACCACACGACGTTTGGGACGTTTCATTTTCCTCTCCTTGACTGGAGGGAGGCAAGTAACAGTCTACTTGCCTCATTGGCTTAAAGAAGACCTTTGCTCAGAGACTGGATGGCATCATTGACCAGCTTTTGAACTTCGGCTTTGGCCGCAATTTGTTTGGTGAGCATTTCAGCTTCCAGTATGTCTTTTTCTCTGTTCAGTTCCATGTCGAGTTCTTCTTGCGAAATAACCCCTTCTTGTTTGGCTTGTAGTAAGGCACTTAGGGTGTCTTGTTGTTTTGTTAAGCTACTGGTTAAGGCTTCACCAAGAGCATTTTTTAAGGGGGAATCTTCTACTTGGTCTAATGTTTGTTTAACAATTTGGTTAAAAATATGCTTCATTTTCCTGTCTCCTACTCGTGGTTATTGTTTGGCCATTTCCCCTTGAATAAGGGCTTTCATCAGTCGCTGATATTGGTCCATGCGGCGTTTAATAATGAAATCGGATACTGAATTTTGGCGTTTATGGCTAGTCATATCTTGCTGCCAAAAGGCTTTGAGCGTCTTTGTTTGGGCTAGCGTTTCTTCGTTTTTTTCACGCATAGCTTGGCGTCTTTCTAGACTTCGAATGTTGACTTCAATGTTCAAATATTGATCAGAGAACAGTGCGTAAGTCCGGTTGGACTCTGGCTGTGTCTGTAAGGTCAGGTAGAAGCGATCAATGTCTTGGTCGATGCGCTCCATTTGTTCAAGGGTTTTTGCATCATAGGAAGAAACAAGTTGGATAGAGCATCCGCTGAACCAGATAACACTGAGCAGCAGACAAAAGAGAGGAAGTCGCTTTTTCATGTGGATTCCTTGGTTTGATGAATGAGGTTGATAGTGTGGATCAGTTTATGGTGAAAAACTCAGGTTTATCGGTGCAGTTGTTTGCCCGAGTGATGTTGTCCCAAAAAAAGGAGAATATGGGATTTGGACAGCCGATATGGGCGACTTAGAGAAAACATTAAAGATTGTCTTGGATACATTAAAGCCAAAACCACAAAAGCCAAAACTCACGCCAGAACAATTCCAGCAACTGGCTAAAGTAAACATGACGTTACAGCTGGTTTTATTAGGCAAAAAGACCCCTAAAGATTTGCAAGACGACACGAATAAGATGTTAGAAAAATTGGCGAAAACCTTCATTGATGATGCCATAAAAAAAGCTAATGAGAAGGGGGGATAGTAGGGGGCGTAGAATTGGTCTGACGACGCAGACTGTCTATGAGTTTATCGAGCAACGAAAAGAGAACCTCGATGCTGTAGCCTGCTAAGAAAGCCAAAGCCATGGGAGAAAGTGCCATTTCTCCCATTTCGGGTTTAAGAAACCAGCCTGTAATCATGCCCGCAAGACAGCCTAGGGTTAAACGTAAGCGATAGCCGATTTCCCGGCTGGCGGTATAAGTCAGACTTCTTACTTGCTGTAAAAGGGTGCGTAAGACAAAGATTAAAGCGCCTAATAATCCGTAGATTAAGGGCAGTAAATAGCTTTGCAACATTTGTATAAAAGATTGGGCAGCAATCAGATTAGCTGAGAACTCAATGCCGAAATGTTGCTTATCTAGGGGGACGTCAAGTTGAATCGTTTGGCCGAACATCCACAAAAAATTCCATTGTTTTAGTAATTGATAATTCGCTTCAATATCATCAGGAAGCGGGCTTACGATGGGCTGGGGAAAGGGTTTTAAATCTTCAAGCAAGGTATAACCAAAGAGATAAAACATCTGCACCATTAATAAAAAGAGCAATGTGAAGACGGTGTAATAGCGATATAAGGTGATGGTTTTAGACGCTGTTGGTTTGGATTGTTTACCATTTGTGATGATCGGTACCACGGCTTTAATGCTTTCTATCGTGACTGGATAAATTTGACGTGCTAGTCGGTCATAACATTGGATCAAGTATATTTCATCGCCTACGGACCAATTATCGTTTTCTATTTTTGTACTGACCGTGGTAATGCCTTTGGCGATTTCTGGGCTAATGGTTAAATTGCCGTGACGAGCAACATAGTGCAATAAACAACGACTGTCTTCAGCGAGCTTAATCAGTTCTTTTTGGGCGCTGGAAGATGTTTTGCTTGCCTCATCGTTCGTCACTGGCAATGACTCCTTTAGTAACGGTATTCTGAAACAAGGCAACCTTGATAATCAAGCAGCTGACAGCCACCGCCAGAGTTGTTCCAAATGGCTCTAGGACTGTTAAAACTGAATTCGTCTGGTTTTAAGTCGGTTTTATTGGTGTAAACTTTGATCGAGGTGAACGCGTTAAGCTTAGTATGTATGGGAAAGCAGAATTCATTTTGATTTGTGATAGCGTCTAAACGCCACTCATCTAATATGACATCACAATCTGATATATTGCTGATTTCAACGAATTCATCACCTTCGCTACGGTGCTCTTCGCCATCATAATTCATGTGGCTAATGACGACTTTATCATGGGCACTTTTGCCATACGCTAAACAAGAAATGACCTTGTTTTGGTCATCGAGTAAAGAGCCTAAATCCCCTTTATTGTTCCACAGAGGCTGATTGGACTGAAAATTGAAATTACTGTCTCCTGATGTGTCTACTTGCAAGCACGTGTAGGGTGCTAGAATACTGCTTTCTGGAAAGACATATTGTTGTTTGGGAGACCCTGCTTGGATTCGCCAGCCACTAATGTCAATGTGCAGCCCTCCTGAGTTTTGAATCGTAATAAACTCATCTAATTGCGTTGGTATGCCTCTATATTGGATATTTTTAATCGTCACCTGGCTCAGTGCTTGAAGTGTATTTAGGCGTTGCCATAGGTCGTCTGCTTCGGTTTGTCTAATCGGTGGACAAGAGGCAAGAGATTCGAGTGTTTTGGTGATATCGCTTTGCAATTGGTTGGTAAAGTATGACATGTTGGTTTCCTTCTTTGTGGATTGATATGACGGTTGTTTACAGGGATGACGCTCGTTCTTTCAAGCGATCAAACATGACTTTCTGGTTACTGCTGTCTGCAAAAGCCATTTCATTTGAAATATAAATGTTGTTTCGGGTATCTAGAGTGAGTAGCCGTGCTCGTCCAGTGGTGCCCCAAAAGGTATTCATTAATTTGCGGTCTTCTATGGGATAGCTGCTTAAAATTTTTGTGCGGTAATGGATAATTTGGGTGGACGCTGGCTCTATTTCAGCTTGTCTTTGGTACTCCTGCATTTGTAGGCGTAAGTCGACATAATTGTTGTCACTGATGTTGACTCTAACGAGAGCAACTGGACGTAACGAGGCGCTGATACGTCCGTTATTGGTCACCACAACATCAAGGTTGAAATAGCTGTATAGGTGGCTTTGTTCTAGTTGTAGTTTCTGGATTTGAGTCTCAATGCCGCGCATATTGTCTCGTAATTTTTCTAACCTACGATTGTTAGAAACGATCACGTCATAGAGGTCTTCTTTGACATCGGATAATAGAAAAACCAGAGCTGGGGTGTTAATAGTTGGAATTTCTCTGTCTTTAAATTCCATGCTGGTGTAGTTCCGGGTAATGCTTAATACCTGTTGTAAATAGTGTTGAGCTTCATCGTCATCAATGTAGTTTCGAAGTGACCATTCTTTCATTTCCGCGACACGAAATTCCGTTAATAAATTCACCTCATTTTCAGGGTCTAGATATTGGTCGATGGTATGCATGTGCTGCATTAGAAGCGCTTTTGTTTCGGCTATGTTTTTCAGGTCCAGCTTTGCTTTTTCAAAAGCGTTGTGAAGCGTGTTAACGGAGAATGAAGGGTAACGAATCTTATCGCCTCGCTGACCATTGTTGTTATATTCATAGAAACGTTCTTCATCTATATAGGGCGTCAGCAGCTTGAGTTCATCGGTTGCTAATGTGACCTCAAAGTGATTTGAATTCAAACGTTTTATTTCTGCTAGCTCCACACTGAGATCAGATTGTTCGACAAAATAAACTTGCCAGATAGGGATAATGGCGGCTGAGACAACCCCGATTATAAACAGCGAAATCCCACGAATGTGCTTGTGTGATTTTTGTTTTAAAGAGGTTAAGTCCATCATGAATCCCCATCTTGGCTCAGTTTGTTAGGTTGCAATGTTCGTGACTCTGGTTCGCTATTATTCTGCGTTATGCTTTTCATAAGCGGATTGCAGTTTTTCGTCATAATGGTTTTCAGCGTAGCTAGGACCATTGTAGTAACGAGCAAATGTTGACCAATCTAGGTTTTGGATGGCCTCAAGCAAGCGATTGTTAGATTTAATAAAGTGGACGAAGGCGATCAGGTGATGGCGTTCGGCAAAAAACATATCGCTAACAAAGCTTTCGACGTCTTCGTAGCCTGCGGCTTCGTGGTTAAACCCCATAATTTGATAGCGTCCAAAAGACGCCGATTTAAGGGCGGCCGAACGGTCAAGCTCCATGGCTTTTTGCAGGCGTTCATATTCTTTTTCACCGCCAACATACAAAGATCTGTCCCATTTTGGTGACGAAATGTCGGGGTGCGATTCGTCAAAGCGATGATGGCTGTATTTGGAAAATTGATGGGCCTCAAACAGGATGCAAGGCGCATTATTTTTAAAGTAACCACTGCCAGAGGATTCGACTTCTGACACGGCTTTGATGGCAGCAACATCACAGCTCAATAATTCTGCGGCTTGCTCAAAGTCTGCTTCTTTTAGATCCTTATCAGGCACAATTTTGGGTAAAAACATACTGAGTATTGGCTCGGACTCTACTAGTGCTTTTTTCAATGCTTTATGAGTCATGCCATTACAGCTGATTAATGCATCCGGATTTTTAAATCCCAGTAGGTGACGTTGCAGTAAGGTAATAGCTTGGCAGGTTGGTGAGTCTGTTTCATCCTCGCCAATTTCGCCATCTTCTGCGAGGGGCTCGCTAAGTTCAATTTTTTCATAAATAGCATTTAAGGCTTTTTGTACGACGAGTACATCGTCGGTTTGGTTTTCACCACCAATACCGACAGACGATGAAAGAGTGAGTTTTGACATGCTTCTTCTCCATATTTAAAGGTGAGGTGACGCTAAAATAGTAATTAGGTTCGTAGGCGGTTTATTGGGCTGAGCTATGTATTCTTCGGGCAAATGAATGACATTGAATGGACCGAAGCGATAGGAGAAGGCGTTTTGCGCGGTATCAGGTGTTGAAGAGCGCATTCGTAACCACACAGCGCACTTTGAAATTGACCATACAGATTGTCTGTATGGCCTTCTGTCTGTTTAAGAAAGCACCTACCTGCCTCTATAGATAGGTGATCGATACCTCTATGATTACCTCTCAGGTCGTAAATTTGGTGAGGGCTTAGATATGATTATGATTGCATTAATACAGCACGTTTCATGGTGTTTTCAGCGTTATTGGTCACGCAGGAAACTGGCTTCTTTATCTCATGAGTTACGTAAAGACATGGGCATTATGCAAGATGACTTTGAGATGGAAGTGCGCAAAGGCAATTGTGTTCATTTGATCAAAGAGTTATGCCAGTTTGTGGGTTCAAACTCGGCCTTAACTCGTACAAAGCAGTTTGACGGCAAACAACACGACGTTAAGTCGAATTAATCTCAGACTTCCACAATTCCTCTATTGAAAATGTGGTTGAGAATGAATACCATTTGAGATCATGTTTTTACTCACTTGGAGAGTATTGTGGAAGATTCAATTCAGCAGAAAATAGTTGATTTCTTACAAGTCGGTGGTCCCGTTGTTTGGATTTTGATGGCGTTTTCTGTCGTTGCGCTGACGATCGTGTTGCTTAAACTTTGGCAGTTTTCTTCTTTGCGTGCTGAAAGTTTAAAAACAACCAATTTGGCGCTTGCCGAATGGCGTAACAAGAATGTTGAGGGAGCGTTGGAAAAATTGGAGCAAAAGCGTCCAATTGATAGTCTAGTGGCTTATTCAATGGAGGCCTTGGTTAATGGTTCTACGACCGCGGATTTGATTCGCGAGGAAGTGGAGCGCCGCGCCATGAATCTATTGAGTCAATTACGTTCTTTTCTACGACCTTTAGAAATCATCGCGACACTGAGCCCATTGCTGGGTTTGCTTGGTACAGTATTAGGTATGATCACGGCGTTCCAGCAAATGGAAGGGGCTGGCAATCAGGTTGATCCGTCAGTGTTATCTGGCGGCATTTGGCAGGCACTATTAACCACCGCGGTTGGTTTGGCTGTTGCGATTCCTGTCGTGACTTTACACAGTTGGTTGGAGCGAAAAGTAGAGCGTATCGCGCATAATATGAATGATGCGGTGACTCAGGTTTTCACCAGCCCAAAGGCAAAAGAGTTGGTGGAAGAAGCTGAAAAAGAGATCCTTCATGCCGCTTAAGCTGACTCAGCCAAAACGCAAGAATGCCATCAGTTTAACCCCTTTAATTGATGTGGTGTTTATCTTGCTGTTGTTTTTCATGTTGACGTCCAGTTTTGTCCCTTGGCGCATTGTCGACACACCATTGTCTGTGGCGTCCGATACGCCAAAACCTGAGACTGAAAGTGACAACCTGATTTTGACTCTTAAGCTGAACGACAACCAAGTTTGGTTAGCGGATCGATCTATCAGTTTATCCGACCAAACGGCTTTTCAGTCTCTAGTGGAAGAGAATAATGAGGGTGTTTTCATTATTAAGGCGGAAGACGGTGTGACGTTGCAGTCCTTAATGAAGCTGGCTGATCGTCTGAAAGAAAACGGTGCCAATACCGTTTCTATTGCCAATGCTTTTGCTATGCCGGAGAGCTCCTCAGAATGAAAATAGGAGAAAAGTACGCCGCTCGAAATGCCTCCAATGACGATAATATGGTGCCTTTGATCAATGTGGTATTTCTTATGTTGGTCTTCTTTATGGTGGCTGGACAAATTCAAAAAGCCGATCCAATTGCCGTTATTCCGCCAGAATCCATAAATGATAACCGTGCTGAAACGGACCCCAGTGTGGCGATCTTTGTCGGTTTAAATAATGAGCTTTATGTGGAAGATGACGTGTTTCAGATAGCCGATGTGAAAGGCTATCTGGAGCGTGAGTTTGAAAAAACAGAAGATAAAAACGCTTTTTGGGTACAAATTAAAGCCGATGGCAGCATTCCGCTAGAAAAACTGCGACCTGTGTTTGATCAAGTTCGACAAGCCGGATTAACCAAAGTAAGTTTGGCGACTCAGTTAGAGCGAGGCACACCATGATCTCTGCACGTCATTGGTTTGTCGCTGGCGGTTTGGCCATCTCAGTTCATGCTGGGGCGTTTTATTTTGCTTTTTACAGTAATGACTCTGAAGGAAGTCAAACAGCGGGTGTTCAAGGCATAGAGTTTGATCTAGGGATGATGGGCGATTTAGGGGTGGCGGCGCAAACGACTCTTGCTCAAGAAGAGGTTGAGGAAGTTGAAGAACCGATTAAAGAACCTGAAGTTGAACCAGAACCAGAACCAGAACCAGAACCAGAGCCAGAGCCAGAGCCAGAGCCAGAGCCAGAGCCAGAGCCAGAGCCAGAGCCAGAGCCAGAGCCAGAGCCAGAGCCAGAGCCAGAGCCAGAGCCAATCATTGAACCTGAACCAATCGTTGAGCCTGAGCCAATCATTGAACCTGAGCCAATTGTTGAACCAGAACCCGTTGAGATAAAACAAGACTCTCCAATTGAAGTGGAAAAGGTTGAGCCAGAGCCAGAGCCAGAGCCAGAGCCAGAGCCAGAACCTGAGTCAGAACCAAAACCTGAGCCAAAACCAGAGCCAAAACCAGAGCCAAAACCAGAGCCAAAACCAGAGCCAAAACCAGAGCCAAAACCAGAGCCAAAACCAGAGCCAAAACCCGTTCAGAAAGTGGTAAAGGCACCACCTAAAAAAGTAGCTCCTCCTTCTATGGCGAATATGAAGGCGACAACTGGCAGTAGTAACGCTGCGACAACCGGCGGTAATCCAGGTGCAAAAGCGACTTACTTCTCCAAGCTGAAAGCCGTTTTGGCGAAGAATAAACGTTACCCAAGACAATCGCGTCGACGTAACGAAGAAGGGGTGGTGTCTTTGTCTTTTATTGCTTATGCCGATGGTTCTGTGTCAGATGTACAGATTACCAAAAGTTCCGGCTATAAGCGTTTGGATAAAGCCGTGATGAAGATGATTCGCAACGCCACGCCATTGCCCAAATTTCCTAAAGACATGGCTGAAACGGAATTGAAAATTAACATTCCGGTGTCCTTTAAATTGAGTGATTTAAGATAGCTTATAATTGGCTCATCAAATGCCGCGGCGGTAAGAGTCGCGGCATTTTTAATGGCTTAATTTAATGTGACGGTGGATTGGATGATGGTAATAATAACCAGACTTTACCAAAGTGTTTCAGTTGGCCTGCTAGTCGATGAGCTTCTTCTCCGATGCCCTGATACCAGTCGATATGACCTGAGCCTTTAATGGCTCCGCCTTTGTCTTGCGCTAACAGTAAGCGAAATTCGTGACCGATGAGTTCACCTGCTTGATCCAGCTTTGGCACTTGCGCTAATAAGATTGAGCCCAAAGGAATGACGCTAGGATCGACCGCTGCTGAATATAATGGCGTCAGCGGTACGTTGGCTGCACCAACGGGTTTTTCCAGCCCTTCGCTAAAGAACAAATAGCTAGGGTTAGTGGAGAGGATTTCACGCATTCTGTGAGGGTGTTCCTCTAGCCACTGGCGAATGCTTTGTGCCGAAATATCGGCTCGGTCTATTTCCCCTCGTTCGATCAATTCTTTGCCAATGCTGCGATAAGGGTGACCATTCACCCCACCCCAAGATAACAACTTCTGTTCGCCATCCTCGTATTCGATCACCCCTGATCCTTGTACATGCAAAAAGAAGTTGTCGACTAAATCGGCAGTGTAAGCGATTTCTAAATCTTGACCTGCAAGGGCACTTTCAAAGTCAATGTCTTCTCGGGATGGATAACGACCTTCGGCGTTGGTTTGTGTGGGTTTACGGTACAAAGGGTAGCGGTACGCTTCGTCTGGTAAATGACGAACGGGCATCACCGGAACGTAATACCCTGTGATCTGCACATTGCCTCGTTGATCTTGCCCCGCCAGTTGATGAGCAACCAGATGAGGAGTGTATTTAGGGTTGTCTAGCCACAAAGAGATTTCATAAGCCACATGTTTGAGATCTGCCAAATCCACTGCTGTGTTGTCCAGTTGGAACTGTCGTTCTGATAAGCGATTTAAGTAGGTTTGTTGTTGAGTCAGTCCTTCACGAAAACTGTCATCAGGGTAAGGTAAACCAGGTGGCAGACTTTCTTTTAAATACAATTGATCTCGCTTCAATGCTGTGACGTCGCGACCATTATTTTCAAAGTCATTGGAATGATCGATTTCGTTAAAGCTACAAGCGGCAATCAAGGAGAAGCTAGCGAAACAGAAAGGGCGTAAAAGTAGACGAGATCCATGTAAAAAACGCAATATAGGCATAATATTCAACTTATTATTCGATGTTAGATGTAGGTCATTCAAACAATGGCGCGAATGACAGCGACACTTTATCTTGAATTTTTACGCCAATGAAAGCAATGTTTTAGCGTGCTTTTTACACTTAGATGTGTGCCTGCAGCATCAATTGTTCATACGCTTCGCGAAGGCTAATGAAGATTGCTTGATCGCCACCTCGGTCTGGGTGGTATTGTTGCGCGAGCTTACGATATTGTTGCTTAATACGGCCTTTACTTGGATTCTCTTCTGTTAGCTCCAAGGTTTTTAATGCGGAGCGTCGGTCACCAGAGTGGCAAACACCGTTATAAAAGCTGTCGAGCAAGCGGACTACATCCGCTTCGTCGGTTTTTTCGTATTCATTCCAGTCAAGGTAATAGGCCGCAAGCTTGGCATCTGGGCTATTATTAACACTGGTCGTATTGGAAGAAGACAGATGCTTTGCACTTAGCAGGCGAATCTGAGTGGCTTCTATACTTAACATGAGGTTGTCTTCTTGCCAGAGTTGGCTTTGCAACTGGTATAACGCGTTCATGATTAAGAAATGCTGACGAAACAGTTGTAGGTTTGTATCATCGGCTAATTGGCTGAACTCAGGGAACTGCCCCTGCAAAGACTTGAGAATATCAAACTCTTTTAGACCGTGAGGCTGTGCTTTTAGCATGGTAAGAATGGGGGCGATAAGCGGATTGTTCATGATCGTCTCGCGTAGTGCTGGTTACTGACAGTGTATGTGATGCAAGGCGAAAGCGCCAAACGCTTTACGACAGGGTGACGGTTTTCAGATAAAAAGGCAAAAGTATGTTGTGGGTTTTACTGGTTATTTTGGCTTTGGTGTTGATCCTTGGCCCCAACCTTTGGGTTAAGTACACCTTGAAGCGTTATGCGCAAGAACGTGGCGATATCCCGGGGACTGGAGGGGAATTGGCCGAGCATTTGGTGACGCGGTTTGAGTTGCCGCGAGTGGCGGTTGAAACCACACAAGAAGGCCGTGATCATTTTGACTTTAAACAACACGCGGTGCGTCTTAGTCCAAGCGTATTCAATGGACGCTCTTTGACCGCCGTGGCAGTGGCGGCTCATGAGGTAGGCCATGCGATCGCCCATGAGAAGAAACAACCTATATCTCATTTGAGTTCACGTTATTTGCCCTTGGCTCACGGCTTAAACCGCATTGCAGGCGCTCTGTTACTCGGCTGGCCTGTGATTTCCGTCTTGTTGCATTTGCCTTATGCGGTGCCTCTGCATGCGGCTGTGGTGGGCTTATCTGGTTTATTGGCGGTGTTTGTGCACTTGGCCATGTTACCGGAAGAGTGGGACGCCAGTTTCAAGAAAGCCTTACCTATCTTGGCGGAAGGGAATTATGTTCACGCCGAAGACTTACCCAAAATCAAACGCATTCTGACCGCTTGTGCCATGACTTACGTGGCTGCGGCGTTAATGCGCATACTCTTTGTATGGCGTTGGTTTAGACGTTAATGTTTCGTTTACAGCAAAGCAGGCGTAAATCAAATATACGAAATGTGCTAGACAGTTAACTTTGGCACCTATATGTATCACTAATTTGATATTTTTCCCGCCTTGTCACAAAAAACTCATGAATTCATCATCTTTTCGTTTTATGATCAAAAAACTGACTATTTGGTAAGTATTGATTTTTTTAATCTCGATGGAGTACTAACATGACGTTTGACCTATCTAAGAAGGCGGCTTTTTTGGCTTCTTCTTTAGCCTTTGCTTCCTTAGCGCAGGCTTCTACCATTGACTTACGAGTAATGGAAACCACGGATATTCATATGAATTTAGTGGATTACGATTACTATGGGGACAAGCAAAGTGATGCGGTAGGTTTATCCCGTGTGGCCACTCTAATCAAAGCGGCCCGAGCTGAAGTGAGCAACTCTGTGTTGGTCGACAATGGCGATTTGTTGCAAGGCACACCGTTGGGGGATTACGTAGCAAAAGGCCGTGTCTTGCGTTTTGGCGAAACACACCCTGCGTTTAAAGCCATGAACCTATTAGATTACGATGTGGGTAACATAGGTAACCATGAGTTCAATTACGGCTTAGACTTTTTGATGAAAAGCTTGAACGGTGCCAACTTTCCATACATTAGTTCAAACGTATACGTAGATGATGGTGACAATGACGCCAGCAATGATCAACCTTACTTCCAGCCTTATTTGATCAAAGCAAAAACCTTCGTTGATTCGGATGGCAAATCACAAACCGTTAACATTGGCTATATAGGGTTTGTGCCGCCACAGATCATGACTTGGGACAAAGACAATCTGACGAATAAAGTCATCGCCAAAGACATTGTCGAAACGGCGAAAAAATACGTACCAGAAATGAAAGCCAACGGCGCGGATGTCATCATTGCCATTCCACACAGTGGCATGATGAACTCACCTTATATGAAAGGTGAAGAGCATGCTTCTTATCATTTGGCCAAAGTGGATGGTATTGATGCCATTTTATTTGGTCATTCACATCGCGTGTTCCCAGGTGACAAAACCATTGCTCAATTCGACGGCGTCGATAACGAAAAAGGCACAGTTTACGGCAAGCCTGCGACCATGCCAGGGTTTTGGGGATCGCACCTAGGTGTGGTGGATTTAACCTTAGAGCCAGCAGGTGACGGTTGGAAAGTGGCCGATGGTAAAGCTGAAGTACGGGCTATTTCCCGTCGTGACGGTCGTAAGACGATCCCATTGGTGGAGGCCGATGTCGCTATTAACAAGGCAGTAGAAACGGAACATGAAGGCACGCTAGCGTACATGCGTCGTAAAGTGGGTGAGTCCACATCCGATATCAACAGCTTTTTTGCCTTGGTACAGGACGATCCATCGATTCAAATCGTTAACAACGCGCAAGTTTGGTATGTCGAAAACATTGTGCGTGGAACCTCGTATGAAGGTTTGCCTATTTTGTCTGCCGCAGCGCCTTTCAAAGCCGGTGGTCGCGGTGGTCCAGAATATTACACAGACGTACCAAAAGGTGACATTGCGCTGAAAAACGTCAGCGATTTGTACATCTATCCAAACGATTTGAAAGTGGTGAAGTTGACCGGAGCACAGGTGGTGGAATGGCTTGAGCGTGCGGCGGGTCAGTTCAATCAAATTGATGCCAAATCCAAGACAGCGCAAGACTTGGTCAACTCGTCTTTCCCAACTTATAACTTTGATGTCATCGACGGTATTTCATACCGCATTGATGTGACTCAACCTGCTCGTTACGACTCAGAAGGCAAGGTGGCGAATCCAAATTCGCACCGTATCCTAGATGTGACGTTCCAAGGTAAACCAATGGATATGACGGCCGACTTCCTTGTGGCGACGAACAACTACCGTGCTGGCGGTGGTGGTAGTTTCCCTAACTTGTCCGGTGACACCATCGTCATTGATGCACCCGATAAAAACCGAGACGTCGTGGCGAACTACTTGTTGAGTCAGAAAACCATTAATCCAGCGGCGGATGATAATTGGTCTTTCGCAGATTTTGGTAAGGCAAAAGTTCTGTTCACTACGGCTTCTAAAGCCAAAGAAGCTGCGAGTAGTAACATGATTTACCAATCAATGAACAATGATGGTTTTGCGGTTTTCGAACTGAAATAAGTCATTTCATGTTGTTTTAGAGAAAAGCTTAAGTCATAAAAAAAAGCCTAAAGTAATCATTACTTTAGGCTTTTTAATGAACTCTTTTCCGCTCAAATCGGAAGGGGCGATTACCGCTGCTTGGTTTCGTATTCAGGGTGAATCCAAACAGGCGCATCTAGGCTAGGCAGTGGTGCTTTACCAAGGATGATCTCCGCGGCTTTTTCCGCCACCATAATGGTTGGGGCGTTCAAATTACCATTGGTGATGGTGGGGAATATGGACGAATCCACCACGCGTAAACTCTCCACGCCTCGTACGCGACATGCTTCATCCAGCACTGCCATTGGGTCATTGTCGGCGCCCATTTTACAGGTACAGGATGGGTGATAAGCACTCTCGACGTTCTCTTTTACCCACTGATCAATTTCTTCGTCACTTTGCACATCAAGACCTGGCTGAATCTCTTCGCCACGGTAGTCATCCAGTGCAGACTGTTGAAGAATTTCACGACTCAAGCGAATGGTGTCGCGCCAGTCCTGTTTGTCTTGTTCAGTCGAAATGTAGTTGAACAAGATTCGTGGCTTGGCCGTAGGGTCAGCCGATTCAATCCATAACTTACCGCGGCTTTCTGGTTTATTCGGCCCAACGTGAACTTGGTAGCCGTGACCGTCAAAGGCGGTACGACCATCGTAGCGCATTGCGGCAGGCAAGAAGTGGTATTGAATATTCGGCCATTTCAAGCCAGCACGAGAGCGAATAAAGCCACAGGATTCAAAGTGGTTAGAGGCGCCTAAGCCGTCTTTGAACAAAATCCAGCGAGTACCGATGAGGCCTTTGCTGATCAAATCCAGTTTGCCGTTTAGGGTAACGGGTTGATTACAGCGGTATTGGAAGTAGACTTCCAAGTGATCTTGTAAGTTTTCTCCAACGCCAGGTAGTTCTTGAACCACAGGCACACCTGCTTTCTCAAGCACGTCTTTTGGTCCTACACCAGACAATTGCAACAATTGTGGTGAGCCGACTGAACCGGCGGATAGGATGACTTCGTTGTTGGCTTTGACTTGACTCACGGAGCCATTCTTACTGAATTCAATGCCCACAGCGCGCTTGCCTTCAAACACCACCTTATGACTAAGCACACCGGTTTTCAGTGTTAGATTTGGGCGTTTTAGAGCACGACGCAAGTACACATTGGAGGTGGAGGCGCGAACACCATTTTTCACCGTCATGTGCATTGGACCAAAGCCTTCTTGACGATAACCGTTGTAATCGTCGGTTTTGCCATAACCCGCTTCATTGCCAGCTTCAATAAAAGCTTGATAAAGCGGGTTGTAACTCATGTCGTTGCCATTGTTGGTGGCCAATGGACCTTCACTACCGCGGTATAGGTCGGCACCGCCTTTCCATGATTCGGCTTTTTTGAAGTAAGGCAGGCAAGACTGGTAGTTCCAGCCTTTGGCGCCATTTTCTTCCCACTCATCAAAATCACAGGCATGGCCGCGAACGTAGACCATGCCATTGATGGAAGAGGAGCCGCCTAACACTTTTCCGCGCGGGCAGTGCATTTCACGACCGTCTAGGCCAGGCTCTTTTTCCGTATGAAATTGCCAAGCGTACTTTTCTGTGTTCATTGGGTACGACAAAGCGGTCGGCATTTGGATAAAGATGCTTTTATCTGAGCCACCCATTTCCAGCAGCAAGACCTTGTGTTCACCGCTTTCTGTTAAACGGTCTGCCAGTACACAGCCTGCGGAGCCTGCACCGACAATAACGTAATCGTAAGTTTCGTTTGCCATTCTTTCTCTCGCTTACTCAGTCTTGCTTAATAAGGGTTTTGAATGTCGTTAAGGTCGACAAAGATGCTCTTGTTTTGCGTGTAGTGGTAAAGCGTGTCGATGCCGTTTTCGCGACCAATACCGGACTCTTTGTAACCACCAACCGGCATTTCTGCAGGGGATGCGCCCCACGCGTTAATCCAACAAATACCGGCTTGCATTTGATTGATAACACGATGAGCGCGAGCGAAGTCCTTAGTAAAGACACCTGCTGCTAAGCCCATTTTAGTGTCGTTAGCACGAGCAATGGCTTCGTCTTCGTCTTTAAAACTCAAGACGGACATGACAGGACCGAAGATCTCATCTTTTACTTGTGGCATGTCGTCGGTGCAGTCGGTGAACACGGTTGGTGCGACAAACGCGCCTTTGTCTAAACCGTTTTCCGTTACTTGGTAACCGCCACATAGCAAGGTCGCGCCAGCGTCTTTCGCTGCTTGGATGTAACCTAAGACTTTCTGCATATGATTTTTCGAGATCAAAGCGCCAACTTGCGTTGCCATGTCCATTGGGTCGCCGATAATCATGGCTTCAGTGCGTTCTTTAAGTTCTTTGGTAAAGGCTTCAAGAATGTCTTCATGGACAAAGACACGTGTGCCGTTCGTACAAACCTCACCTTGAGTATAGAAGTTCGCCAGCATAGCAGCCGATACCGCTTGATCGATTGGCATGTCTGGGAAGATGATCATAGGGGACTTACCGCCCAGCTCCATGGTCACTTCTTTAAGTGTTTGAGCGGATGCCGTCATCACTTTTTTACCTGTGCCGACTTCACCGGTGAAGGAAACTTTATCGATTTCAGGATGGCTCGTAATCATTTGACCGGTTCGACCATCACCTTGAACGACATTGAAAACACCGTCCGGTAAGCCCGCTTCGGTAAAGATCTCTGCTAGTTTCAGCGCCGTTAGTGGGGTTTCTTCAGACGGTTTGAAGATCATGGCATTACCAGCAGCAAGCGCAGGGCCTGATTTCCACATGGCGATTTGAATAGGGTAGTTCCACGCGCCAATGCCGGCACAAATGCCCAGTGGCTCACGGCGAGTATAGAAGAAGTTACCATTGCCTAAATCTTGGTATTCGCCTTGAATTTTATCGGTCAGACCCGCGTAATATTCGATCACATCCGCACCGGTTTCAATGTCAACGCAGATGGCTTCTTGTAAAGGTTTACCTGTGTCTAAGACTTCAAGCTTAGCCAACTCTTCGTTGCGCTCACGCAAGATTTCGGCGGCTTTCTTAAGGATACGACCACGCTCGACAGGGCTCATTGCGGCCCAGACTTTTTGACCTTGTTTGGCAGATTCAACTGCAGCATCGAGCTCAGCTTGTCCAGCATGTTCAACCGTTGCGATGACTTCCCCAGTGGCTGGGTTGATGGTTTCGAAATGTTCACCGCTGGTGGATGCATGGTAGCGGCCATGAATGTATTGCTGCTGGTGTGCCATGTTGTTTGCCTCTCTTGATTGGGTTCAATGCCTTGTTACTGGTCGTACTAAGGTATTAATTTTTTATTAAATGCGCGTTTAATAAAAAACATTGTAACATTTTTGCTCACTAATATCAGCCCGTCGACTGAGAGCGACGTAAAGGGTTCATTGTGCGTCGTTTCAAATACGCTGTAACAGTGTAGTGGGTTTTTATGACAAGGTAGGGAAGGTTGGCTTATAAAGGGCAAGAAAATACGGCCCCTCAATTCCGCGGGAATCTTGAGGCACCGTAATAGGTTGGTCGGTGAAATAAGCGATATTAGAGATTTAATACGCCGTTGCTATCATGGCTAACAGGGCTTGGCACATAAGCGTCCGCCATATCGTCGTTGAGCCAATGAACATTGTCTGCCACGTAACGAAATTGGTATGTGTGATCCACTTCCAAATTTAATGTCGAGGCATACAAACCGGTTTTTTGTTTTTTCAGCGGATTGGCTTCTGCGTCCCAGTTATTAAAATCCCCCACAACTGAAACTTTATTGGCATCACCAATGGTTTCTGCAGGCAAGGAAAATTTCACTTTGCATTTTGGCTTAGTCTTTAGGTAGGTTTTCTCAATCATTTTCAGCTCCATATGATTTAACAAGAGAGACTATAACAAGGCTACTGCAAAAGCCTGAGAGGGTAACACTGTATAAAGCAAGGCTTGCGCCAGCTTTGGTAACTCATTAACGGTAATAGAAAAGCCTGTGAGGTATGGCCTCAGCCTAAGACGCTTTTGGGTCAGCGTTCGCCAAATCGTTTCAAAATTGCCCTGTTGTGGGGCTTCACTCACCTTAATTATTATAGAACGTAAATTCACATTTACGCGGGAATATCCGGACTATACTCAAATGGCACTCACAAAAAATAGAAGAGGTGTCTTATGAGTATTCAAATGGTTGTCCTCATCGTATTAAGTCTATTGCTGGTGGCCAAAATCATCTATCTTGTGGCGACGAGAAAAACAGATGAAGAGCAAGAACACTCTGTTCATCATCGTCATCACCATGACCACCATCAATAGTCATGTGTTACAGTAAATTGTGTCTTGTTAGCCTCGGTAGCGTTTATTTTTCGCTTCTTTGACTGTGTTGAGATCGACCAAAACCAACCCGTCTACACAGTAGCCAAAGTCGGCATCCACACCAAAGTCTAAGAAGCGAACGCCACCAGGTTCACATAATTCACTGTATTGCTTGAATAAGGTCGGAACGCTGGCACCAAAGTGACCAAGTTGTTCCTTCAGCACCTTAAAGTCTTCCTCGTAGTTATCACCCGAAAACATATTCTGGATGATGTCTTTGTGCTCAGGATTTACTTGGTATGGCGTGAACGAACGGGCCAGATGTTCTTTATCGGCAAAGTAAAGCTGGTAAAAAGACACAATAAAATCTTTCGCGGCTTGCGGATAACTATTACTCAAACTCACTGGACCAAACATGTAACGAATTTCAGGATGACGATTTAAATAAGCACCGATGCCGTACCATAAATAATCCAGACTGCGTTTGCCCCAATATTTTGGTTGCACAAAGCTGCGTCCTAGCTCGATGCCTTGTTCAAAATACGGTTCCATATCACATGAATAACGAAACAGTTCAGCACTGTAGATACGATTGCTCGACTCGTCTTTCATATAGCGAGCCACTTCGCCAATACGATACGCGCCGACGATTTCCAACTCTTCTTCATCCCACAGAATCAGGTGACGATAATATTGGTCGAACTTGTCCAAGTCTGAACGTTCTCCCGTGCCTTCGCCTACTTTGCGAAACGCGACTTCCCGTAAGCGGCCAATTTCCTTCATGGTGACTGACGCGGCATCGTAGTCGAATAGGTAAATTTGCTTGTTGTCTTTGGTGCTGCCAAGGTGCTCAGACTGTTTTAGTTCGTGTTTAATTAACTGACGATTTTGCGGGTGATCCACTGTTTTTTCGGTTTTTAATAATGGCTTCTTGCCTTTGGCAATGCGGTACAGATGACGTTTGACCAGCTTGTTTTTTTCTTTATCACTCAATGGTAATTGCGCCAATTCTTGGATTGGAATGGCTTGACCCACTTGCATTGGAATCTTGCGGTTGCGCTGGCGAAACATTTCGTTGGCAAGTTGAATGGTGGATAACGGGCGATACACTAACGAGCTGGTGTAAAACAGCATGGAGTTACGGCCACCAATGTGCACCGGCAGCAATGGACTGTTGGTTTTCTGCGCCAACTTAAGATAGTTCTGATTCCATTTCTGGTCTTTCACGCCGCTGGGTGACATGCGGGACACTTCACCGGCAGGGAAAATAATAATGGCTTCTTCGTTATGGAGGCAGTTCATAATCGCTTTGAGTTGCTGGCGGCCGGTTTTGCCCCCGAGGTTGTCGACTGGCAAGACTAAGTCTTTTAAGCCGTCGAAGCCCATCAACATATCATTGGCGACGATTTTAACATCGGGTCGAATTTCACCGACTAAACGCAGTAATGCCAAACCATCTAGAGCACCAAGAGGGTGATTGGCAATGATCATAACGCGACCCACCGCAGGAATATTACGACGATCCATCTGGCTGACTTGGTAACCGAAGTTAAAATGATCCAAGACACGATCTATGAATTCAAAACCAGCACAACTGTCATTTTGCTCAAGAAACTCGTTCACTTCATTCTCATGAAACAAGCGTTTTAATAGGCTTAGCGTTGGGCGAGTGATGAGTGGACTTTTGTCGAAAAACTGAGGTGATTTACTGGCAATCATTTGCTCGACTTGTATCACAATGGCGCTCCGTTCTGAATAAACTTTTGATGATTTATTGTTCAGATTAGAGTGTCGGTGTGACAACGAAGTGACGTTAATATGGCGAAATCATGACCAATTTGTAACAGAAAAAAGTCATACTTTCTGATGTCGCCAGTTCTTATTGCCGTATTTTTATATTAAGAGGGGGAAGGCTATTGAGCGGAGTTATCTTCGTTTGTGTCGTCTTCGAAGCGATAAAAAAAGTTCCACACACAGTAGACGGTCAGTAAAACGGCGAAGCTGGCCCACATGGGTTCATCATAGAGCCATTCGATGCTGGCCCAAACAGCACAAGTTAATGTCGCGACGACACGACGCCAAAATGGCTTGAAAAATTGACGATCAGTTTCACTTAGCATAATCAATCCAACCAAATAGAAATGGGCAGGCTCACACAAATGTCGTTGAATAGTACATGACTGATCAAGAGGCAATGTTGTTGTGCACGCAATGTGCGTGAGCCTGAGGGTGTTACTGTGCTTTTGTTTTGCTGTTGCCCAGTGAAATATGGCGAGATCCGGTTAGTTGAGATTGGCCACTTACACCCGAATCGATCTTGTTAATTTGACCACCTTTCGCGAGAAACTCTTGCATTTGTTTTTCGATGGATTCCGAGGTTTCCGTTGCGGCTGGCTGTTTCTTTTTTGTTGCCATGACTGGTAGTCCTTGTTGTTTAATTGAGCAACTACTATATCAGAGTTTCACATTTTTTTCTTGTTGTGGATGAAAAACATCCGCACCGGAATGGCCGGTGAGAAAAAGCCGCAAACAGAGGCGATCCTTCGCGTTCTGTTTGAGAAATGTTTTAGGCGTGGAACGAGGGCTATAAGCTGGTATGAGGGTGGTAGCGGCGTAAAATTGGGTTTAAGAGGCGGGTAAACCAGCCGGTAAACTCAATAGGCGCGTCTAGCACTGTTAAACAGATGCACTCAGCGTCTTTGGTGACAATTGGCTTGTGCTTGTGTCGGGCGTCACGACTAATGAAATCACCTTGTCGGTAAATGCCTGTTTCGTCGGAGAACGCGCCTTCCAATACTAGGGTAATCTCGTCACCAGTATGAGTATGAGTCGGCATGTGAGCGCCAGCTTTCACTCGCGTCAAGGCAATCTGAGCGCCACCTTCTTCATTATGAAGTGTGGCGATTTTAAACGAAGGCGATAAATGCATCCAAGTCAGATCATCATAGCTCTTAGTAACAAACTGACGCAGGCTTTTGGGAATCTGGTAGCCATTGTTTTCGATCGGTTCAACGATTTTTGCCGTTTGATTCGCGTCAGCTGACGTATCTTGCTGTTCTAATTTGGCAAAAAATTGATCTTTCAAATGTCTTAATTCTTGAGGTGGCATGTGGTTTTGTTCAAACAACTGGGCCCCCAACATTTCTAATTTTTTCACTTGTTGCTGACACTCAGTGCAATGCTCTAAGTGGGTTGCAACACACAAAGAATGTGACAGTGGCAAAGCACCAGCCGCATAATCTGTTAATGTTTCTATTGATGGATGGTAGTGGGTCATCAAATACTACCTCTTTACGTAAATGGTCAGTTTCTGGAGTGCCAATCGGACTCTAGATTTTATGGTTCCAAGCGGGAGAGATAACTCCTCCGCGGCTTCTTTATGAGTTTTACCTTCCAAATACACTTTTGACAGAACTTGTCGTTGGTCAACTGGCAGCTTTTTAATACTTTGCTGAATCATTTGTTGATCTCGCTTTTGCTGCGCATCCTGAAACGGATCTGAGTTTTCGTCAACAATGTTTTGCCAAAGGTATTCTGGGTCAATATCAGACTGGTAGCGGCTGTTCTTGCGCAGATAATCTATCCGAGCGTTTCGGGCAAGGGTAAACACCCAAGTGTTTAATGACGCTGCTTCCGGTTTATAAGTGTGCGCTTTATTCCAAATACGGATCATCACTTCTTGGGCGATGTCATCGGCCATCAAATTCGCGCCTGGCTGGGCGGCCAAACAAAAACTGCGAATCTTTGGCGCATAATGATCAAACAAACGTGCTAAAGCGACTTGATCCCGTTGCTCAGCAATGGCAAACATGTCTTGCACTCTTTGTTTGTCTGGTTCTATTTTGGTTGCGCTTTCCATTTATTACTCCGCTTCAGGAGAAAGGCCAGCGAGGCCTGATCTGAATATTGTTCAATACGTGTATCACTCAATATAAACTTTACGTCGTGATATCTTTTTCGGATCACTGTTTGTTTTAAAAATGTCTAAAATAAAAAAGTGATCCAATTTGCGGTTTACGACGTTTGAAACTTTGATGGACAAAATCATGTCCTTAACGGTAACAACAAAGACAAGTGATGTGTATGACGGACTCTCAATCGCCACCTAATCTTCAATTAATCGATCGGTTTAAAGATTTTTATCGTGATGTGAAGCATCCCAAATTGGGAAGTATAGATCAGGTTTACGCTGATGATGTGCTTTTTAAAGACCCTGTGCATGAGCTCAGAGGGGCGGAAGCTCTGCATACTTACTTGTCTGAAATGAGTGTCAATGTACAAAGTGGGCGCTTTGAGTACCTTGATCAGATCGTTTCCGATGACATGGCCTACATTAAATGGAACATGCATTTTAAGCACCCACGTTTGGGTAAAGACACCATCACAGTTCGAGGTATGAGTCAGGTGCAGTTTCATGACCGCATCTACTTTCACGAAGATGTGTATGATTTAGGTCAACTGATTTATGAGCATGTTCCATTACTAGGTAGCGTGGTAAAAGGCCTAAAAAAGCGCCTAGCCGTATAGGATGAAGGAGACCGCAATGGAACCGCTTAGTGATAAAGAACAAAAAATTGTGTGGATTACGGGCGCCAGCTCGGGTATCGGCCTTGCTCTTGTACAGCGCTATTTAAAGGCGGGTTGGCGGGTCATAGCCAGTGCACGCACGCAAGGTGAATTAGCCAATTTAGCCAAACATGAAAGCCATCTTTCTTTCGTCGCGTTTGATATTGTCGACAAAGCACAGATTGACCCCGTTCGCGACGCCCTCAGTCGATTAGCACCACATCTGGATTGTGCAATACTCAATGCTGGAACGTGTGAATACCTTGATTTAGACGGTGATAATACCGACTGGCAAATGATGGAACGGGTTATGTCGGTGAATTACTTTGGTCTGGTGAACAGCGTTGATGTTTGTTTGCCACTACTAAAGAGAGCTTCTCAACCACTCCTCGTAGGGGTCAGTTCTCAAGCGGTACAAGCGGCGTTTCCTCGCGCTGAAGCCTATGGCGCAAGTAAGGCTGCGATTCGTTATTTTCTGTCCTCACTGCGCATGGATTTAAAAACCGATGGCATTGATGTTAGCTGTATCTTGCCGGGTTTCGTGGATACACCTCTAACACGGAAAAATACCTTTGATATGCCGTTTCTCATGTCGTCCGACGAGGCGGCCAAACGAACCTACCAAGCGTTACAGCATCGCCCCTATGAGTTTGCCTTTCCTAAGCGTTTGACGGCCTTACTTTGGCTCGGTCGTCACTTACCAAAATGGTGGTTAGGAAAGCTTGCCCCAAACAAACATGACAATTTGTAACGACAAAAAACACAGTTGCAGAATATCTTTATTAAGACATCCCAGTTTAAGGAGACGATGAGTGAAAATCGCCATTATTGGTTCAGGGATTTCTGGGCTAACCAGTGCTTATTTATTACAGAAGCAACATGATGTGACGGTATATGAATCCGCTGATCGCATTGGTGGTCATACGGCAACCGTTGAGGTACAAGAAGCGGGGAAAATTCGTGCTATAGACACAGGTTTTATTGTTTTTAATGATTGGACTTACCCAAATTTCATTCGTCTGATGGATGAAATCGGTGTGGTTTCTAAGCCCACGGAAATGAGCTTTAGTGTTAGCTGTCAGCGTACGGGATTGGAATACGGCGGTAATAATCTCAACACCTTGTTTGCTCAACGTCGTAATTTATTGAATTTGCCTTATTTAGGCATGTTAAAAGACATTTTACGTTTTAATAAAGAGGCCATCCAAGATCTTGAAAACGGTCAGTTAAAAGCCGACATCACGCTGGCTGAATATCTACAAGAGCGTGGTTACGGAAAGCGTTTTGCTGAGCATTATTTGATTCCAATGGGCAGTGCCATTTGGTCGTCTACCTTGGATGAAATGATGGATTTTCCGCTGGTGTTTTTCGTACGATTCTTTAAAAATCATGGACTTTTGAGTGTCAGTGATCGGCCTCAATGGCGTGTTATTGAAGGTGGCTCGTCTGCCTATTTGCAACCCTTGGTAGATCGTTTCAAAGACAAGATTGTACTGAATGCCGATATTAAGACCGTTCAGCGTTCAGACCACAACGTGGTATTGGAATTCGCGGATGGTCACAGCGAGATGTTCGACGAAGTGGTATTTGCCTGTCACAGCGACCAAGCGTTGGTTTTGTTGGCGGATTCAAGTAAAGACGAGCAAGAAATTTTAAAGGCCATTCCATACCGTAATAACGATGTGGTATTGCACACGGACACGCATTTATTGCCCAAAGCTAAGTTGGCTTGGTCGAGCTGGAACTATCACTTGAGTGATGTCCGTGATGAGCCCGCGACTCTCAGCTACAACATGAACATCCTTCAACACCTAGACAGTGACACGACCTATGTCGTGACATTGAATCAGACGGACATGATTGATCAGAGTAAGATTCTCGGTCGCTTCCAATATGCTCATCCAACCTTCACCTTAGAAGGCATTCAAGCTCAGTCGCGTTGGTCGGAGATTAATGGTGTCAATCGCACTTGGTTCTGTGGCGCATACTGGCGCAACGGCTTCCATGAAGACGGTTGTTGGAGTGGCGTACGGGTCGCAGAAGGTTTGGGGGTAACATGGTAACCCAGCGTGTCATTTTGACAGTAAGGGTCATGATATGAACGTTGGCTCGCCTGCGACTCATGATGCTCTGCACAGTGGCATTTACTATGGCACGGTACGTCATCGTCGCTTTACACCTCGCGGCCATGCTTTTCAGTATCGGGTTTTTATGATGTATTTTGACCTCGATGAATTGGATCAGGTTTTTTCCATAAGCCCTTGGTGGTCAATGAAAAAATGGTCATTGGCGCGCTTTGTCCGCCAAGACTATTTTGGTGGACCAACACTGCCCATCAAACAAGCGGTTCAAGGTGAAGTCTTTAAACAGCTCGGTTTAAGTCTTAATGGCCCTGTTCGGATGCTGACCAATTGTCGCTATTTTGGTTTTATTATTAACCCCATAACGATTTATTACTGCTTTGATCAAGAAGAGCAACTTCAAGCCATGTTACTCGAAGTGACGAACACGCCTTGGGGCGAAAAAGTCGCCTATGTTTTGAAATGTGATCCAAAACAGCAGGTTCAACGTATCCAATTTGATAAAGCCATGCACGTGTCGCCATTTCATCCGATGAATCATTTTTATGACTGGCGAAGTCGCCAACCAAGTCAGCAGTTAAGCGTGCACATGCAAAATAAAGAATTACAGTCACAAGAATTGGTTTTTGATGCGACGTTGGCTTTGGTAAGACAGCCAATAAGCGCATTTAATTTACGTAAAGTATTGTTTTCTTATCCTTTTATGACCGCAAAAGTGGCGTGGGGAATTTATTGGCAAGCGTTGAGATTGTGGTTAAAGAAAGTGCCATTTTACAGTTATCCAAAAATCTTCACCAAAGTAAAATAACGATTGAGAGGTTCCGTTTGTATGAGTTTGGTCAGTGCAGAAAATCAGAAACAAACTAATAAATCCTCACCATCTCGCCTCGATAATATGGCCAGAAAAATGGTGTTTGCTATGCTCAACCGTCTTGCGATTGGCCACCTGACGCTTGAAGAAGAGGGCATTGTGTTTTCTTTCGGGGAAGCTCGCCATTCTGCCAAACACATTGCGCATATCCGAGTCGAAAATCGCCATGCCTACCGAGATGTTTTTTTTAACAGCAGTATTGGTGCGGGTGAAGCTTACATGAAAGGTCATTGGAGTTCGCCGGATTTGGTTGGGGTGATTCGATTGATGGTGGCCAACTTAAACTTGATTAATAAAATGGATCAGAAGAGACCATTTTGGTCGCGGATTGGCACGAAAATACTGCACAAAATGAATGCCAATACCAAGAAAGGCTCCCGTGATAACATCTCTGCTCACTATGATTTAGGTAACGATTTCTTCTCTCTCTTTTTAGACCCAACCATGATGTATTCTGCGGCCTTCTATCCTGAGAAAAACGCGTCTTTGGAAGAGGCTTCGGTGTTTAAATTGGATCGTATTTGCCAAAAACTGCAGCTCAAAGAAACCGATCATTTATTAGAAATTGGAACAGGTTGGGGTGGGATGGCGATTCATGCCGCTAAACATTATGGTTGCCAAGTCACAACAACAACGATTTCGAAAGAACAATATGAATTCGCGCAAGCGCGTGTCAAAGCGGAAGGTTTAGAAAATAAAGTAACCCTTTTGTTGGACGACTATCGTGACTTGCAAGGGCAATATGACAAGCTGGTGTCGATTGAAATGATCGAAGCCGTGGGTCATGAGTACTACGACAGTTATTTCTCTAAGTGCAGTGAGCTATTAAAACCTGAAGGTTTAATGGTGATTCAAGCCATTACCATCGCAGATCAACGCTACGATTACGCACGTCGCTCGGTGGACTTTATTCAACGTTACATCTTTCCAGGCGGTTGTTTACCATCAAACCAAGTGATAGCAGATAAGATTTCGGCCAAAACAGACATGCAAATCGTCGGTTTGGAAGACATTACAGAGCATTATGCCAAAACCTTAGCAGACTGGCGTATACGTTTTCATGAGGCCCGCCAAGAGGTCGTCAAACAAGGGTTTGATGATGTTTTTTGTCGCATGTGGGATTTCTACTTAGCTTATTGTGAAGGCGGCTTCAAAGAGCGGGCGATCAGCACAGGTCAGTTTGTGTTTGCCAAACCTGAGCATCGCTTAACTTTGCCTTCAGGGGAGTAATAGCGTGGCAAAGAAGGCCATCATTAACGCGGTATTATTTCAAATAATATGGTTTGTATGCCTTCTTATGGGGTCGTTATGGGCATTGTTGGCCACCATGTGTTACCTCGCTTTTCATCACCTATTCATTATGAAAAACCGCCATGAGTGGCGGTTGATTAGTGTCTTTCTGTTGTTGGGTTTTGTTGTCGATGGCAGTTTATTTCGCCTGTCTGTTTTTACATCGACCACCGCATCTTGGACGACATTCGGTGTGCCTCCAGTCTGGCTATTGTGCTTGTGGGTCAGTGTGGCCACCTTATTCGCCCATAGTCTGTCTTTTTTAAGAAAGCGATATGTTCTAGCGGCAGGTTTAGGGTTGATTGGCCCGACCATGAGTTATTTTGCTGGTGCCAACATGGCCGGCATTACTTTGGCCTCGCCACTAATTTATAGCTTATTACTGGTCGCTGCGTTGTGGGCGATGATCTTGCCGTTTGGGGTTTGGCTAACGGATAAATGGCAACTGACTGATAGGAAGGATTAATATGCAGTCAATGTATTCTCTTCGTGTTTTACTCACCAGCACCCTCCTGTTTGCTAGCGGATTGTTGTTTTCGAATGCGCCCAGTTCCGCCATAGGCCAAGCTTTTAGTTTGGAAACGGGAGAGCTGGTTTATACGGAAAAACACATCAAATTAGACCGGGCACAACATCAGGTGATGTATTCTGAACCTGATGGCACCGAGTTTGCGCGCAAACAAATCGACTTCTCAAGGTCTTTAATACGCCCCAGTTTTCAACAGTTAAATGATCGCAATGGCGAAGCGATTGAGGTGAGGCAGGTGGGTGAAACGTTCTTGGTGAAATACCGTAAGCAGAATGGCAGCGAAGCAAAAGAAGACACGGTTGCTGACAAACCCAATATGGTCATAGATGCCGGTTTTGACGCTTTTGTTCGACAATATTGGCAACCTTTGATGTCTGGTAAGGCGATGGACATTGAATATTTGGTTCCCAGTAAGCGCACCACTTTTTCCTTCCGTTTCCAACAGGCTGATTGCCTAGCCGATACATCATCAAGTGCGGTCTGTTTTACTTTGTCGCCCGTGTCTTGGCTGGTCAAGATGGCGGTTGATCCCATTGTGGTGGCGTATGACTCAAGCACGCAAAGATTGCTGCGTTTTACCGGCAGAGCCAACATCAGCAATGCCGCAGGAAAATACCAAAGTGTCGATATTCGCTACCAATACAATGATTGAATTTAGAGGATTTGAATGATGTTTGTGAGATACAAAAAATGGCTCATGGTGTTATTGAGCGCCATTACTTTATCGGCTTGTTCTACGGCGGATGTGTCCATTTACGCCAACAACACCCCTAAGTTTGAGCTACAGTCTTTTTTTTCTGGCCAATTGCGCGCCCATGGTATTTTGAAAAATCGCAGTGGCGAAGTCATTCGTTATTTTAATGCCACGTTAGATGGTAGCTGGGAAAACGGTGTGGGGACTTTAGCGGAAGTGTTTGTGTTTGATGACGGTGAGATTCAGAACCGTACTTGGACCATGACACCCAATGAATCCGGACAATACACAGCAACAGCGAATGACGTGGTAGGCACAGGAAAAATCAACATCGCAGGCAACGCCTTGTTCATGAAATACGTACTGCAAGTGCCTTACGATGGCGACATTATCGAGGTAACCGTTGACGATCGCATGTATATGGTCAAAGACGGCGTAGTGATCAATGAATCCGTGATGACCAAGTTCGGCTTCGAAGTGGGTTACCTGTCTATCGTGATTGAAAAGGTGTGATTCTGTCTTATCTTTACCGCTTCTGAGCGAGTAGTGATTTAGGTGAAAAACCATAATAGCGACTAAACGCGGTGCTGAAATTGGAAGGGTGTTGATAGCCGACAAAATAAGCGGTTTGAGACACATTGTGGCCTGTCATTAACCGTTCCCAGGCTTTTTCCATACGAATTTTCAAAAGTAATTGGTGCGGTGATAATTGGTAGATGGCTTTGGTCCCTTGTTTTAGCTTGGTTTCGCTGATGCCAACCGCCTGACAGACGTTGGCTAAGGTGATGGGAAGAGACATATTTTGAATCATATACTGTTTTGCTGAGATGATGCTGGCTTCGTCTCTGTGGTGAAACCTGAGCGGATAGTCTTGTCGACCTTCCTGCAATAAAGATAACTGTTCACTTAATACATTCAACACCAGAATTTGTTTCTCTAAAGGTCGCTCTGGTTGATGAGAGTGCATCAAGGTCATCAATCGCTTTAAGTAATGTAAGGTGTTCGGGCTGGTTCGCGTGTGTTGCTGCTGGGTAGGAAAAGCGACATCCTTGGCCGCTTGCTGAAATGGGATACTAAGGCGATCAAATGCGTCTCCACTTATGAGTATCCGCAACTGATCGATTTTTTGCCCTTCTTGATATATTCGTTCTCCTTGGCTGTTGCCAACGATCGTCAATGTGGTGTGGTTTTCCGAAAAGACTAAATCGTCTGTTAAGGCACTTTTGCACTGATAAATGGATTGCCCTGATAAACCAAACGTTAAACTCAACCTTGTCTCTGACGTTTCAATCCGGCTTTGTTCAACGAAATTTTGGCTGGTGGTATAACTTGAATAAGCGAGGGTGATACCGGGTTCGATGAGTTCTCTATCAACGTAACACGTGCCTAATACTGCCGGTAAACGTTGTCTTTTTGCGCCATTACATGGCTGATTCACCGAAATAATATCGTTTTGATTCACTCTGTACGTCATCTAATCTTCCCATTTCACACCTTTTCACCGAAATGAATAGGTTTTATGCCGGAATGCATAAAAATACAAATGATAATCACTATTAAAAAATACTAGCATAGTTTCATCTGATTTCGATAAGTGAAATGGCTTTAAGTAAGGGGCTGTGTGTGATTCATACAAGCGCTTTTATTCATTTAAGAGTAAGGAGAACTAATATGCTAAATGATCAAAAAACGAAGCCAAAGGCACCGAAAAAATGGAAAGCCATGTTGTTGGTTTGGCTAACGATCTACCCTTTATTAAACCTGTTTTTTCCGTTACTCGATCCCTATATTGGTCAATTTAGTCTACCCCTACGTTTGCTTATTATGACGATCATTATTGTCCCTATTATGAGTAGCATTTTGGCATTCCTGCACAAGAAACTCTTCTCTTGGGTGAGAGCCTAATGGCTTGAGTTAAGAGGAGACTGAAGTGTAAAACTTTGTTCGTCTATATTGAATCTAAGGCATGAAGTGCTAAGTTTAAAGCAGTATTAAGAGAGGATAATGCCGTTTGAAAATCAATAAGGTGGACGATGCAAATACCAGACTTACCAGAAGACGAAACGCTTAGACTCAGTAATTTGAGAAGTTTAGGTATTTTGGACACCGATGCAGAAGAGCGTTTTGATCGCGTGACGCGATTGGCGCAGCGCATGTTTGATGTGCCTATCGCATTAGTCAGTCTGGTGGATGAAAGCCGTCAATGGCTCAAGTCCTGCCTTGGTCTGGAAATAAGAGAAGCTTCACGGGACATTTCTTTTTGTGGTCATGCGATCTTGGGATCTGAGCCTTTTATTATTCCTGATGCCTCTTTAGATCCGCGTTTTGCTGACAACCCTTTGGTAACAGGACCACCTAATATTCGATTTTATGCAGGTGTTCCCTTAGCTTACGGTGATGGTACAAAAATGGGCACACTTTGTATTATTGATCAGCGGCCGCATGACTTGTCGGGTCAGGATTTGGAGGCCTTGGTTGACCTAGCGAAAATGGCAGAATACGAACTCTTGGCAACTCACATTGCTTCTGTTGATGAACTCACTCAATTGCTCAATCGTCGAGGCTTTATCCGACAAGCTCAACACCAACTTACTATTCCTTATGCGCTGACAGAGACGTTTTCTTTGGTCTACATGGATCTCAATCTGTTTAAACCTATTAATGACCGGTTTGGCCATGATGAGGGAGATCGTGCTTTGCGGCAGTTTGCCGCATTGATGCAAGAAAATTTTCGTTCTGCCGATATTTTATGTCGATTAGGAGGTGATGAGTTTGTGGTCTTTATGCCAGGCATAGACCTAAAGACTGCCAAGCAGGTGATTGCACGTTTTAAACGTACTGTTGAGCAATATAATCAAGCGTCACTTCATAAATACGATTTGTTGTACAGTGCTGGGTTTGCTGTGACCGATTCTGCAGAGAGAAAATCCATAGACACCCTGTTGAAGGAAGCGGATCAGTCAATGTACGTGGCAAAACAACAAAACCCATCTACTGATTTTAAGTGAAGATAGATAGACATAATACGGCTTCACGATAAACCAAGAAGTGCCTCATCAGGCTGTGATTTTTAGTTAATTAACCTCGGCTGTTCGTTAGAATTCTTCCCCTGAACTGACTTCTCAACAGCCAGTTTTATCTTGATATAACCCATAAAGCACAATACTAACTAAAAGAAAGCTTGACTAAAAAGGTCGAACCACCTCAATATAAAATGGATTTATATCAACTGGTCTAAAGGGCGGAGTCCCAATGAAAAAGACAAAATTCTCGCTGGTACTATTGTTTAGTGTGTTGTTGAGTGCTTGCTCGTCTTCTTTTGTGTACAACAATCTTGATTGGCTGTTGTATTGGTATGTGGATGACTATATTGAATTGACCACAGAGCAAAAGGCCCTTTTGGATGAGCGTGTCGATTCGTGGCATGCTTGGCATCGCTCCGAAGAGCTGAAAACTTATCAAACCCAGCTTAACGCCCTAAGATCACAACTCCAGACAGCTCCCCTTGATCAGCAGCAATGGCTGAATGTGTTTGATGAGGTTCAGCAGAATGTACAACGCTTACGCGATAAAATTGCGCCAGAACTGGCTGTACTGGCGCCGCAATTGTCACCTTCTCAGATAGACAGTCTTTTATCGGCATGGCAGAAAAAACGAGAAGAAAGACAATCCAGAGCGGCGGCTGAAAGCAAAGAGGCGCGTTTAGCGGATCGACAACAGGATTTGACTGAACAGGTAGAAGACAACATTGGCAAATTAACACTAGAGCAAACACAAATCCTCCAGCGCTTTGCGCCGCAATTTATACCAACGTTTGAGTTAAGAATGGCTTATCAAACCCAGCTGCTAAAGAGGGTCAAAGACCTTTTTGCTGACCGTCAGTCACCAGACTTTCCTCAGCAACTGGGCAGTATCATGAGCAATCCAGAGCAATATAAACCCCCACAGTATAAAGCGGCCTCTGAACAGAATCGAATCCTATATGCACAAATGTTGGCTGAGTTAAACCGATCACTGACCAAAAAACAGCAACAATCACTTGATGATGAGCTGCAAGATTGGCTGACATTTTTGAAGGGGTTGATGCGATCTTAACGCCTTGTCTTTTTCTTTCGAAACAGTAGCGCTTATTAATGAACCCATCAGGGGGATGATGAATCGGGTCTTTTGAAGAAAATAGGTTTGGCCTGAGGCGCAAAAGCTTAGTTTTCCTATGCCTTGTATTAGATCGTTTTGTGAAACACTCATGTTCTTAATCGAGCCTATATGGCCCACTTTGGGCGTCGTATACTTTGTCTCGAAATCCAGATACTTCTTTATTGAATACCTTTGTTAAGGAGATTGTATGAGCACACCATTAGACAAAAATGCTTTAGATCAGCTGTTTTTAGAGGCCAGAACCTATAACGAATTCTTAGACACGCCTGTGAATGAGGAAACGATTAAAGCCTTATATGATCTCTGTAAATGGGGGCCGACTTCCATGAATACTCAGCCCGCACGCTTTGTATTTTTGAACAGCACTGAGGGTAAAGAAAGACTATTACCAGCTTTGGCTCCTGGTAATGTTGAAAAAACACGTGGGGCACCATTAACGTTAATCGTTGCTTCGGATTCTGAGTTTTATCAACACCTACCAACGCAATTCCCTGTCATGGATGCCAAACCCATGTTTGAGAATGACGCGGCTTTATCTGAATCAACGGCATTCCGTAACAGCAGCTTGCAAGGCGCCTATGTCATTTTAGCCGCTCGCGCTTTAGGTTTAGCAGCAGGGCCAATGAGTGGTTTTAATCCGGCGGCTGTTGATGCTGAATTCTTTGCCGATGGTCGTTTCAAAACCAATTTCATCATCAATCTAGGTTACGGCAAACCAGAGGGTTACCATCCGCGTGGTCCACGTCTTGATTTTGAGGAGGCCGCTAAGATTCTATAAATCGATAGCGTCCTGATTTTATAAAGGCGGATGTCATTGATGACGTTCGCCTTTTTTATGCGATTCTTTCCCTTCTTATCTTAAACGGCATTAATTGAACGTTATGCTGTATCTCTCCGGTTGTGTTTTAAGGTGCCTACGTCATTTAACGTACCCTCATAGGGTAATTAGCATGGGGCAAAACCTGATGACTTTCGAGCGCTCAGGAACCATTGCATGGGCGACGCCACAAACTCATGCTTTGATGGCAAAGGCACGACTCACACCTGATTGGCAAGCTGACCAGCTAAGCCATCTGGTAAAAGATTGGCTAGATCATTCGCCGCAAGAGGGCAACCGCTTTGAGCCCACGCACGGTCAACAAGCATCTAGAACAAATTTTTCCAAAGCTCGGGGTGGAGAATCGTACCTCGGCAGCGGGCGTGGCGTTACGTATTCAGGCTAATGCAGAGTAAATCGAGCGAATTTGACTCAAAATAAGCCTAGTTGATCCCCTGTCTTGGGTGGCAGGGTAAAACCAGAACAATCTAAATAACCATGACGCTGATCGCTCAAGCCATGTTTGTTACGAGCGATGCGAAAACGCTGATGAATGATGTCCGCAAACAAGCCTTCTCCTGTCATACGTTTGCCAAAACGGCTGTCGTATAGCTTGCCACCGCGCATGTCCATCATGCGCTGTAACACATGAGCGGCTCGCTCAGGAAAATGCTGGTGTAACCATTCCTCAAACAAAGGCGCCACTTCGTGCGGTAAGCGCAGCAGGATGTAATGAATTGCCTGTGCACCGGCGTCTGCGCTTGCAGATATTATGCTTTCCAGCTCGTGATCATTAATAAAAGGAATCACTGGCGCGGCTAATACTGTAACAGGAATGCAAGTGGCAGAGAGTGACCGAATGACCTCAAGGCGTTTACTGCCAGAAGCGGTTCTCGGTTCTAAAATCCGCTTTAAGTCGTTGTCTAACGTCGTCACACTGATGGCAACATGCACCAATCGCTGTTTTGCCATCTCAGATAATAGGTCTAAGTCTCTAAGAATCAAGGCACTCTTGGTGATCAAGGAAATCGGCTGCTTATGCGCTAAGGCCACTTCCAATAAAGAGCGGGTGATCTTTAAGTCTTTCTCAATGGGCTGGTAGGCGTCGGTATTGATGCCCAACGCAATGGGTTCACACTGGTATTTTGGGTGAGCTAATTCTTTTGCCAGTAACTCAGCAGCATTGGTTTTTGCTACTAATTTGGTCTCAAAATCCAAACCTGGAGACAAATCTAGGTAGGCATGAGTGGGCCGTGCAAAGCAATAAATACAGCCATGCTCGCAACCTTGGTAAGGATTGATCGAGAGATTAAAGGGCACATCAGGGGATTGATTGCGGCTGATGATGCTTTTGGCTTGAACATAATGCACCTGAGTCTGCGGTTGCCATGACTCGCGGGCGATCAGAGTGTCCTCGTTGATGTCTTGAGTAACCTGCTGTTTGCTAAAGCGTCCGGCTTGTAGATTACTGGTGCCGCGACCTTTTAGTGGCGAGCTGAACGGGTCTGATGACGACATAACAAAGCCTAAAATACTGTTTATATATACAGTATTTTAGGCTTTTTCAGTGTCGCTGCAAGGACTTTTACGAAAAGTCGGTATGTCGCTTGTGTCGCATCAGGATGACAAAGGCAATGCCACCGACAAGGCCTGTTAAAGCACCAATGGGAATGTCTTCTGGCGGTATGATAGAGCGCGCTGCGGTATCGGCTAACACTAAGAATATGGCACCGAGTAATGCGCTTAAAGGTAATAATTTACGATAATCTCCGCCAACCAAGAGTCGAATTATGTGCGGTACCATTAAACCGACAAATCCTATCACTCCCGAAAACGCCACGGCGGCACCGGTCAGCAAGGCGCAGACTATAATGACAGTAAGGCGAAAGCGGGTGACAGGGATGCCTAAGCTGGCAGCACTTTCGTCGCCTAGCATCATGGCGTTGAGGTAACGTGCTTGATAAATCAGGTAGGCACTGCCAAGAATGAGTGCTGTCAATGGAAACCACAGTTGTTGCCATTGAGCCAACCCTAAACCGCCTAACATCCAAAAAATCGCGGTGTGTGCGGCTCTGTGATCTCCTAGGAAAATCAATAAGTTGCCCATTGCGGTGAGAACAAAGGCCACTGCGACCCCCGATAAAATCAATCGGCTTGCGCTGTAAGAAGCAGAAAAATTCGCCACGCTCAACACCATAAAAATGCCTAGCAAGGCCCCCATAAAAGCAAACAGAGGTACGGTCATCACACCAAGTATCATACCGGTATGCAAGAGTGCAACAATGGCGCCTAATGCGGCACCAGAAGACACGCCTAACAAGTGTGGATCCGCCAAAGGGTTGCGTGTTACGGATTGCAATGCCGCTCCCACTATGGCGAGAGAAGCGCCGACCATGGCGGCCAATAAGCTTCTTGGTAAACGCACAGCCCAAACAATGTTTTCTTTGCCTCTTGACCAATAAGGTTGTGCGTCGAGTAACGATAATTTATGAGCGATGATTTGCCAGACGGTACTTTGGGGAATGGAGACGGAGCCAAAGCTAATCGCCATGCCAATAAAAGCGATTAGGCTCAGACTCAATAATAAAATCAACATAGGCATGCTGCTCAGTCGATTCATAATACGCCATCTAGTGGTGTTCATGGTGCTGCTCTAAAGGCTTTGGCAAGACGTTTTATCGCCGCGATATTACGTGGACCAGGCGTGGCTTCGACGTATTCCAATACCACAAACTGCTTGTTCTTCACCGCAGGAATGTCTTTGAAAGCAGGATTACTAAGCATAAAGTCAATTTTTTGCTGGGCCGTCACTTGGCCATAATTGACTATGATAATGACCTCTGGAGCGCGGTCGATGACGGCTTCCCAACCGACTTGTGTCCAGCTCTTCGCTAGATCGTCCAATATATTCACGCCACCAGCGGCTTCAATGAGCGCCGTTGGCATACCAAATCGGCCAGCCGTGAAAGGTTGCTCTTCACCTGAGTCATACACAAAGGCTTTAACAGGCTGGTCCAACTTAGGCAAATCGGCTTGGAAATCGGCGAGCGATGACTGATAGCTTGCCACCAATTGCTTCGCTTTGTCTTCGACATTGAAAATACGCCCCAGATTGAGTAAATCCAGATACATGTCCTGCATAGAAACCTTGGCTTTATCCATAATGTGGATGCAGCTTTCAGTGAGTTCGTACACCTTGATTCCCAGTGGTGCTAAGGTGTCTGGCGTCACGCCTCCACCGACACGCATACCATAATTCCAACCCGCAAAGTAAAAGTCAGCATCCGCGCCTAATAAGACTTCTTTGGTTGGGTATTTTGCCGATAATTCGGGCAGTTCACCTATGCCTTCACGTAGCTCAGGGGCAAGGGTTTTCCACCCCGAAATGCCGGTAAAGCCTACCATATGATCTTGTAATCCAAGCGCCAGCATCATCTCGGTAAGGTTCACATCGTTTGAGACGGCCGCCGTGGGCGCACGCTCAAAAGTGACTTGTCGATCACAACTTTGCACCGTGATCGGATAATCATGGGCGTTCGCCGGCAGGCTAAATGCGCTGACAACCACGGCCATGCTGAGGACTGTCAAATGGCTAAATAGGGGAGAGGTCATGCTTTTTCCTTATCAGTCTCTAGGTGGAATGAATAACTTGGACGAGGTTTATTAGGTTGAGTGTGAGCCACACTTTCAACACTGAAAACATTGCGAATTTGTGCTTCTGTTAGCGCTTCCAATGGCGGTGCGCAATCAATAATATTTCCTGCTTGCATGACCACGATACGATCGGCATAGTTTGCGGCTAAGGACAAATCATGCAATGAGACGATGACAGTACAAGGTAGTTGGCTGAGTAATTCCAGCACTTCGAGCTGATGACGAATGTCTAAATGATTGGTCGGCTCGTCGAGGATTAACACATCGGGTTGTTGGGCTAAGGCGCGAGCAATCATGACTCGCTGTTTTTCACCGCCAGATAGGGTTTCAAAACGACGCTCTTTCAGACTAAGTACGTTTAATGCGGCTAACGCTTTATCGACGATTTGACGATCTTCTTGGCTGCTTTTCCAGCTTAAAGACTTGGGTGTTAAGCCAATCTCTACCATTTCAAAGACGCTCAATCCAAGAGCATGACCAGCATCTTGTAATACAGTGGCAATGCGTTGAGCGCATTGCTTGGCGGATAATGACCAGATGCTTTTACCATCCAACAAAACTTCCCCTTTGTCTGGCGGATTCATGCGGTATAAACAACGTAGCAAGCTGGTTTTTCCGGAGCCGTTTGGGCCCACTATGGTTAACAATTCCCCTGCTTTCACCTCAAGATTAAGAGCGGACAAAAAAGCCGATTGAGCTTTGGGTTGAGTCCAGCTGACATGGTTAAGCTGCATGCTGGCAGGGCGGCATGATTGAAACAAATCCATGACGGATAAGCTCATTGAGGCCAAATGGGGAGAGGGCGGCTTAGTGGACATTAAGGTATCTGGCTCATTTAAAAATGTTATAATATAACAAAATAAACCATAATGGAAAGAGACTCAATAGGCGTCGACTTTAAATGGAGAAAAGTCGTTTATTTTGTTGGCGCCACTATAAAGACGTGACGCTCGGTGAACAAGCGAAATCAGGTGGGAATGATTCAGGTAAAGTTGCAAGAGATTGATAAACAAATGACTGGCGTGCATCTATGGCATCGCCAGTCATTTGTTTATCGCCTGCGAAATGCTTAGACAGTGAAGCGTTTCACGCGACTCGAAAGCTCGTTGGAGTTGAGTAAGGTTTCATTGACGGAGTGACTGATACGTCGAGACACTTCCATGACTTCTTTTGACATATCAGACAGAGAGGACAAGTTTTCATTGATTTCGTCCGTGACTTTACTTTGCTGTTCCGTTGCGCTGGCGGTTTGGGTGGTAAAGTCGTAGATGCGATCCGCCGATTGCTTGACCGTATTTATGGCGTCCATGGTTTGGTGAGAAAGGCTGGCACTGGAGCTGGCCATTTCAACACTTTCACTGATGACATTGACCGCACTGCTGACCCCCGTTTGCAAGTCGGTGATCATGCCTTGTATGTCTTCGGTAGAGGCTTGTGTTTTGCTGGCTAATTCTCGTACTTCGTCTGCGACAACTGCAAAGCCTCGACCTTGTTCACCGGCTCTGGCGGCTTCAATAGCGGCGTTTAAAGCCAATAAATTGGTCTGTTCTGAAATGCCCAGTATCACATCAAGCACGGAGGCAATGCGATCGGATCGAGTCGAGAGTTGATCAATGACCGACGCTGCGCCTTGAATTTGATCCGCTAAGGAGTCCAGTTGATTGATTGCATGTTTTAGTTGTTCCACCCCTTGATCTGCGGAGCGGTTTAGCTCTTGCACTTCATCGACTGTTTGAGCTGCATTCTGTGCCACCTCTCTGGTTGCGCCGCCCATTTCTTCAACGGCGGTGACCACAAAGTCTAACGATTGGTGTTGGCGCTCACTGAGTTGAGCCGATTCTTGCGCTGAGGAACCCAGCCCTGACATTTCTTCACGAATGTGCTCGCAGCCATTTCTTACCTCACCAATAATGCCGCCAAGTTTACCGACAAAGAGGTCTAATTCTCGACTTAACTCCCCCGTTTCGTCTTTTTTAGTACTGTTAATACGGCGTGTTAAGTCCCCATCTCCGGCGCTGATTTCATGCACACCATAGGTGACTCTTTTAATTGCTCGGGAAATATTGCGCGGCGCAAACCAAGCAAGAGAGATACTGAGCATTAACACCAAGACGGCTAAAATCGCCACGGACAGTTTAAAGTTCTCTGCATAAGCGTAAATGCTCTTCAGTTCTAAAGCCGCTATTTCACTGATGCGTTCTTCTGATTGATCGTACAAATTACGGAGTTGGGTGAAGCTGGCTTGGTTTTCCCCAATGAGTTTTACGATGGCTCGATCATATTGATATTGCTTGGTTAGGGTGATGATAAACTCAGTTTGTTGATGCCATAGTTGATATTGGTTTTCGAAATTTATTAATAAATCTCGGATTTCATCCAGCTCACTGGTCATCGCTTGAAAGGATTTCATACGATCATAGGCTTGTTGGGCATTCTCTAGCACGATGCTTTCTTGTTCTGCCACATCTACTCCATGTTTCGCGAAGACCAATGAAGCCAAGGCGAGACGTGATTGATATAAATCGCGATCCGCATTTTGGATGAGGGATGAGCCTGAGGCATATTTCCCCATGTTATTTTGTAAATAGTGAACTAGGCTTTCCGCCGCAATCACGACGACCAAAAAGGTGACGGCCAAACCGCCAAATGCAAAAGTGTAGCGGCCCCGAATGGTTTGAAATAGTGACATGAAGCGTTCCTTGAATGTGAAACTATTAATTAATAGAAGTGAATAACTTCCTTGCTATACAACGGTCTAAAACTTTCAGAGCATTTATGAAAAGACAATAGCGCTCATTTAACAGTGGCACTTTATTCTTTATGTGCAAAAAAAAGATTGTAACTTTTTTTATCTGCCCTTTTGGGTATGGCTTGCTGACGGGATGAAGACCGACGATGCTCCGTGTGTTTTGTTAGGAGCCTTCGTCAGTCTGGTAGGGGGCTGATCGTTAAACGGATTGCTGAGTTTGATCCTGTGGTGCTTATTGATTATCAGTGATGGGAATGTACCAGCTTTGTGCTTGAATCGATTGTATCCAGCGTTGCACATTGGGGTAATCAGACAATTGATAAGCGCCACCTTCTTCGGCGACATGGGTATACGCAAATAAGCAAATGTCAGCAAGAGTGAGGCGATCGCCAGCGAGATAGCTCTGTTTGGCCAGTTGATCATCCATTAGTTTCAGTGCAGCACGACCTTGTTGAAGGTGCTCTGGTAGCCTTTGCTCTTTTAGTTCTGTCATGGCGTTATGGGTTAACCAGAATCGTACCGAAGCAATATTCGGTTCGTGACTGTATTGCTCCCAGAATAACCATTTTGTGACTTCGGCTTTGTCGAGAGGGTTGCTTGGTAATAAATCAGACTGATGTACCTCTGCAAGATACAACAAGATTGCATTACTTTCGCTTAGGCATTGGCCGTTGTCGAGTTCAAGAACAGGGATTTTGCCATTTGGACTGAGGGCGAGAAAGGCCTCTGTACGAGTTTCCCCTTGGGTAATGTCGTATTCTTTTAACTGGTAACTGAGCCCCAACTTGGCGCAAGTAAGGCGGATTTTATAACCGTTTCCAGATGGCAAAAAATCGTGCAATATCATAGTAATACTCCCATAAAGCGAAACTGTAAGGTGTTTTCATCATGGCGTGAGCTTAGGCGAATGAAAAGCGAATTTAATTGATGGCATTGTTAAGCCATTTTGATGAATCAACTCAATGAGAGCCAAACAGAGGTAAGCGGTGGATACGGAATTACTTAAAACACTAGTGGCGATTGTGGATCATGGCAGTTTTCAGCGGGCCGCGATGCAAACTTTTCGCACACCGTCTGCGATTAGCATGCAGATGAAGCGACTAGAAGAGCAGGCTGGAACGCAGTTATTTGTCAAACAAGGCCGAGAGCAAGCTTTGACAGAAGATGGTCAGCGTTTAGTGCATTACGCCAGACGTATCCTGCAGCTACAAGAGCAGGCTTTAATGTCATTGAAAGGCCCGCAGCAAGGGGCCTTGATTCAATTGGGTTGTCCCAACGATTATGTCGCGAACCTATTGCCATTGATTATGGCAACCATGGAAGAAATGGCGCCTAGACTCAGGTTCCGTATTCGTACTGGTACGTCTATCGAGCTGCGAGAGCTGATGGACAAAGGGGAGGTCGATCTTGCGTTGGTGACACGCTCACCTGGCAGTGATGAAGGGTTAGCTTTGTATCAGGATAAAGGCGTATGGGTAGCGAAGAAAGGCTTTGATTGGCAAGCCAATTTGTCGCCTTTGAACTTAGCGATGTACGAGCCAGGGTGTAAATTTCATTCTAGTGCCATTGATGGTTTGCAAAAGAAAGGGGTGGATTACCACTTGTATTGTGTAACGTCTAATTTGGCGTTGATCGAAAGTTTGCTGGTGGCGGAAAAAGCCATCTCAGCCATTGCTAGTGTGAGTGTGAATGAGGCGCTAGAAGTGATTGATAGTGATGTCTTGCCAAGTTTGCCGAGTATTGAAATTGCCTTTAGTCGTTCTGCTGCCGCACCAGAATGGTTGACCATAAAGTGGATTGGAGAAGTGATCACCAAGATACAATCCTAAGCATAAAACTGAGTCATAAGGGAACACATGAAAAGTATCAAAATAGGCATTTATTTATACGATTTGGCAGAAGTATTGGACTTTTCTGGACCATTTGAAGTGTTTACGACGGCTTCTAGAATCAGTGAAGATACGCCTTTTGAGGTGTTTCTCATCAGTGAAAATGGGCAGACGGTTTCCGCTCGAGCGGGTTATAAAGTGGTGCCGGATTACAGTATTAAGGACCACCCTGAATTGGATGTGCTGTTAGTTGTGGGCGGTGATCATACTCAGGAAATGAATAAAACGGCGGTGTTGGCTTGGATTGCACAACAAGCATTAAAAGTGACTTGGTTAACGTCTGTGTGTACTGGTGCTTTTTTGTTGGCCAATGCGGGTGCTTTGCGTACTCATAAGGTCACCACTCATTGGGACGATGTTGTGGATTTAAGGAAGTTGCACCCCGATCTTGAGGTGGTGGAAGGGGTGCGTTGGGTGCAACAGGGCAAACAGCTGACTTCAGCGGGTATCTCGGCTGGTATAGACATGAGTTTGCAGTTAGTCAGTCTGTTACACAGTGACTTGCTGGCGGAAAAGACCGCACATCAAATGGATTTTGATTGGACGAAAAATCCGCTCTAGTGAATCATTCACTGTGCGACACATTGTAAAAACGTTCGACATTTTGAGCTATCTGTCCCCACGGTGACGCTTTTACTCTGGCTTGGTGTAGATCAAAAGCGGCTTGATCAATGAATTCTTCGTACACTTCAAATCTTAATGGGTTATGAACGTTCTGCGTTACTTTAAAAACCAAGCAACCTGTTTCTTCTCGGGTTAGCTTAATGTGTTCTGAAAGTGCTCTTTGTACCTGATTGAGATCTTGATGAGGCACCATAATGTGCCCCGTTAGTGTGATTTTTGTCATACTTTACCTGCTTCTTGTGTCTGTCTAATGTAATGCGATGACATGAAAGTTTCGTTAAACTAGCAGAATTATTTGAACGCTTCTGTGAGCCCTTATGAAACCGAATGATCCTCTGCTACTGGATAACCAACTTTGCTTCGCTTTGTATTCTACGTCTCTGGCGATGACTCAGTTCTATAAAGAGCCATTGGCGAAAATTGGTCTTACTTATCCGCAATATACCATCATGCTGATTTTATGGGAGCAAGATGGTGTGAGTCTGAAGCACATTGCTCAGTCTCTAGGGCAAAAATCAGGTGCATTAACGCCCGTCATCAAACGCATGGAGGGCGATGGTCTAGTGCAGCGTTTACGGGGAGTTGAAGACGATCGCAGTTTGAGTATTGCGCTTACCGAAAAAGGCCGTGCGTTACGAGAACAAGGCTTGGAAGTGAATCGTTGTGTGGCTGAAGCGTGTGGCATTGAGATGCAAGAAGTGGTCGCTTTACGAGACCAGTTAAACCGACTTAAAGCAAAACTAATGGAATAATGTTTGCACAGTTATAATTATCGCGATAACATATGTTTAATGGCTCATTCAGGTGAGCTTTTATTTTAGTTATATTGTTATCGCGATAACTATTTTGAACGATACTGTTTTAATCCTATAAGGGAGTCTTATTATGCAAGCATTATATACAGCAACCGCTACGACCACAGGTGGCCGCGATGGTCGCTCCATCTCATCAGATAATCGTCTTGATGTGGCGTTAAGCACGCCAAAAGAGTTAGGTGGTGCGGGTGGTGAGGGTACGAACCCAGAGCAATTGTTTGCGGCAGGTTATTCTGCTTGTTTTATTGGTGCATTGAAATTGGTCGCGTCTCAACAGAAAGTGACATTGCCAGCAGACCTAACCGTGACGGCAAGCATTGGCATCGGTCCAAACACTAAGGGTGAAGGTTTTAGCATCAGCGCGGATATGCAAGTCAATCTTCCTGGTGTTGAAAAAGGGCTTGCTGAGCAATTAGTCGAAACCGCTCACAAAGTGTGCCCATATTCTAATGCAACACGTGGCAACATAGAGGTGAATTTCGACATCAAGTAAGTCTTAATCTCCTATTGAATAGCCCCTACGAACCTTGTCTCGTAGGGGCTATTGTTGTTTATTTCTGGCTTAAAAGGGTTTTCAAATCGTCACTGGATTCAGGGACTAAAGACACCTTAAGCTGAAAAGGTTTAAACATTTTGTTGAGGATTTCCGCTGTGTAGTTACCTTTGTCGTTTTCCACTTCCGATAGCGTTTTACGTGAAACGCCAGTGAGTTCTGTGTAGGCTTCTTGCCTTAACCCCAACACTTTTACTCTTAATTCTCGCAGAGCTTCCCCTTGACTAAGGTCACCCATTAAAAGGCGCTTTATCACATCTTGAGTGGCAATTTTTTGTTCGTCTTGGGTGAGTGTCGCGAGGTTTTTTGAAGCACGTTGACGATTTGCATTCTCTGTTAGAGCCTGAATATCCTCTACCGAGGTTTGGCGTCTGGTGGCACGAGGACGTCGTGGGGCTCTTTGAACCAACTTCGGCTCGACTGCTGTTGCTGTTATGGCCGATTCTTGAGGCGTCTGTGATTCCGTTGCTTTCTGATCAATCGCTGTATCATTCATAGACTCGGTTGTTTGAGCTGTTGTTGCTTTACCAACCGTGTTTTCCACTGGGTGACTTTCAGTCACGGGTGTGTTTGTGACTTCTGTCTCTGGCAGTTTGACAGCAATGGACTTGTCTTTTTTGTCATTTGCTTCGACTTTGACGGATTTTTTGCCTTTTTTGGTTGCATCAGAAGTCTCTTTTTTAAGGTTTTTCTTATCTTTTTCTGCCTTTTTCGCTTTTAACTTGGCCTGTTTTTTTTTCTTTACCTCAGCCTTTTTGGATTTAGCTTTGGGCTTTTTCATCGGTTGAGGGCTGTCTAATTGATCTTTCATTTTCATATTGGTTGCACTCCAATCAGATTGAATTCTTGCCTACCAAGTAAAGCTACAGGAATAAGATGACAAATAAGTAACAATAGAAAGTATATACCATGAATTAAATTTACGATGGTTCAACGAGATCTGTCCTCGATCTTGTTTTAGGACGCAGAACCTTTCGATTTTCACCATATTGTACTGACTAATAAGGAGTGTAATGATGAAAATCTATTTGAGTTTGGTGCTTTGGTTCTTGTCCGGCTGCGGTTATGCCGTTGCGGCGAATGTGGGGTTTGATCAGAGTATTTTGTACGGTGACAGCGATCGACCGTTAAAAGTGAGTGTTTGGTACCCGTCAAAAGACGTGTTTCCGACAGAGAAAATCGCCGAGAATAGGGCATTTGTCGGAACCAATGTGGTGCGTATTGGCACCCCTTTAGCAGGAAAGTTTCCACTGGTGGTGATCTCTCATGGTTATCGTGGTAGTTGGCGCAATCAGAATTGGCTCGCCACAACATTGGTGCAAGACGGCTATGTGGTCGCCGCACTGGATCATCCGGGGACAACGTCGTTTGATCATGCTCCTGATGACGCCGCGAAGTGGTGGGCGCGTCCGCAAGACATGTCACGCTTATTGGATTGGTTGTTATCGAAAGCAGATTTTAAACGCTTTATCGATCCGACCAACATTACCGCCATCGGGCATTCACTGGGCGGTTGGACTGTGATGAGTTTAGCTGGGGCAAAGGTTGATATTGAGCAGTTGTCGGCGGAATGTTTGCCTTCACCTAACTCGCGAGTGTGTGGTCTAAGGTCTGAGTTGGGGTTGTTTGATGACAAACCGTTGAGTGTAACAAGCTTGCGAGATGAGCGTGTTAAAAGAGTTGTGTCGTTAGACCTAGGTCTGGCGAGAAGCTTTTCTAAACCTAGTCTGAAAATCTTGCCGGTGCCAACGTTAATTCTCGCGGCTGGCGTCGACATTGGCGATTTGCCTCAAACGGAAGAGTCCGGCTTTCTCGCGAAATATATCCCTAAACATCATCGTGAATACATTGTCTACCCAGATGCAACACATTTCAGTTTTATGCAACTTTGCAAACCCGGAGCCGTTGAGTTGATTGAAGAGGAGGAGCCAGGTGATGGCATTGTTTGCCAAGACGGTAATTGGCGTACTAGGGATGAACTTCACCAAGCAATGTATCGAGACATCATTCAGTTCATTCAAGCTTCTTGATTTTTCATATTAGCGCGCCGAAAGGCGCTGGGTGTCTGTTGGGTCACGCGGGAAAACTCTCGATGGAAGTTGGATTTAGTTTGGAAACCAGAATCCAAATAGATTTGGGTGATGGTTTTGTTGGTTGATACTAGTAGGCTTTTGGCGCGCTCAATACGATATTCGTTTACCACTTGCGAGATATTACGACCGTAAGTTTGGTTGATGGCGGCGGATATTTGACGCGCTGGGATGCAGGTTTTTCGAGCGAGTCTATCGAGTGTTAAATCTGGATCAAGAAACACTTCTTTAGAGCTCAGTAAGACTTCTATTTTGTGTACTATGTCTTTCACTTCATCGTCTGTTAATGGATGCTGTGGCTTGTCTTTTGATTCTTCTACTGGCGTTGTTTTTTCATTTTGATCGGGTGATTCGTTAACGCTGGGTGCGATACTTAGGCTCATCATAATGACGCTGATAGCCAGAACAGGTAGTAATACCGCATGACCAATAGACAGGATTATCAGCGCATGTTCACCCGCAAAAAAGGAAAAATCGACTGCCAAAGCGCCATCAATAACGGCAGACATTAATAACATGACTCCAGCGTCACGTTCGGCTTTTAAAGCATTGTCGATATCTGATAAACGTACTTGTTCAGGAAGGTTCGACGTTTTAGCCGACGATCGAAGCAGGGCGATACCGTAACCCACATAAAGCAGCGTTAACATTGGGTCTAACGGTGGCCGCCAAAATGGATAGGTAAAAGATGCCAAGGTAACAAAAACAGGCGGTAAAACGTGCCAGATCTTAAGCTTATAGCGTCGGTGAGCATTCGAAAAACAGTACCAAGCGGTAACGGGAATGCACGATGCCAAGATGGGTTGAATCAAACGAAATAACGAATAATCAAACGTCCAACGTAATCCTACCACGGTTGTTGTAAGGGCACACAAGGCGATAAAAACAAACGCTGATTGCGTCGTTTCTGTTTGGCGAATAAACAGCAGAGCAGCCAAAATGCCTAGCAATAGGGCAACCACAAAAGGTAAGGGAATAGCGATCATTTTGGCTCCATTTTTTATCACTCAGATCTGTATTATGTCCTAAAAAGTCATCAAGGACGTCCTAGAACCTGATTTAGGACGTTATATTTTACGTAAAACCTTACTTTTAACCTTCGGTAATTTCTTATTAGGAGAAAAGTATGAACTGGTATCTTGATGCGTGGCAACGTTATGCACAATTTTCAGGGAGAGCGTCATTGGAAGCATTTTGGATGTTCTTCTTAATAAACTGTGGGATTTCATTTGTGTTTGTGGTCTTCGAGGTTTTGTTCCAAGCAGCCTGGAAAATAGAAGTGCTTTATAGCTTGCTGGTTTTTCTGCCCATGTTGTCTTTGACTGTGCGTCGGTTGCACGACACCAACCGTTCGGCTTGGTGGTTGCTGGTGGTTTTGGTTCCGGCCATAGGCATGGTTATTTTACTTGTGTTGTTGGCTTTACCGAGTGAACCAGATAATCATTTTGATGATTATCCACAAAACAACGTGATGCTGTAAGCAGGAGTCAAACATGAAAGATGTTAATAACTTACCCCACTTATCCACCATGTTATGCTCTGTTTTGCTACTTTTGTCCGTTTCTGCGTGTAGCCGTGAAGCAAAAACCGCAGATCAAAGTAGCCTGGCGTTTTCAGACAATCTAAAAGCCGTGGTCTACATTGAATCACCAAAAGTCGGGACCTTGTTGCTGTTGCGAGGTATCGCAGGAAAAGGCGTACTCATCGCCAAAAAAGATAATCGACAAGAAGACCAAGCGGCCTGTATTTCCTCGCCGATTCGATTCGCGGCGGGTGACTTCGGCGGCGACAGCATGGGGATTCAATCGGTTGAACCGATTCGTCTATTAATTTATTCCGATAAAGTGACAAAAAAGCTGGTGGAGGGTGACGAAGTCGTCAGTGAGCATTATGTCATTACTGATCAAAGCAAAGCCCAACTTGGCGACATCAAAATTGAATCGGGTTTAACGCTCAGCTATGGTTTTGTGCTGAATCCTGGTGAGTGGTCTTGGGCGTCGGTATTTGGCTTGGATCATGATGAAGTAGATTGTGGGTTGTTAAAAAGGTCAGCATTATAAAAGTCGAGTTTAAGTGTTTTACTACTTTAGAGACTTAGGCGGCAACAAGGTTTGTGTTGTGTGTCATGAAGTTGAATGAAAATATATTTTTTCAATTCTTCAACATGGCTAGGAAAGCATGGTTTATACCTTGAAGATTTGTATGTTTCACCGTCGGAACGAGGCAGTGATGCAGGTAAAGCCTTGCTAAAGCATTTGGCAGGGATTGCTGTTGCGAATGATTGTGGTAGGTTTGAATGGAATGTTTTGGATTGGAATAAACCCGCCATCGACTTCTATGAATCACTAGGCGCAAAGCCTAAGAGTGAATGGCTAGGCTATCAGCTAACGGGTGAACATCTCACTGCGTTGGCCGCTTCTTAAATTACGTGAAAGCCAAAATACCACATGACTTACTGTTTCAGTTATTCTTTAAAGATACAAAGATTGATAATCCTTGTATCTCTGTTTATATTTTAAACAAGCATACAGAATAGAGGTATCGTGATGCATGTTTCTCTTACCGCTGAGTTAGAAGCTCGGGTGAAAGCAAAGGTTGAAAGTGGTTTATATAACAATGCTAGTGAGGTTATCCGTGAAGCATTAAGGTTTATGGATACGCATGATGAGTGGGTGAAGGAGTTAAAACTCGCCAAACTGCGAGAGCAACTTCAAGTCGGTGCAGATCAAATCGCGCGTGGCGAAAGCCAAGTCATCAATTCTGAGTCAGAGCTGGATGCCCTGTTCACCAAAATTAAAGGATAAGCTGCGTAGTGAAGGGATTCGCATTAGACATATCAACAATCGCCTAACAGGATTTGGAAAATATTTATCAGTACAGCGTATCCGAATGGGGTGCTCATCGAGCTGAACTTTATCTTTCGAATATTAAAGCTCAATTAGTTGCATTGTCTGATAACCCCAAAATTGGTCGTGAAAGACCTGATTTGCTAGGAGATACTCGAATAGTTCTTGTTGGTCACCACATCATTTTTTATCTTATTACAGAGCAAACGCTGCAAATATTACGTGTCTTGCATGAGAGACAAGACCCAATCCAACACTTTTGATAATAGAGTAGTTTGGGTTCGATTTTTTAAATTATTGTTTTCCTATGTACTTTTTTGTCCCTGTAACTCTGCCTATAAATTGTTTTAGTTCAGCTGTCTGTGGGTTGGACGGGGTGGTTCTGAGTATATAAAGTGATAGGCATTGTTGAATTAGCTTAAAGAGAGAAGGAAGTAGTATGGATGTACGTCATGCTAATGAGAGTGATTTTAGTGAAATAACGGAAATCCTTAATCACTATATTGTTAATACCGATGCTCGTTATTTTGAGTCAGAGCCTATTTCACTTGAGAGTAGAAAAATATGGCTTGCAAAATTCGGTCAACAAACACCACATCAAATGTTTGTAGCGGTGGAAAATAATGAACTTTTAGGGTTTTGTTGCTCACAGCCATACCGACCTGAATCGGCTTATGATAAAACGATCGAAGTAAGTGTTTACATTTCCCCCAAGTCAACTTCATCAGGTGTCGGTTCTCTGCTCTATAAGCATTTATTTGAATCGTTGGACGCGTTTGATTTACATCGTGCCATTGCGGGAATTGCGTTACCGAATGACGTCTCTGTGTCTTTCCATAAAAAATTCAACTTCAAACAAGTGGGTATATTTGATGAGTATGGGTTAAAGAATGATAAATTCATTAGTGCTATTTGGTTACAGAAAAAATTATGATTTCTGAATGCTTTTGGATTTATTAAAGACAATCAAAGGTTTAAAACCACAGTCAACGTATCACGAAATTGTCGTCACGATACGCTGGCTGTATTCCATTCTTAATTCCCGAACCACTAAAGCACGGCATTCCCGAACCACTAAAGCACGGCCCCGATAAATTGTTTCAGTTCATCAGTCTGAGGGTTGGACAAGAGGGTTTTCGAATCGCCTTGTTCCCAGACTTTGCCTTGGTGCATGAACACGACTCGGCTGCCGACGTCGCGGGCGAAGTTCATTTCATGAGTAACTAGAACCAAGGTGATGCCTTCTTTCGCCAGTTGTTCGAGTACTTTTAATACTTCACCAACCAATTCTGGATCGAGTGCTGAGGTGATTTCGTCACACAGCAATACCTTGGGTGACATGGCCAAGGCACGGGCGATGGCGACACGTTGCTGTTGACCGCCAGAAAGCTTTTCTGGGAAGCTGTCGAATTTCTCTGCGAGCCCCACTTTTTCCAGCATAGCTCTAGCCGTTGCTTCGGCCTCAGCTTTGCTTTTCTTCAACACAATAGTCGGCGCAAGCATGACGTTTTCGCCCACCGTCATGTGTGGAAATAGGTTGAAGTTTTGGAAGATCATACCGACGCTAAGGGCAAGACGACGAACCTGAATGTCTTCGGTAGTCACCTCTTTACCGTCAACCGTGATGCCACCTTGTTGGTACTCTTCCAAACCATTAATGCAGCGCAGTAGGGTACTTTTTCCAGAACCACTTTTGCCGATGATCGACACCACTTCACCCGCTTTGATGTCAAGATCAATGCCTTTGAGTACATGATGATCGCCATAGTATTTATGGACTTGATGTAAGTTAACGAGAGACATGGAATTTTTTCTCCAAATACTTGCTGTACAAAGATAGTGGGTAGCACAGTACAAAGTAGATAAGCGCAACCAGAGCGAAAACTTTGAAGGGTTCAAAGGTGGCGTTATTCAGCATGGTGCCGACTTTAGTCAATTCGACAAAACCAATGATCGAAGCCAGAGCTGTGCCTTTAATGACTTGCACGGAAAAACCTACGGTCGGTGCAACCGCCACGCGAATGGCTTGCGGTAAAATAATATGACGCAAGGTTTGTAGAAAACTGAGCCCTAAGCAACGGCTGGCTTCCCATTGGCCTTTGGGTAAGGTATCGATGCAACCTCGCCAGATTTCCACCAAAAAGGCACTGGTAAAGAGGGTCAGTGAGAGAATCGCCGCACTCCAAGCAGAAATTTCATACCCCAACATGGATAAGCCAAAGAAACACAGAAACATTTGCATTAGCAAAGGTGTGCCTTGGAACAGTTCCACATAGAGGCGAACACATTTTTGCAGAGCAGTATTACGAGAGAGCCGAGCGGCGGTCAGTAACAAGGCGACGCTGGTGCCACCAATAAAGGCTGCAATAGAGAGCAATATTGTCCATTGCGTGGCATACAGTAAATTACTGATGATGTCGTAATTGGAGAACTGAATCATCTCGCCTCCCGATACGCAAACAGTCGTTTGCCAATTTGGTTAAAGAGGAAGCGCAGCGCAATGGCCAGTCCTAAGTATAAGAAGGCTGTCACGAGATAGCTTTCAAAAGCTCGGAAATTTCGAGATTGAACTAGGTTGGCTGCGTAAGTTAGATCCTCAACGGAAATTTGCGAAATCACCGCAGAACCGAGCATGACGATAATGCATTGACTGGTGAGTGCTGGGTAAATTTTCTCAAACGCTGGGGTGAAAATAATACGAGTTAGGGTTTGGCGAAATGTCATACCCAGTACCTTGGCGGCCTCAATTTGACCTTTGGGAATGCTGTTTAAACCTGCACGAATAATTTCCGTGCTATAGGCGCCAAGGTTAATGGTGAGGGCGATCATACTGGCTTGCCAAGGAGACAGTTTGAGTCCGAGAGACGGTAAGCCGAAGAAGATGAAAAATAACTGCACAATAAAAGGCGTGTTACGAATTAACTCGACGTAAACCGCCACAATGCGTTTGCTGACGGTATTGCCATATTGTCGAATGGCCGCACAACTACTGCCAACAACAATGCCTAAAACCGTGGTGAGTAGGGTGAGTTCCACAGTGGTCATAAGACCACTGAAGAACACGTCTGTGTATTGCAAGAGATCCGAAAAATGCAACATGTTGAAGCCTTAAGCGCCAAAGCCTTTAGGAAGTGGTGCTTTTAACCATTTCATGGAAATGGCATTCAGCTCGCCAGAAGCCAGCGCTTTTTGAATCAACTCATTGACCTTAGTTTGAAGTGCCACTTCCCCTTCCGCCATACCAATGTAGCAAGGTGAATCTTTCAGCATGAATTTCGCTTCAGGCGCTTTGTTTGGTTGACGTTTAGCGATTTCCGTTGCAACCAGATTACCGGTCGCGATTAAACTTACTTGGCCAGATAAATAGGCGGTTAGAGTAGTGTTGTTGTCTTCGAAGCGACGTACGTTGACGGACTTAGGCGCATTTTTTTCCAGCTCTAAGTCTTCGACTGAACCACGAGTCACGCCAACGGTTTTGTTGGCCAAATCGCTCATGCTGTCGACCATGACCTTCTTATCACCAAATACTCCTAGGAAGAAAGGCGCGTAAGGAGTAGAGAAGTCGATGGCTTTTTCACGCTCTGGGTTTTTGCCCAAGCTGGAAATGACCAAGTCGACTTTTTTCGTTTGCAGGTAAGGAATGCGGTTAGCACTGGTCACCGGCACAATTTTTAATTTGACGCCCATTTCTTTGGCAATGTAGTTTGCCATGTCGACATCGATGCCCTGTGGTTGTAGGTCTTTACCAATGGAACCAAAAGGCGGGAAGTCCTGTGGCACAGCAATTCGAATGGTTTGGCGCTCTTTAATATCATCTAGCACATCTGCCGTCGCGTTTAGCGCCGAGAAACAAGCTGCGACAACAAGGGTGTTACTCAATAGTTTTACAATGCGTTTCATGGAGAGAGGTCCTTTTTCATTTAGGATTTGATTGAATGCCTGAAACACAATTTGCAACACTCATGCCAATATGAAACAAAAGTTTCTATTGTCTGCTATTCTGTAACAAACTAACCATTTTATAAGCTGATCGACTTTGGAGAGTGAAAAAGCCTTGCTTGGTTACCAGAGGGAGCAAACGAGGTTTTTGTGTTTCGCCATGGTGCATGAGAAGAATGTCTGTAACTTTTCTGGTGCAGTCATGTAGAAAGCGCCGCTTTCGGTTGGCAGTTAAACGAGAATCGATTAACTTAGTGCAATATTTGTGAGATTGAGGTTTCTAAGTGACAGCAAAACAGGATGTGTTATCCCTGATCGAAAAGAACTATCCGAGTTTGTCTTCGTCAGCGCGTGCCATTGCCAATTACCTACAGCAACATCCATTGGCCATTGTCAGCCAGACGTCAGCGGAGATAGCCGACAACACCAACACATCAAAAGCCACGGTGAGTCGCTTTTTTCGTCAGTTGGGGTATGACTCTCATCAGAGTGCAAAGCAAGCGCAACTTGCCTTGCGTGAAAGTGGTGTACCGATTTTTACCCAAGGCACTTCATTGGATCAAACGGAGCAAGAGCTAAAAAACTTATCACTGACGTTCGATGGTTTGCGCCCTGAGACCTTGAATGACATCAGTGCCAGTTTAGCGAATGCCAGTCGGGTGACCTTGATTGGCTTTCGCAATGCTTATCCTCTGGCTTTGCACTTCCGTCAGCAATTACAGCAAGTACGTCATTCCGTTCGCTTGTTGCCTCAGCCTGGACAAACCTTGGGAGAGGATTTACAGGATATTCTGGAAGACGAAGTCATCGTTCTGCTTGGTTTTCGTCGTCGTACTCGCCAGTTCAAACAAATTGTTGATTTACTGGAGGGGCGTTCAACAGTGTTAATTACCGATCCGACCGGACAAATTTATAACCAGCAAGTGTCTCATGTGCTGTTGTGTCACTTAGGGAATGAAAGCCCGTTTGATAGTTATGCCGCGCCCATGAGTTTGATCTCGATGTTGTGTAATCGGGTTTATGCTTGCTTAGGGGATGAGGCGAGAAAACAAACGAAAGAGATTGCGTCTTTGTATGAAACACTCAATGAGCTTGAGCCCTAATACCGAAGCGGCAGTCTATTAAATTTACCACCAATGATCTTTTGTTTCAGTTGACAAAGTGTTGAAACGAATGTTTCATAGACTCTAACAAGGGGGAGCTATGAAACATTTCATTGTACAAAATCCATTTTTATCGCCGCCACATAGTGTTCAGTCTGATTCGTTTAAAAGTGCGACATCAGGCCAATTAACAGGGCTCAGGTTGGCGGTGAAAGACTTGTTTCATATGCAAGGTTTGCCAACAACAGCAGGCAATCCTACTTGGCTCGCGACCCATCCTACGCCAGATTCAACGGCTTCTAGTGTGGCGACTTTAATGACAAATGGGGCCGAGTTTGTTGGTAAAACCATTACTGACGAGTTGGCTTACAGTCTTAACGGGCAAAACATTCACTACGGTACGCCAGAGAATCCGGTAACACCAAATCGTCTGCCCGGAGGTTCTACTTCTGGCTCCGCTGTGGCCGTCAGTTTGGGGTTGGCTGACATTGGTTTGGGAACCGATACTGGTGGATCGATTCGTATTCCTGCCAGTTATCAAGGCTTGTTTGGTTTACGTCCGACCCATGGGGCGATTGCGGCAGATCATCTAGTTGCTTTGGCGCCGTCTTTTGATACGGTGGGCTGGCTCACTAAAGACCTAGACACGTTAGACAAAACGGCTCGTGTTCTCCTTCAAAGCGACCACCAGAAAAATATTAATAACGTATTGATTGCCAAGAATTTAATCGACCAAGTTGCCCACGAAAAACCACTAAACGAACAGCTGACAAAATGGCGAGAACAAGGCCGCTTACCTAAAGAATCTTCCCTAGTGATTGACTCCAAAGCATGGAAAACCAGCGAGACATTTCGAACGCTGCAGGGTGCTGAAATTTGGCGTGAACACGGCAAGTGGATTGATCATCTGAAGACGCGTTCTGACATTGAAAAATCCTCTGTTTTTGCGCCAGACATTGCACTGCGTTTTGACTGGTGTAAAACCATTTCTGAAGCCGATGTGATCGCAGCCCAGCAGCAAAGAGAGCGATTTACGAATTGGCTGGAAAACGAAATAGCAGAGTCGGTGCTTATTATTCCAACGACACCAGGGTTGGCGCCACTGTTTTCTGCCAGCGAAGAGGCGTTAGCCGAATATCGTCATCAATTAATGGACATAACAGCCATTGCTGGATTGGCCGGGTTACCACAATTGCATTTACCTGTTTGTGAGTTAGAGGGCGCGCCCTGTGGTCTTTCTCTAGTGGGACCAAAAGGCAGTGATTTAGCCTTAATAAAGTTTGCTAAGAGCCTGTTGGAGTGAGATAGATGAGTACAAATAAAATGGCGTTTACGGCGCCACATTTTAAGGCCACACAGGCTGGACAGGCCATTTTAGAGCAAGGTGGTACGGCGATTGAAGCCATGGTGGCTGCCGCTTCGACCATCGCGGTGGTTTATCCACATATGAATGGATTAGGCGGCGATGGTTTTTGGCTCATCAGTGAACCAGGGAAAGAGCCGGTCGCCATTGATGCTTCTGGTATTTCTGCCCAAGCCGCGAATCTGGATTTTTATCAAGGTGATGAAACCATTCCAAGTCGAGGCGGTAAAGCGGCTTTGACCATGGCGGGTGCTGTCGCTGGCTGGCAAGAAGCGTTAAAAATTAGTGCTGAGTGGCAGGATAATATGCCGTTGTCTGAGCTGTTGAACAATGCCATTCAATGGGCTGAAAACGGCAGTGAAGTAACGGACAGTTATTTGGCTGCGGGTCAAAAAACCTTTGCTGATCTGGCGACGGTGCAAGGCTTCTCGACTTTTCTGAAAGCGGAGGGATTGCATCAATCGGGTGACGTTTTGACCTTACCAGTGCTGGCTGAAACATTAAAAAAATTGACCGAACGAGGTCTAAACGATTTCTATCAGGGAAGCGTTGCTGAAGCGTTGGCGAAAGATCTAGAGGCCGCAGGGTCGCCAATACGATTGGCAGACTTTCAGCAATACCAAGCCAAACGTGTGATGCCTTTGAGTGTCACGACCAGTCAAGGCACTTTGTACAATTTACCCGCGCCAACGCAAGGCATTGCTTCGTTGCTTATTTTGGCTTTGTATGACCGTTTGCATACCCTTGGCAATAACGAAACGGACATGGCGCACTTGTTAATCGAAGCCACGAAACAAGCCTTTATCGCACGCAATGAGAATGTGACGGATGGATCTCGGCTGCCGACGGATTTGTCCTGTCTGCTGGGCCCAGAATCCCTTGCAGCCATGTTAGACAAAATTCAATTAGAGAAAGCACAACCTTGGCCGCATCAAGCCAAACATGGCGACACCATTTGGATGGGCGCATGTGACAGCGAAGGTCGCATGGTGAGTTATATTCAAAGTTTGTATTGGGAATTCGGTAGTGGTGTGGTGAGTCCATCGACAGGCATTGTCTGGAATAATCGTGGTTCGTCGTTTTCATTGGAACCAGACTCTTTGCAAGCCTTAGCACCGGGATTAAAACCATTTCATACCTTGAATCCTGCTTTTGCTGAGTTAAAAGACGGTCGTCGTATCAGTTACGGAACCATGGGGGGAGAAGGTCAACCGCAGACTCAAGCGGCGTTATTCAGCCGTTATGTTTACCATCACCAACCTTTGGATCAGGCTATCAGTGCAGGACGTTGGTTATTGGGTCGTACTTGGGGCGACGAAAGCCATAATTTAAAAGTAGAGCGTGATTTTGCGGAGGTGGCGGCAGACGCGTTACAGCAACGAGGTCATGATTTGGTGATCGTAGACGCGTGCAATGAATTAATGGGTCACGCTGGCGCGGTTGTGCTTCATCAAGACGGTCACACCGAAGCAGCGACAGATCCTCGAAGCGATGGCTTGGCCATTGTTAGTGGTTTTAATTAACAATAATACTTTTGAACCCTTATAACCCCCTCCCAGCCTCTCCTTAGTAAGGGAGAGGCTGGGGGAGTAGCCTTTTACTGAGGCCGTTCCCTAACCCTCCCCTTATTTAAGCGGAGGGTTAGGGAGGGGGTTAAGAAGTTCGAGCGTTTATATTCGTTTTGTCATGCAAATGCACCACGGGTAATACTTGGTATTTAGTCACACTTTTATTTAGTAATCATCTCACTTAGGAGAAAACAGAAACATGTCATTCATAATGGAAAACTATTCCATGATTCTCGCCATGATGGCCACTGGTGTGGTGGGTGGAATTCTAGCGGGTTTATTAGGTGTTGGTGGCGGTATTGTCATCGTGCCTGTGTTGTTCTTTTTGTATCAAGGCTTAGGGGTCAGTGCTGATACGGCCATGTTAGTGGCCACGGCGACGTCTTTGGCGACCATTATCCCGACTTCCATCAGTTCTATTCGAGCTCATAAAGCCAAAGGCAATGTGGATTTTGACCTGTTAAAGCGTTGGGGTTTCTTTATCTTTGTCGGGGTCATGATTGGCAGCTTCTTGGTGACTCGCGTTGAAGGCGAATGGTTAACCTTGTTATTTGGTGTGATTGCTACCTTGTCGGCGTTGAACATGTTGTTGGGCAAAAAAGACAGCTTATTTCCGTCTTTGCCGGGCACGGCTGGGCAAAGTGTAATGGCAACGTGTGTGGGATTCTTTAGTTCAATGGTTGGGATTGGTGGTGGTACGTTAACTGTTCCCATGTTGACCTTTTGTAATTACCCAGCTCACCGTGCGGTTGGTACGGCGGCGGCTGTTGGCTTGATCATTTCGTTACCTGCGGCGTTGACCATGTTGATCTTTGGTCAAACACCAGTGGATTCGCCTTACGGTACGGTGGGATTAGTGAATCTGATCGGTGCGGCGTGCATTATTCCTCTTACTGTCTTGTTTGCACCCGTGGGGGCGGGTTTGGCGCATCGTTTGGATGCCGCGAAATTGAAGAAGGTCTTCGCGGTCGTTTTGATCATCACTGGCATGAAGATGCTGTATCAGGTTTTCGCTTAGGAGTTTATGATGCAACCTTTAACGCTTCCTCCTCGATTGTTGATGGGCCCAGGTCCGATTAATTGTTATCCGCAAGTTTTGTCAGCCATGTCGACTCAGTTAGTTGGTCAGTACGATCCGACGATGACCAGTTACATGAATGAAGTCATGGGGTTATATCGTCAGGTATTTAAGACTCAAAACCAACAGACTTTCCTGATTGATGGCACGTCCCGAGCTGGCATCGAGGCGGCTTTGGTGTCCTGTCTTGAACCAGGCGACAAGGTGCTGATTCCTATCTTTGGTCGTTTTGGTCATTTGTTGGCTGAGATTGCAGAACGCGCCGATGCTGAAGTTCATACTATCGAAGTGCCTTGGGGTGAAGTCTTTGATCCGCAGCAAATTGAAGACGCGATTAAAAAAGTACAGCCAAAATTATTGGCGATAGTACAAGGCGATACTTCCACGACCATGTTGCAGCCTCTGGAAGAGCTTGGGGCAATTTGCCGAGCTCACGATGTGTTGTTTTATACAGACGCAACAGCGTCCATCGCAGGTAACCCATTTGAAACCGATATTTGGCAGGTGGATGCAGTATCGGTAGGCTTGCAAAAGTGTTTGGGTGGGCCATCTGGTAGTGCACCCATTTCCATGAGTGACCGCTTTGTTGATGTGGTGCGTAAGCGTCATCATGTGGAAGCGGGCATTCGTGATGCGCATCATCAAGGTTCATCAGGCATGCGCATTCGCTCGAACTATTTCGATTTGCCCATGATCATGGATTATTGGGGGGAAGAGCGTCTAAACCATCATACCGAAGCGGCGACTATGTTGTTCGGTTCTCGGCAGTGTGCCATTGAATTGCTTCGTGAAGGTCAGGATGCGGTATTGAAACGTCATCAAGTGGCTGGAAGTGCAATGTTGCAAGGCATACAAGCCATGGGGTTGAAGCCTTATGGTGATTTGAAACACAAAATGAGCAACGTTGTTGGCGTATACATTCCCGATAGTGTAAATGGTGAGCAGGTTCGTCATGATTTATTGAACTTATTCAACATTGAGATCGGCACCAGTTTTGGTCCGTTGAAAGGTAAAGTCTGGCGCATCGGTACCATGGGCTATAACGCCCGTCAGGATGCAGTATTACATACTTTGCAATCTTTAGAAACGGCCTTGCGTCGTGCGGGTCTGGCGTTGCCGGTAGGCGCTGGAGTGGATGCCGCGATGGCGGTGTACGCTGCCGCCACGGAGACGCATCATGATTGATTACGACAAGATCGCCCAACAAGTGATGGCGCGCTGTGATGAGCTCGGGCGAATCAGTCAATCAGATGAATGTTTAGACCGCCGCTATCTTACTAAAGAGCACAAACAAGCCAATGGATTGGTGGGCGGCTGGATGCAAGACGCAGGTATGCAAACGTGGCAGGATGAAGCGGGGAATCTTTGGGGACGCTGGCAAGCCGCTGATCCTGATGCGCCACGCTTTATCATGGGCAGCCATTTGGATACGGTGCCAAACGGCGGTCAATATGATGGCATGTTGGGGGTGATTACGCCTGTTACCTTGATTGCTGCGATGAAAAAAGTAGGCGTTCGTTTGCCGTTTCACCTTGATGTGGTGGGCTTCGGTGACGAAGAAGGCACGCGCTTTAGCTCTACCTTGCTTGGCAGTCGTGCTCTAACTGGGCAATGGCCTGCAAGCTGGGCCGAGGTGAAAGACAGCGATGGCATCAGTTTATCGCAAGCGCTGAAAGACTTTGGCTCGGACTTCGCAAGCATCCCTAATGCAACCATCGCAACGGATAACTTGCTCGGTTATCTTGAGTTGCATATTGAGCAAGGACCAGTGCTAGAAGACTTAGACTTACCCGTCGGTGTGGTGAGTGCCATCGCTGGGGCAAAACGCTTTGAATTTAACATCATTGGTATGGCTGGACACGCCGGCACAGTGCCAATGAACCTGCGCCAAGATGCCCTTTGTGCTAGCAGTGAAATGGTTTTAGCGATAGAAAAAAGTGCTAAAACTCATGGTATTGTCGCGACGGTTGGTCGTATTCAAAATCGTCCTAATGGCGTCAATGTGATTTCTGGCAACACGGGATTTTCCCTTGATATTCGCAGCGAATTTGATGACAAACGTGACATCGCTCTCGATGAAATCTTGTTGGAATTGGACGCCATTGCGGCCCGTCGTAATGTGCGTATTGAGCGTAAAGCGACGCATGCTGCTGACGCGGTGCATTGTGATGCCAAATTGCAAAGCGTGCTACGCAATGCTATCGAAACACAAAATATTCCGGTTCATACCTTGTTCTCTGGTGCGGGCCATGATGCCATGGCCATCGCGGATATTTGCCCTGTGGCCATGCTATTTATGCGCTGTGATAAAGGCATTAGTCATCACCCTGCTGAAGCCATCCATACCGATGATGTGGCGGTGAGTCTGGCGGTGTTAGATCAGACCTTACGAACATTACCTGTTTTATAAAGTACCGCTATATGGCTTGGCTAAGGAACATTAGATGAAGATCACGAGAATATTTAATCAGCTTGATGGTAAAAGTGAATTTGCTGAACTGGACATTGCGTTAAAAGACGGAGGTCCTATTGGCTTCTTATCTGAACGTTTTCCTGCAGGTGAAATGATCTTTCGTGAAACCCCCAGTGACTATGATTTTAAATGGCATCCAGCGCCGCAACGTCAGTTATTGTTTATTATCAAAGGACGCTGTGAATTTATGGTGTCATCAGGAGAAACTCGCCAGTTCGGTGCGGGTGATGTGCTTTTACTTGAGGACATCGAAGGTGAAGGACATTGCAGTAAAGCGTTGTTTAATGAAGTGCGCCATTCCATTTTCGTGACATTACCTGACCGTGTTGTGTTGGGGTAACTTTAAAAGACCTGCTGTGTTAACCGCCTGAATAGAAAGCTTATTCTAAGATTGTTCATTCAGGTATTTGTTTTTTAACTGAGTGTTAACGCTTTGTGTTATCGGTCATGTCTGTTAGCCATTCAAGGCCTGCTTCTAAACTTTTATCGGTTTCAGGAAACGCGATAAAATAACGAAATGCTTTTTGGTTTTGGGCATTGATTAGCAAGCTATGATTGGTATTTTGCAACCGCAAACGTTTATAATGATGATAACTATTATCGTATTTAATTGAGTGTTACGGCATTTAAATTAAGGGAAGTTACCCATCATGCAGTTATATCGGATCAAGCCGTTCTTTGTCTCCATTTTTATCATCTCTTTGTTAATCTTTCCAATTAAGCAAGTGTCAGCGACGGGAAGCAAAGTCATTGTTCATGCTATGGGTACGACTCATGTTCCAACTCATGTGACACGAGTAGTAACCTTGTTTCAAGGGGCGACCGATTCTGTGGTGGCGTTGGGTGTGACGCCTGTTGGCGTGGTGGATTCTTGGGCTCAGCAGCCAACCTATGAATATTTGCGAGATGCTTTGAAAGGTGTCGCTCATGTGGGATTGGAAACGCAACCGAGTCTTGAAGCGATCGTGGCGTTAAAGCCAGATTTAATAATTGGTACCAAGTCTCGCCACGAAAAAATCTACAGTCAGTTGTCGCAGATCGCGCCAACAGTGATGGCAGAGAATGTTTATGACTTTAAAACCGCGCTGGATTTAACCGCGGAGGCGCTGAACAAACAAAAGAAAGGCAGGTTGGTTTGGGACGGTTTTCAGCAGCGAATAACTCATTTCCATAATGCAGTTAAAAAGCATGAGGTAAATTGGCCATTAACCGCGGCGATTCTTAATATTCGCGCTGATCACTTACGCCTGTATTTGAATCAAAGTTATCCAGGTGTGGTGCTGAAGGAGATCGGCTTTAAATTCCCGTTGCCAAATAAAACGGGTTGGGGCGTGAAGCTGAAAACCAAAGAAGCCTTGCCGAGTGTGAATGCCGATGTCTTTTTTATTATTTTACATTCCAACGATGCGGCCGTGAGGCAAAATTATGATGCGTGGCGTGCGCATCCGTTATGGAAAATGCTAACGGCGCCTAAAAATAAGCAAGTATATGAAGTCGATAATGTGGCTTGGCTGTTGTCTGGCGGGATTCTGGGTGCTGAGAAAATACTAGACCAGCTGTACCAAATCTATCAATTACCTCAGGTCAATCATTAGAGCATTTATGCACTTACACAGCCGCCACACTGTTAAATGGAGCATTCTTGCTCTGTCTGTTTTATGTCTGATGCTTTCTTTGTTGGGGAGCATTGCTTATGGGCAATATGTTATTTCAAGCAAATCTGTCTGGACGGCATTTTGGGCATTTGACCCTCAATCCATTGACCACGTTATTATTCGTACCACTCGTTTATCTCGAGCGCTTGTCGCCTGTTTGGTTGGCTCGGCGTTAGCTGTTTCTGGTGTGCTGATGCAAGCCTTAACGCGCAATCCGCTGGCTTCACCGTCTATTTTTGGCGTCAACGCAGGCGCTGTGTTCTCCATCGTTTTGTTCTCTACTTTCTTTTCCGTTACTTCTTTGAATACTTTTCTTTGGTTGGCGTTTGTTGGCGCTGCTGTTGCTGGAGCCTTGGTGTATGGCCTGGGGAGTTTAGGAAAAGATGGTTTATCTCCAGTGCGTATTGTGTTGTCTGGCGCGGCGATCTCGGCGTTGTTTATGGCCTTTACTCAAGGCATTTTAGTGATTGGGCAAGAAGGTTTAGACAGTGTTTTGTTTTGGGTGGCGGGTTCCGTATCCGGTCGTGATTTATCTATGGTGATGCCATTAGTGCCCGCTTTTGTTGTTGGCATCGTGTTGTCGATGCTGGCAGCACCACAGATCAATATTTTGTTGTCCGGTGACGATATCGCGAAAGGATTAGGCCAGAACACAGTGCTGATCAAGGTGGTACTGAGTTTGCTGATTATTGGTCTGGCGGGTGGTTCGGTTGCGCTGGGTGGCAGTATTGGTTTTATCGGTTTGATGGTGCCGCATATGGTGCGTTCCTTGGTAGGTTATGATCATAAGTGGCTAATACCGTTGAGTGCGCTGTGGGGGGCAATTTTGTTGTTGTGTGCCGATGTGATCAGTCGTTTTGTGATTATGCCTGAAGAAGTGCCCATTGGTGTGACAACGGCGATCTTGGGCGCGCCCTTCTTTATTTATTTGGCTCGTAAAGGAGGCAAACGTGAGTAAGTTTTTCAGCGTTCGCCATCGTTTAGTTTCATTTTCAACCCCCATTCGTTCCGTGTGGGCAATGCTCGCTCTCCTTGCTGTTTTGCTCACGATTATTTTACTTTCTTTGTGTTTAGGCGAGGAGTTTATTGCTTTACCGCAGGTGCTTCAGACGTTACTTGGTCATGCCGATCAAGCTTCGCAGTTTGTTGTCGAGACATTGCGTTTACCGCGAATTTTGATGGCCGCTATGGTGGGTGCTGCATTGGCGTCGTCTGGGTTGGTACTGCAATCCATGATACGTAACCCGCTGGCGTCACCTGACATTATTGGTATTACTGGTGGCGCTTCGGCGGCGGCGGTGTGCTTCCTCTCTTTTTTCGCGACAGCAATGGGTATGGTCTGGTTGCCTCTTTTTGCCATCGTGGGCGCTTTGCTGGCGGCTTTGTTAATTTATGTCCTCGCTTGGAATAGTGGCGTGACGCCAATGCGCTTGGTGTTGGTCGGTATCGGTATTTCTTCGGCGATGGGTGCGGTGACGACCTTTGTGATTGCTGCAAGCCCGCTCTCTACCAGTATTACGGCGTATATTTGGCTAACGGGCAGTGTGTATGGCGCGAGTTGGGTTGAGGTGAAAGCGTTACTGCCATGGTTGTTGATTTCTTGGCCGTTGGCGTTTTATTTGGCGCGTCGTGTCAATACCCAAGAATTAGGTGATCAGCTGGCGACAGGACTGGGTATATCGGTTCAGCGGTTGCGTTTGGCCTTGTTATTTTTGAGTGTGATTATGGCGGCACCGGCGATTGCTTATGCTGGTGCGGTGGGTTTTGTTGGCTTGATTGCCCCACACATTGCCCGACGTCTTGTTGCACGCAGCTTTGCGCTTTTATTGCCAACCTCGGCATTGGTTGGTGCTTGCTTGGTGATGCTAGCCGATCTTTTCGGTCGCTTGTTATTTCAGCCTTTGGATATTCCTGCTGGGGTGTTTGTGTCGGCGATTGGTGCACCATTCTTTATTTATTTACTCTATCGGCAGCGTTTCTAAGTCGGTTTGTCATATTGGGATGTTTTAACGATGAGTTTGTCTGAAAACCATTTATTAGACCGTAATTTAGGAAATAGTCACTTAGGGCAAAGCAACCCATTAGAAAGTGTGGCGCTGTCTTTAGGTTATGAGAAAAAAACCATTATTAAATCTATGGATTTGGCCATTGAACCTAACCAAATTACAGTGCTGGTGGGGGGGAATGGCTGTGGTAAATCTACCTTGCTTAAGTCGTTTGCTCGTCTGCTGAAGCCTTCGGCTGGGCAAATCCTACTGAATGGCGCAGACATTCATTCATTGTCTGGTAAAGAGGTGGCTCGCAAACTGGCGATTCTTCCTCAAGGTCCTGTTGCACCAGAAGGTTTGACGGTCGAGCAGTTAGTACGTCAAGGTCGTTATCCTCATCAAAATTGGCTACAAAGTTGGACGGAAGACGATGAGCGTTTAGTTCGTAAAGCCTTGCAAGACACCAACATGACCGAGTTTACTCATCGTTCTATTGATGCTTTATCAGGTGGGCAGCGACAACGAGCTTGGATTGCCATGGCGTTGGCGCAAGATACCGATATTTTGTTATTGGATGAGCCAACGACCTATTTGGATTTAACCCATCAAATAGAGATCCTAGACTTATTGTTTGAGCTTAACATGACCCATCAGACTACCATTTTAATGGTGTTGCATGATCTGAATCTGGCCGCTCGTTACGCTCATAAAATGATTGCGATTAAAGATGGCGCGGTGTTTTGCCAGGGCGCACCAGAGGCTATTTTAGATCATGATATGGTGAAGTCTGTGTTTGATATGGAATGTCATATCAGCGCTGATCCGCTATTTGGTACGCCAATGTGCATTCCTTATGGAAAAGGACGCAAGGTCAAGTCTCAGGCCGCTGAGCATGTTTGATCAAGCATTTAAGCATGCACTGCTTCATGAAGAATGGGAGGTGTTGGCGGCATTTGGGCTCAAGTGTTTTCAACAAGATGAGGCACTTGCCATAGCGTCAAGTTCGTTATTGAATGATGACTTGTGTTTAGACACACTACAAAAAATCATGCCGGAACTCGGTGCGCCGAATCTTAAAGTGACGGCGTCATTAGTAATAAAACGCATAGCGTTTCTCACTCTTGCGCCTGTTTTATATGCAATGTCGGGCTTTAATAAGGGCCTTGATGGCTCGTTAGAAAATAGTGTCTTTGAATATTCGTTAGAAAATAGAATATGGCAATCTAAGATGCCATTAAAAGATACGTCGGTGTCTATTTGGAACGGCTCGGATAAAGAGGGTCGAGATGTTTGGCGAGATGAGATCTTGCATAAAGTATTTGCTGGGCATCTAACCTTACTAGTTGAACACTTCTATCGCTTGACTAAAGTATCGCGACGAATTCTCTGGGAAAATGTTGCAGTGCGAGTGTTTAGTATTTATGAACAACGTATTTTACCGAATATCCCAGATGCTCAAATGATTCAAGCTCAGGCCGATTTTGCTTACCTATTAGATCGGAATTCGACCGAGGTGTTTGGGCTGTCAGAAAACCCATTAACGGTGTTTTATCGAAAAAAACAACAAACGGATGTATCCGATAAACCGATTCGAGTAAGACGTACTTGTTGTTACTACTATTTGGCAACTGATCCAGCGGTTTATTGTGGCGCTTGTCCTTTGCTTTTGAAGAAGCGTTAAGCCTCCTATCTTGGAGGCTTAAGCTTGAGGGTGTGAATTAAAAGTCCAAACCGTATGCTAGGGTAATTGTGCGCCCACGGCCTTTAAAGTAAAGGTCATCCTGTTTGACAGAACTTTGAGAATAGTAAGTAAAGTAATCTTCGTTAAATAGGTTGGCGACCGCTATACTCATTTTACCCACAGGAAGTTTGTAACCAACGGATGCGTCGACTAGGGTGTAGCCATCAAACTCTAGCTCGTCATCATCGAAGCTTCTGTCAAAGGCGTGGTTTATTTGCAGTAAAGAGGATAGCTTGTCATTCCAACGAGCATTCCATGATGTCACTAAGCGGTTAGGTGAAATGTTTGCACCAGTTTGTTTTGTATCCACTTTCCCGTCGTTGTTACTGTCATACTTACCCTGAACATAAGAATAACTTGTTTGTAGTTTGTGGGCTTTGTTGAATTGGATGCCAAAAGAAGCTTCTAAACCATGAGCTTCTGTCTTTCTTCGTTTAGTAACATATATGTCGCCCTGCCTAACAACATTGCTATCTAAGTCTGTATTAGACTGGTATGCGCTGACCTCAAAATTGTATGTATTTTTATTAACACGGAATCCTACTTCATAATTGGTAGTTACAACCGGATAGAGGTCAATTAGTGTGTCCACATCATAGTTGGCTCCCTTAACTGTGCGTAATATGCGCCCGACATCAGGCATACCAAATCCCTCGGAGTAGTTGGCAAATACACTGACAGCAGGTTTGATCTTAAAAACCGCACCAGCGTTGTAAACCGTGTCACTAAAGCTCGGCTTGCCACCATTAACTGTCACATTATTATTCGCCGCAACTGTTTGGTAAGTGTCAACGTCTAACTTAGCGTGTTCATTACGGGCTCCTGCTTGTAGAACTAAGCGATCAGTTGGTTGGTATTCAAGTTGTACGAACGGAGCGTAATTTGTGTATTCCGTTTCAGGAACATAGGTGCGACTAGTTAATATTAGTTTCTGACTTGTTTTGTCTTGTAACAAGTCTAAGCCTGCTGTGACGCTTAGGTCATTATTTAAAAGGTCATCTTTGGTCAGGCTAAATTTCGTCCCAATTTTTTCAGATTGGTTTTGGCTTTGGTCGTAAAGGGTGCCACTTGGTGCAATGCTCGTGTCTTGAAAACTTCCGGAGTTTGTTGCGCCATAACGGCCTTCAAAATCTTGGTGGAAAACTTGTGCTTTAAGCTCCATACCATCAAGGTCGCTATCGGTATAAGCAAGACTAGTGGTTTGAACATCATTGTAAGGTGCCAGACCTCTTGGAGTGCTTTTGATTGAGCTGGTTGGAACGCCGTTTGATCTGTCTCCGTCCACACCAGTGAAGTTCATTTGTCCTTTTAATCGGTACTTGTTAACTTCAAGTTCCAGCCTTTTATCATCGGTTAGCCAGTAACCAAGCTTGACGAAAGCATCGTAACTTTTTGAATCCATCGTATCGCCACGAGTAGAGTCAGAACCAACATAGTTGCCGTCGACATCAAGATAAATGCCCTGTACTTCGTTGGTTAATCCTACAAGGAAATCAAAATCATCTTGAGCACCTTCTACTTGATAACCAATTTTATAAGCCAGAGAGTCACTTTTTAATTCATCTGTAGGCGTTGTCAGTTGCACGTCTACATGTTGTTTTAGTTCGTTTGAACGATTGGATTTTGTAATAAAATTGATGATGCCGCCGGTCGCACCTAAGCCATGGACGGCCGTAGCGCCATGAATGACTTCAATGCGCTCTACCATGGATAGGTCAATGGTATGGGCTGAACGACTGCCTTCTCGAATAGGGTTGGATTGTGGCACGCCATCTATCATGTATAAAACGGAACGGCCGCGGAATGTCTGGCTACTGTTGTTTAATTTCTGTGTGTTCGGTGCGTAAGCTGGTAGAAGATTAGAGAGCGCCTGAGAGCTATCGGTACTAATAGCAAGCTGTTCCTCTATTTGTTGCTGTGTAATAACTGTGATCACCTGAGGACTGTCATCTTGCTTGGTATTCGATCGACTGGTTTGAATAATTAATGGGTTCAGATTAATGGATTTCGTATCAGAGTGGTATTGATGACGATCTATCAGACTGTAAGTGCCATCTTGATTCGACTTTATCATGAGATTGGTGGTGGACAGCAGTTGTTCTATTAGGTCGATTGGCGTGGTATGACCAGATAAGCCACCAGTTTTAAGGTTTTGAGTGAGTGTCGGATTAAACGATAGAGCGATGTTGTGGCGTGCGGCAAACGCCGTGAGCGTTGTTCCGAGATCGCCAGCTTCTATTTGAAGTCGCTGTTGATTGCTCTGGTTTGTACTGTCTTCCGCGAATGACAATGAACTCACACTAGCGGTGAATAGCAAGGCACTACAGGTCAGCACATTACGAATGGCTGAGTGGCGTCGTGTTTTTGATAGTAGATTTTTATGGGCAGACACAGCTACCTCCTTTTTGAAAGTTATCATGCTTATTATTTGTCTAACTAATAAGCCACTTGAAAAGGAAAAAGGTGTCAGAAAAATAAGAATAAGTTTGTTTTCTTGGTTCTTAGAGACAGTAGTTCACACGTTATACGGCTTCGAGTGTGATCCAATAGTTTCCTAAATGATTATTTATATTAATAGGATATGTATTCGATAGCATGTTGAGTATGACGTTGATATCGGTAATAGGAAATGCACCAGATATTTCTATGTTTTCAATCTTCGGCGAGACTCGTAAGAGTCCTCGATGATACCGAGAGACTTCTTGAATGAACTGATGGAGCGGCATGTTGTGCACAGCTAACATGTTATTTAGCCAAGAAATGGTGTCGGTAGACAAGACCTCATGAGATAAAAGAGAATGGTCTGATAGTTCAGCTTGGTGACCAGTTATAATGATGTTTTTCTCCTTATGATCTGCAAATTTAGGCATGGCCTCGACACGACCTTCAAGCACTCCGAGCCGAGTAGTATGAGGGTATTGTCGAACGGTAAAATTGGCCTCTAAGGGAGATAAAAATGCTTCTTGGGTTGAGACAATGAATGGCCTGAAATCCTGAGACGTAGCTTTGGCAACATGAAGTTGAATTTCACCTTCTCGCAAGGCTAATAAACGTTCTTTACCATCAAAAAAAGCATCGAAAGCCGTGGCTGTGTTGAGAGTTACCTGAGTACCATCGGGTAAGGTAACCTGTTTCATTTGGCCTTTGGCCGTTCGGTAATCTGCTCGCCAGTGTTGGCTTTCTACTGTTTTATAAGCTCCCCAAGCAATAGGGCCTGTGGCTAATAGTAGTGCTAGTTTTCCGATGTTTAAACGACGTTCTTTATCATCAGGACGGTTTAACACAGCGTAAGCGATATCTTTTGGCAGTGTGTCGACTTGATTGATAAAACGCTGAGCGCGTTGCCAAGCAAAACGATTGTTATCGGAAGACTGTTGCCAGTGCTCTAATTGTGTTTGCTCGACAGGAGTTAATGGTTTTTCTTGTTGCTTAACAAGCCATTCTGCGGCTTCTTGCAGGCTTTTTTTTGATATTTTATTCAAAAAAATCGTTCTCCATCAACGTAAAACAATGAACATAAGCTTGCTTCATATACCGCTTCACTGTGGCGAGGGACAGGGTCATCTCATCAGCGATGTGTTGATATTTTTTTCCCTCTAGCTGCGACATTAAAAAGACGTCTTTGACATGGCTTGGGAGGGTGTTAAGCAATGAATCTATTTCTTCTAAAGTTTGTAAAATAATGAATTGGCTTTCGGTTGAAGGGGCCAAACTTTCTGGCTGTTTTGCCAGATACTCTAGATAGGTTTGTTCTAATGATTTACGTCTATAAAAATGACTTACAAGGCCTTTTGCGATTGTTGTCAAATACGCTTTAGGTTCATTGATTGTGTCAGCATTTTGTTTAGCGTAAATACGTAAAAATGTATCTTGAGTTAAATCTGCCGCATCAAATTGATTATCCAAACGTCGACGTATCCATGTATATAACCAATTGTGGTGATTCATATACAGAGAATGCATTACATCATGTTGCACGTTTGGGGTCGGATTGTGCGGCATGAAATGTCTCCTTTTGGAGTGTAAATGATAATTACTATTATTAGAGTGCTTTATGGATTTTTTGTCAATATAAAGTGCGGAGAGAGCATTTTTTGCCATGCAGGAAGGGAGAAAACACCTTTGCTGGAATTTTTACAAAGGCGTTTTTGTTTAATTCATTTGTGTGGATAGACTCAGATCACTTTGGCGGATGGTTATTCATCCAGTGCTCAGCAATGTCTCCACGTTTGGCTATCCAGACGTCATCATGGGATTCGACATAATCTAAGAATTTTTTCAGGGCCATGAAACGGCTGGGTTTACCGAGTGTACGACAATGCATGCCGATGGACATCATTTTCGGTGCTGTGGCACCTTCTTCATACAAGCAATCAAAGTTGTCTTTTAGGTATTGAAAAAATTCTTCGCCATGATTGAAACCATAAGGCGAGGAAAACTTCATATCATTGCAATCAAGTGTATAAGGAACGATGAGATGCGGCTTGGTTTGATTGGCATTGTCATGGTGAGGGACTTTTACCCAATAAGGTAGATCGTCGCCATAATTGTCGGAATCGTATTTGAGCTGTGTATGCTCAGCGACCAGCGCACGAGTATTTGGTGAGTCTCTACCTGTATACCAGCCTGTTGGTTTGACCCCTGTGATATTTTCAATCAGTGCTAAAGCTTCTTGCATGTGACGTCTTTCTTCGTCGATAGACATGTCTTGATAATGGATCCATTTTAAACCATGACAGACAATCTCGTGTTGGCCTTCCACAATGGCATTGGCGACATCTGGATTACGTTGCAGGGCGGTAGCGACGGCGAAGATAGTGAGCGGCAGACCACGTCGTTCAAATTCATTGAGAATGCGCCAAACACCTGAACGTGAACCGTATTCGTACAGGGATTCCATGCTCATATGGCGATCTTTGTAAGCTTGAGCGCCAAACATTTCAGATAAGAAGGTTTCGGAGTGTTCATCGCCGTGTGCTACGCAGTTTTCGCCGCCTTCTTCAAAGTTCAAAACAAATTGTACGGCGATACGAGCTTGATTTGGCCATTGAACGTCTGGCAATCCATGTCGGCCGTAACCGGTAAAATCTCTTTCTAAATAATGTTTCATAGTCGGTGTTCCGTTTGTGATTAGGTTATGTTTATTAGTAAGTGCGATTTAATCTTTCATCTGGAATTGGTTTATTAGATAGACATCATTGTGTCCAATGAGCATAGCGTCCTATAAAGGGTTTGCTTATTCGCTTTCCATATTGCCCTGTTTTAGACGTTTTTAAGCCAAGTTGATGCAACGACTCGGCCAGTTTCACTGCCGCAGAGACACCGTCGATAATAGGAATAGAAAGTTCTTTGGACAGTTTATTCACTAGGTTGGACATCCCAGCACATCCCAGCACAATGGCTTCTGCGCCATCTTCTTCCATGGCGGCTAAACATTCCGTTTTTAGTAATTGGTAGGCTTTATTGTCTATGTTTTCTAAGGCCAACACTGGAATGTCTGTGGCTCTAACACCGCTGCAATGGGTCTGGTGGCCATATTTTGAAAGTAAGTGCTCACTTGTAGGCAATGTTCTTGATAAAGTGGTTACGACGCCAAAGCGATAGGAAATGAGGCTGGCCATTTGAAAGGCCGCTTCTGCTATGCCAATGACTGGTGCGTCTGCTAATTCGCGAGCCGCGTCTAATGCTGGATCACCAAAACAGGCAATAATATGGGCGTCCACATTCTGTTGTTTCCCTTGTTCAATCAGATCAAGTAAAGCGGCACTGGCAATGGCTTCATCAAAGGCACATTCAATGCTTTTAGGACCGTGTTCTGGGGTGCTAGGAATAATTTGTGTGCTGGATAAGGCGCTGGCACGAGCGCTTATGGCCATTGTGTCGGTCATGTCGGCGCTGGTGTTTGGGTTGATTAACTGGATTTTCATAGAGTCCTTAAAGAGTAAGTGCTTCTAATGTGTAAATAGCTGCTGAAAGTCGATGTTGTTATCGGTTGTGCTATCGAGAATCAAGGAAGACTTAATGTGCTGTAAATGATGGTGCATCCAAACTTGAGCTTGATCTGACTTTTTCTCGTCTAGTAGATCAAGTAATTGCGTGTGGTCTCCGCATTCGCAACCCACACTACCGCGTGTGCCATAGGCCGCGAGGATTAATGAAGAACGATAGCAAAGCTGCTCTATAAAACGGGCCAATACTTGGTTTCCCGATAGGTTTGCCAATTCATAATGAAAGCGAGCAGTGAGTTGAATGGATTCCGCTAACTGATTGGTCGCTTCGGCTTGTTTCTCTTCTAGCACCATGTCTCTAAAACGTTTTGATTGTGTTAAATCCCAATGGCTCAGTAGTGCCGGAATAAGTTGTGGTTCGATTAACATTCGACTGTCTAGTACTTCCGATGCTTCTGTTTCACTAGGGCGGTTGACATGAGCCCCTTTGTTTTTTTCGATAATGACAAAATGTTCTAAAGCAAGCCTTTGCAAAACTTTGCGAATGCCAGTTCTGCTGACACTAAATGCTTCTGATAAACGGTCTTCCGGTAAGCGTGCGCCAGGGGGTAACTGATGTTCGACGATGGCGTTGAGTATCTGTTGATATATGTGTTCGTCATTCGACATAGGGTGTTCCTATAAACTGTATACAATGTTATTTATTTGTTTCTATTAGAACAATATAGCATGGCAGTCTGTTTCATACATCTTAAACAAAAAAGAAATATACCACGCACAGTTTTGGCGTTTATCTGGTGTTTTTGGTTAATTTTGGTGCGGATTTTTTATCTTTTTATCCGTTTTTACCTATTTAGACCTCAGTTTATTGGAAACTGTTTTTGGCACGTAAATTGTATTCATAGTTGTATACAATCAAAAAGGTGTTTGGTGATGAAGCAAGAATTCGAGCAAAGTTTAAAGTTGGCTAATAGCGACCTCCTTCCGGAGAAAGAGCAAAAATGGGGGTGGTACAGTATCTTCGCATTTTGGATGTCTGATGTTCATAGTGTTGGTGGGTATGTATTTGCTGCTAGTTTGTTTGCCTTAGGATTAAATGGCATTCAGGTTTTCATTAGTTTGCTATTAGGGATATCGATTGTCTTGGTGTTTGCCAATTTGATGGGTAAACCAGGTCAAAAAGCCGGTGTGCCGTTTCCGGTTGTGGCGCGTATGTCGTTTGGGGTTTTTGGCGCTAATATTCCAGCCATTATACGAGGCTTAATTGCGGTTGTTTGGTATGGTATTCAAACTTTTCTCGCGTCCAGTTCCTTCATTATCTTGTTGCTTTACTTTTTTCCTAGCATGGCATCGTTAGCGGACAAGTCATTCATTGGATTGTCTTACTTGGGGTGGATTGGGTTTTCGGCGATGTGGGTGGTGCAAGGAATTGTGTTTATGTTTGGTATGGACATGATTCGTAAAGTAATCGATTGGTCGGGACCAGCTATTTATGTTGCCATGTTTGCCTTGTGTATTTATATGGTTGATCGAGCAGGGTGGGAGAATATCCATTTTAATCTAAGCTCAACGAGCCTTACAGGTATGGATGTCTATGTGCAGATGTTTATCGCCATTGCTCTGGTTGCTGGGTATTTTGCTGGACCGACATTAAACTTTAGCGACTTCTCTCGTTATTGTGGCAGTTACCAGAAGTTAAAGTTTGGTAATTTATTGGGGTTGCCGGTTAATTTTGTGTTGTTCTCCTTGTTTAGTGTGGTCATTGTTTCTGCGTCGATTCCGGTTTTCGGTGAGATGATTACGGATCCGGTGGAAACAGTAAAACGTCTTGATTCCGGTTTTATTACCGTGCTTGGTGCTTTGACTTTTATCTTTGCAACAGTGGGGATCAATATCGTGGCGAACTTTGTGGCCCCTGCATTTGATTTTTCTAATGTGTCGCCACAGAAAATCAGTTTTAAAGCGGGTGGCTTTATTGCTGCGTTTGGTTCGGTTCTGTTAACGCCTTGGAATTTGTTCAATAACCCTGAGGTCATTCATTATACCGTTGATGTGCTTGGCGCGATGATTGGCCCTTTATACGGCATTATTATCGTTGATTATTACTTCATCAAAAAAGGTCATATCGATGTGGCGTCTTTATATACTGAATCTGTTAAAGGCTTGTATTGGTATGACAATGGTGTGAATAAGAAGAGTGTTTATGCCCTAATCATTGCGGGTTCTATATCGATTTTAGCCACATTCGTTTTTCCAGTGCTTGCCAATTACGCACTATTTATTGGCGGCATCATAGCTGGGTTAAGCTATCGATATATGATGGAAGCTGAGCGCTTGGCGATGCAAGATATGGCGCTTGCTAAACCATAAAAGGATCGATCAAAGTTACTTACTTATGATCTGGGCGTACTTTGTCTAACAGGCTGCGGGTTTAGTGTTAAGTACTGAACAAGCTGCTGGAGATTTGATTGAGCGTAAGGGTTGTATTCCAGCCCGTAATAACGCTTTTGGTCTCCTTCTTGTGGAAATAGAGCAATTAAACTGCCTGCTACTAATTCTGCTTGAATTAAAGCCTTAGGACAAAGTGCGACGCCTTGGCCAGCCAGTGTGGCCATTTATAATAGGTGGAAATCTTCATAGATTAGTTTTTGCCCAGCAGGAAGTGCGAGGCTGAACTGAGAAAACCAAGTCTGCCAGCTGTGTTCGGAATGGTCATGTAATAGGTTTGCTTCGAGTAAAGACGTTGGATTGCCCATTGGGTTAGCGTGACTTAAGTAAAGCGGGCTACAGACTGGAATGGTTTTGCCTGTAAACAAAGGAACCACTCTATACTGGCTCGTATGATTCGATAGGAAGCTGCTAATACGCAGGCTGTTTTCGTCCAGGTATTCAGGTGCTGAAGAATGATAGCGAATGATTAAATCCAGCTCAGGGTGAGTTTCTTTGAACGCGAGTATCAGTGGCAGCAACCAAGGCTCTAACAAAGACGGTAAACAATATAAGGTCAAACGTTGTTGATGGTTTGGTGTTTCATTTAATAGGGTGTGATCAATATGATCAAAGGGTTGGGCGAGTTGCTCTGCGAGGGTCAAGCCTCTTGGTGTCGCTTTTAACTGACGGCCATTTTTATAAAACAAAGCGTAACCGAGTTGTGACTCTAATCGTTTAATCTGATGACTCACTGCGGACTCAGTCAAACTTAAATAGTCTGCGGTTTGTTTTAAACTGCCAAAACGTACAACCAGATGGAAAGTGTGGAGCGAAGTATAGGGAAGGCTCATATGATCACTTTAATATTTGTCATGTATTGAAAAATAATATCAATTTTTTAATGTGTTTGCTTTTCCTAAGCTTGGCTTACTTACTTATTGTATTCGGAGGGCATCATGGCAAAAGTAGAAGCGGCTTATCGTAAAGGTCCAGATTCAAAACTCACCATAGACAAACGTTTTTATGCCTCATTAACGCAAGGCAAGACACAGCGTACTTTAATTGACAAAATTTCTGTCCCGTTGCGCTCAGGGAAAGCCTGGAAGGTGCCCGCAGGTCATGTGTTTCGAGTCTTAGTGCCAGAAGGGCCACAAGTGGGTGACTTTAATATGTGGAATCAACACGATCCGCGAGAAAAAATGTGGGCATCGCGTACTCGACAATTGCAAAGTGCCCATGTGAGTACATTTGATCGCATTTGGTCAACCTTACCCTTCTTACGCCCCATGGTGACCATTATCGATGACACTTTAGCGGATTATGGGCAGGATGATGAAGGTGGCCGTGTCCATGACCTATTAGGGACGCGATGTGATCCTTATGTAAATCACCTATTAACCGGAGACGATTTTGATTTTCACTGTCATTCGAACTTAGTAAGGGCTGTTCTGCCTTTTGGGTTAACGGAATTTGATGTGCACGATGTTTTGAATATTTTTCAATGCACAGGGTTAAATGAAGATGATCAATATTTCATGAAAGCTTGTCCTGCGAAAAAAGGTGACTATTTAGAGTTCTTTGCTGAGATGGATTTACTTTGCGCGTTATCTTGCTGCCCCGGTGGTGATCTGTCAGTTGACCTTTGGGGACCAGATGCTAAGGATCCATTATCAACCTGTCATCCATTAGAGGTTGAAATTTATCAGTTAGAAGAGGCTGCATTGGAAGGGTGGCAAGTGCCATCAAGCCCGAACTATCGAGGAGGGCATGGTATGCAAGCTCCTGCTATTGATTGGCAAGTGCGAAAAAATGCCATAAAAGGCTGATTTCGTTTAATTTTTAAACGATTTTATTGCTCTAAAATTGCAAAAAGTAAGTAGATCCAACTTTTTAGGAAATTAATCTAATAATCTCAAAAAAGAGCTTGCACTCAAAAATAGGATGCGTATTATACGCATCCACTGACACGGGGTGCACTTCAAAACAACGAAGCGACATCAAAAACAAGTCAGTACGCTCTTTAAAATAGATAATCAGATAATTTGTGTGGGCGCTCGCTAGGGCTTCAAAAAAGAAATTGAAGTCTTACGAGAGTCAAACACGTCAATTCGCTTTATTAAGTAAAATTGTGAGTGTTTCGAATTTGAGTGAGCAAGCTTTTTAACTGAAGAGTTTGATCATGGCTCA
>NZ_JSEE01000014.1 GCF_001625355.1 Marinomonas sp. TW1
GAGTTGGTGAGGTTCTGACTTTTGATGTCAACCTGATTTAAAGCTTCAATCGTGGAATCTGTGTTTGTCAATTTACCCGAGGAGGTATCATCACCTGAATCCATTGTTAACTCTGTGTTCGCGTGCAGTAACGCACCGTCTTTATTCGTGACATCGCCAGTAATGTTGAGATCGAGTTTGTCTGTTGAGTAGACTTTACCGTTAACCGTACTGTTGCTCAGTTCGGTGGCATTGATAATAATCCCTTTACCTGCCAAAGCACCTTGGTTGGTAACTTGGTTGGTGTCTATTGTTAAACTTCCATCTTGTGCCAGAATCATCCCTGAGTTGGTGAGGTTCTGACTTTTGATGTCAACCTGATTTAAAGCTTCAATCGTGGAATCTGTGTTTGTCAATTTACCCGAGGAGGTATCATCACCTGAATCCATTGTTAACTCTGTGTTCGCGTGCAGTAACGCACCGTCTTTATTCAAGACATCGCCAGTGATGTTGAGATCGAGTTTATCTGTTGAGTAGACTTTACCGTTAACCGTACTGTTGTTTAGTTCGGTGGCATTAATCGTGATGCCTTTACCTGCCAAGGAACCTTGGTTATCCACCTTGTTGGTTTGAATGGTTAAGGTGCCGTCTTGGGCCAATACCGTACCGGAACTCGCGACATTCTCAGCACTGATTTCGATGCTATTAACGGCTTCTATGGTGGCGTCAGTATTGGCGAGATTGCCCTCGGCATCCAAGGTCAGATCAGTGTCCGCATGTACCAAAGCGCCATCTTCATTTGTGATGTTGCCTTGTACATTCAACGCGATTGCATCCGTTGAATACATCTTGGCATTTGCTGACTTGTTGTTTAGTTCTGTGGCATCAATCGTGATGCCTTTACCTGCCAAGGAACCTTGGTTATCCACCTTGTTGGTTTGAATGGTTAAGGTGCCGTCTTGTGCAAAGACGGTGCCTGAACTCGCGACATTATCTGTATTGATGTTGATGGTATTTAAAGCTTCAATCGTGGAGTCTGTGTTGGTGAGGTTACCCTCAGCATCTAAAGTCAGATCGGAATCCGCATGCACTAGAGCACCATCTTCATTAGTGATGTTGCCTTGTACATTCAACGCGATTGCATCGGTGGAATAGATCTTGGCTTTCGCTGAACTGTTGCTCAGTTCGGTGGCATTAATCGTGATGCCTTTACCCGCCAAAGCACCTTGGTTATCAAGTTGGTTCGTTTGAATGGTTAAGGTACCATCTTGGGCCAATATCGTACCGGAGCTCGTGACATTCGCTGTATTAATGTCGATAGTATTCAAGGCTTCGATGGTACTGCTTGTATTAGTTAAATTACCATCAGCATCCAAGGTCAAGTCTGAATCCGCATGAACCAAAGCGCCATCTTCATTGGTCACATCACCTGTGATATTGAGATCGAGTTTGTCTGTTGAGTAGACTTTACCATTAACCGTACTGTTGTTTAGTTTGTTGGCATTAATCGTGATGCCTTTACCCGCCAAAGTACCTTGGTTATCCACCTTGTTGGTTTGAATGGTTAACGTGCCGTCTTGTGCCAGAATCGTCCCAGAGCTGGTGAGGTTCTGACTTTTGAGGTCGACCTGATTTAAAGCTTCAACCGTAGAATTTGTGTTAGTAAGATTGCCTTCAGCATCCAAGGTCAGATCTGAATCCGCATGCACCAGAGCGCCATCTTCATTAGTGATGTTGCCTTGTACATTCAATGCGATTGCATCGATAGAATAGATCTTGCCGTTTGCTGTACTGTTGTTCAGTTCGGTGGCATCAATCGTAATGCCTTTACCCGCCAAGGTTCCTTGGTTATCCATCTTGTTGGTTTGAATGGTTAAGGCACCGTCTTGTGCTAAGACGGTTCCTGAACTCGCGACATTCTCTGCATTGATGTCGATAGTATTTAAAGCTTCAATCGCGGCATTTGTATTGGTCAATTTACCCGAGGAGGTATCATCACCTGAATCCACAGTTAAAGCTGTGCTCGCGTGCAGTAATGCGCCGTCTTTATTCGTGATATCGCCAGTGATATTGAGATCGAGTTTGTCTGTTGAGTAGACTTTACCGTTAACCGAACTGTTGTTTAGTTCGGTGGCATTAATCTTGATGCCTTTACCCGCCAAAGCACCTTGGTTGGTAACTTGGTTGGTGTCTATTGTTAAACTTCCATCTTGTGCCAGAATCGCCCCTGAGCTGGTGAGACTCTGACTCTTAATGTCGACCTGATTTAAAGCTTCAATAGTAGCATCTGTGTTAGTGAGATTACCCTCAGCATCTAAAGTCAGATCGGAATCCGTATGAACTAAAGCGCTATCTGTATTTGTGACGTTTCCAGCGATGTTTAAATCAAGCTTATCTGTTGAATAGACTTTACCGTTAACCGTACTGTTGTTCAGTCCGGTGGCATTAATCGTGATGCCTTTACCTGCCAAGGAACCCTGGTTATCCAGTTGGTTCGTTTGAATGGTTAAAGCACCGTCTTGTGCTAAGACGGTGCCTGAACTCGTGACATTCTCTGCATTGATGTCGATAGCATTCAAAGCTTCAATCGTGGAATTTGTATTGGTGAGATTGCCCTCAGCATCTAAGGCCAGATCAGAATCCGCATGTATCAGAGCGCCATCGTCATTAGTGATGTTGCCTTGTACATTCAACGCGATTGCATCCTTTGAATAGATTTTCCCACTTGTTGTGCTGTTGTTCAGTTCTGTGGAATTAATCGTGATGCCTTTACCTGACAAGGAACCTTGGTTATCCACCTTGTTAGCTTGAATGATTAAAGCACCGTCTTGGGCTAAGACGGTGCCTGAACTCGTGACATTCTCTGCATTGATGTCGATAGTATTTAAAGCTTCAATCGTGGAATCTGTGTTCGTGAGATTGCCCTCAGCATCCAAGGTAAAATCTGAATCCGCATGCACCAGAGCGCCATCGTCATTAGTGATGTTGCCTTGTACATTCAGTGCTATCGCATCCGTTGAATAAATTTTCCCGCTTGTTGTACTGTTGCTCAGTTCGGTGGCATCAATCGTAATGCCTTTACCCGCCAAAACTCCTTGGTTATCCAGTTGGTTCGTTTGAATGGTTAAAGCACCGTTTTCTGCTAAGACGGTGCCTGAATTCGTGATATTATCTGCATTGATGTCGATAGTTTTCAAAGCTTCAATCTTGGAATCTGTGTTGGTGAGGTTACCCTCAGCATCTAAAGTCAGATCGGAATCCGCATGTACTAGAGCACCGTCTTTATTCGAGACATCGCCAGTAATGTTGAGATCGAGTTTGTCTGTTGAGTAGACTTTACCGTTAACCGAACTGTTGTTTAGTTCGGTGGCATTAATCGTGATGCCTTTACCCGCCAAAGCACCTTGGTTGGTAACTTGGTTGGTGTCTATTGTTAAACTTCCATCTTGTGCCAGAATCGTCCCTGAGCTGGTGAGGTTCTGACTCTTAATGTCGACCTGATTTAAAGCTTCAATCGTGGAATTTGTGTTGGTGAGGTTGCCCTCAGCATCCAAGGTAAGATCAGTATCCGCATGTACCAGAGCGCCATATTCATTGATGATGTTACCTTGCACATTCAATACTATCGCATCGGTGGAATAAATCTTGGCGTTTGCTGTACTGTTGTTCAGTTCGGTGGCATCAATCGTAATGCCTTTACCTGCCAAGGAACCTTGGTTATCCACCTTGTTGGTTTGAATGGTTAAGGTACCATCTTGGGCTAAGACGGTGCCTGAACTCGCGACATTCTCTGCACTAATTTCGATGCTGTTAACGGCTTCTATGGTGGCGTCAGTATTGGCGAGATTGCCCTCAGCATCCAAGGTAAGATCTGAATCCGCATGCACCAGAGCGCCATCCTCATTAGTGATATTGCCTTGTACATTCAGGGCGATTGCATCCGTTGAATAAATTTTAGCGTTAGCTGAACTGTTGTTCAGTTCGGTGGCATCAATCGTAATGCCTTTACCAGCCAAGGTTCCTTGGTTATCGACCTTGTTAGCTTGAATGGTTAAAGCACCGTCTTGTGCTAAGACGGTGCCTGAACTCGTGACATTCTCTGCATTGATGTCGATAGTATTCAAAGCTTCAATCGTGGAGTCTGTGTTGGTGAGGTTACCCTCAGCATCTAAAGTCAGATCGGAATCCGCATGTACCAGAGCGCCATCTTCATTAGTGATGTTGCCTTGTACATTCAACGTGATTGCATCCGTTGAATAAATCTTGGCGTTAGCTGAGTTATTATTCAGTTCAGTCGCATTGATTGTAATGCCGTTCGCTGCCAAAGCACCTTGGTTATCCACTTGGTTGGTGTCTATTGTTAAGCTTCCATCTTGCGCCAAAATCGTCCCGGAGGTGGTCAGGGTCTGACTCTTAATGTTGACCTGGCTCAAAGCTTCAATCGTGGAGTCTGTGTTGGTGAGGTTACCCTCAGCATCTAAAGTCAGATCGGAATCCGCATGTACCAGAGCGCCATCTTCATTAGTGATGTTGCCTTGTACATTCAACGTGATTGCATCCGTTGAATAAATCTTGGCGTTAGCTGAGTTATTATTCAGTTCAGTCGCATTGATTGTAATGCCGTTCGCTGCCAAAGCACCTTGGTTATCCACTTGGTTGGTGTCTATTGTTAAGCTTCCATCTTGCGCCAAAATCGTCCCGGAGGTGGTCAGGGTCTGACTCTTAATGTTGACCTGGCTCAAAGCTTCAATCGTGGAGTCTGTGTTGGTGAGGTTACCCTCAGCATCTAAAGTCAGATCGGAATCCGCATGTACCAGAGCGCCATCTTCATTAGTGATGTTGCCTTGTACATTCAACGTGATTGCATCCGTTGAATAAATCTTGGCGTTAGCTGAGTTATTATTCAGTTCTGTAGCATTGATAGTAATGCCTTGACCAGACAAGGAACCTTGGTTATCCACCTTGCTGGTTTGAATGGTTAACGTGCCGTCTTGCGCCAGAATCGTCCCAGAGCTGGTGAGGTTCTGACTTTTGATGTCGACCTGATTTAAAGCTTCAATCGTAGAATTTTTGTTAGTGAGATTGCCTTCAGCATCAAAGGTCAGATCTGAATCCGCATGCACTAGAGCACCATCTTCATTAGTGATGTTACCTTGTACATTCAACGCGATTGCATCAGTGGAATAAATCTTGGCGTTAGCTGAGTTATTGTTTAGTTCTGTAGCCTTGATACTGATGCCGTTAGCCGACAAAGCACCTTGGTTATCCACCTTGTTGGTTTGAATGGTTAAAGTGCCGTCTTGCGCCAATACAGTACCGGAGTTCGTGACATTCTCAGCACTGATTTCGATGCTGTTGACGGCTTCTATGGTGGCATCGGTATTGGCGAGGTTGCCCTCGGCATCTAAGATAAGATCAGTATCTGCATGTACCAAAGCACCATCTTCATTGGTCACATCACCTGTGATATTGAGATCCAGTTTATCTGTTGAATAGATTTTGCCGTTTGTTGTGCTGTTGTTCAATTCCTTAGCATTGATGGTGATACCTTTACCAATCAATGTCCCTTGGTTTTCTAAATAATTGGTTGTAGTCACTCTTAACACATCATTTTGTATTTCCACATCACCCGTATTACGAAAACGATCTGCGGTTACAGAGAGTGATTTCAGTGACTCTATATTCCCACCTAGATTAAAGAATTGACCTTGGGAATTAATCGCTAAAGCATTATCTGAAGTTAAAACAGCATCGTCCTGATTGTATATGTCACCTGAGGTTGACAGTATCAATTGATCCGCTGCAAAAATCTGACTATTTTCCCCTGTGTTGTTAAGAGTATCGGTATTGACGGTGAGCGTATGACTGGCGATGGTGCCTTGGTTAATCAAGCTATCTGCAATTAAATGAATATCGCCGTTTTGACTCAGCAACTTGGCACCATCTTGATTATTTAAGACCTGTGCCTCTAGAAGAATGGAATCACTGGCTTGAATGGACGCGTCTTCACCTGTAGAAGAAAGGTTTTGCGTTGTCTTGATGTTAATGTGATTGGCCAGTATGTCTCCGCTGTTCTCCAACTCATTAGCTTGAATTTGAATATCATCAGCACTGAGGGTGGCACGGTGAACCAGGTTACCTTGGGTGTCCAAGATCATATCTTCAACGGCTTTGACTTCTCCGTCGAGGTTGACCCCCAAACCTTGTTCGGTACCGATCAAACGAATGCGGTTAGCATACATACCACCAATGGCGGCCACATCCAGAGCAAATTCCTCGCGCTCTCCATTAGAGCGCGCGGTGACGGACTTGTCTTGGTAGTTGATGCGGTTATCGCCCGTGATGATGGTCGCCTGATCAGCCCAAATTTTAGCGTTGAGCTGGACACTGCGCGCTAGGATGTCCAATTCAGGGGTTTGTGAATCATTCAGACCCTGGCCGGTAATGGCAATGTCCCCCTGTGACACATCAAACCCAGACAAACCGCCATCGCCATCAAACAAAGCTTGGCCTGTGGTCAAGGTGGCGCGGGTGGTGTTAATAAAGCCACAACCATTACAGGTAATGCCATTTTGGTTGGCGATGATCATCTCAGCGGATTGCCCCGCGATTTCCATATAGCCGTTTAACGCACTGCGGCTGTTGCCTGTGACTTCATTGAGAATAATGCTGGCGCTCTTGCCGCCCAAACGAGCATTTCCATCGATGTAACCGGCCAATTGAGTATTGATAATGTCTGTGGCGTTGTTAAAAATAAGGCCTTTGTTGTCTACATTCAACGTGTTGTATTCATTACGAGACACCCCTTTCGCCGAAGGGGCATTAATATTAACAATCGGGATGCCACTGGCTGAGGTATCAAAAGCGGGAGAATGGGCACTGTTTAATGCCGCTGTCGCGCCCTGTGCCAACAACACACCGGGGGCCGATAAATAGGCCGACAGCATGATCTGCGCGATGGATTTTTGATGTCGTCGACACGAGGCTAACAAGGAGAATTGAGCAGTAGGGTGTGCGCGCTTTATGAGCCTTACCTTCAAAGGTGAGGTCTGATTCGTAGGTTCTTTATGCCATGTCACCATAACAGAAACATAACACCTGATGACTCGTAATAAGGTCAACATATCACTCTTCCCTAAGCTTTAATGTTTTTTCGTTTTACTACCATTATTAACTGAGCAATATTCACTCCGTCTGCCCAATTCAAAATTCAGCAGATAACATTGCACTGACTTTATAATCATGAGCTTTGGCATACGGTCCAAATTCGATAAAGGGCTCAGAGATCGAAAAGTCATAATTCATACCCAGTAGTTTTCCCTTCATACCAAAGGTTAATCCCATTAAGGTGCGACTGGATTCGTCTTCCGCACCGTCTCCAAAGACTTGTCCAATGTCCAAACCTAAATACGGAGAATGTGGTGAACCTAAAATTTCTAGAGGCAACGTCAAATCGTTTCTTAACCGCCAACCATGTTCGGCACTTAACGATTCATCACTATCAAAGCCTCGAACCGTGTAACGCCCACCATTGGAAAACCAATCCAGCGAATAAATAGCTGTATCGGCATACTGAGCGAACAAACGTCCCGTGTAATTCATGGACTGATCCCCAAAACGAAACGGACGACTCAAAGAAACAGACAAAGAATAAAAACGATAATCTGGTTGTGCCATGTCATTATCCGCCTCCGGGTCCAGTCGATCAGCTCCTAACCACCCTTCAATTCCCTGATGAACCCCCAAAGAGAAATCAAAGACATTTCGACCAATAAAATGGCGGTAATTAAAACCGACACTCAGCTCAGTTAAATTACGACGTTGCGCCTCTATCTCAGCATCTTCAATATAGCTGCGTCTGTTCCTTGTTTTCAATTCACTGTTTAAGGTCAACTTCACTTTATTATTGCGCAGCGCTACATAATCAAAAGTCAGCTTATCGTCTCGGCTGTGACCACTTAATTCAAAATTTCTCACATCACCTTCGGTGAGCTGACGGTAATCGGAACGACTGGTTGAATATCCCCACAGTCCGTACCCCCAAGGCAAACTCCAAGAAAATGATTCACTGTTAGATGCTCCTATTGCCTCTCCTCTTGCTGCGGATAAAGAGACATTGAATACATCTTGAGCGCCAATGAAATTATCTATGGTGGCATTAATTGACAGTGGATATTCCCCCGTAGAAACACTGCCACTGTCATCAACCGACCCATTAACGGACCAAGGTTTTGTTTGCTGTAACTCAGCAACCAAAATGCTGGCGTTAGGGTAAGAGCCAGGCTGAATTTTAAACTCCACCTCCTGTGACTGAAGACGACTCAGCTGCTCAACCGCTTGCTCCATGTCTCGTAAATTGAGCACCTTGCCTTCTTCTATGGGCAAAGCGTTTCGCCAAAAGAAGCGATAATTCTCTGGAAACACAATCCGCTCGACAACACCTTCTTGAATCTTCACTCTGACTGTGTGAGAAGCAATATTCTGCTCAGGCAATACTGCTCTGGATGTGACAAAACCATCCGCTAACAACTTTTGATTAATCAGATTCACATAAGCTTGTAGTGTTTGAAAACCAATGCATTCCCCCAGATATTCCTCTCCTTGCGCCAAAGCCCAATCTGACAACACCCCCTCAACCTCAATGTGATCAATGACAAAGCACACCTCTTCATTAATGGGTTGAGACAAGCTTTCAACTTGAGGTAATTGTATGGGTTGTTCAGCGTCTTTAAGGCTTTTATTTAAAGCTTCTTCCGTGGCTTTGTCTCTAAGGCGCCAATCAGTCTGATTACGTATGGATTCTTCTTGTGCAGAATGGGAAAAACTAGAAAGGCATGACGCATACAATGCGCATAACCAAGTAACAAAAATCCGTTTTTGCACCTAAAAATCCATATTTCTTACTTTAATTTACACTATTTTACATAAAAAATTAAAGAGAACAATTCTTATTATCAAATTAAGTCAATTTTATTCTATTTACTAAAACCACGCGCCAGTGCGCAAGTGGCTTTGGTATTTTTTCGCTTATTCACAACAAGCTCAGGGGAAGAGTTAGAGGCGTTTTGAGCGGCAAGCAGCGCAGCAGACTCAGCGACACCGTATACACCGACGGTGTTGAAAACGTATTCTGAACGGGTACTGAGTAAAGGCTCCACCTCGGCAAGTGCATCCGCAGAATAAGTATGGAAAGGCCACTGGTATTTTTGTGCCAAGGCGATCAGTTGAGTTTCATCGGCTTTGATGTCTATGCTATTCAGGGAAATAATATCATGGGGTGTGAGTCCTTTTTGTTGCAAGGTTTCCAACATGATGTCTTCCAAATAAGACAAAGGGCAATTCCGTTCGCAGCCCATACCTAATGTATAAATTGGATTGAGGTACTCCTTGGCCGTGGTCATCACCAATTGGGCCTGCATCTTTTGTGCGACTTGCGCGGCCCATTCATTCGCGCCACCTTCGTGTCCCGACAACAGAGGGATCACAAATTGCCCTAATTCATCCATCACCAAAACAGGCGGATCTTGGTATTTGTCTTGTAATACCGGCGCCAGAGTACGCATGACGATGCCAGTAGCGCAGATAAAAATCATTGGCTCTTGTGCCATGAAAGCCGCTCGAACTTGCTCTGCAAACGGCTTGGGCTTGTAATCCAATCTGCCATCAGGGTAATGCTGTAAAACCCGTTCCGCCAATACTTTACCAGCCGATGTCAAAGCGATGATGCGCATCAGCGGGTACCTCGCTCCGTTTTAGTGACAACAAATAAAGAGAAATACGGCCCGGCGTTGTCTTCCAACTGACTCACGTCTTCGACAATTCTCTCATTATCACGACCAATGTATTCCAAATACTTCGCTTCTTGTAAACGCTGAGTTTTACGCAATGCAGTGAGGATTTTTGGTCGCGCGCGACCCGCTTTCATGATGACGACCGTGTCATGCTCCGCCAAAGCGGTATCAATCTGTTTGGCGGAATGACGACCACTGACCACAGCAAAGGATTCCTTCAATACGGTTAACGGATGACGCAAAGCCGATGCCGCCGCATTAATGGAAGAAACGCCTGGCACCACCTGACATTCAAATGAATCGGTAATGCGCTCTAAAAGATACGCAAATGAGCCAAAAAACAGTGGATCGCCTTCGCATAAAAACACCACATCTAGCCCTTTTTCTAAGGCTTGGGTGATGCGCTTAGCACCATCATCATAAGCTTGATTAGCTAACGCTCTATCCGTCGACATCGGCATTTTGATGGCGATTTCTTGCTGTGAATGTTGCACTGCTGAAAAGGCTTCCCGAGCAATACTTTTGGCCTGAGAGACACCTTGATCATTGGCCAGAAAACTCACTACCTGAGCGTTTTGAATCAAACGTAAGGCTTTCAAAGTAATCAGCTCCGGATCCCCTGGCCCAACCCCCACACCAATAAATCGACCTATAGTCTGCTTTATTTGCTGATTAGCGATATCCGTCACACCCTTCTCTTTCATTGTCATTTAACTATCTCATAGCCTTATCTACTTTGATGAACTGCCATAAGCTGACTGGCAAGTTTGGTCGATAGAGAGTTTGTCCAGCCAATAACTGCGCTTTAGACACAGCGATTTGTACGCTGGTTTGCTGCGCGTCTTGAGCTTGCTCTCGGTGTTTGGCGAAGGTACTGATTTGCCATTTGGTGTCTTCCGTCACGGCACTCACCACCAACACACCGTGCGTTGGCAATAATGACCAAGCTTGATTCAAGAGTGCGTCTAACTCCCCATCACTACCACCAATGAACACCTTATTGGGCGCGGGTAAATCCGGCAAAATGTCTGGCGCTCGCCCCTTGGTGAGATGCAGGTTTTGCATGACCCCAAATTTTTGCTGATTGGCCTGTAAGCAAGCCCAACGAACATCGTGGTGCTCCACGGCATGAATATCAGCATCAGGATGCCAGTAAGCCAACTCGACACTGACTCCGCCACAGCCCGCACCGATGTCCCACACCACGTCTTTAGCCGCTAATTGCATATAAGACAGAATCATCAAGCGCACTTCTCGCTTAGTAATCATGCCTTTGCCTTCCTCCTTGTCAGTCACAAATAATGCGTCAGCAATGCCGACAGAAGAAGGATAAAGGCTGGTCTGAGAAGAAGTGTCCAACACCACCACGTTAAGAGGATCAAAGTTCTGCTGGGATTGGCTGAGTTCATCAGCCTCAAAAGAAGTCATCTTTTCGTGCGGGTAACCCAAGGCTTCACAGATGGTTATTCTGCTTTTGTTTAACCCAGCCAACACACATTCTTGTGCAATCGCCGTAGGATGACTTTGCCCATCGGTTAACAAAATCAGGGTTTTATTGGCCTGCAAATGACGACGCAATGACGGCAATGGTCGCCCATGCAAACTCACCACCTGCGCCTGCTGCAGCGATACCCCCAAACGGTGGCAGGCGACCTGAACACTGGACACATTGGGATAAAAAATCACCTTACTGGTACCGAAGTGTTTCACCAACCAAGTACCAATGCCATAAAACAGCGGATCACCGGATGCCAATACAACGACCGTATTGGTGCCTTGCGATTGCCATTGATCAAACTCAGCAGACAACTGTGACAGCTTTGGCAAAACTTTCATTTGCCCTGACTGTACATAATCAACGACGGTTTTTTGCTGCCTTGGAGAACCCAGTATCACATCTTGCTCGCCCAAGGAGGCGAAAACAGACTCAGCCTTAGCATCCAAAGTCGCCTGTTCATTGACGCCTAAGCCCATCACATGAATTTGCATCAGTAGTACTCACCTAAATTACAACGCAATAACGCATTACAACTGGCCGAGGTCACCGCACTGCCCCCCATACGCCCCAGTAAGGTAATGCATTCAATACCCAACTCTCGATGCGCTTGCCACAAGGCTTGCTTGGATTCCGCCGCGCCCACAAACCCCACCGGCATGCCGATGATTAAAGCGGGTTTCGGTGCGCCGTGCGCAATCATTTCTAAGAGGCGAAACAAAGCTGTCGGCGCATTACCAATCAAGACCACACTGCCAGCAAGGTGGTCTTGCCAAAGAGACAAGGCCGCCATAGAACGTGTCTCCCCTTCTTGCTTTGCTAACTCAGCAATTTCTGGGTGATTTAAGAAACATAAAGGCTCTTGCTCTATCATACGCTTGGTCACCCCTTGCTTAACCATTTCCACATCACAGAGAATGTTCGCTTGCTTCGCTAAGGCGTCACACCCAACTTGCGTAGCTTGCTCACTAAAACGCACCTGTTTCGCCACATCAGGCAAGCCCAAACTGTGTACAATACGCATCACCACTTGCTGTTGATCCTGATTCCAAGCTGACAGGTCAGTTAGTGCACGAATCTGACGAAAGCTGTCATGCTCAATCGCTTTGGGATCAGGTTGGTACTGAAAGTCGTAATCAGAAGAATTCGGTGTTTTTTGCATACTATAAGGGTCTTTATTCCAATATGTTGTTATGACGAATGGCCCAAACGAAAGGCCATCAATTATGGCAAAAACGAAAGGCCATCAATTTCCCCAAGCTTGTTGGCAAGCGTGTAAACAAACGGCTAGGTCATCAAATTCTCTATCGGCTGGCGGTAACGCCGGCCGAGCCTGCAAATACACAGGCAAATTCAGGTTCCGCGCGGCAACAAGCTTAGCATAGGTTGCTTTACCACCGCTGTTTTTACTGACGATCAGATCAATCTTATGTTGTGTTAATAAGGCCAGTTCATCCTCATATGCAAAAGGACCAATGGCCTTCAGCCAGAAGACTTTTTCAGGCAAGGGAAACTTGGCAGGTACGGCGGTTCGCCAGAGTATACTGTCTATTTGGTCTTGATCCGCTATAGACTGCATAAAAGCTTGCGTCATTTGCCCTGCACTTAATAATGGACGTTGATACTTGGTTAATGCGGCCAAAAGATCGTCTTCACTCTGATAGAAATGCCAATCATCACCTGTTTCCTGTTGCCACGCCGGACGATGAAAACGCCAACAAGGTATGCCCACCTGCTTCGCGGCCAAGACGGCTTTTTGACTCATATTTTTAGCGTAAGGGTGTGTCACATCGACAATGGCATCAATGGCTAGTCCTTGCTGTGCTTTGTCTTGAAGGTAATTCCCCAAGCCACCAAACTGAGTAAAGCCACCGACTAGTAACTCACAATCCACTTGAGGAATGCGCACTAACCCCGCCAAACTGTAAATCACATGAATACCGGATTGATGCAAAGCATCAGCTAAACGACGTGCATCGGCAGTACCACCTAATAACAGAATGCGCTTCACTCGGCTTCATCCTTTGCAAAACCGACAAACTGACCTTTGCGATCAATGGCCCACACTTCCAAAGCAATGTGCTCAGGAATGTAACGACGAGCAAAGTTCAACGCTTGGCCGCAAACCGCGTTCGCTAACGGAAGGTTTTCTTGCTGAGTAAAACTCAAGGCTTCAACACTAGTATTCGCCGCTTTCATGCGTTCCTGTAAGGCATCACTTGCCCCTAAGCTTGCAGCCAATGTCGCCAAAGCAGGTAAATCAATACTGGAGACTCGACTATTGAGGTCCATGTGCTGTTGCGCCAGCTTACTCATTTTGCCAAAACCGCCACACAAACTCAGCTTGGTCAATTGTGGCTGTGGCGAGTTTTCTACTTTGCGAATGTGTTTTAGCACAGCGCCAACAAAATCCCCCATTTCCAACAAAGCCATATCGTCTAAGTCATAATGCTCTTTAATGGCCGTTTCGCTAGCATTCCCTGTCGTGGCCGCTATGTGCGTGATGCCGTTAGCGCGCGCCACATCAATACCCTGATGAATTGACGCGATATAAGCTGCACAGGAAAAGGGACGCACTATGCCAGTGGTACCTAGAATGGACAATCCACCCTGAATACCCAAGCGTGGATTCATGGTTTTCAGCGCAATGGCGGCACCATTTTCAATACCAATCGCAACCTTGAAGCCACCTTGATATTGATAAGTCTCGGCAAAGCCTAACAAATGCTCTGTCATCATTTGACGCGGCACAGGGTTAATAGCAGGTTCGCCTACCGCCAATACCAAACCGGTTCGCGTCACTGTGCCAACACCTTCTGCCGCATAAAAATGTACGCCAGGGTCAGCGCATAAACTCAGTTCGACAAAGATTCTCGCGCCGTGGGTCACATCGGGATCATCCCCTGCGTCCTTAATGGTGCTGGTACGAACGCCATTCACTATGGTCTGATAAGATTCGATCATCAGATCAACACGTTTGCCCTTAGGCAATAAGATGCTGACCGTTTCGTCTTGGCGCTGAGCAAATAGGAATTGCGCCGCCGCCACACAGCAAGCAGTGGCACAACTGCCTGTCGTCAGGCCAGTTCGCAGTGGCGCGTTTTCTTCACCGCTTTCCGGCCACACTTTAGCTGGCCTCGTCCATGCTTACAGAGTTGCCTAAAAAGACTTGCGCTATGGCTTCTGGATTAGATGGAAAGAACAAATGCAAATAACTGGCGGTGAGGCCGCGAGTTTGATAAATCGCCTCACCCGGTGCTGGGTGTCGTTGACGACGTCCATGAGCCACCGGCGTTGGTGTATTCGCACTGCGTGACCTGTGATGAGCATGGGCGCGTATTTCTCCTTGCGGCAACACAGCGGTTTGCATACCTTGGCAACCTCGCTTACCACGCATGGCGCCTTGGCCACTAAGAATACCCAACATAGGATAGGTTTTCTCTTCCAAATCGGTCAGGGTTTCTAGGCTGTATAACATGCCGCCACATTCCGCTAAGATGCCTTTCCCAGATTGATAAAAAGCCTGAATAGCAGCCTGTATTACCGTGTTCTCGGCTAACGCTTGGGCATGCAATTCTGGGTAGCCACCCGGTAACCAAAGGGCATCGGCTTCAGGCATGCCCTGATCATGCAGTGGCGAAAAGAACACCAGATTCGCGCCTAACGAGGTCAATGTCACCAAGTTTGCATCGTAAATAAAACTGAAGGCTTCGTCTTTCGCAATAGCGATGGTTTTTCCCTTTAGCCGCTGAGACACAACGAGAGAAGATTGCGCAGAGAGGCTTTCATCACTGGGCGAAAACGCCACCGCTTTAGGCAAAGACAGCAAAGCATTATCTTCTGAAGACTCAAGCCATGTCACGGCGGCTTGAAATTTTTCTTCCAGCTCATGTGAGACTTCATGGGCTTGCACTAAGCCTAAATGCCGCTCTGGCAAAGTCACGTCCTCATCGCGTTTCAAGCTGGCTAATAGAGGTAAATCACTGGGCAGCGCATCACGAATTAATTGCGCGTGGCGTTCACTACCACAACGATTGGCGATCAAACCAGCGACCGTCACGTCTTGACGAAAGTTCGCTAACCCAGTTGCTAACGCTGCGGCTGTTTGTGCCATGCCTTTCACATCCATTACGATGGCCATGGGCAAACCAAAACGCGCGGCCAAATCCGCGCTAGAAGGCTCGCCATCAAACATACCCATCGCGCCTTCAACCAAAATCAAATCCGCTTCTAAAGCCGCTTGATAAAGTTTGTCTTGGCAATACTCTTCACCCGCCATCCAGATATCAAGCTGCTCAACCGGCTGTTGTGATGCTTGCGCCAAGATTTGCGGATCCAGATAGTCCGGCCCCGTTTTGAACACACGCACACATTTACCTTGCTGAGTAAAATAGCGAGCCAAGGCGGCGGTAATGGTGGTTTTGCCTTGGTTTGACGCCGGCGCAGTCAAAAATAAAGCCGGGCAATAAGCCACAGGTATCGTCATAGTTCGGTCTCAAACAAGGAATTTAAAGAAACATAATGGGCATTCAAGGCGTGGGCAATGTCACGGCCTCGGCCGCGTTTAATCGCAGACACTTCGGTATCAATCAACGCCAACTCTCCTAATAATACCAAATCCGCGACATTAGCTTGAGTTCGACCATCGGTTAACAAGTAGGTTTGACTGTATAACTCCGACTGCTGTTTATGCTGTTGTCGCAAATAGTTCTGCGCTTGCAATAAGGCATCTCGAAATGGCGTACCGCCACCAGCGGACACCTCATCCAACCATTTGGCAATGTCTTTTGGCGCGCGGCCTCTGGTCATCAATTCACTAACGCCATCTTGCCCAAAACCCAATATTGCCAAATCCTCACGGGCTAAGTAGGCCTGCTGTGCAATGTCTAAAATCACGGCTTTAGCCTTGGCCAAGGTATTCTCTTGCAAGGTGGACGCAGAGGTATCCAATAAAACCAAATGGAGCACAACCTGCCCTGTCTTCGCCGCCTTAAAATTCAAATGCTTAGGCGGCCACTGTTGAGGCTGACGAGATAAACTACGAAACCAGTCCACGCTTTGTGAGACGGTTTGTCCATCATGACGATAGCCGCCACGATGTGACCCTTTAGACTTTCCCGGCGTTACCTCGCGCAAGCTCTGACTTGTATGGCTAAGGGCTGGTTTGGTCGAAGACAAGGGCACGTGAATGGCTTTATCCGCCGCCAAGTTCTGTGGTGGCATGCTGCCCCATTCGCCTGGTGTTTGCTCTGATGCCTCGTCTTGTTCTGTCCCTTCGTTCTGCTGAGAAGAGGACTGGCCATGTGAGGGATTAGCCTGTGGTGATTTGCTGGCTTCGGGTCGACGAGAAGGTGGTGGTGTCGGCGCACTGACATCGTGGCGCCGATGCGCCAACACTAACTCGGCGACCGTTTGCACATCTTCGGTGGTGACACTTTGTCGATTACGCCAAGCCGCATGAGCCATGGCGGCGCGCACCCAAACAATGTCGCCACGAACGCCATCAATATTAGCTTGTTGGCAATGTTCAGCAATTTTAACTCGCATTTCATCAGGGCAGCGCACCTGCTGTAGTTTTTCTCGTGCCTGCAAAATGCTTTGCTTAAGGTTTCGTTGTTTGTACTTAAAGGCATCGCAAAACGCACTGGGATCTTGGTCGAACTCATCTCGCAAACGCACAATTTGCACACGCTCTTCAATGCTGTATTGATTGCTAAGATTAACCATGAAGCCAAATCGGTCTTTTAACTGCGGACGCAATTCTCCTTCGTCTGGATTCATGGTGCCAATCAATAAAAACTTGGCGTCATGCTGGTGACTTAAACCATCACGTTCCACTCTATTCACGCCACTGGCCGACACATCTAACAATTGATCGACTAGATGATCCGCCAGCAGATTCACTTCGTCTACATACAAAACGCCACCGTGAGCTTGGCTCAGCAAACCTGGTTGAAAGGCCACTTGCTTGTCTTGTAACACTTGCTCTAAGTTCAATGCACCCAACAACCTGTCTTCACTCGCGCCCAATGGCAAGGTAGCAAAAGGCACATCCCCCTCGGCAATAAAGGCGGGCATCACGCCTGCCAAACCACGTGCTAACGTCGATTTGGCCGAGCCTCGCGGACCACTGATTAAAACGCCACCAATCAAGGGATTAACCGCATTTAGCAGCAAGGCCAATTTGAGTCGCTCTTGTCCTGCAATCGCGGTGAAAGGGAAGTCAGATGTGCTATTTGGTCTCATTCAATAGTCCGTGGCTTAGTGCAAAATCATTACTCTGGTTGACCTTATCCGCAGGGTCAATTTGTGTCAAACGCAAAGCACTCAGTAGAGGGTGAAAATTCTACATCTAAGATCATTTTATTGGTCGCTTTGGTAACGCTTGACCAGTTGCTCCACTAAACCAAAATCGAAGGCATGAATCGCTTGTTTAAGATGACAGTCATCTTCATCGGTTAACTGGTCTTTTAACTCTGCAAATGCGGCCTCGGCAGCTTCTACATCACCATTTCGCGCGGCAGCCAATAATGGTTGCCAATCTATCTCTCGCAATGCATCCGACTCTAACGATTGACCGAATGCTGTTGCATAAGAAGCAGGGTTATTAACATTCGTTTTATAGCCATCAAATTGTGGGACAAACTGTACATTCAAGTAACGGGTCAATGCACGATAAATGTCTTCAGTTTGATAAGGTTTGGCCACGACTTCCCAAAAACCTTGCTCTAACAAAGCTCGCTGCTCATGCTCTAATGTCGATGCGGTAACAGCAATCACCGGAATGGCTTCTATTCCCTCTTCTTGTTGTATTAAAGACAACAAATCCACTCCCGACATTTTCGGCATACGAATGTCTGTCATGACGATATCAGGTCGTTGCAATCGAAACGCTTGAATGGCCTCTTCACCATTTTTCGCTTCGACAATTTGGCAGCCGGCTTTTTCAAGTAAGGACACCAAAATATCACGGGACCAAGCATCGTCCTCGGCGACCAACACCTTGATCGGCTCTTTGAGCCTCATCCCCATGGAGAATTCATCCGTTGGTAACTCATCTTCAAGGACATCTTCCACTAGCAACAATGGCAAGTCGACTAATACTTGCGTCCCCACTCCAGAGCTACTTTTTACACTAAGCTTGCCATCCATTAACTTCACCAAGGTGGTGGATAATGTTAATCCAAGGCCAGTACCACCGGATAATTCGCCCGCCTTACCCTGCACAAAAGGTGTAAACAGATGCTCCATTAACTCTGGTTCAATACCAGGACCGGAATCTTCGATCTGAATATGAATGCGTTCATGCCGAATACCCACTGTTACCTGCACATAGCCTTGTTGAGTAAATTTCACCGCATTACCCACTAAGTTAGTCAGTATTTGATGGAATTTAACTGGATCAGACCACACCATTTGACGTTCTTTTAAATCACAGGTTACCTGAAACGTCAGACCTTTCGATTCTGCTTGGCCTTGCAATAACTTGCCAATTTGCTTTACCTCTTTGCACAAGTCCATCTTTTGTTCTTGCAATACAAGACGGCCGGACTCAATTCGAGCAATGTCCAAAATGTCATTAATTAGGTTTAATAAACGCTCTCCTGCCGAAGCAATCGCCACAAAACGATTTCGCGAAACACCTGTCAGGGTATTTTCTTCACTGATTAATTGTGCGTATCCGATAATGGCATTAAGTGGGGTTCGAATCTCATGACTCATGTTCGCTAAAAAATGACTCTTCGCTTGGTTTGCTTGTTCTGCGGCTTCTTTTGCTTGTTCAAGCTGATGTGAGACTTGTTTTTGCTCTGTGATATCACTCATGATGTTACCGACAGAAATCGACTTGCCCTGCTCATCTTTCAGAATAAAGTAGGTTTCGTAGGTTGGAAAAACACGACCATCTAAACTTTTCGCTCGTAACTCACCTTGCCATACCCCATGCTCTCTCACATAAGGAATCACCGTTGTCTCGATAAACTCGTGGATGGATTGTGGATAGAAATCTAGATAATGAAATTTAGTCAGTTGTTTATCTACGAGCTCTTCGCCAACGCCCAGCAGAGCACGAATGTGGTTATTAAAATAGCTCACTTGCCCTGCCAAACTTCCCATGGCAAAGCCTTGTGCGGAATTGTCAGCAAAGCTTTTAAACAGTTTAAGCTGATTGATCAGATCATGGCGCTCTGTGATATCACGAGCAATACTCAATGTACCGCGAAAGTTAATCGAGGGTTCAATCACAGGCACACGGTGAATTTCAAATAGTCTGTCTTCTTGTAACGATTCCGAGTATCCCCAAGACTGATCTTGAATGGTTTGCCCTGACACTAAGGCCGATTGATCACGCTGATGATAAATTTCACCAATATCATCAAGATTCAGCTCGATATCAGTTTTACCCTGAACGTCCTCTACTGGCATACGATGAAAATCAAAGAACGTCTGATTACAGTTCAAATAACGGCCGGCTTCATCCTTGTACCACACGACATCTGGCATATTATTCAATAGAGTAGATAAAGTAAGCTCTCTTTGCTGTGCTTGCTCACGCGCTGCGATCAACTCATTTTCTGTGTCCACCCAATAACCGATGTCTTCCATAATGCCCGCAATACTTTTGACACCATAGCGTGCGTCACGACGAGCGACTCGACCACGTATTTCAATCCAATACTTCTGCTGTATTGGGTTAAACAACTGCAATCTAAGGGTAAACACTTTATGACCATCTGGACCATTCTCTAACATGCGTTTTTGCCAATCAGTGAAAGCGAGCTTGTCTGCCTCAGATAAGAGGGCTAACCACTCAGACACTCGTTTAGGCGTCTGGCTTTCCGCGAACCCCAATTGCAAGAAGAACTCCGAGGACATGTATAAGCGGTTATTGGCAGGAAACCACTCCCATACACCACCTTTGGTGGCTAACACCGCTCGGGCATAACGGCGCTGCAAATGCTTAAAACGCAGTAAAGTAATAAGTTGAAAAACGGCAAACACCAGCAAGGTAGCCAAGAAGGCCGCCGCCAACAGATAAAATAGCTCAGCGAGTCCCATTAACTCTTCACTCCTTAGCAGCCACTTAAACAGATCAACGGGTCATAATTTTTCAGGCTTATGAAAATGGTAACCTTGGCCCCACTCCACACCCAACGAGGTCAGTTGATCAACAATGGCTTGGTTTTCGACAAACTCTGCCACCACAGGTTTATTCATCATTTTGGCCAGTTTGACGATAGAGTCCACCATACCAAAATGAATGTCATTGACGTGCATATCTTTAATGAACATGCCGTCAATTTTGATCAGATCAAACGGTAAATCCATCAAATACGCGAAGGAGGAAAAGCCGGTGCCAAAATCATCCAAGGCAATGCTGCAGCCTTGCTCGTGCAACTTGGACATAAAGCGACGAGTATCAGTGAAGTTATTCAAAGCTTCCGTTTCCGTCACTTCAAAACAAAACTTACGTCCGTCTAATTGATATTTTTCTAGTAGCTCAAGTATAAAATCTGAGAAATCCGCCTGACGCACAGACAAGGCAGACACATTAAGCGCCACTTGCTCCACGTCATTCCACAATTCAGCGCGTTCAGACAACTCAGCCATAGTATGCTGAATGACCCATCGGTCAATCTTAGAAATAATGCCAAAGCGCTCAGCAGCACGAATAAAATCATTCGGATAAATCAACTGACCACTTGCTTCGTCCCTTAACCGCACCAAAATTTCGATTTTCTTTTTAGGCGCTTGCTGAACTAACGAACACACTTGCTGGAAATGCACTTCGAATAAATCTTTCTCAAGACCATCAATAATCCGCAGGCCCCAATTCAAATTACCTCGGTGTTCTTCGTAAGCCAAATCTTGAGCATTGCGAATAATCCGAGAATAAATGCCTGCTTTTTTACTGGAGTAACAAACTTCATCTGCCAACATCACGACTTGCTCAAAAGACACCATATCTTCGGTGATCGGTATGGCAACCTGAGTCACGCTCATGCGGAACTGACGTTCGTCCCAAATAAATACAAACTCTTCCAGCAGTAGATGAAAGGCACGAAAAAACGATTCGACCGCTGGCACGCCACCATCACGCAGCACAATGGCAAATTTATCGCCACTTAAACGGGCGCCAAAATCATTTTTAGGATCAATTAATCCTGAGATTAAGGCCGCCATTTGATGCAATAATTCATCACCAGCAATGCAACCGCAGGAGTCGTTAATCAAGCGAAATTCATTCACATCAATCAGCACAAAATACGGCACTTGTGTGGTTTGGTTAGATTGTACGGTAGAGATCAATAAAGACACGCGCTCGTCCAGAGCATCGCGGTTATAAAGCTGAGTAACGAAGTCATGTTGAGCCAAGTACTTTAGGCGGTCCTGCATATAGCGACGCTCATTGACCTCTTTACGCAAATTCCGATTCACTAAATTCAAGTCTGCAGTACGTTCACGTACCTTGTCTTCTAAACTAATCGTTAATGCTTTGAGTTCGTTGAGGAGCTGAAACCTTTCTAGCTGATGAGAAACACGCGCACGCACTTCTTCCACTCGAAAGGGTTTGCCAATGTAATCGTGGCCACCAGCATCAAAGCCTCGACTAATCTCGTCCGCTAACGCCGTCACAAAAATGACGGGGAGATCTTTACCATTGGGGAGTGTTCGGATTCGTCGACAAGTTTCAAAACCATCGATACCGCCCATCATGACATCCAACAACACCAGACAAGGTCGAGTTCTCTCCAGTAATTCGAGCGCCCGCTCTCCTGAGTTAGCCACCAGTAACTGACAATCCAATGAAGAAATCACGTCTTTTAAGATACGTAAATTTTCCGGTACATCATCTACAATCAAAACCGTTGGAATAGAATCATCCATTAAAGACGCCACCTAATTTGCCCAAAAATCCATCAATCCAAGTAACAGATAGTACTCCTGATCAATCTTCAATATCTATAGAAGTTACTAATCGAAACATGAAAGTAGCCTCGTATAGAATAGGAAAAAATACGAATCACCTAGTCGATTAGTAAAATTGCCAATTAATTCACCATTTACGTAAAACACCCATACGCACAAAGCATGATTTCAGTTTATGATTAGACATCATCAGAATGTAATGGAATAAAAGCTAAGGAAGCTGATGCAACACTCTCTTTTCACTTCTTTCGTTTTTCTGAATGCAACAAACACAAGGTGCCCCTTTACGCATGAGAATCACACTGAGACAGCTACAAATTTTTGAAGCCGTTGTCCACACCGGCTCAGTAACCGCTGCGGCGGATATGGTGTCCATCAGTCAACCTGCTGCCAGCCAAGCTTTAAGAGAATTAGAAGCACTACTTGGTCGACCTCTGTTTCGTCGTCATGGTAAGCGCTTGCAAATCACCCCTCAAGCAAGACATCTTTTACCACAAGCTAGATCAGTGTTAAGTCAGATAGAACAAATTGAAAGCATGGGTAATGAAGATGAATTAAGCGGTTCCCTTCATTTAGCAGCCAGTGTCAGTGTCGGTAATTATTTATTACCGAAACAAATGTCCAATTTTAAACAGCAACACCCTAACATTCGCTTCAATCTCGATATTGGCAATACCCAGAGTGTTATTCAACAGCTCTTAACAGGGAAAGCCGAAGTCGGTTTTATCGAAGGTTATTGTCAGCACGCTGAGTTAATGACCCAGGTCTGGTTACAGGACGAACTCGTTGTGTTTGGCTCTACCAAAGAAAATAGGTCAGAGCATTTATCTTGGGACGATTTAAAAGCCGCAAACTGGGTAATGCGAGAATCCGGATCAGGCACCCGAAATATTTTAGAACAGGCCACCGGAGCAGAAATCCCACAATTAAATGTGGTGCTATCCTTGGCACACATGGAAGCCGTAAAACAAGCCGTGATACATCAGATGGGGTTAGGTTGTTTGTCTCGTATGGCGATTTCTCAGGAATTAAACGCTGGTTTAATCCGGCTCTACCAAACCCCATTAAAATTAAATCGCAATTTACTAATCGTTACCCCGAGAAATACCGCGTTAACGCAAAATGCACAACGTTTTATTGACCTTTGTCGCGCCATTCCAGCGTTAGCAAATGTTTAAATAAACATGACAACGGATTAAAAAATTAAATTCCTATGAATATTAATAAGATCGACCTGAACCTACTTATTTATCTCGATGTACTATTGCGAGAATGCAACGTGACAAGGTCTGCCAACAAACTCAATATTACACAACCGGCTATGAGTAATGGCTTAAAGCGTCTGCGTGATTTATTAAACGATCCCTTGTTAGTGCGGACTAGCGAAGGCATGAAGCCAACTGAAAAAGCATTACGACTTCAGCCCATCGTCCGAAAAGTCCTATTGGACTTAGAAGAAGCATTACAGCCGGAAGCCGACTTCAACGAAAGCACCAGTACTCGCGTCTTTCGCATTATGGCAAGTGACTATGCCGCCTCTACTGTGATCCCTCGTTTGCTTAATCGTCTGCGTGAATACGCACCAGGCATTACACTCGACATCATGACGCCAAGCGACGTGACTTTTCACGACGTAGAAGCCGGCAAAATAGACATGGCCATCAACCGCTTTGAAGAACTCCCCCAATCCTTCCACCAAAAAAGCGTTTGGCTTGATACTTTTGTTTGCATGATGAGTGCGGATAACCCAATTAAAGACCAATTCAATTTAGAAGCTTATTTGAAGGCTCAACACATTTGGGTGAGTAAAACCGGCTTTGGTATTGGCGTAGGGATGGACCCAACCGATGTACAGAAACTGGGCTGGGTTGACGAAGCTCTGCAAGCCATTGAGCGTAAACGCAGCATTCGTGTGTTTACTCGCAGTTATCATACGGCCATGCACCTCGCTCTAGAGCAAGACTTAATTGCCACCTTGCCGAAGAAAGTCGCCATGGTGAACAAAAAGAACCCAGATTTGGTGATTTTAGAGCCTCCTTTCGATATTCCCAAGATCGAGCTAAAAATGATATGGAGTCCACTACTGCATCACGATGCCAGTCACATATGGTTTAGACGACAAGTGATTGACGTAGCCAATGAGTTTAACGCCCAAGCCAGTAAGTAATAAATAGACGTCAGAATACTATGCAGTAGGTGCCTTATGCTTAAACTGTCCAACATTCATCATGTTGCCATCATCTCTTCAGATTATGCTGTTTCTAAGCACTTTTATCACAACATATTAGGGCTGAAGATTATTCGTGAAACCTATCGAGAAAGTCGCCAGTCTTACAAGCTGGATCTGGCCATTAATGACCGTTCGCAAATCGAACTCTTCTCTTTTCCCAATCCACCAGCTCGTCCCTCAAGACCCGAAGCTCAAGGCTTACGTCATTTGGCCTTTGCCGTGGATAACCTAGACGACAGCATAGATTACTTACACCAACAAGGCGTCGCAACAGAAGTCGTTCGAGTTGATGAACTGACCGGAAAACGCTTCACGTTTTTTGCCGACCCAGACCAACTACCGCTTGAACTCTACGAAACCCTCTAAGCCTAGTGTTAGACAATAAAAAAGCGCACATTAAACGATGTGCGCTTTTTAGATTAGTGCTTTATAGAAAGCAAAATCTTATAGAGATTTAGCACTCTCAGCTAGGTAAGAAGCCACACCTTCTGGTGATGTCTCCATACCTTTATCGCCTTTATTCCAACCGGCTGGGCAAACTTGACCATTTTCTTCGAAGAACTGAAGGGCATCAACAACACGAACAAGCTCATCCATGTTACGACCGATCGGCTCATCGTTTACGACTTGTGAACGCACAATGCCTTTTTGGTCAATAACGAAAGACGCACGCATCGCAACACCTGCTGGGTAGTAAGAGTCACCGCCTTCAGATTCAATACCGTATGCTTTCGCAATTTCGTGATCCATATCCGCAGCAAGCGTGTACTCAACAGCACCAATACCGCCCTGATCAACCGGTGTGTTACGCCAAGCGTTGTGCGTGAAATGTGAATCGATAGACACACCAATCACTTCGACACCCATTTCACGGAATTTTTCCATACGATGAGACATAGCAATGATTTCAGACGGGCAAACGAATGTGAAATCCAATGGGTAGAAGAATACGATCGCGTATTTACCCTTGATGGTTTCTGCTAAGTTGAAAGAGTCAACAATCTGGCCATCCGCAAGTACGGCTGGAACAGTAAAATCTGGTGCTTTTTTTCCGACTAAAATAGACATGTTAAGCGTCTCCTTTGATTTGCTTAGTTTGAATCGTTATTTGGTATTCTCAGAATTTTGGTGCTTACTCTTCAGAATCACCAACCGCATTTTTGATTACTTCTTGTAACTCGCCATTACCGGCCATCTCAACGATAATGTCACAACCACCAACCAACTCGCCTTTTACCCATAATTGAGGGAACGTTGGCCAATTTGCAAATTTTGGTAACTCAGCACGGATGTCTGGGTTTTCTAGAATGTTCACAAACGCAAAACGCTCACCACAAGACATCAGGGCTTGAACGGCTTGAGAGGAAAAACCACACTGTGGTGCACGAGGATTCCCCTTCATGTACAACAAAATATCGTTATTGCTAATCTGCTCTTTAATTGTTTCGATTGTGTTACTCACGCTAAAAACCTCGCTTTTTTGCTATACCAATCTGGACTTTAATTTGGCTAAATGAAGCAGCCTATAAAAGTCTTTGTCGATTGCTCTTTAAAGTTGCATCAGTTTATGAGGTCTAATGGGCAATTTACAACCCCATAATCCGGCTTTCGTTACACATTATCCCATCAAAGCCTCTTTACTCACATAGTCTAGTGTATTAAATTGGTCGATTCCCTTTTCAAAAGACAATTAAGGAGTCATCACGTGTCGCCAAGACATTTTCTTACTCTGAAGGATCTATCCTCCGATGAGTTAAAACAATTACTACTACGGGCTTCTGAGCTTAAGAAAATTCATCGTGAAGGCACCTTATTTCAACCTTTAAAAAACCGTGTATTGGCGATGATTTTTGAAAAATCATCGACTCGAACTCGAGTATCCTTTGAAGCTGGTATGGCACAATTTGGTGGCCATGCCCTATTCCTATCGCCAAGAGACACCCAACTAGGCCGTGGTGAACCAGTAGAAGACAGTGCACGCGTTATCTCCAGTATGGTCGATGCGGTCATGATTCGTACCTTCGACCATAAAACAGTAGAAACCTTTGCTAAGTACTCTTCTGTTCCTGTAATCAACGCCTTAACGGATGATTACCATCCTTGCCAGCTATTGGCCGATATGCAAACTTACCAAGAACACCGAGGCTCGATTGAGGGTAAAAAAGTCGTGTGGGTCGGCGATGGCAATAACATGTGTAATTCCTATATTAACGCTGCCGCTTTATTGGATTTCCAATTAGTTGTTGCTTGCCCTAAAGGCTACGAACCTAGCCCAGAATTGGTTGCTGAACACCAAGACCGCGTCACCATTCTCCATGACGCACACCAAGCCGCCACGGGGGCTGATTTAATTGTTACTGATGTCTTTGCTTCGATGGGACAAGAAGACGAGCAAGAGCAACGCTTAAAAGATTTCGATGGCTTTCAAGTCAACGCGGATTTGATGTCAAAAGCAAACTCAGACGCTCTTTTCATGCATTGTTTACCCGCTCATAGAGGTGAGGAAGTGTCCGCTGAGGTCTTAGACCACCCTGACTCAGTCGTTTGGGACGAAGCTGAAAACCGACTGCATGCCCAAAAAGCATTACTTGAATTTTTAATCCGTCACTAAGACAATAGACAAGCTCGTTCGTGCTTTTGTTGCGAACGAGCTTTTTTACCTTTCAAGTATTGAATAAAACTCATCTATAGTGAACCACCATGAGCATCATTGAAGTTAGGCATTTAAAAACACTTACCGCACTGAGAGAAACAGGCAGCTTAGTAGAAGCGGCCGAACGAGTTCATTTGACTCAATCTGCTCTCTCACATCAATTAAAAGACCTAGAAGAAAAGCTTGGATGCCCACTCTTTATTCGTAAAACCAAACCGGTTCGCTTTACCAGTGCAGGTCTGCGTTTACTACAACTAGCCGACGATGTGCTGGTGTCTTTCCGTTCAGCTCAGCGCGACATTCAACGCTTTGCAGAAGGTGAAAGTGGTCGTTTGCACATCGCCATCGAATGTCATAGTTGCTATGAATGGCTCATGCCAACCATTGATCACTTCCGTGAGCATTGGCCTGACGTAGAACTTGATTTGTCCACAGCGTTTGGCTTTATGCCACTGCCCGCACTGGCTCGTGGCGATCTGGACTTGGTCGTGACGTCCGATCCACAAGAGCTGCCAAATATTGAATACATTCCTTTGTTTCAATACGAATCTCAAGTCGCTCTATCACGCCACCATGCCCTTGCTAAGAAAGATTTTCTAGTGCCAGAAGACTTTATCAAAGAAACACTCATTAGCTATCCCGTTGAATCTGAGAGATTGGATATCTTCAAACATTTTCTGAACCCTGCCGGGATTGCGCCGGCAAAAATTCGTCACAGTGAATTGACTCTAATGATGATGCAATTAGTCGCCAGCGGACGAGGTGTGTGTTGTTTACCAAACTGGGCCTTAACCGAATACACCAACCGTCAATATGTGATCACTAAATCACTGGGCGAAGAAGGCGTCTGGTGCAAACTCTATTTGGCGATCCGTAAAGATCAAAGAGAAAACGCCTACATGGAAGACTTAATTAATACCGCTTCAAAGACATGCTTTAAAAATTTGAAAGGCATTTTAGCGCCAGAGCTATAAGCGTCAGAACGACAAGAAAAGGTCAGCATTAAGACAAGGTTGTTTGATGCTGACTGCGTGACCATATTAAGCTGAATTTTGCGCCACCCGACTCACTGGCATCGATCAATACCGCGCCACCATGCCAAAACGCAATACGTTGTACAATGGCAAGCCCCAGACCATAACCGCCTGAAGCACGAGTACGGCTATTGTCCAAACGCTGAAATGGAATAAATACTTTATCTCTGTCTTCGAATGCGATCCCAGGACCATCATCTTCAATGTCCACCTGCCAACGCTCAGAGTCTTGCAAGAAAGTGATGGTAATCTTACCTGCGGCGTATTTAGCCGCATTCAAAATGAGGTTTTGTAACGCTCGATTCAAATGATGCTCATCCGCCACCACAAGGTCATTTTCATCCATTCGAACTTCCACTTCCAAGTGTTTCAATAATGGATTGTTGTGCTGCAGAATGCCTTCAATAAGGTCTGTCATGGATATTTCATTGAAGTTCAATGCCAGCGAACCGTCTTCCAACTTACCGTAGGTTAACACTTCATCAACCAAGGTGTTTAATTCTTCAACATCCCCTTCTAAGGCTTCAACAGTGCTCGCTACGTCCTCATCCACTTCGTCTTTCATCACTTCCAAACCAAAGCGAAGACGAGCAATCGGGGTTCTTAACTCGTGGGAAATCGCATTAATCATTTCACGCTGTACTTTTAGCAGACGCTGAATATGAGAAGACATAGAGTCAAAGGAATAAGCCAACTCTTTTAGCGTACCACTACTATCAGGAATGCCTTTTGGTAAACCACTGCGACCACGCGCAATTTGTCGGGTAATACTTTCAAAGGTTTTTCGTTTGAAATCGAGAGTCAGTAATTCACGCCAAATCAGCACCAGCATAATGGCCACGCCAATGCTCGAAACCGCAACAACGGTAAAGGTTAAAGAAATGTAATCCCTATCTGCCGCCGATAAATACACAGGCTCTGTGGCCTCTGCATCCTTCCAGATAAAACCATATTGACTGTAAATACCACGAACTCTTGCAATGCCTGTGAGCTCCGCCGTCACTTGCTGCGCAAAAGGCTCCATGGATACACTGGACATACTTTCGAATAGGACTTTTTTATCTTGGTAAGAGAATTGATCTGCAAAAATAAACCGATCAAGCAGAGGCTCAATTCTAAAAATAAACGGCCCAGCTTTTGTACGACCAATGAGAAGAGGGCTTTCAACGGGGCCAAGCGCAACTTGATAACTGCCATCAGGCAATTTCAACCAGCTTTTGTTTTTAAGTAAAGAAGAAATTTCATCAACACTAAAGCGTTCTGACGGTCGCACTGTCCAGTTAAAGCGAGAATTGGGTAAATCTCGACTTTCACCAGACAAAAACAATACCGCACTGAGCTCTGCATCCACAGAAAGTAACTGCTCAGTCCGTGTTGTCTCGTAACGAATTTGCGTGAATTCCATGACAGCGTAACACGCTGCTACGACCAGAACACCGCCAATGATGAGGTGTCGATAAAGTCGCCACATTTCTTCACGCATAAGGGCCTTATACTTCTTTTACGAACAAATAACCTTTACTACGAATGGTCTTTATTCGGCGGGGATGAATCGGGTCATCGCCAATTTTTGAACGAATACGTGAAATACGGACATCGACAGAACGGTCTTGTCCATCGTATTCAATACCTCGTAATTCACCAAAGATTTCCTCACGGCTAAGAATTCGACCCGCACTGCTCGCCAATAACCAAAGTAAATCAAATTCGGCGCTGGTGAGCTCCACTTCTTCGTCCAACAACCAAGCTTCACGGCGAGAATTATCAATTTTCAATGGACCAAAAACGAGGTTTTGTTCTTCCTTCGTTGCATCAAGTGTTAAATCAACATCTTGTGTGCTTCGACGAAGCAGTGATTGTACTCTTGCTAGCAAAACTCTCGGCTTCGCTGGCTTGGATACATAATCATCGGCACCAATTTCTAGGCCAAGAATCTGATCCACATCATCACTGCGTGCAGTCAGCATCAAAATGGGGCCTTTATAGTCATTACGAACACTACGACACACAGTAAAACCGTCTGCACCAGGTAGCATCAAATCCAAAATAACCAGAGAAGGTTGTTCATTCACAATTCGACTAATGGCTTTACGGCCATCAGGCTCAACGCTCACATTAAAACCATTTTTCTGTAAATATTCTTGGGTGAGCGAGGCCAAGCGCTCATCATCCTCAACAATCAAAATTGTTTGGTCTTCATTCACACTCATGGGCAGTCCTCGTCCAATTTCTGCTTTAGTTTTAATTACTTATAAATCAACAAGCTTGACTTCAATCTACTAGAAGATTTTGGATTTGTCTAACTCTGTCACGATTAATTCCAAAATCAGAATAGCCAACACGTGATGCAGAGCGAATATGCACAACACTGTCGCTTTTTGGTAAATAAAACTCTACATCATCAATATAGCCGACAATGTCACTTTCTACCTCAAAGTGCGCATAACCCAGCGAATGATCAACTAATTTAGCACCTTGTTGCAGCATATAGGCTTCAATTCGTAGCTGCACATCTTGACGATTGCCGGAATACACCAGAGGCTCAGCAAAGTGAACCTCATCGGTCTGATCCGTTTGGGTGGAAATACAATTTGGAGAACTGGAACAAAGCTTCAACTGTCCATTTGTAACGCCTAATCCTTCTGGCATCTGATTGTTCATTGTGACGTAAACAAAAAAGCCTGCGAGTAAAACTACTACCAACAAAATCATCCAGCGAACCATGCTTATTCTATCTCCAACCTTGACGGATATTTATCGAAATGATCTTTTGCCAGGCTTTTTCGGCTTAAATTCTGGTTTTTCACTTGATTGCCAATCAAAGCCTTTGGCACGACGAGCACCACCTGCTGTCGCCTTATTCTTGTTACGTTTCATATCCAGCTTTTGCTGTTGAGTCTTAGGCTGAGTTGCCGTTGATTGTAAATCGACTAGATCGCATAACGCATTCACCTCATCGTTTTCCATCTCAACCCAACGACCAACCTTGGCTTTCGATGGTAAGAAAACCGGTCCAAAACGAACACGCTTCAAACGGTTTACTTTCACGCCTTGAGATTCCCAAAGGCGACGAACTTCTCGGTTACGACCTTCCATCAAACAAACATAAAACCAGTGATTAATGCCTTCACCACCACCATCGACGATGTCGGTGAATTTTGCCGGACCATCTTCAAGGTTCACACCTTTTTTTAGATTGTCTAAATTTTCGTCCGTTACTTCTCCCATCACTCGCACCAAGTACTCTCGGTCGATTTCTGTGGAAGGGTGCATCAGACGATTGGCCAACTCGCCGTCGGTTGTAAACAACAGCAGACCAGAGGTATTAATGTCTAATCGACCAACCGCAATCCAGCGTTCACCACGTAATTTAGGCAGCTTTTCAAATACCGTTGTGCGACCTTCTGGATCTTTACGTGTGCAGACTTCACCTTCAGGTTTGTTGTAAATGATGACTCGGCGATTGGCACCCGCTTCCGTCGCCACGATGGCATAACCGTCTATGGTAATAGAATCCGTGATGCTGACACGATCACCCAAAGTTGCCACTTCGCCATTGACCATGACGCGACCTTCGCGGATACGGTTTTCCATTTCACGTCGAGAACCTTGTCCTGCACGTGCTAATACTTTCTGTAACTTTTCGTCCATTACGAACCTCTTTTGGGGAATGCTTCTCAGCAACCTATATCAACAAATTTCAATCTTTAATATCCTGTATTATAAGCCAGACAAACAGGGGCTAACAGCTGAAAATACAACAATTTACGTAAATGGTGCTGGATCACCAGCCCCAATTCGAACGACCTCGATGCTATCGGACTCCATTGCCACCACCGTAGTGGGTTGAAAGCCACAAAACCCGCCATCAATTACTAAATCTAGAGCATGTTCTAAGGTATCGCGAATGTCATACGGATCCGTCATTGGATCGGTTTCACCCGGCAAAATCAAGGACGCACTCATAATCGGCTCCCCCAGCTCCTCTAATAAAGCGGAGACTATGCGATTATTGGGCACACGAATCCCAATGGTTTTGCGTTTTGGGTGCAATAAACGTCTTGGCACTTCTGAGGTGGCCGAAAAGATAAAGGTGTAAGGGCCAGGCGTGTTACTTTTTAACAATCGATATAAACGATTATCAAAACGAGCATAAGTCGAAATTTCAGATAAATCTCGGCACACTAGGGTGAAGTTGTGTTTGTCGTCCAACCGCCGAATGGCACGTATTCTGTCCAACGCCGATTTATCCCCCAAATGACAACCCAAGGAATAGCCACAATCCGTTGGATACACAATCACACCACCTTGTCGAATCACTTCCGCCGCTTGTTTTATCAAGCGAACTTGTGGATTCTCTGGATGTATTTGAAAAAATTGACTCATACTTCTTTCTCCACCTCAATTAAGAAGTTGTTCTGCCCTGATTATGCTCAATGCCAATGTTGCCAAACCAAATCCACCTGACTCTCATGAATTTGGGTAAATTTACCGACCTGCATCCAAGGCCCAAAAGGGCCATGATAATCGCTCCCCGCAGAGGCTTTTAAACCAAAGGTTAAGGATAAGGATTCCAATAAACGAACATGGTCTGGACGTTCATTACCGGAGGCCACTTCGATACCCGTCCCCCCCCACTTACTAAAATCCCCTAATAAGCGGCGTAATTTGGTCACCGTTAATGGGTAACGTTTTGGATGCGCCAAGATCAGCTCCATCCCCTGTTCCGCTAACGCACCCAAGACATCTTCAAGCTCTGGCCAAACATCTCTTAATTTACCCAAACGTTTATTACCTAAATAACGATCAAAGGCTTTATTGGCGTCCTTCACTAGCCCTTTCTCAACCAACAGCTGAGCAAAATGAGGCCGCCCTAATTGGCTTTCTCCTGCAAGAGCGATGGCTTCATCAAATAAGTCAGGCAAGCCTTGCTTTACCAACAAATCAGCAATGCGTCTTGCTCTATCTAGCCGTATGGTTTGATTTTGTTTCACTATCGCCTGCAACGCCGAATTGTCATCACTGAAATTCAACGCGACCATGTGTAAAGGAATACCATTCCACTGGGTCGATAATTCCACACCATTGATAAAGCTTAGATCATGTTCGGCCGCTCGTTGTCGCGCTTCACTTAAACCATCCAATGTGTCGTGATCGGTTAACGCAAACAAACTCACTTTTTGCTCAGCCGCCAAGTCAATTAATTGCGTCGGTGAAAGTTTGCCATCGGAACGTGTGGAATGGGTATGTAAATCTACTTTTCGGTAACTCGCAGCTTCTGGCATAGACGGACTGTTCTTTAAAAGGAATGATGGTTATTATAAGCCAGCATACATAAATTGGTTTTTATATGAAATTACTATTCGATTTTCTTCCCATTGTTATCTTTTTTGTTGTCTACAAAATGACAGGCGACATCATTTTAGCAACCGCCGTCTTAATTCCGGCAACCCTTCTGCAAGTTGGCTACACCTGGCTAAAGCACAAAACGGTGGAAAAAATGCACCTTGTGTCCCTCGCTCTTGTTGTGCTGCTTGGAGGCGCCACCGTACTGATGGGCGATGGCGATTTTATTAAGTGGAAACCCACCATAGTGAATGGATTGTTTGCCATTGTGTTTTTTGGTAGCCAATTCATTGGCAACAAAAATATCATTCAACGCATGATGGGAGACAAGTTAGAGTTACCCTTTAAGGTTTGGCGCACATTAAACCTCGCTTGGGTTGGATTCTTCATTGTCTCTGGTGTGACCAACCTCTATGTGGCTTTCAATTTCAGTGAAGACATTTGGGTAGACTTTAAACTCTTCGGTCTTTTGGGAATGACGGTGGTATTTATCATTCTGCAAGGCATTTACTTGTCTTCACACTTACAGAATAAGGAATAACTATGCTGTATTCTATTGTTGGGCAAGACGTAGCAAACAGCCTAAGCGCACGCCAATCGGTACGTCCTGCTCATCTTGAGCGTTTAGAAGCCTTACAAAAAGAAGGTCGCTTGGTATTGGCCGGACCTAATCCTGCGATAGAGTCAGATACTCCAGGGGAAGCTGGCTTTACAGGCAGCATCATTATTGCTGAGTTTACCGACCTAAAAGCGGCAAAAACTTGGGCCGAAGCGGACCCTTATGTGGCAGCAGGCGTCTATCAATCGGTAGAAGTAAAACCTTTTAAGCAGGTTTTCCCGAACTAATCACACGAAGACGTGTTAACCATCTCAGCACACTGAGCAAAAGCGAAGAGACTTATCTTCGCTTTTTTTATGTCTGATATTAAGAGTTAAGTGGCTTTTTGTCTTTCACATCTGAATGACCAAGATCGCGTTCAGGATCAATCACATCACGCAATCTTTGCTTGAGTACCTTAGCTTCAGGAAACCCTTCTTCCGCTTTACGGCACCAAATTTCTTCTCCGTTGACTCTGACTTTAAAAATACCACCTTGACTCGGCAACAAGGTCACACTTTTGATATCATCATCAAAGGTTGTCAGCAGCTCTTGTGCTAACCAAGCCGCGCGCAACATCCAGCGACATAAAGTACAATATTCAATTTCAACCACTGCCGTTCGCATTTGCTTTCTCCAACAAGTAAATAAATGGCCACATAGAAAAACGCCTCATGTTTAGAGGCCAAACCTAAAAGGAAACCGTTTCATGCGTCACCTTATTTTGACTGCCCTCACCTTATTGGCTTTCAGCGCTCAAACTCAAGCGACACAAGTAGATATTGTAACGTCACAGGGCACAATTCGAGTAGATTTAAATGAGCAAGCCGCCCCAAAAACTGTGGCCAACTTTTTGCGTTATGTGGATGAAGGTTTTTATAACGACACCATATTCCATCGCGTTATGCGCGGTTTTATGATTCAAGGTGGTGGTTTCACTCAAGATATGGGACGTAAATCTACCCACAAAGCCGTTGCCTATGAAGGCGATAATGGTCTTGCTAATAATCGTGGCACTTTGGCCATGGCAAGAACACAAGATCCTAATAGCGCCACCTCACAATTCTTTATTAATCAAGTCGACAACCATTTTCTGAATCATGGTGCACGTGGTGGCGCAGGCTACACCGTTTTTGGCTCTGTATTAGCCGGAATGGAAGTAGTTGATGAGATTGCCGCCAGCAACACTCATAAAGTAGGCCCTTATGACAATGTACCTAGCACACCGGTTATGATCGAGAGCATCAAACGTGTTGAATAGTTATTGCCTTGATTCCCCGAAACTGGATTGGAGCGCCGACGGTGCGCCCATTTCCAGTGAATTTGATGATGTCTACTTCGATCGAGAGTCCGGTTTAGAAGAAACACGATATGTATTCTTAAAGCATAATCATTTGCCTGAACGTTGGTCTGCCATGCAACAAGACCATTTTGTGATTGCGGAAACGGGCTTTGGCACAGGGTTAAATTTTCTATGCGCTTGGCAGAGCTTTATCGAAAACGCGCCGATCGATAGGCAATTGCATTTCATCTCGGTTGAAAAGTTTCCAATGAGCAAAGATGCCTTGTGCTCCGCGCTCAAAATGTGGCCGTCACTACAAGCCTACAGTGATGAGCTCATCGCTGCGTATCCTGAACTTTGCCATGGTTTACACCGCATTCAGCTTGCCCAAGGCCGGATCCAACTCTCCTTATGGTTTGGCGAAGCCGAGGACGGTTTCACCGCCCTTGACGCCGATGTGGACGCCTGGTTTTTGGATGGCTTCGCCCCGAGTAAAAACCCGGAAATGTGGAGTGACAAACTCTTTCACCACATTCACCGACTGAGTCATCAAGGCACCACGTTTGCCACGTTTACCGCCGCCGGCCTTGTTCGTCGCGGTTTACAAAAAGTGGGATTTGAAGTGCATAAAGTAAAAGGCTTTGGTCATAAAAGAGAAATGGCCATTGGCCTACTCCCTTATTCCGCCTCACTGCCAGAACGCATGTCACAAGGCCAAGCTTGGTTTAATGTCAGACCCAGCAAACCAAATCACATCACCAAGGTCTTAGTGGTTGGTTCAGGTTTAGCGGGAGCCAATACAGCCTATGCCTTAGCAAAACAAGGTGTAAAGGTAACCGTATGGGAACAAGATCACTTGGTTGCCAATCGGGCTTCAGGTAATCCTCAAGGTATGCTTTATCCCAAATTGGCTTCTCAGGACACACCGGTTAATCGCTTTTATCTCAGTGCTTTTTTACATGCTACACGACACTACCAACAGCTGGATCAAAAGAGCGCTTTTTGGGGTGCTTGTGGTTTAACGCAGATCCCAAAAAACGATCAAGAAAAGCAGCGTTTTGAAAAATTACTGAGAGGAAAACGTTACCCAGAATCCGTGTTACAAGCCTCTAAGGATAGAGACGATAGCCTTTATCTGCCCTTATCTGGCTGGGTGGCTCCAAACCCTTTGTGTCAAACTTTGCTCGACCACCCAAATATCACGGTACAACTAAACACCCGTCTAGAAGCATTGATTGCCGTGACGGACCAAGCCAAACTCGATCAAGGTGAGCGTTGGATCGCGAAGAATGGACAAGATCATGACGTCTTCTCTCATGTGGTGGTATGCACAGCGAATGACACGGACAAAATTGCCGCCATCCCTGAAACACCGGCTTACGCCATTCGAGGCCAAGTGGCCAACATCGCACTGTCCAAAGCACAACAAAGCTGTTTACAGGCCATCAACAGTGACAACTCACTGAAGCTAGATAAGGTGTTGTGTGAATTTGGCTATGTTTCGCCACCACTGAACAATCAAGTTCATTTTGGTTCAACATACGATTTAAATGATCAAGACCAGACGGTGCGTCTTGAAGGCCATAAACGAAATATCAAAATATTAGAAAGCTTATTGAACTTACCCAGCGAAACTTTTAACCCAGAAGACTGCGAAGGACGTGTCTCGTTCCGTTGTGCGGTGCCCGACTACACGCCAATCATTGGTCCCATTCAATCGCCGCAGGCGTATCGGGAACATTATGCTCAACTGAGTCGAAATGCGAAGTGGCAATGCAATGACATTGCCGAAGACAGCAGCCAACTGTATTTAAACATCGGCCACGGCTCCCGAGGTTTGGTCTCTACACCTCTGAGTGGTCAATATTTAGCAAGTTTAATTTTGGGTACACCTTCACCGTTGGAGCAAAAGGTCAGCCACATATTGCACCCTAGCCGCTTTTTAATTCGTGAAATGAAACGCAGTCAATAACATTAAAAAGCCTCTCTTTGCTTCTGACTCAAGGCTAGCCTTAGAGAAAGTAAAGTTGAGGCTTTTTAAAAATGGCCAATTGGTTTTAGGATTCAAACAGCTCGCAAGCACTCGGAATCAAATCGGCAAAACGCGTCGCGGTCTGTGGACGCATGACAATTTCATTCAGATTCGGCGACAAAGTCTGCAGCGTTTTACTGAGTTGTTGCAAACTCGGGTTCATTGGCTCATAAGGGTATTCATGATCCTGTAAACTCAGCTTATGCAGTTCGTCTAATTCATCTTGTAAAATGGATTTCATGGCAAAAAAACGATCTTTTTGATCAATATCGTTGGTTTCCCAATAGGCATCTGAAAAACAGGCATTTAGTTCATAAAATATGTGCAATGCATCAGCAACATTTTTTTTAGTCATATTATCTCCAACTTTGTTGAGCAATCTAACACTTGCCCCTTGTAATGTTTAACCCTAACCTTATAACCTACATTCTAAACTTGAATTAACATAGGTGAATACCCCTTGAGCGCATCAATGAGTCATGCTGTGACATCTGACAATTTATGGCAATCTTTACAGGCTGAAGCTAAAAAGCTAGCCCAAGATGAACCCATTCTGGCCAGTTATTTTAATACCACCATATTACGTCATGACTCTTTGTGTTCCGCGTTAAGTTTTTTGCTCGCCAGCAAGTTAGACAGCATTTCCATCCCCGCCATGGTGTTACGCGAAGTTTTCGAAGAAGCCATGGCCGATACTCACTCTGGCATTGTCCGCTGCATCGAGCAAGACATTTTAGCGATTAATGAACGTGATGCCGCTTGCGACGGCTTCACCACGCCACTGCTATTTTTCAAAGGCTTCCACGCGTTGCAGACCTATCGAGTCGCCAACTGGCTATGGAAAAATAATAGAAGAAGCTTGGCATTATATCTACAAGGCCAAATGTCGATGGCATTCAGTGTCGATATTCACCCAGCGGCCACCATAGGCTGTGGTGTCATGCTTGACCACGCCACAGGCTTAGTGGTCGGTGAAACCTGTGTCATTGAGGACAACGTGTCTATCCTGCAATCGGTTACCCTTGGCGGTACCGGCAAAGAGCATGGCGACCGTCACCCTAAAATACGCTCAGGCGTGTTAATCGGTGCAGGTGCGAAAATTCTTGGCAACATTGAAGTAGGTGAAGGGGCGAAAGTGGGCGCTGGTAGCGTGGTACTAGAACCCGTTGAACACCACACCACAGTCGCTGGCGTTCCAGCAAAAGTGGTTGGTCGAAACACTGAGGAAGAACCTGCCTTGGTGATGGATCATAACATCAACCATTGCTTACGAGATTGCGATAAAACAACGTCTTGAGGTTTTACAGAACCACCGTTAAACAAAATAACGACCTCACATGAGGTCGTTATTTTCCAATGCTGACTTAGACACCATGGTGATGGTTTCGCTTTCCGTATCAAATAACAATACGGCCTCGCCCGTCTGCAATACGCGTAATGCCTGCTCACGCTTCTGAAGCGCCGATAACTCATAATTTCCGTAATCAGTCCCTTCTCTAGAGACTATGTCATCCAGAATATTTTCCAGTGTTTCTGTGGTCAGTGAATCATAAGGAATGAGTGTATCCATTTAGACGGCTCCATGTTCTTCAAACAAAGCAATGACACCAACTTCATCAATGATTTTCACATCCAAAGATTGCGCTTTAGTTAGCTTCGAACCCGCTTTTTCGCCAGCGACTAAGCAATCGGTTTTTGCTGACACAGAACCACTGACTTTCGCCCCAAGCCCCTGTAATTTATCCTTCACTTGATCACGACTAAACTGACTCAATGATCCCGTTACCACATAGGTTTTACCCGCTAAAGGCAGCTCGCCTTGATCCTCGGCGTGTTTGGTTTGCCACACCACGCCGGCTTCCAGCAAACCTTGAATGGTTGAGCGATTCACCTCTTGATCAAAAAACATTCGAACATGTTGCGCCACAATTGGACCAACGTCTTCGACTTCCACCAAGGCATCTTGATCCGCGCTCATCAAAGCCTCTAGTTCAGTAAAGTAGTTGGTCAGCGCACGAGCGGTCGCCTCGCCCACTTCACGAATGCCTAACGCATAAATAAAGCGATTAAACTGGGTCTGTTTAGCCGCTTCGATGGAGGCCAATAAATTGTCGACTGATTTCTGTCCCATGCGTTCCATGGCCAGCAGTGCGGTTTTCTGATCCGTTAAACGAAAAATATCTACCGGCGTTTTAACCAGTTTTTGATCGACTAATTGTTCAATCAGCTTATCCCCTAAGCCATCAATGTCCATGGCTTTACGAGACACGAAATGCTTTAAGGATTCTTTCAATTGAGCACCGCACACCAAGCCACCGGTACAGCGCACTACCGCCTCACCTTCTACTTGTTCCACGTCTGATCCACAGACAGGGCAAGCAGAGGGAAAGACCACGCAAGTCGAATCGTCTGGGCGTTTCTCTTGTAGCACTTGCACCACTTGCGGAATTACGTCGCCCGCGCGACGAATCACTACATAGTCTTTTACTTGAACCCCTAAGCGCGCAATTTCATCTTTGTTGTGTAAGGTCGCATTCGACACGGTAACACCGCCAACAAATACCGGTTCTAAACGGGCAACAGGCGTAATGGCACCCGTTCGCCCCACTTGAAAATCAATGCCCAGTACTTGAGTCATTTCTTCTTGTGCGGGGAACTTACGAGCAATCGCCCAGCGTGGTGCACGCGCAATAAACCCCAACTGATTCTGCAAACTAATGTCATCGACTTTGTAGACAATGCCATCAATGTCATAAGACAAACCCGCTCGTTTTTCACTCAGCATGTCATAATATTCAATACACCCTTGAGCGCCTTCGACTCGCGCCATCAGATCATTAGTACGAAAGCCCCACTCACTCAGTTGCAGCAGACCATCATAATGGCTATCTGGCTGTTGCCAACCTTCCACATAACCAATGGAGTAAGCACACATCACCAAAGGACGCGATGCCGTTACTTTCGGGTCCAGCTGTCGCAAGCTCCCCGCTGCCGCATTACGCGGATTAACGAAGGTTTTTTCACCCTGTTCAGCCGCTTGCTGGTTCAGTTTATCAAAGCCGTCTTTTGGCATATAAATTTCGCCACGCACTTCCAACACGGCAGGCGGAGTCTCTGTTCTTAATTTAAGCGGCACGGAATATAAGGTTTTGATGTTGGAGGTAATGTCTTCACCGGATAAACCATCGCCTCGAGTGACGCCTCGTACTAAACGACCATTTTCGTAGCGTATACTAATGGCTAAACCATCTAATTTAGGCTCGCAGCAATACACAATTTCACGTTCAGCACCAAGAAACTTGGTCACCCGCTGATCAAAGTCTTGTAGTGATTCATTGTCAAATGCATTATCAAGGGACAACATAGGCACAGTATGCGCCACATTGGCGAAACCGTTATCCGGCTTTTCACCAACACGTTGAGTGGGCGAATCCGCTTGAATCCAATCTGGGTGTTCCGCTTCCACGGTTTGCAATAAGCGATACTGGCGATCGTACTCAGCGTCTGGCACCATTGGTGCATCTTTAACATGATAGGCATAGCTGTAATCGTTCAACTGCTCAATTAAAGCCAGCATTTGTTCACGACTCATTGTGTTCTCTTGACTCATAAATCCACTCAAAATATATCGTCTAAAACAATCAAGGCCCGTTAGGGCCTTGTCGTCTGAATTCAGTTTATTGCTTGTTACGCATTAGTCGACGGCGTTCAAAGTCTCGAATTCGCTGTCGGCAGTGAGCAATGGTTTGATCACTCATTGGTGAGCGTCTTTCGTCTCTCAATTCCCCACCTAAATTACGTACTAGGGTTTGCGCCGTTTCCAACATAAAATCGAATGCCTTCATGCTGTTTTTAGGCCCTGGTAAGCCCATAAAGAAACTCACACCTGGGCAATCACTTTCCCCCATGGTGTCTAAATCAAAGGTACCTGGCTCAATGGCGTTGGCCATACTGAATTGCACGCGACCACGATCAAAGCCATCCTCATGACGATGGAATATGTCCATTTCACCGTAACGCATGCCGCAGTTTAAAATCAGTTGCAGTAGTTCCATACCTGCAAAATTTTGTTCTTCAGGTGCGAAAATATTAATCACGATGACTTCTTCGATCTCCGCCATGTTGGCATCGTCATCTTCACTCTCGTCCTCGTCCATGTCATCCAACGAGCCTTGCGGTGTTACTTGATCAATATCGACTTCAGAATAACTGCGTTCATAGTCTTCGGTATGAAAAATCGTTCTTTGTTCATCGGTATCAACGACGTCAGCATAACCAAGATCCAATTCATCTTGCTCATAAAAACCGTCATCAGAATAATTTTGCTCGGAAATAGCCGAGTCACCAAAGTCTCGCTCCGGTACAAGGGAGGCTAATTCGTCTAAATGCAGCTCTTCTGTGCGCTGTAGCTCAGGGCCAGAATCGACTTTATGAGGCACATCGGTCAAAGGCGCTTTGGCGGTTTTACGTGCCGTTTCGAAGGCACTCGATATAGGGTCTTTGTGAGGGGGTTCAGGTTCATCGAGTTCGCTCTCATCAAACTGCACAGAAGATCGATGACGCAAAACGACCTCGTCCGAAGAACGAGATGAATTTTGATCGGTTGAATTTGCCTCTTGGCCCTTTTTGTAACGACGAAAACCATCTATTAGGATGACGACAATAATGACGACACCAATTAAGATTAGCCACTCACGCAAGCTAAATTCCATTACTCATTCCGAATTACATTAAGTGAAAGTTGGATATATTATCAGACGAAGCGCATCAGTATTCAATTATAAGGCCAGCTTGATCGTAAAAATCTCTTTACGATTTGTAACCACGTCCCGTTTTATGCCGATAATTTGACCTTTGGTCAAATCTGCATCCTGTAAATTGGCCAATTTTACGACAAGATCAACTTGCTCCACCTCAGCTAAGTTTACCGTCGGCATTAAAGCATCCAGGTTTGTTAACAGAATTGGACTTGCCAAATCCTGTGGTAATACTCTTTGTATAGCCACAGGCATTTTCTGTCCAGACACTTGAGCATACACTAAAAGCACATCATTTGGCTGCCATTGTCTGTCTGTTGCTTGCCAGGTTAATTGCACAGCAATCTGGTCAGTGATGATTGGGGCCAACGTTTGATAACTAATCTTACCAAGCTGTCTGGCTTTACGAATGGCTGCCAATAACGCCATTCGCTCTGCAGAATTAGGGTTATAACGAATGGCTTCTTGCCAAGCCAACACGGCGCCTAGGTAATTCGCTTGATCAAACTCAATGACGCCTTTTAAACCCAACGCATTCGGTTGATTCGGCGCGATCGCAAAAATACGTTGTAAGGCTTTTTCTAATGCTTCTGAACTTTGATTCTGGTTCGCGTAAAAAATCGCCTGAGCGTATTCCACCAACAAATTTAACCTATCCTGGCTGTCTGCTGGCAATCTTTCTAAGGCTTTTTCAAATGCCAACACGGCCTTGGAATACTGACCTGCTTGTACTTCATCAACCGCTTCATAATACCAATCTTCAGCACGATCATAACGACGGCTGCGATATTGCAAGAAGGCCGAAACTTGTGCTGGGGATAATGTCTCCGCCCCCATGGCTTGGTGGAATTGAACGTCTTTCGCATAACCTAAGTCTTGATAAAGACTAACGCTGCCGACAACGGCTAGGGTGAAAAACAACAACACACACCACTCTGCGAATCGGCCCTGAACAGCTGAACTAAAACTTACCTTTGTTTGACTCACTTTTTTTTCAAATGCTAAATCCGCCGTTAACTGCTGAGATTCCTCATCTGAAAGTTGACCTAATTGCGTCTCATCTGCAATTTCAGTTTGGCGAAGGTCGAAAAACGCCTCATGAGTTTGATCATCTAATGTTTGCTGTCGACCTAAATACCAAAAAAAATAGCCAAAGCAGCTTATTAACAAAGTGATTATGAGGAGACTTGCTAACATCATTTGCTTCCCCTACCACGGTTTTTCATCAGTACGGCCACAAACAACACGACACCACCCAATAGCAGAATAAAGGGACCATACCAGAGCAAAAAAGTGGCGGGGGTATTTTGTGGTCGGTAAAGTACAAAGGTGCCATAACGTGCGACCATGTAATCCACTATTTCTTGATCGGTTTTGCCTGATTCAATCATGTTGTGTACTTGCTGTCTTAAGTCCACAGAAATACCTGAATTAGAATCAGCAAGGTTTTGATTTTGACACTTTGGACAACGTAATTCTTTAATCAAGCTTTGATAACGCACTTGATTCAGTTCAGAACGGAAGGTCATTCGCTCTTCTGCGAACGTAGTATTCACCAGACCCAATAAAACCAAGCCGATTAGGAGTTGTTTCATCATCACAAATACGCCTTGATCACTTGCCAACTTTGCGCATTCAAAACACCCTGTAATCGATAAGCAATTTTCCCTTCTGCATTGACCACAAACGTTTCTGGTGCACCCGTCACCCCCATATCTAAACCAAATTGACCTAACTCATCCATCAGCACCAAAGTATAGGGATTGCCTTTGTCTCGTAACCATTGCCTCGCCGCGGCTTGTTGGTCTTTGTAGTCAATGCCAATGATGGTCACCCCTTGCTCAGCTAAGGTCATTAAATACGGATGTTCAACATGACAAGATGGACACCAAGTCCCCCAAAAATTAATTAAATATGAGCCTTTAGGTAAGTCGTCCGTCTGTTTGATCTGTTCTCCCTTCAACGTCACTAACTGAAACTGAGGAACAGGCTGACCAATCAAAGCCGATGGCATGTATTGGGTGTCTTTACCCAATAGAAAATAGAACACAACACCCAAAACTAAGAACACCAGAAAAGGCAAAAATAATACAATGCGTTTCATTATGCTTTCTTCCTTTTCTGTCGATAACGTTTATCGAAAGCCGCTAACATCCCACCCAGCACCATCAGTAAGCCACCTAACCAGATCCAACGCACAAAGGATTTAATATGGATACGAACGCCCCAAGCACCGTCTTCCAGCTTTTCACCTAATGAAAGGTATAAATCACGAGTGAAACCAGCGCCTAATGCGGCTTCCGTCATGACTTGTTGTCGGGTCGTAAAAAAACGTTTTTCTGGGTGCAAATCGGCTACCAGATGACCTTGCTGATAGACCTGAAAATGGCCTCGATCGGACAGATAATTCGGTCCTTTTATCAATTCCATGGAATCAAACACAAACACATAGCCACCAACTTCAGCTTGACCGCCCGGCGACATTTTCAACATGGTCTCATGACTGTTCACACTCACCATGATGACGCCGACCAAACTGATCGCCATACCGAAATGCGCAATCACCATAGCGTAATAACGACTTGGTAAGGTTCGCCACTGATTAAGCCTTTGCTTTCCGGCCATAAATTGCTTATTGAACCAATCCAGCAAGGTCATAGACATCACCCAAAAAGCCACGCTCAAACTGCACCAAGTAAGCCAATCAAACGTCTGCCAAAACACAATCGTTGCCGCCAAACCCATTGATAGCAGAGCAGCTCCCAATATAGGTATCCACCAAGAAGCCAATTTCGTGTGATGCCATTTAGAAAAAGGCCCGATCGCCATAAACACCATCAGACATAAAGCAATAGGACCAAACACCGCATTAAAATATGGCGCTCCGACGGAAATTCGCCCCATACCTAAAGCATCAAATAAAAGTGGGTACAAGGTGCCTAATAGAACGGTTAACGTCAGTACGCTCAATAAAATATTATTTAACAATAACCAAGCTTCTCGGCCACTGAAACCAAAGTTCACTGACGAACGCACTTGCCCCGCTCGCAAAGCATAAAGCAGTAAACTGCCACCCACTAAGACAACCAATAAAGCCAGAATAAACACGCCTCGGGTTGGATCAGCGGCAAAAGCATGAACCGACGTTAATACGCCAGAACGAACAAGAAATGTCCCAAGCAACGACAAACTAAAGGTAAAAATGGCCAGCAATACCGTCCAACTTTTAAACACACCACGTTTTTCCGTTACCACTAATGAATGCAGCAAAGCCGTGCCGGCTAACCAAGGCATAAAGGAGGCATTTTCAACTGGGTCCCAAAACCACCAGCCCCCCCAACCTAGTTCGTAATACGCCCACCAGCTTCCTAACGTAATCCCTAAGGTTAATGAAGCCCAAGCGGCCGCGGTCCAAGGGCGAGCCCAACGCGCCCAATAAGCGTTTAAATTCCCGGTTATCAAAGCCACCACAGCAAAGGCGAACGCCACTGAGAAACCGACATAGCCCATGTATAAAATAGGCGGGTGTAGAATTAAGCCAATATCTTGCAATAAGGGATTTAAATCGCCTCCACTAGTCGGCACATCGGGCAGAATCCGCACAAAAGGCGACGAAGTAAACAACAGAAACGCCAAAAAGCCACTCGCCACCCAACCTAGCACTGACAGAACCAAGGGACCAATCGTCTGAGGTAAACTGTCTAATCTCAGCGCCACGGCCAGACACCACAAGGCCAGAATCAAAACCCACAATAATAATGAGCCTTCATGTCCGCCCCAAACCGCACTAAACTTATATCGCAACGGTAAATCTACATTGGAATTTTGGCTAACGTATAAGACAGAAAAGTCGTCGGTGATAAACGCCCATGCCAGCAGTAAAAACGCAATTACCACCAGACACACCATAATATGAGTCAATGGACGTGCGGTATTGAGTAACAATCGGCTTTGACGGAAATAGCCGACCATAGGCAATGTCGCCAATGCGACGGCAAAAAACAAAGCGAGAATAAGAGAAAACTGACCAATTTCGGGAAACATAAACCGCGTCACAATGTCCTTAATAAGATGATTCTGAAGTCATTTGACGAGACTTTAATGCGTCCGTCACCTCTGGTGGCATGTACTTTTCATCGTGTTTTGCTAACACTTCAGAAGCCTCAAAGACACCGTCTGCTCTGAGTTTCCCAAGGGCAACAACCCCTTGTCCTTCGCGAAACAAATCGGGCAAAATGCCTGTATATTCAATACGTAATGAGTGCTGAAAGTCCGTCACATTAAAGGCCAAAGTGAGACTATCAGGTTGACGAGCCAAACTCCCTTCCACCACCATGCCACCGGCGCGAATCGTCGTCTCTAGGGGCGCCTCACCAGCGGCGATCTGAGCAGGAGAATAGAAGAGATTGATATTTTGCTGTAACGCATACAATACCAACCCCAAAGCAGAAGCCAGCAAAGAAACAATCAACACGATAAACAACAAACGCTTACGACGGACCGCATGCATACTTTATTGATCTCTCAAAAAACGTTTATGCAACTGACGTCGCACTTTACGACGCTCGCGTAAACTCAGAAGAATGAAGGCCACCAGCATCGAACTACTTATTCCGTAAGCAGACCACACATACAATCCATGTTTACCCATGATGAAAAAATCTGCGACACTATCAAATGCCATCACTTAGCACCTCTTGCTTTAGCCATTGAGTTCTCGCTTCACGCCGCATAATCTCGGTTTGCATTCGCCACATAATCACCGCGGCAGTCAATAAATACAGCCCTATCACAGCAAACAATAAAGGCAACCACATAGCCATTGGCATACTGGGCGGCTCAGTAATCGAAAACGTCGCCCCTTGATGTAACGTATTCCACCACTCTACAGAGTATTTAATGATGGGTAAGTTCAATAATCCTACTACACTGACCACGGCTGCGGCTTTGTCTGCTAAGGGCCTTTCTTCCAATGCTGACTGCACGGCGATGACCCCCATGTATAAGAACAACAAAACCAAAACAGACGTTAATCTGGCATCCCAGACCCACCAAGTTCCCCACGTCGGTTTTCCCCAAATTGAGCCGGTTAATAAGGCGGTAAACGCCATTAATGCCCCAAAAGGTGCCGCTGCCTGCAAGAATATGGGGGACATTTTGATTTGCCACACCAAATACACGATGCCCGCTATTCCCATGGCAAAGTAACAAGACTGAGCTAGGATAGCGGCCGGCACATGCACATAAATAATACGAAAGCTGTTACCTTGTTGATAATCCGGTGGTGCAATGGCCAATCCCCATACCATTGCCACCACCAAGCACAAACAAGCCAAGCAAAATAAAGGCTTTGGCCAAGCTTTAAAACGACCATAAAACCACTTTGGTGACCCTAACCGATGAAACCAAGCCCAACTCATTAATTTACACTCGCTTTAATACTAATGGCCGTCATTAATGGCGACACCACTAAACTGACTAAAAAAATCGCGGCCAAAATGGCCAAAGGGGCATCATAAGGCAATCCCACTTGAGCTGCCTTTGTGATAGAAGTCGCAAAAATAATAATTGGTAAATACAAAGGCAAGACAATCAATAACATCAACACCCCACCTTGACGCAAAGATACCGTTATCGCCGATCCGATTCCCCCTAATAAAAACAAACTGGGGGTAGCCAGCACTATGCTGAGAAACAGAGGCCAAAAACTGTTATCCGGCAAATATAACACTTCACTCAAAATAGGCGAGAGCAGCAACAAGGGTAAAGCAATAAACAGCCAATGCAGGGTCATCTTAATTAACACTAGGATAGGTACAGACAAGCCACTGATGAGCCATTGTTCTAACGATCCGTCGTGGTAGTCCTCTTTAAATAGACTGTCAATGGACGTCAAAATAGCCAATGCGGCCGCACACCAAATAATGCCACTCGCGGCTTTTGATAAAAACATCGGCGTGGCATCAATACCAAGTGGAAACAATACAATGACTAAAAGAAAAAACAACACACTGTTAACCACATTTTGCTTACGTCGCCACACTAGGCAACATTCAGCTCGGAGAAACGAAAAATAGGTCATAAGGTTAATTCAATCGACTGGGCATCGATTCTCAATAAAGCTTGGTGCGTGGTTAAAATAACAAGCCCTCCTCGGATAAGCTGTTGTTCTAGCTTATCCTCCAACAAAGCACGCCCTTTCACATCAAGAGAACTAAACGGCTCATCCAATAGCCAAATGGCTTGATCAGATAACCACAATCGAGACAAAGCTACACGTTTAGCTTGCCCTGCAGAAAGCTGTTTCACTGGGGTATGTTGATAAGACAGTAAATCTAACTGAGCCAATGCTGTATGGATATTTTCTGCAGAAGCCTTGGGACAATAACAACGAATGTTTTCTTCAACCGTTAATAGTTTTTTAACACCGTCTTGATGCCCAAGATAAAGGCAATCTCGTGACCATTGATTCATCGCTGCGCTGATCACGCGATCATCTAGGTAGATGTCCCCCTCTATGGGTCTCAACAATCCTGCAATAACTTTTAATAAGGAAGATTTACCTGCGCCGTTCTCCCCAACAATTTGATACAAACGACCAAACTGCGCAACCACTGATAACCCCTTGCATAGATCACGCTCTCCACGCTCAATCGAAATGTTCGACAATGTTAAAGATACATAAGACTGCAAAAGATTTATCCATTTTTGCCGATAAAGGGAATAACACAAACTACGCTAAAATAGCTTAGACTCATTATATGAGAATCTTTCTAAAATAACGATCTAATAGGCAGTCAAGATGATCTCTGACATAAAATCCTTAATCAATGGCCGAGCCTCCACATCAGACGGAGGCTCGGTCAATGTCAGCAATCTAGGCACCATTGCCAAATTAAGCAATGAAATGAAACTGATCGAAAACCTAAGTTTGATTAAATTTCAGGGCAGTGAGACGACCTTATTCCAAGGTAAACCTGTCCAGCTATTGCATGCTTCCAGTCAGCATCAGCCCTTCACCTTAATCAATCATGGCACACCTATCGACATTACGGACTTGAACAATGTCAAACTCAACAAAGTGGGATCTCACCAAGCCACTCTTCAGCTGCCAGCCGATCAATCGGCCACCAGACTCAGCAATCAACCAGTCACAGGGGTGCCGAGTCGCACACACAGCCTGAACATTGCTTCGCAAGTCATTCAGCTGACTGTCGTGTCTAATTTACCAAACTCAGCCGCCAGCCAAGTCTCTACTGGTGCCACAGGGGTTGTGACCAATCCAACAACGACAAATGCCACACCAAGCGTCAGCAGCCATGGTACGGCCATGACAACCAATCAAACGAACACAACGTCAGCATCTATCACGCCTCAAGCAAATTCTCAGACATCAAATCCAACGACGCCATTGAGTCAGCCGAATTCAACACCAAGCCATTTGTCACCAACAGCACAGGCCACTTTACTACAGACACCACCGTCACCAGGACAAACGACACCAAACCAAACCACTCAAAGCTCAAATACGACGAATCCAACACCGTTCGGGCAGATCAACAGCAACTCAAGCAAAACCACGAATACGACGACGGTAGCGGCGCAATATTCTCAAGCGGCTTCATCTCTCAGCAGCAAACAAACGCTCGCTCAATCATCCATCGTATCAAACCCGGCTCAGGCATCAGCTCAAGCTGTAAAAGTCACCGACGGTCAAACAGAATTTCAAATCATCACCCAAACACCACTGAAGAAAGGCGATACCATACGTGTCTTTGTTGATGCTAACCATCAACTACAGGCCTTACCAGCAAAAGAGCAAAACTCGACGCGACCAATTCAGACTGAAGCCCTAAGGCAAAGTTTACCCAAACAATTGCCCGCCGCCGATATGACAAGACTCATTAATCAGCTGCAAACGATTGCAGACTCGGCCGATGGTGAAATGCCAGCCCGAACTCAAGAGGCACTTAAACAACTAGTTCAACATCTTCCTAGCCTTTCACAAATCACCTCTGGGGCGGAATCCATGAAGCAAGCCATGCAAACCAGCGGCTTGTTTTCTGAGTCCTTGCTATTAAATGACCAAAAACTGCAAATCCCAGCGGACCTTAAACTCAATCTTGAAAGGCTCAAAGACAGTCAGGAAATGCTCCCTACTCAACGCAGTGCGGCATCTTTGCCCACCGAGCAAATTGCCAGCGCCATTGAAAGGATCACCACCAATCAACTGCGGCATTTAGCTGAACCGGGGCAGATTAATACACAGATTTACCCACTACAGATTGAGATCCCCATCAAGGAGCATCAACAACATCGGCTGATTCAAGTTGAGATAGATAAGGACCCCAGCCAATCCGATGCCACGGATCATGATCGTCGCTGGTTAGTGAAGCTACAATTTGATTTTGAAGAAACCGGCCGCTTTGATGCAAGAACCAGTATTCAAGGTAATAAAGTAGGTATTCTATTTGCCGCTGAAAGCTTAGATACTGTACAGAAGCTGCAAAGAAACATGCCGAATTTAAAAGATAAGCTAAGTCAAAAGGACATTGAAATAGAACGCATAGACGCCTTTCAAGCCAACCTTAAACAGGCAGAGAAAACCAAACATATTAATCAGCCTTCTTTAATCGATGTGAGGACATGATGCAAAAAGCTGTGGCTCTAAAATACGATTACAATAATGCGCCAATGGTCGCGGCAAAAGGTAGTGGCTTATTGGCCGAAAAAATCATGGAAGTGGCAGAAGAAAATGGCGTTATGTTACACCAAAGCCCTGAACTGGTTGAAATGCTCAGCACCTTAGAACTAGGAGAAGAAATCCCAGAAGCCTTATATTTGGCCGTGGCAGAGATCATCGCCTTTGCCCACCAAATCAAAGATCATCAATGGTAGTCTGAGTTTTTCCGAGACTCTTTTTTCAGTAAGCTAATCAATTCAGCTTCAGCACGGATTAAACCGCACTTAGACACCAAATCGTCGATGGTTGCCCCCATCTCCAATAGCTCCATCGCGCGGTTGTAAGAAACACTGCCCTCTTTTGATAAGATTTCAGATTGCTTCTCAACCGCCAAATTCAATTTCTTCTCAATGGCGACCAACCGTCTTCCCATACCAATCGAACCAGATGCCAACACCTGCACCTGTTTCTTATGGTCAACGCCCGCTTCCATTTGTTGTATTTTCAGCTGTTTAATTTTTTTAGACATACGAAATGCCCAAGTTACCAAAGCCAGCAGCATAACAAACTGCAGAACAAGAATAAGGTTAAACAACCATTGAGATTCCATCAAAAACAACTACCCTAATTTACATTGAAGAGACTTCAGACCACTCATCTTCTGATAACAACTTGTCTAGGTCAACCAATATCAACAAGGTATCATTTTTGTGGCAAACACCTTGAATGAACTTGGAAGATTCATCATTGCCGACACTTGGTGTAACTTCAATTTCTGACTGACGAAGGTACACCACCTCAGAAACGGCATCGACCAAAATACCAATAACGTGACCATCCACTTCCAAAATCATGATTCGAGTGGCATCGGTGATTTCACCGGATGGCAAACCAAAACGCTGACAGGTATCAACCACTGTCACGACAGTGCCGCGCAAATGAATAATACCTAATACAAAAGTCGGTGCACCTGGTACGGGAGCGATTTCAGAATAACGCAACACTTCTTTTACTTGCATCACATTGACGCCGTAAATTTCGTTTTCTAAACGAAAGGTCACCCATTGCAACATTGGATCTTCAGATTGATTGGCGCTCTTTAGCGCGATACTCGTAGACATTATTCATCTCCCAAGATCACACAGTGATCATTAGCCCTACTTTAACGAACCCTTAAAGCCATTTTGAGGGTCATCTAATAATTCAATAAAACCTTGTACATCCAGTATGGCACACATGTGGTCAATTACCGTACCAGCAAGCCAAGGTCGCTTACTTCTATCATTTCGCCACTTCACTTGAGAAGGCTCTAAAGTAATGGCTTCTGCCACTTTTTCACAAGCCACGCCCCAGTTCGAACGATCTAATTGAATAACAAACTTAAAACTCTCTTTGAGTTCACCTTGATAATGATTTGGCATCACCCAACGAGCGGTGTCGACCGTTCTGAGATTAAAATCACCAACATTAGCGACCCCTATAAACCAATCCGGTTGGCCAAATATCGAGGTGATTTTTTCCTCACCACTTTGAAAAATACCGCCTAACTCCACCAAAGGTACGGCCATTTTTAGACCACCAACATAAAACAGCAAACATTCAAATCGACCTTTCGCCCAAGGTAAGGGGTCGGTTTTTGCCACTTTAGGCGTTGCGGTTGGTTCAACTGCCTGCTCAACCGTCAGAGTCGGCTCTTCTTCTGGCGTCGTTTCCATTAGCAAGGCTGGCTCTGGCTCTGGCTCTGGCTCTGGCTCTGGCTCTGGCTCTGGCTCTGGCTCTGGCTCTGGCTCTGGCTCTGGCTCTGGCTCTGGCTCTGGCTCAACAAGATTTTCTTCCGTTTGCATCTCCGGCAAACTCTCTACATGCTCAGAAACCGCATTTTCAAAATCTCTGAAAGACGCATCCACTGAAGACCAATCAGCTTCCGATAGTGCCCCATCATCTAAACTGGTTTCTTCTTCGTCTGGTAATTCATTTTCTGTGCTTTCTTCTTCAGATGTTTCTGACCACTCAACGTCATCCGCTTCCGCTGAATCGGTTTCCGTTATCTGCAAGTGCTCTTCAGACACAGACACATCTGACGTTGCTTCTTGCAGCAAATCATCTAAATAACGCTGAACCGCAGCCTGAGGTCCAACTAAGGCCTCTTCTTTACTTTTCGTGTCTTTCATAAATCCTTACTATCCCGCTGGATTCAGCAGAGAATCCATCAGACTGGCATACGCTTTGATGCCTCGAGCATTGGGATCCAAGGCCGACGGCGCTATGCCCGCTGTACTAGCATCCCGCAATTTTGTATCAACCGGTATCACTGAGTGCCACACAAGCTCTTCATACAAATCTTTTAGATTACGCAGGCTCTTATTGGATGCTTGCGTGCGACGATCAAATAAGGTCGGCACAATCACATAAGGCACTGGGCGTTTTCTCGCACGATTAATCATAGTCAAAGTTCGAACCATTCGCTCCAAACCCTTGATCGCCAAAAACTCTGTTTGCACAGGAATGACCAATTGCTGACAAGCTGCCAAGGCATTAATCATAAGTACACCCAACACTGGCGGGCTATCAATTAACACATAATCATAATCATCCCACAGAATTGCCAAGGTTTTCGACATCACCAACCCCATCCCGCCCTGTGCTTGCGCATGGCGTTCTAACGTTGCCAAAGCAGTCGAAGATGGCAAGAGAGAAAGATTAGGATGGCCTGTTTCTAAAATTAACGATGGCGGTAATTCTTCAGGGATTTTTCCAGAGACTTGAAAAAGGTTGTAAGCACTGTTTTCAATGGAGTCTGGGTCAAAACGAAAATAACTGGTTAAAGATCCATGAGGATCTAAGTCAATCATCAAGACACGGTGCCCTGCATCCGCCAATAGCCCCGCTAAAGACACGACTGTTGTCGTTTTTCCCACGCCACCTTTTTGATTCGCCACTGCCCAAATGTGCACTCTGACTCTCCGCTATCCAAACTATTTCTATGCTTACGAATTCTTTGCAATCAATCATATACAGTAATTGACTACTTAAACAAGTAATCATACAGATTATCAGCCCTTCGCTTACTAATTCGTATAATAACTCGGCGATTTTGCTGACGAGCAAAGTCATTGGTGTTTCTTACTTTGGGGTGCTCACTGGCAAACCCCATTGGCGCGATTTGTTCAGCATTGAGCCCACGGTAAACCAGTTCATCAACGACGGAGGAGGCTCTCAAACTGGATAAATTCCAATTATTACCAAGACGCTGAGAATTGATTGGTAAATTATCCGTATGCCCTTCTACAATAACAGCCGATGGATAAGCCTTAAGAAGGTTCGCAACCATAATAAGTAGCGCCACCGCTTCGTTGGTAAGTTCGTATTCACCCTGACCAAACAGCAAGGCCGATTTCATTTCCAAACTCACCCAATCCGCTGACTCTGATACTTCGATTTGTCCTGTTTGATGCAAGCCTGAGAATTGTTGCTCGACTAATCGACTTAATAAAGCGAACACCGCTGACGATTGATCTTCTTCAACAACAGGCGTACTTTCAGGAATGGGTATGCTTTCAATCAACTCAGAATCTTTCGGTTCACCCACAATAGGGTCGCCAATATTAATGGGCTTAACCGACTTTTGAACCGCATCAAACACCCCTTGCAAACTTTCTTTGAGACGCTCTTCGTCATCGGCGTTTTTTAACGACAGAGAGTATAGGGCAACAAAAAATGCGAACAATAGAGTGATAAAATCGGCATAAGATAAAATCCAACGATCTTTTCCTGGCGCGCTGGTAGATGCAGGTTTGACCAGTTTACGACGTTTCGAGGTTCGGGACTCAGCATCACTCATAAGTCGCCAACTCGAGTTCAAGTCGGTAAGGGTGCTTACCAATAGCAATACCGCAAATACCGTCAATTAATAGCTGATGATAAAGCAACTCTTGGTCAACATAAGTCGCGAGTTTTTTCGCTATTGGAAAGATTACTAAATTCGCAAACCCTTGCCCGTAAAGTGTTGAGACAAAGGCCACGGCAATACCATGACCTAATGCTTCTGGACTATCAAGATTCGCCATCGCTTGAATTAAGCCTAAGACAGATCCCATAATCCCTAAGGTAGGCGCATAGCCTCCGATGGACTCTAGGAAGTTAACACTTTTCATGCGCCTCTCATGAATACGGACGGCATCATCATGAAGACGATCAGACAAAATATTAGGATCTGTTCCATCAATCGCCATTTGCAAAGCACGAGTCGAAAAGGAATTATTAATTGCATTAACATCTGACTCCAAAGCAAGCAACGATAAGCGGCGTGCCTTATGAGCTAAATTATTAATGGAAGAACGAGCGGAGTTAAAATCATATATAGGCGGGAATAAACTCCATTTCATCAACACTAAGGCTCGTATTGCTTCCTGAATACTGCTTTGTATTAGTGTCGCTCCGATACTACCGACAATCACAATGATAGCAGACGGCAAATTAAGCAGCAGAAAAACTTCTCCGCCGCCTAACCAATTAGCAAGAAAGACCGAACTGAACGCAATTAATAGGCCTGCTAACGTGACAAAATCCACTAACCAACCTCGCGTACAATTCGTTCACCAATGTGATTCAAATCAATTGTCTCGTCCGCCAAGTTGGCTTTTTCAACTGCCATTGGCATACCATAGATAACACACGTATCTTCACTCTGGATCCAGACTTTAGAACCCGAATTTTTTAGCATACGAGCGCCTTCTCGACCGTCGACGCCCATCCCCGTCATGACCACAGATAACACTTTACCTGGATAGCATTTAGACGCGGAACCAAAGGTCACATCCACTGACGGTTTGTAATTCAGACGCTCGTCACCGTCTAAAATACGCACACAACCACCATTTCTAGGATCAATCATCATCTGCTTACCACCTGGAGCAAGCAAAGCCAAACCTGGCTCTAATCGGTCACCGTCTTGTGCTTCTTTTACCTTAATCTGGCAAATATTATTAAGACGCTCTGCAAATGCACCAGTAAAGGCGGCTGGCATGTGCTGCACTAACACCAAAGGCGCAGAGAAATCCGCGGGGATTTTACTTAATACTGCTTGCAGCGCCATCGGCCCACCTGTTGATGTACCAATGGCCACAAGACTCACTCGTTTACGGGCTCGAGGAATAATAACCCCTCGTTCCGTTACAATTGGCTTGTGAGCTTGGCGAGGCGCTAAAGGTTCAATATTCGCGACACTGCCAGAAAGACGAGTTCGTGCGACAGCAAGCACTCTGTCCACTAAGGCTTTTTTTACTACCGCAGAATCACGAGATATATCCTCGAAATTCTTCGGCATGAAATCCACAGCACCCGCTTCCAGCGCATCGAGGGTGACTTTTGCACCTTCGTGTGTCAAAGATGAAAACATAAGCACAGGCGTTGGCTTAATCTTCATAATGTTTGACACAGCGGCAATGCCATCCATGACAGGCATTTCATAGTCCATGGTAACAACATCAGGCGAAAGCGACTGAACTTTGTCAATCGCTTCCTTACCATTGTTTGCTGTGCCGACAACGGATAACCTAGGATCTGCCTCAAATATTTCTACTAATCGGCGTCTAAAAAAGCCTGAGTCATCAACAACCAGTACTTTCACCGGCATATTACATCTCCAAAATGAAAAACTTAGTTGTTACCTTGATGCATAACTTTTTAGCATACTGGGCACATCCAGAATCAATGCAATACGACCGTCACCGGTAATTGTTGCTCCTGCCATACCTGCAGTACCTTGCAACATTTTCCCTAATGGTTTAATAACAACTTCTTCCTGTCCGACCAGTTGATCCACAACAAAGCCGACTTCATTCATCCCTACCTGAACCACAACAACATGAGCTTCAGAAGGATTTTCATCTGTTTTCGAGCCTTTCACTAGCCAGCTCTTCAGGTGGAATATGGGTAAGGTTTTACCACGAATCACCACAACTTGCTGACCATCTACAATATTGGTTTTTTTCAAATCCAAATGGAAGATTTCATTTACACTAACCAACGGGAAGGCAAATGCTTGATCAGACAAGGTCACCATTAAGGTTGGCATGATCGCCAAGGTCAAAGGCACTTTAATAATAAAGCGAGAACCTTGACCTAATACTGATTTAATATCCAATGTACCGTTAAGCTGGGAGATTTTGGTTTTCACCACATCCATTCCCACACCACGACCAGACACATCGGTAATTTCAACCTTGGTAGAGAAGCCTGGCGCAAAAATCAAATTAAACGCTTCATCATCCGATAAACGCTCGGCGGCATCCGTATCCATTAAGCCTTTTTCAACGGCTTTCTTCCGCAGCACATCTGGATCCATACCCGCACCATCGTCTTCAATGGACAGTAAGATATGATCGCCTTCTTGTTCCGCTGAAAGGATAACGGTACCCATTCGAGGCTTGCCATTTGCTTCACGCTTTTCAGGAGATTCAACGCCATGGTCAACCGAGTTACGCACCAAGTGGACAAGTGGATCGGCTAGGGCCTCGACTAGATTTTTATCTAGATCCGTCTCTTCACCTTTAAGCACCAAGTTCACTTCTTTTTTCATGTTACGAGCAAGATCTCGTACCACTCGTGGGAAACGCCCGAAAACCTTTTTAATCGGCTGCATACGGGTTTTCATCACGGCATTTTGCAAGTCACCTGTGACAACGTCCAGATTCGCCACGGCTTTGCCCATGGACTCATCTTCACTTTGTAACCCCAAACGTACCAATCGGTTACGGACCAGTACCAACTCACCCACCATGTTCATGATGTCATCGAGACGTCTAGTATCAACTCGAACAGTCGCTTCTTGAGTGACCGGGGCGTTCGCCGTTTTATCTTTCGCTGGCGCTTCGGCTTCTTTCGTTGCTGCTTTTGGCTTAGGCTTGGCTTTTGGTGCTGCTGGGCTGGCTTTTGGTTTCGACGCTTCAGCTTTTTTAGGTTCAGCTTTAGGTTTAGCATCACTAGCAGGTGAAGCCTTAACTTGAGCTTTTTGTTCACTTTCTTTGGCTTGCAAACTGTCTAATAAAGACTCAAATTCATCTTCAGTGATGAGATCTGATTCCCCATTTGCCGGTGCGCTGTCTTTTTTAGGCTCAGATACTGACGCTTTTTCATCCTTCGCAGGCTTATCAGTCGACTCTTTCGCATCTGGTGTCCCTGGCGCACTTTCACCATGAAGACTGTCTAACAGTTGCTCAAACTCATCTTCGGTAATTTCATCAGACTCTGGCGCTGAATCGCCACCTTGTGGAGCGGCATCTTTTGCCTCCTCGTCCAAACCAGGAGCGCTACTGCCATGAAGCTGATCAAGTAGAGCATCAAATTCATCTTCAGTGATGTCATCATCACTTGCAGGTGCGGCTTCAGAAGCTGCTTTTTCCGGAGCTGGGGATGAGTCATCACCTAACGCATCCAATAAGGATTCAAATTCATCATCAGAAATATCAACGGATGCGTCACCTTCTGGCTTTTCTTCAGATGAAGGCTCTTCAACCGTTTCAGACACAGGCTCTTCTACCACTTCAGCCTCTTCCTCTTCGACACCAGCCAACTCTTCTTCTGTTGGTGGTACCGCATAGGTACTCAAGGTAGCAATAAGCTCAGGATCCGCTGGTTCAGGCTCTCCGCCTGCGCGAACAGTATCAAACATTTCGTTTACGGCATCTAAAGCTTGTAATACCGTATCCATCAAATCAGAATCAATTTGACGTTGCCCATTCCTTAGAATGTCAAAAACGTTCTCTGCGTAGTGACAGCAGTCAACCAAAGCGGTTAACTGTAAAAAACCTGCACCACCTTTAACCGTGTGAAAACCTCGAAATATTGCATTCAATAAAGGCTTGTCATCAGGATTTTGCTCTAGATCTACTAATTGTTCGGAAAGCTGTTCAAGGATTTCTCCAGCCTCTACCAAAAAATCCTGTAGAATTTCTTCATCGACTTCGAAACTCATCCTCAGCTCCTTCTAGAAACCAAGACTTGATAGCAAGTCGTCTACTTCGTCTTGACTATTCAGTACTTCAGGGTTGTTTTGTTTATTAATAGACGGGCCATGACCGCGTGTATCATCCTGTTCAGACTCTTTCTCTTGATGCTCAATGCCAGAGATACTGTCAACACGTCCAGCGACAGCAACCAGATGCACAAGTTTTTCTTCTACATCACGGATCAGTTCATTCACTCTAGAGATCACCTGACCGGTTAAGTCTTGGTAACCTTGCTCTAGAAGAATTGTGTTTAAGTTAGAATGCAAGGTGGTTGCGCTTTCATCTGCATAGGTTAGAAACACATCGATTCTTTTATATAAATCACGAAATTCTTGTGGGGTAAGGTCTCGTTGTATCAAGCGCCCCCAATCTTTGCGTAGCTCTCTTGCCTGGGTTTGTAGCTCACTCGCCACAGGCACGCTGCTGTCTACCATATCCATGGTTTTGTTGGCCGCTGAACTAGTCGTTTCGATGACATAATTTAGTCGGTCAGACGCATCAGTGATCTTATTAGCAGAATCTGCCCCTTCACCGACAACAAGGTCCATCGAGTCTATTTGAAAATCACGAATAGCATCATGCAGACTTCGCGTCAGATAACCAACTTCGTTATAAAAGTTATTGTGACGAGCTTCGCTCAATTCCTGGATTATTTTAATCGCACTACTGAAATCACCGACTTCAATATGGTTTAAAAGCTCCACTGCGCCATCTTTTACTTGTTTTTCAAAATCCACTAGTCCAGATCCCAATACGTTTGACATCTAAATATCCCTATTTGGCAGCATCGATTCGTTCGAATATCTTTTCAATTTTTTCTTTCAGTGCTACAGCGGTAAAGGGCTTCACAACATAACCATTTACCCCAGCCTGAGCGGCCGAAATAATCTGATCACGTTTGGCTTCCGCCGTTACCATCAATACAGGAATACTTTTCAATTTTTCATCAGCACGGACAGCCCTTAAGAGCTCAATACCAGTCATTCCCGGCATGTTCCAGTCCGTTACCAAAAAATCAATCGTACCAGCTTGAAGTATAGGCAACGCAGTCGTTCCATCATCCGCTTCAACTGTATTGGTAAACCCTAAATCCCGTAGCAAGTTTTTAATGATTCGTCTCATTGTCGAGAAATCATCAACAATCAGGATCTTCATGTTTTTATCCAATGCAACCTCCACACCCCAAAGGTATATTTCCACAACTCATAATTTAATCTCGCCAATCGCTTAATCTTGATCGTAATCTCATAGCCGCCTGGCTATGGATCTGACTGACTCTTGACTCACTAACGCCTAACACAGCGCCAATTTCCTTTAAGTTTAGCTCATCATTGTAATACAAGGACAAAACCAACTTTTCTCGCTCTGGTAGATTCTCGATCTCACTGGCCAATTGACCCTGAAAACCGTTTTCTTCTACCAAAGAGTACGGGGCATTTTCACTATCTGTTTCCGCCCCATCGAAATTGTTTGCATCAGAATCCAGCATTTCTTCGTAGCTGAATAACTGAGTAGACATGGATGAATGCAACATTTCATGATATTCATCCATTCCAATGCCCATATGGGCTGCCACTTCCATATCGGATACATCTCTTCCTAACTTTGCTTCTAATTCTTTAATTGCATTTGTCACCGCTCGGCCATTGCGACGAACAGATCTTGGTGCCCAGTCAGACTTTCGTACTTCGTCCATAATAGAACCACGAATACGAATGCCGGCATAGGTTTCAAAACTGGCACCTTTGCTTGACTCAAACCGCTTGTAGGCTTCAATCAACCCCATCATGCCTGCCTGAGTCAGATCATCTATATCCACACTATCCGGCAGACGAGCTAAAAGATGATAAGCAATTTTCTTTACCAAATACCCATACTGCTCAACAATCGCATCAATCGATAACGTTGCCTTCTTGGAATAGGTGTTATATCCACTTTTGGTTTGCATAAAATCGTTTGAGCAACCTTTTACAGTTAAGTTAGTTGCGCAATCAAACTGTACTACATAGTTTGGCGCAACGCTTTCAGAAATAACATAATTTTACTAACTACCATACTTTAGTGACCCAAAGAGCTGGCTGTAATGTTCGGCCGTGTATACTGCTCGGCTAATTAAGTTATGCGCTCGAGCTGGTTCAATATCATCTGGGATACGCTGACCATCTGCCAGATATACTACAGGCAAACCCTCTTCAATCACCACACTTATCGCTTCTCCCAAAGAAGCCGATTCATCCAGTTTACTCAGAACACAACCATCTAGCTGGACTTGAGAGTAAACATCTACAACGGTTTTCAACACTTGTCTTTGACTAGTGCAAGGCAAGACCAACAACTTTTTGAGACCTGCGCGTGCTCGCTTCATCATAAGCAATTGACGCTCTAAATTGGAATCTCGAGGATTCATACCCGCCGTATCAACCAATACTAAAGAATAGTGAGCGTACTTTGCCAATACTTCATTTAAATCAGAATACTCATTCACCACTTCAACAGGCACGTTTAAAATGCGCCCGAAGGTACGTAACTGCTCATGAGCGGCAATACGATAAGTATCTGTTGTAATCAGTACCACGCCATCTGAGCCATGTTTTAACACATGCTGGGCTGCGATCTTACCAATGGAAGTGGTTTTACCAACACCTGTCGGCCCCATGAAGGCAATGCAGCCACTCAATTCTGATCCATTAGAACGTACTGGGATGTAATCCGCTAAGTGAGCCAACAAACGATTCCAGTCGTCTTCTCTACCCTTTAAATCAATGTCATCCATTAAACGTGATGCGACTAGATCAGACAAGCCTAAGCCTTTTAATTGCTGGCGCGCCTTCATTTCCAAGCTATCACGCTTACCTTTACTTGACGAATCTGCTTTTTGTCGCTCTTCAAGCATAGCACGAACACTTTGCAACTCTTTTTCCATTTCTTTAAGTTGTTGCGTGCTATCAGAATGTCGAATAGACAAAGCCTCTTCTACTTCTGGTAATTCACCGTCCGCCGTAGCAGGCATATCAAATTGTGTCGTTTTAGGCTGATTGTGACGCGGTGAACTAGAGGAAACTTGCTGTGTTGGCGTTTCTGCTGGATGTCCATACCTAGAATTAACCGGTGCAGAATTGGTTTGAGATGACAGAGAGTCAGGACTATTTTGTTGTTTCGCTCGCTCAATGCGCTCTAAATAATCCAAACTTGGATCTTGGGCGGTATCCTGTTTAGAAGAAGGACTTTCGGTCGATGTTTGGCGAGTATAATCAGAGCGAGTAGATGCCGCTCCCTTTGTCATAGACGTCGGCATAGAGCCGTCATAATCGAGAGCCGCTACAATTTCTATTTCCCCTGTCGGGAGACGCTGATTTGATAAAATCACTGCGTCTGGACCTACGGCATCACGGACTTTCCGTATCGCTTGCCGCATGTCAGGTGCTCGAAACCGCCTAATTTGCATGAATAACCTAATCCTTCCAGCTTATTTTTCTTACAAATCCATAGCTTACCCGAAAGATTCAGATAAATATAGCCACAATATTTACCATTAATAGGCAAATTTTATTGGCCAATTACACCAACTACAGTAATACGCTTATGATCAGGCACCTCTTGGTAAGACAGCACAGCCATATTCACCATACCATAACGCATAAAGCGAGCGAGCATAGGCCTGATTGGGGCTGACACAATAAGAATTGGCGTATTCCCCATCGCCTCTTGCTGCTCAGCAGATTGACGCAATGACGTTTGCAACTGTTCGGCCATTTGCGGTTCAAGAATAAGCGCCTCTTCGTTTTTGATGCCTGACTGCTGACTCTGCTGTACCGTTTGCATCAGCATTTTTTCCAACTGAGGCTCCAGAGTTAATACTGGAATTTCTTCAACACCATCCGCTAAGGTTTGAATAATCAAGCGTGACAAAGCGGTTCGAACGGCGGCGGTTAATATCATGGGGTCTTGAGTTTTTGGCTGCACCCCCATTATCGCCTCAGCGATGGTTCGCATATCTCGCAGTGGCACACCTTCAATAAGTAAGTTCTGCAACACTTTTAGCAACACACTTAAAGGCACTGTATTCGGTACCAACTCCTCAGCCAACTTAGGATTGTATTGTTTTAACAAACTAAGCAATTGCTGAACTTCATCATGACCAATCAACTCATAAGCGTGCTTATGCATGATTTGGTTTACATGAGTTGCCACCACTGTACTCACATCCACCACAGTATAACCATAAGTTTGAGCTTGATCGCGTTTTTTAGGATCAATCCAAACCGCGTCCAAGCCAAAAGACGGGTCCTTCCCAGGTACACCCTCAATAGTGCCGAACACTTGACCGGGATCAATCGCCAAATCTTTATCTGGGTGTACTTCCGCTTCAGCCAAACTCACCCCCATTAAGGTCACTCGGTAGGCGTTTGGCATCAGATCCAAGTTATCTCGGATGTGCACACTTGGCACCAAAAACCCTAAATCTTGAGACAACTTACGACGTACCCCTTTGATACGCGCCAACAACTCACCGCCTTGAGTTTTGTCAACCAGAGGGATCAAACGATACCCCACCTCTAACCCAAGCATATCGACAGGAGCCACATCATCCCAACTCAAGTCCTTCGCTTCAGCAGGCATAGGTGCATCACCAGAGGCGGAGGCAGACGGTTTTTGACCCTCTTTGAGTTTTTGTTTCTTGCGATATTCAAGGAAATACGCCAACCCACCTAAGCAAGCCGCCAAGGAAAGGAAAGAAAAGTGCGGCATACCAGGCACAATGCCCATAATAGTCATGACGCCTGCCGCAATGTAAAGGGCTTTAGATGAGCCAAACATCTGCTTAACAACCTGCGACCCCATATCCCCGGTTTCATTGACTCGGGTAACCATAATAGCCGCTGCGGTGGACAGCATAAGAGAAGGCAACTGTGCGACCAAGCCATCTCCAATCGTTAACAAAGAGTATCGTTCAATCGCTTCCGTAAAAGACAAATCATGCTGCGCCATACCAATGGATAAACCACCAATAATGTTAATTCCAAGAATCAACAGGCCAGCAATCGCATCCCCTTTAACAAATTTAGAAGCACCATCCATAGAACCATAAAATTCAGCCTCTGATGCTATCTCGGTACGGCGCTGCTTAGCTTGATCCGCATCAATCATGCCCGCATTTAAATCCGCATCTATGGCCATTTGCTTACCCGGCATCGCATCTAAGGTAAAACGCGCACTGACTTCCGATATACGTCCCGCACCCTTAGTCACAACGGCGAAGTTAATGATCATCAATATGGCAAAAACTACAAAACCGACGACATAATTACCGCCAATAACAACTTCACCAAACGCTTGAATCACCTTACCAGCTGCATCACCACCCTCATGACCATTCAGCAACACCACTCGAGTAGAGGCGACATTCAAGGCCAAACGCATCAGAGTAGAGACCAACAACACGGTTGGAAACACAGCAAAGTCTAAAGGTCGCATTGAGTAAATAGCCACCAACAGGACAACGATGGCCAAAGCAATATTGAAGGTAAACAACACATCCAGCAAAAACGCTGGTATAGGTAGGATCATCATCGCCAACAGCGACAACAATAAAACAGGTATTCCTAAATTCCCGCTAAAAATACTCTGAACTTGTCCAGCAACACGGCTCCGGTCGAAATTCACACAATATCCCTAGCAGTTAAAATTAAAAACATGATCAATTACCATCCCATTGAAATTCATCAGGCACATCTAAATTGGGCATAACATCTGGCATTGGCGCCCCTGTCCGAGCATTACGCAACTGGTAGACGTACGCCAACAACTGCGCAACGACCTTAAACAAACCTTGCGGTATTTCCTCACCAATTTCCGTATGATGATAGACCGCACGAGCCAATGCAGGGGATTGTATCACAGGGATATCATAATGATTTCCCACTTCGCGAATCTTCAAGGCGATAAAATCCCCACCTTTTGCTAACAAAATAGGAGCTTCGCCACTCACTTGATCGTATTTAAGTGCCACTGAGAAATGCGTCGGGTTGGTAATAATAACATCCGCTTCAGGCACATCAGACATCATTCGACTCATTGCCGCTTGACGTTGCAACTGACGAATACGACCTCGCACTAAGGGGTCACCTTCTTGCTGTTTAAATTCGTCTTTTACTTCTTGCTTGGTCATTTTCAATTTTTCTTTATGAGACCAAACCTGAAAAGGCACATCAATCGCGGCAATAAACACCAAAGCCAAGGTCACAAAAATAAATGACCAAATAATGATATCAATGCCATGCTCCATCGCCAGCTCAATGGTTTGAAACGTCAACCCTATAGTTTCTGGTAAAAAGTGCAGCACGACCAACACTGAAATCAACGCCACCAAACCTACTTTAGCAATGGCCTTAAACAACTCAACCAAAGACTGCACCGAAAACATTCGTTTCAGTCCCGCGATGGGGTTCATTTTACTGAGTTTAGGAATCAAAGGCTCCCAAGAAAAATTCAAGCCTCCTAGCGCAATACTACCAATGATACCTGCCGCTGCGAGCACAGACATCAACAACACCATTGAATCCATCATGGCTACCACCGACTCATAAAGGTGAAACACCATGCGATTAAGATCAAACAAATCCGATCGTTCGACCAAAAAGTTAAAATCAAACAGTAACGCCAAATCTCTTACTAGCAAAGTACCAGTGCCATACAAGGTGACAGCAGCAACGATCAATAAGAGCGCCGTACTCAAATCTTTAGAACGAGGAATATTGCCTTTATTACGAGCATCTTGAAGCTTCTTACTACTGGCACTTTCCGTTTTTTCACTACCGTCTTCGTTTTCAGCCATTAACCTGAATCCCCCAAGTGACCTTAAGCCAATTTGTCATCTCTCCAAAGAATAGAGTATAGATGCGCAAAAACTCTTCCAACATAATCCAAAAGAAAAACAAAGAAAACAGCATGATAATAGGAAAACCAAGAGCAAAGATATTTAACTGAGGTGACGCTTTTGCGACCACCCCAAATGCCAAGTTAATAATAAGAACCGCTATCGCCAAAGGCAACACAATCAACAAAGCTTTCTCAAACATCCAACCGCCAAGCAACACTAACTGCCAATATCGCTGACTATCAAAACCACCGCCAATTGGCCAATAGTTAAAACTTTCTGCCAGATACTCAATCATCACCAAATGACCGTTGGTCCCCAGAAACGCCAACGCCACCATAGATAGATAATACTGCCCCAGTGTGGCTACTGAAATGCCGTTAGCCGGATCATTCGACATCGCAAAACCCAGACCTGCCTTCATGGCAGCCAGCTGCCCTGCTAACGAAAACAATTGAAATAAAATCGTTACCACAAACCCAAGCACAAACCCAATCACCAACTGCTCTGCAATCAACAAAATATAGCCGGGTGAAATAGGATCATAAGTCGGCACATTAATCACTGGCGTGATAATAATAGACACAATAAAGGCAAAGGAAATTCGAACAGGAGGGCTGACCAAGCGACTACCAAATAATGGCAAGGCCATAAAAAAAGCGCCGATACGAAAGAAAGGTAATAAAAAACTGATGGTTAATTCGAGTAGCTGTTCAGTATTAAGCTCAAGCATTAGCCGATTATCATTGGGATATTAATAAACAAGTTGGTCGTGAAATCCATTAATTTCGTTAGAATCCAAGGCCCAAGTTGCATAATCACCAGGATCGTCACGATCAACCTTGGTAAAAACGATAAAGTCTGTTCATTTATTTGTGTTGCGGCTTGAAACACACTCACCATCAAACCCACCAGCAAACTTGGCATCATCACCACACCGACAATCAAGACAATAAGGTAAAATCCTTGTCCGTATAGATCCAATACCACTTGCGGGTTCATAACTAAATCCCAAAGCTCGCTGCTAGTGTTCCCATAATCATAGCCCAACCGTCCACCATGACAAAGAGCATAATCTTGAACGGCAATGAAATGATGATGGGAGACAACATCATCATACCCATGGCCATCAACACACTGGCCACCACCATATCAACGATCAAAAAGGGAATAAAAATCATAAAACCAATCTGAAATGCAGTCTTTAACTCACTCGTCACAAAAGCCGGCATCAAAATAGTGAAAGGCAAACTTTCCAAAGAATCGATACTGCCCTCTCGTCCCGCCAACTTCACAAACAGACTAATATCGTCTTCTCGTGTCTGAGCCAGCATAAAATCCCGAATTGGCACCGACGCGGCTTCAACCGCTTGCACCGACGTCATTTCCTCATTCAAATATGGCTGCAACGCCACTTCATTCACTCGATCCAAGGTCGGCGTCATGATGAACAAGGTCAGAAACAAAGCCATACCAATCATAATCTGATTAGACGGTGTCTGCTGTAAACCAATGGCCTGACGCAAAATCGCCAACACGACCACAATACGAGTGAACGAAGTCATCATCATTAAGGCCGCAGGCAACAGCGTCAGGGCCGTCATAATGAAAAGAATTTGCAGAGAAACTGAATATTCCTGACTACCATCAGGATTGGTCACCAACTTAACCGCCGGCAACCCAACTTCCGCCCAAGACACACTCGGCATGATTAGCAAAAAAGACAATAACAGCAGACGAATCATTTATCCTTATCCTCCGCCGATGCGGATTGCTGTTGAGCTTCAGCCAACTCATTGGTAAATGAAGTGCCCCTTACCGGAAAACTTTTAAGATGTGAAATAGTCTGTCCCGTTACGCCAATCAGAATTTTTTCATGCTCGACTTCAAGCAGCATAATCTTTTCTTTTGCACCGAGAGACTGAACACTTAATATTTTAATGTCTGATTGACGCCCCAATTTCATCTGCGTTAATTGAAAGCGTTTAACCAGCCACAAACAAGCTGGGATAAAAGCAATAATGAACACCAGTGAGGCAACTACTTTCCACATTGAAGAAGCGACAGACATTTCCTGTACGCCAGATGCAGAAACGCCAGCAGCATACAAAACGATACCACTGGCCAGTAAAATTTTATTAAACATTGATAAAATCAAAGTAGGCTACTTACTTAAGACGTTTAATACGCTCAGAAGGACTGACAACATCCGTCAGACGAATACCGTATTTATCATTCACGACAACCACTTCACCATGAGCGATGAGGGTACCATTAACCAATACGTCCAATGGCTCACCTGCAAACCGATCTAACTCGACAACCGAGCCTTGTGTAAGTTGCATCAAATTACGAATGGCGATGTCTGTATTACCTAATTCCATAGACAACACAACGGGGATATCCATGATAAGATCCAAATCAGATCCTACACCACCGTCAGGTACATTCGGTGCCGTCAAGGTCTCTAGCTTAACCGGCTCCGCTTCCTGCTCATTCATGGCGGCGGCCCATTCATCGTCCACAGCACCTTCATCCGAATCGCCAGTTTCACCTGCTTCAGACATAGCGGCTGCCCACTCATCCGCCAAGTTCTCGTCCATTCCTTCTTGATCTGGTGATTGCTCTTCTGCCATGTTATTTCGTTACCTTGCTCGATTTAATATTCTCTGTCACCTGAATCGAATAGCGTTCATTACTGACGCCTAATTTCCCTTTAAAGCTGGGCACACCATTAGCACGAACCGTAATGTATTCAGGCATTTCTACGGGGATAATATCACCCGTTTTAAACTTCAAGACCTCTCTCAGTGTAGTCTTTTTATTCGTCACATTCACTGAGAGTTTAACACCAATATCTTGCACATCTTGCTCTAGGGATTTTCCCCAGCGATCGTCTTTTTCATCAACATCACTCTGGACACCAGCATCTAACAACTCGCGCACAGGTTCAATCATAGAATACGGCAAGGTAATGTGCAGCTCACCGCCACCGCCATCCAATTCGATATGAAATGTCGATACCACAACCACTTCACTCGGACTAACAATGTTGGCCATCGCCGGATTCACTTCCGAACTGATATATTCAAGCTCCAATTTTAAAACAGGCGCCCAAGCTTCTGTGAGATCCACAAACACTTGCTCTAACATCAACTGAACAATACGAATTTCGGTAGGCGTAAACTCACGACCTTCAATCTTCGCGTGACGACCATCACCACCAAAGAAGTTATCCACCAATTTGAAGACGAGCTTGGCATCCAATATAAACAAAGCGGTACTGCGTAACGGGCGAAATTTCACTAAATTCAAACTGGTTGGTACATACAGAGTGTGCACGTACTCGCCAAATTTCATTACTTGCAAACCACCAGAAGACACATCCGCTGTACGTCGTAACATGTTAAACAAACTGATCCGCGTGTAACGCGCAAAACGCTCATTTATCATTTCCAACGTTGGCATTCGCCCACGAACAATACGCTCTTGACTGGTTATGTCATAGGACGCAACGCCATTTTCATCTGCATTATCATCGTCAGCAGGCTTTTCATCAGCGCCGTGTAAGAGCGCATCAATCTCGTCCTGGGATAAAAGATCTTGAGCCGACATAATTTTTTACTGCATCACAAAATTAGTAAACAAGACACCATCAATACCGCCTTGCCCAGTTTCTTGTTCGAGAATGCCATTAATGGCATCCAACGCCGCAAGCTTCAACGCTTCCTTACCTTCTGTGGTTTTTAACTCATCAAATGATTGACTGGAAAAAAGCAACACTAGGCTATTACGAATCAATGGCATGTGAGATGTCACCGCGTCCATTTGCTCTTCATTTTTCGACTTAACCGTCATATTTAATTGCACATAACGCTGTCGATCATCCACCATCATATCAATTGTAAACGCAGGCTCTAGAGGCAAATAAATCGATGGCTCGCTTGCCAAGGCCGCCGCCTCAGCCTCCGCGGAATCTGCTGGTGTAGCAGAACCACTGAACATCAAAAAATACGCCGCCGCACCACCACCTAATAACAAAACCACTAAAGCAATGATGATAATAAGTTTCTTTTTACCACCCGGCTTACCTTCCTCGGAGCCTACATCTAAACCGTCTTCTTCAGCCATATTCCTAAACCTTAGGTGCAATCAATTTTTTTAACGAATACTTACGTTAAACAACTAACTCTATATTCTACAAAGAATAATACAGAGCACCATCTATTTCTTAATCATTTATCCGTCGACAACAGTGAATCAGGCGTAATAATCCACCCCGGTGGCAGAGACATAAGACATTACGCCAGGCATAACATCATCCGCTTCCTCATCACCTTTCCCATCAGAATTATTTGCCACTCTAGTCTGACCCGCATCTTTTTGAGTTCCTGAGGCATCCTGTTGAGACACATCAACCTCTGCGCGACTTAAATCCATTCCCTGCTGCGCTAACATATCACGCAAACGCCCCATTTGCCCTTCTAATAAGTCACGAGCTTGTGCCGTTGCTGCAACAAAATTGATCTGCGTATTGGAATCACTGTCTACCGAGACTTTTACCGTCAGACTCCCCAACTCAGGAGGATCCAAGCGAATGTGAGCTGTATGGCCTCCTTCTCGAGCCACCCAAGCCACTTTTTGCCCCATCTCAGCCGCCCAATTAGGATGCCCAGGCGGCACACTCATTGCCATATTCAGTGATTGATTGGCGCCGGCTAACTGACTCGCAACACCAACAGTAGCCGCTGCTCTACCGATTTGCTGATTGAACGATGAACTCAGTCCACCCACATCATCAATTTTAGCATCCACATTACCTGCCATACGGCCTAACATGGCTTCATGTTCTTTCTTTCTCAGTTCCAGTGGTTCGTTTCCAATCATGTCATCTAACGTTAAATCAGCTTCTTGCAACAAGTCTGTTGCTGAACCATTGGTAGAGTCCGCATTCAACTTACCCGCCACGCCAAGCGCTAAACCGGCACCAGCAAGACCAGCTGACTTCACTCGCTCAGCTTCCGACGCCTCGGCTAGTAAGCCCGTCACTACACCATCTGGTGATGCTTTTCTCGGGGTCGAGCTCATTTGATCAAGCACCCACGACAATTCCTCATCACTCCCAGCAACCACATCTTGTCCCGGTGCCATGGTTTGACTCACTCCAGTCGCAACCGCTGCAGCAACTGGCGCCATTACAATAACACCAGACTCATTCAATCTCTCTAGGTCACTTCCTTCCAGTAAAGGCGCTTCAGTCACTTGATCACTGAGAAGAGCATCAACTTGACCACTAGCCTTACCGTCAACCGGCATAGCAACCTGACCAAACTCTTGGGGCGTTGGCGCATTCACTCCTGACAACCCTTGTACACTAGGTTGCTGAACAACAGAGCCGTTGTCCAATAGAGCATTTTCAGTTTGACTAGGATTCATCAAACCTTGTTGATGCACTTCATCACTGGTCAAGGCAATGCCATTTCCTGAGGCCTCATTAAGGGAGACCTTAGTCTGCCCCCCCTCAACGACTGACAACAACTCATCAGCATTTTGTGCAATTTGATCCTCATTAAGCTTTGCTACCCCAGCCTCAGATGACTTGGCGAGCGCTCCAGCCGCAATACTCCCTGCAACCACGTTCTCACCAAGTAGTTGAGCCTCTTCACCCTTGGTGGTGTTATTTGTTTCAGGAGAAGCTTCGCCACTTAACTGCAATTTTTTGCCGCTTTCACCAGCTTGATCAGCACCGGAAACAGTGGATTGTGTCCCTTCCCCAACCTTAACAGAGCCAGGTTCTGAATTGTCCGATTGCGTATCAACCGCTTTACTCTGCGGTGCAGACGTCGTCGTTTTCGACGTAACAACAGGCGCTTGTTCAGACGTATTAATACGGTCATCTTTAGTACGCTGATGGCTTAATTTATCAGAGGTTACGGAGGGTTTTCGTTGCTCATCAGCATGAACGACTCGATGTTTGTCGTCATATTTGCTGCCTGACATTACGTCTTTTGCTCGGTTAAAATCCTCGGAAAAAGCCGCCCCTTGTTTTTCAGGCACTCTGTTCATCGACGATTTTTTTGATGCTGAACCGGAAGCAATCGGTAATAGGGTATTAGAATCTGTTCGCATAATATCCTCCAAAGATATGAAGGGTTATGCAATTGCAAGGCCAACCTAACTATCTTGACCTACTTGCCAGTGATAATAGGCGGTGACGCCACGTCCACCTTTGCTAAATTCGAGCTTATGACATAACTGATCCAACAACGCCAGACCACGATTATAAAGAAGTTCACTACTGGACATATCGAAACTAATGTTCTGATAATCAAAGCCAGAACCACTGTCCTCAACATACAAAGCCAAGACTCTTTCGTTACCACTTGAGGTCACTTTCACAGAAATTTTAACATACCCTTCTTTCAGAGCTGCCAGCTTTTGCTCTCGTTCATCATAATATTGAGAGAACCCATCACTGGAACTCTTTTTATATGAACTAAGACCAAGTACACCGTGCTCTAGGGCATTGGAATACAACTCAGACAAAATCATAAAAATCTGACTGGAAAAACTGCTTAACCCAGGGACTGTGGTAATAATTTGCAACACATAAGGCAACGGGTCGGTATTACGTAACGAATCTGCATTTAGCAGGTATTCAAATGAAAAGTCAGCTGGCGCCTCATGATGACTGGTTGGCACACCATGATCTGGTGACTCAATCCCAATATTGCTGTCCAAACGAACCGACAAACATGAAATATCGTCATGCGGGTTTTCTAACACCCCTTCTTGAGTCAGTTGCTCAACCATCCAGTCTAATGCTCGATCGTCTGCAATCTCCCCTTCATATAAAGGGTTCAAAACAGAATGACAAAACATGGCGCCAGACTTATCCTGCGCTTCATAAACCCCGTCAGAAAACACCACTAGGCGATCACCCGGAACAAACGTCACGGGATCAATTTGGCATTCAAAAACGTCAGGCGGTAAAATACCAAGGGGTAAGTTTTTTGACTCAAAACGCGCTGGAATCTTTGATTGCTGAGAAAAGAACAACAAATCTGGCAAACCACCGTTCCAGATTTCAATGCTTTTATTGTTGACCTTAATATCAACAAACGCGGCACTACAAAACATATTAGCCGGCAAAATGCTTTTTAATCTGGCGTTAATTTCAGGAATAATTTGCCGCATTAAGAAACCTTTCTTGGTCCAATCAAAAAAGATATCCGCCAGCGGTAAAGCACCAATCGCGGCCGACAAACCATGCCCTGTAAAATCTCCCAACAGCAAATGCATTCCGCCATTTGGCTTGTAGGCCGCTAAAATAACATCACCATTAAACGTGTGAGTGCCATAGTGGACCGTTGATAAGGCTGGATCTTTCAGACAGTTGGAATGAGTAATATTTTCATAAACCACTTTGGCGACATTCTGGTCATGAACCAACTGTTCATTATAAAGGGACATCGCGTCCCTTTGTTCTTCCAGTGTTTTTTGCATCACTAAAAGACGAACAATGGCATTTAATTTTGCTGTAATGAGTGCCGGGCTGTAGGGTTTAGAAATGAAATCTGTACCACCAATGCGCAAGCAATTAGACAAAGCAATGGGATCTGCCACACCAGAAAGGAAAATAATCGGAACAAACAAATCACCGGCAGCACGCTGAATCTCCAAAGCGGCTTCCCAACCATCTTTACGCGGCATTTTGACATCTAAACAAACCAGCTGAATGCTATCAGGGTCAAACTTCTCTACCGCGTCTTGACCATCCACCGCTGAAATAACATTATGACCAAACTGACTCAGAATCGCTTTTAACAGGATTCGATCAGACGGATTGTCATCTGCTATAAGGATGTTCAAGATTTGTTCCATACAACTTACTCTTCGATGTCAAAAAGTCGATGGAAGTTAGCAATTTTAAGAATATCCAACACTGCGCCATTCGGCTTCTTTAAACGCACATCCGCTTTTTCACCACCAGCATGATCCCTTAACAATAAAAGCATCCCTAAAGCTGAACTGTCTAAATAAGTCACTCGAGATAAATCTATTTCATAGACACTGGCTGCTTTATTGGCTGAAACAAACGCCTCTTTGAACAACTTGTGACAGCTATAATCAAAACGCCCATCAACAAAAATCGTCAGACATTCTGTTTTATCATCAAAAGAGCTCTCAACCACTGAACACCTCACAAGCTGCCATGAAAAGCACTACCACTCTTCCCATTCTTCATCTAAATCAACATCGACTGTTTTTGGACTCTTATCTTCTAACTCTGTCGATGGTTCGGTCGTTATTATTTCAATTCGTTTAACGATGTCTTCAACGGTTTCTCGAACTCTTATTAGCCTAGCATTTCCGACACTTCGATCAGATTCGAGCAAAGATAAGGTCGTTCCGATCAAAGAGGACATTTCTTGCACCTGACCTTGAACTTCACTTATGTCATGATCAAGATCAATGGCGAAACGATGACGAATTGCATCACTTTCCCCTTCGCTGGCTGCCAAGCTAGATAATACACCCGCTCTAACCTCATTCAGACAACGGCTCACACTTTCTAGCAAAATAACGTTGGAGGACAAATCTTTTTCCACCAACAACAAACGCTGAATAATCATCTCATACCCTAACAGCAGAGAATCTTGAATTTGATCTGAAAGATCCATCACTTGACGCACATTCAGTTCAGATACTGATATAGGGACAATCGATGAAGTGCTTTCTTCTACAGAATCATTGTGGTCTGTTTTTGCGTCAATAAGGGATGCTATTTGTTGTAATTTAGTAATCTTTTCAGCCTGATCTGTAGTCATCACGAACTTATTACTTGCACGAAGAATATCTGTCACCTTGATGCGAATTTGCTCTAGAGATTGCGCAAAAGGAGCATAAAGTGAGTTATCACGAGCAAGACGGATCGGCGCATCCCAGACATCCTTAGACATGAGTTTTAAACTGTTGAACAAAACATCAAACTCAGCGGTTTCTGATTTATGCTGAATCTGAATCAAGTAACGCATACGAGTCTCTTCACTCTCGACATCAAATTGCCTTACCGTTAATTCATACACACCATCAGACAACGATAATCTTAATGGCTCATCAGACAACAAGATAGATTCCGCGACTTGCTCTCCAACAGGGGAATCCAGCCCTGGATCGATACCAAACATAGATTCAAAGAACGGAGTGTTTTTATTCCATAATCGCTCAGCGCCATGGGTTTGCCAGACAATATCACGCTCTTCATTCACCATAAAAAATGGCAATTCAATGACCGACATAGCCTCATCAATTAATGACAGTCGACCTAACTGCTGACGGATGTCCATATCTCGCGAAGAGATTTCATGATCGATCAAATGACTCAAGTCCGTTAACTCATCAACCAAAGGACGCTCTGGTAACACAGAGGCATGACCATGCTTCCTGTGATCGATGACATGATGAATGGTCGCAAAGCCAGATGTCAGCTGACGACTTAATCGGGCAGCAAGTACAATGACCACGAGCACAATCACGACAAATAAACCTACTGGAGCCCAGACCATTCGACCAACAAATAACTCACGCTGATAATCCAGCGCGACTCCAATTTGCACTAATTGGTCACCCAAGGCTTCTAGATTCTCGAACTCTTGATAAGCCTGAATACGCTCTGTATTAGAAAGAGGGTAAGTGTCTAACTCTCGACCAGAAAACTGAGTCAACAACATCATTGCACTCGATAAGTCGACTTTTTGAGCATCATAAAACGTACTAAGCTGATCTTGAATGAGCTTATATTCACTGATTAATAATTGATGGTAATGACTTGCAGGCGAGGTATCCAAGTTACTATCAATGGCATTAAGGTCTTCTATTAATAGCCATTCCAACCAATGCTCTTCAGCGCTGTGCACTAAACCTAACAGCTCTGACAGCTGTTCTTGTTTGGCATTTTGTTGCTGCAAGTTGCTATTCATCAAATAATACAGACCAGCAAAAGCCAACAACAGAAAGAACAGTAAAATCACGACTGTTTTCTGCAGCCCATTAATTAACTCTTTTCGCGGCGCACCGAACGGTGAATGCAATGTATTCATAGTTAATAATCACTTACAAGCTGGCACTGATGACAAATGATCAGTGACAAAAGACAAATAGTTTTTTCTATCTAGCACAACAAAACCTTCATGTTCTAGGTTGTTACTAAGCTCGCGGCCACTCCCTAGCTCAAGTGATGGCGACTCTTCATACCAATCAAAAGAAGCAAACTGCAATGCAACGGAGACACAATCAGCTTCAAGAATAACAGAAAAACCGAGCCGTGAGTTTGTTTCTCTAAACCCTGACTCTAATGTATTCATGGCAATCAGTTCAATGCATTGATTCCGATTTGCCAAAAAAGACCGTTCTTCTCGTCCCGACTCGTCAACAAAGAAGAAGGAAGCAGGCATTTTATTGGCGACGACGTCCACCACCAATTCAGCAGACACAATCAAACAAGCCTTTTGGCTTCGCCCCAAATAATACCCCTTCTTGACGATACTCGAAACCGCTTCAGTCCTTATTTTTTGCAACTTTTCCTGATCAATTTCACTCAACCAAGGTTCAAGTAGCAATTGCCCAGATTTATCCTGCCAAATATTTTTTATGCCTTGAACCCTATGCTTAACAAGCAATGGAAAGGCCTCTAAACGACGCACAGAGCAAAAAGGAATCGCTACATGATTGCCAGCCACAGCAACAACCAGAACATCTTGCTGGCCTTCTTGATCAAATAACAAACAGGCAGCATCCGAACCAGTAAAGACATCCAATGATAAAAGCAATTGAGCTTCATGACCCGATGTCAGCTCAACATACGCCGTGCCATCACGCCAAATCAGTTCTTCCCAAGTCACTTTATGAAAAAAACTCTCGTTTTGATCAAATACATAAGTATGTGACAAATAGTTAATTTGATAGAGCGTACTTAATAATATGTCTTCTCCTAAGCACGCACTAAAATAAGGTTCTTGTGGCCGCCCATCACTCGAATTAACAACAGCATAGTAACAACCACCAAAACGAAGCGGATAAGCGTGCTCTCCTACCGACAAGGCAATTTTCTCAAGCGCCACGCCAGGAACAAGTCTGTCTGCCTCTCCCCGTTCACCACTCGCCACATCATCAAGCGCGAAACAATTCGCGAAAGGCCGATAAAAAGCTTCTTTCATCATCTCTTCATAATAGTTCAAAAGCTGATCGCGCTCTGAATAAGACAATTTTTTTAGCTGGAACCAAGACAGAAAGCCAGACCTCATTAATGACAGCATCTGCTCATTAACGTGAGAAGGAGCACTATTCAAAGAAGGAGAAAGATCGTCAGATAGCTCATCAGGCGCAGATTCACACTGACGCCAACTTAATTGCGGAAATTGCTCATTAAGCCTTGCCATCGCTTGAGTGGAGTCCAAGTAAAACACACCACTCAATCCTTCCTCATCAATTTCTTCTACCTGAAAAGACACCTGACCAAACTCTGCCAGCGCACGAAGCAATGGCTCTATTGACACTTGTGAAGAAGACGCTATACGCCCTTCAAAACGATATTTTTCAGTGACTAATTCAATTTGAGATAGCAGGTTATTAAGCTGTTGCCAACAAGGCTGATGTTCGGACAAGGCATGACTTTGCGCTTGCAAATAGTCTCGTCCCAATGGCGCGGCTATTGCTAGCTGAAATAACGCATCGCTTGCCGTTAACATCACCAACTGACAGTCAGATCGATAAGGTGAGCCTGAAGTGATTAATTGCGTCACAAGACGCTGAAGTGAGGTAATACGCTGATGAAATAATGGTAGATCAAGATCCGCAACCTTGAGAGCAAAACAATCCAAAGATGACCGCAAGCTCAACAAAGAAGAACGAGGTGTGATGGCATAACGAACAACAGCACGCTCAATGTCAGCCATAGGGAAAGAAATATCCATGTTCCCTAAATCACATTCTGACATAGCAAGTCCTAACCATAGTCATTATCCTCTCAGACCGGTTTTGCGCTATCGATTTGCATCAAAAAAACGCCGCATGGCGAATTCATCACTTTGACGCTGCTCTCTTTTATCTTCGATGGTTTGCTCAATTTTTATATTTTTTTCTTTTAGCACATCCATACTTTTTGTTTTAGAACGAGCTTGCAACCATAAACGCATACTCATGTCTGCTTGTTGCTCAGCTCGCCCAACCGCCGCCTCTTGTTGAGCAATGGCTTGCTGCACTCGATCGACAAAGTGTTGATAATTGGTTGTTAAATATGGGCTTAGGCCAAGCAAGTTACGCTCAGACTCATATTGTTGAGCGTACTCTTTGAGTTCAGCCAGTTTTTGCATGTCATGCTGCACCTTGGCCTTATCCCTTGCCAATTGCTGAGCTACCGAGTCCTCTTTGCGTTTGGCAAGATCGACCAATATTTGCATCCGATGAGATTTCTTCATGAGCAACCTATTTATTTTACTCAATAAATAGTAGACGTTTTTACAAGCTTACGTCTACTGCCCTTTGGTCATCGCCGTTACCAAAGCCTCTAAGCTTTGATCTATGGTAAAACTCTCTCCTAATGCTTGCTGCAAGAAACTGCGTATTTCTGGCATTTGCACAATGGCTTGATCCAAATCTGGATCACTGCCCTGAGCATAAGCACCGACTGAGATAATATCTTGATTTTGTTGAAACTTGGAATACAACTGCTTCACTCGCATGGCGCCGTACAAATGATCTTCGCTAACGATTTGTGGCATTGCACGAGAGATCGAGGCCTCTATGTCAATGGCAGGATAATGGCCTTCTTCTGCAAGACGTCTCGACAATACAATATGACCATCCAAAATCGCTCGTGAAGCGTCGGCAATCGGATCTTGCTGATCATCACCTTCAGTCAATACAGTGTAAAAAGCGGTAACGGAACCACTGCCCTCATGCCCATTTCCGGCACGCTCAACTAACTGAGGTAATTTCGAAAAAACCGAAGGCGGATACCCCTTAGTTGCAGGCGGCTCCCCAACCGATAAGGCTATTTCCCTCTGGGCTTGTGCGTAACGAGTCAAAGAGTCCATCAAAAGCAGAACATTCTTTCCCTGATCGCGATAGTATTCCGCAATGCGAGTCGCCAACATGGCCGCCCGAAGTCGCATTAAAGCAGAATCATCGGCAGGTGAAGCGACAACCACTGAGCGAGCCAATCCCTCTTCACCAAGAATTTGCTCTATAAACTCTTTAACTTCTCGTCCACGCTCACCAATCAACCCGACAATGGTAATGTCCGCTTCGGTAAAACGCGTCATCATACCAAGTAAAATACTCTTACCCACACCACTACCAGCAAACAAACCAAGCCGCTGGCCTTTGCCCACGGTCAACAAGCTATTAATAGCTTTAATACCCACATCCAACGTTTCGGTGATGGGCTTACGCTGTAAAGGGTTAATAATGCCGCCATGAAGACCAACTGAATCTTGCGTATTAATCGGCCCTTTACCATCCAAAGGCTTACCTAAGCCGTTGACAACACGCCCTAGCAATTCATCTCCAACCGGCATTTTACTTTCGTCTAATAGAGGGCGAACACGAGCACCAGGTGAAATGCCCTCAATGGCTTCCGTTGGCATCAAATAGGTTAGATCTCCGGTGAAACCAACCACTTCGGATTCCACCCAACGCTCTTTACCAACCTGAACAGCACATCGGTCTCCCAGCGCCACGACACAACCAACCGCTTCCATAGTTAAGCCAACCATGCGCGTTACCTTACCTTCCAACTGAGGCTGATAAGGGGAAGTGAAGGCGTTATTTAATTTGGCAAGTCTTTCCTCAAGAGTGGGCACAATTAGTCCTGCTCAACCGAAGTAAGATGACGGAGCTCTTCGTAAACCGCGGCTAAGCGTTGTTCTACACGTCCGTCTATATGAAAAGATTTCGAATCTAAAACAAAACCACCACTGACCATGGCATCATCTTCTTCTATCTGTATTGTGAGCCTATCCCTCACTCCTATCGCATCTAATACTGCGATATCACCGGAGTTCAAACGGATGCGGATACGACCTTCGTACTCACCAATTTCATCAAACACTCTGACCAACTGCTCTTTTAGAGCGGCCTGACCATCTTCCTGCATTTTGCTAAGACAGACATTTTCAACCATTCGCACCATGGTTTGATAGAGCAAATTTTCAACAGCGGCTCGACTGGCTTCCAACGGCTGAGCAATCTCAGCGGTAACGGCTTGAAGTAATTGCTCCACTTGAGCAAACTGAACTTTTGCTTCTTCTTGTGCCAGCTGACGACCTTCTTCGATACCCGCCGCTAAACCATCGGCTTGGCCTTTCTCATAACCATCGACTTCGCCTTTTGAAAAACCACCCTCATAGCCTTTCTTATGACCTTCTTCTTCGCCTTGTATAAAGCCTTCATCATAAGCAGCGGCACGAATTTCTTCCAATTGAGAGGCGGTAAGAGGCTCATAGATCAGCGAATCTTGATCGACCTCTTCCGAGGTCATCACGGTGTTTTTTTGCACCAGTATGGCAGGACCCGTTGTTTCTTTCACATCGGAGCTTTCCAAATGGGGGAGCTCCCAACGCTCGTAAGCCGTTAACTTACGCTCTTCTTTATTATCCTTGTCAGACATATTCTAATTAAACCATCTGCTCGCCACCGCCGCCGAGAACGATTTCACCGTTATCAGCAAGGCGTCTAGCAACGGCCAAAATCTCTTTCTGTGCCACTTCCACTTCACTCACACGAACAGGGCCTTTGGCTTCCAAGTCGTCTTTCAGCATATCCGCAGCTCGGGAGGACATATTTTTGAAGATCTTTTCTTGCATATCGGGATCTGCCCCTTTCAACGCCAAAATCAATGTCTCTGATTCCACTTCACGCAAGATAACCTGAATACCACGATCGTCGACTTCCAATAAGTTATCAAACACAAACATCAAATCTTGGATGGTATTGGCAAGGTCTTCATCCACATCTCGGATAGACTCCATCAGCTCGGTCTCAACAGAACTATCAATGAAGTTCATTATGTTCGCCGCGGTACGAACCCCACCAATGGTCGTCGATTGTGTTGAATTATTACCGGAGAATTGACGTTCTAGAATGTTATTTAATTCTTGCAGAGCCGCTGGTTGAACTGTTTCAAGTGCCGCTACCCGCAACACAATATCCAAACGCACCCGCTCATCAAAGTTAGCTAAAATATCAGCCGCTTGGTCAGGGTCAAGATAGGAAATAACAATGGCTTGGATCTGCGGGTGCTCATAACGAATTACATCGGCAACGGCTCTCGATTCCATCCATTTTAATGTATCTAAGCCGGTGGTATTACCGCCCAATAAAATTCGATCAATTAAACTGCCGGCCTTTTCTTCACCTAACGCCTCACGAAGCATATTACGAATATAGCCGTCTGCACCAAGTCCCAATCCAGTCTGATCGCCAACCAGCACCAAAAAATCATCTAGGACTTTTTCGACTTGATGACGTTGAACATTGGCTAACTGAGCCATGGTCTGACCAATTTTTTGGACTTCTTTGGGCCCCATGTGTTTCAGAATCTGAGCAGCATCAGACTCCCCCAGCGACATTAATAGCACTGCGGCTTTTTGAACTGAGGTTAAATCTGCACCTTGGCCTGTATCACTCATTAACTTTCCATTACCCACTGTTTAACAACTTGCGCTACACGTTCAGGCTCTTCGGCAATCAAACCGCGTATCGCATTAAGTTGACGATCAATTTTCTCAGGGGAACCTGGTACGAGAATATCCTCAGCACTGACGAGAGAGACTTGATCGTCTGAAATTTCATCTGTCTCATCTGAGAATATAGCGGCTTCTGTGTCCTCTGCAACTGCAATTTTGTTTTGCTCACTGAGGGTTTTCAATATTGGTCGAACCACAATCAGTAAAAGAATCAATACAAACACACCAACCAAAGTAGGCTGCAGTAAATTCAAGAACCAAGTTTGTTTATAGAACGGCGGCTCAATCACAGGCTCTTCCGGGTCAGGAAGTGCGAAAGGCGAATTAATCACACTGACACTGTCCCCGCGTGAAGGATCATAACCAACAGCGTCACGAACCAATAAGGTCAAACGACCCAGTTCGTCATCACTCCAAGGTGTTCGCACTATGGTTGATGTATCCGCATCTAAACTGGCTAAATCATCAACCACTACAGCGACGGATAAACGTCGAACCGTACCTTGTTGGCGCTTGGTATAACTGATACTGCGATCCAGCTCAAAGTTACGCGTCGTTTCTTCGCGCGACTGACCATTAGCAGCGGCACCATTCCCACCAATTGGCGCACCATTTTCATCCACCGCTTCCGGAGCCGAGACAGCCCCTGGCGGTTGATTCGTCAATGCACCTGGTATACCACTGGCCGAAACGCCAGCACTGCGATTCTCTTTGAGCGTTTGCTCACTTCGCAATGCTAATAAATCTGGGTTGTATTGCTCATCGGTTTTTTCAATCGCAGTAAAGTCCACATCGGCCGACACTTCCGCTTTAAAACGACCTTGACCTACCACAGGGCCAAGAATGTTATTTACTCGTTGCAGCAACACATCTTCCACTTTACGAGCATAGTCGAACTGCTTGCCAGCCACAGACAATTCTGAATTCGAGTCTTTTTCCGTCAACAAGGTGCCACGCTGATCTACCACAGTGACATCTTTGTCACTTAGCTGTGAAATGCTTGATGCCACTAAATTCACAATCGCATCGACCTGACTACGATCAAGACGTCGCCCTGGGTATAACTCAAGAAACACAGAGGCAGAAGGCTTTCTCGTATCCCGCACAAAAACAGATTCTTTCGGAATCGCCAAATGAACTCGCGCGGATTTAATACTTTGCAGACTGGAAATGGTTCGACTCAACTCGCCTTCTAGACCACGACGATAACGAGTTGTCTCAACAAACTGAGAGGTGCCCAGACCCTGTTCTTGGTCCATGATTTCCAGACCAACAATATTGTCTGACACTATCCCAGATCCCGCTAATTTTAATCGGGCCTGATGGTAGTAATCGGCTTCAACCAGTAAAGCGCCTGTATTTTCATCTAACTTGAAGGGAATATTGTTAACACTCAGGATTTCAACAATCTGATCCGCGTTGTAATCTGTAATGCTACTTAAGACAGGTTTATAGTCTGGACCATTAGTCCATAACACGGCCGCCAAGCCAATTGCTATAGAGGCAGCCAAGCCGACCATTAAGGCCAACTGACGTATCACCGTTAGCTTATTAAAGCCTGTGACTAATTCTAAATAGAGCTTACGCTCCGATTGTTCTGCAGGGACATTATCCATTAAAAAGCGCCAAGCGGTTTATCTAGCCTAAATCGGCATGTTCATGATTTTTTCGTACGCGTCTACAAGTTTATTTCGTACTTGAGTCATCGCCTCAAAAGAGACACTGGACTTTTGTAGACCAATCATGACTTGAGGCAAATCCACCCCTTCGTCACCGCGCTCATAAGATTGGGCTAATTGCGTCGCATCTTGTTGTAACGAATTTACATTATCAACGGCACTTTTCAACATCTCAGCAAAATCAGCACGTTCAACCGCCTGACCAGCTTCCACATTGCCAGCAGCCTTTGCAACATCAGACACCGCCGAACCAGGCGCCTGAACCTGCGAGCGGAGATCCCTCATTTGGGATAACACTTGATTAATATCCGGTCGACCCGAAATCATGCTCTTCACCTAAAAAATCACATTTCATAAGCTTAGCATAAAGCTAATTAAAACAAGATACAAAAATCAATCGACGTCTATACCACTTTCTCGCATTTTAGCGATTTTGTATCGCAGTGTTCTAGGGCTAATCCCTAATTTATCAGCAACCTCTTTACGCTTGCCATTTGCGTCGATCAAAGCTTGAGCAATAATCCTAAATTCGTGTTGTTGCACCCCTTTACCCAAAATCGACGCGGCACTTTCTTCCTCTTCGACAACCGGCTCACTTGGAGGCGGTGTGCCGCCCATCATATCAAAGGCAATGTGCTCGTCATGAATCTGTCCATTAGGGCTTAAAATCAACGCTCTTTGAATCACATTATCCAGCTCTCGAACATTCCCCGGCCAAGGATGCGCTTCCAATTTACTTTGGGCTGAAGGCTTCAAGGTCGCTGCGGATATACGCATCTTAGTGGCATGTTTATGCAACAAATGTTCTGCAATCGGCAATATATCCCCTTTCCGTTCTCGAATGGGCAACCAGCGCAGCGGAAAAACATTCAAACGATAATACAAATCTTCCCTAAAACCACCGTCTTTTACATATTCAGCCAAATCTCGGTTCGTGGTGGCAATAATACGCACATCAAGCGGGATCGACTTCTTACCACCAAGCCGCTCCACCTCTTGTTCCTGCAATACTCGCAATAGCTTGGCCTGCAGACCAACATCCATCTCAGTGATTTCATCCAGCAATAAAGTGCCGCCATTGGCTTGCTCAAACTTACCCGCTTGAGAGGAAACAGCCCCTGTATAGGCCCCTTTTTCATAACCGAATAAAATAGCCTCTAGCATGTTTTCTGGAATGGCTGCACAGTTAATGGCAACAAAGGGTGCATTACGACGACCAGATTGATTATGAATATAATGCGCCAACACTTCTTTACCTGTGCCACTTTCACCGCACACCAATACGGTAGAGTCGGTTACGGCAACACGCTTTGCCAAATCCAGCAACGCCAAACTCGCGGAGTCTTTTGCAATAGGTTGACTCGTCGAAGATGAAGCCTGCTTCACGGTATATTTGGCAATGGCATTTAACAGCTCTTCTTCTTGAAACGGTTTAAGAAGGTAATCCACCGCACCATCACGCATGGCTTCAACGGCATGAGCAATGTCACCATACGCTGTCATCAACATAATCGGCAGTTCAGGATAAGCGTCTACCACATGATGCAACAGCCCGTAACCATCCATACCGGGTAAATTAACGTCCGACACCACCATATCAAACTGACTGTGTTTTAAGGCAATGACAGCCTCTTCAGCACTGTACACCATTTTACATTGGTAACTTGCTAGCATGAGCGTGTCTTCTAACGCTTCCGCCAATCCCTTGTCATCTTCAACAATTAATAATTTCACATCCGACATGCTATACCCTTACGAGAGGAATGGTTAAACTGGCCGTTGTCCCAGCCCCTTCAATACTATCAATTTCAAACTGCCCATGGTGTGCTCTGGCGATGGCTTTTACAACCATCAACCCCAACCCAGTACCATGCTGCTTAGTGGTGACAAAACCTTCTTGAACATGTTCCAACTGTTCTTTTGACATGCCAACACCACGATCTTTAAACACAAATACGGCGCTTGCTCCCACCGTGCGCCAAGACAATCGAACCTTACTGCCTGAATGCTGTGAATCAATGGCATTGTTTAGCAGATTCAATAACGCTCCCAGCAAGGTTTCTTTGTTACACTGAATGACTTCGTTGTGAGCAAATTCAGGACCAGATAAATCCAACGTGACATTTTTTTGCTCGCACACCTCTTCGCACTGAGAGACTAGATCTGCAGCAAAATCATTCAATAGAATGGTTTCATCTAACTTAATTTCACTGCGAGAAAAAATCAGCATATCACGGATCTGCTTTTCAATATTTCCTAATCGATCCGCCAGTTTATTGGCAAACGTTTGTCGCATCACTGGGGCTAAATCGGCTTTCTGTAAATGCCCTGCATACAGTGAGGCTGACGATAATGGCGTTCGAATTTGGTGCGCTAATGCCGCCACCATTTTTCCCATATTCGATAACCGCTCATGATGATTAAGCTTTTTCTGTAAAAAGTAGGCTTCCGTCAAATCCACTAGAATCACCAACTGACCAGGCACATTGCCCAGTGACGCGGTCTCTACCCGTACGCGGCGCCCCGTCACCATAGACACATCATGACCATCGTCTTCTTGTGGGCGAAAACTGCGGGGCACAATCTCTCCCCAAGCTTCACCAATCAAAGACAAATTAAACAAACGCTCGGCCACCGGATTCGCCATCACAATGACACCCTCTTCATTTAACAGCAAAACTCCCACCGGCATGGACTCAAACAGTTGTTGAAACTGCAGAACTAACACTCGATTTTTATCTTGTTCTTGGCGCTTATCTTGCTCTGACTTCTGCAACTGCTCTTGCAGACGAACCACCTCTTGCTGTAGGTCCAAGTAAGATTTCGCCAACACATCCGAAGACTCAGAAAACGCCTTAAAAGCGGCTTTAAGCTCCGCTATTTCTTCATCTTTAGTCACTAAAACTCCGATTTGTCAATATTATAGCGACGCATTTTTTCGATTAGAGTAGTACGTTGTATTTGTAAATTCTGCGCCGCTTTAGAAACCACCCCTTGGGTTGACACCAAAGCCTGACGAATTAATAACGCTTCTAAATGTCGAACATGCAGATTCAAATTGACGCCTGATGCCTGCGGAAAAGTATGTAATTGTTTGATTTCTTTTAATATAGAAGACAGGGCTTGAGATCGCCAAGGCAAAGGACACAACCATACGTTTTCACCATCAGGCGCAATTAAGGAATGACTCAATGAAATTACCGGCACCATTTCATCCAGTTCAAATGACTGAACTTGACTTCCGAGAACCACAAAATCAGGTAATTGAAAGGCCGTTAAAGAGGTACTGTGCTCGATACCGATAAAAGTAAGTATACTGGAAACACTGGAAATTTCGTCGTCATCTAAACCACATAACCAAGCTTTCACCTTACCACCTCAACCGTTACTGTATCTTCGCATTAATATAGTTAGTATTAATGCGTGTTTATCCAAGACTTTCAAGCTTTGAAGGGAAATTTATAATGCGGATAGCAAGTTATCAAATTCTGCTTGTGCCATTTGTTCATTTTCACACCAAGACAAGGTTCCCAATAACGGCGCCGACAACATAGTCTGCAGGGTCGCTAAATTCTCATCATAGCAGGCCATCTTATCCGGCCCAGCCGTATTAGCAACCCATCCGGCCAGACTCAATCCATCTCGAACAATGGATTCTGCCGTTAACAAAGCATGATTAATACAGCCAAGCTTCATGTTAACCACTAAAATCACAGGAAAACCGATTGATTTCGCCACATCAGACAAAAGCTCTCTATCATTTAAAGGCACGCGCCAACCACCAGCCCCTTCAACCAAAGCCAAATCATGCGATGTTAACAAGGCCCCTTTAATAAAACCTTCCAACCGTGACGAAGTGACGAGTCGCCCTTCTTGTTGCGCAGCAATATGAGGCGCAATAGCAGCCTCCAATAAAACCGGATTAACCTGCTCATAAGCCAATGAAACACTGCTAGCCTGTTGAATTCTCCAAGCATCATCGTTGCGTTTTACACCATCAATTAATTCAGCTCCAGCCGCCACAGGCTTTAAACCAATCGCCTTCTGCCCCACTCTTTGAGCGGCCGCTAATAAACCTACGGTAAAGTAAGTTTTACCTGCATCTGTGTCCGTTCCAGTAACAAAAAATCGTTTTCTCACAACCACCTCGATCTAGCTAACCTGCTTACGGGCGACAACAAATGCCACCTGATAACTCAATGGAATGCCTTTCACTTGACGCTGTTTTTCATACTGCTGCAAAAAAGCCTTCCAAGTAGAAGGTGATATTGCTTGCGGCTTTTGCGTTGAAATCAGACTAGCGCCAACCTTTTTTAAAGACGCCACCGCGGCGTCAGGCGAATCAAACCACATTTCGACCCGCTCGACGGATAATGACTCAATTTGCCATGATGCGTCTAAGAGCTGTTTTTTTAACGTTTCTTCAGTGATGTACTGATGAACATGCTCACGTCCGTCCACACCTAACCAAGCGGTCGATAACTCCGGCATAGAACCCACTAATAAGGTCGAGAAAACCAAACGCCCTTCATGACGGCTAGCCGCAAACAAGGAACGAAACAAACTTTCCGGTTGCAAACACCACTGAATCGCCAAACTGGAAAAAATCACATCAAAAGAGCTTGCAGCAAAAGGAAAGGTTTCCGCATCAGCACAGACATAATGAATTGGATAATCATCAGACATACGAGCACGTGACACCGCCAACATAGCCGGAGACAAATCGAGAGCCACACAATGCTTTGGCGCACATTTGGTCATTAACGATGGCAAAGCCAAGCCAGTTCCCGTCCCTAAGTCCATAATGGTATGGGTTGGAGAATCTGGGAAACAAAGTAGCAACCTGTTGAGAACATCCAATTGGAACTGAGCGTAAGCATCATACGACAAAGCAGCACGATCAAAACGCTTTGCAAGCTGCCGTTTATAGGCGCTTGCCGAAGAAAGGTTAGGAGTTATTAGCATCTATAAAGTTTTCAACCGCTTGCACACAAGCCTCTTCCTCTTCCAGAAACGCTTGATGGGCACAATTTGGCATAATCAAAGTCTCTTGTAGAGGGTTTACGTCCGTCTGCTGCTCTAAACATTGCGCAGACACGAGCGCATCCTTACCACCAAATATGTGTAAATTTGGTCTATCCAATAAAGACAGTTCACGACGCACATCAAGTGACTTAAGCATACGCAAACCACCAATTAAAGCCGCCTGATTCAACGTAGCGACAGGCAATAAGGATTGCAATTGCTTAACCAATTGACGGTCGTTCTGTGCTCCTTTAGCCTGCAACATCACAAAACGCTTAAGACCTTGCTCTGGGTGTTCATCAACTAAAGCAGCAAAGGCATCAAAATCCGCGTCTGACATAGCATTAGACCAAGCCTCTCGCTGCACAAAACTAGGGGAGCTGGAAACGGTAATAAGCCCCTTAACGCAACTAGAACGGCGAGCCGCGACATAAGTTGAGATCATCCCTCCCAAAGACCACCCCAACCACCAAGCATTGCTCGGTGCTATATCAATAAACTGCTCAGTCAACGCATCAATATCATAATTTGGCCCAATGCGAGTACGAGAGATCCACTGTTCATCAAGAGAAATTCCAGGCAAGTTCGCGACCACAACATAGAAACGCTCACTCAAGCGGCGCGCAAAATTCGCCATTACCTCTTTTGGCATGGCCCAACCAGACACCATAAATATCGCTTGGTTAGACTCGTCGCCGAAAGCTTCCGTTTCAATAGGTGTGCGCATGTTGCCCCTCAATTATTTAGCTGTTAATACTCGCTCAAGTGCATCACATAATAACACTAAATCTTGCGTTGAGTGTCCAGCACTCAGGGTAATTCTCAATCTCGCCTTACCATTTGGAACAGTCGGCGGCCGAATCGCAGTACACCAGATCCCCAATGCTTTAAGCTGCTCACTCACCGCCAAGGCGGCCGAACTATCGCCTATCACAACTGGCTGAATAGCGGTTTCAGACGCCATCAACTCAACCGGCAAATCCGACATACGCTGACGAAAATAATCGATGTGCCCAGTCAATTTCGCTCTCCGATCTTCCCCTTCTTGAGAACAGATCAGCTGTAATGCAGCCATGCTTGCGCCAGCCATAGCTGGAGAGATTGACGTGGTATACACATAAGGGCGAGCGAACTGAGTCAAGTAGTCCGCGAGATCCTGTGTCGTCGCGACAAAAGCTCCTGAGGTTCCAAATGCTTTACCAAACGTCCCCATTAACAACGGGACTTGAGCCATCCCTAAAGCGGATAGAGCTAAACTACCTCGCCCCTCTTTCCCCAAACACCCTAATCCGTGCGCATCATCAACCATAAAAGTCCAATCATACAAAGAAGCCAAAGCCGACAACTCAGATAAAGGCGCCATGTCTCCATCCATACTAAAAACGCCGTCCGTCACCAACAACCCACTTTGCTCGGATTTCGCCATCAACTTTTTAGCACTCAAAGGGTTGGCATGAAGATAGCGACGCATTGGCGCCTGCGCTAACTGAGCACCATCAATTAAAGAAGCATGATTTAATTTATCTTGAATGACAGGGCGTTGCTTATTCGCTAAGGCAGAGATAACCCCGAGATTGGCCATGTACCCCGTACTAAATAACAAAACACGCTCATACCCAAGCCATTCAGCCAAAGCGTCTTCCAGTCTTTGATGAGGAGTAAGGTGCCCTGCCACCAAATGTGAGGCACCGCCACCCACACCATATTCATCAGCCGTTTGCTGCATGGCTCGAATTAATGAAGGATGATTTGCCAACCCCAAATAATCGTTAGAGCAAAACGCAGTATAAGGCTGACCATTGATTTGAGTATGGGGAACTTGAGGACTATCTAAGGTAACCGTGTGACGCATCAGGTCTTGACGACGCCGTTCATCAAGCGCCGCCAACACCCATGAAGGCGTATTAAACGCTGGCTTCATAGAAAAACTTAGCATCTTCTTGTTTGACGACTTGAGCCGCAATGGCTTCGACCACCGCTTCGTCAGAATGCTCTTCTCGCTTCTCTGGGTTGATACCCAATTTTGCAAACAACGCCATGTCTTTATCTGCTTCAGGGTTACCTGTGGTTAGCAGTTTCTCGCCATAGAAAATGGAGTTTGCACCAGCCATGAAGCATAACGCTTGTGTCTGTTCATTCATTCCTTGGCGGCCAGCCGATAAACGCACATGAGATTTAGGCATAATGATTCGAGCCACCGCGATGGTGCGAATGAATTCAAATGTGTCTAAGTCATCTACATTCTCAAGCGGTGTGCCCTCTACTTTTACCAGCATATTGATTGGCACACTTTCTGGGTGTGGTTGCATTTGCGACAATTGACGCAACAATCCAACGCGATCCTTTTGCTCTTCACCCATCCCCATAATGCCGCCACAACATAACTTAATGCCCGAATCACGGACACGAGAAAGAGTATCCAAACGGTCTTGATAACTACGAGTCGTGATAATGCTGTCGTAATATTCCGCTGAAGTATCTAAGTTATGATTGTAATAATCCAAACCGGCATCCGAAAGACGTTTAGCTTGATCATCATTCAACGTACCTAAGGTAACGCAAGACTCTAAACCAAGAGACTTAACCCCTTTGATCATTTCCAATACGTAAGGAAAATCTTTTTCCGAAGGGTGCTTCCAAGCCGCGCCCATACAGAAACGACTGGCACCCTTTTCTTTTGCAAGAGCGGCCTCTTCAAGCACCTTTCTCACTTCCATTAATTTCTCTTTTTCAAGCTCTGTATTATAGTGACCACTTTGCGGACAATATTTACAGTCTTCCGGACAAGCACCTGTTTTAATGGATAAAAGGGTGCTTACCTGAACCTCATTAGGCGCGAAATTTTCTCTATGGACGGTCTGAGCACGAAACATCAAATCCATGAACGGAAGATCAAATAAAGCTTTTATCTCTGCATGGGTCCAATCAAAACGTGGACCAGAAGAATTCATTGAAGCGGTGTTTGAAACAGACATAATACCCTCGAACATGAAATAATGGAGCAATACTAATGGACTGGAAATTGCTGTCAACTACAAAATTTAAAGAGATTTACTACAGGTTGATTTTTAGACAGTGCTATTTATGCCAATCCTCTAGCAAACACACCTTTTGCCATCACTGCCAAAAAGGCCTTAACCCAAACCTAATTTGTTGCCAGCAATGTAAACGCCCCAGCAACCAAACACAATTGATCTGCGGACAGTGCCAACGCAACAAACCAAGCTATCAAGTTTGCGTTGCTCCTTATCTATTTAACGGCACCATGAGAACCCTTATCCATCAGATTAAATTTAACCATGGCGGGCATTTTATTCGCCCACTGACAGAACGCATGTGTCAACATTTAGTATCCGAATATCAATCTCGTCTCTGGCCACAACAACTGCTCTTTGTCCCAAGCCACCCCAAGCGCATTCGACAACGAGGCTTTTGCCAAACTCAACTTATGGCCAAGCAGCTGCACAAACAACTTCAACCAATACTCGGAAAAGCGACACCAAACCTTCCCAAGACAAACCCGATCATCAAGATGATACACAGCCAAGCGCAACACACCCTGCCTCGTAAAGCTCGATTAACCGCCCCCAACAAAAGCTATCAGATACAAGGTCAGATTGCGGAACATGTGGCGTTATTTGATGATGTTATGACAACAGGCAGCACAATCGAAGCCTGCTGCAAGCAACTATTAAAAGCCGGCGCTAAACGCATTGATGTTTGGGTCATTGCCAGAACACCAGACAAACCTCATTAACCTAAGGAAGGTGCGAATAAGTCTACTAAGACTCAGTCTTTTAGAGAAATCGTCACATAAGGCGCGATTCTGAAGGAATGTAGGTACCTTTCAAAGAGTCGCAACGCAGTTGGACGTTTTCTCTGAAAGACCCGCAGAGCATGGTCTAAAAGACTGTTATTCTTTGTTGAGTGCCTCAACAATAGGCCAACTATTTCACATTCGGCACTCGCCTTGAATAACAGGCTTTTATCCACATGCTGAGGCAAGAGGACTTGTTCACACCTTCCCTAACCTCTGGTCATTTATATTGGCTTTGTTTAGTATGCCCGCAGAATCCATAAAGGCGTCACATTATGCAAGATGAGCTATCACAACAAGATTATTTAGCACTAGACAAACAACTACTCTGGCACCCTTACACCTCTATGAGCCACCCAAGCCCACAGTTTTTGGTCGACAGCGCCCAAGGTTGTGAAATCACCTTAAGCAATGGTCAAACTCTCATTGACGGCATGTCTTCTTGGTGGAGTGTCATTCATGGCTATAATCACCCAACCATGAACCAAGCCATACAAGCTCAGTTAAGTCAGTTTGCCCATGTCATGTTTGGTGGCTTAACACACAAACCGGCTATTCAGCTCGCCAAACAACTGATCGAAATAACGCCAGAGCCATTACAACGAGTCTTTTTCTCAGACTCGGGCTCCGTTTCTGTGGAAGTGGCTTTAAAAATGGCGATCCAATACTGGCATACCCAAGGCAAAGCCGACAAACAATTCTTTGTCACACCAAGAAGCGGTTATCATGGCGACACGTTCGCAGCCATGTCAGTTTGCGACCCTGAAAATGGCATGCACAATCTATTCTCAGGTGCCCTCACCCAACAACATTTTATCTCTCCACCACCAACGGGCATACACTCGCCAGTCGACCCAAAATACCTTGCTGAAATCCGCCACGTGCTAACAGAAAACCATCAAAACATTGCCGGATTCATCATCGAGCCTGTTGTACAAAACGCCGGCGGCATGCGCTTTTACAATCCAGATTATCTCAATCACATTCGCTCACTCTGTGACGAATTCGACATCTTGCTGATCTTTGATGAAATTGCCACAGGCTTTGGCCGAACGGGAAAACTCTTTGCCACCGAACACAGCAACATTTGCCCTGATATTATGTGTGTTGGTAAAGCCCTAACGGGGGGCTATATGACCTTAGCCGCCACTTTAACTAACGATAAAGTGGCCCTTGGCATTAGCGAAAACGGCGGAGTATTCATGCACGGGCCAACCTTTATGGCTAACCCTTTAGCCTGTGCTGCCGCGAACGCCAGCTTATCCTTACTAGACTCTACTGACATCAGCCAAACCGTTGCCCAACTTGAAGACTGGCTTAATGAAGCGCTCTCACCTTGTTTGTCATTAGACCCTGTCAAAGATGTCCGTTGCTTAGGTGCCATTGGCGTCGTCGAACTTCATGAGCCAATCGACCTAAACGAAATACAACCTAAGTTCGTTGAACTTGGCGTTTGGATTCGCCCATTTGGAAGACTCATCTATCTAATGCCACCTTATGTCATCAGCCAGCAAAACGTTCAAAAGCTGGGACAAGCCATCCACACCATTCTCAATCAATAGAATAAAAAAAGCCCTTTGCGAATCACTTCAAGCAAAGGGCTATTTCATTCAGACTGATGTTAACTCTAAAAACCTCTATTGCTTCATGCGCTCAGCAAGATTACCTTGCTCATAAGCCTCTTCTTCAATATGAGTAATATTCAACACAATATTTTCAGCTCGCTCGATACTGTTAACACTCAACTCATCAACCACTTCCATTTTGTCGTTTAAGTTACGCGCCACTCCGGCTTGCTCTTCTGAAGAAACATTAATTTGTGCGGTCATCTCTACTACACGCTGAATAGATGCCTCTATTTCACTCATTTTTTCGGCGACCTGATTCACGCTCTCAACCCCTTGTTGGGCCACTAAAGCGCCTTTATCTATGGTCGACGTGACATCAGAGGTTTTCTTTTTCAATTCCTCTGTCATGCTATGAATACTTTGTGTCGCATTTTGCGTGCGAATGGCCAAGGCTCGCACTTCGTCCGCTACCACAGCAAAGCCTCGTCCCGCTTCGCCAGCTCGAGCCGACTCAATCGCCGCATTTAATGCCAATAGATTCGTCTGCTCAGCAATATCACTAATCGAATGAACTAACTCGTTAATCTTATCGCTTTGCTCAGATAACACAGAAACCACTTGTTTGGCATCAGCCACCTCTTGGTAAACCTGACCAATCGTAGTGCCTGTTTGCTGCGCAAGGTGACGACTTTCCAGTGTTAAACTGCCGACCGCTTCTGTCGCTTCAACGGCCACCTGAATATGAGATGACACTTGAGTCACACTAGAAAGCAGCTGTGAACTTGCTGCCACAACGTCTTGGAACGTTCCACGCTGTTTGTTAAAGTTCGTCAAATTGGTGGTCACGCTGGCTTTCGCGTCCGAAGCCCGCTTACTTAATTGATTCGCCCCTTCTTTCAGACGATAACGAAATGTATGGCCGGCCGCTTCTTGATGAATTTTATCAAAGCGAATGGCGGCCTTGGCCCCCACAGAGCGACAATACAGATACTGCCCAATCGGATTCTTCGACTCTTCAGATAACAAAGCAACCAACTCATTAACAGACTGACTTTGAAGAAACACCAACCCCGCTCCCAACAAGGCCAATAGAGGCGCTAACACCTGATAAAATAGATTTCCAGACAACACACCAGCACAAGCCAATAATAGGAAACACAAGAACACAGGCCAGCTCGCATTCGCCAAATGTGAGGCCACTTTAGTAGACCAAGGTAAAAGACTTTTTCCCGCATTAATTCGATCATAAATGGATTGAGCATGCTGTTTTTCAGCCTTCGTCGCTTTTCGACGGACGGATTCATAACCAATGACTTTACTGCCATCCAACAGGGGACTCACGTGAGCGCTCACCCAATAATGATCGCCATTTTCACAACGGTTCTTCACTATCCCCATCCAACTGCGACCCTGTTTTAGATTCGCCCACATATCAGCAAACACAGCAGATGGCACATCTGGGTGTCGAATCAAATTATGAGGCGCACCAATAAGGCTCGCTTGCTGATAACCCGCCACCTCACAAAACGCATCATTAACAAAGGTAATTCGCCCTTTCACATCCGTGCTGGATACTAAAACATCGCTTTCAGGGAAATCATTTTCCTTTCCAGTTACAGGCATCTTACGCATACATCATCCTCGACCTAATCGTTATTATTTTAAGATGCGAGCCATCGCATCCAAGCTCATTCTTAGTCACACATTATTCGTCATCAAAATCACGGTAAGCATCTGGCGCTAAGTCTTCGAAGCGAGTGTACTTACCTACAAAGGCCAAGCGACAAGTACCAATTGGCCCATTACGTTGCTTACCAATAATAATTTCGGCAATTCCTTTATGTGGCGTATCTTCATGATACACCTCATCACGGTATACAAAGGAGATCACATCCGCATCCTGCTCAATCGCTCCGGATTCACGCAAATCCGAGTTAACTGGGCGCTTATTGGGGCGGTTCTCCAAACTACGGTTTAGCTGGGAAAGGGCCACCATAGGGCAATCCATTTCTTTGGCTATGGCTTTTAAAGACCGAGATATTTCAGAAATTTCATTCGTTCGACCTTCAGTAAAACCTGGAATCTGCATTAATTGAAGGTAATCGACCATAATCATGGCCACACCTCCATGCTCTCGGGCAATACGACGAACGCGAGATCGCATCTCAGTCGGACTAATACCACCCGTATCATCAATGAATAACTTTCTGTCTTTCAGCATTTTCACTGCAGACATCAATTTATCCCAGTCTTCTTGAATCAACTGTCCCGAACGCATACGCGTTTGATCAATTCGCCCTAGCGACGACAACATACGCATCATCAAGGACTCTGAAGGCATCTCCAAACTAAACACAATAACAGGAAGATCACTGATCATCGCGGCATTTTCAACTAAGTTCATCGCAAAGGTCGTTTTACCCATAGATGGTCGTCCCGCCACAATAACCAAGTCTGCAGGTTGCAAACCTGCGGTCATAGCATCCAAATCGGTAAAACCAGTACTGAGTCCAGTGATCGCACCGTCTTGATGATAAAGTTCATCAATTTTATCAACCGTTGCACTCAAAATATCAGAAGCAATACGTGGACCGCCTTTTTTCTCACCCCCTTCGGCAATTTGAAAAATCTTACGTTCCGCCTCATCCAATACTTCCGCTGCTGTCATCCCTTCAGGATGAAAAGCACGAGAGGAAATATCATTGGTGGTCGAAATCAAACGCCGCAAGATTGAACGCTCGCGCACAATATCCGCATACGAAGCAATATTGGAGGCGCTGGGGGTCGCCTCGGCCACCTCAATCAGATAAGCCATCCCACCAATTGCTTCAAGATCCCCTCGCTTATCTAAGCGCTCACCAATGGTCACCACATCAACCGGTTCAGATTCATCCGCTAACCGAGCTATCACCGCAAAGATCAGCTTATGCTCAGGACGATAAAAATCATCAGCAATGACCAGCTCGGACACTTTTTCCCAAGCCTGCGGGTCCAACATCAAACCGCCAACGACAGAACGTTCAGCTTCTACCGAATAGGGAGGCAACTTAATAGAAGCCACTTCAGAATCATCTAATTGCACGCAACAATATCCATCTATAAAAGGTCAAAAAACAATGGGTTTAGCTTATCACGGCCACAAAAAAAGGGCATCTTGCAATCAGCAAGACACCCTTTTTTTAGCAAATAATTTATCGAAATAAATTATTCAGCTGTAACAGCCAATGTCACAGTAACAACAACTTCAGAGTGAAGTTGAAGATCGATCTCGAAAGAACCTGTGTGGCGGATTGTACCTTCAGGTAGACGAACTTCGGCTTTAGATACTTCTACTTCTGCAGAAATAACGTCAGCGATGTCACGAGTACCGATAGAACCAAAAAGTTTACCTTCATCACCAGCATTTGCTGCGATTGTGAAAGTTTTACCTTCTAGTGATTGAGCACGTGTTTCAGCTGCAGATTTACGCTCTGCTGCTTGAGCTTCAAGCTCAGCACGACGCTCTTCAAAGCTAGCCAAGTTAGCTTTTGTAGCCATTACAGCTTTTTTGTTTGGAATCAAAAAGTTACGAGCGTAGCCTGGTTTAACAACTGCAACGTCACCAATACCGCCTAGCTTGTTTACTTTGTCGAGTAGAATAACTTCCATCTCGATCACCTCTAATTAATCATTCGCTATCACTTGAGTTGGACGCCTTACCTTGGATCTTGGAACGTATATCCACAAAACTATCAATCACGCAAAGCGCGATCAAAAGATTCGCAAAATAAACATTCAGGATAAAAAATCCCACCAGGTAAAATGCGATCAGTCCAACAACCCCAATTTCTTTTTTTGCTAAAATACCGTGTATTAATGCTAACCCTGGCAATATCAAAGCAGGTACAGCGGCTTGAGAAAGCACCGAAAATGCCCCTCCTACACTTTCACCAATTAATATCATAGTGCCAAGCACTAGACTGAATGCCACAGGCAATCTTAACTGATGAAATTCACTACGTAACCCACCCGGATTATAGAGCCCTGCCTGCCACTTTCTTGCCAATAAAAGCGCAAGAACCGCAATCACCACTTGGAAAATGGACACTGCCATCACCGCCTGGGAGAAGATCATTGATCTTTCAGGTATATCAACCGCCTCTTTCTGTAAAACAGTCTGAACTAAGTCAACAGCGAAGTTCAAGACATCAGACATCAGCAAAGGTTGAATCAGGGTATTAAATGACGCCAGTAAACTGCCGACCAATAACACCCAACTCCACGACCTTGTTACTCTTAATAAATAAGCTAACAACGCCACATCTAACATAACCAGCAATGCTGTCGCATCGCCTTGGAGCATCCAGATAACGAAACCTGGCAAACAGCCCCAAGCAAAAACCGGTATTCCTTCTTTTACACCTTTACGAAGTACCACTAAACCTAAAATGGCAGCAGCCAGCCAAAACATAACAGGGATCAAGCCAAACGCCATAACACCTATGATGGCGTTACGACGTTTATTCATTACCCATTTAGCTAAACCACTCATTAAGGTACTTCTTGCCTATTAATTAAAGTGGCTATCAGTGTAAGGAAGCAAAGCAATGTAGCGAGCGCGTTTGATTGCAGTCGCTAGCTGACGCTGGTAACGAGCCTTAGTGCCAGTAATACGGCTAGGTACGATTTTACCAGTTTCAGTGATGTAACCTTTTAGTGTGTCTAGATCTTTGTAATCGATCTCTTTAACGCCTTCTGCAGTGAAACGGCAGAACTTACGACGACGGAAAAAACGAGCCATGAGTATCTCCTAATTCAAATAGATTAATCTTCAGATTCTTCAGTAGTTTCTGTAGACGCTTCAACGTTACGCTCTTCACGCTGTGGTGCAGAACGACGATCTTCACGACCTTCAGATGCTTTGATAGGAGAAACTTCTGTTACCGCATCTTTACGACGGATCACCAAGTTACGGATGATGGCATCGTTGTAGCGGAACGTTTCGTTTAGTTCAGACAAAACACTATCAGAACACTCAACGTTCATAAGAACATAGTGTGCTTTGTGAATTTTGTTAATTGGGTAAGCAAGTTGACGACGACCCCAATCTTCGAAACGGTGTACTTGACCACCATCTTCTGTGATTAGGTTAGTGTAGCGCTCAACCATTGCTGGTACTTGCTCGCTTTGATCTGGGTGAACCAGAAAGACGATTTCATAATGACGCATTTAAGCTCCTTATGGGTTCTTAGTCTCCACGCTTCCCCTGTTAAAAAGCTGTGAGACAAGGAGTATTGATTTACAGGGACGCGAATTATATAGCAAGGCTGCCTATTAAGTAAACGCATTAAACAACATTTCGATGCTTTCATGGCCTCTATCTAAGCTAAGCCGGTTTTACAGCCTGCTTAAAAGATCATAGAATCACACCACCTTATCGCGCTTTTATGATGGAACGAAAAAACATGGAATCACACTTTTTAAAGTACAGCCTGATCTCTGCATTGACGGCTCTCTCGTTATCGGCCAACACGGTAAAAGCCAACGGTAGTGTTGGTCTGTTAGGCGCCGTTTCTGAATCCATCTATAAAGGCGTTGAAACCGACACTCGACTTATCCCAAACCTTTCTTATAAAGGTGAACGCTTTTACGTCACCATACCCGACATCGGCTATCATTTGATTCCACAAACCAAAATGCAAGCGCTGTCAGCTGGACTGTCCTATCAAACAGCCGGCTTTGACCCTGATGACTCGGACAATAGCGACATCCAAAAGCTCAATGATCGCGATGACAGTATTATGGCCTTCGCCAAATACCGATTTGGCTTACTGTCCACCAAAATAGCTCAAGATATTAGTGGTACACACGATGGTTACTACATCCGCTTAGCTATTGGCTTACCCATACCGAACGGCAACTGGGTCTTTATCCCCTCTATTAGCCACCAATACACCAGTCGTAAAATGAGTCAATATTTATACGGTGTCTCACAGACAGAGTCAGATCGAGTTTCTGGCAGTATTGCAGCTTATAATGCCGATGCCACATCGGTCTCCAGCATTGGTTTAAGAAGCATTTATAAACTCACACCAAATACGAATTTCATGCTAGCGGTTAAGCACAACCAATACAGCGACAATGTATTAGACAGCCCAATTGTCGAACAAAAGCGCTCTAATTCTATTATTGCCGGCATTATCTATCACTTTTAAGGCGATCAAATCCCATGCAATCCATCTCAAACAATACAAAAGCCATGGCCTTTGGGCTGGGGGCCGTTTTTCTCTGGTCAACGGTTGCCACTGCGTTCTCCCTGTCATTAAAAAGCCTGTCCCCGACACAGCTTCTACTGATTGCCTGCGCTGTCTCTCTAATTTTTCTACTTGCCGCACTTGGCTATAACGGCCAACTAAGCCAACTTAGAGATCATGCCAGACAATCTTGGAAAGCCTCTTTATTCTACGGTGTTATTAACCCTTTCTTGTATTACCTCATTTTATTGCAGGCTTATGACCTATTGCCGGCACAGGAAGCGCAAGCCATTAATTACACTTGGGCGATTATGTTAAGTTTTATGGCCGTCCCTATTTTGAAGCAACGACTGACGCTCGCTGATTACCTAGCCGCCGCCTGTTGTTATTTTGGTGTTTTGTACATTTCCACCCGAGGCGAAATCACGACACTGGCGTTTTCCAATATCATTGGCGTAGGGTTCGCACTACTGAGCACCATCATTTGGGCGCTTTATTGGCTGTTAAACACAAAAGACACTCGACCAAATTTAATTGGACTGACACTCAACTTTGCCTTTGCTCTACCCATTATCCTGATCTTTGCCGCGGCAACTGGTGAGTTAACACATTGGCAACCCGAAGGCATTTGGGGGGCCGTTTATATCGGTTTATTTGAGATGGGAGTCAGTTTTGTTTTATGGAATCGAGCCCTGAAACTCACCAGTAATGCAAGCCAAGTTGCTAACCTGATTTTCTTAGCGCCATTACTGTCTATTGTTTGGCTGTCACAACTAGCTAACGAACCCATTTTAACCTCGACATTAGTGGGTCTTAGTTGTATTTTGCTCGGCTTATTTATACAAAATTGGTCTAAAAGAAAGTCATCTTAAAAATAATAAAGGGAAGCACCAATGCCAGCATTTGTCTATTTGCTACTGCCCATACTTTTTTGGTCAGGTAACTATGTCTTAGGCCGCATGACAGTCTCTACTGGCATTGACCCTTACACGATTTCATTTCTGCGCTGGAGTTTAGCTTGCCTAATCCTTCTACCTTTCGCTTATAAAAAGCTTTACCAAGAAAGACACATCATTCGCCAACATTGGCCTTTGCTCATTCTTTTTGGTTGGCTAGGGATCTGTAACTACAACTTATTTTTGTACATAGGTTTAACTTCAACAACCGTTACCAATGCCGTTTTATTGAACTCCATCATGCCAGTGATGATTCTCATCACTGCTCGAATTTTATTAGGCAACACAACAAACTGGCGACAAAACACAGGCATCATTATCTCCACAGTCGGCGCGATCATCATTGTTAGCCGAGGCAGTTTAGACACCTTTTCACGTCTCACCATATCAAAAGGTGACCTATGGATTTTAACGGCGGCAGTCAGTTGGGCCATTTACTCAGTGATGATTATCCGCCGCCCAAAAGACATGTCATTAATTGGCTTCTTTACTTGCACCGCACTTATCGGCACCGGGATCCAAGCACCACTGTTCTTACTTTTCAGTGAAACCTCATTAAGTGAACTGACTTATACCAACTGGGGCAGCATTATATACATGGGAATTTTTGCTTCGATTGGCGCATTCTTATGCTGGAACATTGGTATTCAAAAACTCGGCGCCGCCACAGCAGGACACTTCATCCATCTGCTACCCGTCTTTAGCATTAGTCTATCAGTGATCTTTCTTGGTGAGCGATTGTTTAACTTCCATTACATCGGCATATTATTGATTTTTACTGGCATCTTTGTCGCAACCGTTTTAAACAATATAAAGCCCAAAAGCACCAACAACTAACCTCTATTCCGCGCGATTCTAGTACTGATTAAGATACTCAAAAAAATCAGTACCACGCCCATAATGGCGTAAATATCTGGTACATGATGCCAGATCACGAGCCCCCAAAAGCCACTAAAGACCACACCAATATAACTAATAGGCGAAACGATACTGGCAGGAGCATAGGAATAAGCCTTGTTATACAAAAACATGCCAACATAGAGCGATATCATAACCGCCCCAACAAGAGGCCAAACATCAAATGGCACAGCTACCCCATCCCCCTGCCAAAACATCAAGGGTATGGATAGCAGGCAAGAGACAGCAAAATATACTAATAAGGTTTCTTGACCTGACACCTGATGGGACAGCATACGAGTGGTCACCATAGATAAGGCCAAGCCAATTGCAGACACAAACCCGACCAGATGCCAAGGATTTAAATGACTCGGAGTCGGCTGAATAACGAACGCAACCCCAGCAAAGCCGACCAACAAAGGAAACCATCTGGCTTTAGGGATACGAATACCCTGCATTGCCAACACAATAAAAGGCACACACAAAGGCGCACAAGTTCGCAATAAAGAGGCTTCAACGAGTGGAATATGATTCAGCGCCCAGTAATAAAACAGAAAGCCAATAAAGCCGCCGAAACTACGCAATAAATGGATACGCCAAACCGACCAAGGACGCTTTTGCCAGCGGCCACGCATTTGTGGCAAAAGAATCAAGACACAAAAAAGGCTTTGCCAAAAAACCAGTGTGGATACCGCAATAGTCGTTTGCGCTTGCTTGGCCGCCATGGCCGTCAAAGACATAACAAAGGCATAAGCAATGGTCGCTAAAATCCCTTTTTTGATTAACTCTCTATCGTCCATTAAGACTAAGCGCCTACTTCAATTCACTAAATAATTAAGCAATATGTAACTTAATCCATCTAGCTTGTCGAGCTTTTCGACTCACCCAAATATTGCGTAAACGCGATGGGAGTCTGCTTACTGGCTAAAACGTCCGACGCTTCATGGGCAACAACCTGACCTTGCTCTATCAGAATCACGCGCCCACCAACCAACAAGGCGTCACTGGGCAGATGAGAAACCAGCAAGGTAGTTAAAGAAAAGGTCTCTGTCACTTGCTTCACTAAAAACAGCATCTCCTCTCTGAGCGCTGGATCAAGAGCACTGAATGGCTCATCCAATAATAGGATTGGTTTTTTTCTCACCAGCACTCTGGCAATCGCGACACGCTGCGCCTGTCCACCCGACAAGGCCTGAGGATAAGCATCCGCTTTGGCGGCTAACTGTGTTTGCTCTAATGCCCAAGCCACCCTTTCGCATTGCTCTTCGTTTAAACGAAGATGCGGTGACAATCCGATGGCCACATTCTGCCATACTGTCAACTGCGGAAATAAATTATCGCTTTGAAACAAGGTCGAAATGGGGCGCTGGTAAGCAGGCAAAGCCAACAGAGATTCGCTCTGGTAATCCAATACACCATGACCTTGTAAAAAGCCGCCAAGTAAATGCAGCAAGGTGCTTTTACCTTCACCACTGGCACCCAATAAAGTTGTGATACCTTGATCAATCTGCACTTGATAATGGGCGTGGAAACGCTCCCAATCGTATTTTAAATCAACCTTGAGCATGCCACCTTCCCCCAACCACACGAGAAAACAACACATACAATCCCAAGCACAACAAAATCAATACCACGGCGACACAAGCCCCCTCTTCTAAACGATAAGCACCGATCAATTGAAACAAATACAAAGGCAATGAGACCATGCCCTGACTGCCAAATAATGCGATCACCCCCATATCTCCCAAAGATAACAGCAAAGCAAACGCAAATGCCTGTGCAACAGAGCTTCGCACCAGCGGCCATTCTATTTTGCAACGAGACCAAGCCTGAACCCCTAAACTGGAATACAGATGCCGAAAGCGACGTTCTTGCTGATAAAAACAGGGCATCATACAACGCAACACAAACGGCAAAGCCATCACGGCATTAACCCACACCACGATCCAATAACTGGATGAAAAGCTCAGCCCCAAATCTCTCAACCATAAAAACAAACCTGTCGCGATGACCAAACCAGGCACCATTAAAATCAGATTACCTAACTGCTCTAACTTTGTAGACCAGATATTGAGCTTTCCTCTTCCCATACAATAACGCGCTAACACACAAAAACTCAGTCCAAGCAGCAAGCTTATAAAAGCAGCTGGGAAAGCAATCTTGAGCGACACTAAAACCGCCAACCAAAGCCTCAATGAGCTAAGTGTGTGAAGAAACTGCGTGGAAAACATTGGATCGAAAATGGCAATAAAAGGCGGCAACACAAATACCAATACACATAGAAATGCGATCACGTCTAAACATTTGGCACCGTAGGAATCTCGAATCGGAAAACGGGATTGCGTTAACAAACTTGAGTCCTGATGATTAACAGGGGCCAGTTTGTACACAAAAAGGGCGATCACAGTACAAATGAGCACCTGCAATAAGGCTAAAAAGCTGGCTTTATTCAAATCAAAATCAAATCTTAATGCTTGATATATGGCAACTTCAAGGGTACTCGACTTAGGGCCACCGCCCAAGCTGAGCACCACGGCAAAACTGGAAAAACAAAGCATAAAGATCAATACAAACGCACCTGGTAAGGCTTTACGCAAATAACTCCATTCGATAAAACGAAAGGCAGACCATCGATCAAAACCTAACTGGTAAGCTTGACGCCACTGCCCCGTTGGAATCAATGCATAAGCCTGCAATAACAACCTAACCGCCAATGGCATATTAAAAAACACGTGCGCCAACAAAATGCCGGTCACACCATATAATGGAAACTCAATACCAGAAATCTGTGCCAACCAACCCGTTCTCCCATACACCACAACGATCCCCAGAATAGCAACTATGCTAGGCACCACCATAGACACGGAAAACAACTGCAACAGAAAAGATCGCCCCCAAAAAGAGCGATGAAATAAGCAGGATGCGACAGGCACCGCAATAACAAGACTCAGCAAACTGCTTAATAAAGCTTGCCATAAAGAGAAGCGAACCAAACGCCATAAATAAGGCTGAGACAAAAAGGACGACCACTCAGCTACATCACTGTAGCGCAATAAAGCCATCAGGCTAAAAGCCCCCATATAAACAAACAAGCCCACTCCCAGCATAGCGGGAAGCAGGCTTGATATTCTAATCATTCGATTCAAACTAATTCAGCTTATTCAGTGGTCGCATTCAACCATTCATTCACCCAAGTTTTGCGCTGTTCAGCCACTTGGGCCGCAGGCAATATCAAACTTGGCGCAGGCTTCATCGCCGATGCAAATGCCGCAGGTAAAGGCTGATCAAGATCAACTACTGGCAGCATCCAATTACCCGTCGCGATCGTTGCCTGAAAGTCGGATGTTAGAATGAAAGACATGAAACGCTCGGCTAAAGCTTTATTGGGTGCCGATTTCATCATCGCCGCCACTTCAACTTGAGGATAGCGGCCTTCTTTCGTTTCAATCGCTTGATATTTGGTCTCGCCTTCCGCCACGATGTGATAAGCAGGCGACGTGGTATAACTCAACACGACATCCGCTTCACCTTTCAAAAACAAACCATATGCATCAGACCAGCCCTTAGTCACCGTGACGGTATGAGACGCTAACTTCGACCATGCAGACGCGACTTCATCCCCATACACAGACTTCATCCAAAGCAATAAACCCAAACCAGGCGTACTGGTACGAGGGTCTTGATAAATCACTCTTAAATCTTGGTTTTCTACAATCTCTGCCAAACTTTGAGGAGGATTGACCAATGCTTCCGAATTATAAATAAACGCAAAATGCCCATGATCAAAAGGCACAAAGTCTTTATCAGACCAACCACCTTCCAAGTTTACCACCGAGGTATCAACGCCATGCTCAGCCAACAATCCTGTTTTTTTGGCGGCTTGCATCAAATTCAAATCCAGGCCTAATAGCACATCAGCAGATGAAGAACGCCCTTCTAATTGCACGCGAGACAGAATACCAACAGAGGAATCCAAAGCGACAAAGTTGACCTCACAATCACACTGTTTTTCGAAGTTTTCTTTAATCTTCGGACCAGGCCCCCAGTCGGATGCAAAGGAATCATAGGTATAAACATTGAGTGTTTGAGCCGCTAACGAAAGCGCTGAGAAAGACAGCGTAACCGTCGCCAAAGCAATACTAGAACAAGTACGAAAAGAAAGTGTTTTCAAGGTGTCGCTCCTAAAAATAAGTGAGCGGCGTATAGGTGAAACGGCAAGATGTGATTGACAGACTTGCTACCTCAATTCCTACGCCAGCATAATCTGGATCAGGTTCAATGGGTTAGCGAGCCCTCGCTTCTCAGCTTTGGTTTTTTTATCAACCAAGCACCCCATGAGATAATGAGCAATTATTGTAAAGAGTCCCCTAATGAAAGTCTATTTCATTCAAAACTCTGGTCACGGCACCTTGGCTTTTTTCTGCAAAACGTAGCGCCGACTGGCCAATCCGTAAACGCTGTGAAGTTTGTGATGCTAATACCAACACGAATTCAGTTAATTGCGCTTCGTCTTGGCACTGCAATGCTCCTTTTTCTAACAGAAGCTGATCGGTAATGTCTTGGAAATTAAACACATGAGGCCCCACAACAATCGCTTTCGCCAGTAATGCAGGCTCAATTGGGTTGTGCCCACCTCGCTTCACTAAACTGCCACCCACAAAGGCCAAATCCGCCGCTTGATAATACTGCATCAGCTCCCCCATTGAATCCCCAATGATCACTTCGTATTCAGACCACTGATTAAAAGCCACCTGGCTTCGCAACCCTACACGAGAAAATGCAGCTTGCGCCAAAGCAAACACAGACTCGAAACGCTCTGGGTGTCGTGGTACTATGATTAACAATGCTTTCGGCTGCTTCGCTAACAACACCTTATGAGTGTGCAGTACCAACTCATCTTCACCTTGATGAGTACTGGCCGCAACCCAGACAAAGGTTTTGTCAAAGTCATCGCGCCATTGATGTTGCTTCACGTCCTCTGGCACGCTCAAATCAAATTTAATGCTACCAGTGACATACACTTTTTTCGCACCCAATTCTTTAAAGCGCTGAGCATCCGCTTGCGCATGAGCTAAAAACTGATCCGGCAAGGCAAAAAGGTGGTGAGAAATGGCTGAGAATGTTTGATAACGTTGATACGAACGTTCACTCATTCGGGCATTCACAATGCTAATATGCAGACCTTTTAATTTTGCTTGTTCAAGCAAATTTGGCCAGAGCTCGGTTTCTATAATTAACAATCGAGGACAGGTTAAATGACGCAACGCCCGCTTCACCGCTAAGCGCCAGTCCATCGGTAAATAACGATGCAATGCAAATGGAAACACCTGTGCTACTTGCGCTGCACCGGTTGGCGTCATGGTGGTTACCAATAATGTTTGATTGGGATATTTCTCTCGCCATTGCGCCACGAGAGGTCGAGCAGCCAGCACCTCACCGACAGAAGCACAGTGAATCCAAAGGTCCGCTTCCACTTTTCCCCAACGGCCAAACGCTTCTTTGGCTCGATAGCCAGGGTAATTTTTTTTGAATCGTCGAACCTTCAAGCAAATAATAGGGGTCAATAAAGCCAGAAGGAAACGGTACAACCACATATTAGTCAGCCGTCTCACTGAATTGCTGATTATGTAACTGAGCATAAGCGCCATTCATCGCCAATAGTTCAGTATGAGAACCTTGCTCGATAATTTCCCCATGATCAACCACCGCAATAATATCGGCATTTTCAATGGTCGATAGCCTGTGAGCAATGGCAATCGTAGTACGGTTTTCCATCAATCCATCCAAGGCCATTTGAATCGCTCGCTCAGACTCGGTGTCCAATGCTGACGTTGCTTCGTCCAGGATGAGAATGGGCGCATTTTTCAAAATGGCTCGTGCAATAGCGATACGCTGACGCTGACCACCAGACAGTAAGACTCCATTCTCACCAACCATGGTCGCTAAGCCCTGATCCAACTCTTTAATGAAGCCCCACGCATTGGCCGCTTTTGCCGCCTCAATCACTTGATCATCACTGGCATCACGCAAATGCCCGTAAGCAATGTTTTCACGTATGGTGCCATTAAATAAAACAACCTGCTGGTTCACCAAAGCAATGTTGGTTCTTAGAGAATCTAATTGGTAATCTGAAATGGAAACGCCATCAATGTTTAACTCACCTTCATCCAAGTTATAAAAACGCGGAATCAAATTGGCCATAGTCGACTTACCACTGCCAGAACGACCGACCAATGCTAGAGTTTTCCCTGCGGGCAAGGATAGCGTAATCTTCTTAAGAGCCTGTTTTTCCGCATTTGGATAGGAGAAAGACATATCTTTCCACTCAATATCCCCCTTTAGGGATTGTGCGAGAATCTTGCCATCATCAGGTTCAACCGACATATCCAAAAATTCGAAAATACTTTGCGAAGCCGCAATGCCTTTTTGCAAAACACTGTTAACATCGGTTAATTGACGAATTGGCTTACCCAACATACCTGCCGCCGTCAAGAAAGCGATAAAGTCTCCTGGCGTCATGTGCTGACTAATGGTTGGACTAAGCGCAAACCAAATCAAAATCGCCATCGCAAATGCCAAGATAAATTGCACAATTGGAATATTTAGAGAACGAGTTTTTTCCATTTTCAGTTGCGAACGACGATTTTCTTGGGCGGCTTGACGAAAACGCTCAATTTCATACTCACTACCACCAAAAATCTTCACCACTTCATGGCCTTTGATGGCTTCCGACGCCACATCCGTGACCCCACCCATAGCATTTTGAATGCGAGCACTCAGACGACGAAAACGCTTTGAAGCGTATGAAACAATAATACCGATTAAAGGAATCACCAACAAAAACAGTAGTGTTAGCTTCCAGTTCATATAAATCATGTACCCCAACAAGCCAACAACAGTAAGCCCTTCTCGCAAAATAATACGAATCGCTTGGGTGATAGAACCGATTACCTGTTCAGTGTTGTAAGTCAGCTTTGCTAGTAAACGCCCCGTTGGTATTGAGTGGAAATAACTGGATGGCATTTGCACCATTTTGTTAAACATACTGGTTCTAAGGTCAAACACAACTTTATTGGCAACTTGCGCCATGAAGTAGCCACCCAAGAAAGTACCGATACCTCGGACAATAAAAACCCCTAAAATGGCCGCAGGAATCAGAATACGGCTTTCTGTAATTTTGCCATCTGAAACAACGTCAACTATGTGTTTTAACAAGGCCGCTAGAGCAGGCTCCATGGAAGAATACAAAGCATAGCCGATAAAACTTAATAACAAATACCCCCATGAGGCACCGACATAACTCAAGAGTCGAAGGTAAATTTTTGCTCCTGACTGTGGAGGGTTTTCCATTTCTGATGTCATCTTGTTTGGCTGTTGCATTTATAGATTCGCTTTTTCAATAATCGATGTAGTGGAGTAACCATCAACAAAAGACAATACTTTTACTTCGCCACCCTGCTGTAACACATGGTCAGCACCGACAATTGTATCCAACGTATAATCTCCACCTTTCACTAAAACGTCTGGCGTCAAAGCCGTAATAATTTCTTTCGGTGTATCTTCATCAAACCAAGTCACCCAATCAATGGCACCAACTCCCTCAAGAACCGCCATGCGATGAGTCAAATCATTAATCGGTCGCTTATCTCCCTTCAGACGCTTCACAGAAGCATCCGTGTTGACTGCGACAATCAATCGATCTCCTAAGGCTTTTGCTTGCTTCATGTAGGCAATATGCCCTGGGTGAAGAATATCAAAACAACCATTAGTAAAAACCACTTTTTCCCCATTTGATTGCGCCATCTTGATTTGTTGCTGTAACGCTTCTGGTGACAACACGCCAAAGTTTGTGGAATGCGTTCGCTGATACATTATGGCTTCAAGTTGTTCTGCCGTGATAAACGCCGTTCCCAACTTACCCACTACATAACCAGCAGCTTGATTGGCGTATTCAACGGCATCAACAAAACGTTTACTGGTGATATAAATAGCCGTTAATACTGCAATGACAGTGTCACCAGCACCGGTAACGTCGTAGACTTCTTTTGCTGTGGTAGCAAGTGAGAACGGCGCTTTTCCATCTTCAAACAAGACTAAACCATCTTCACCACGAGTCACCAATAAGGCTTGCCAGCCATAGGATTGTTTTAAGGCCATACCTTTATCTTGGATTTCTTGATCTGACAGACAAGGTCCGACAATGGTTTCAAATTCAGAATAATTCGGTTTAACCAATGTGGCGCCTTGATAAATAGAAAAATCATGACCTTTTGGATCAACCAAACTGGGTACATTGGCCTTATTCGCCAATTGAATCAAATTCGAAACGTCTGCTAAACAGCCTTTCGCATAATCTGAAAAGATGACCGCATCAGCCGTCGGCAGCACACTCTCAACCACTTCAGCTAACGCTTTGTTTTGCGACAAGCTGTCTTCACGCTCTTCAAAATCCAAACGAATTAGCTGCTGATGACGACTCATCACTCTCAATTTGGTAATGGTTGGAAGCGTATCAGAACGAACAAAACGGCACTTTACTCCTGACGCTTCTAGGCATTTTTCAAGAATATCGGCGTTTTCATCTTGCCCTACGACACCAACCAACGTAACCGGAACACCTAGTTTAGCCAACCCCAATGCAACGTTGGCAGCACCACCTGGACGGTCTTCAACATTAGAGACTTTTACCACTTGTACAGGCGCTTCTGGCGATATTCTAGACGTTCCTCCATGCCAATAACGGTCCAACATCACATCCCCAACAACCAGAATGTGTTTATCCTTAAAATTCAAATAAGAGGAGATCATAGCCATTTAATCATCGATTTTTCAAAGCGCCCATCTTATCATACTCCCCCATTAAGTTGGACATACTAATCTCATCAGAAATAAGGCTATTGACAGCATGTTAGAGTCAGCAATTTTGGACTGCCAATCTTTTGTTTTTAATAAACTGCTTCCTCAATGGGCGAAACACGGCCTAAATCAGAAGCAAGGTTATAGCTACGAAAGCTTGAACCTAGATTGGAGCATTAATGCCATAGGCCGAGTTCGACTACTAACCCAGTGTCGCCAACTATACACACTTAGCCATGCTTCGTTATTGCAGGAAGACAAGGCATTACAAAGCAAACTCAAGCCTTTGTTTGACTTCATTATCAGTCAATACTTTATAGATGGTCGTTGGATTTTCTCCCTGAACGACGACTTGTCCCCTCAAAAAACAGAATCAGATACTTACGCATTGGCTTTTGTCATGCTTTCTTTTAGCTCGTATTACCAATGTTCTCAGGACAACCAAGCCTTAGACTATATTGAAAAAACGCACCATTTTTTAAATCACGACATGTTAGCCAATAATGGTGGTTTCTATGAATCCTATCCGCTCGATATCAGTCAAACACGCCGCCAAAATCCGCATATGCATTTGCTAGAAGGCTACATTGCTGCTTTTAAAGTCACCCAAAAAGAAGCCTACAAACAAACCATACAATCACTGTTAACACTGGCATTGACTCATTTTTATGACGAAAAAACCAAAACCTTAAGAGAATTTTTTCATCATGATTGGCAACTTCATTCGGAAAAAGGCTCTCAAATAGAACCGGGACACCATTTCGAGTGGGTTTGGTTATTGTTTCAGGCCAATCAGATTATTCCTCACTCGGACCACACAGATTTAGCCCAATCACTCTGGATAACTGCGACACGTCATGGCATGGCAAATAACGGCGGTATTTACAACCAAATAGACGCCGAAACATATCAACCGTTGGATAGAGAAAAGCGTATTTGGCCAATCACAGAATACATTAAAGCCATTACGGTTATGCCAATTGGCCTAGAAGAAAAAAAGCATCGTTTAGATGCTGCTTTATCTTTCATGCTACAGCACTATCTTTTAGATGATGGAGGCTGGAATGAATACCTAGATAAAGATAACATTCCAAAAGATTACCCTCTCCCTGGCACAAGCAGTTATCATATTTTTCTTGGTCTAATAGAGGTGTTAAGATGGAGCGAAGCACAAGGCATTGTTAAAAACGCGCCTTAGCAAACCAACTTCATAGCAGTCACTCAAACCCATAAACTCAGGCGATCGAATGAAAACCAGCATTATCTTCACTACCTACAATTCACCCGCATGGCTAGAAAAAGTATTGTGGGGTTTTTTTGAACAAAGCGCTGATGATTTTGAAATCGTCGTTGCCGATGACGGTTCCCGTGAAGAAACTCGCGAATTAATCGAACGCATGAAAAGTGAAACAGACATCCCCATTAAACATGTCTGGCAAGAAGATGATGGATTTCAGAAATGTCGAATTCTAAATAAAGCAATACTCGCAGCCGAAGGTGAATATTTAATCTTTACCGATGGAGACTGCATTCCACGTAAAGACTTTATTGCTCAACATTTGCGCTTATCTGAGCCAAACACTTACTTATCTGGCGGCTATTTCAAACTACCAATGGACATAAGTAAGGCCATTACCCGCGAAGACATTGTCAATCAGAATGCTTTCGATGTTGATTGGCTAATCAGCATGGGCTTAAAGAAAACGCACAAAACCATGAAGCTAACGGCAAAAGGTGCTTGGGCTGACTTTTTAAATCGCATCAGCCCAGCCCGCCCTACGTGGAATGGTCACAGCGCCTCTTGCTATAAAAAGCACATCCTTGCGGTCAATGGTTTTGAAGAGACTATGCAATATGGCGGACAGGATTGTGAGTTTGGCGATCGTCTGGTCAATTATGGGCTTAAAGCAAAGCGCATCCGCTACTCAGCGGTGTGCATCCACCTTGACCACAAACGTGGCTATGTAACACCAGAAATGCTGGCGAGAAGCAAAGCCATTCGTGAAGACACAAAAAAGAATAAAGTAATCAAAGCCAGAGTGGGTATTCAGGAGTCTTTAGAGCACACCAAGTAATCCCGAAAATAGAATATTTCAGAAAACCTCGCTATAAAGAGGTTTTCTGAAGCTTAACTGAAGTCTTATATTTTATTTAAAATTTCTCTAAGTTTGGTACTGGATGTATGAGAAGTGTATGGGAAATAATGAATCTCTACTCCAAACTCACCAAACTCCGCTTCTAACTGATTCCATTTATCAGTTCCTTTCCAATCATCTCCTACAAACATTTTATCAAACTTCCAATTATTCCAAGCTTCAACTTTATCGTAGTTTACTTGTGGAACAACTTCATCAACAAATTTAATTGCTTCAACAATCTCCATTCTTTCTTGAAATGGAATAATTGGTTTTTTATTTTTAGCTGACTGGTTAGAGAAGTTATAACGGGCTATTTCATTCGCTCATCATTAAATCTTTGCGATCAAGCATCCCCACCAAAGAGATCGCGGGTATAAACTTTTTCTTCAACATCCATTACATCATCTGTTAAACGGTTTGCAACGATCACGTCTGATAAGCGCTTAAACTCTGCCAAATCAGTAATCACACGAGAGTTAAAAAATTCAGGTTCGTCTAAAGCGGGTTCATAAACCACCACCTCTATGCCTTTGGCTTTAATACGCTTCATGACACCTTGTATGGCCGACGCTCGAAAGTTATCAGACCCGGATTTCATCACTAAGCGATAAATACCAACAATTTTAGGTGATCGCTTTAGTATGGATTCAGCAATAAAGTCTTTACGCGTGACATTGGCATCTACTATGGCACGAATCAGGTTATTGGGTACCTGATCATAATTGGCTAAAAGTTGCTTGGTGTCTTTCGGTAAGCAATAACCACCGTAACCAAAAGATGGATTGTTGTAATGTTTGCCAATTCTAGGATCCAATCCCACCCCTTCGATAATTTGGCGGCTATCCAATTGATGAGATTCGGCATAACTATCTAGTTCGTTAAAGAAGGCTACTCGCATGGCCAGATATGTGTTGGCAAATAACTTAATTGCTTCGGCTTCAGTAGAACCAGTCAGTAATACATCTACTTCTTCTTTTAATGCGCCTTGTACAAGCAAGTTAGCAAAAATACGGGCTCGCTCAGACTCTTCGCCAACAATGATGCGAGAAGGATATAAGTTATCATGTAAAGCTTTACCTTCACGTAAGAATTCAGGAGAGAATATTAAGTTATCCGTTGCGAATTGCTGTCGCGCAGATTGAGTAAAACCAACAGGAACGGTCGACTTAATCACCATCACCGCACTTGGGTTCAAGCGGCATACGTCGGCAATGACGGACTCAACGTGACGGGTATTAAAATAATTCGTTTCTGGATCATAATCTGTCGGTGTCGCAATGATGATGTAATCAGCCCCTAGATAAGCCTCTTCTTTATCCAGTGTGGCTTTGAAATTCAATTCTTCTTGAGCAAGACTGCGTTCAATATCAACATCTTCAATCGGAGATTGTTTGGCGTTTAGCATGGCCACTTTTTCAGGCACAATATCCAGTGCAACCACTTGGTTATGCTTAGCCAACAACAAAGCATTCGAAATCCCTACATAGCCAGTTCCAGCCACCGCAATTTTCATCAAACTCTACCTTTCCAGCAAATAGTTACATTTTGAAATATATCCCTATTTTACAGTTTGAGAGTGAATTAAAAATGCCTTATCTAACTTTTCTTTACTTTTACATGAAAAATTATTATGCCTTAGCCAAACGTAACATACGTTTCGCCCACTGACTCCAAGAGCCAACATACACCAGCTTGGCTTCAATACCAGAATAATTTAAGGCCAGTACATTGTGGCAAGCCGTCACACCTGAACCACAATAATAGACATAAGGATCTTCCTCTTCAGAAATCCAATCCTGCCATTCAACATGCAACTGTTCTGCAGGTTTAAAATAACCAAGCTCATCAAGGTTATCCATAAAGGGACGATTAATCGCACCAGGGATGTGTCCTGCAACAGGATCCATAGTCTCATTCTCACCCTGAAAACGGTCAACTGCTCTGGCGTCCACTAATTGAAATTGGTTTGTCTCAAAATTCTCAACAATTCTTTGCTCATCTATGGCCCAAGGGAATGCCACAGCCATGACGTCATTGCTTTTTGTACCTGTAAATTGTTGATATGAAACCTCTTTATTCTCTCTTAACCAAGCAGGATAACCACCATCCAACACTCGAACTTTAAGGCCTTGTTGAACCATCATCCACCAAGCCCGAGCAGCGATAGCACCGCCCATATCATCGTATACCACCACATCACTTTGCTTATCAATGCCCCACAGTTGCAACTGTTCAGAAAAGCTCTGTGGGGATGGCAAAGGATGGCGTCCAGACATCTCGTTTTCAGAGCCCGCTAACTGATGATGTACATCGACAAAAATCGCATTGGGAATATGACCTTCCTGATACAGCAAATTTCCTTTAGTCAAATCCGTTAAATAAAAACGACAGTCTAATACAACTAAATTTGGCGAATCTAAAAGCGACTCTAATTCTTCTGTGGTTATCAAGGTTGTCGGTATCACAGGCTCTCCTCAGATGGATGCTAAAGCACCATTTACTAACCTATTTTGCTTGGTCTAATTTTGATAATATAGCAGCTAATATTGTCATTAACGGTTTCATTATGTTACGCATTGATCTTTTGCTTACCGAACAAGGTCTAGCCAAGTCTCGCTCACAGGCACAAAATTTTATCAGTGAAGGCAGAGTGTCTTATTTATTAAATGATCAATGGCATCCCATTACCAAAGCCAGTTTAAAACTCTCAACAGACACCAAGTTAAACATCACCCCTAAAGACACTGACAAATATGTCTCTCGAGGAGCACTCAAACTTGAAGGGGCTTTGTCTCACACAAATTTAGACATCACAGACTTTCATGTACTAGATATCGGTCAATCTACCGGAGGCTTTAGCGACTGCGCTATTCAACATGGTGCAAATAAGGTCGTTGGTATTGAGGTTGGTCATGGACAACTGGCTTCAAGCTTAATAAATCATCCGCAGATTGTCTGTTTAGAAGGCATAAACGCACGACATTTATCTAAAGAAGACTTGCAAAACCACTTGCCTGAAACGGGTTTTGATCTTGCCGTTATGGACGTCTCCTTTATTTCACAGACAAAAATCTTACCCCAGGTCCCAGCACTACTTAGAGAAGGCGGCCATCTCATTACTCTAGTCAAGCCTCAATTTGAAGTGGGCAAAGAATTTGTGGGTAAAGGCGGAATAGTAAAAGATCAAAAAAGAGTCTCGGAATTAGCCAAAGACATCAAAGCCTTTGTCTCTGCTTTAGGACTTCAAGTGCAATGTTACATTGACAGCCCAATCAAGGGCGGTGATGGTAATCGTGAATTTTTACTGTGGGCGATCAAAAAATCTTAATCAATACAATTTAAATCATTTCATCAAAGCCTGTGGAAGCGCCAGAAGGCAGTATTTCTTTCGCTTCTTTTTCCTCCAATTCGACGATGTAATTCCTTGCCATATAAAAGCCTAATGAGCCAAAAATCACTGAACCGACAGCCTGACCAAATAAAATCCCTTCCGCTCCCATAAACCAAGAAAAAACAATAATCAACGGCCAGGTTCCTAACGTTGCTCGAGCAAAATTCAACAATGTACTGTGGAGCGGACGACCAAGATTATTAAAAGTGGCAATGGCGATGAACAACAAACTCTGGAAGAAAAAACTGAAAGACACAAAGGTCGCAAAAAAACGAATGAGATCCGCACTGGCGGGCGACGCATTGAACACCATCACCAGCCAATCCTGCAGTGCATACAAAGTCCAACACAACAAAAGACAGTATCCCAAGGCGTAAATCACCGCACTTGAAATGGTTTGATGCATCCGATCAAAACGCCCCGCCCCATAATTTTGCCCTAAAATCGGGCCTACAGCACCAGATAGCGCAAACAAACCACCAAAGATCACAGGAATAACACGACCAATAATAGCCACCGCTGCAACCGCATCGTCACCAAAAGACGCGGTATGCTCCATTACAATGGCATTCGCCAAAGGCGAAGACATATTCGTTAGCATGGCCGGAACAGCAATCATCGCAATGCTTCGAGTGTCTTTGAAAAAATCCATAAGATCAAATTCGCCAAGCATCTTATGGACTCGAACCACGCCGTAATAAGCCACGACCACCATAGAGCAACGAGCTAATAAAGACGCAATCGCCGCACCATCAACACCAAGACCAAAAGCAAAAATAAAAATAGGATCTAGCACGGCATTCACCAGCCCACCGACCATAGTGGCGTACATTGCACGCTTAGCATCGCCTAATGCGCGCATAATCCCAGAACCAATCATGCCGATCATCACGGCAGGCATGCCTAGTATTAGAATCTGCAAATAACCCGTCGCCAGATCTAGTGCCCGACCAGTGGCACCAATAGACAGTAAAATATGAGGGATCTTTGGCCATAAAAACCAAACAACGAGGGATGAAAATAGAATACCAAATGCCAGTACATTAACGGCTCTACGCTTTGCTAACTCAAGGTTATGCTCACCAATTGCACGAGACACCAAGGCGGTGGCAGCGATAGAGATGGCAATACTTAGCGAGACCGTAAAGAACATAATGGTGCTGGCATAACCCACTGCCGCGACGGCTTCTTTTTCCCCTAACATGGAGAGAAAAAGCATATCAACTAAATCCACCAAGAACATGCACATCAACCCCAACGCACTGGTAACCGACATGGTAACCACGTGTTTAAACGTTGAGCCTTGTGTGAGTTTTGCCGAATTAGGCATTCATTTCCCCTAGCAACCTAAATATAAAAAAACCGGGCAAGCCAAAGCTCACCCGGTTAGTTCATTTTCTCATGACTCGGCCATGAAGAGAATGCCTAGTTTGTGGACAAATTAGTGAATATCAATGAAGGTTACTCACATCACGATTGAAAACCACCTTTTCAACATCGGTAAAACGTTCAGCAAAATGCACCGTCATGCCATCTTTGACGGATTCAGGTAATTCATCAAAGTCTCGTCGATTTGGTTCAGGCAAAATCACTTCATTAATTTTACTGCGCTTCGCTGCGATAATTTTTTCACGAATACCACCAACCGCTAGCACTTGCCCCGTCAAAGTTAACTCTCCCGTCATCGCCAAACCACGACGCACCGGCTCTCCTTTTGCCAATGACAGCAAAGCGGTTGCCATAGAAATCCCCGCACTTGGTCCATCCTTTGGGGTTGCGCCTTCAGGAACATGCAGGTGCACCAGACATTTATCAAAAAACTCAGGTGCTCGCTGATAGCTCTTGGTATGAGAAAACACATAGGAGTAAGCAATATCAGCAGACTCTTTCATAACGTCACCCAGCTTACCAGTCAACTTCAAACCACGGGTGAGCTCATGCACCTTGGTCGCTTCAATGGGTAACGTCGCTCCCCCCATAGAAGTCCAAGCTAAGCCAGTTACCACACCAATTCCTTGAAGTGTCTTTTCGGGACGGAAGTAAGGCATGCCCAATAAGCTCTCTACGTCTTTAACACCCACATTAATGTGTTCTTTCTCGCCAGTCATGAGTTCTACGACACATTTACGCAGTATTTTTTGCAGTAACTTATCCATACCACGCACACCCGCTTCGCGTGCATAGTGTTCTATCAAATGACGCAATGCCGCATCCGTAATATTAAGCTGTTTTTTCAGCAGCTTATTTTTCTTCAGTAACTTAGGCCATAAATGCTGCTTGGCAATGGCGAGCTTCTCATCAGCTATGTAGCCCGACAGGCGAATCACATCCATACGATCTAATAACGGCGAAGGAATGGTATCCAGCTGATTGGCCGTACAAATGAACAAGGCTTTGGACAAATCAATTCGCATGTCCAAATAATGATCAAGAAACTCGCTGTTCTGCTCAGGATCCAATGCCTCCAGTAAAGAAGACGCTGGATCACCTTGGAATGAAGAGCCGATTTTATCTATCTCATCCAACATGATGACAGGGTTTTCAACTTGAACGTCTTTTAACGCCTGCACAAACTTACCGGGTAAAGCACCAATGTAGGTACGACGATGGCCTTTAATTTCAGCTTCATCTCGCATCCCCCCCAAACTAAAGCGATAGAATTTACGATTAAGCGACTCTGCAATGGTTTTACCAATGGACGTTTTACCCACACCAGGAGGACCGACTAATAGCAATATTGAGCCCCCCATTTCACCACGATGGGCACCTAATGCGAGAAACTCAACGATACGATCTTTAATGTCACTCAAACCGGCATGATACGACTCCAAAACCTCACGAGCCGATTTAATGTCTAAGTTATCGTCAGAATGGACACCCCAAGGCAGAGAAGTCGCCCAGTCTAAATAATTACGCGTCACACCGTATTCTGGCGACCCCGTTTCGAGAATACTCAGTTTATGCAGCTCTTCTTGAATTTTATCCGCTACTGTCGAAGTTAAGGTTTTCCCTTGCAATCGCTCCTCAAACGTTTCCACATCGGAAGTACGGTCGTCTTTCGAAATGCCTAACTCTTTTTGGATCACCTTCAACTGCTCTCGTAAGAAGAAGTCCCGTTGATGCTTACCAATTTTATCGTTTACTTCAGCGCTGATTTCATTTTGCAAACGCGCAATTTCCAGCTCTTTACGCAACAAAGTTAACGACAAATGCATCCGCGCCTGCACCGGTATTGTGGCCAACACATCGTATAGCTCTTCCGGTTCTGCTGACGTAATCGAAGCCGCAAAATCCGCTAATAAACCAGATTCATTAAACGAAAAACGCCCCAAATACTGGCGTAAATCTTCACTGAATAATGGATTGAGTCGAATCAACTCTTTAATGGCATCCAGAATGGCAATGGAATAGGCTTTTGCTTCATCATCACTGGCTTTGGCATCATTGATGTAACGCACTCTCGCCAAATAGGGCGTCGTATCACTTAACCATTCCACTACCTCAAAACGCTTTACCCCTTGCGCGAGAAAGGTCAGTTTATCGTTTTGTTTTTCAGCCTTATGAATGCGAGCCGCACAACCAATTGAACGGAAAGCCTCCACAGGAGGTGCGCCTTTGCCGACTTTTTCAGCGTACACCAAACCCACGGCGGCTTGCGGGTGCTCAGCAATACGTTCAACGGTATCTTCCCATTGTTCAGCGTCGACCATCACAGGTTGCACTTGTGCCGGAAAAAAAGGCCGACTGGAAATTGGCAAGATATACAGTGTTTCTGGCAACACATCGTCTGGTAAAGCCAGCGCTTTAGGGTCACTGATCACCACACTTTCATCATCGGCTATTACATCATTGTCTTCTTGGTTGTCTAAAAAATCGTCATCACTCATTCTTCAATCCAATTCTTTCTTTGGGGAACTTGCCCCTCACATTCACGGCCAATGCAGCCAATCTAATGTTTGTTTATGTAGTGACAATCTTTAAGAAAACAATCCCCTCCCTCAAACCGCTACTAACCAGAAGGACAAGATTAATGATTCAGCTGAAATCCACTTAGTGGTATTATGAGCACATATTTTGCAAGGCACTGTATTGCCACACCCAAGCCCGCCAACGAAAAGGAAAAGCGCATGACCCGCGAACAACTTCTTGAAAAATACGACGACATTTTTGTCATCAACCACCCTTTCGTAAAACACAAACTCACCAGTCTACGTGACAAAAACACCAGTACTCGTGAATTCAGAATGCTGGTAGAAGAGCTAGGAACATTGATTGGCTACGAAGCCACTCGTGATCTGGATACCATGGATATCGAAGTAGAAACACCACTTGAAAAAGCCATGTGTCCTGTTCTTAAAGGCAAGAAGCTGTGCATCGTGACCATTATGCGTGCCGGTAATGGCCTTGCTGAGGGGGTATTAAAGCTGTCGCCTTCAGCACGAGTTGGTCATGTGGGCTTGTATCGTGACCCAGACACCAAGCAACCTGTTGAATACTATTTAAAAATGCCACACTCAGTGAATGAGCGAACCATTATTGTGGTGGATCCCATGTTAGCAACAGGCAATTCTGCCATCATGGCCATTGAAAAAATGAAAGAAATGGGCGCGTCTGATATTCGCTTTATCTGCTTATTTGCCGCGCCAGAAGGCATTCAAGCTTTCAAAGAAGCGCACCCAGATGTGGCGATGTACATAGGTGCCATTGATCGCGGTTTAGACGACCACGCTTACATTCGACCTGGAGTCGGTGACGCGGGTGATCGAATTTACGGTACTCGTTAAATTTGATTTAAGCTGCTGACAACAAGAAGACAAAACGCTTCAACCCAGTCGGCAGCTTAAATAAACGATCGCCATATCAACCGAAACAAGGTTTAACTCCGTAACGCTAAAAAACCACCCGCGCCAATCATCACACCACCAGCCACACGATTAAGAGCAATCATGGCGCTTGGAGACTTCATCATTCTACGAGCCTGAGAAGCGCTCACCGCAATCAGCGTTAAGCCCATCATTAAGGCCACAAAAGCCAACATTGAAGCCCACGCAATATCCCAAGTAGTCAGCACAGTAAGATCCATAAAGGTCGGTAAAAACGCGATGTAAAACAAAATGACTTTTGGGTTTGAAGCAGAAATCATAAAACCTTGAACGAAACTCGCCACCTCCTTCTTAGGTTTTCCCCCTAAATCTGACACAGTATTATCAGCAACAGGGGCTGTCCACATTTTCCAACCAAGATACATTAAGTAAGCCGCACCTAAATAGCGAATGGCTAAAAACACACCCTCCATGGTTTGTGCAATAACGGCTAACCCATAACACGCCATAATTAAGTAAAGAATATCACTGATCGCCATCCCGGCACTCAATGACACAGAGGCCTTAGCACCTTGGGTCATACTGCGAGCAATAATGGCAAAAACACCTGGGCCTGGCGTAATACTGAAAATAAAAATGGCGATAAAAAAAGTAAGACTGCTTTCAATGGTCATGACTACGCCTTTATTCCACAACCAGCTAACACCATACGCGTGATAAAGACTTTTGCCTCTTCGTAATCCCTCTCTTCTAAGGTGTCTTTTTGCAGCATAATGCGCACCTGTGCATCAAAATCTGCGTAAGTCTGTGTCATGGCCCAAATACTGATAAATAAATGTTCGACAGGCACAGGATCCATTAGCCCTTTATTAACCCAGGCTTCAATCGTCACTTTCTCACGACTCAACTCGGTGACAAACAAACGACGCAAATAATCCAGAACGAAAGACTCTTCTCCTATTAACGCCATAGCAAAGACTTTAGAGGCATTTTTATTATCACGAGACTGGTCAATTTTCTCACTAATGTATCGAGTTAAGTTTTGCTTTGGACCCTCCTCGACATTAAATTCGCTGACAGAATGAAGCCACATTTCCAAAATACGTTCTAATACGGCTTCCAATAAATCTTTCTTCGATCGGTAATAGTAATGCACATTGGCTTTGGGTAAGCCCGCTTCATCCGCAATCATTTGGGTCGTGGTCTTAGCCAGACCTTGACGAGCAAACACTCGCTCCGATGTCTCCAAAATAAGGGTTTGATTCTGCGCTCTAATATGCGCTTTCAGCTGATCTTTAGGTCGTTTTACATCGCTCAAAGTCTAGCCTCGCTGCTGTCTAATAAATAGTGGGGGAACTCTGATAATCCTATTCAGAGAGGACATAAGAATAACACCCTTTGACGTCGTCACGAAGATAGCCGGACATAAAATGTACGCGTTTATCTATTTCACTACACCCTAAAGAAATAAAAAGAGGTTAAGAGAAAAGCGAAAGAATAGCGGAGATAGAGTTGAATTTCAGGGCATAAAAAAAGGGAGCCGAAGCTCCCCATTTCCCCTCGTAACAGAGACTCAAATAACTATAGGCATTCATTATTTAAGCTAACTGTTACACCACGTTGGCGCTGTGATTAAGGCTCATGAAAACAGCATGTGCCTTAATGTTCTTGAATTCTGAGATTAATTATAGACAGCTGATGTAACAGTGCAATAGTTTGAACTAAAAAAATTGAACAAACGGTCAATTTTTTTAGTTTTCCGTTTAATTTTTTACTGGAAGCGACTTAGAAACTCGGTTCCGGCCTTTCTTTTTCGACTGATATAGCGCCTCATCAGCTCGTTTAAGAACATTCGTTGGCACCTCACCAGCCGATGCGAACGCCACACCAATGCTCGCGGTCACATTCACGTCAACGTCTTTCTTCTTTTTAGGATCAAAGACTTCAACCTGAGCCTCTTCAATGCTTTCACGTACCGACTCCAACACAGCTTCAACGTCTTTCATCTGAGCTCGTCGAAACACCACGGTAAACTCTTCACCACCATAGCGAAAAGCTCGTCCCGGAGTAGAAAACAGCTTTAATTGCTGAGCGACACTTTTTAACACCTTGTCTCCCATATCATGACCATAGGTATCATTAAATTTTTTAAAATGATCCACATCGACCATGGCAATAGCATAATGCTTAGACAGCCCCACTAATTGCTCATTCAAGGCACGACGTCCAGGTAAGCGTGTCATGTCGTCTAAATACGCCATACGATAGCTTTCCATTAATAGGAACCATATCCACAACAGGCATTGCGCGGACAATAAAGTGTCGTACTGCACACCAGAAACACTAAAACGAGAAATAATGATCAGACTTAAAATACTAATCAAACCACTGGCATGAAAAGCATCATTACTTAACCACCACGCAATGGCCATCAGCATGATGCTGACGACTAGGCCAAACCAAAGTAATAAATCAGACCAAGTTAGCGATAACTGGAAAACGCTTTGATCAAGAAAGGCAAAAGACACCCAATGACGCTCAACGGCGTAGCACCAACAGACCAGCATGGCGACAAACAATAAGCGATTAACCGCAAAGCGATTAAAAAAGCCTCTTTCCTTTACAAAGGCCAATAACGCCACACAGAAACAAGACACCACCAAATACGCGGTAATGGAAGCCGTTTGATTTGACCCCCCATACAATTTGGGGATCAGCAACAGCAGCACCAGAATAAAAACGCGACCTTTATTAAAGTGCCAAGCAAGCAAAATAGCGACACCTGCTAGAATCAAAGGCATCAATGGCAAAATACTGACCCAAACAGGTGGCAGTAAGCCAACATATAAGCTCCCATAGACACTTAAGAGCAGGATACAACATGGTGCGAATAAGGAACCAAAACGCTCAGACATAGGACAACCAAACCCATCGAATCATTCGATTAAATACGACCAATATATTGCCCCGAAACGCATTCGGTTTCATTAATAATATGTAGAAATATACAAGATAAGGAAAAGACAATGGGATTATTAGTAGATGGCAAGTGGGTTGACCAATGGTACGACACCAAAAAGTCACAAGGTAAATTCGTTCGTAGCGAAGCCATTTTTAGAAACTGGGTTTATTCTAGCGATCAGTACGATGCTAACAAAGCGGATCATTTTCCGGCCGAGTCGGGGCGTTATCACTTGTACGTTTCTTTAGCATGCCCTTGGGCACACCGTACTTTGATATTTCGTCATCTCAAGCAACTAGAAGACATCATCAGCGTCAGTTGTGTTCACCCTGACATGTTAGAAAATGGTTGGGAATTCAAGGAAGATCCAGATTTTCAAGATGCGCACGTCGCCACAGGAGACCCATTACATCAGTTTCAATTCGCGCACCAAATTTACACCAAGGCCAAGCAAGATTACAGCGGACGAGTAACCGTACCTATTTTATGGGACAAACAAACCCACACCATAGTCTCCAATGAGTCAGCGGAAATTATTCGCATGTTTAATAGCGCCTTCAATGAGCTCACCGGAAACACCTTAGACTTCTACCCAAAAGAGCTTGAAAAAGAAATCGACGAGATGAATGACAGGATTTACCACACGCTGAACAACGGTGTCTATAAATGCGGTTTTGCGACGACTCAAGCAGCCTACGAAGACGCTTTAACACCATTGTTTGACACAATGGATTACCTAGAAAACAGGTTACAAGATCGTCGCTACTTAATGGGTGACCAGCAAACTGAGGCTGACTGGCGTTTGTTTACCACCTTAATTCGTTTTGATGCGGTGTACTTTGGTCACTTTAAATGTAACTTAAAACGCATTCTCGACTACCCAAATATTAACCACTACTTACGATCTTTGTATGAGCATCAAAACATCGCAGACACGGTCAATTTTGATCATATTAAACGACACTATTACTTCAGCCATACAAACATCAACCCGACACAGGTGGTCCCTATTGGCCCTAAACAATTATTTTTAACCTAATCTTGGCAGATTAAACGATACGATGGCATCTGATGGCATCTATAAATGTCATCGTATCGTCAGCAAATATTCTAAAGACTGTTAAATTGATTGTATTTTAAGGATAATGAGGGTTCTTTTGCTTTTCGATAATGGCTCAACATTGAGCAAAGTAAAGCAAACCCTTATGTTACAGTTGAGAGTTGTGGTTGTTTATGGAAAAGAAAATACTCTGGGTTATCACAATAATACTATTTTTAGTTTTATGGATTAAAACCGACCCATTTCAGGATGAAGTTGACGTAACAGATACAGACGCAACCGAAGAAGTCAGTTCTGCAGACCAATCGGGCGAAGCCACACAGGATGAAAAGGACTACTTTAAATCTCATCCAATCCAATCAGAAGTGCCTGATTTTCAAGCAATAACGGATGTTAAAGCCCGTAAAAAAGCCTTCTTTGAATACTTATCTCCCTTTGCCAAAGAGAAGAATGAGTTGATCCTAGCCGATCGAAAACGCCTAACAGTGCTCCTCAAAAAAGCCGATGAGCTCTCTAATAACGAGATTGCTTGGGTGTCAAAATTGCGCAAAGACAACAAGCTTAAAGTGCTTACTCAATATTCAACACAAGACCTTCAAGCTCTCTTTTCTAGACTGGATATCATCCCCACCTCTCTGGTTCTGGCACAAGCCGCCAATGAGTCCGCTTGGGGCACCTCTCGCTTCGCTACTCAAGGAAACAATTACTTCGGCCAATGGTGTTTTCGTAAAGGTTGCGGCCTAGTCCCTGTTTCTCGTGATAACGATGCTGATCACGAAGTACGCAAATTCCACGACGCTCGAGAATCGGTCTTTGCTTACATTGACAACCTGAATACCAACGCCGCTTATAAAAAGCTTCGAAACACTCGCGCTAACCTGAGACAACAAGATGAAGTCATCACTGGTTTGGCATTGGCGCAAGGTTTAGAGCACTATTCACAACGAGGTCAAGCTTACGTGCAGGAAATCATTAGTTTGATCAACTACAACAAACTATGGCGCTTTAATCGCATACAAGCAAATAATGAGTAACTATTTTTTGTTGCACTTTTTTCCTAATCCAAGCTGGAAAAAATGTAATAAAATGCAACTTTACGTTACTAAATTACTTTGTCTGGGGTGGCTATGCGTCATCCCCTTCATTACAATACCGTAATATTTTACTCATTCATAAAACGAGGAAATTCAATTGGCCCGTTTACCTGTTATTGTTGGCTTTGGCGGAATTAATTCGGCTGGTCGTACTTCATCTCATCAAGCTTATCGCCGAATCGTTTTCGATCTTCTACCAAGCTCAATCCAGCAGGATGTGCTATTAGATCTTGCCACGCTAACCAATATGGCGGAGCATAAAAATGGACTTTGGCATACCCCATCAGGGGAAGCTCTGGATGCAGAAACCTTAGTCGACAGCATTGGTGAAGAACTTCTGGCAAGAACACTCATTCGTCGTATTCACCCAAGTTTATTTGATGTTGACCATGTCACCATCCACAAAGCGGCATCCTTACAAGCCTCTTCCAATGAAGAACATTTTAGCTTTCGGGCCAAAACACGCTCTTTACCCAAAAATAAACCATCCAACTGGAAAGTAACCCCCGTCTCTGACACCATCAGTGAAATCACCGTCGATGGAACCCTAGAAACCTTCGTAAAAGACACCAAGCCATTGGCGGTAAAAGCGGCTGGACAACTGCCTACAGGTTTTGACGCTGGCAAGCTTTATCAAAGCCGCAACCATCCACGCGGCTTGCAAATGACGGTTTATGGCGCATCCGATGCGATTAAGAGCAGTGGTATTGATTGGGAACTCATCCGCAGCAAGGTCTCTCCTGACAAAATGGCTGTTTACGCAGCGAACTCCATTGGACAAATGGACGATTTAGGCTTCGGCGGAATGTTGAAATCGGCTCTAATGGGCAAGCGTACTACCTCAAAGCATTTGCCGCTTGGTTATGCCCAAATGCCAGCCGACTTTGTAAATGCTTACTTACTTGGAAGTATAGGTAATGTAGGAACAGCCATTGGTGCATGTGCAACTTATTTCTTCAATCTAGAGCGCGCGGTAGACGGCATAAAATCCGGCAAATTCCGCGTTGCCATGGTTGGCGGTAGTGACGCCCCTATCACACCTGAAATCATTGAAGGCTTTCGCACCATGGGTGCATTGGCAGAAGACGTTTCACTATTAGCTTTAGATAAACTAAGTCAGCACGACGAACCAGATCACACTCGCAGCTGTCGTCCATTTGCCGAAAACTGCGGTTTCACCATCGGCGAATCAAGCCAATGGACACTGCTGATGGATGATGAGCTTGCGGTTGAACTTGGCGCGCAAATATTTGGTGCCATCCCAGCCGTGTTTTCCCATGCAGACGGCCACAAAAAATCCATTTCCGCGCCGGGTGTTGGCAACTATTTAACCATGAGCAAAGCCATGGCTTATCTAGAAAACATCATCGGCAATGAAGGCTTAACCAAACGCACCTTTGTTCAGGCTCACGGCACCAGTACCCCTCAAAACCGCATTACCGAGTCACATGTACTCAGCAAAGCGGCCACCAGCTTTGGTGCGACAGAGATGCCAGTTGTTGCCATGAAAGCTTTTTTAGGACACTCACAAGGCACCGCCGGTGGTGATCAGCTGCATCTTTCGTTAGGTGTTTGGCAAGACGGTATTTTACCTGGCATTACAACCTCGAAAGCCATCGCCGATGATGTGTACCAAGACGGATTGAAGTTCCAATTAAAGCACGAGCATTATGGTGCCGAGTATTTTGATGCCGCCCTATTGAACTCAAAAGGCTTTGGTGGCAACAATGCAACGGCGGTACTACTGTCTCCTCAGCAAGCCATGAAAATGTTGTCGAAACGCTACTCAGCGGAGCAACTGGCTGATTACCAGCAAAGGAAAGTCGCCGTGGTTGAAAGTGCGACCGAATACAATCAAGCTGCCATTCGAGGGGAAGTGCTACCCACCTACAAATTTGGCTTTAATGTGTTAGGCGGTGAAGAGTTAGACATCACTAATCAGCGCATCACCCTGCCAGGCTATGATCTTCCCGTTGACCTTCATATCGATAACGATTTTGATGATCTAACCTAATCAAATACAGCACGGAGTGACCGTCTGAATGGATTTTTATGTCGTTCAGCGGTCACTCAGATCTACAGACTTTCTTGCAAGAATTCGAGCAATAATCGCGTTTTCTGTGACATCAATTTACGTTGCGGATAAATCGCATGAAAACTGACTTCATATCCTTTCCATTGCGGCAAAACATTTACCAACGCCCCTGATTCTAAGTATTTTGATAGCAGAAATTCCGGTTGATAAATGACGCCGACCCCTTCTAAAGCTAAGCGAGCCAATGCACCACCATTATTAGCACGACAATTTCCAGACACCACAACAGACCCTTGTTCACCTTTTTCATTCGTAAAATGCCAATGATCAGAGGTCATCGTATTGGTATAAAGCAAACAATTATGACGCTGCAAATCTTCTAAAGACACGACCTCACCATAACGCTCAAGGTACTCAGGGGAAGCACACACATAAGACCCTGCAGTACAAAGCTTACGGGCAACAAATTGATCCCCTCCTAACAGCCCTCCTCTAATCGCCAGATCCACACCAGATTCGGTCATATCGATACGCTTATCGCTAAAATCCACATCCAATTCAATCTGTGGGTACAGGCGAGTAAAGCTGTCGAGCAGAGGCACTAAATGCGTCAAACCAAAGTCCATTGGTACGCTGACTTTCAGTAACCCTTTTGGCTTTTGTGCTAAGTCCCCTATTTCACTTTCAGCCTCTTCCAGTGCATCTAAGATAGACACACAATGTTGATAATATTTTTGCCCAGCATGCGTCACACTGATATTGCGCGTATTTCTTTGCAATAACTTGGTTCCCAACTCATCTTCAATAAAGTTAATATAACGAGTCACCATTGGCCTCGAAATAGCCAACGAATCACTGGCCAACTTAAAGCTCTCCACTTCATATACTCGGCAAAACACCTTCATTGCTTGAAGCTTATCCATTTCACTCACCCAAAATAAAAAAAGTTCCCATTTTATTATTTCATTATAGTTAATATTGAATTGTTTTTTTAGCTGATTATTTATTAAAAAAAAGGCTCTAAACTGTGCGGATACATTCATATCAATAAGGAGAACCTACATGAAAGCATTTGCAATTAGCGCTTTGGCTCTGGCCTCTAGCCTTTCTTTCGCAGCGGACTACAAAATCGATACCGCTCACTCTGCTGTCATCTTTAAAATTGGCCACTTGGGTGTGAGCACCACAGTCGGTCGTTTTGATGAGTTCAGCGGTGACTTCTCATACGCCGACGATGGTAAATCTGGTTCCGCAACACTCACTATTCAAGCTGACAGTGTTGATAGCAACCACGATGCACGTGACAAACACTTACGCAGTCCAGATTTCCTAGACGTTAAACAATTCCCAACATTAACGTTCACCAGCAAGCAATTTGATGGCAACACATTAACCGGCGATTTAACGTTGCACGGCGTAACCAAGTCCGTCACATTTGATGTTGAAAAAGTTGGCGAAGGTAAAGATCCATGGGGTGGCTACCGCTCAGGCTTTGAAGCAACGACAACCATTAACCGCAGCGATTTCGGCATTACTTATTTCATCCCAGGCGTCACCGATGCGACAGAGATCGAAGTATACGTGGAAGGCATTCGCCAATAAGATAGTTTAAGGAAGAGACATGTACGAAGAAGCCAGTAACTCAAATCTAATCATGCTATTGCATACGGCCATTTACCCCTTTATCGCCGCGCTAATAGTCAGTTTTATTACTGGCAAATTGCTGCGTACATCGTCTTTTTTAGGCTATCTCGGTGGTTTCATCGTAGGGCTCAGCCTGATCCATTCAGGCTTGAGCTTGCCACCAAAGCAAGCGATAGATTATTACAGTGTCAGTGTCATTATTGGCACATTCGTTTTTATTAGTTTACATCTCATCAAAAATTCAACGACACTAAGGTATGGTCTTTGTACCTTATTAACCGGACTGTCTTTCTACTTTTTACTTAACCCTGTATTGAAACATTCAGGGGTTCATATGAGCCTCATATGGTCCGTTGCTTGTGCCATTTTCACACTGGTGTATGTTGCACTGAGCCATCAGAAAACTCATGACACTACTGAGCTAAAAGGCCTAGAGAAACTGGAACCCCATACCCCGATGATAGGTTTAATGATTGTTGCAGGCAGCGCTGCACCGGTTATTTCGATTGGTGGTAGTTTGTTGATAGGTCAATTACTTGGTGCTTTTGCCGCCGCCAGTGCAGGTTATCTACTGGTCAGCCTAATCACATCAAACCGACAAGATTTTAGTAGCGCTCCAGCCATCATCGTACTAGTGGGCCTAATCAGTCAAAGTCATGTCTTAGCAGACATTCCTCTTAGTGTTATGGCTTTAATCGCGGCTTCTTGTTTTGTTACTCCAGTCGTTCGCCACTTAACGCAAAAAGCCATACCCACCATCATTTGCCAAGCCATGATAAGTATCATCATTAGTGGCTTTTGCTTATGGTTAGTATGGCCTGAAAGCAGTCTTTACTAATTCAAAAGACCGTTACTAGTCTTTAAAAATAGAACGCGAAGGACGCCATAATGGCAAAATAATAGCCATTATGGCGCAATGCACCGCGCTATAAGACAGCAAATAAAGCGTATCTTCATACTCCAATTCTAAATGCAACGACACGATTAAGAAATTTGGCAACACAATCAAAAGCCAGATAAAAATGGCCAGAAAAAATTGACCAATGCGCGTCAAATTTCTCACTCTTAACATCAGCCAAGCTGTGAACCATAAGAACACAAAACTTGAAATTAGAAAGATCACCAGCACATCCCAGCTTGGAAGCTCTGCTGGCGTCTGCCACACAGAGCGACCTAAGAATTGCGTTGGGGTTGATGCATACCAAAGAACGCCTACCAACACTTGGAAGAAAAATACCACCATTACGGCTTTAAGATTCATTTTATGCACGTCAACTCCTGCTCTATCTGCATATCAAAGGTCAACCATTGACCTTGAAAGACATGAGCGAGTTTCAGATCTACAAAAGAGCCGTTAACCGTTCATGCCTTTATCAACTAACTTGATACAATTCCTTTACCAGACTTCTTAGTTTTGATCGCCAAGGTCGCTGCTTAATGCCAAAATGATTAAACACTTTTCGACAAGACAGAGATTGCCGCTTCATTGCGACTTGCGGCACACCTTCTACGGTATCTGAATGCGCTTCAACATCAACTTGCGCCCTCGAATCGTATTGAGCAGCCGTTGCCAAAATGGCTTCTACCAAGCCAACCCAGCTAATTTCCTCAGCACAGCAATAATGATAAATCCCTGTATTCTCTGCTCCATAGTGACCCTGATTAAGCATAGACAATACAACCCTCACTAAATCAGAGACGGGAGTCGGACTGCCAATCAAGTCATCTTTGTAAGCAAGATTAACGCCACCTTGGATTGACTCCAGAGTTCGGCAAACAAAATCATCGCCCTGACCACTGAACAACCACCCCGTTCGTAGCACAATATTTTGTGGGTGATTTAACACTTCAGATTCGGCCTGGATTAACGCTTTCGCATAACTGCTAGTGCCGTCAGGCTCATCTTTCTCTGAGTAAGCCTGACCTTTATCCCCCGAAAACACCCGAGCACTACTCAACATAATCAGCGGCGCTAGCGCGGCTTGACTTAAAAAGGTCAAGGTTCCTAAAAACTTCTCATAGTCTGATTGCAAAGCATGACGTAAACTCAAAGCATCGATGACCACATCAAAGGTCATCGCTTGTAATTCATCACGTCGCGTTGCATCCAATAATAAAGCTTCATCTGGACACAACCATTCAAATTCTGGTTTATCTTGGGTTAGTTTTATAAAAGCCGTCCCGACTTCGGTTCCCGAACCCAGCAGCAAAATACGGATCGGCGCATTTATATCTTGTTTATTATTCAAAGTAAGCCCTCATGCCACTTAGGAAAAACTCGTAGTAGATTATCATAGCTATCAACAGCAATCTGCTCTACTTCTTCATTCCGAATAGTGGCAACACTCTTTGCTACCTTTAAAATAGACAAGGGAGTATTCACCTGACCTTGAAATCCATGTAACGGCATATCAGGGGAATCTGTTTCCAACACATACGACTGACGATCCAAAGCCTGTAAAACACGCTGAGCTTTCTTAGCCCTTGGGTACGTCACCGTGCCTCCGATTCCTAGAACAAAACCCAATTCAATAAAGCGTTGTGACTGTTCATAACTGCCATTAAAAGCATGGATGGTACCACCTGTTTTCAAGCCTACCTGACGAAGGCATTGATATACCAAGTCATAACTTTTCCGGGCATGAATCACCACAGGCAAATTCAGACTTTTCGCCAACTGTAATTGGCGCACAAAAAAGTCTTTTTGAACGCCCATATCACAAGCCCCTGGCCAATTGTCTAAACCTATTTCACCAATGCCTAACACAGCGTCGGCTTCACAATATTCAGCCAACACATCCAACTCTTCCAACCTTGCTTGCTGCAAAAAGTAAGGGTGTAAACCATAAGTAATCCGCCATTGCGGATAATGCTTTGCCAATCGACTCAGTTTTCGCCAAGAGGCAGCCGTCGTAGCAGGCACCAAAAAGCCTTTTATCCCAACCGCTTCACAGTTCACCATCAACTCATCACGAGTCCGGTCAAACACATCAAAATCTAGATGGCAATGAGTATCTATATACATATACAAAAGATTACATTATTTATGACATTAATGGCTAGCTTAAATTTTAATCAAAAATTTATTTTTCTAGCGAACAACAAAAAAGCCGCGACACAGTCGCGGCTTTTTAAAAGACTTTATGAATTAAGCAATTACAAAGCAGGTCCTGCTTTCACAATGGCCTCAGACACGGTATCAAACTTCTTAAAGTTTTCCACGAACTGAGCAATCAAATTCTTAGCTTGCGCTTCATAAGACGCTTGATCAGACCAAGTCTTACGAGGATTCAATAAAACGCTATCGACACCTGGGACCTGAGTCGGTACATCCAGATTCACATCATCTAAATGCTCTGTTTCAACATCCACTAACGCACCAGATTGAATCGCAGAAATGACCGCACGGGTTGTCGGAATACTGAAACGCTTACCGCCTTGACCATGCGCACCACCAGTCCAACCGGTATTAACCAGATAAACTTTACTGCCAAACTCTTCAATACGTTTGATCAAAAGATCGGCGTAAACATCAGCAGAGCGCGGGAAGAAAGGCGCACCAAAACAGGTTGAGAAAGTGGATTTAATTCCGGTTCCAGCGCCCATTTCGGTAGAGCCAACCAACGCCGTGTAACCACTCAAGAAATGGTAAGCCGCGGCTTCTTTAGTCAAAATAGAAACAGGAGGCAATACCCCAGTTAAATCACACGTTAAGAAGATGATGGCATTCGGCTCACCAGCACGATTCTCTGGCGCACGCTTCTCAATGTGCTCACGCGGGTAACCAGCACGGCCATTTTGTGTCAAAGAAGTATCTGTGTAATCCGCCACACGTGTTTCAGAATCTAATACTACGTTTTCTACAATGGTACCGAACTTAATGGCATCCCAAATAATTGGCTCATTCTTTTTCGATAGATCAATGGTTTTCGCGTAACAACCACCTTCAATATTGAAAACAGTATCTTTACCCCAACCGTGCTCATCATCACCAATCAAAAAACGCTCTGGGTCAGCCGACAAGGTGGTTTTACCCGTTCCAGATAAACCAAAGAACAAGGTCACATCTTCGTCTGTCCCAACGTTTGCCGCACAATGCATTGGCAATACATCGTACGCTGGCAGTAAGTAGTTTTGTACAGAGAACATGGCTTTTTTCATTTCGCCTGCGTAACGCATGCCAGCAATCAACACCTTGCGTTCGGCAAAGTTCAAGATCACACAACCATCAGAATTCGTACCATCACGCTCAGGCTCACACACAAAGTTAGGGGCATTCAAAATCTGCCACTCACCTTTAGACGTCGGGTTGTATGTTTCTGGACGAATAAACAAGTTACGTCCAAATAAGTGATGCCAAGCTGTTTCAGTCCGCATGATCACAGGTAGATAATACTCATCGCCCGCACCGACATGAATATTAGAAACATAAGACTCTTGATTATCTAAATAAGCCGTTACACGATCCCACAATGGTGCAAACTTATCTTCTGGAAAAGCTCGATTGACCGGCCCCCAATGAATACTATCTTTACTAGATGCTTCTTCTACAATGAAACGATCCATTGGAGAACGACCTGTACGAGCGCCAGTTTCAACAACAAGTGCGCCATTATCGGCTAGAACCCCTTCGCCATTTTGCAATGCCTTTTCCACCAATTGAGGTGTAGTTAGGTTCTTGTGAATTCTAGTTACTTCCGGTGCGGAGTTCATTACGCTAAATCCTCTGTACGATAAGGGTTGACTGATATATTTTTATAATTATGAAGTGAATTTACTCTGTAAAATCGATAGTAACAAAACATTCTAAGAAAACATATTGTTATAACAAACTGTTATTTTATTACCATTTTGAAAGCCAGCAATAAGACTTAACCTACTGAAAAATATAAAAATAAATTGAAAATCAGAAAAAAATAAGTCGTTAGAGGTCATTTTGTTGAATATTTAAACAATTTTTTTGTAGTTTTCTTTCTTTTTAGTAGTCTTTATACTAACCAGAAAATCACTTACCAAAAAAACACCCCACAAAAGATAAGGCCATAATATGGGCTTTTCACAGACGAAATCCCCCATAAAGACTAAGGTTTCTGATAAAAAAGTATAAAAAAATCTACTTTTTTGAATTTTTCCGGCCCTTATTACCTCCTGATATTCATCTCTTCATGGTAAGATAATTTCCTCAATTCCCCCAATTGTTCAAAAGGTTGATCGATATTTATGTTAGAAACAAATCAGAACTGCAATATTGGATTTGTCGGCCTGGGTGTCATGGGAAAAAACTTGGCCTTAAACTTAGCTGATCATGGCTACCGAGTTGCTGGTTTTGATCTTGACACACATAAAGTACAAGATGTTTTGGCGACAGAAGCCGCCGAACGTCCTGACTCTTCGGCTCCAGCTCGAATCATCGGCTGCGACAGCATGGAAGACATGCTATCCAATTTAGTTAAGCCCCGCGTTATTGTGGTTTTGGTGCCAGCTGGAAACCCTGTTGATGCCGTTTGCCAAAACCTAATCAAAGCTGGTTTAGAAGCGGATGACATTGTCGTCGACTGTGGTAACAGCCAATGGACAGACACCATTCGACGCGAAGCGGAATACAAAGAACAATTTAAGTTCTTTGGTACCGCTGTCTCCGGTGGTGAAGTCGGCGCACGATTTGGCCCATCTTTAATGCCTGGTGGTGATGCCGACTCATGGAAATACTTACAACCTATGTGGGAAGCCGTAGCGGCTAAGGTAGATAAAGACGGTAACCCGATTGTCAGTAACACACCTGGCAAACCGGTTACTGAAGGTGAGCCTTGTACCGCTTACCTTGGACCTGATGGTGCAGGACACTATGTCAAAATGGTTCACAACGGCATTGAATATGCCGACATGCAGTTAATTTGTGAAGCCTACCATCTATTGCGTTCCCTATTGGGATACGAGCCAGAAGAAATTGGCAAGTTATTCGAGAAATGGAACCAAGGTGTTCTAAACAGTTACCTAGTCGAAATTTCCGCAGACATTCTTCAGCAATACGATCATAAAACCGGTGCCCCATTGGTAGATATGATTCTGGACAGTGCAGGCCAAAAAGGCACAGGTCGCTGGACCTCAATTAGTGCCACACAAATGGGCGTACCAGCGGGCATTATCAGCGAATCAGTTTATGCTCGAGCTCTAAGCACACTAACTACCGAACGAGAACAAGCCGCTGACAAACTGGTTGCGGATGTCGAAAGTGGTGAAATTGAAGCCAGCGAAGTAGAAGCCGCCATTGAAGAAGCACTGTATTGCGCGAAAATCTGCGCCTATGCTCAAGGCTTTCAACTCATGCGAGCAGCACAGAAAGAATACAACTGGACACTTAATTTCAGTGACATCGCGAAGATCTGGCGCGGAGGTTGTATCATTCGAGCCTCTTTCCTACAGAAGATCGCAGACGCCTTTACTGACAACCCAGAGTTGGAAAACTTGCTGTTAAGCGACTACTTTGCAGACGCGATGGCTAGCAAACAGAAAGGTTTGCGTAAAGCCGTGGTTCTAGCCGCACAATCAGGCATTCCAACACCATCATTTTTCTCAGCACTGGCCTACTTTGATGGTTACCGTTCTGAAGTGGTTCCGGCGAATTTGCTACAAGCTCAACGTGACTATTTCGGCGCTCATACCTACGAAAGAGTCGACGGCGAACCAGGTCAGAAATATCACACCTTCTGGCAAGAAAATGATCGTCCTGAACGTAAAGCCTAACTCCCTTAGGTAAAAAAAAACCACGATTTCAATACTAGAAATCGTGGTTTTTTTGTCTCTGCCCTTGTCAATTTTAAAACAGGGATAAGGCATTAAGACTTGGCTTGTTTTTCCATCGACGTCAGCATACCGCGCAACATACCGTACTCTTGTTGATCGAGGCGAGAGCGTTGAAATAAACGTCTAAATCTAGGCATGACTTGCATTGGCATATCTGGGTCGAGAAACTCTATGTCGACCAAGACCTTTTCTAAATGCGCTAATAAATAATCCACTTGCTCAACGGTGGCGGCTGGCACATCCCATTTATTCTGTACTGCGGGAGCATCTTGCGTAGCAAGAAACTTCATACGTAATTCATAAGCAATCACCTGAACCGCCGCACCGAGATTCAATGAGCTAAACGAGGCCACAGAAGGAATATGCACATGGTAATGGCAACGTTGCAGCTCTTCATTTGTTAAACCTCTGTCCTCACGACCAAATACAAAAGCCGTTTCTAAGCCTTCATTAAACACCAAGTCAGCGGACTCTCGAGGGTCCACCAGTGGCCAAGGTATGGTGCGTTCACGAGCACTGGTACCAATCACTAACTGGCAATCCGCTAAGGCTTCTTCGAGGGTGTCAACGACTACAGCATTTTCCAAAATGTCGGTCGCCCCAGAAGCTCGACTCACCGCTTCTTGACTTGGGTAATCTCTTGGCGCCACGAGATAAAGGTCAGCCAAGCCCATATTTTTCATCGCCCGAGCAGCGCCACCTATATTGCCAGGATGAGACGTATTCACTAGAACGATGCGAACTTTATTTTGCATGATGTTAGATACCAGCTAAGAAATAATATAAACCCACGCATGTTAACAGATATTCTTGGAGATTCATTTGATTGGTTAGTTTTTCGCCAATTTTTCTCTGGCTAATGTGGGATTATTAAGCTAGAATTCGCGCTCAAATTTTGGCTCCCAGATCTCGCATCTGGCACGCCCGCTCTTTAACACTTTATCTGGCAACTGGCTCTTCCTTTCAAAGGGTGGGCAGTACATGTTTAATGACGAATTAATGACGGTAAATTATGCAACCTAGAATCAATGTCGCAATCAAAGCAGCTCGCGCCGCTGCAGAATACATAGTTCATTCTCAAGAGAAATTATTATTTGATAAGGAACAAGGCAAATCCTCAGCGGAAGTTTATGCTGCCGTTTGTTCTGGTGCTGAGCGCAGCATTGTTTACCATCTAGAAAAAGCTTACCCAGCGGATACCATCACCACTCGTTTACAAGGTTCAGTTCAAACTGGCGAAGAAGGCGAATGGATTATCGATGCAATTCAAGGACAACACCTATTCTCTCGTGGTCTAGCTGGCCATGTGATTACCATCAGTTATGTGGTTGCCGGTAAAGTAGAGCACGCCCTTGTGCTTAACCCTCACACTCGAGATGAGTTCTACGCAAGTAAAGGCCGCGGCGCTTACTTAAATAACTCTCGAATCCGCAGCAGCTCCGCTCGTGCGCTAGAAAACACAACCTTGGCAGCACAATTCCCTGCAACAGATCGCACATCAACCTACCTTGAAGGCCAATTGACCGTGCTTTCTGATGTCGCTCAACAAGGCGCTCGCGTTGTCATGCAAGATGCACCAGCACTCATGCTAGCCAATGTGGCAGCAGGTCGCTTAGACGGTGCTTGGGGCATTAAGTTACAAGAATGGGAAATGCAAGCCCCTCTGTTTATCGCCAAAGAAGCCGGCGCTTTGATTGCGGCGTTTGATGGTTCTCCAAGTTTGGAAAAAGGTGACGTGCTGTGTGCTGCGCCACGCTTATTTAAAGTGTTATTGCCAGTACTAAACAAACACCTTAACTAAGTTTTTTCTCTACTGAAAAACAAAAAAAGCCTCGTTACTGAACTGACCCCCAATAGTTGGACATTCCAATTACTGGGGGTCTTTTTATGTCCAAATATCACAGAGCATTTAAACTGTCTTTAGCCAAGTTATCTCAACACCAAGGCTCAAGATCCATTGCCCG
>NZ_JSEE01000015.1 GCF_001625355.1 Marinomonas sp. TW1
GTAGCTGAGAACTTTTTCGGCATCCTAAAAACAGAAATGTACCATAACAAAAAGTTTAACAATGCTGATGAGCTGATTGAAGCAATCAAGGAATACATCGAGTATTACAACAACGATCGAATTAAGCTGAAACTAAAAGGCCTGAGTCCGATAGCGTATCGGAATCAGGCCTTGAAAGCCGCTTAGAACAGAGTCCAACTTTATGGGGTCAGTTCAGATTGCCGCTTTGACTCAGACTCAATTCTTAGTCATTGAACGGGATGGTAGTTTTTTGCTAGGTGGCCCGAAAAAAGCCAACCCAAAGGCTCAAAAGCAGGTATATCGTATCGATTTAAGTTCAGCAACCCCGTTATCCAGCGTGGCTTTGTCAAATTCGGTTACGCGAGATGAGAGCCATGGTCTGTTGATCGATGGCTTGACCTTAGAGCAATATGCACAGCAACGAGGTTGGGCGGCGCTAGCGGCAAAAGGCATCAAGCCTGTGAGTAAAATGCTGGTAGTAGATATGGTGAAAGAAGTGGCGTATCCACATGATAAAATGGAAGGCTTATGGGTCATTGATCATCATCATTTAGGTGTGCTTAATGACGATGATTTTGCCACCTGGTCAACGAAAGGTAAGCTCGAACAAAAATACTTGAATGGCAAAACGGTTGATTCGAATCAACTGTATATTATCAACGCTGAGTTACTGCCTGAGTAAAACAGGTTTAAATCAGGCTATCAGTTAAAAGAGCGCGTTTGCGCTCTTTTTTTATGCCCTGTGCCATGGCTTAAGAATCGTTGTCTAGTGCTTAGATGCGTACTGTTTTGATCCTAATCATAAGTATAAGCACTTAATGTTAACAATGAGAGAGAAGCTGTAGAGGATTGTTTTATATTGTTTAGATTATGTACTCTGGTCTTTTTTCGATGTTATGGTTATAACATTAACTCAAACTGCTTCAAGAACAGCATTTACCCTCAAAATATTTGAGAAAGGCCTTAATGAATTCACGCTACACCCTTGGTGATAAACAAGTTAGTGAGATTAGTCTAAAGGATTTAGCGCGACGCTCCCGATATGGTGGTTTATTTTATTTGTTGGCATTTTGGGCCGCGGTCTTTAGTTCCTCAACAGCTCGTGAGCATTTGGTCGTAATAAGCGTTTTTTCAATCTGTTTTGTGCTGTTGCAGTGCACTCGTTTTTATCTTTATCACAAAGTATTTTCCAGTGAGGCACTGCCTGTTTCGCAATACTTTACACGTTATTCATTCGTTTATAATGCTTCTGCGATTGTTTGGACCAGTGGTTCCGCTTGGTTGTTTTACGTTAACCCATTGATTGATATATCGATCACTGTGAATGTGATGTCAGCAGCTGGTATCAGTATTGGTGGTGTGACCATATTGGCCATATCTCATAAGATGCTGCGTAATTACTGCTTACTGATATGCTTGCCTTTTGCGTTTGCGGCGGCGGCATTTTTGCAAGGGCCTGGTAATTGGATTGTCATGGGGATAATTACTGGTTACGGTTTCTTTATTTACCTGACAGGGAAACAGCTTAATGTCACTTACTGGCAAGCCTTGAACGATAATTTAAAGTTATCGGAACAGGCCGAAGAGTTGGCGGCTGCGAAAGAAGCCGCAGAAGTAGCCGGCCAAGCCAAAGCTGATTTCTTAGCCGCTATGACTCATGAAATACGTACTCCTTTGAACGGCGTATTAGGGATGGCGCAACTGCTTTCTATGGGAGATTTGAGTGACCAGCAACGTCAGCAAGTGACTGTTATAAACAATGCTGGAAGCACCTTAATGCATATCATCAACAATATTTTGGACTATTCCAAAATCCACGCTCAACAGCTGACCTTGGAAAAAACACCTTTTAGTCCACAGGATGTGGTGAATGACGTGGTTCAACTGCTTTCGACACAGTCTGAAAAGAAAGGAATTAAGCTGTATTGCGATGTGCATAATGTTCCTGAATCTGTTTTAGGAGACCCTCATCGTCTTCACCAAATTCTTTATAATTTGGTCGGTAATGCCTTTAAATTTACCCATGAAGGAGAGGTGGCCATTCAAGTGTCTGGCGACAAATCAAGTGAGGACGCTAATGAGTACATGGTGTCTTTTGCGGTTAAAGACACTGGTATTGGTATTGCTCCAGAGGATCAACAACAAATTTTTGAACAGTTTTATCAGGTGAATCAATTTAATCCAGACATCCGAGGAACGGGCCTCGGTTTGAGTATCACTCAGCGCATAGTGGCACTATTGGGTGGCAAAATATCTTTGCAGAGTGAGCTTGGCGTTGGCACTGTGTTTACGGTTACTTTGCCTTTCGAAAAAGTAGAAAAAACCTCTATCGAGGAAGTGGAAGTTGCTCCTCAAAGCTCGGCAAGCGTAGCGGATCTTACTCAATCATTACGTGTTTTATTGGTTGAAGACAATAAAGTGAATCAAATTGTCTGTGAGCAATTTTTACTAAAGTTAGGATGTCGTGTTGATGTGGCGGAAAATGGTTTGATTGCCAAAGAGCGGTTTCAGCAAACGCAGGTTTATGATGTGATTTTCATGGATTGCAATATGCCCGAAATGGACGGTTTTTCGGCCACCCGAGCAATACGTCAGATTGAAATGGATCAGCAGTTATCAGAAACGCCGATCGTCGCCTTGACGGCGCACATTGAAGAAGACATAAAACGTAAATGTTTTCAGTCAGGAATGAACGCTTTTTTAAGTAAGCCGTTTTTATTCGAAGACCTTGAGCAGGTGATTAATAGTGTGCGGGTGGAACGAACAGATTGATCCAATTTGAGGTATTTTAACTGCCTCTGTAATGTTCTCTTGAGGGACTGGTTAGGCTTCTAATTCAACACAGTTACGTCCCTTTTCTTTACCTCGATACAGTGCTTTATCCGCCCGTTTAACGATCTTTAAGGCATTGTCCCTTTCCCCATGAAGTGTTGCTATGCCTAACGTAATGGTTAACGGTAATTGATAATGACTAAAGCGACCTATTGCGATTGTCTCTTTTAATTGTTCGGCGATTTTCTCTGCTTCGGATAAGTCGGTGTTAGGTAAGACGATGATGAATTCTTCGCCACCAAAACGGGCTAAATAATGATGTGCTTGAATGCCTTGATTGAGTCGATTTGCAATCTCAATAAGACAAGTGTCACCAACATCGTGTCCATATTGGTCATTGATTTTTTTGAAGTAATCAATGTCAATGAGCATTAGGCAAAATGGAGAATTCGTTACCTTTGCTTGCTTTAATTCCTTGGCGAAATGTAAGTTCAAACCTCGGCGATTGAGCAGTTCTGTGAGAGGGTCCTGTAAATTTTCAGTTTTGAGTTTCTTAGTTAATTCGTTGTATCGGTTGAGAAAAAATTGTCCAAAAACCGCGCTGAACATAATGGCGAGGATTAACCAAAACCCTCTTAGATAAGAGGTATTGTCGGCGTAATACTCTCCTGAAACATTGATAATGGAATGGCTGAAAATCGTCGCGAAAAGTACGGTGACAATTAAAAAAAGACTCGTTACAAGTGATTCAACTCGCCCCCCTATTAATGCGCCCATTACGGGATATAAAGGTAGGAATACCGCCACTTGACTGTTAACGCCACCGGAAATTGCTAGCATGGGCAAGATGATAATCAGTGCCACAATCAGGGACAGTGAAATATGCCATTCGGGTCGTGTATTAGACCGTACTAATAGATATAAACCGCTTGCGAGGAGAATATCAAAAATGCCAAGCCAAAAAAAATACGGGTGTAGCACTGCGATGATAGGGCGGGCGATTAGAGAAAATATCAAGGTGACCAAGGCCATTTCGATGATTCTCAAGGTAAGTTTGTGGTTAAACTGCGTTTGGCTTACGTCTGGCATAGGGGTCTTTAATTGTTAGTCGTTTCTATTTTTCCGCCATCATACCTGACTGAGCGGAAGTGTCTTTAGAAGTTTTGCTCGCACATTATCATTCGGTCATGGGATGACAGGTCTAATTAAAACAATAAGATGCATTATGTTGCATGAAATTAGGCTAAAAATCGAATTTTTACAGGCTTTATTGAAACAAACTGAGTCTGGTTACTAGATTGTGGTAGCGTTGTGAAAAATTAAGCGCTAAGGAATGAAAATGTGGAAGAATAAATGGTTAACTTACCTAAGTCTTACCTTGTCGACTTTTACGACGTTGTCGGCGTACGGCGAAACCTTAGAAGTGCCAAGGTGGTTTGAAATCATGTATGTGGATCAACAAGAGGCCAAACAGTTTGGTAACGATTTTGATGTGTCGTTAACACCAGGACAACATCAAATTGTGCTGCGTTTTAATAAAATTTTACGTACTGGTGGTGATTCGGAAGTGTTTCAATCAGAGCCTATTGTAATGGATGTCGAGGTCACTCAGGGGGCTTATTTACAGCTTAAAGCACCTTACATATCAACTTCTCGTCAGGCCGAAGAATATGCTGCGGCCCCAACATTTACATTGCATGATGAAGCCAGCGGTCGAGAGGTGAGTTTTCAAAAGAGAGTATTGAAAGAAAAATCGGGTTTGCAAAATTTGCGCGATTATCTGGTTGAAGTAAAGCAACTCAATGGTACTAGCGATGAATCCAATGGGCCTAGTGCGGCTCCTGTTCGTATGGAAACAAATCCAGCCTTAGGCATGCTGAAATTTTGGTATAACAGATCCGATTCAGCAACGCGTAAAGCCATGCGTATTTGGATTGCGGATTCCCAATATCAGGCTGATGTGTCAAATATACAGTTGGAAATGATGTTGCTTTGGTACAAAAAAGCGGATGATGGTGCTAGGAAAGCGTTTCAGGTTTGGTTGGTGAACGAATAGCAAAAGAAGCATTGAATAGTGCCAATACAAATGACGTTGTCATGTCGTATTGGCACTATTGTATTATCTAATTGACCTCGTTAACGAGATTGGCGCGAGTCGCAATTTTTTGATTAAACTTATCATTTACCCACAATGCCAATAGTATGATGCCACCACCGATGGTCAGTCGTATAATATCGGCATCACGATTCCAGAACACCACATTGACCAAGATGCCAGCTGGAATCAATAGGTTGTTGGCGACAGCCAGTGTTCCTATGTTGACTAACGTTGCTCCTTTATTCCAAGCAAAATACCCAAGCCCAGAAGCGACAACACCGAGATAGGTCAAAATGGCCCATTGTAGAGTGGTGGTTGGCAGCTTTTCTGGATTGCCCATCGCCAAATAACAAGGAATCACAACGGCCAGTGCACCGATGAAAAACCAGCCGAAAACGGTTCTTTGAGGTAAATCAGGGCGTTGCTTTTCAATCACACGTTTGTAACCGACTTGTCCCGCGGCAAAGCAAAGGTTAGCGCCTTGTACAATCATCAAACCTTTGATGAAGCCATCGTCGATTCCTTGATAACGAATAGCAACCGCTCCCAATATCGCTAATAAAGCACTCACCGCAAACCCCACATTAAGTCGACGATCGAGAATGTCATTTAACAGTGTGACATACAGAGGCGTCATAACCGTAAAGAGTAGAACTTCAGGCACAGACAAATAGAGGAACGATTGGTAGTAAAAACCGTACATGATGCCAAGTTGCAATGCCCCACATACCATAAGTAATAAGGCTATTTTGGCTTCAATCTGACGTAATTTCAAAAACGGCAAAAATACCAATGTGGCTAATGACACACGCATTAACACCGAAAACCAAGCGTCGACTTGTCCGGCAAGATAAACGCCAATCAAGCTAAAAGAAAAGGCCCATAAGAGGGTTACGGCGAGAAGTATAGGCATGACTGAGATTCCGTTAATGAATTTGTCGCTTAGTTTACTGGCTTCTACTTAGGAGGGAAAGCTGTTTACTTTTTCAATTATAAAAGTTTACTAATGTTTTTTTTGAACAATATCCATGCTGCCAATCAGTGTTTGTTTGGTTTATTGGAAATTACCTTACTGTGAATTCTTTGTGGTAACTGTGTTTTTTTTGACGTAAGGACTGATTGGTTACTATGGCGTCCCTTTGCTGGCTGGAACCTTGATCTAGATTAATTTTTTCTTTTGTTGGACGAGTAGTTTAGTAGCTAACACTTTGTTCTACCAAACACTATGTTCAATAAAAAGGAGTTGATTATGAAAGCGATCTATCCATTGGTTTTAGCCTCTGCTTTGTGTTCCTCGTTTGCTTTAGCACATGATGCTGGCGACTGGTTTGTACGTGGCGGTCTGGCGACTGTGATGCCAAATGAAAGCAGTGACGACGTGGCGGGTAAGGGTGAACTGGAATTGAATAATGATACCCAAGTGGGGGTGACGCTGACTTACATGTTGTCGGATACGTTCGGCTTGGAGGTGCTCGCCGCAACGCCATTTACTCATGATGTGTCGACCCGAGACCTTGGTAAAGTGGCAGAAGTCTCTCATTTGCCGCCTTCTTTCATGGCGCAATATTACTTTGGTGCAGCAAACAGTCAGGTTCGTCCATATGTTGGCGCTGGTTTGAACTACACCATCTTCTTTGATGAAGAAGGCAAAGGAGATTTAGCGGGGACGGATGTGAGCCTAGATAACTCTTTCGGCTTGGCGGCTCAAGTTGGTGTTGATGTGACGTTCGCTGAAAACTGGTTTGCTAATGCTTCACTCTGGTATATGGACATTAATACCGATGTGGAGACGACGGTTGGCACAATCGATGCTGACATTGATCCGATCACTTTTATGGCCAGTGTTGGTTATACTTTCTAGCGCTTAAAGGCTAGTTTCAACTTAAATGTTTAGATTGATTCTGACATTTTTGACTAAAAAAGCTCTTAGTGATGCCGTTAAGAGCTTTTATTTTTGCTTTGGACTAATCCATAATGTGCGCCAGTTTATGGTGTGAGTGATCAGTATGTTAGTGGAAACCTTGGTGTCGTTTGAGCAAAAAGTTAGGGCTTTTTTACTGATTCAGGAGAGCGCGGATGTTGCTCATGACCTTAACCACATTTGCCGAGTGGTAAAAGTCGCTAAGCAATTAGCCATTGAAGAGCGTGCAGAGTTTGATGTTGTGGTGCCAGCCGCTTGGTTGCACGATTGTGTGTCATTGCCTAAAAATCACCCCCAGCGTGCTTTCGCTTCAAGTATGGCGGCGGATAAAGCCGTGGCTTTTTTGCGTTCAATTGACTATCCAGAACGCTATTTGGAAGCGATTCATCACTGTATCTGTGCTCACAGTTTTAGTGCGCAAATCACCCCGAAGACCACCGAAGCTAAAATCGTTCAAGACGCAGACCGTTTAGATGCTCTGGGCGCGATAGGAGTGGCTCGTTGTATGCAGGTCAGTGGTGCACTTAACCGCGCGTTGTATGATACCGATGACCCTTTTGGTGAGTCTCGGCCTCTAGACGATGAACAAAATTCCATTGATCATTTCTATGTGAAACTCTTCAATATTGCCGATTCACTAAATACGGCCGCAGCCCGTCGTGAAGGGAAACGACGTGAGAACTTTATGCGGCAATTTTTGATTCAGCTAAAAGAGGAAATTTAGCCCTCTTTTTCGGCATTAAATTCATTAATATTATGAATCATTTTTTGACCTATGGTTAAAAACTGGTTCAACTCCTCATCCGTTAAACCCGTTTTTAAGGCATTTAACGCAGCATAATCTGCTTGCTGAAGTGTTTTGAAGACGGATTCACCTTGTTCTGTAAGAGTCAGTATTTGGCTGCGTTTATCTTTCGGGTTGGGGTGCTTTTCTACCAAATTTTGGTCAATAGGTTCTTTAAGTAACCGAGTAATCTGCCCTTTATCTTTGTAGGTAATCTCTGCAATTGAGTGAGCTGTGCATTCCGCTGTGTCATGGATTGTTTTCAGCATCAGGAAAGATAAGGGGGTTAGTGATAGTTGTTGACGTTTCATGGTTTGTTTCATGGACCTTTGTAGGCCGCTTATGGTTTGCATAAACATCTGTTGTAACTGAGATTCGAGATAGGACATGAAGGTTAAGGCTCTCAAAATGGTTGACATAGTCAACTCTTTAGATAATAATTGACATTATCAACTACTTTTTTAGAGTAAACAACTAAAATTCCCCCGAGAGAATACTCATGTCAAAAATGCTTAAAAAAATTGCCCTAATTGCCAGTTTAGTAACGGTTATAGGTGGCACACTGACTTTCGTCATGACCTGGCGTAGTCTAGGGTTTGGCGATGACTTTATGATGTCCTGGTTATCAACCTTTGCTTTGTGTGTGTTGTGTATTGCGCCAATTGGTGGTGTGTTTTCCTATTTAGTACATCATTTAGTGGATGGCGTTCTGCCTAACTTATCTGAGCTGAAACAAGATCTTGTCTTTGGTTTAATTATGGCGCTGATTATGGAATCCATCATGGCGGTTGTCACTACGATCAATTTACATGGGTGGTTGGCGCTAGAGGTCTTTATAAAGCAATGGGGAGCAACCTTCCTAGCGGCATTGCCTATGGGCATCGCTTTCTCTATTTTGATGTCCTTGGTGATTAAACGTCGCTTGACGGTGTTGTTAGCCAAAGCTTAGGTGGATTTAGCGACAGAGTGCGACGGATTTGATTTGAGCAATGACCGACATGCCGATAGACAGTCCTAATTGTTGGGCAGAAAAGCTGGTAATTCTAGACACAATAGGGGTGTCGTCAATTAACAGTCTCACTTGGGTCATGCTGGGATTGTTGGCTTCTTGTTTGAGGTCATCAATGACGGCAGACAGGCGGTTTAGAATACTGGATTGATCCGAATGGGTTAAGCTCAAACTGACGTCTCGTGCTTGAATCCTCAATCTAACCGTTTCTCCTAGCACCTCATTTCCTTGTGCAAACACAATCGACTGGTGGCCAAGACGAATCGTCGACAGCTGCCAGTCGGCATTTTGCTCGATGACCTTGCCAGCAATCAACACACTGGCATCTTGGTGATTGGCAAAAGAGGAGTCTAATTGGCTGAGTAGATCTGACGCTTTGCCTGCTTCCACCAATTTCCCTTGCTCTATCACTAAAATATGATTCGCCAATCGACTGACTTCATCTAGAGCATGGCTAACGTATAAAATTGGGATATCTGTCGCTAGGCAGACTTTTTCAAGGTAAGGCAAGATGTCTTGCTTTAGACGGTTGTCTAGCGCCGATAAGGGTTCATCCATCAATAACATACTGGGTTGTGACAACATGGCTCGAGCAATGGCGACGCGTTGCGCTTCCCCGCCGGATATTTGATGAGGATAACGCTGTAATAAAGGTTTGAGGTTCATTAGAGACAACACATCTTGATAGTCAAAGCGTTGTCTTTTTTGTTTCGCTCGCTTGATGGCAAAATTGAGATTTTGCTGTACCGTTAAATGAGGAAATAGGCTGGTATTTTGAAATACAAAACCAATCGGTCTTTGGTGCGTCGGTAGAAAGGTTTGCTCATCTTGCCAAGTTTGCCCAGCAAACTGCAAATGGCCCTGGATATTAGGTTGGAGGCCTGCAATACAACGTAATAATGTTGTTTTACCTGAGCCAGAAGGCCCAAACAACGCAGTCACACCTGAAGGTTCGAGCTGAACATTTAACTCTAATGCAAAGTCAGAAGGCGAGTGTTTTGTTTGATTGAAGTGTACCTTCAAGCCCGACTGAGTCATGACCAAATCCCCTTTTTATGTTGCTCATGTGTGCTTCTTTGAGCAAAGTAGAGCAAGCATAAGACGATAAACGCAAACGTCATCATTAATAAGGACAAGGTGTGTGCCTGCGGGTACTCTAGTGCTTCGACATGATCATAAATTTGCACGGAAATAACCTTAGTTTCCCCCGGAATATTACCGCCAATCATCAAGACAACCCCGAACTCTCCAACAGTGTGGGCAAACCCCAATACTGCGGCACTGATAAAACCGGATTTCGACAGTGGCATGACAATGGAGAAAAATCGATCCATGGGCGAAGCGCCAAGGGTCGCCGCGGCGTCTAAATGTTTCTCAGTAAGGCTGGCGAATGAATTTTGCAGGGGTTGCATAACAAAAGGTAGGGAATACAACATAGATGCAACCACAAGACCTGCAAAACTAAATGGCAGGGAAGCAACGCCCAAATCCGACAAGATTTTGCCCAGTGTACTGTTTGGGCTGAGTAAAACGAGTAAATAAAACCCCAATACGGTGGGGGGTAGTACTAATGGCATGGTGATCAAAGCGTTGATAGGGGCTTTGAAAATAGAGTGCGTTCGAGCCAACCACCAAGCGATAGGGGTGCAGAATATCAATAAGAGTAAGGTGACGACACTGGCCAACTTTAAGGTGAGCCAGATGGCTGTTAGGTCGGCTGGACTAAGGTTCATCATAACGCGTTAGTCAGCACTGTCATAGCCGAATGACTGCAGTTTTGCTTGTGTGTCTGGTCTCAGTAAAAATGCCATGAAATCCCGCGCTAAAGTAGGTTTGTCCGAATGGGATAGAATGACGCCAGCTTGAAGAATCGGTTCATGGAAGGTGGCCGGAATGGCTATTATGTGGCCTTCTGTACTGTCTTTCAAGGTTTGTGATAAGGCGACAAAACCGTATGCTACATTCCCCGAGCGGACAAATTGGTAAGTTTGTCCAATGTTCTCTCCGGTGATGAGTTTGTGTTTGACCAATGGCCAGATGCCTAAGTGCTGCAGACTTTGTTGCGCCGCTCTACCGTATGGCGCTAATTTAGGATTCGCAATGGCAATGTTTTTCGCCATTTTTAAGACCTCAGCCATGTCCTCTGTGATGAAAGAAGTGGGTGCCCATAACGCCAGTTTGCCTTTGGCATAAACGGCAAAACTGTCAGCTTGTGCTAATCCTTTATTGACTAGAGTGTGTGGCTTTTGCACATCGGCAGAAAGAAACACATCATAGGGGGCATGGTGTTGTATTTGTGCGAACAACTTCCCTGAAGACCCAAAAGATACACTCAAGTTGTGTCCTGTTTCTTGGTTGAAATCCTCAGCGATGCTCATAATTGGATTAATAAAATTTGAGGCCACGGCGAGTTTAAGAGTCTGAGCTTTAACCGTTGAAGGTAGATAGACAAGAGCGAACAAAGAAAACAGGATACAAATTTTGAACACATAGGGGCTAAGCTTGATGGTCACAATGGCGCGAGTTTTCATCTTGCTTAGGTATCCCTGTGGTGTGATTGGCTTAAGGAAATCCTTAAGCCAACAGTAAATAGCAATTTCCTTGTTCAATGCCAACTGTGGCTTTTTTCAAATGGCTTCCTTGACAAGGGCCGGTTATACAAGTGCCATCAAGGGGTGAAAAAAGAGCACCGTGATGATGACATTTTAAATAATCTTCATCGGCGACAACCTCTTGATCAGACCAGTGTAATGGCTTGTTTTGGTGTGGACAGCGATTTTCATAAGCCACAATTTCGCCTTTTTGGCGAGTGACTAAGAAATCGTAATCTTCAATTTTTAGTGTTAGCGCCTTTCCTTCAGGTAGGTCTTGCGCATTAGGTATTAGATGCTTCTGAAACACGTGATGACCGTACTATTTTTATAATGATTAGAATGACTAAAATAAACGGAAGCCAAGCTTCTATTTACCACCAACTGAAACAAAAATACGCAGTGAAATGCCAACTCGATCTATTTTCTGCGTAGGAAGACTCTAATTCGGTAAGTTAATTGAGTCAATATGCAAGAATTGAGTTAGTTTATTTTTCAGCGTTGCTTGACCAAGCTTTGCTCCCTATACTTGCGACCCATGGCCAAGAAAACTTCCAAAAAATCGACGCGTAAGTCCTCGACGAAACGTAAAAAAAACACTCAACCCTCAGTATTGAAGCGTGCTCTTCGCGCGATGTTTAAATGGGGATGTCTCATTGCCTTGATTGCCAGTGTGCCTTTTTCTATCTGGGTTTGGTGGCTTAATGGGCAAGTTGTTAGTCGCTTTGAAGGGCAGAAATGGCAAGTCCCATCAGAAGTCTATAGTGCACCCATTATCCTCAAAAGCGGTGCACCTTGGAAAAAAGCAGACCTAGAAAACCTTTTGCAAGAAACCGGCTATCGCTTTGGACGTAACAGTCAAAAGGTGGGCTGGGCGGCTCGAAGCCGTACCAAAGTCAGTGCGCACTTACGTTCCTATGTTGATCATCAAGGTTTTCATGATAGCCAACGACGAATTTTTTCCTTTGACCGTGGCTTATTGCAAATTAATGCGTTGAATGGTGATGCCATAGACGAAGCTCGTATTGAACCGCAACGAATTGGCTTTTTGTATGGTGGTAATACGGAGAGTCGCCAGATTTTAACGTATGAACAAATTCCTCAAACGCTATTGGATATTCTGGTGGCAGTCGAAGACCAAGATTTCTACCAGCATTGGGGGATATCGTTAACCGGTATTGCTCGAGCTTTGGTGGTCAATCTAACCCATGGTTCACGACGACAGGGTGGCTCCACGCTCACTCAGCAGCTCGTCAAAAACATGTACTTAAGCTCAGAGCGAACCTATACCCGTAAGCTCACAGAAGTCATAATGAGTTTATTGTTAGAGTTCCATTACTCTAAACAAGACATCATTACCGCTTACATGAACGAGGTGTACCTCGCACAAATTGGTAATCGCGCTTTACATGGTTTTGCTGCGGCCAGTCAGCACTTTTTTGGTCGACCACTCAACGAATTAAACATTGATGAATTTGCCTTGCTGGTAGGCATGGTGAAAGGGCCTTCTTTGTACAACCCTCAACGCTCGCCCGAGCGCGCCAAAACGCGACGTAATGTGGTGTTGGCGGTATTGAACCGCCAAGGAAGACTGTCGCAAGCGGATTATCAGAGTCTAATTAAGCAGCCAATTCGGTTGGCCGATAAAAAGCGTGAACGTTCTGTATACGGTGATTATTTAGATCTGGTCGCCATGCAATTGTCTCGAGATTTTGATGAAAATACCTTGGCGACGGAAAACTTAAAAATTTACACAGGGGTAGACATTCGAGCACAACGCGCGGCTAGCCAAGCGATGCAGCGACAAGTTGCCCATCTTGAACAAGGTGATCGTCGGTTGTTAGGGTTACAAGGAGCGATGGTTGTCACCGATCGCATTTCTGGACAGGTGCGAGCGATTGTCGGTTCAAGTGATCAATATTACACCGGCTTTAATCGTGCGCTTGGTGCTGTTCGACCCATTGGTTCTCTAGTGAAACCGCCGTTGTATTTATCCGCTTTGGCCACTGGGCGTTATACCTGGTGGACAAAAATTGAAGATGAGCGTTTACGCTTCAAGGTTGGTGGCGATATATGGGCGCCCGAAAACTATGACCGACGAGTTCATGGAGAGGTGCATTTGTATGAAGCCATGGCCAAGTCTTATAACTTGGCAACGATCTCTTTAGCGAACCAAATTGGCTTTGACCGAGTGGGCGACACTTTACGACAGTTAGGGGTGAAACGTCCCTTTACGATGCATCCCGCTATGGCGTTAGGCGCACTTGAGTTGTCGCCGTTTGAAGTGTCTCGCCTATACCAACCGATTGCGTCGCAAGGGCAAAGCAGTGAGCTGGGGGTTGTTTTAGCGGTGATGGATCAAAATAACCGCTTAATTAAGCGGTTTAATCGACAAACCGACGTGCCCTTTACTGACGCCATATTGGCTGTCACCTTAGATGGGATGACCAAAACGCCCGAAATTGGCACCGCTCGAGCGGCGAAAGCGGCGTTGCCGAATTTAACGTTTGCTGCGAAAACCGGTACCACAAACCAACAAAAGGACAGTTGGTACATCGGTATTACAGGAGATTACTCAACCACCGTTTGGCTGGGCGATGATGATAATGTCCCTCTTAGTATTACCGGCAGTAGTGGTGCACAAAAAGTCTGGATTGATTTTACGCGCCACGTAAATTCAATCTCACTCCCTAGTCGTTTGCCTTCTGGCGCTGGGCGTTTTCAGGTATTGAATGACTCGTTTGAAAAAGCCGCAGACCGCTGTGACAAGAAAGTGTCATTGGCGTTTGTGCTTGGTACCGAACCGAAGAAATCGACTTCCTGTTTTTGGCCTTTTTGATAAATGCATCTATACCTATCCCATTACCCTTGTTTTTTATTCGGCATAATCATAGAGTAAGCTATTGTTGTGTATGTGTTTTTATTATTTTTAGGGAGTGAACTTGCTAAAAGATCCCGATAAGGCTGGTCTCAAATGACGCTACGCGCCGTTTCATCTTATTTATTTAGCTTTGTGCTGATGGCGTTGTCGCAATTGAGTTTGGCGGCAGGGGCAGGCTTGGCTTCCTGTCATGAACTCAGCGCAACAGGTAATTCAGAATACCCCCCTTTTTTGTGGCGCGACAAACAGAATTCAATGGCATTACAGGGCGTCAATCGGATTATCATGGATGAACTGAGCCGTCGTATTGAGGTGCCGATTCGATTGCAGCATGTGGGGCCTTGGTCTAGAGCACAAAGTGAGGTCAAAGCTGGCCATATCGATCTGATGGCTGGCGCATTTTATACCAGTAATCGAGCCGACTATATGGATTATTTTACGCCGGTTTTCTTGTATACCCAGAGCGTGGTTTGGCAGCGTAAGGCGTCGCAGTTTCCTTTTCAGAGCAAAGAAGATTTACAAGGTCATTGGGGCGTCACCGTAATTAATAATAGCTTGGGTGAGCAATTTGATCGTTACGCAAAAGATAATTTGAATATATTGACGGTAGCCAGTTTAGCGCAAGCGTTAAAAATGTTGGCTGCGAATCGCGTTGATTATGTACTTTATGAAAAAAGCCCTGCTCAAGCTTACGCAGGATTACTGGGATTATCGGAAGAACTAGAGGCTGTTGAACCCCATATCAGCAGTGAAGGGCTTTATCTCACCTTATCAAAAGCGTCTGCTTGTAACACTCCCGGCCTTCGTCACCGTATAGCGGTTGCCTTAAGAGACATGAGTCAAGAAGGCTTCATGGAGCAAGCTCTACTTGATGGGGTGGCGCTTTGGTCGCTTACCAATCGTCAGGCGTTATTGAATTAAAGACGAATACAGTTCAATCCATTGGTCAGTCACCTTGTCCCAACTGTAGTCATACTGCATGGCGTTAATTTGTTTTTGATGCCAAATAGCAGGTTGATGATACGTTTCTAAACAGCGTTGTAAGCAGGCTTTTAAGGCATCGCAGGTTGTGTCTTGAAAATGGAAGCCGTTCGCTTTTTCTCCCTCTTCAAAAACGGTGTCAGCCAGCCCGCCTGTTTGTCGGACCAAAGGTAATGTACCGTATTTGAGGGCATATAGCTGGGTAAGACCACAAGGCTCAAATCGAGAGGGAATTAAAAGTACGTCCAATCCAGCTTGTAGGCGGTGAGAATACGCTTCGTCATAACCAATGCGAATGGCCACTTGTTCAGGGAATTGCTGTTGTAGCGCGATGAAACCCTGCTCTAAGGTTTTATCTCCGGATCCTAATAAAACAAAACGAGCGCCTTGTGAGAGTATCTCAGGTAGCGTTTCGAGTATCAGATCAAGCCCTTTCTGCTCTGTCAGTCGGCTCACGACACCGAATAGCGGCTTCGATAGATCGGTTGATAAATTATTTTCGGTCAATAGCGCCTGTTTGTTAATGGTTTTCTGTTCCAGTGATGTCACGCCGTAGTTCTGGCTAATCAATGGATCAATTTCTGGGTTCCAAGCATGGTAATCAACACCATTCAGAATGCCTGTAAGTTTATCCGATAGAACATTGAGGATGCCGTCTAGACCGTCACCGTATTCTGGCGTGAGAATTTCTTGAGCGTAAGAAGGGCTAACGGTGGTAATGGCATCGGCATAGACTAAGCCTGCTTTAAGGCCTGAAAATCGACCGTAGAATTCCATACCTTGCATGGTGAGTAATTCTGCTGAGAGTTGCGTGCTGGCAAATTTATGCAGGTCGAAACTGCCGTTGTAGCGTAAGTTGTGAACGGTTGTTACCACCGCAACAGATTTGTTTTGCCAGCTTTTTAAATAGGCTGCCGCAAACCCTGTTTGCCAGTCATTAAGGTGCAAAATGTCGGCTGGCCAACCAGTTAGTTCACTATGACTGACTAGATAGGCAGCGGCCCAAGAAAAGGCGCAAAAGCGTAGGTGGTTATCGTCAAAGTCTTGGCCGTTGTTATCCACATAGGGGCCGTCCTCTCTTTCATAAAGCGCCTGACATTGAACCAACCAGATCGGCGTATCATTTTCTGGTATGTGAGTTTCAAGAATACGTAAATCCCCGACACCAAATGGGTTACCTAAGTTGATAGTCTTCTGAATAGGCGCTACCTTTTCTAATATGCCTTGATAAGCTGGCATGATGAGCTTGACGTCATGACCCTTTGCTCGCAGAGCAAGAGGTAACGATCCTGCTACATCCGCCAATCCTCCAGTTTTGATCAATGGGTAAATTTCCGAGGCTGCGAAAAGTATTTTCATGGTTAGGTGTCTTTATTTTGTGTAGTAGGTTGTTGAAGTATACCTAACTGACGTTTGGATGAGAGTAATTTATCACTTTAAAGGGCTTCACATGGATTTAAATACAGCGTGCATGAAAACCATCTCCATCATCTTAGCAGGTGGACGCGGTTCTAGATTAAAACAGTTAACGGATCAACGCTCTAAGCCAGCCGTGCCAATTGCTGGTAAGTATAAAATCATCGATTTCCCTCTGTCCAATTGCATCAATTCTGGTATGCGACGAATCGCGGTGTTGACTCAGTATCGATCGCACACATTGAATCAGCATGTTCAACGAGGCTGGAATTTCCTACGCTCGGACTTCAATGAATTTATTGAGTTGTGGCCCGCTCAACAACAAACGGGAGGTGATTGGTATCGTGGTACGGCTGATGCGGTCTATCAAAATTTGGCCATGATTCGAGATTTAAAAAGTGAATACATATTGGTGTTGGCGGGAGATCATGTTTACAAGCAGGATTACAGCTTGATGTTAAAAGAACACCTTGAAAGTGGTGCCGACGTGACGGTTTCTTGCATCGAAGTTCCGGTTGAGGAAGCGCATCAGTTTGGCATTATGCACGTTGATGAAAACGATAATATCATCGCGTTTGAAGAAAAACCCTCTCATCCTCCGACCATGGCAGGTAAGCCAGAAGTGTCCTTGGCGAGCATGGGGATTTATATTTTTAACACCAAGTTCCTGTCCGAAATTTTATGCTCTGATGCGCAAGATAAGGAATCTAGCCACGATTTTGGCAAAGATTTAATTCCCTATTTTGTTGGCCGAAGTCATATCAAAGCGCACCATTTTTCCAACAGTGTGGTGATGAACGAAAATTATCCACAAGATGCTTATTGGCGTGATGTGGGGACGTTAACGGCCTATTGGGAAGCCAATATGGACCTCACTAAGCTCGTGCCTGAGTTAGATTTATACGATGAAAATTGGCCAATTCGAACGGCTCATTATCAACGTCCTGCTGCTAAGTTTAATTACAATTACGAAGAGCGCATTGGCACGGCTCTCAACTCCGTGGTGTCAGCGGGTTGTATTGTCTCTGGGTCGACCGTGGAGCAATCGATTCTATTCAATAACGTGCGAGTGAATTCCTATTCTCATGTCAATGAATGCGTCATTTTACCGAGATGTGACATAGGTCGTCATTGTCGCCTGAGCAAGGTGGTGGTGGATTCTGATTGTCAGATCCCTGAAGGTACTGTGATTGGCGAAGACCCACAACAAGATAGCGTGCGTTTTTACCGAAACGAAGATGGCATTACCTTGGTGACGCAAGCCATGATAGAAGCATTAACCTGAAGAAAGCGCAATTAGTTGCCTTGGCTTGCTTGAAAAGTGGAAATTAGGGCGCATTAGTAGGGTTTAGCTTGCGTGTTTCGGTTATCCCCGTAACCTGTGGATAACCCTATTGGTGACTTAATGATAACTCATTGGAGGCCAGTATAAATCGTGCTTTGCGAAGGGGTGTTCAATTCTTCTTCAGTGCCGAAATTAAGTATGAATCTTGCGCAGTGTTGTTTCTTTTTTATGCTGACCAGAAGTAGGGGAGCTTATGTTTACAGGTATTATTCAAGGCAAGGCAAGTGTTCAATCGGTTACTCAAGATGGTCGCAATAAACGTTTAGAAATCTTGTTCCCTGAAGGCGTGATGTTAAGTCAGCAGTTGGGGGCCAGTGTGGCCATTAATGGTGTCTGCCTAACGGTGGCGGAAATAGCGCATGATGTACTGACATTTGATGTCATTGATACGACACTTGCCTTGACCAATATTGGCTTATTGCAAGTCGGTGATACGGTGAATTTTGAACGTGCTGCTAGAATGGGCGATGAAATTGGTGGTCACGTTATGTCGGGCCATATCATGACGTCAGTGACGGTTTCTCGTATAGAGAAAATAGAGGAAAGTGTGCACATTCGTTTCGTCACGGATCGTCAGCAAGAAGTGGATGCGCGACGCTATTTGTTTGATAAGGGTTATGTGGGATTGAATGGCGCTAGCTTGACCATTAGTGACATAGGTGATGATTGGCTAGAAGTGTCTTTAATTCCAGAAACGTTGCGCTTAACGACGTTTTCGATCTTGTCCGTTGGTGACAAGGTGAATTTGGAGATTGATGCCCATACTCAAGCAACCGTGGATACGGTAGAGCGGGTATTAAAAGAGAAAGGCATTGTCCTGCCTTAAGGAAGGCGTGAAATCAATGGAGTCCTAAGCGGAATTTCGGTAGAATGCTCGGCAAATTCTAACCAGATAATAGGTTGATAACTCGGCTTGATACGCTTAGCAAGAAAGTATCTTGTGGAAAACTGGCTATCTTGTGACGCCTTATCAACCTGTGATCATTTTAATATCGCTTTTATAGTGTGAGAAAATAGTGTCTTCAAACAACCTTAAGCACATACGAAATTTCAGCATCATCGCCCACATTGACCATGGTAAATCCACTTTGGCGGATCGTTTTATTCAAGCCTGCGAAGGTTTGAGTGAACGTGAAATGTCTGCTCAAGTACTTGATTCAATGGACATCGAACGTGAGCGTGGCATTACCATCAAGGCACAAAGTGTGACTTTGGACTACCAAGCAAAAGACGGTGAAACCTATCAGTTAAATTTCATTGATACCCCAGGACACGTAGACTTCTCGTATGAAGTGTCTCGTTCACTGGCGGCTTGTGAAGGGGCTTTGCTGGTGGTCGATGCGGCACAAGGTGTAGAAGCACAGTCTGTTGCCAATTGTTATACCGCGATTGAACAAGGCCTTGAGGTCATGCCGGTTTTAAACAAAATTGACTTGCCTCAAGCTGAACCCGAGCGAGTCAGTGCTGAGATTGAAGAAATTATCGGCATTGATGCGATGGACGCGGTGACCTGCTCGGCGAAGACTGGGATGGGGGTTGAAGACGTGTTAGAGCGTTTGGTGGCCACGGTACCCGCGCCAGAAGGTGATACGGCAGCACCATTGCAAGCTCTCATCATTGACTCATGGTTTGATAACTACCTAGGCGTTGTGTCTCTGGTTCGAATCAAACAGGGGACTTTGCGTAAGAAAGACAAGATTTTCATTAAATCCACCAAACAAGCACACCCAGTGGACATGGCGGGTATTTTCACACCAAAACGTAAAGAAACCGGTGTCTTGAAAGCCGGTGAAGTAGGTTATGTTGTGGCGGGTATTAAAGACATTCATGGTGCGCCAGTGGGTGACACCATCACTCATGCCACTACCCCAGATGTAGAGCAGTTGTCAGGTTTCCAAAAAGTGAAACCTCAGGTCTACGCTGGTCTGTTCCCTGTCAGCTCAGATGATTATGAAGACTTTCGCGTTGCCTTAGGCAAGTTGACATTGAATGATGCGTCCTTGTTCTACGAGCCAGAAAGCTCCGATGCATTGGGCTTTGGTTTCCGTTGTGGCTTCCTAGGCATGCTGCACATGGAAATCATCCAAGAGCGTTTGGAACGAGAATACGACCTAGACTTGATTACTACCGCGCCAACAGTTGTGTACGAAATTGAGTTGAACAATGACGAAGTGGTGTATGTTGATAGCCCTTCTAAAATGCCAGACCCAGGTACGGTCAAAGAAATGCGCGAACCCATTGTGGAAGCGAATATACTGGTACCGCAAGAGTTTCTAGGCAACGTCATTACGCTTTGTGTGGAAAAGCGTGGCGTACAAAAAGACATGCAATATGTTGGTCGTCAGGTGCAATTACGTTATGAGTTGCCGATGAACGAAGTGGTAATGGATTTCTTTGATAAATTGAAATCTTGCAGCCGTGGTTTTGCTTCCTTGGATTACAGTTTCTCGCATTTCAGTGCTGCGTCTTTGTGCCGCTTAGACATCCTCATCAATGGTGAGCGTGTTGATGCTTTGGCTTTGATTATGCATAAGGATAACGTTCAATTTAAAGGACGTGCTTTGTGTGAAAAAATGAAAGATCTCATTCCTCGTCAAATGTTTGATGTGGCGATTCAAGGGGCGGTTGGGGCAAAAGTGATTTCACGTACGACCGTTAAAGCCCTACGTAAAAATGTAACAGCCAAATGTTACGGTGGTGACGTGAGTCGTAAGAAGAAATTGTTACAGAAGCAGAAAGAAGGTAAGAAGCGCATGAAGCAGGTTGGTAATGTGGAAGTGCCACAATCTGCTTTCCTTGCGGTTTTGCAGCTGGACAGCTAATAAAAAACCAAATCGATGCGTGAGCATCTCGGTGGAGTAATGTTGTATGGGTTTTGATTTTGAGTTGATACTGGCCGTTGCCTTTTTGGTTACTGGTGCTTTCTGGGTATATGATCGAATTGTGTTTGCGCCAAAGCGTAAACAGATTTTGTCTGGTATGGATCAAGCGGCGCAAAAGGCCATAAGTAAAGAAGCCAAAGAACGTTTGGCTGATACGCCTAAGCTGGTATCTGAGGTCAAATCTTACTTTGTGATTATCGCGGTGATATTTGGCTTGCGCTCGTTTGTGGTTGAACCGTTTCAAATCCCATCAGGATCTATGTTACCGACGTTGCAGATCGGCGATTTCATTTTGGTGAACAAGTTTGATTATGGCTTGCGCTTGCCTGTCACCAATACCACGTTAATCCCAACGTCTGAACCGAAGCGTGGCGATGTGGTGGTGTTTAAATATCCTTTGGATCCTAGTCTAAACTACATTAAGCGTTTGGTTGGTTTGCCTGGTGACAAGATCCGCTATCACGATAAGGTGTTAACGGTGAATGGTCAGCAGGTCAGTAAAGAGTTTTTGGCCGCTTTGCCTATTTCACTCAATCCGAATAGAGAGCCAGTCACTCTCTTTAAAGAAAATTTAGGTGGTGTAGAGCACGACATCTATAATAGTAATCGTAACACGCCACATGAAGGTAATTGGGTTGTGCCGGAAGGTCATTATTTTGTGATGGGTGATAACCGCGATAACAGCGCAGATAGTCGCTTCTGGGGCTTTGTACCAGAAGAAAATATGAAGGGGCGTGCATTTTATGTGTGGCTTCATTGGGATGACTTTTTCAGTATCCCAAGTTTTAAAAATAACGGTTTGATTGAATAAATAATTGGAGACATTTTGAGTTCACTGTATCAGAAGTTGTGTCGGCGCATAGGCTATTTTTTTGCCGACCTTGGATTGCTTGAACTGGCGCTGACGCACCGCAGTTATGGCGGGAAAAACAATGAGCGTCTTGAGTTCTTGGGTGATTCGATTCTCAATTATGTGATAGCGGAAGACTTGTTTCATCGTTTTCCAAAAGCCAAGGAAGGAGAATTAAGTCGCTTACGTGCATCATTGGTTAAAGGGGATACGTTGGCTGAGTTAGCGCGTGAATTCCAGCTGGGCGATTTTTTAAAGCTGGGCGCTGGCGAATTGAAAAGCGGTGGTTTTCGTCGCGATTCGATTTTAGCTGACAGCGTTGAAGGTATTATCGGCGCTATGTACTTAGATGCTGGCATGGACGTTTGTCGTCAACATATTTTAGCTTGGTACAAAGATCGTTTAGACGCGACTTCCCTGAAAGTGGTGACGAAAGACGCCAAAACGCGTTTGCAAGAATACCTACAAGCCAGAAAACATGCTTTGCCTCAGTATGAAGTGGTCGATATTGTTGGCGAACCTCATGATCAAACGTTTCATGTGCATTGCCACATAGAACTGTGTAATGACTCTATTGAGGGGCGCGGCAATAGTCGCCGTATTGCTGAACAAAATGCAGCGGCAAAAGCTTTAGAAAAATTGGAAGAAGTGAATGTCTGATGTTGAAGTAACCCATTGTGGTTATATTGCCATAGTTGGCCGCCCGAATGTGGGCAAATCGACCCTGCTTAACCATATTCTAGGGCAAAAGCTTTCGATTACCTCTCGTAAGCCACAGACCACGCGGGATCAGATTCTTGGGGTGAAAACTGAGGGTCATATTCAGGCTATTTATGTAGACACTCCAGGATTGCATTTGGGGGAAACTAAGGCCATTAACCGCATTATGAATCGCACCGCAACGGCGGCATTGAAAGATGTGGATTTGGTGTTGTTTGTGGTTGATGCGGATCGTTGGACGGAAGAAGATGAGTCTGTTTTACAAAAGGTGAAGTTTGCTTCTTGTCCTGTGGTCTTGGTCGTAAATAAGGTAGATCAACTGGATCAGAAAGAGGAACTGTTGCCTCGTTTGGCGAATTTGTCCGAACGCATGGACTTCGCACAAATTGTACCGATCTCGGCTCTGCGAAATAAGAATTTAGATCGTCTTGAGCGTTTGGTGGAAAGCTATATTCCAGAGGGAATGCAGTATTACCCAGAAGACCAAATCACCAACCGCAGCTCGCGTTTCTTGGCGGCTGAAATTGTACGTGAAAAAATTACCCGTCAATTAGGTCAGGAAGTACCTTATGAAGTGGCGGTGCAAATTGAAGAGTTTGTTTATGAAGAAACCGCGATTCATATTAGTGCTTTGATCTTGGTTGAGCGCAATGGTCAAAAACGCATCATCATTGGTGATCGTGGCGAAAAAATTAAGCTTATTGGTAAGGAAGCTCGTATTGACATGGAAGACTTATTTCAACATAAAGTGATGTTGAATTTGTGGATTAAGGTGCGTTCAGGTTGGTCTGATGATGAGCGTGCTTTGGCAAGTCTGGGCTATCAGGAAGAGTAAGTCGGATGCGCGCTAATGGGTATGTCATTCATACTCGTCCGTTTCAGGACAATAAGGTGCTGGTTGACCTATTGACCGAAGAACAAGGTTTGATGCGCGGTGTTTGGCGATTACCAAAAAAAGAGGCTCGGGTCTTACCTGGGCCTTTTTTGCGTTATGAGCTGGATTATGTGGGACGTAGTGACCTAAAGACGATCAAAAGTTTGGAGTCTCTGTCTGCTCCGAGTTCATTGGATGGACTCAGTTTGTACGCGGCCTTGTATGTTCATGAATTGTTGGAGAAACTGTTACCAACCAATTTACCTCTGCCCGATGTCTACGCCTTGTATCAATGGCTGATTGAAAGTTTGCATGCCGGTGCGCCCATTGCACCACTGTTAAGGCGTTTTGAGGTGGGGTTGTTTGCTGACTTGGGGTCAAGCATTAGTATGGGTGTAACGGGGCGTGGTGAGCCGTTGGACGCGAAGCAGATGTATCAGTTTCATGGTCAATTTGGTTTACGTCCTTATCATGGAGAGATATTGAAACAAGCGCCGATTCTCTTTGTCGAAGGGCAAGTGGCGTTGCAATATCACGCTGGTGCATGGCGTGATAAACAGGTTTTAAGCTTAGCAAAAGTGTTGCATCGGCATTGGTTAGATGGTTTGTTAAATGGTAAACCAGTGGTGTCTCGTGAGCTGCTGCCAGCCACCTCATTCAATGGCGAGTTACATTTAGGTGTGCCAGTCTTTCGAGCCCAGTAAGGGCGTTTTAACGATAAGGGTAGCGTTGTGATTTTAGGGGTTGGAACAGATTTGGTTGAAATTGAACGTATTGCTGATTCTGTGGCGCGTTTGGGTGAGCGATTTGTCGATCGCATTCTAACCGCACAAGAGAAGCAACGTTGGCAGGCTATTTCTCATCCTGATCAAGCCAATGCTTATGTGGCGAAACGCTTTGCCGCGAAAGAGGCCGCTGTGAAGGCTTTGGGAACAGGCATTGGTTCTGGGGTCAGCTTTCAGCACTTTACTGTTATTAACCTGCCTTCTGGTCAGCCTTATTTAGAGGTAGACAAGAACATCTCTGAACGTTTTGAGCACCCTGTGGTGTGGCATTTAAGCTTAACGGATGAGCGAGCTTATGCGCAGGCCTTTGTTATTCTTGAGGCCAAGTAATCAGATCTCGATGATTTAGTAAGTCATCAATGGCGTGAATGAAATCTTCCGCGACACCTTCTACGTCTTCCATGCCCAGTTCTTTTAAATGTGTTTCTAAAAAACCAGCATGACGTGCAACATTAAAGGTGCCTGTGTATTTAGACGCTCCGTGAATTCGGTGAACCACTTCAATGAGTTTTTCTGTGTCTTGGTGTTCTAAATGGTGTTGAATCAGCTTTTTCTCATTGTCTAGTGAGTCTGCCAACATGGTAAACATTTCTTGAGCGATGTCGGCTTTTCCATTGACGATGTCTAAGGCTTTTTGCATATCGAAAATATTGACTAATGTGGCATCAACTTGTTGCTGGAAGGTTTTGGTATTAGAGCACCATTCATCGATGGTGCGAAACAATACTTCTTCATCAATGGGTTTGGTTAAGTAAGCATTCATGCCACTGGCGAGAATTTGTTGTTGCTCTGAGCCTAGAGCGTGCGCCGTTAAGGCAATGATTGGGGTGTTTTGATAGGACTTTAATTGTCGTAACTGTTGAGTGGTTTCCATGCCATCCATTTCGGGCATTTGGATGTCCATAAAAATGAGATCAAATGTTTGCTCAGACGCCAATGATAAGGCTTGCTGGCCGCTGTAGGCCAGAGTGACGTTGATGCCGTGCGGTTGGAGCCAATGACTTAGCAGTTGTAAGTTGATTGGTGCATCATCAACCGCCAAGATTTTAAGGCCTTTACGTGTTTGATTTGATTCAACAGGAGGGCTAATCTCATCGACTTGAATTTCCCTATGGTTGATTTGTTGTAGTGCTTTATAGAGACGATCATGGCTGACCGGTTTGAGCAGTATTTCGCTAGCAAGTGCTTTAAGTTCTGGGTTTTGAGTAAGGCTTCTGGGGGGTTGGATCATCACAATGCAGGGGATGGAAAAGTGTTGATTGGCGTAACTAATCAATTCTTTGGTTTCTTCTACACTGCTTTCATCAGGCCCTAAGCTCAGTACAATTCCGTCAATGGTGTCAGCTTTTTCCTGCAAAGCAGAAACCAATTGTTCGATGTCGCTGCAACGGGTGGTTTTAACACCAATGCTATGCAAATAGCTTGTCAAATGAGCACGATAGGTGCTGCTTGGCTCCAGTAAAATGATGTGTCTGTCCAATGAGTCTTTTTGATTCATTGGGTTTCCAGAAGCTTGTAGACAAAGAGAAAAACGAAACGTTGAGCCGATGCTTGGATCACTGCTGACTTCGATTTTTCCTTGCATTTGTTCTACCAGTTTTTTACTGATAACCAGCCCTAAGCCTGTGCCACCAAATTGTCTTGTTGTGCTGGTGTCTACTTGTGAAAACGGTTTGAAGAGGCGATCAATCTTATGTTCTGGGATGCCAATGCCTGTGTCGACGATTTGGAATAGTAACGTTAGCTTGTTGTCTGACTGAGCCTGACAAGATACTTTGGTTTTGACTGAACCTTGGTGAGTAAACTTAATGGCATTACCAATTAGGTTGGTGAGGATCTGACGAATGCGAGTGCTGTCTCCAATGATCCATTCTGGCAGTTGTACATCGTATTCTGTCACCAGATCAATCTGCTTTTCCTTGGTTAGCAGGTTGATGCTTAGGGTTTGATAAACATCATCGATTAAAGCTCGAAGGTTAAAGTGATTGCTTTCTAAGCTTAATTTCCCCGCTTCTATTTTGGAAAAGTCTAAGATATCGCCAATGATGGCGAGCAAACTGTTTGTCGATTGTTCAATGGTATCTATATACAGTTTATGTTGTGGATCCTTGATGCCTTTTTGCAGGGTTTTGGTATAGCCCAAGATGGCATTTAGAGGGGTTCTGACTTCATGGCTGATATTGGCAAGGAACTGAGATTTTAGGCGATTGGATTCCATTGCTTCCCGGTTGGCGATGTGTAACTGGGCGCTTTTCTCTTCCATACTGTCCATGCTTCGACGGAGATCTTCTGTCGCTTGCTCTATTCCTGCGGTCATTTCATGTCTGTTGTGTTCAAGTCGTTCCGTTAGGAATAACAAATCTTTTTGCAGAGATTGATATTCTACCGGAAGGCGCAACAGTTTTGCTGCAGAAAACTGCTCTTTTGCGAGTTTGTTTAAGGTGTTTTCGACATTTTTGACGGGCAGCATCAATTGTTTGGTGATGCGTAAAAAAATCAGTCCACTGCCTAAATTGAACGCAAAGAAAACCAATAGGACTAAGCTGGCATATTGGTATTTTTGGATTTGAACTATGGCGGTATCGGCTTGAATTTTGACCCAACCAATAAGGTTTTGTTGCCTTATGGGGCCAAATAAGTCGGCTTGTGGGTTGAAGGCACCGTCCAAGGCATTGTTATTGTAATGAACCGCACTAATGGAAACTAAATGATCGGGAAGTTTTTGTATCTCATTGGTGGTGGGGAAGCCGGTCGTTGTGACAACAAATTCTGTGCCCAACTCAGCGATGATTTTTTGTTCACTGTTAAACAGTTGGACACTGCTGATGTATTGATTGCTGAGTGCGTTTTGTAAGATTCGATACATCATGTTTTGATCAGAAAAGACAATCGCATATTCGCTGGTAGTAGCGACTTGTTCTGTGATGTGTTGCGTGCGTTGATAAAGAGTATCGTCAAGATCATTGAAGCGGCTGAGAATTAAGAATGCGCACGTGATAATGGAAATACCAAAAACAGGTGAAAATAAAGACCAAAACAATTTATTGTCATGGTTCAGCTGAAGTTTTGGCAAACGAATATTAATCATGAGGTCCTAATTTGTTATTGACTAATAACAGGCAAAATTGTCCGTGTCTTGGCGTTTTTTACATTCTTCTTGATACTGCTGACAGGCTTTTGTGTCGCCTTTTGTCGCGGAATCATAAAGGCACTGACGCCATTGGGTTCTCAGCTCTAAATTGCTTAAATCGGTGGTGATGCTTGCTTTTTTTTCACAGGCGCTGAGTAACATCACAAGAGTGAAAACCGCAAAAATATGTTTGTAGCCCATGTGCTTACCTTATTATTGCGTGGTTGAAACTAAGTTTATAACGCTTTCTTATTGTACTCTTGGTAGCAAGTGGTCTTAAATAGGCTCAATAATGCGTTAAGTGTCATTCTGTCCGTAATTAATGTCAATGAAGTTTTTATATGATCGAGTATCCAACTATCGAGTCTTTGATTGGGCAAACCCCTTTGGTGCGCCTACAAAGAATCAACCCAAATCCTAACAATACCATATTGTTAAAACTGGAAGGGCAAAACCCTGCTGGTTCAGTAAAAGATCGTCCTGCTTTAAATATGATTTTGCAGGCTGAGCGTCGCGGTGAGATTAAACCGGGAGACAGTTTAATCGAAGCGACCAGTGGTAATACCGGCATTGCATTGGCGATGGCCGCGGCCATTAAAGGTTATAAAATGCACTTGATCATGCCTGATAACATGAGCCAAGAGCGTAAGTCTGCAATGGCCGCTTATGGGGCGGTTTTGCACTTGGTCAGTAAACAAGAAGGCATGGAAAGAGCAAGAGATTTGGCTCAAGAGATGCAGGACCAAGGCATTGGTAAAGTGCTCAATCAGTTTGCCAATCAAGATAATCCTAACGCCCATTATCTTTCAACTGGACCTGAGATCTGGCGGCAAACACAAGGTACGGTCACGCACTTTGTCAGTTCGATGGGCACCACAGGGACGATCATGGGCGTCTCGCAGTATTTGAAAGAACAGAATGAGCAGATTCAGATCATAGGATTGCAGCCACAAGATGGTGCTAGTATTCCGGGGATACGACGCTGGCCAAAAGAGTATCTACCGTCTATTTTTGATGATACGCGAGTCGATACTGTGATGGATGTGTCTCAGCAGGATGCGGAACAAACCATGCGTCGCCTTGCGAAAGAGGAAGGTATTTTTTGTGGCGTGTCATCGGGCGGTTCCGTCGCCATGGCCATGGCATTATCTGAGCAGTTAAATGATGCTGTGATTGTGGCCATCGTGTGTGATCGTGGTGACCGATATTTGTCGACCGGCGTGTTTGATTAAAAAAGTTGTCATGTTGATCTCTGCTCAGATGCGTTAGAATGCGGGCCAAATATTCATTTTATTGCCAATCGAGAACGTATCTTGAGAAGAAGAACTTCAGCCCGTCGCCCGATAAAAAAAGCCTCATTAGGGCCAATGCAAACTTATCAAATTGATGGTTTGACCCATGAGGCGAAAGGGGTTGCCCGCCTTAACGGTAAAGTCACCTTTATTGAAGGGGCGTTACCTGGGGAGACGGTCACCGCTCAGGTAACGAAACCTGGTCGTCGTTTTGATGAAGCTATTTTGAATGCTGTTATTAAAACCAGTGTTGATCGTGTGTCGCCAGCTTGTCAGCACTTTGGTGATTGTGGTGGCTGCAGTTTCCAGCATTTAGAAGCGTCTTCACAACGCCTTGCTAAAGCGGACTGGTTAGCCGGGCAGTTAAGAAACTTATTACCGAAAGAGCAAATTGAGTGTTTATTTGATGCGAGTTCAGGCTATCGCCGTCGAGCTCGTTTGGCGATTGATCATAAAAAAAATTCTTTGGTCCTTGGTTTTCGCAGTAAAGCCTCTAATCGAGTCGTCGATATTGAGCAATGTCATGTCTTAACACCGTCATTACAAGTCTTGTTCGTTTCCCTTAAAGATTGTTTAAAGCAGAATCCTATTCTATCGTCACTAGGTCACGTTGAGCTGTTAGAAGACAGCAAAGGTATGTCGGTATTGTTGCGTTTAGTGTCTGACATTTCCCTCATTCAACAACAGGCATATCTTGATTGGGCTCAATCAGAGGGAGTCAATTTATATTGGCAGGCACCAAAAGCGAGCAGAGCCGATCTGATAGAAGAACAAATGCGCTATTATGATTTGGGGAATTTGCGCTTGAAATATCACCCTCAAGACTTTATTCAAGTAAATGAGGCAATGAATCAAAAAATGGTAGCGCAAGCCATGGCATGGTTGGCACCTCAGAAAGAGGATGCCGTGTTGGATTTGTTCTGTGGGGTTGGGAATTTTTCTTTGCCATTAGCGCAACTTGCTGGCAGTGTAATTGGCGTCGAGTTACAGGAATCAATGGTTCAAGCTGGCCGGCATAATGCCAGTTTAAACGGTTTGGATAATGTCACCTTTGTGGCGGCGGATTTAACGCAGCCTGTTGCAGGGGCGTTTTTAACCGAAAAAATTAATAAGATATTGCTTGATCCACCGCGAGCCGGAGCGTTTGAGTTTTTAGATACCATTATTCATATCGCGCCACAGCAAATCTTGTATGTTTCTTGCAATGCTTCTACTTTGGCAAGAGACGCTGAGTATTTAGTGTCAAATGGCTACAAGGTTGTGCGGGCGGGGTTAATGGATATGTTTCCGCAAACGTCACATGTGGAAACCATGATGCTATTGCAAAAGCAAAAGTGAATTGAAGGACGGATAAATGGTAACAGTAAGAAAAGATCATCCAGTATTAGAAGATGGCAGTGTTGATATTGATGCTTGGATGTCGAATTTCTCCGATCTAATTGATGACGGTGCACGAGTGCCTCTAAGGATGGCCTGTGAGTTGGCTCGACAAGCTGAGTTGCAATGTGCCCGACCTTCCTATTGGGGCTCGCAAGCCAGTACCTTCCGTGCCGGTTTGGAAATGGTTGAGATTTTATCCGGTTTCCGAGCTGATCAAGATTCTCTTGTTGCTGCGGCCTTGTATCGAGCCGTTCGAGAAGATCAGTTGCCGATTAGCCGCGTAGTAGACATGTTTGGTCGTAAAGTTGCCTCTCTGGTTGAAGGGGTGATTCGCATGGGAGAGGTGTCAAAGAATTTAACCGCAGACACCGCAGCCGAAGTATTAGGTAGCAACGAAAACCAGCTGGAATCATTACGTAAAATGCTGGTTTCGATCATTGATGATGTGCGAGTTGTGTTGATCAAATTGGCCGAGAGAGCTTGTGCGATCAAAGAAGCGAAATATCAGGATGAAGATCGTCGAGTCGCGGTTGCTTTGGAAGTGCAAAGTGTTTATGCACCCTTAGCTCACCGTTTAGGAATTGGTCACATCAAATGGGAACTTGAAGACCTTTCGTTCCGATACCTTTACCCTACCGAATACAAACGCATTGCTAAATGGCTGGATGAAAAACGTCTTGATCGTCAGCAGTACATAGAAGATGTGATCGGTCTGCTTGATCAGCGCTTGAAAGGCATTAATATTCATGCGGATCTGATGGGGCGGGCGAAACATATTTACAGTATTTGGCGCAAAATGAAGCGCAAAAACATTGGCTTTGATGAAGTTTATGATGTGCGTGCTGTACGTATCTTAGTGGATGAGCCAATGGAATGTTATGGCGTTCTTGGTATTGTCCATAATTTATGGCGACCCATTCCACAAGAATTTGACGATTACATCAGTAACCCTAAATCGAATGGTTATCAATCGCTCCATACGGCCGTTGTTGGGCCTCAAGGTCGTGCTTTAGAAATACAAATTCGTACTCATAAAATGCATGAGGATGCGGAACTTGGGGTGTGTGCTCATTGGAAATACAAAGGCACAGATCTTAGTTCGAACAGCAGCAGTTACGAAGAAAAATTGCAGTGGCTGAGAACCATCTTGGACTTTCATGAAGTTCAAGGGGATTTAGAGTCCTTATCCGAACAAGTACGCAGTGATATTGAGCAAGACCGTATTTATGTGTTTACCCCAGATGGTCACGTGGTGGATTTACCCGTCAATGCGACGCCAGTAGATTTTGCTTATCGAGTGCATACAGAAATTGGTCACCGGTGTCGTGGTGCAAAGGTAAATGGCAAGATCATTTCTTTGGTAACGCACCTTAAAACAGGTGACAAGGTTGAAATTCTTACCACAAAAGAAGGTGGACCAAGTCGAGACTGGTTACATCCAACTTTAGGTTATGTGCAAACTAACCGTGCCCGCGCCAAAATTCAAAACTGGTTCCGCAAGGAAGATCGAGATAAAAACCTTGAAGCGGGTAAGGCCTTATTGGATAAGCAGCTCAAGCGTTTGGGCGTGGACGACAGTCGAGTTGACTTACAAACGGTCGCCGCACGATTTAATTTCTCCAATGCGGATGAAGTTTATGTGGCATTAGGGGCAGGGGACATTCAACTGGCTCGCGTGTTGAGAGTGGTTGATGAATTCTTCAGTTTGAACGGTGAAGCACCGAGCACAACTCGCCCAATTCGTTTGAAGAAAAGTCGTCATAAATCCTCTGATAATGACATTCATATTCTCGGTGTCGGTAAGCTCTTAACGCAAATGGCCAAGTGTTGTACGCCGATTCCTGGTGATGATGTTGCTGGTTACATTACCCATGGTCGAGGGGTTTCGGTACATCGTCAGGATTGTATTAACATAGTGCAATTGGGGATGGATGAGCCAGAACGTATTATTGACGTGAGCTGGGGGGAGCGTTTAGACAATCAATACCCAGTGAACATTCAAGTGGAAGCTTACGACAGAACGGGGTTGCTTAATGATATTACCGGGTTGCTTGCCAATGAAAAAGTGAATCTATTGTCGATGAACACCTTATCAGCAAAAGAGAACCACACGGCCAGTATCCGTTTTACCATCGAGGTAGGGGAATTGAGTGTGTTGAGTAAGTTATTACATCGGATCAATCAATTACCCAATGTATTAAACGTGTTTAGAGAGAGAGACTTTTGAGTGAAGCAATCCAGCGCCTACAATATTTAATGACGTGTTTGCGTGATAAAGACTATGGTTGTGCTTGGGACAAGAAACAAACCTATCAGACCATTGCGCCTTATACCTTGGAAGAAGCTTATGAAGTCATTGATGCCATTGAGAGAGCGGACTTTGATGATTTAAAGGATGAACTTGGAGACTTGCTGTTCCAAGTGATTTTTTACTCTCAAATAGCACTTGAAGATGAAAAATTTAATTTTGACGATGTGGTGAATGGCATAGTGGCTAAAATGCTGCGTCGTCATCCGCACATTTTTCCACAAGGCGAGCTTAGTCGCTTTGGTGAGCCAAACAACGTGTCTGAAGCAGACGTTTCCGCCCAATGGCAAACGATTAAAGCGCAAGAAAAAGCCTCAAAGCCTAAGCAAGGAGTGTTGGATGATGTGCCAAGCTCTATGCCGAGCATGATGCAAGCCGTTAAACTGCAACAAAAAGCCGCTAAGTTTGGATTTGATTGGCCGGATATTACGCCAGTGTTTGCCAAAATTCGCGAAGAGTTGGATGAGTTGGAAGAGGCCATACAGCTTGGCGAGCAGGGACATATCGCTGAAGAAATGGGCGATGTGTTATTTGCTATGACCAATTTGGCACGTCATCTTAAGGTGTCACCAGATATAGCATTAAACAAAACCAATACTAAGTTTCGACGTCGTTTTGCTAGAATCGAGACATTGTTAGTAGCACAGAATAGAACATTAACGGATTGTTCTTTGGAAGAATTAGACCGTTACTGGGAGCAAGCTAAAAGCGAAGGTTTATAGCCTTGTAATAGAAAGAATAATAACGCGACTCAATAAGTGTTTGTGGTACTTTTTTAGGAGGTTGAGGTGAGTGATCGTCAAGCGTCGTTACGTGAAAATGTTAGGTTGCTGGGAGATTGTCTCGGCGAGAGCATGAGTAATCACTTGGGAGAGGGCTTTCTTGAAAAAGTTGAAAACATCCGCCTGCTCTCTAAAGATGGTCGACAATCAGGGGATTCAGCCGCACTCATTGATGCGCTAGAAGCGTTAGATGATAAAGAAATTGTCCCTGTTGCTCGAGCGTTTAATCAGTTCCTGAACCTATCCAACATTGCGGAACAATATCATCGCGTTCACCGTCGTCGTACCAACGAAAGTTTGAGGGTGTACCACAACCCCGTGGGGGATTTGCTTGAGCGCCTAGTAAAGCAAAATTACACCTCAGAACAAATGATCGAAGCATTACAAGGGCAATCTATTGAGCTTGTTTTAACGGCTCACCCTACCGAAGTGGTCCGACGCTCGTTAATTCGTAAATACGATAATATTTCCAGCGAATTGGAAGCCCTGGATAAAGACAACATCCTGCCCCTAGAAGAAACCAAGCACATTCGCCGTCTCAAAGAGATTATTACTCAAGCTTGGCACACGGATGAGATCCGTGAAGAGCGTCCAACACCCGTGGATGAGGCTAAATGGGGGTTTGCTGTCATTGAGCAGTCTTTGTGGCAAGCGGTGCCACGCTTTTTTCGTCAACTGGATGAGCAGTTTAGTGAGCATTCTCAACAAGAGCACTTGCCATTGGACTTAGCCCCCATTCGTTTCGCAACTTGGATGGGCGGTGACCGTGATGGCAACCCGAATGTGACGCATAAGGTTACCAAAGAAGTGGCGTTATTGGCTCGTTGGATGGCGGCTGATCTTTATATTAAAGACTTAAATATTCTGCGTTCTGAGTTTTCCATGACGCAATGTAATGATGCGTTACGAGCTCGAGTCGGTGACAGTGCTCAGCCTTATCGTGACGTGTTTCGCCATCTTGAAACGAAAATGCATAAAACCAAAAACTGGGCTAAAGCGTGTTTGGACGGTGAGTCCGTCTCCGACGAGGGCGTGTTTCTCAACAGTGAAGAGTTAATTCGTGATTTGGTGTTGTGTTATCAGTCTCTTCTCGACAGTGGGATGAAGGTGATTGCCAACGGTTCGTTGCTGGACTTGATCCGCTGTGCCGCGACGTTTGGCATGACCTTGGTGCGTTTGGATGTACGTCAAGATTCAGCGCGACATATTGATGCCTTATCGGCCATTACTCGATTCTATGGTTTGGGTGATTATGCCGAATGGGATGAAGCGTCTCGTCAGGCTTTTTTATTGGCAGAATTGAATTCTAAACGCCCATTGTTGCCACTGGATTGGTCTCCTACAGATGAAGTAAAAGAAGTGCTGGATACGTTTGCCATGATCGCGCAGGGGGAACAAAGCTCATTTGGTTCTTATGTGATTTCAATGGCCAGTGCTCCTTCTGATGTGTTGGCGGTTGCTTTGATGTTGAAAGAGTCTGGGGTGAGTTTCCCCATGCGAATTGTGCCTTTATTTGAAACTTTGGCCGATTTGGATAATGCGGAACCCATTATCGAGCAATTGTTTTCCATGCCTTGGTATAAGTCCTACATAAACGGCCGCCAAGAAGTCATGATTGGCTATTCTGATTCGGCTAAAGATGCGGGTCAAATTGCGGCGACTTGGGGGCAGTACCGTGCGCAAGAAGCCTTAACTCGATTGTGTCAGAAACACGGTATTCACTTAACCTTGTTCCACGGACGCGGTGGTACCGTCGGACGTGGTGGCGGCCCCGCTCATGTGGCGATCTTGTCGCAACCTCCTGGCTCGGTGAATGGTGCGATCCGAGTCACAGAACAAGGCGAAATGATTCGTTTTAAATTTGGTATCCCTGACATCGCAGTACGCTCATTAGAGCTTTATTGCTCTGCCGTCATGGAAGCAACCTTGATACCCGCTGAACCACCGAAAGAAGAGTGGCGTGCCATCATGGATGAAATGGCTGAAGTCGGTATGAATCAGTATCGGTCTATTGTTCGGGGTCATGAAGACTTTGTTCCTTATTTCCGTGCAACCACGCCAGAGCAAGAGTTGGCCAAGTTGCCTCTTGGTTCAAGACCGGCTCGACGTCGTTTAGATGGCGGCGTAGAAAGCTTGCGGGCCATTCCATGGATTTTTGCCTGGATGCAAATTCGCTTAATGTTGCCGGCTTGGCTGGGAGCCGAAAGTGCAATTGAGCAAGCCATTGAGTCGGGGAATTTGGATAAGCTTCGCGAGATGCATGACAAGTGGCCTTTCTTTGGTGCCTATCTGGATATGTTAGACATGGTCTTGGCCAAGGCAGAACCAGAGATTGCCGAGTACTATGAAAAGCGTCTGGTGCCAGAAGAGCTTCAAGGCTTGGGAAGACTGTTGCGAGCTAAGCTAAGTCAAGTCAGTGATTTGGTGAAGACATTGAAGCAGCAGGAGCGTCTAATTGAGGACAATAAAACCATACGTCAGTCGATTGATGTGCGTAATCCTTATATTGATCCCTTGCATTACTTACAGGCAGAGCTTTTGTTCCGTAGTCGTCGTGATGAGGAAAATGCAGAAGTGAATAAAGCCTTGATGATTACCATGGCGGGCATTGCCAGTGGTATGCAAAATACAGGCTAATTTATTAAAAAGATTAAAAAATACTCACTATGGGTAAGAAAATGACAAAAAAAGGCAGGTAAATTTGCAAAATGAAGGGCGGCTTGGGTATGCTTGGCGGCCATTCAATTTTTTAATATGCAAATAGTTTGTCTGTACACTTTTTATTGCGACCAAATGGGTGCGTTTTAGTCTTATTGTGTCAGCCAATCTTGCAATTCAGTTAACGCTGTCTTTTGGAGACTTTATTATGCGAGTAATTTTATTAGGTGCGCCAGGTGCAGGTAAAGGAACTCAGGCTCAGTTTATTACCGAAGAGTTTGGTATTCCGCAAATCTCGACTGGTGATATGTTACGTGCCGCTGTAAAAGCAGGAAGCGAACTTGGTTTAAAAGCAAAAGCCGTTATGGATGCGGGTCAGCTTGTTTCTGATGACATTATCATTGGCTTAGTAAAAGAACGTCTAACACAAGATGATTGTGCTAATGGTGCTTTGTTTGATGGCTTTCCACGCACCATTCCACAAGCGGATGCGTTGAAAGATGCCGGTGTGAAAATTGATTACGTTGTAGAGATTGATGTGGCTGATGAAGAAATTGTTCAGCGCATGAGTGGCCGTCGAGTGCATGAAGCATCCGGTCGCAGTTATCATCTTGTTTACAATCCACCAAAAGTAGCTGGTAAAGACGACGTGACTGGCGAAGAGCTTATCCAGCGTGCTGACGACACTGAAGAAACAGTTCGTAAGCGTTTAGGCGTGTACCATGAGCAAACCGCACCACTTATTGGATACTACCAGGAGTGGTTAAATGCGGACGCTGTTAATGCCCCTAAATTCGTTAAAGTGAACGGTGTTGGTGATCTGAATGAGATTAAACAAAACCTATTAACTGCGTTACAGGCTTAATGTTTCAATGACCACCATTTTAGCATTAGATACGTCAACGCCAGCATGTTCTGTGGCGTTGAATATTGATGGTGTTGTGTTGGAAGATTTTCGCATGGCACCGCGTCTGCATAATGATTTGATCTTACCTATGGTCGATCAACTTCTTCAACAAGCCCAACTGACTTTATCTGATTTAGATGCCATCGCGTTTGGACGTGGTCCAGGTTCGTTTACTGGGCTCCGTATTAGTGCGGGGGTTGTTCAGGGGCTTGCTTTTGGTGCGGATTTGCCGGTTGTGCCAGTGTCGACATTGGCAGCATTGGCGCTAGAAGGTTTCCAAAAAACCAGTCAATCTCATTGGCTGGCGGCACTGGATGCTCGCATGGGAGAAGTGTACATGGCGGGGTATCGAGTTGATAAAAATGCTCAAGGTTATCACCTTGAGTGCCTGGTACCAGAAGCCGTATCAAAGCCGGATCAATTGCCTAAGTTCACACAAGCTTTTAATGGTGTTGGCTCAGGTTGGTGTTACAAAGACACGTTAGCGTCTTTATTGCCGGAAATGCCATCGCATGTGTTGGATGATTTAGCGCCACGAGCGGCTTGTATCGCTGAATTGGCGGCCATCAAATTGGCGAAAGGGGAAGTGGTTTCTGCGTATGACGCGATTCCAACTTATTTAAGGGATGAAATCACCTGGGAAAAACAGGCGCCTCGTATAGGAAAGCGTTAAAATGTTGTGGTACCACATTGTATTTCTGGCCTTGATTCAAGGCCTTACGGAATTTCTGCCCATTTCCAGTTCGGCTCATCTTATTCTTCCCGCTCAATTATTGGATTGGCCTGATCAAGGATTAGCCTTTGACGTGGCGGTGCACGTTGGTACTTTAGCGGCCATCGTTTGGTATTTTCGCGCCGATTTATGGAAGATTATTTGTGCTTGGGTGAGGGCGGTTTCTGGCAAAGGTGGTTGCAGCGATAGTAAGCTGGCTTGGTGGATTGTCTTGGCGACGATTCCGGCTTGTGTTGCGGGTCTAGTGTTTGATGATTTTATCAGTACACATTTGCGATCTATTGAAGTCATTGCCTATACCACAATTGGTTTTGGTGTCTTGCTCTGGCTCGCCGACCGGTTTGGACATTCACATAAAACTCAGCAAGATCTTGCTTTAAACAATGTACTGGCGATAGGTTTGGCTCAGGCTTTGGCTTTGATTCCAGGCACGTCTCGATCCGGTATTACTATGACGGCAGCCCGCAGTCTGGGCTTTACTCGTGAAACCTCCGCACGTTTTTCATTTTTACTTTCCATTCCTCTGATTACGGCGGCTGGCAGTTTAAAACTGATTGAGCTAATGTCTTCGGCGATTGTAGTGGATTGGTCTAGTCTTATTATGGGCGTGATTTTATCCGCCATCAGTGCGTATTTATGTATTTATCTGTTTTTAAAATGGTTAAATACCATAGGTTTCTTCCCATTCTTTATTTACCGCCTTGTATTGGGTGTGATTCTTTTATTTATGGTTTATGCCTAACTTTGTTAAGTTGGTGTTTCATTAGGGTGGGGTTATGCCAAGTTCTATTGCCGTTGCGACAAATGAATCCTCATTCGCTAATGAGGTAAAAGCCTTATCGCAACAGCTGCAATTGCCATATGTTTTCCTGAAAAAAGAGCTTAAATTCGCTACCGAGTATGATTATCTTTTATTGAAAAATACTCAGGGTGTGGCGATGGCTAAAACCGGCAAAGGGGCGCCTAAACCTGTTTTGGTTGATTTTACCTCTGGAGCGGCCGATCACAGACGACGTTTTGGTGGTGGTAAAGGTCAGGATATTGCTAAGGCAGTGGGTTTAAACAAACGCAATCATTTATCGGTTTTAGATGCGACAGCAGGCTTAGGGCGTGATGCTTTTGTACTCGCTTGTTTAGGCTGTGAGGTTAGCTTGTGTGAGCGTGTAGGCTTTGTGCGTCAAATGTTAGAAGATGGTTTGTATCGCGCATCGATGCACGCTGAGGTGGCTGACATTGCCGCCAAGATGAGGTTACAGGTTGGAGATATTGCTGAAATGGATGAAGAGGCCACATTCGATGTGGTTTATCTTGATCCTATGTATCCGCATACGGAGAAATCCTCTGCGGCGGCTAAGAAAGAGATGGCATTTTTTCGCGATTTGATAGGCAAAGACGATGATGCAGATCGATTACTGGCCGAGGCGAAACAGCGAGCTGAATATCGTGTGGTTGTAAAACGACCAAAAGGCGCACCTTACCTTAATGGTGAGGAACCGACTTATCAATTAGATGGTAAATCTGGCCGCTTCGATGTGTATGTTTTGAAATCACTCGATCTTCCTTAACACGAGAAATTGTCATTAATAATGCGGTGGTGTTTCATTGTCATTAATGGATTGCTGCTGGCGATAGCTTTCCAATTGTTTTGCAAACAAGCCCAATTGCTCTTTCAATATTAGCATGTCTTTTTGTTGTCGAATCAGTGCCTGATTTAAGCTGTCAATCGTGTCTTCTTGAAACTGTGCTTTCATCTCTAATTCATCGATACGTAGATTGAGTTGTGAGGTATTCATAGAGGCCTTCTGTGTGTTAATCTTATTAAGCTAAGCTCATATTTTTACAGTCATTCTCTAAAAAATTACATGACTTATGTCGCGGTCATTTATAAAGTAAGAATGGCGTGAAAATTGCCTATTGATAGGGTGCAGGTATTTTACTCTCATCTTTATTGGCTTCACATGGCATTTAAGAAAGAGTTTGGTAAAAATATCTATTTATTCACTTTTACTAACACGAAGCTGGCTTTATTTGGCCAATTTCGCTTCACAATACTATTTAATAAGATAAGAGATATATTGTTATGAATGATCATCAAGATAATTTTTCGAGTCAAGGTACGTCAGGTGCCGGTTTTTTTTCATTGCGCGCTTTTATTGTTAGCTTAGTTATCGCACTTATTGTGCCATTGCTAATTGCAGGGGGTTTAAAAGAAGACATTGCCACAAACTACCTAGTTTACTTTGGTTTTGTTCTAGTATCGGTTTACCTTGGTACTATGGTAAGTCAAATTCGTGTGTCTGGATCGGCTGGTCATGAAGATGACGATGATGACCGCGAGCAAGGCACTGTGAAGTGGTTTAACTCTTCAAAGGGCTTTGGTTTTCTAACGATGGAAAACGGTGACGATGTATTTGTTCATTACCGTGCGATTCGTGGCCGTGGCCGTCGATTCCTAGTTGAAGGTCAACTTGTTCGCTTTTATGTCACTGAAGGTGAAAAAGGTAAGCAAGCTGAAAACGTATCCATTGTTCGCGGCTAATTATCGCGATTGAATTTTAAGAGGCAAATATGGCTCAGGTAACATTGAAAGGCAATCCATTTGAAACAGTAGGTACGTTACCTGCTGTTGGAACACAAGCTCCTGATTTTGAATTGGTTAAAACAGATTTGTCTGTGACGACATTGGCCGATTATCAGGGCGCTAAATTGGTATTGAATATCTTTCCATCTATAGATACGCCGACTTGCGCAACCTCTGTTCGCAAGTTCAATGAATCAGCGGCAGCCCTAAAAGGGGTTAATGTGATTTGTGTGTCTGCGGATCTGCCTTTTGCTGCCGCTCGTTTTTGCGGTGCCGAAGGCATTGATAATGTGGATACAGGTTCTAGCTTCCGTTCTACTTTTGGAGCGGACTATGGTTTGGCTTTTGCCAATGGTCCATTGACGGGGTTGTTGTCTCGTTCCGTTATTGTATTAGACGAGTCTGGCAAGGTGCTTTATTCAGAGCAAGTTGCAGAGACGGCAGATGAGCCTAACTATGAAGCCGCATTAGCGTCTTTGTAATTGTCATGTTCAATAAAAAATCCCAGCCTTTCGGTTGGGATTTTTTTTATCTACAGACTCACCTTTAACAAGGTCGATTTAATCTTTTTGCATTGGAATGGTGTTCGTTGATCGCTCAACACTGTTGTCTTTATTGAGATAAACCAGCTTAGGTTTAAATTGATCAGCTTCTGCTTCATCAAGTTGGCCGTAAGCGGCGATGATGACACGGTCACCGACTTGCACACGACGAGCAGCTGCGCCATTCATAGAGATGGTGCCTGAACCAGCTTCAGCTAAAATGACGTAAGTATGGAAGCGTTCGCCATTATCGACATTGTAAATATCAATTTTTTCAAATTCACGAAAACCCGCTAATTCGACTAGGTCTTTATCGATTGCACATGAACCGTCGTACCAAAGCTCAGCTTGGGTAACGCTGGCCATATGAAGTTTGCCTTTCAAAAGTGTTACTTGCATTACAGTCTCTCTACTCTTATTTTCTTAGTGCGCTTTTACCTTGTGGGTGCCAGCGATATTACGTCCAAATGAATGGCCCTTCGCCCTGTTGGTTGATTCGCCACCATTGGTCAGGGTCTTGTTCGCCAGCTTCTTCCCATCCTTGATAATTGCAGCGGACTTCACAATTTAGGGTGGAGAAGGCTTGTCTAGCGCAAGCCATATCGTCTTCCCAAGGGGTTTTGTCAGAGTCAAACCATACCGACGTAAAGCGCTTTCCTGCAGCTTGTTCTAAGATGGTGACCTTGATGTCTGTCTGCTGATACTCGAAGGTGAGTTTGGTGCAGACTGCGGTAGGCTGCTTCTTCTCAATGACGTTGAACTCGCCTTCTAGCCAACGGATGATGTTATCAGTTGGGCAGGATAGTAGGTAAATTTCGATGTCAGTTTGCATCGTCTTCATCCCTTTTTTGTAGCATATGATAAATCCTTAAGACGCTCATTGACAGATAGCCTGCCATTGTCCAAATAACACCACAGCTCGCTAAGATTAAGCCAAACAGGGCTATGATTTCTTGTGTTAATGATTCGCTTAATACCCGGTCAGACACCATTAGAACCAAAACGCCAAACACAAAAAGCAAGCCGCCTTGAATCATCTTGATCAAGGCGAGTTTTGGGCTGTTGCCTAGCTTCATGGCTAATCGGTGGATTTTATCTCTCATTGTTGAATCGTTATTTTGTTTTCACAAATAGGTTTTCTAGAATGTCAGAATACACATTGGACAGCTGTTCTAGACTGTTGGCATCTACACATTCGTTGATCTGATGGATGGTGGCGTTTATTGGACCAAGCTCGACAACCTGAGTGCCCATTTTAGCGATAAAGCGGCCATCAGATGTGCCGCCAGACGTGGATAGTTCAGGTGTGATGCCAACGTTCGTTTCAATTGCTTTGACCATGGCATCAACCAGTTCCCCAGGCTTAGTTAAGAAAGGAAGGCCGTTGTAAGTCCAGTCAATGTGGTATTCCAATTGATGTTGATCAAGAATGCTTAGTACGCGTTCTTTTAAGGCGTCAAAATCCAGTTCGGATGAAAAACGGAAATTGAATTGTGCCTTTAATGTGCCAGGGACAACATTGGTTGCGCCAGTGCCGGCTTGGATATTAGAGACTTGAAAGCTGGTCGGCGGGAAGAAGTCATTGCCATTATCCCAATGTGTGTTAGCCATTTCCGCTAGAGCAGGTGCGGCTAGGTGAATCGGATTTACGGCCAGATGAGGATAGGCAACGTGGCCTTGTTTACCATAGACAGTGAGGTCACCGCTAAACGAGCCGCGACGACCGTTTTTGATGATGTCGCCAAGCTGTTTGGTACTGGATGGTTCGCCAACAATACACCAATCGACTTTCTCATTGCGTTCCATCAAGGCATCGACGACTCGAGTTGTACCGTCAACAAACGGACCTTCTTCGTCACTGGTAATGAGGAAGGAAATTTGTCCTGGATGATTCGGGTGGGCTTGAACAAAGTGTTCCACCGCTGTGATCATCGCGGCTAAGCTGCCTTTCATATCGGCTGCACCACGTCCATAAAGCATGCCATCAATGATTTCTGGCTGGAAAGGCGGGACTTTCCATTCACTTTCAGGGCCTGTTGGTACGACGTCTGTGTGGCCTGCGAAACAAAGGTTTGGTCCCGAGTCTCCGCGTTTTGCATAGAAATTTTTCACCTCACCAAAAGGCATTTTTTCGATCTTAAAACCAAGCTTTTCGAGGCGTTGGATCATCACATCCTGGCAGCCTGCATCTTCTGGTGTAACGGAAGGGCGGGAGATAAGATCTATGGCAAGTTTTAGGGTAGGAGACAAGTCAGACATTCTTTACCTTTGTGTTGGTTTTAGCTACTTTATAAAAGATTCTGTTACTATAACAGGAGATTTGTATAAAGGTGGGATTATGAAGCTAGGTGTTGTCATTTTATTGAGTTCTGTTGTCGCTGGTTGCAGCTTTTTTGGACCACAACCCGTCATTCAGGAATCTTTTTTCGTTCCCGTAATTCGTTCAGATGTATCGACATCAGGATACACTCCAACCGTTACGCCTATGACTCAAAGAAAGGAAGCTCCTCGCATTTACACCCCAGTTCTACGTTAAAGTAAGGTTTGAGTGTATTGCTCAGCATTAAATCCTAAATACACGTCATCGTTTTTCACAATAAGTGGTCGTTTAATCACTGAAGGCTGTTCAAGCATAAGCGCAACGGCATTGCTTTCATTCATATTTTCTTTAACGTCATCGGTTAACTTGCGCCAAGTTGTGCCACGTTTATTGATGACGGCTTCCCAGCCTAGCTTCGCGACCCATGTGGCAGCAAGTTCGGCATTCACGCCTTCTTTTTTGTAATCATGGAATTGATATTCCACTTGGTGCTCATCAAGCCAACGAAAAGCTTTTTTCATCGTGTCGCAATTTTTAATGCCATAAATATTTAACATAGCGGACTCCCGTCGTATTCAGGATAAAGACGATTGAGGGTAAAAAGATGGCGCTTTAACGTTACATTAAAGCGCCATGATTTGACTCATTAAAAACTAGTTATGTGCGTGCAATGCTTCGTTTAAAGCAATGGCTGTCTTATTGGTTTTGCATTCAATTGCGCCCGTTTCAGAATTACGACGGAACAATAGATCGGATTGGCCAGACAAGTCGCGGGCTTTTACGGTAGAGACAACTTGGTTGTCCTCATCCAGTACGGTTACTTTAGAGCCCGCTGTGATGTACAAACCAGACTCAATAGTGCAGCGATCGCCTAGACCGATGCCAATACCAGCGTTAGCGCCAATCAAACATTGCTCACCAACACCAATGACAATGTTGCCGCCACCAGACAGGGTGCCCATGGTTGAACAGCCGCCGCCTAGGTCAGAACCATTGCCAACCACAACGCCTGCCGAAATACGGCCTTCTACCATGCTGGTACCAAGTGTGCCGGCGTTGAAGTTAACGAAACCTTCGTGCATTACTGTGGTGCCTTCACCTAAGTGAGCGCCAAGACGGATGCGTGCTGCATCGCCAACACGAATACCGGTTGGCACAACAAAGTTAAGCATTTTAGGGAATTTATCCACGCTGAAAACTTCAATGGTACGACCTTCCATGCGAGCGCTTAGTTGGCGGTCAGCAAGTTCACGGACGTCGATTGGGCCTTCGCTGGTCCAGGCTGTGTTAATCAGTAAGCCGAACATACCATCCAACACGGTGCTGTGTGGTTTAACTAGGCGATGAGAGATCAATTGCAGCTTCAAGTAAACTTCAGCTGGATTGCTTGGTGCTTCATCTGTCGCCAAGACACATAGAATAACCGGCTGAGTAGAGGCTTTCAGGCGGGACGCTAATTCAGCTTGTTCAATGTTACCGGCTTTTAATAGGTTCATGTGAAGGCGGTTTAGGTCGCTTTCCTCTAGAACTAGCGTACTGTTGCCGCCTTCATAATTTGTGCTTTCTACTAATGCATCAAGCGTGGTCTTTTCAGCCCCTAAACAAGGCGCTGAATAAAAGACTTCAAGCCAGTCGCCTTCTTTGTTTTGAGTGCCGATACCAAGACCGAATGCAAAAATTGAGTTACTCATGTATTTATCTCCAACTGAGTTTTATAGCTAAGGGGTTATCTGCGACTGAGGAAGGCTTTTATTCTGTGTGCCGCCTCAGTGCATTCTGATTCTTCGGCAACCAATGCCATACGAGCATGCTGGCTACCAGGATTGTGTCCGTTTACGTCACGACCAAGGTAGCTGCCAGGTAATACCAACACGGCTTCTTCTTGGTATAACGCTGTACAGAACGCTTCGTCAGATATGGTCAGCTGTGGCCATAAGTAGAATCCTGCTTCGGGCTTGCTGACCTGCATGACGGGTTCGAGTATGTCTAACACCGCGTCGAATTTACGGGTATAAATTTGACGGTTTTCGATCACGTGCTGTTCATCATTCCACGCTGCAATAGAGGCCATCTGATGATGGATTGGCATAGCACAGCCTTGATAGGTGCGATACAGCAAGAAAGGTTTAAGTATGTTGGCATCGCCTGCTACAAATCCTGATCTGAGACCGGGTAGATTCGAGCGTTTGGAAAGTGATTGGAAAATCAAACAATGCTTATAATCTAAGTGGCCTAATTGCTGGCAAGCTTCTAATAGTCCTAGTGGTGCGTCTTCACCGAAGTAAATCTCTGAGTAACATTCGTCCGCAACGATGGTGAAGTTAAACTGTTTGGCTTTTTCAATAAGAAAAGCGTATTCCTCTAAGGTCGTAATGGTGCCACTAGGGTTGTTCGGCGAGCAAACAAATAAGATTTCGCAACGAGTCCAAACCTCATCGGTTACGGCTCGGTAATCGATTTTATATTGGTTGTTGGCATCGCATGGCAGGAAATGGCGATCGGCGCCTGCCAGAATCGCGGCACCTTCATATATTTGGTAAAAAGGGTTAGGACTAATCACGAGTGGAGAGGTTTTTTCTCCGACCAATGTTTGGGTAATAGCGAACAGGGCTTCACGTGTGCCAGTGACAGGCAACACTTGAGTGTCAGGGTTTAGATCGTCCAATTGGAAGCGTGTTTTGGTCCAGTCACTGATGGCTTGGCGTAATGCGGCTTCCCCTTTGGTACTCGGATATTTGCTCACACCATTAAGGTTATTGGCCAGAGCTTCCATTGCCACTTGAGGTGCCTGATGTTGTGGCTCTCCAATGGTCAGTTTGATCAGCGTTTTATCTGGGTTAGGCTGTATGCCTTCTAAGAGCTCAGCTAACTTCTGAAATGGATAAGGATGTAAGGAATCAATAAATGGGTTCATGTTTTCTTTAATCCGTCGCTTGCGAAAAGCGGTCAATTTTTTCTTTTAATAGGTTACAAATGGAGTCCATACGCTGCGGATCACTGATCAGCTCACCTTGGTCATCGGTGATGTAAAATGTGTCTTCTACGCGTTCGCCCAGGGTCGCAATCTTAGCTTTGTGCAGCATGATGTTATGGTTCATAAAGAATTGGCCGATTAGGGCTAATAACCCAGGACGATCAGGGGCTGTCACCTCTAGAGCGGACCATACTTCTTCTGCTTGACTGACAAAATGCGCGGTTGATGGTGAATTGAAAATCTTCAAGATTCTTGGTGTGTGACGTTGTACCACACTGCCATAAGAAGAAGGGTTTTCCAGTTGCTCCATCAAGGTGTCTTTTATCAAATCAATGCGCTGTTTATCAAGGTATAGATTCTTGTCCGCTTCATTGCTGTCCATGACCACAAAGCTGTCTAAAGTGTAATTGTCGCTGGTATGGCTAATTTTTGCGTCTAGAATGGTCAGCCCCAATTGCTCAAAAATGGCGGCCGTGACGGCAAATAAATGTTCGCTGATGGGGGTGTAGATAAAAATTTTGCTGGCCCCTGAAAAGTTTCTGCCTCCTAGGGGGGTAATCGCAATCAGGGGTTTATCACTCGGCCTGTGGCGTATAATGGCTTCGGTATTCCACGCGATTTCATCCCCATTTGAGCGAATGAAGTATTCCTCTTCAATGGTGTCCCAAATGGCTTCGGCTTCGGCAATATCGACATTGCGTTCAATAATAATTTCCAGCGCTCTTTGTTTGTGTTCATCACTGATGGTTTCGGCATCAATGGGGGAGTCGAGACCGCGGCGCAGGGCGCGCTTCGTTTCCAAATAGAGTTGACGCATCAATGAGGCTCGCCAACTATTCCACATGGTTGGATTGGTCGCGTTAATGTCGGCAACCGTTAAGATGAAGAGGTAATCTAGGTGTTCTTGATCTTTGACATAGCTGGCAAATTCCCAAATAACCTCTGGATCGGATATGTCTTTACGTTGTGCGGTGACCGACATAAACAAGTGATTGCGAACCAACCAGATGACGAGTTCCGTATCGCGTTTCGATAATCCGTGTCGCTCACAAAAGAGTTGTGCATCAACACAGCCCAGTTCAGAGTGATCGCCGCCACGCCCTTTGGCTATGTCGTGATATAAGCCAGCAATATAGAGCAGTTCAACTTTTGGAACGTGGCGAATCGCTTGCGCAGAAATCGGGAATTTGTGTTTAAACTCAGCTAGCCATAAGCGGCGCAAATTTTCGATCAGTTGTAGGGTGTGCGCATCGACTGTATAAATGTGGAACAAGTCATGTTGCATCTGACCAATGATGGCGCCAAATTCTGGTAAGTAGCGCCCCAAAAGTCCAAGGTGTTTCATTGAACGTAGGATGCTGGTAAGTCGATAGCGGCTGGCAATAATGTCTAAAAATAAGTCAGTGTTGACCTTGTTGTTGCGGAAGTCATCGTCAATCAAATCCAAGCTGTCGCGTAATTGGCGCATGGTATTGGCGCGAATGCCGCGAATGTTTTCATACTCACCGAACAGAACATAGAGTTCCAGCATGCAGGATGGATTGTCTTGGAATAAGTGGCTAGAACGAGCTTCTAGCTGACCATTGGCAATTTGAAAGCGATCATTAATGACTTCAATGTTGTCTTTCTCATCGCTGCTTAGAAAAGATTCTTCAAAATGCTGCAGTAGGAGATCGTTTAATTGTTGAATGGCCGCGACACTTTGATAATAGCCCTGCATAAAGCGTTCAACGTTGCGTTTTAAATCATCATCATCGAAACCGAAGAGTTTTGCTAAGGTGCGTTGATGATCAAATAGCAGGCGATCTTCTTTGCGCCCGGCGATCGTGTGCAGTGCCCAGCGAATGCGCCACAAGTGACTGACTGCGCCTTTGATTTGAATGTATTCGTCTTCTGAAAGGAATTCTTTGTCAATTAATGCGCTGAGTCTATGGGTATGAAGGTGACGTTTAGCAACCCAGTCAATGACTTGCATGTCACGTAAACCGCCCGGACATTCTTTTAGATTTGGCTCTAGGTTGTAGGCCGTATTTTGATATTTGCCATGACGCTGTTTCTGCTCTTGTAGCTTGGCTTCATAAAACGAGCGACCATCCCACATTTTGTCGGTATCGATGTTTACTTGCAGTTTGCTCAATAAGCTTTCTGGTCCGCTCAGAGTGCGAGATTCGATCAAGTTGGTAATGATGGTGATGTCTTGCTTGGCGATATCAGTGCATTCATCCAGACTGCGTACACTGTGGCCGATGTCTAAATTGATGTCCCACAAGAAGGTGATGAAAGCCTCAAGCTTGTCTTTCGGTGCAGAGGTTTCGTTCTCAATCAGAATCAACAGGTCAATGTCCGATTTCGGGTGCAGCTCACTGCGTCCATATCCACCCACGGCGACTAAGCTAACGTGCTTTTCGACATCCAGTCCTTTGGCTTTCCAAGCAGCTTGTAATACCTCATCAAAAAAAGCAGAGAGACCTTTAACCAGTTTCTCAATCGGGTAGAGAGTGTGAAATAGGTCGTTATAGGCGTTGGTTTTTTCTTCAATAATGGCTTTGTAGCGAGGAATCGAGCATTCAGCTTGGGAAAGCTCGTGTTTTTCTTCATTTGAAAGAAGTGGCGGAGCGTCTGGAAAAGCAGGGAAGTCCATACAAAAGCCTCGAAGAATGGATACGGTTGATCTGAGGGTTAGTGAATTGAAACCGCGCTTCTATGCGAAGCGCGTTTCCTCTGGGCGGCGAGTTAGAACTTCTACTCCGTTCGCCGTGACAAGCAGTGTGTGCTCATATTGAGCAGACAAACGGCCGTCTTTAGTTTTCGCAATCCAGTTGTCAGGACCAGAGTGTTTAACCTGTTTTTTACCGGCGTTAATCATTGGCTCTATGGTCAAAGTCATGCCTTCTTCCAATGCAACCCCAGTGCCCGCTTTACCGTAGTGAGCGACTTGTGGTTCACCATGGAAGGTTGTGCCGACGCCATGACCACAATATTCTTCTACCACGGAATAGTGGTTTTTGTGGGCATGAGCGGCAATGGCGGCTCCGATGTCACCCAGTTGTACACCCGGTTTTACCATGTCGATGGCTAAGTAAAGGCACTCTTGAGTCACTTTAGCAAGGCGCTCGGCGTGTGGTGCCACTGGGCCAACAAAGAACATTTTGCTGGTATCACCATAATAACCATCTTTGATAATGGTGATGTCGATGTTGACGACATCGCCTTTTTTCAAGGCTTTATCGTTTGGGATGCCATGACAAATTACGTCGTTTACCGATGTGCAGCAGGATTTTGGAAAGCCGTGATAATTCAGCGGGGCTGGAATCGCGCCTTGCTGCTCAACAATGTAGTTGTGGGCGATGATATCAAGCTGTTCGGTGCTCACGCCTGGCACAACAAATTCTTCTAGCATCACTAGAACGTCTGCAGCCAGTTTGCCAGCGGTTCGCATGCCTTCGATGTCGCTGATGTCAGTGAAGCGTGTCGCCGCAGGACGAGGTGTTGCTTGGGGAACGTCAAGACGGCCATTTTGTGTGAGTTGTTCAACTTTTAGTAGAATTTCGTTGCTCATAGTCTATCGATCTTAAAGAGTTTTCATTTAGTTGTGGGGTATTCTACATGAGTTGAGCGGCAGAATCGCCTCTCTAAATGAAAAAACATTGCTTGGTTTAATGGCTAAAATGCGCTTTTTGTCTTTTGATTTACTCTTGTTTGTGGTATAAAACGCCGGCTTAACGGGCTTATGTCCACAAGTTAAGTAATTACTTAAAACTAACGATCTTGCCGCAATAAATGAAAGTGTCTGGGGTGTCTTAGGTTGCCTTAAACCTTGTTTGACTGATGCTTTTAGCTGGTAAGCACAATTTAACCCAAATAAAGGATAGTAAAATGCCTACAGTTTCTATGCGCGACCTTCTACAGGTTGGTTCACACTTTGGTCACCAAACTCGTTACTGGAACCCAAAAATGAAGCCATTCATTTTCGGTGCTCGTAACAAGATTCATATCATCAACCTTGAGCACACAGTTCCTGCTATTAACGAAGCTCTAGAGCTCGTTAAAAAAATGGCTGAGAACAAAAACAAGGTTTTGTTTGTTGGTACAAAGCGTGCAGCATCTAAAACAATCAAAGAGCAAGCAGCTCGTGCAAGCATGCCATACGTTAACCACCGTTGGTTAGGTGGTATGTTGACGAACTACAAAACCATCCGTGCTTCTATCAAGCGCCTTCGTGAGCTTGAGTCTCAGATGACTGATGGTACGTTCGAAAAATTGACTAAGAAAGAAGCTTTGATGCGTACTCGTGAGCTTGAGAAACTTGAGCTTTCAATGGGTGGTATTAAAGACATGGGTGGTCTACCAGACGTATTGTTTGTTATCGACGTTGATCACGAGCGTATCGCGATCAAAGAAGCAAACAAGCTAGGTATCCCTGTTATCGGTATCGTTGATACTAACAGTAACCCAGATGGCGTTGACTACATCATTCCAGCTAACGACGATGCGATTCGTGCGGTTCAGCTTTATGTTTCAGCCTTTGCTGATGCGGTACTTGAAGGCCGTTCTGCAACTGCTGGCAGTGCTGACGAATTCGTTGAAGTAAACGAAGCTACTGAAGCGTAAGCAAACTTTCGAGTTTGTTCTGGTTTCTAAAGGGAGGACGAGTGACTCGCCTCCTTTTTTAAATTTGAATTGGTAAAAGAGGATTTAACATGGCCGCAGTATCTGCAGCATTGGTAAAAGAGCTACGTGAACGTACTGGCCTTGGCATGATGGAGTGTAAAAAAGCACTTGTCGCTGCTAACGGTGATATCGAAGTGGCTATCGAAGAGCTTCGCAAATCTAGTGGTATGAAAGCCGCTAAGAAAGCAGGCCGTACTGCAGCGGAAGGAACTATCGTTATGCGTGTTGCTGACGATGCTTCTTACGGTGTATTGGTTGAAGTAAACTCTGAAACTGACTTCGCTTCACGTGATGAAGGTTTTGTTGCGTTTGCAAACAAAGTTGCTGACATCGTTTTCACAACGAAAGAAACCAACATGGAAACGTTGTTGGCTGGCGAAATTGGCCAGGCTCGTGAAGCTTTGGTTCAAAAAATTGGTGAAAACATTTCGCCTCGTCGTGCGGTTCTCGTTGAAGGCGGTCTAATTGGTGGTTACCTACACGGTAACGGTCAAATTGCTGTATTGACTCAACTAGAGAACGGTTCTGCCGAGTTAGCGAAAGACGTTTCTATGCACGTTGCGGCCGTTGCGCCTCGCGTTGTTAAAGGCGATGACATGCCTGCTGACGTTCTAGCCAAAGAAGAAGAAATCATTCGTGCGCAGCCAGACATGGCTGGTAAGCCAGCTGAAATCGTTGATAAGATGATTGTTGGTCGTATGAAGAAGTTCTTGGCTGAAAACAGCCTTGTTGAACAGCCTTTCGTTAAGAACCCAGAAATTAAAGTGGGTCAACTTGTGAAAGATGCTGGCGCTTCTGTGACTTCTTTCGTTCGCCTTGAAGTAGGTGAAGGCATTGAAGTAGAAGAAGTTGACTTCGCTGCAGAGGTTGCTGCACAGCTTAAAGGTTAATTCCAAGTTGTGTAATGTGTTTTTAAAAGGGGCAGCTTGACTGCCCCTTTTTATGAAAGCTGGATGCAAAAGAGTCGTGTTATTAGATTCAATTGCTCTAAAGATGAAATCCCTTGCCGGAGGTGGGTATGCCAAAAGAAAAGAATCCAAATTACAAACGTATTTTGCTTAAGTTGAGTGGCGAAGCCTTGATGGGTGATGAGTCTTTCGGTATTGATCCTAAAGTATTGAACCGTATTGCGCTGGAAATTGGTCAATTACGCGGTATTGGGGTTGAGGTCGGGATTGTTATTGGTGGTGGCAACCTATTTCGTGGTCAAGCCTTAAGCCAGGCCGGTATGGACCGTGTGACAGGTGATCACATGGGGATGTTGGCAACGGTAATGAATGCCTTAGCAATGCGTGATGCGCTAGAAAGAGCGAACATTGCGACTCGTGTTATGTCGGCCATTACTATGACAGGTATTGTTGAGCCGTATGACCGACGCCGTGCGATGCGTTTGATGAAAGAAGGTGATGTGTTGATCTTCTCTGCTGGCACGGGTAATCCTTTCTTTACAACGGACTCTGCTGCTTGTTTGCGCGGTATTGAGATTGACGCCGATGTTGTATTGAAAGCGACAAAAGTAGATGGCGTTTACTCGGCGGATCCGATGAAAGATCCTGATGCCGTTAAATATGATAAATTGGGTTACGATGAAGTATTAGAGAAACAATTGGGCGTGATGGATTTAACCGCTATTTGTTTAACTCGTGACCATTCTATGCCATTAAGAGTATTTAATATGAACAAGCCTGGCGCCCTGATCAACATCATGGTTGGTGGTAATGAAGGCACACTGATTGAGTGAGGAAGTTATGATTAACGAAATTTTAAAAGACGCAGAAGAGCGTATGAGTAAAGCAGTATCCTCTGTTGAATCCGCGTTTAAAAAAATCCGTACAGGGCGTGCGCACCCAAGCTTGTTAGATTCGATCAAAGTGAACTACTACGGTTCTGATACCCCTTTAAGTCAGATTGCCAATATCACGGTCGAAGACGCGCGTACTTTAGGTGTATCTCCTTGGGAAAGTAACCTTGTGCCGGAAATTGAAAAAGCCATTATGAAATCAGATCTTGGTTTGAATCCGGCAACCAACGGAAGCCTTATTCGCATTCCAATGCCGGCTTTGACGGAAGAGACTCGTAAAAACTATTTCAAGCAAGCAAAATCGGAAGCGGAAAATGGTCGTATTGCCATTCGTAATATCCGTCGTGATGCAAATGCAAATTTGAAAGACTTGGTGAAAGAGAAAGAAATCTCTGAAGACGAAGATCGTCGTGGCCAAGATCAAGTGCAAAAGCTAACGGATAAGTTTGTCGCTCAGGTAGAAGAGCGCCTTGCCGCGAAAGAAAAAGACTTGATGGAAATTTAATGAGAGAAGCGAGCTTAGCTCGCTTTTTTTATTGGCTAGGATATATGTATGTCTGAATTGGTTGACAGCAGCGCTGAATCTGCAGTCAGCCCGGCTCATATTGCCATTATCATGGATGGTAATAATCGCTGGGCGAAGAAAAAACATCTCCCGAGTATTGCGGGTCATACAGCGGGTGCGGCAGCGGTGCGTCGTACCGTTGAGGCGGCCGCTCGATCTGGGGTAAAGGTGTTGACCTTGTTCGCATTTTCCAGTGAAAACTGGAAGCGCCCACAGGTGGAAGTGGATGGTTTGATGGGGCTCTTTATGCGCTCCCTGAAAAAAGAACTAAAACGTCTCAAGGCTCATAAAATTCGACTGCGAGTAATGGGGGATGTGTCAGGTTTTAGTGACAGTTTACAGGCGCAAATTCGCGCGACTGAAGACGCTACTAAAGATCATGATCAGATGACGCTAGTCATCGCAGCGAACTATGGTGGTCGTTGGGACATTGCTCAAGCGGCCAAATTATTAGCCGAAGAAGTGGCGTCAGGTCAGTTATCTCCTGAAGACATTACAGCGGAAAAATTGGCGTCACGAATTCAGTTGGCGGATTTACCTGAACCGGATTTGTTAATCCGAACGTCTGGCGAAGAGCGTATTAGTAACTTTATGTTGTGGCAATCAGCGTACTCAGAGTTTGTCTTTTTGCCGGTTTTGTGGCCGGACTTTGATCAATCTGATTTTGATGAAGCCATTGGCATTTATCAGAATCGTCAGCGTCGCTATGGTGGGCGATAATCATGCTACTTCCTCGTATTCTCAGTGCCATCGTAATGGCTTTTTTGTTTATCTATGCGGTCTTCTTTTTAGACACGTTCGCTTTTTCCGTTTCTATGGCGGGTGTTGTGGTGCTGGCGGCTTGGGAATGGGCGCGTTTATCTGGCGCTAAAGGGCAAGTGGGTCGTATTGGTTTTGCGGCTTTTGTCGCCATGCTTTGTTATGTGTCTTCTGTCTATCAGTTACTCACCCTTAGTTTGTATATTAGCCCTATTTTGTGGTGTTTAGCTTTGTATTGGGTGATTCGTTACCCAACGCCTTTAGTCTGGCAGCATACTTATGCTCGACTTGTGTTCGGGGTGTTGGTCATGGTGTCGACTTGGGCTGCTTTGGTTGTGTTAAAACAATCCGCTGATTTTGTTATCTGGGTACTGTTGCTGATGGGGCTTATTTGGGGGGCTGACTCAGGGGCTTATTTTGCCGGTCGTGCCTTTGGTAAACGCAAATTGGCCAGATTCGTTAGTCCAGGTAAATCGTGGGAAGGGGTGATTGGCGGCATTATCCTCACGCAAGTGGGCGTTGCTTTTTTCTGCCAATGGCAAGCTTTTAGCGTACTTGAATGGTTTTTATTGGCTTTGGTTGCGTTGTTGACGACGGCTGTCTCAGTGTTAGGCGATTTAACGGAAAGTTTGTTTAAGCGCCATGAGTCGTTAAAAGACTCTAGTCATTTGATTCCTGGTCACGGTGGTGTGATGGATCGTGTCGACAGTTTGACGGCCGCTGCACCAGTATATGTTTTGTTTTTATTGTTAAGTGGATGGCTTTAGATGCAAGGTATTTGTCTATTAGGCGCAACGGGCTCGATTGGGCAAAGTACGCTGGACATTATCGCTCAGCATCCAGATAAGTTTTCTCTTGTCAGTGCCTCCGCCAATACCAGTGTGGCTAGAATGGTGGACATTTGTCGCCAGTTCCAGCCACAACGTGTGGTGATGGGGACTCAAGCCGCTCGAGACGAGTTGGCCGTGTTGTGTGCGGATCTTGATATTTCCTTTGAATGGGGCGAGTCGTCTTTAGAGAGTATTGCGGCAGATCGTGCTGTTGATCAAGTGATGGCTGCGATCATGGGGTTTGCTGGATTGAAGCCGACCCTGTCTGGGATTCGTGCGGGTAAACGTATTCTATTGGCGAATAAAGAATCCTTGGTGACAGCTGGCAAGTTGTTTATGGATGAAGTAGCCAGTCACAATGTGTGTTTGTTACCGATTGACAGTGAACACAATGCGATCTATCAAAGCTTGCCTCAGCGTTCAACTGGAGCGCACAAACAAGACGTGGATAAAATCATTTTAACCGCATCTGGCGGCCCATTTCGTACTTGGTCATTAGATGAGATGGCTAACGTCACACCTGCACAAGCTTGTAAGCACCCCAATTGGTCGATGGGTCAAAAAATCTCCATTGATTCTGCGTCCTTGATGAACAAAGGCTTAGAGCTAATCGAAGCCTGTTGGCTATTTGATGTCACCCCTGACGATGTTGATGTGGTGGTTCACCCTGAAAGTATTATTCATTCTATGGTGTCGTATCGCGACGGGTCGGTCATTTCTCAAATGGGCAACCCTGACATGAAAATCCCCATTGCTTATGGCATGACTTGGCCCAATCGAATTGAAACCAATGTCCCTGTATTGAATCTTACCGAAATTGCTCGGTTAAATTTTGAGTCTCCAGACTTACAGCGCTTCCCCAATTTACAATTGGCGGCGGATGCTTGGTATCTGGGTGGGACGGCGATGGCGACTTTAAATGCGGTGAATGAGGTAGCGGTAGCGGCCTTTTTACAGGGGCGAATTGGTTTCTTAGACATAGCGCGTGTCAATTATAGTGTGTTGCATCAAGCAGAAGTGATCCCTGTGAATGATCTTGAAGTGGTCTTTGCCGCGGATGCTGGTGCCCGCAAACTGGCCGAAGCCTGTATTGCTCAGGAGGCATTTTAATGCTGCAAAATATTCTTTCGATTGTTGTCGCTTTAGGGGTACTGATTACCTTTCATGAGTTTGGTCATTATTATGTGGCGCGTCGTTGTGGTGTGAAAGTGCTGCGCTTTTCAGTCGGTTTTGGTAAACCCATTTACCGTTATGTGAGCAAGAAAACCGGCACAGAATTTACTTTGGCGATGATTCCTCTTGGTGGTTATGTGCGCATGCTGGATGAGCGTGAAGGCAATGTACCAGAGGCTCTTAAGCATCAAGCTTTTACTCAGAAAAATGTGTGGCAGCGTATTGCTATTGTGGCGGCAGGGCCTTTGGCAAATTTCATTTTGGCGGTGGCGATTTATGGTCTCGTTGCTTTGCTTGGCATTCAGAGTTTAGCGCCAAAAGTTGGTCATATTGCTGAGGGGAGTTTGGCTTCTCAGACACAGATGCAAGAGGGCGATGAGCTGGTTGAAGTGGCTGGTGAGGCGGTTTCTTCTTGGGAAGAGGTGAATTTAACGCTTGCGGGCTTGATTGGTCAAACAAGAACTATTATCGTTCGCTATCGCGTTGACGGTTTGAGTAGTATTCAGCAGGACACCGTGAATTTGAATCGATGGCTAGTTGGTGAGGAACCGAATAATCTCATTCAATCTTTTGGTTTGTTACCATGGCAACCGACCGTCGTGCCTGTTATTGCTCAGGTGGTTGAAGGTGGTGCGGCACAGGCTGGTGGCTTTGAAGCGGGCGATACCATCGAATCAATCGATGATGAGGCCATGTCGAGCTGGCAGCAGGTTGTAAAGAAAGTGCAAACCAGCCCAAGTAAACGTCTGACAGTAGTAGTATTAAGGCAAGGACAAAGTAAAACCCTTTCTTTAACGCCTGCGGCTGCAGAACGTAATGGTAAGGTGATGGGTTATGCTGGTTTGGCCGTTGTACCACCCAAATGGGATGATAGCTTAATTCGAGAACGTCATTACGGTATGTTTGAAGCCATTGGTTATGGCTTTCAGCAAACCGAAAAGATGGTTTCTTTGACGGTTTCTTCCATTGGAAAGATGTTGCAAGGGTTAATTTCACTGGATAACTTATCCGGACCGATCACCATTGCTAAGGTGGCCAGCGCTTCTGCGGACTCTGGTTTGCAGTCATTTTTGAAGTTTATGGCTTACTTAAGTGTGAGTCTTGGTGTGTTGAATTTGTTACCCATCCCAATGTTGGATGGTGGGCATTTGTTGTTTTTTAGTATCGAGGCCATTCGTCGTAAACCTGTATCTGAAAAGGTGCAGGGGGTGGCGTATCGAGTTGGGGCTTCTTTGTTGTTTGCTCTAATGGCCGTTGCCATTTTTAATGATATTGCCCGCTTGTAGAGAGGTATATGTGAGAGTCGTTCTAGCTGTATTGTTGACTTTAATCAGTGTGCAAAGTATTGCAAAAGCGGTTGAGGATGTCCGAATTGATGGTTTAGTACAAATGCCATCAGCCAGAGCATTTGATTTAATCGGTTTTAATGAAAATCAGTCTTATGACTCAGGGAAGGTTTATCAGGCTATTAGTGCGTTATTTGATACCGGATTCTTCAGTGATATTGATGTCTATGAAGAAAACGACGTACTCGTTTTTAAGCTTGTTGAACGTCCTTCCATTGGCAACCTCACGATCGAAGGCAATGAACTGGTTAAAACAGAAGATTTAGAACGAGGCCTTAAGTTATCAGGCTTAGAGATTGGTGAAATATACAAACCAGAAACTCTGAACCAAATAGCGCAAGAATTACAGCGCCAATATTATGCTTTGGGCCGTTACAGTGCCAAGGTTGATATTTCTGTTGAGGAAATGCCGCGTAACCGTACAGGTATTAAAATTAATATCGATGAAGGTGACACGGCGAAAATTGTTCACATCAATATCGTTGGTAATAACCATTTTGACGAAGAGACGTTAACAAAAGACTTTGAGTCTCGTGAAACCGGTTATTGGAACCCCTTCAGCTCCGCCGATGAATACGCCAAAGCTAAGATTCAAGGTGACATTAATACTTTAAAAAGCTTCTATCTTGATAATGGCTACTTAGACTTCCAAGTCGTGTCGAGTCAAGTCAGTTTGTCGTCTGATAAACGCGATGTTTACATCGTGATCAACCTTGATGAAGGTCAGCCTTATTATCTGAATGATGTGACCTTAAGTGGTAGCTTGCCAATTTCAGAAGACAGAGTGTGGAAGCAAATAACGCAGAAGAAAGGCGATCTCTTTTCTCGTAGCCAAGTGACGAAAATCATCGAAGGCATTTCAACTGAGTTGGGTGATGACGGATACTTGTTTACCAATGTGAATGTGATTCCGGAAAAATTGGATGATCATACGGTCAATTTGAGCTACCAAATTACCCCTGGGCCACAAGTGTATGTTCGACGTATTACCTTTAGTGGTAATAGCGAAACTCAAGATGAAGTACTGCGCCGCGAGATGACGCAATTTGAAGGCGCGTTAGCGACACACTCAAAAATTCAGTCATCCAAACGTCGCATTGAGCGTCTGGGTTTCTTTGGTAGTGTGGATTTGCGTACTCGTCCTGTGGCGGGCACGACGGATCAAGTTGATATCGATGTGGTCGTAGAAGAGCAAGCCTCAGGTAGTATTCAAGCCAGCATTGGTTATTCACAAGAAGACGGTACAGTACTGGGCTTTGGTATTTCTAAGCGTAACTTTTTAGGAACAGGTAATAAGTTATCTTTCAATGCTTCTCGTACCGATTCCACTCAGGATTACTCGATTAATTATGATAACCCTTACTTTACTGTGGATGGTGTTAGTCGTGGTTTCCAAGTGTTCTATCAAACCAGTGATCATGCCGACGATGATGTTGAGGATTATGACTTAGACGAAATCGGTGTTGGGGTCAATTATGGTTACCCGATTTCAGATACGCAGCGTCTAACCTTTGGCATGACGGTAAAGGAAAGTACGGTTCAGTTAGGTTATGACCCATCGAATGAGACCGAAAATTATGTCGATACTCATGGTAATAATTATGACGATGTTATTGCCAGTTTGACTTGGTCTGATAGTGATTTGATTGGTGGGGTATTGCCAACCAATGGTTATTCGACCAAAGCGACATTAGAAGTTGCTTTACCTGTGGGCGATCAGCAGTATGCAAAAGTAGGCCTGACATCACAGAAGTATTGGAATTTAAGCGGTTCGGACCTGTGGTTGTTCCGTCTGAAAGGTCGTCTTGGTTATGGGGCGGGTTATGGTGACAGTGATTCCTTACCTTTCTTTGAAAACTACTATGCCGGCGGTGCTTATTCCGTGCGTGGTTATGGTGCTTCTTCACTAGGCCCGCAAAACTCATACGATGATGAAGGCACTAGTACGTCAGCATTAGGTGGGAATATTCTAATGACGGGAACCGCGGAACTGATTTTCCCACTTCCTATGGTGGAAGATCATAAGTCTGTGCGTACGTCGATTTTCTTAGATGCTGGTAACGTTTTTACAGACGATTGTTTGTCGACCAATACCGAGTGTAATGAAGGGGTGGACTTGGATGAAATTCGTTTAAGCCTAGGTTTTAGTTGGACATGGATTACACCGATTGCACCACTGTCGTTTAACTTTGCAAGACCATTAAATGCGCAAGACGGTGACAGTACCGACGTTTTTCAATTCCAGTTAGGAACAACTTTCTAAGTTAATCTGAGCAAAAGCATAAGAGGATTTGTAATGAAAAGAATGATATTGGCACTTTGTGCCTTGATGTTGATGAGCAGCGTACAAGCGACAGAAATGGCCGTGGTCGACTTTAGAGCCGCGCTATTACAAAGTAATATTGGCCAACAAGCCGCCAAAGAACCAAAGCAAAAAGTGGCGCAAATGGAAGCCCGTTTAGAAGAAGAACAGACAGCGCTAAAAGAAGCAGACGAGCAGCTTAAAAGAGAAGAATTAACGTTGGCGCCAGAAGAATTCAACAAGCGTCGTAATGATTTAGTGAAAAGACAAAATGGCATTCGCCAAATGGCCGCGAAAATGCAACAACAAGCTAAATTGTTAGAACAAAAGCTGATTGAAAGTCTTACTCCTAAAGGTGAAGCGGCTCTAAAATCCATTATTGATGAACGTAAACTAGACTTAGTATTAAATAGACAGCTAAGCTTATATGCTAATAGTGAATCCGATATCACCAATGAATTGGTGGAACGCATTAATAAGGACAATTAATTTATGAGTTATACGCTAGGGCAATTGGCTGAAAAAGTCGGGGGCGTCGTCAAAGGCGACAGTCACCTCGTTATTGATAGATTAGGGACGCTGGAAAAAGGCACAAAAAACGAATTAAGTTTTTTAGCTAACCCTAAATATCAAAGCCAGCTTGCAGAGACTAAAGCGGGTGCTGTCCTAGTAAAAACTGAAGAGCTTGCGATTGACCTTGATCATGCCATTATCGTTGCTAATCCCTATCTTGCGTTTGCTCAATTGTCGCATTTATTTGTTCCGCGTAAGGAATCTTGGTTAGGGGTTCATCCTTCTGCGGTTGTGGCTGACGATGTACAACTGGGTGAGAATGTCGTGATTGGCCCTAACGCGGTGATCGATTGCGGCGTCATCATTGGTGATGATTGTGTGATTGGAGCGAATACAGTCGTCAGTCGTGGCTGCTCGTTAGGGCGTGCGACGCGCTTATATCCCAACGTTACTTTTTATCATGATGTGTTTGTGGGCGCCGATTGTATCTTCCACAGTGGTTGCATTGTGGGGGCTGATGGTTTTGGCTTTGCGCCAAATAACGGCGAATGGGAAAAAATCGATCAGCTTGGCAGTGTGCTTATTGGTGATCGAGTAGAAATAGGTTCTAGTACGACGATTGACCGTGGCGCAATAGAAAATACACAAATTGGTCATGGTGTTAAAATAGATAATCAAGTTCAAATTGCTCATAACGTCGTAATTGGCGATAATACCGCCATTGCTGCAGGAGCAGCGATAGCAGGAAGTGCAAGGATAGGTGCTTCCTGTACAATTTCTGGTTGCGTAGGGATTGCGGGTCATATCACAATCACAGATCATGTTCATATCACAGCGATGAGTATGGTAAGTAAATCGATTCCAGAAGCGGGCTCTTATTCCTCCGGAATGGGTTTGGAACCAACGCCTAAGTGGCGTCGTTCTGTCGCACGCTTTAGACGAATTGATAATATGGCGAAGCAAGTTACAACACTGGAACAGAAAATTAATAAGCTTTCAGAAAAGGTTGATGTTTAATGATGGACGTAAATGAAATTCGTCAGTATTTACCTCATAGGTACCCGTTTTTACTAGTTGATCGTGTTGTTGAGTTAAATCTGAACGATTCCATCGTGGCGTATAAGAATGTGACTGTGAACGAACCATTTTTTAATGGCCATTTTCCAGATCATCCGGTGATGCCTGGTGTATTGATTATTGAAGCGATGGCACAAGCGGCCGGTGTTCTCGGTTTCAAAACAATGGATAAGACACCAGAAGACGGTTCTATTTATTATTTTGTCGGGTCAGATAATGCTCGATTTAAACGTCCTGTTGTACCAGGTGATCGTCTACAATTGGAAGCAAAGATTATCGCCGAAAAACGCGGTATCTGGAAATTTGAGTGTAAAGCAACGGTTGATGGCCAGCTTGCTTGTTCTGCAACCATCATGTGTGCTGATAGGAAGTTATAGTGGCGATACATCCAACTGCTTTAGTCGATCCGAGTGCTGAACTTGACCCAAGTGTTGAAGTTGGGCCGTTTTCTGTGATCGGAGCGAATGTTAAAATTGGAGCTGGTAGTGTTATTAAATCTCATGTGGTGATTAATGGTCATACTGAGATTGGTGAAAATAATGAAATTTACCAGTTTGCTTCTGTTGGAGAAGCAAACCAAGACAAAAAGTACAAGGGTGAGCCAACGCGTTTGGTGATTGGTAACAGTAATGTTATCCGTGAAAATGCTACTATTCATCGCGGTACCGTACAAGATCAAGGCATTACTATTATAGGTAGTGGTAATTTGTTTATGGCCAGTACGCATATCGGTCATGATTGTGTTGTCGGTGACAATAATATTATGGCGAACTATGCGGCATTAGCTGGACATGTGACGTTAGGCGATAATGTCATTCTGGGTGGCTATACTGGGATTCATCAATTTTGTCAGGTGAATTCATACAGCATGTGCGGCATGGGATCCATGGTCTCAAAGGACGTACCAAGGTTTATCATGGTATCCGGAAATCCAGCTAAAGCGCATGGTATGAACTTTGAAGGGATGCGTCGTCGAGGTACTCCGAAAGAGGTCATACGTGCCTTGAAAAATGCCTATAAAAGTGTCTATTTGAAAGGCTTAACACTGGAGTCCGTACTGAGTGAATTGGAACAAAGCCCAGACTATTCCATTCCTGAAGTGGAAAAATTTGTCAGATCGATTCGAGCGTCTGAGCGCGGGATAATTCGATAACTCCCCCATAGAAAAAGAAAACCCCGGAACGCTTCGGGGTTTTTTCGTTATTAGAGGTTGTATTAATGAAAGTGACGTCGACAGCACGTTACGTGTTGGTTGCCGGAGAAGCATCTGGTGATATTTTAGGGGCGAATTTAATCAAGCATTTAAAAGCGTTACAGCCCGACGCTGTGTTTGAAGGAATTGGTGGGCCTCTAATGGAAGCGGAAGGTTTAACCAGTATGGTGCCAATGGATAGACTGTCAGTGATGGGGTTGGTGGAAGTCCTAGGCCGTTTGAGAGAATTACTGGGTATTCGTAAGCGTCTTTACCAATCTTGTTTGGCTAATCCTCCTACCGCCTTTATTGGTATAGATTCCCCAGACTTTAATTTGCCATTGGCAAGAAAGCTGAAACAAGCTGGCATTCCAACAGTGCATTATGTGAGTCCGTCTGTTTGGGCATGGCGTCAAAAGCGCATTTTTAAGATTAAAAAATCGGTTGATTTAATGTTGGCCTTGTTTCCCTTTGAACTGCCTATTTATCATCAACACAATATCCCTGTGGTGTGTGTTGGTCATACCTTAGCGGACGATATTCCTTTGCAGAGTGACCCACAGCAAGCCCGTGAAGCGCTAAAATTGGGCCCAATTACAGGGCCAGTGTTTGCTATTTTACCTGGTTCGCGAGAAGGCGAAGTGGCTCGACTTGCTCCCTTGTTTGCTGAGACCATTAAGTTGATTAAACAACAGGAACCTCAGGCGACGTTTCTGATGCCTGCGGCGAATCAGGCTAGACGTGAACAAATTGAGACGATTCTACAAGAAGTGAATGCGCAAGCGGTGATTACAGATGGGCAATCACGTACTGTGATGGCGGCTGCGGATGCTATTTTATTGGCGTCAGGTACGGCGGCGTTGGAAGCCATGTTGGTTAAACGCCCCATGGTCGTCGCGTACAAGGTGAATCGATTAACCTTTGCGATCATGAAACGTATGATTAAAGTGCCTTATGTGTCTCTGCCGAACTTACTGGCAAATGAAACCCTGGTACCTGAATTATTACAAGACGAAGCGGTACCAGAGAGTTTGGCTACACGCTTGGTGCAAACCTGGCAATCTTTTAGACAAGATAAACAAATACAGCAAAAGTATTTGGATTTGCATCAGATGCTACGAAAAAATGCCGGAGAGCAAGGCGCAAAAGCGATTATCAGTATGTTGGCGGATAAGGAAGTCTAATGGAACCCTTCGTAAGCGAGTTGTATTCAGGGACCTTGTTGGCCGGCGTAGATGAAGCGGGCAGAGGGCCGTTGGCTGGCGAGGTCGTCGCGGCGGCGGTGATTCTAGACCCACAGCAGCCTATTGCCGGTCTTGCAGATTCTAAAAAACTGTCTGAAAAAAAGCGTGAAGCTCTGTTCGATGAAATCCAAGCTAAAGCACTGTGTTATGCCATTGCCAGTGCTAGTATTGAAGAAATCGATCAATTGAATATTTTGCACGCTAGTATGCTGGCCATGTCGCGAGCGGTGGCAATGTTATCGCCTATGGCGGAGCATTGTTTAATTGACGGTAATCGTCTGCCACTTAATTTACCTTGTCCTGCCGAAGCGGTAGTGAAAGGGGATGCTCGACATGCGGCCATTTCGGCGGCCTCTATTTTGGCGAAAGTAACTCGTGATCGAGACATAGTAAAAGCGGCTGAAGTGTACCCTGGATATGGTTTAGAGAAGCATAAAGGTTACCCGACGGCACAGCATTTAGAAGCCATTCGACAATTTGGTGTGACCCCATTGCACAGACGCAGTTTCGCACCCGTTAAAAAGATTCTAGAGGGATAAGTTTTGTCCGCATCGTTCATACATTTAAAAGTGCATACCGAGTTTTCTTTGGTGGATGGCTTAGTCAAGGTCAAAGGTCTGTTAGGGACAACGGAATTAATGTCCATGCCGGCGGTAGCCATCACAGATGAAAATAACTTATGTGGTTTTGTGCGTTTTTATAAAGGGGCTATGGATAAAGGCATTAAACCTATTTGTGGTGCTGATGTCGTTATCGAGGATGATACCGGGGAACTCGAATCTCGTTATCGTATGACTTTATTGGCGATGTCCAATAAAGGTTACAAGAACATCATAGAAATCATTTCTAAAGGATATCAGCTAGGGCAAGTTGAAGGTCGACCAGTTATCCAGAGAGAGTGGATTGAGGCGTCTAGCGAAGACGTGATTGCTTTATCCTGTGCAGGTTATGGCGACATCGGCTTGTTGTTGCAAAAAGGCCGGGCAGAGTTAGCGAAGCAACATTTGGCTTATTGGATGTCTGTGTTCCCTAATCGCTTTTATGTGGAGTTACAGCGCACTAGTCGAGCGGGTGAAGAAGACTATATTCATGCCGTTGTTCCTCTGGCTGCTGAGCTGGGCTGCCCCGTGGTGGCGACCAATGACGTGCGCTTTTTAAAACGAGAAAACTTTGAAGCCCATGAGGCACGAGTGTGTATTCACGATGGGGTTACACTTGATGATCCTCGACGAGTACGTCGTTATTCTGAAGAGCAGTACTTTAAAACGCCTGAAGAAATGGCGGAATTATTCCAAGACATTCCTGAAGCTTTGGAAAATACTGTTGAAATAGCAAAGCGCTGTAGTGTCGATGTATTACTGGGTAAATATTTCTTACCTGATTATCCTGTGCCGGATGGCATGACCATGGAAGAGTTTTTTAACAAGCTGTCGTTCGATGGCTTAAAAGAGCGCTTTGATGTGTTGGTGTTGAAGTACGGTGAACGTGTTGAGAAACGTCGACAGGAATATTGGGATCGTTTGGATTTCGAATTAAACATTATTAATCAGATGGGGTTCCCAGGTTACTTCCTGATCGTAATGGACTTTATACAATGGGCGAAGGACAACGATATTCCAGTCGGTCCTGGTCGAGGTTCAGGTGCCGGTTCATTGGTGGCCTATGCGTTAAAGATCACAGACCTTGATCCGCTTGAATACGATTTACTGTTTGAACGTTTCTTGAACCCCGAGCGGGTATCCATGCCTGACTTTGATATCGACTTTTGTATGGATAACCGAGACAAGGTAATTGATTACGTATCGCGTACTTATGGTCGTGATGCGGTTTCCCAGATTATTACCTTTGGTGCCATGGCGGCTAAAGCCGTTGTGCGAGATGTCGCGCGTGTGCAAGGTAAGCCATACAGTTTGGGTGATAAGCTGTCCAAGTTGATTCCCTTTGAGATCGGCATGACGCTGAGCAAAGCACTTGAAGAAGAGCCCGCGCTACCAGAGTTTTTGGCAGCGGATGAAGAGGCGGCGGATGTCATGGAAATGGCCATGTCTTTGGAAGGGGTGGTACGTAACTTTGGTAAGCACGCCGGTGGTGTGGTAATCGCGCCAACCAAACTGGTCGATTTCGCCCCACTGTATTGTGAAGAAGATGGCTCCGGCTTGGTGACTCAATACGACAAAAACGACGTAGAAGAAGCCGGGCTAGTGAAGTTCGATTTCTTGGGCTTGAAGACCTTGACCGTGGTTGATTGGGCGGTGAAAAACATCAATGATATCCATGCCCTAGATGGCAAACCGCCATTGGATATTGCCCTGATTGATCTGGAAGACAAATCCACCTACGACTTACTGCAAAGAGCCGAAACCACGGCGGTATTCCAGCTGGAATCCCGTGGTATGAAGGAACTGATTAAGAAACTATTGCCATCGCGCTTTGAAGATATTATCGCCTTGGTAGCACTGTATCGTCCTGGTCCATTAGGGTCCGGCATGGTAGATGACTTTATAAACCGTAAGCACGGGCGTGCCGAATTAGCCTTCCCTCATCCTGATTACCAACATGACGATTTGATCCCTGTCTTGGAGCCTACATACGGCATTATCTTGTATCAAGAGCAAGTAATGCAGATCGCTCAGGTGCTGGCGAAATTTTCTCTAGGTGGTGCTGACTTATTGCGTCGTGCTATGGGTAAAAAGAAACCTGAGGTCATGGCGGAACAGCGCTTGATCTTCATGGAAGGGGCGTTAAAAAACAACGTCGATAAGGATTTATCCGGTAACATCTTTGATTTGATGGAGAAGTTTGCTGGCTATGGTTTCAACAAATCTCACTCGGCGGCCTATGCCTTAGTTTCCTATCAAACCGCTTGGTTGAAAAATCATTATCCAGCGCCTTTTATGGCGGCGGTTTTGTCTGCTGATATGCAGAATACGGACAAGATCGTCATTTTCATTGAAGAGTGTCGTTCGATGAATTTGGCACTGGAATTGCCAAACGTGAACGAGTCTGTTTACAAGTTTACGGTCAATCCAGCAGGCGCTATAGTGTATGGTTTAGGTGCCATTAAAGGGGTGGGTGAAGGCCCAATTGAAGCCATTGTAGAAGCGCGCAAGGATGGTCCGTTTGAACACATTTTTGATTTCTGTCAGCGTGTTGGCAAGAAGGTCAATAAACGAGTGATGGAAGCATTGGTTCGTTCTGGTGCGTTTGACACCATAGGACCAAACCGTGCGACCTTGTACGCTTGCATTGATGAAGCCTTGAAACGGGCCGTGCAAGACGCCAAAAACCAAGATGCAGGCATGATGGATCTGTTTGGTGTGGCGGTAGAAGAGAGCACTGAAGATGCGTATAAGGAAATAGGCATCCAGCATGAGTGGCCTGGTAGACAGCGCTTAGACGGTGAAAAAGACACCCTAGGTTTGTATGTGACAGGTCACCCTATTGATGAGTATGAAAAGGAGGTCAGACGATTTGCACGCTCAAAAATTGTCGATCTGCAACCGAAGCGTGGTGACACGCAAGTCATGGCAGGATTGATTGTCGATTTGCGTGTAACAAAGAGTAAAAAAGGTGGTAACATTGCCTTCGTCACATTGGATGACCGTTCCGCTCGTATTGAGGTGACGGTGTTCCCTGATAACTATGAAAACTTCAAAGACATCATCGTCAAAGACGAAGTGGTTGTGGTGGAGGGGGAGATTTCAGTAGACGAGTTTCGTGGTGGACAGAAAGTCATTGCCCGAAATGTACTTGATATTGCTCAAGCTCGTATTCGTTATGTCGAAGCATTGCGAATTACTTGGAGTTCAGAGTCAGTAACACCAGCTGATATTCAGTCATTAGCTGATCAAATGTCAGAATTCCGCGGAGACGGTTGTGATGTGGTCATAGGGTTTGATACCCCTGAAGCTTTTGGTGATATCCGTTTAGGTTCCAGTTGGCGAGTTCGTCCAGATGACGATTTAATTCACCAACTACAGAAACAATACGGTAAACAAAATGTTCAGTTAGTGTATACTTAGGCTCATTTTATAATTTGTGCAAAGGAATGTGGCGTAGTAATACGTTTTATCGCTTTAGAGCAATTGGCACGATGCCATTTGCCTTATATTTGATGGCAACCAGACAGCAGTGTAGTTAACGATGAATTTAAATTATTTACCATTCGAGCAGCCGATTGCTGAGCTTGAACAAAAAATTGAAGAATTACGTTTAGTAGGCAATGATAATGAACTGAACATCAGTGATGAAATCAGCCGACTAGAAGACAAAAAAGTCGCCCTAACAAAAAGTTTATTCAGTAATTTAGGCGCTTGGGAAGTTTCACAGCTTGCCCGTCATCCAAAGCGTCCTTATACACTGGATTATATTGAACACGTCTTTACGGATTTCGAAGAAATGCATGGTGACCGTCACTATGCTGATGACCGTGCCATTGTCGGTGGCATCGCGCGTCTAGATGGCCGTCCTGTGATGATCATTGGTCATCAAAAAGGCCGTGAAGTGAAAGAAAAAGTATTGCGTAATTTTGGTATGCCTCGTCCTGAAGGTTACCGTAAAGCTTTGCGCTTGATGGAAACGGCTGAGCGTTTCAATATGCCTATCGTTACCTTGATCGACACACCTGGGGCTTACCCAGGGATTGGTGCGGAAGAGCGTGGTCAGAGTGAAGCCATTGCTTACAACCTGGCGGTTATGTCGCGTCTAAAAACGCCTATCATCTCGACAGTTATTGGTGAAGGTGGTTCGGGTGGTGCGCTAGCAATCGGTGTGTGTGATGAACTGATGATGTTGCAATACGGTACTTACTCCGTTATCTCACCAGAGGGTTGTGCTTCTATCCTATGGAAGAGTGCAGAACGAGCATCGGATGCCGCAAAAGCAATGGGCATTACCGCGCCTCGTCTAAAAGAACTTGGTTTGGTTGATACCATCATCCCAGAGCCAATGGGCGGAGCACACAATGCTCATGAGCAAATGGCTCACAGCCTGAAAGAAAACATTTTAGCGGCATTGGATCGTATGGAAGCGTTAACAACAGAAGAGTTGTTGGCACGTCGTTACAACCGCTTAATGTCATACGGCTTATAATCGATTGATTTGCTCAAAAGCCTCCTGATTGGAGGCTTTTTTGTTTCTGCTCCCGACGCTTAATGAAATGGTTCACTTTATATGAGTTTTCAGCAGCATCCGCCTTTAAACTTTGCGACTGACATCGAGTTTAACCCGATTTGGTTGACGTCTTTGTTTGTGCAAGCAAACAGAGTTTGGGTGGCGTACAGTGGTGGTGTTGATTCCCATGTATTATTGCACGCTTTGGTGAGTCAAATTCCCCCTGAGCAAAAAGCAAAGGTTACCGTGATGCACGTGCATCATGGTTTAAGCCCAAATGCAGACGCGTGGTTAGACCATTGCCAGCAAGTTTGCCAAGCCCTTAATGTCACTTTTTATGCCCAAAAAGTGAATTTGAAAACACAAGCTTCGCTGGAAGATGCGGCTCGAAAAGCAAGATATCAGGTCTTTGAAGAAAGTTTGTCGGCTGAGGATGTGTTGCTTTTGGCCCACCATCAAGGAGATCAAGCGGAAACGGTGTTGTTTCGACTGGCAAGAGGGTCTGGAACGAAAGGGTTAGCTGGCATGCCATCGATTCGGTCTTTAGGGGATAAGGGGGCTTGCTTAGTACGGCCATTTTTGGCGATCAATAAGGCTCAAATAGAGCATTATGCGAAGCAACATGCTTTACATTGGGTGGAAGACGAATCCAATCAAGACGAACGCTTTTCGCGTAATTTTCTACGTCAAAACGTTATTCCTTTAATGAAGACTCATTTTCCAAATTTGGAACAGAGTGTTTCCAACATGGCGCAACGAGTCGCTGACGACTACGAAATGTTAGCTAGCTTGTCGGCGCAACATTTATCGAATGTATCTAATGTCCATGGTGGGTTGGATTTGAATTGGCTGTATCAACAGCCAATGCCACAAAGACGCTTTTGGTTGCGACAATTTGTAGAGCAAAAAACGAGCAGCTTAACGCAAGCGCAATGTGACAGTGTTCTTAATATGTTTGCTGGCGGCGAAGATAAGCAACCTGAGTTCGTGTTTGCTGATGGTCGTTTGATGCGTCATCAGAATGCCCTGTATGTGCTACCAAGTGAACGTTCAGTCGAGTATGGTGCATTGGTGATTGGCCAAATGAAAACGCGAGGTTTTGACCAACTTAGACTCATCCAAGGGACGGGGGTTGAACTGAAAGCACGACCTTTGGGGGCCAAATTATTATTGCCAAATGGACAGACTCGCTCATTGAAGAAATGGCTAAATGATCAGCAGATTCCGGTTTGGTGGCGAGAGCATTTACCTTATGTGTTTATTCAAGATGAGTTAGTCGCGGTTGCCAATTTATGGCGTCACCCTGATTACGGCCAACTGCAGTTTGAGTGGCAACCAAGCAAGGCTTTACCCTTTCCTAACCATCACTAAACTTGAATGAGCCAATCTGCAGACGATTTTGTTTGAGCGACTTGTTCTGCATTGAGTGCATCGTTTTGTTGAATTCTATTCATGGCTTGTTGATAAGACAGGTTCCACGTCGTTTGATGTCTGAGTGCTAATCGTTCGATTGCGGTCGCCAGCGGAACATCTAGAAACCAGCGTTCATGGTAATAATCACCTGCTTTCTGCCAATCTGTCTCAGGTAAGAATAAATAAAGTCCTTCAATCAAGATGACTTTGGTGTGTTTTGAAATGGATATGTGGTCGTCAATTGGGTCGCCTAACCCATGATCAAAACTGGGCCATTGGCAGTCTAGGGTTTGATAAGCGTTGGCAATGTTAGCGACATACTGGGCGAATTTATGATGATCAAACGTCCAAGCCGCGCCACGTCGAGCAAATGCCTCATCGGCATTGGGTAAGTTACGTAAGCTTTGTTTGGGGAGGTGGAAGCCATCCATAGACAGACAAGCGACCTGTGAAGGATGTTCGGCATTAACGTGTTCGGCTAAGTAGCGAGCAAGCGTACTTTTTCCAGAACCCGGCCCACCTGCAAGTGCAATCAGACAGCGTTTATCTTGTTGCAAATGAGTCTGTATCTTTTCGATTGCTAGTTTTACATCGGCAGTATTTTGGTACAAGTTGTGGCGTGTTGTATTCATTTGGTCAGCTGCTCATGGATCATGCTTATTGTTGTTAAGTGAGCCTCTGATTCTGAAAGATTTTAGCTGCCCTAAAATAATCACTGAACCTTTATGGCTTTCTCTGCGTACCAATAATACCTTCTAATGAACCATTGAGGCCATTCAGTATGCAATTAAAAGAATTAAAACGTACTCAACATTTTGACAAAGTAAAGTTGCACTCCTTGGAGTCAAATCTCTATCAGTTGTCAGTGGTGGTGGATGGTAAAGAGGATTATGTTATGGATGGCAAAGGGCGCTTTATGACCAGTCACAACAAACTCGAGCTGCAATCCTTGTTTAAAGAAAAGCAGGTGGATGCCATGGTGTTATGTCATCAAAGTGCCTACGATGAGATGGTTGGGCAGCCACCAAGCATGGCGGGAAATACTCTAGAAGTACCATTGGGTAATACAGATTTAGCGTAATAATTCGCCTTTTACTGCAGTACTTGCATTTTTTCGTTGGTGTCTTCTTTTTGCGAGAAGACTTTGGCGTAACCTAGTGTGGCGTTGGCATGTTCTCGCATGATGGATTCCGCTCGGCTGCTTTGGCCTTGGCTGATGGCATCAAACACTGCATGATGTTGCATGTGAGCAAAGTTGAAGCGGCGAAATTCCAGTACCAAATTATTGCGGTCGAATGCCAGTGCACTCACTGAAGCAAAAGGTAAGTGTTCGTTACGGCTAAGTGCTTCATAAATGGCTGGGTTATTGCTGGCGTCGATAATGATTTGATGAAAGCGCTGATTGATGTCGTGGTATTGCGCCAAGTCTTGTTCATCAAGTTGACCGTTTTCAAACAGTTGGTCGCCCGCCTGAAGCAATTGTTTTAATTCTATCTTTTGGCCTTCCGATAGCCCGTTTTCTGCGGCTTGTCTGGCGGCCAAGCCTTCAAGTACGCCTCTGACTTCAATGGCACCTGTGATGTCTGATAAGGTCACTTGTCGTACTTCATAACCGCGTGCCGGTCGCTTGGTTAATAAACCTTCCTGTTCCAGAGTTCGAAATGCGATGCGAATTGGAGTGCGTGACACACCGAGTCGTTCAGCTGTCGGAATTTCAGCAATCCGTTCCCCCGCGGCCAGTTCGCCTGACAGCACCATTTGTCTTAATCGACTGATTACTTCCTGACCCGATTTACTCATGCCTTCTCTCAGTTCTAGATTAAAGAAAGAGAGAATAATAGCGCATATGACGAGAATGTAAAATTGGATCCAATTTGATGTGGTTTGACATTATAAAGTTGGCTGAGTCATTCAAAAAAGGTTTATTGGATCCAATTTTGTGATTTTAGACTTGTTATTATGTTTTTTTGTTTTATATTGGATCCAATAAATACAATAAGAAGCAGGAGTATCCTAATGAAGCAACAAACCTATCCCAAAAATGCTTGGTATGTGGCCGCCATGTCTGAAGAGGTGGCGGGCAGCAAACCTCTTGGCCGTAAAATTTGTGGTGAAAGCATGGCTTTCTACCGCTCTCATGATGACCAGATCGCCGCGGTTCTCGATTTTTGTCCGCATCGTGGTGCGGCTTTATCGTTAGGGTATGTGGAAGATGGGCTTTTGGTATGTGGGTACCATGGCTTAAAAATGGGCGCGGATGGTAAAACTCAGTCGATGCCACTGCAACGAGTTCAAGGTTTTCCATGTATGAAATCCTATGCAGTCGAAGAGCGTTACGGGTTTATCTGGGTTTGGCCCGGTGAACAAAGCAAAGCGGATGTCTCTTTGATTCCGCAATTAGAGTGGGCCGACAACCCAGAATGGGCTTACGGTGGCGGCCTGTATCACATTAATTGTGACTATCGCTTGATGATTGATAACCTGATGGATCTGACTCATGAAACTTACGTTCATGCGAGCAGTATCGGGCAGAAAGAAATTGATGAATCACCTGTGGATACCAAAGTCGATGGTGATAAAGTCATTACCAGTCGTTTCATGGAAAACATCATGCCGCCGCCATTCTGGCAAGCGGCGTTACGTGGCAATAATTTGGCAGACGATGTTCCTGTCGATCGTTGGCAGATTTGCCGTTTCAGTCCACCGTCTCATGTGATGATTGATGTGGGTGTGGCGCATGCTGGACAGGGTGGTTTTGAGGCCAGTAACGATCATAAAGCCAGTAGTACCGTAGTGGATTTCATTACCCCTGAAAGTGACACCTCTATCTGGTATTTTTGGGGGATGGCGCGAAACTTTAATCCCCAAGACGAAGCGCTAACGGATCGCATTCGAGAAGGGCAAGGGGCGATTTTCGAGGAAGATTTAGAGGTCTTGGAGCGGCAGCAGGAAAACTTATTAGCATTTCCCGACTATGATTTATTGAAACTGGACATTGATGCTGGTGGTGTGCAGTCTCGAAAAATCATTGAGCGTATTATTGCACAAGAGCAGCAAGAAAATGTCAAAGCGGCGCCATCTGATGGTCCGCTGCAAGTGATTTCTTTTTAGTTGGTTTGGGAATGAGGTTGTTGAAATGATTCCAGTGGTTGTGAAAAACGTCGTTGCGGAAGCGCAAAATGTTGTGCGACTCGTCTTGGGGAGCCTTGATGGGGCGGATTTGCCTACTTTTGAAGCTGGAGCGCATATTGATGTGCATTTGCCAAGTGGTCTGATTCGCCAATATTCTTTGTGTCGTTTACAGGTTGAACCACAGTATTACGAAGTGGCGGTGCTGAAAGACCCGCAATCTCGTGGCGGTTCTGAAGAAGTGCACCGTCTGATCATTGGCGACGAGCTGGCAATTAGTGCGCCTCGTAACCATTTTGGTCTGATTGACAGTCCTCGTCATAGTGTTTTGATTGCAGGTGGTATTGGTGTGACGCCGTTGTTACCGATGGCACAGCAATTACAAAAGCAGGGTCGATCTTTTGAATTCCATTATTGTGCTAAAACGCCTGAGAAAGCGGCGTTTTCAGAGTCATTAAAAACGGCCTCCTTTGCGGACAAAATGTTTTTTCATTTTAGTCAGCAGGCTGATTCTGGTCGCATGGACATGGTGAATGTTTTATCTCGTCATGCCTTTGATGGGGAGCTTTATGTTTGCGGTCCAGCGGATTTTATTAATGAGGTTTTAAGCCAAGCCCGAATGCAAGGTTGGGCAGAAGATAAGTTGCATAGAGAATTTTTTGCCGCCCCCGACGCGTCAGAGGACGAATCGGATAATGCGGTATTCCAAGTGAAAATCCACAGCACAGGGGAATTGATCGAGGTGTCGGAACATCAAACCATGTTTGAGGCGCTGGATCAGCATGGGGTATTTGTGGCTGTCTCTTGTGAGTCTGGTGTGTGTGGTACTTGTCAAACCGGTGTGATAAGTGGCACTCCTGATCATAGAGATGTGTTCTTGACGGAAGCGGAGCGACAACAGGGTCATTGGGTTATGCCATGTTGCTCTCGCGCTAAGTCGAAAATTCTAGAACTGGACTTGTAAGGCACGCTTTTTATGTGTGTCATTTTTTGCCTCGAATGAATGCAAAACAAGGATGTTTTACATTGAGAGATGGGGCCAGCGATGCTATCATTTCCTCCCGTCCTGAAGGTGCATTTTTCAGCATCATCAAATTTCATATTTATCTATTTTTAAGGCGGGTTAAACACTCATGGCGACACGATATATTTTCGTAACAGGTGGTGTAGTATCATCTCTTGGTAAAGGATTGGCATCTGCTTCTTTAGCGGCCATTCTTGAATCTCGTGGGCTAAAAGTCACCATGTTAAAGCTGGATCCGTACATCAATGTGGATCCTGGCACCATGAGTCCCTTCCAGCACGGTGAAGTGTACGTTACTGAAGACGGCGCTGAAACCGATCTTGACCTTGGTCACTACGAACGTTTCATTTCCACTAAAATGGGTAAACGTAATAACTTTACCAGTGGTCGTGTTTATCAGCATGTATTGAAAAAAGAACGTCGTGGTGAGTACCTTGGTGGTACGGTTCAAGTTATTCCGCACATTACCGATGAAATCAAACGACGTGTTATCTCGGGTGCCGAAGGCGCTGATGTTGCTTTAGTCGAAATCGGTGGCACCGTTGGCGACATTGAGTCGCAACCTTTCCTTGAAGCGGTTCGTCAATTAAAAGTGGAATTGGGTTCTCGCCGTGCCTTGTTCATGCATTTAACCTTGGTTCCTTACATCCGTACGGCGGGTGAAACTAAGACCAAACCAACGCAACACTCTGTGAAAGAATTGCGTTCTATTGGTATTCAGCCAGACATTCTAATCTGCCGCTCTGAAGTGACCATTGAGGCGCCTGAGCGTAAGAAAATTGCTTTGTTTACCAGTGTTGAAGAGCGTGCTGTTATTTCATTGCCGGATGCCGACACGATTTACCGCATTCCACAAATGTTAAATGACCAAGGCCTAGACAGCTTGATCGTGGAATACTTCAATCTAGACTGCAATATGCCAGATTTGGCCATCTGGAACAAAGTGACGCAAGCCAAATTGAATCCTGAGAAGCAAATTAACATTGCCATGGTTGGTAAATACATGGAATTGCTGGATGCTTACAAGTCTTTGATTGAAGCCATGGATCATGCTGGTATTCATGCGCGTACGAAAGTGAAATTGCATTACATCGATTCTGAAAGCATTGAAGAAAATGGTACAGAAGCGTTGAAAGGTATGGACGCGATTCTGGTACCAGGTGGTTTCGGTGAACGCGGTGTTGAAGGTAAGATATTGACCGCACAGTATGCTCGAGAAAACAAAGTACCTTATTTGGGGATTTGTTTGGGTATGCAGGTAGCGGTTATTGAATTTGCTCGTAATGTGGCAAAATTAGACGGTGCGCACAGCACTGAATTTAATCTAAAAGCAGAGAACCCAGTTGTTGGTCTGATTACAGAATGGACTAATGCAGAGGGTTCCAAAGAAATCCGGTCAGAGGAATCCGATCTAGGTGGAACGATGCGTCTCGGCGCGCAGAACTGTAATCTCACAGAAGGCACAAAAGCCTTTGATGCTTACGGTAAAGCGGTGATCACGGAACGTCATCGTCATCGTTACGAAGTGAATAACTTCTACGTATCTGATTTAGAAAAGGCAGGTCTGACGATTTCAGGTCGTTCAGAAGACAACTCTTTGGTTGAAATGATCGAAATTGCTGATCACCCTTGGTATGTCGCTTGTCAGTTCCATCCAGAATTTACGTCAACACCTAGATATGGTCACGGCTTATTCAGTGCCTTTGTTCACGCGGCATTGAAATACGCAGGAAAAGAAAAATAAGTAAAGAAAGCGAATAAGTAAGAAAGCGTTATTTATTACTTTCTAATGCAAACAGGCTGTTTGTGATTTTTTATCTATTTGAAGAGGTTTGTTATGAGTCAAATCGTTGATATTAAAGCCAGAGAAGTATTGGATTCTCGTGGTAACCCTACTGTTGAAGCTGATGTGATTTTGGCGGATGGTTCAGTAGGTTCAGCGTGTGCACCGTCTGGTGCCTCTACCGGTTCTCGTGAAGCTTTGGAACTACGTGATGGCGATAAAAGTCGTTATCTAGGAAAAGGTGTCTTAAAAGCAGTTGCCGCTGTAAATGGTCCTATTCGTGATGCTTTGATTGGGCAAGATGCACTGGCACAAGCTGAGCTAGACAAGGTGATGATTGATCTTGATGGCACCGAAAATAAGTCAACTTTTGGTGCAAATGCTATCTTGGCGGTTTCTTTGGCCGCCGCGAAAGCCGCCGCAATCTCTAAGAAAGTGCCTTTATACGCTCACATTGCTGACTTGAACGGCACCTCTGGTCAATACTCTATGCCTGTGCCTATGATGAACATCATCAATGGTGGTGAGCACGCTGACAACAATGTTGATATTCAAGAATTCATGGTTCAGCCAGTCGGCGCGCCAAACTTCCGTGAAGCGCTACGTTACGGCGCGGAAATCTTCCACGCTTTGAAAAAAGTCTTGAGTGCTCGTGGTTTGAATACCGCGGTGGGAGATGAAGGTGGTTTTGCTCCAAACCTTGCTTCTAACGCGGAAGCTCTTGCTGTAATCAAAGAAGCCGTTGCGGCGGCAGGTTATGAGTTAGGTAAAGACATTACCCTTGCGATGGACTGTGCTGCATCTGAGTTCTACGAAGACGGTAAGTACAACTTGAAAGGTGAAGGTAAAGTCTTCTCTTCAGAAGGTTTCTCTGATTACCTTGCCGAGTTATGTGAGGCTTACCCAATCGTTTCCATCGAAGATGGTTTAAACGAATCTGACTGGGAAGGTTTTGCTTACCAAACGAAGATTCTGGGTGACAAGATCCAATTGGTTGGTGACGATCTTTTCGTAACCAATACTAAAATCTTGAAGCGCGGTATCGATGAAGGCATCGCTAACTCTATCTTGATCAAGTTTAACCAGATTGGTTCTTTGACTGAGACGCTTGAAGCGATCAAAATGGCTAAAGACGCAGGTTACACAGCGGTGATTTCTCACCGTTCAGGTGAAACTGAAGACGCAACGATTGCTGATTTGGCAGTTGGTACGGCGGCGGGTCAAATTAAGACAGGTTCTTTGTGTCGTTCTGACCGTGTTGCTAAGTACAACCAATTGCTACGTATCGAAGAGCAATTAGGTGGTAAAGCACCTTACAAAGGTCTTTCTGAGATCAAGGGTCAAGCTTAATTCTGCTTGACCTAAAAAAAGGGAGAACTTAGTTCTCCCTTTTTTTGTTTTTTTCATGCGATTCCTTTGATAATAAGGGACAGTTTTTTTAATCGTAGAGGATATTATGGCGCGTTTATTATTGGCTTTTTTTGTCTGTGCCATTGGATACCAGTGCTATCACCTATATTTTGGTGAGCAAGGGGTAAAACGTCAGGAAGAGCTGGCTAAGCAAATTGCCTATCAAGAACGCATTAATCAAAGATTGAAGCATCGTAATGATGCCTTACGTGCTCAGGTTGAAGATCTACGTTTAGGTGAAGAAGCGGTGGAAGAGCATGTTCGTACAGAGCTTCAGTATATTAAAGATGGTGAAGTGTTTTATCGTATGGTGGAAAAAAGATGAGCCAGGCAATGTGGGTGATTATTCCTGCCGCTGGTGTGGGACAACGTATGTTGTCTGATTGCCCTAAACAATATTTATCCCTGGCCGGCGAAACCATTTTGGACCGCACCATTGAGGTGTTTCTAACACACCCATGGATTGCGGGGGTGGTGGTTGGCTTAGGAGCGAACGATGCCTATTGGCCAGCGTCAAAATGGTTTGATAATCCACGTGTGAGAACTTATGTCGGTGGGGCGGAGCGCTGTGACACGGTACAAAAAGGGTTGCAGTTACTGCAACAAGCGTCGCTTCAAGATGAGCAGCACGTGTTAGTGCATGATGCGGCTCGACCGTTGTTATCCCAGAGTGCGTTATCGCGTATTATTAAGCATGAATCATCGCAGGGAGCATTGTTGGCGATGCCGTCAAAAGACACGGTGAAACAACAAGAGGCTGTTAGCTCAGTGGAACCGATCTCAAAAGTAAAAAGCACATTAGATCGACGTCATATCTGGTTGGCCCAAACACCACAAAAATTTCCTTTGGGCGCGTTATTAGGCGCCTTAGACCAGGCTCAAATGGACGGTAAACAGGTTACCGATGAATGTTCCGCTATGGAGTTGCAAGGCTGGCAGCCAGACTTGGTGATGGGTGAAAACAGTAATATTAAAGTGACATTGCCCGAGGACTTGATTATAGCCGAGGCGCTTTTTTCACACTTATCAAATTCAAAAGCGCATTAAGTTGGAGTTATTTTTATGATGCCATTTCGTATAGGTCATGGGTTTGATGTTCATAAATTTGGCGAGGGTGATCATGTTATTCTAGGTGGCGTGTCGATTCCTTATTCGCAAGGGTTGATTGCTCATTCAGATGGGGATGTTGTGTTGCATGCCCTGACAGATGCTTTGCTGGGCGCAGCCGCTTTAGGCGACATCGGTAAGCATTTTCCTGATACCGATGCAGCATTTTCAGGGGCGGACAGTCGCATTTTACTAAAGCGTGCTTTCGCTGAAATCAAAGCATTGGGGCTACTGGTTGGCAATGTAGATGTGACTATTCTAGCGCAAGCGCCGAAAATGCGACCACATATTGATGCCATGCGAGCCAATATTGCCGAAGACCTTGAAATCGCTATGTCAGAGGTAAATGTAAAAGCCACGACAACAGAGAAGTTGGGTTTTACCGGGCGCAAAGAAGGCATTGCGGTGGAAGCGGTGGCATTGTTGTATAAGCAAGGAGTCTTATGAACACGGATTGGCAATACGCTTGGTCAGAACCTACCAATACGGGCGACCTAAAAACACATGCCCAAGACTTTTATGTGGAAGAACAGCTCGGCTTTGAACCAGATGGAAAAGGTGAGTTCTGTTATGTGTTTATTGAAAAGCTAGGCGTTAATACTGACTTCTTAGCAAAGCGCTTAGCTCAATTGGCTGGGATTGCGCCGAATAAAGTGACTTACAGTGGCGTAAAGGATCGTCATGCTTGTACACGGCAATGGTTTTGTTTGCATACCCTGAATGAGGAAGCGGATTTATCGGACCTTCATCAGGCCTTCCGTGAACCTGAGAGTGTCCGTTTGATTGCTCAATTACGTCATTCTAAAAAGCTAAAAACGGGAACGCATTTTGCTAATCGTTTTATCATTCGGTTGCGTAATGTGGCGGGTGATCTAGAAGAATTGGAAGCGCGTTTGCAGTTGATACAGCAAGGTGGGGTGCCGAACTATTATGGTCCTCAGCGTTTTGGTATTAACGGTAATAATTTGCACAACGGCAAAGAGTTTGTCCTAAAAGGGCGGCAAAGTCGTCGCAAATTATCAAAGACAGAGTCCTTTTGGTTGTCTGCTATTCGTTCTTGGTGCTTCAATCAAGCCTTGAGTGATCAGGTTGAAAATGGCATGTGGAATCGTTTGTGCGATGCGGATATTGCACAATTTCAGCATAAAGAAGAACAGTTCCGAGTACAGCAACGATCAGCCTTGATGCATTTGAGTGTGGCGCGAGGCCAGATAAGCCCGGTATTGCCCTTGCTAAGCCCAGGCTGGGAAGCGGGTACGGGACCCCAAAGAGAAGCCGCTATAAAAGCGTCATTGGCAGACCATGGAGAACTGGTTGAAGCCTTAATGGATTTTGGTTTATCTCGAGACAGTCGTCTAGCCAGGTTGGTGCCAATGAACATGGCCTGGGAATTGCTAAAGGAAGATACGGGCAAGACCCAGTTAATACTTGAATTTTCGTTACCGAAAGGTTGTTTCGCTACCAGTATTCTGCGAGAGATGATGAATTTTACGGACAAATCAGCTGAGAAGTATCATGAGAATTCTGATCGCGAATGACGATGGCATTGATGCGTTGGGCATTCAGACCTTATCAAAACATCTACAAGCGCACTATGACACCTTGATGGTTGCGCCTGATCGTAACCGCAGTGGTGCCAGTAACTCGCTTACCCTTACTCGTCCTTTGCAACCCAGTAAAGTGGCGGAGAAGACGTATAAAGTAGACGGCACGCCAAGTGATTGTGTCAATTTGGCCTTGTCTGGGGTGATTGATGGGCAAGTCGACTTGGTGGTGTCCGGTATTAATCATGGTCCTAATTTAGGGGATGATGTAATTTATTCAGGTACCGTGGCGGCCGCTATGGAAGCAAGGCATTTAGGTCGTCCTGCGTTAGCCGTGTCATTGGTTGGCAATCAACACTTTGCAACCGCAGCGCAAGTCGTATTGGCTTTGTTAAAAGACACTCATACATTGAATATGCCTACTGGCGTATTGCTCAATGTGAATGTGCCGGATTTGCCTTATGAAGAGATCAAAGGCATTCGTGTTACTAAGTTAGGATATCGTCATAAAGCACAAGCGCCTGTTTCCGCTCAGCACCCTCGTGGGATGCCAAGTTATTGGATTGGCGCCTTATCGGATCCGTATGACGCATCGTCAGGTACGGATTTTGATGCGGTGGCAAATGGCTATGTTTCCGTGACGCCGATTCACACAGACATGACCTGCTACGAAGCAAAATCTTCTTTGGAAAAATGGATTGATATCGTCACACTATGAGCCAGCATGACCTTAATTGGTTAATCACACATACGGAGCCAAGAGCCTCCGGTATGATTCATCAGCTTGAACAGCAGGGTATTACTCATTCTGAGCTATTGGCTTTAATGGGTAATATTCCTCGGCATGAGTTTGTGGAACCCGCCTTTTCACATTTGGCTTATTCTGCCACTCCCTTACCCATAGGTCGTAACCAAACCATTAGTCAGCCATTAACGGTGGCCAGAATGACGGAGTGGTTATTGCAATATGCCAGGTTGGGTCGTGTGTTAGAAATTGGTACCGGCTCTGGCTATCAGACTCGTATTTTGGCGCATTTTTTTAATAAGGTGCATACCGTAGAGCGCCAGCAATCTTTGTTCCAACAGGCTAAGCAAAGGTTGTCTTCCATGGGCATCAATAATATTGAATATCTGTTTGCGGATGGGCAAGCGGGTTGGCCTCACCGTATTGAAATGGATGCCGTGATTATCACTGCGATGGCCAGTAAAATCCCTTTAGCACTGACAAATTGTTTAAAAGAAAATGGCATTCTGATTATGCCGATTGATCACCCTACGCCACAAATAGGGTGTTGGCGTAAAGAAGGGGAACGTTGGAAGTGTTTGGGCAATGAGTCTGCTTACTTTGTCCCGTTATTAGAAGGATTGGAACATGCCTAAATGGCTTAAAATATATTTAAGTGGCGTCCTAATGGGCGCGGCGGATGTTGTGCCAGGGGTATCTGGTGGTACGGTTGCCTTTATTGTTGGGGTGTATGATCGTTTGATCGCAGCCCTCAGCGGCGTTAATAAAGACAGCATTCAAATGCTATTCAAAGGCGACGTGAAAGCCTTATGGCGTCATTTTGATGGTGGTTTTTTATTGGCATTAGGTGCTGGTGTGGTGACCAGTATTTTTCTGATCGCTGGCCTCATTACCCATTTATTGGTGGTGTATCCTACTTATTTGTGGAGCTTTTTCTTCGGTTTGATTTTGGCGTCTGCGGTGTTCTTATTAAAGCAGGTCAAGTCTTTCTCTGTTCGTCACGGTATTGCTCTCATTGTCGGTATTTCTGTTGGTGCAAGCCTATCACTGTTAGTGCCTACGACTATGAATACCTCTAATATGATGGTGTTTTTCGCAGGGATGATTGCGATCTGCGCTATGATCCTACCTGGTATCTCAGGCAGTTTTCTCTTATTGATAATGGGCTTGTATGGTTTTGTGCTGAATGCGGTAAAAAGTTTGGATCTCACCGTGATTGTCATTTTTGCCGCTGGGGCCTTGGTTGGCTTACTGAGTTTCTCCAAGTTGCTGAATTATTTATTGCATAAAGCTCATGCCATGACCTTATCGTTTTTAACAGGCATTATGCTTGGTGCTTTAGTGAAAGTCTGGCCTTGGAAAGAGACCTTAAGTTGGGAACAAATTGGGGATAAAAGCATACCAGTAGAAACAAATTTAATATGGCCTTGGCAAGTATCTGACTATCAATTGTTGAATGATTTGGTGGTGCCAATGGCTTTTATTTTAGTTGGTGTTTTGGTGATTTTTTGTGCGTCTTACATTTATTTACGAAATGAAGACAAAAGTTAATAAACGCTACAATTCTATTGTTTGAGGGAAATATTATCTTTAGTTGTCATGATAAAAAGCCTGTCAAAAAGACCTTAGTCAGTCATATGGCTCAATTGGTTTTACTGTGCTTTTTTTTGACAGGATGCTCTTATCAAGTTCTGCATTTCCCAGATAAAAATACGTCATCTTATTCGTCAAATCATGCTCGTGTTTCTTCTGTTCCTGCGTCTGGGTACTATCGCGTCCGCAGCGGCGACACCCTGTTTTCTATTGCCTTTCGCTACGGCTTGGATTATCGCGCCTTGGCGAATGCCAATAATATTGATGCCCCTTATGTCATTTATCCTAATCAAAAAATACGTTTGAAAGAGGCGAAAAAGGCGACATCTTCACAATCCAAATCCTCGTCGCAGGTGTCTTCTCAAACGGCTAAAGTCACGCCAAAACCACTTCCTTCTGTCAGTCGTAACGAGCCTAAAAAAGTGGCAACAAAAACCACGACTCCCGTTACAAAAGACATTAAATGGGCTTGGCCTGTTGAGGGTGAAGTGAAAAGGGGGTTTTCAAACGCTGGGGTTAGTAGTAAAGGTATAGACATCAAAGCACAGAAAGGTGATTTGGTGAAGGCAGCGGCAGATGGCGTTGTTGTGTATGCAGGCAGCGGTCTCATTGGTTATGGAAACCTAGTGATCGTGAAACACGATGATGTTTACTTGAGTGCCTATGCGTACAACGAAAGAATCATAGTAAAAGAAAAGCAAAGTGTTCGAGCTGGTGATTCCCTTGCTGTAATCGGTGGTAAGGGGACAGATAGACCCTTGCTTCACTTTGAAGTTCGCCGAGATGGACAGCCGATTAATCCGTTAGATGTATTACCCAAAAATTGAGTAAAAACTAGCGTTTTTTAAGGAGGGGGTATGAAGTTAGCAAGCATGGATAAAAATACAGCTAAGGTTTCGAGCGTCAGAGACTTTGACCTTGATACACTTGATGGCTATCAAGAAGAGGCAGCGGATGAAGAATTTGAATCTGCAGTCAATGCTCGATACGCGGAAGCAGACTCTTCTAAAAGTTTGGATGTTACTCAGCTGTATTTGAGTGAGATCGGTTTTTCACCTCTTTTATCTGCAGAAGAAGAGGTTTATTTTGCGCGCCTCGCTTTGAAAGGTGATGAGAAAGCGCGCAAACGCATGATCGAAAGTAATTTGCGATTGGTTGTGAAAATTTCCCGTCGCTATCTCAATCGTGGGTTGTCTTTACTTGACCTGATTGAAGAAGGTAATTTAGGGCTCATTAGAGCGGTAGAAAAGTTTGATCCGGAACGAGGTTTTCGTTTTTCAACTTACGCGACATGGTGGATACGTCAAACCATTGAGCGTGCCATCATGAACCAAACCCGAACCATTCGTTTACCCATTCATGTTGTAAAAGAGCTTAATGTATATCTTCGAGCTGCTCGTGAACTGACTCAAACGTTAGATCATGAACCGAGCCCTGAAGAAATTGCAGACAAGCTTGATTGTCCTGTGGAAGATGTGCAGAAAATGCTGGGACTGAATGAGAAAGTCAGTTCTATTGATGCGTCTTTCGGTGGCGAAAATAACGACAAAAGCTTAGTCGAAGTTTTGGCAGATGACTTGCATCAAGGGCCCGAAGCAGATCGTCAGGATGGTGACGTGTTGCAAGGCATTGAGCAATGGCTTGATGAACTAAGTGAGAAGCAATGTGAGGTGATTACGCGCCGTTTTGGGCTTCGTGGTCACGAGGCCAGTACACTTGAACACGTTGGGGCAGAAATCGGTTTAACACGGGAACGTGTGCGTCAGATTCAAGTGGAAGCGTTACGTAAATTACGTTTAATCTTAGACAAAGAAGGTTTGTCACTGGATGATGTGATTAGCATGAATGAATAAACCACGCTCTTCACAAGCCATATAACGCAAAAGGCCCAAATAGCATTTGGGCCTTTTAGTTTGTGTTTTTCTATTTTATCTTGCCGTCTATTTTTACTGTTTTGCTAGCGCTTCAGAGTCGGTCATGTCGAGGATATATTGTTGTATTTGTTGGCTGTATTTATCGGATAATCCTTTGACTTCGTACGCCAAGATTTCTTCACCATCTTCTTCAATGATATCGGGCAGGCTAGTAAACACACGGTTTTGGATTTGTGATAAGGTAAAAATGTCATCTGTTATGACCAGCTTATTTATGTGCTCGGTTTTTTTCAATTGAGCGACCTTATCAAGTACCCCAGTTATTTTTTCAGGCTCCAGTTTGTCTGCTTTGATCATATGCGAGATTTGCGTATTACCTTGGTGAAGGCCTAAATGAAAGTCGAGTTTTGGCGCTTCCTCGTAGAGCTCATTTTCATAGAGCTTTTCGACTAATCCAATGAATAATTCAGCAGTACAAACTGCATTCAAATATAAATTGTCTTCACAGTGTTCAGCGCTAAAGAGAATGATAGCGGCGTCATTCTGGTATTGGTGAACTTGACCTAGGTAAGTTTCACTGGCTTGAAACATGGCTCGGTAAATGGGCGTTAATAAATTCGCTACTTGAAGCGGCGATAAGTCTTCGTGCCATTTTTCTAGGTTGAGAATGTCGAAATAAAGTAAGCAATTACGTTGTTTTGATTCTTCAAATATTGCGTCAAAGTTCATTTCAAATTGGGCTTTTTCGACCTGGCTGATTTCTTCTTCCGGTAACGTTTCCGTTGTGTTCGTTTTTGTATTGGAAATAGCTTTGGCGGCTTTTTTCTTCGGACGAGTTTCGGTAACTGCTTGATAGAGTAGGCGTGCTTCTTTGTAAACCGGTTCTACAAGGGTCGATTTTCTTTGTTTTTTATCCAGGTTAATTAATGCATCACGGATGTCATTAATGGGATTAAATAACCAGCGAGTGAGAATAACGATGAAGAGCAGGGCGATGGTGGAGATAAAAATGGCCACGCCAATGAGTAAGTTATTAAGGTGTTGCAATGTGGCTTGAGCTGGTGTCTTGTCTAGCGTGATAAGAACGTGTCCAACGATTTCATCGCGGAATTTAATACTAGAGCTGTATACTCGACGTTTTTCACTGGGTCTCAGTTCTTGTTCAGAGCGGATGCCTGCGCCACTACTATCTGCTTCGGCTAAGAGTTCGTCTTTCTTATTGTAGACCCGTGCGCTAAGGATATTTTCATCAACCACTAGGCGATTTAGCAGAACGTTTAAACTCAGTAGGTCGTTAGTCAAAATGGATTGAGTGGCATTGAAAGCGGCTTGTGTTGCCAGGCTGCTGCCTAATACTTCTGTTTGCTGGGAAAGATAATTGCTCAGCGCGTGCGTCATGGTGTACCAAAAAATACACACGGTTAGAATCATTAATGAAAGGAACGTGGCGACCGTAATCGTAGAGGCGCTGAGTCGCTTACGTATGAACGCTGAGAAAACCTTCTTTTTTGATTGGGTGTCCATTCATTTCCTTTAGGCTTATACACAGAACAATGACTTAAGTATACACATGATAACGGCCGTTTTCTGAAATCTTTAAGTGACATCGAAGCCGGTTGAATAAGTTTTTGTTTTTCTAAACAATCAGTAAGGCTTTTACTCTTACTCATGTTATCCACCTCGTGAGATAAATCCTGCTTAGAGAAAAGAAAACGATTTGTTATAGTAGGCAGCACATTATTTGAGGAAGCCCTATGTCAGCTAGTATTACGCTTATTGGATCGTTTGGAACCGACTATTTAAAACAGTTCCATGCTTGGTTAAATCGTCAAAATCTTTCTGCTGAGACGCGTTTATTATCGGATGATCATGAGGCGATAAGAGTGGCTCAAGTGACGTTAGTGGGCGGTTTTCCTGAGCTCGATGCGTTGCGAGCTGAATTGTTAACTTTGGCTGATGAAACTGGCATAGATCATATCCTACAAACCACGGCCCTAGACATCAAAGCGGGCGGTGTGGCCGTCTTTGACATGGATTCGACGTTAATTAAAGCAGAAGTCATGGATGAATTAGCGGTTGAAGCGGGCATTGGTGAGCAAATTGCAGCGGTGACAGCCAGCGCCATGCGAGGCGAAATCGATTTTGTGGAAAGCTTTGTGCAACGATTAGCGCTTTTAAAGGGATTGAGCAGTGATGTAATGGACGGTGTCTATCAGCGTATTCAACCGATGGATGGGATTGCCAGATTAATGTCTGTGCTTAATCACTTTGGTTGGCATACCGCGATCTTATCAGGTGGTTTCACCTACTTTGCAGACCGAGTGCAAGCGGAATATCAGATGAGTGAAGTTCATGCCAATGTCTTAGAAATTGAAGATGGCGTGTTAACTGGCAAGCACCTTGGTGAGATTGTCGATGGTGAGCGTAAAAAGTTCTTGCTGTCTAAAATCGTGAGCGAACAGCAAGTGGATTGGTCGCAAACCATTGCGTGTGGCGATGGTGCTAACGATTTGTTGATGCTTAATCAGGCCGCTCTTGGGGTGGCGTTACATGCCAAACCACTTGTTCGTCAACAAGCGCCTTGTCCGATGAACCAGCTTGGTTTAGATGGAATATTATATCTTTTAGGTATGACTTCAGCGGAAATAAAACGTCTTGAAGCTTAATTTTGTTTGCTTTTCTTATTGTTAGATTGATGATTTTGGGCAGATTCAACGGGAAAACTATGGTCTTCTAGAAAAGCTTGTTATGATCATCAGTTATAATAATAAGTCTAAATGAGGTGTGGTTGTGTCAGAAATCAAGTTGTCGGACATCGATCTGAATTTGCTTTATGTGCTTCAAGTTCTGATTGAAGAGCTAAATGTGACCAAAGCCGCCTCTCGTTTAAATGTTTCCCAGCCTGCTGTGAGTCGCTCCTTATCTCGTTTAAGAGATGTGTTTGATGACCCCTTGTTTATTCGAACTTCTCATGGCTTGTCAGCAACGGCGAAGACACAAGGCTTGGCGCCTTATTTGACCGATACGCTGAAAAATCTCGAAAACCTGATACAACCCGTCGAATTTCATCCTGCACAAAGCCAGCGACGCTTTTCTTTATCCACCACAGATTTTGGCACGCTAACCGTCTTGCCTAAGATACTGGATCAGTTTCGACAGGAAGCCCCCAGCGCGGTACTGGATGTGAAATCCTGGAACGAAGACATGGTCACCGAGCTTGATCAACGTAATATTGATCTGGCTGTGGCCGTTTTATCGAAGGAGCCACCGCCAGGTATACGAGCAATGCGTTTGCAAAGTGATTGTATGGTGTGTTTGGCGCGTAAGGAGCATCCTCTTCTTACTCAAGGGTTAACGCTCGATGCTTATTTGCAGGCGGACCATGTTCAAGTCGTCCTAGGGCGGCGTGAATTTTTTGCGGTGGATCGGGAGCTTGATAAACTGGGACACAAACGACATGTGTCTGTGCATTTACCGAACTTTGTGCCAGCGGCGAGAACGGTTATGAACAGTGATTTGTTATTAACTGTGCCAAGGCTCTTTGCTGAAGACATGGTACAGACGGCATCAGACATAGAGCTGTTTGAGTTACCGTTTCAAACGCGCAGCTTTGATTATTCTATGATTTGGCATGAAAGTTACCAGCATGATTCCGCGCATATTTGGTTTCGTGGTTTATTAAGACAGGCTTTTCTTAATGCTACACAATCCACTTAAAGCGCTCTGAGCTCGTTTTATGGTTCCAAGTTAGCTAAACGACTGACCCATTCTTTGGTTAATACTTCCACTAGACTATAACGTTTTAACGTCATGGCTTCCGCTAAACTGTCGAAATTTTCTTCCAAATAATCGTGCAGAATGGAGTCTCTTAATTGCATCAAGTATTTGATTTGTTCGGCCTGTTCGAAAGTCACATCTTTGTGTTTGAGAAGCGCTTCTAGCACATCTTTACGAGCGTGCACTTCCGTTTGGTAATGATGTTTTAAAACGTATTTTGCCAGATCCAGCATAGAGGCAACGAGAAGTTGAAACGAATGCTCTATGATCATCATTTCATCACGGTTGTATTCTCCGTTTTTGGTTTGCTTACGAAATGAGTCGAGTCTTTTGATCATACTGTGCTGATGATCATAAAGAGCATTTTCCCAATTTAAGTCTCTCATTTGAGCACCTCATTAATAGATGAAAGCGCACTTTCTTCAGTACGCTATCATCAGTTTAGGTGAGCATTGGCTATTTTGAAAAGATTGGAGGTTTAGAAACTGTTAAAAGGGTAGAAATCGTATGCTTGGTTTTCTTGTACGGATTCTCGTGCTTTGATGTGCAGATAGCCTTGGCTTTCACAGGCGGCTAACAAAGCGCCGGAACTTTGTTGAATATGTGGGTACGCTTTACCCTGTTGGATTGTCACTCGTAAGAATTCGTCTCGTTGAATGGCTTTGGGACGATGGAATCCGGCTTTCACTTTGTAAGCTTCCGGTCTCGTCGCTTGCGCGCCAGCGCACACCGATAGTAATAAACGGGCAAACCAATGAAACGTCACTAGGGTTGAACTGGGGTTGCCGGGCAATCCTAAAAAAGGAACCCCATCTAAGCTGGCATGCACCAATGGCTTGCCAGGTTTGATGGCAATTTTCCATAGGTGCAATGTGCCGAGCTTTTCCAGAACATGTTTCACATGGTCTTCTTCGCCAACTGAAACACCGCCCGATGATAAGATTACGTCACATTCTTTGGTCAATTGCTGCAAAGCCTGTTCTGTTGCTTCTGGCGTATCCGCTGCGTGCAGCGAGCAGGTCACCCTATGTCCGGCTTCAGTGACTAAAGCGTCGAGCATGGGACCATTGGAATTGTAAATTTGACCGGTTAGTAGTGGGGATCCTGCCGAGACCAATTCATCCCCTGTGGTTAGAATGCCCACTCGCAATGGTTTAAATACGCTAACTTGAGTCATGCCTAAGCTGGCAAGTAGACCAATTTGCATGGCAGTCAGTTGCTGGCCTAACAAAGCAATGGTTTGGCCTTGTTTCATATCTTGGCCGCTTGGTCTGACATGATCGCCTTGTTGTGGTGTTGAAAGAAAACGGACCCGCTCGGCTTCAACTTGGGCATTTTCCTGCATGATAATGGTATCTGCCCCTGTGGGTAAAATAGCGCCCGTGAAGATTCGTGCACAGGTGCCAGCTTGTAAGGGCTGTGGTGCTTGTCCTGCGGCAACGCGTTGGCTGACTCTAAAGGCTTTGCTATCTTGCCAGTCTTGATAGGCAATGGCATAACCATCCATTGCGCTATTGGCCTGTGGAGGGACGTTCATCGGTGCCACGATATTGCTCGCTAAGATACGACCTAATGTCTTCGATAAGGGTAAGGTTTCGGTTTCTACACGCACTGTAGCGGCCTTTTCGATAGCGGTTAACGCCTCTTCAAAAGCAAGCAAATTCGACATTAAGAGGTGACTCCATGAGCGCTATTTGGGGTCAAAGGCCCAAGTAACATACCAACAAAGTTACATGGTCTATGGGAGGCGTCTAATTGTTCTTTTAAAATGCCGTTCCAAGCGGTTCGGCAAGCGCCTGTGGAGCCTGGTAAGCAAAATATTAAGGTGCGGTTAGCTAAACCGGCAATGGCACGAGATTGAATGGTTGATGTGCCAATTTCTTCATAGGAAATTTGGCGAAACAGTTCCCCAAAACCATCAATGGCTTTGTCGAACAAAGGTGTCATGGCCTCAGGTGTGCTGTCGCGAGCATAAAACCCTGTACCGCCGGTAATGAGTACCGCATGGGTGTCTTCATCGGCAATCCATTGAGAGACGACGGCACGCATTTGATAGACATCGTCTTTGACGATATGACGCTGTCTAAGGTGATGGCCAGCTGCGTTCAGCATCTCAATTAATGCTTCGCCAGAAGTATCTTCAGCCAATGTGCGAGTATCGGAAACGGTTAAAACACTGATGTTTAGTGGTCGAAATGGGGTTGCTGTTTTTGCCATTGTATTCCTTCTCAGCCGCCAGTTGCGCTCATAAAGCGAAGTATCTGCGGCGCTTCTTCTAGATTGAAGTGATGTTGCTGTGGCTTGAGTGCCAAAGCATCAATAATGCGTTCTTCGAGTAACGGGGTATTGTTTGGATGGACTCGTAAAAGACTTTTTAAGTCTTTCGAGTGTTCATTGCCTAGACAAAGTAACAGGCGACCCTCTGCGGTTAAGCGTACGCGGTTACAGGTGTCGCAAAAATTATGACTGTGCGGGGAAATTGTACCGATACGATTCTCATACCCTGCGACTTGATAATATCGTGTCGGGCCGCCTGTGGTCATGGTACTAGGGCTTAATTGGTAATGTCCCGAGATCGCTTCGATCACATCGTCGCTGGACATGTACGTGGCCGCTCTATCATGATCGTGGATCATACCCAAAGGCATTTCTTCTATGTAACTGATGTCCAAACCACGGTTTAGAGCAAAGTCAGCCAAGGCTGGCACTTCATCATCATTACGGCCTTTTAAAATGACGCTATTGAGTTTTAAGCGTTTAAAAGGCAGTTGGGCCGCGCGTTCGATGCCGTCAATGACCTGTTGGAACTTATCTCGTCGCGTTAGCTGGTAAAAACGCTCGGCTTTCAGGGTGTCTAAGCTGATGTTGATGCGTGAGATGCCTGCGTTCAATAAGGCTGGGGCCATTTTTGCCAATTGTGAGCCATTGGTGGTGATGGTGAGTTCTTCCAATCCGGGGGTATTGGCGATTTTCTCAATTGCCCAAAGAATGTTTTTACGAACTAACGGTTCACCACCTGTAATGCGAATACGTTTGGTGCCCATGGCAATAAAGGTTTGTGCCACAAAGACAATTTCTTCCAAGGAGAGTATCTGTTCGCGGGCTAAAAACGAAACGTCTTCGTCCATACAATAGGTGCAACGAAAATCACATCGATCGGTTACCGAGATGCGTAAATAATCAATTTTGCGACCAAAAGGATCGATCAGTTCAGACGTAGCCAAGACATTTCTCCACTTGCAGAGTGTCATAAAAGCAAAAAAGACCTGTGTTAGTAAAGTAGCAAGGCGGTTTTCGCGAGATTAATTCGAGGAATTCATATTTTATCTGAATTTGCGGATCGTGGGACGAGTGAAAAAACGTCATAATAGGGTGCAATTATTGTTGTCGAGGAGTGGCATCTTGAACCCTGTTGTAAATAATCTCATTGAATTATTGAAACTAGAACGAGTATCTGACACTCAGTTTATCGGTCGTAGTCAGGACATAGGTTTTCCAAAACTGTTTGGTGGCCATGTTATTGGCCAAGGTCTAAGTGCGGCCACGCAAACGGTAGAAGGGCGTTTTCCTCACTCATTGCATTGCTACTTTTTACGCCCAGGTGATTCCGCCGAGCCGATTCATTATGACGTGGAAATAGTCCGTGATGGCGGCAGTTTCAGTCTACGTCGTGTGGTGGCGTCTCAGTTTGGTAAGAGTATTTTGGTGATGACGGTGTCTTTCCATCTGCAAGAGCCGGGTTTAGATCATCAGGATGCCATGCCAAATGTGCCCGGTCCTGAGTCTTTTAAATCAGAACTGTCTTTATTCCGAGCGCATGCAGAAGAAATCCCAGAAAAAGTGCGTGAAATCTTCACTGCTGATCGTCCCATTGAATACCGTATTGTGGAGAACCAAAATCCGTTCCGTCCTCGTCCTGGTATTGCTAAGCGCCATATGTGGATTCGCAGTGTTGCTCCGTTACCAGATGATGAGTTGATTCATCAATCCATGCTGGCGTACACCACGGACTATGGTTTTATTGAAACCGCCTTGATGCCCCATGGTTTATCCATTGGCAACCCGTATTTGAACATAGCCAGTTTGGATCATGCGATTTGGTTCCACCGTCCATTCCGCTTAGATGAGTGGTTGTTGTACGTTGCAGATTCGCCGTCGGCTTCTTCAGCGAGAGGGTTTGCACGGGGACAAATCTTTAATCAAAAAGGAGAGTTGGTCGCATCGACAGCTCAAGAAGGTTTGATTCGCTACTCGAAAGACAAATAGTCTAAAGAGAGGATCGATAGACGAACTCAGGCATGATTAACCCAGATGTTGCGTGAGCGCCCATTGAATATGCTCTTGGACTAAAGGTGTACTGTGTTCAAGCGCCTGCTGTAAGACCTTTATGGTTTCCTCTGTGGTAGGGGCGTTGCCGAGGGCAACGGCAAGGTTGCGCTGCCAGTTTTCATAACCAGTACGGCGAATGGGAGAGCCTTCGGTATTTTTTAAGAAGGTGTCTTCATCCCACAGAAAGAGCTCGACTAAGTCTGCGCTATCTAGGTTGTGTCTGGGGTGAAAATCGTCCTCTTCTGTGTGCTTGGCAAATTTAGTCCAAGGGCAAACTAATTGGCAATCGTCACAGCCAAAAATGCGATTGCCCATTTTGCTTCTTAACGCTTCAGGAATAGGGCCTTTATGTTCAATGGTGAGATAGGAAATGCATTTGCCTGCATCCAGCACCCAAGGCTCAACAAAGGCGTCGGTTGGGCATTGAGTTAAACAAGCGTCGCAACTGCCGCAATGACGCGTTTTTGTTGGTTTATCCACTGGTAAGGGTAAATTGGTGAAAATTTCCCCGAGTAAAAACCAGCTGCCTGCTTTTGGGGTTAACAATAAGGTGTTTTTTCCTATCCAGCCCATGCCAGCTTGTTCGGCAATTTGTCTTTCTAATACGGGCGCACTGTCGACAAAAGCACGGTAACCATGGTCGCCAACCTGTTCTTGTATTTTCTTGGCCAGTTGCGTGAGACGTTTACGGATCAGTTTGTGGTAATCACGGCCTAAAGCGTAACGAGCAATGTAAGCTTTTTCTGTGGTTTGCAGGCGTTTTACCGTTTCCACTGATTGCGGCAGATAGTGCATGCGTAAGGAAATAACTCGGCGTGTGCCTGGATGGAGTTGTTCAGGGTAGAAGCGCATGTCGCCATGGTTAGCAAGATAATCCATGCCGGCATGATAGCCTTTGTCTAACCAGTTGTTGAATTGGTCTTTGTGTTGTCCAAGGTCGGGATCCACAATGCGTGCATCGGCAAAGCCAAATTCGGTTGCCCATGTTTTTATATCAGTGACCAGTTTTGCAAGGTCGTCTGGTGTGGAAAGTGAAGAAGGCAGCAAGGAAAATCCGGTTTATCTTGACGCTAGGCAAAGGCTGCCTAGCGAAAGTCAATTTGATTAGTAAAGTAAGGCATCGCCTTTCACGACGTCCATTAATAGTTTGATAAACATACGATCCGCTTCGGTATGTTCTTCTGGGATTTTCAAGGTGGTCTGGCTAGACACTTCTTCTGCAATGCGTTGATAAGCATTTGGCTCATTGATGTTTTCTTTGGCAATGCGCACTAATTCAGAAGCCAGTTTAGGGTCCATTAATAATTTACGGAAACAGCGTAAGAACTCGTCGATGATGCGTTGTTGGTTTAGTTCGTTAGCCATGGTAAAACTCCTAATCAAATAATCTGCGTATGACACCATGAAGCGGATATTAGAGCAAGTTTTTCTGTTTGTTTTCGTGTATTGCTGTTGACAATATATCGCCTCAAAGCGAGAATTGACCTCTTATAAATCGACACCATCCAGTCGATAAGGTCATATCTTTGAGCCACTAGCTCATTTCAATCAGAGTCAGTCTGATAAGCACAAGCATAACATGACGCAATATCGTTATTTTATGCTTCTCCTCGCGAAAAGACGCGGGCAGTGTAACAACTGCGATTTATTGCGTTTGAGTGTTCTTTTTTTAAAGTTACCTCAGTTAGTTCAGCAAACTTCGTTCTATCAACTTTAATCTGCTTGTCGTATGCGGTTACAATAGCCGCACTAATAATTTTAACAGCAGATAAATACTATAGAGGGTAACAAGGTGGAGTTATTATCCGGTGGTGAAATGATCGCCCGCTTCCTCAAAGATGAGGGAGTTGAATATATCTATGGTTATCCAGGTGGTGCCGCACTTCACATTTACGATGCTTTGCATCGTCAATCTGATGTTAAGCACGTTCTGGTTAGGCATGAACAAGCGGCTACCCACATGGCAGATGGTTATGCACGCGCGACAGGTAAGGCTGGCACCGTGCTGGTTACCTCTGGGCCTGGTGCAACCAATACGGTCACTGGTATTGCGACCGCTTACATGGACTCTATCCCAATGGTGGTTATCTGTGGTCAGGTAATGAGTTACCTGATTGGTGAAGATGCCTTCCAAGAAACCGACATGGTCGGTGTTTCGCGTCCTATCGTAAAACACAGCTTTACGGTAAAGCATCCTTCTGAAATCCCCGCCATCATGAAAAAGGCGTATTACATTGCGTCCAGTGGCCGTCCCGGTCCTGTCGTTATCGATGTGCCGAAAGACATGACCATGCCGGGTGAGAAATTCGAATACAAATACCCTGAGTCGGTTTCATTACGTTCTTATACGCCACCGACGAAAGGCCACAGTGGTCAGATCAAAAAAGCGGTTGAGCTGTTGTTAGCGGCTAAGCGTCCGGTCATTTACGCTGGTGGCGGTGTCATCATGGGTGGTGCGTCGGATTTATTGGTCAATCTAGCCAAATCCTTAAATGTACCTGTGACCAACACCTTGATGGGCTTGGGTGCTTACCCAGGAACGGATCGTCAATTTGTCGGTATGTTAGGCATGCACGGCAGTTACGAAGCCAACATGACCATGCATCACAGTGATGTGATCTTGGCGGTGGGCGCGCGTTTTGATGATCGTGTCACCAATGATCCAGACCAATTCTGTCCTGGCGCAAAAATCATTCACATTGATATTGATCCTGCGGCAATTTCTAAGACCATTCGTGCAGATGTGCCAATTGTCGGACCTGTTACTCAGGTATTAGAAGAAATGCAGTCATTAGTGGCTGGCGAGCAGAGTAATACCGAAGCCTTGGAAACTTGGTGGAAACAGATTGATGAATGGCGTGCAGTACACGGTGGTCGATACGACACAAGTGGTGAGAAAATTAAACCACAAGCGGCCATTGAAGCTTGCTGGCGTGCCACAAAAGGAGACGCATTTGTGGCTTCGGATGTGGGCCAACACCAGATGTTTGCTGCTCAGTATTACAAGTTTGACAAGCCAAATCGTTGGGTAAACTCAGGTGGCTTAGGCACGATGGGCTTCGGTTTACCGGCGGCGATGGGCGTCAAAATGAACTTCCCGAAAGAAACCGTGGTTTGTGTAACCGGTGAAGGCAGTATTCAGATGAATATTCAAGAGCTGTCTACTTGTTTGCAATACGGCTTGCCGGTGAAGATTTTATGTCTTAATAATGGTTATCTTGGCATGGTTCGCCAATGGCAAGATATGAACTATGAAGGTCGTTATTCGAATTCCTACATGGATTCATTGCCGGATTTCAAAGTACTGATGGACGCTTATCGTCACAAGTATGTTGAAATTCGAACCAAAGATGAACTTGATGCCAAGATGGAAGAAGCGTTTGCAATGCAAGACCAATTGGTCTTCATCAATTGCTACGTGGATCCAGAAGAGCACGTTTATCCAATGCAAGTGCCACGCGGCTCTATGCGCGATATGTTCTTGAGTAAGACGGAGCGAACCTAATTATGCGACATATTATTTCTGTACTAATGGAAAATGAGCCTGGTGCTTTGTCGCGCGTAGTGGGTTTGTTTTCTCAGCGAAACTTTAATATCGAGTCTTTGAACGTTGCCGCAACGGACGATCCAACCTTGTCTCGTCTAACCTTGACCACATTTGGTTCGGATCAAGTGGTTGAGCAAATCACCAAGCAGCTAAACAAGTTGATTGATGTGGTTAAGCTGGTGGATTTGACCGAAGGACAGCACATTGAACGTGAAATGATGTTGGTGAAAGTGCGCGCAACGGGTGCTCAACGAGCAGAAGTGAAGCGTACGGTCGATATCTTCCGTGGTAACATTGTGGACATGACACCGTCGATCTATACCGTTCAAATTGTTGGTGAGTCCGACAAATTGGATGGTTTTCTACAAGCATTAGGTGGAGCACACTTGCTTGAGGTAGTCCGAACAGGTGTTTCTGGTATTGCTCGTGGTGAGAAAACATTGTCTCTTTGATTGTGGACTAAATGTACAACTGCTTGTCACCTTTAAAGGCCGCGATTTATCGCGGCCTTTCTATTTCGAAGCCCTTTGATAGGAACGCAATGTGGATAAAACGAATTGGAAGTTACTCAAAGCTTTAGGCGAAAATGCGCGATTGACTTACGCTGAGTTGGGCAAATTAGTGCACCTGTCTGCCCCAGCGGTAGCAGAGCGTATCCGAAAATTGGAGGAAGCTGGCGTGATTACCGGTTATCACGTGAAGGTTAATTTGGAGAAAATTGGTATTCCTATCACTGCGCTGGTGGAGTGTCAGGTGTATCGTACTAAAGAGCGGGAATTTAAAGCTTTGGTGATGAGTCTGGACGAGGTGGTGGATTGTTACAATGTCACTGGGCCTTATGCTTTTGTGTTACGAGTGGCGGTGCATTCTATGTCTAAGCTCGATCAATTGCTGGAACGTCTTATCGATCTAAGTGACACCAATACCATGATGATACTATCGACGCCGGTATCTCGTGAAATACCGGCGGACAGTGAGAAAACGCCAGAGACTTATTGAGCGACGCTGGCCGGCATTTTATTTTGGCGCGGCCACTGGCTGATGATCATGCCGACAAAGATCAGCGCACACCCCATGAATTCACGTGTTGATAAGTATTCATCCATTAACAACCACCCGCCAATAGCGGCGAAAACGGCTTCTGTTGATAAGATCAATGCTGCCGAACTTGGTGCAACATTCTTTTGTCCTAGGGTTTGCAAAGAATACGCGATGGCAGAAGAGGCAATACCTGCGTAAACCAATGGCAGCCAGCTTTGTTGAATGTTTTGCCAGGTGGGCTGTTCTGTTAACAGGGCAAGAATCCAAGAAAAGACCGCCACAATGACTAGCTGCACGATTGAGAAGCTAATGATAGGCACTTTACGCGAGTAGTAACCAACCACCAAAACGTGTGCCGCCCAGAAGAAAGCCCCCGCTAACTCAATTGCATCGCCTTTTTGAATGCTTAAGTTCGGTCCCACAGTAAGGATGTATAACCCGATGACAGCGAGAGCAATACCCAGCCAAGTATGACGTTCAATGGTGTGTTTTAGAAACAAGCCAACAATCGGCACAATGAGCATGTACATGGTGGTGATAAAACCTGCGTTGGCGGCTGTGGTATAAAGTAGGCCTATTTGTTGTAACGTCGCTCCAGAAAACAGGATTAATCCAGCAATAGCGCCAGCTTTTATGGTTAAGCCTATGTCTGCCTTGCGATGACGTTCAAATAGATAGGCCAATGGCAACATGGATAAAGCGGCTAAGGTAAAGCGAGCCGCATTAAAGCTGTATGGGCCGAGGGATTCCATTCCAACGCTTTGCGCGACAAAGGCAAAGCCCCAAATCGTTGCCGTTAGCCACAGAAATAAATGGGAAATCGTCATCTTTTTTCTCTTGTTTAAAAAGTGGATAAATCGTCTTTTGTTACGTGGGAAAAATTGTAGGTTTAAGTTGTGTTTTGCGACATAACAAAGACAAAGTAAGGCAAGGGATTCGCTTTAGATTCGAAAGAAATGATGATGACTGACTTACGAATAGATGGCTGCTCTTAGGTGGATAAAAAAACACGTTTATAGAATCTCATAAAACAGTTGGCAGAAGATGAAACTCAAGGTAAAGTTGCGCCCCTTTTTGATGGTTTTCTGAACAGATTATAGTGTAGGAGTAAGCTGAAGTGACCTTGAGTTTATGGTTGACGATCGCACCTTTGATTATGTTGTTGTCGCTTGGGCCTGGCCCTAATAATTTTACCGCGATGCACAATGGTATGCAGTACGGTGCGGTGCCTGCAGTGATTGCAGTATTTGGACGTAACTTGGCATTCAGTCTCTTGATGTTGGTATCCGCATTGGGTTTGGGGGCCATTATTGTATCGTCTGTATTTTGGTTTAGTGTCATTAAGTGGCTCGGTGTGGTTTACCTTTTCTACATTGGCGTGAAAACTTGGCGTAGTGCGGCAACGGCTTTGCAGGAACACGAGTCGGAAAATGGTGTGCGGGCAAAATCCAATCACCTTGCCAGAATGCGTCAGGAGTTTCTGGTTGCCGTCAGTAACCCCAAAGCCATTTTGTTGTTTACTGCGATTTTTCCACAGATGTTGGATTTGACTCAGCCAGTGCCAATGCAATTTTTCTGGATGGGAGTGACTTTTTGCGTGACTGAATTTATTGCCGCTTATGTCTATGCTTTGGGTGGTAAGCAGATTCGCCGTTTGATTAAGAAGCCCAGTGGTATGAAAAATTTAAATCGAGGGATGGGAAGTGTGTTTGTTATGGCCAGTGTATTTTTGGCTACCGCGACCCGTTCTTGAGCCTTTTGACTCTGGTTATTTAAATCGTCAGATAATCAAAATGTTGAGCATAAAAAAGGTGACACTAGGTCACCTTTTTTATTTGGTATGCAGCTACAATCCTTAGCTGTGTTCTTTCAAGAACTCTTCGCTTAGATACAATTCTTCATTGCTGTTTACTTTTACATCGCGCTCTAAAATCATTGTTGCAATTTTTTGTGCTTCTTCTAGAGAGTGCATTTCGTAAGTACCGCACTGGTATTCGTTCAGCTCTGGAATATCGGCTTTAGCTTTTACTTTTAATACGTCTTCCATTGCCGCTTTCCAAGAGGTGGCAACAGTGTCTTCAGAGGGGGTGCCGATTAAGCTCATATAAAAACCCGTTCGGCAACCCATTGGCGAAATGTCGATAATTTCAACGTTGTCGCTATTTAGATGTTCACGCATGAAACCCGCAAACAAATGTTCCAGTGTGTGAATGCCTGTTTCAGAAAGGATTTCTTCATTTGGCACACAGAAGCGTAAATCAAATACTGTGATGTCGTCACCTTTAGGGGTGGACATGGATTTAGCGACACGAACGGCCGGTGCGTCCATACGTGTATGATCAACACGGAAGCTGTCTAAAAGTGGCATAGATTCTCTCCTTTTCAGCCATAACAGAGTGAGGCTATGGCGTGTATAAAATTAACTTAGCCGAATTATACATTAAGATTGATGGTTTTACTGCTGCTTTTGATGGATCTTATCCATTCGTAGCAGAGTGCTAAGCAAAACATAATCGCTGCGAATAACATGCTTTCACCGATGAAAAATGCCATCAAACCACAGCTGCAGAGTGCCAGTAAGGCCAACAGTTTTAATTGCCTATTTAAAAGCTTAATAGCCGCGATGCAGGTTAGGGTGTAAATGAGCAGAAAGCTGCCATTGGTCATTTCAATAAACCACGCCATTTTCCAGCCAGACAGCTCTGAAAACAGGATAGACAGCAAGGTGATGGCGCACACCAAAAATACGGCTTTTGCTGGAGAACCTTGGGCATTCAGTTGGTTGAATTTGGATGGTAAAGCGCCTTGCTGAGCCATGGATTGGACCATGCGGGAAAAGCCAAGGATGTAAATGGCCACATTAGCGAACGCAATCACATAAGCGCCTACGGCAAAGATTCGACTGCCGGTATCCCCTAGTAATTTACTGACCAGTAAAGCAAGAGACTGACTGTTAGTGACCTCGTCGCCATAAGTTTGATGCCAAGCAATCAATAACACTAAACTCAAGTAAGCAAGAATCACAATGGCAATGCCGCCCAATAAAGCAATAGGAAAGTCACGGGTAGGGTTTTTGAATTCGGCCCCCATATGTGCCATGACCTCTATGCCAAGAAAACACCAAAAAATGATCCCAGTGGCGTAGAGAGTCGTTTGCCAGTCAGCCAGATTGCTCGGTGATGTGATCACTTGAGTGCTGGATTGAATATCACCTAATAAGCACAGCATGATGATGGTGGCAATCATGGCGATGACCACGCCACTTTGAAAGCGAGCAGAGGTTTGAATGCCGGCTATCGCAAATAGCATCATGCCAACTAGGGTGATGATGCTAAAAGTGAGAATCCAGTTTTCCGTAACATTGAAGATAATACTGAGATAGGCTGCGGCGACTTTAATGGCGACCGCGGGGCCAACGAGCAAGATACTTAAGAATAACCAACCGACGGCTTTTTCAATACCACCGCCAAAGGCTCGCCCTATGTAATGAGACGCACCGCCAGCAGAAGGGTATTTGGCTCCTAAGAAAGCAAAGATAAACGCAATGGGAATAATCATTGCAGCCGTTATGAGCCAAGCATAAAAAGCAAAAGAACCTGCTTGTGCGACCGACATGGCAGGTAAGATCATTAGACCCGTACCTATGAAGGTGGTGACTGTCATGGCCATGCCTTGAAGTGGGCCAAGAGTTTGGTGATATTGAGTCATAGTGAACCTTGATGAATAAGCTGTTTTTTAATGACTTCTAGCATAAAATAAGGCGCTCAATAGGAAACGATACAAGATGACGCTATTGAGGTGCAAAATGACGGAAGTTCCGTCATTTTGTCTCGGATGATGGAAGAATAAGAGGTGTTGAGTGGCGGATCAGTATGATCAAAAGATTCTGGCATTATTAGTCGCCGATGCGCGTTTGTCTGTGTCGGATATTAGTCGACAAGTGAATTTGTCTCGTTCAGCGGTGACGGATCGTATTCGGCGCATGGAAGAGATTGGTACCATTACAGGCTACCATGCACATACGTCGGTTTCTAAAGAAGAGGGTGTGACCGCTTATCTAGCGCTAACATTTCGGCCGCTCTCTTGCGATTTGGTGCAACCTCTTATCGATGCCATACCTGAGGTAAAACTGGCTCACTCTATCAGTGGTGATGTGGATTTGATGGTGCTTGTGCAGGCGGCTTCAATGGCACGGCTGCATCAGATTCGCAGTGAAATGGATTCATGGCCAAATTTGGATAAGGTGGTGACGCACATGTGCTTGGCTAAGCGTGTAGATCGTTGGTGATGTTACCCATTGGATTCAAATGGTTAACATTGAGACATAAAAAAACGGGCTTCAGCCCGTTTTTTTATGTCTCAGAGAAGAGATTAAGGCATCATGCCCAGCGCGGTTAAGCCCATATTTTCTGGCAAATCCAACATGATGTTCATGTTTTGGATGGCCTGACCAGATGCGCCTTTTACCAAATTGTCGATCACCGAAAGTACAACGACTTTGTCTCCGCCTTGTGGGCGATACACCGCAATACGACAGAAGTTAGCCCCCTTGGTGCTGCGGGTTTCTGGCAAGCTGCCTGCCGGCATCACATCAACGAAAAACTCGTCTTTGTAACGTTCTTCAAATAAGCTTTGCAGGTCCACTGTGGTGTCGATTAAGGTGGCATACATAGTAGAGTGGATGCCACGAATCATAGGGACTAGGTGAGGAACAAAGGTTAATCCAACAGGGCTGTCAGTAACGGCTTGTAGTCCCTGTTTGATTTCCGGTAAATGACGATGTCCAGCGACGCCATACGCTTTAAAGCTTTCACTGGCTTCACACAATAAAGAACCAACATTCGCACCACGACCTGCGCCACTAACGCCGGATTTAGCGTCTGCGATTAAATGTGCTGGGTCAATGATTCCGGCTTCCAATAAAGGAATTAAGCCCAATTGCGTTGCCGTAGGGTAGCAGCCGGGGTTGGCCACAAGTTGTGCTGTTTTGATGGCCTCACGATTGATCTCAGGTAATCCATAGACGGCCTTTGCAACGTAATCTGGTGTTCTATGATCCATGCCATACCATTTTGACCATTCTATGGTGTCTTTGATACGGAAGTCCGCGCCCAAATCAACAACCTTAACACCTCGGTCGATTAATTCTGGGACTTGATCCATGGCCACGCCATGAGGTGTGGCAAAAAATACTAAGTCGCATTGTGCCAGTTCGTCTACACTTGGGGTTGAGAATCGTAAGTTGTAATGACCGCGTAAACTTGGGTAGATATCTGAAACCAGTTTGCCTTCTTCACTGCGAGAAGTAATGGCCACCACATCAACTTGAGGGTGGTTTGCAAGTAGTCTTAATAACTCGGCTCCGGTGTAACCCGTACCGCCAACGATACCTATTTTATACACGATGTTATCCTATCTATTGATGCCTGTACTATTGGCCTGTACTGAGGCGATTGCGAATGTTTAATATAACTGATTGAATAGTGCACGAAATTTGCTCCCGTTAAAAGTGAGGAGGCGGTCTGAAAGGGTTAAATTTAAAGGAAAAGTGGCTTGCAACGGCAAAATCTTATGATGACTTGTTTAAGTTGTCTTTATTGGGTGGCTTGTGCGGCTTAGTGTGTGGTCTAGTGATGGCCTTTTTTTATATGGTCATGTACGTTCCCGCTCGTTATTTTATCAATATGGAGTTTGATTCTTTTGCTTCGCTGCCGTTATTCACTCGTATTGCGCTGCCTGTTCTGGCCTGCTTTCTATTAGCCTTATTATTTCATTTTACCCCTAAGGCTTATCACAAGGTTGGCGTGCCTTATGTCGTAGAAAGGCTGACTTATCATGGTGGCCATTTGCCCATTTGGAACGGTCTGATGCAATTTGTCTCTGCTGTTGTGGGCTTGCTGGGAGGTTTGTCTATGGGCAAAGAAGGACCAGCGGTGCATCTCGGGGCAACCTTAGGCAGTGTATTGGCGGTGCGAACAAAGTTGACCCAATACGGTGTGGAAACCATGTTGGCTTGTGGTGTCGCTGGGGCCATATCAGCCATTTTTCAAACGCCTCTGGCGGGGGTGCTGTTTGCTTTTGAAGTGATCTTCTTAGAGTATCGACAGCATTTTGTGTTGCCGGTATTACTGTCTTCCGTGGTGGCAACCTTTGTTAGCCATTTTCTTATCGGACCGATGAATGCATTTGATATTAATGCCTTGCATCATGTGACCTTATCGTTTGAATTATTAGCGGCTTGTCTGCTATTGGTGTTGATGATTGTTCTGCTGGTGGCGCTGTTTTTTCATACTCAAAAAATGGCTTGGCGTTTTAGTCAGGTTTCTGTTTGGTGGCGTTTTTCCATTGTTGCTCTATTAACGGCTCTTGCGGCCTTTTATCTTCCCGAAAGTTTGGGCATTGGTTATGGGTCTTTAAGTCGTTTATTGAGTGGTGATTTGCTTGTTTATGCTTTGTTGGTGCTGATCTTAGTAAAAACAGTATTGACGGCTGTCACCATTGGTTTGGGCATTCCCGGAGGCATGATTGGTCCCGCTTTTGTCATTGGAGGTATGGCCGGTGTCTTTGTTGCTTTAGTTTTTGGTGTGACGGCAGATAACATTGCTTTGTTTGCTCTATTGGGTATGGCGGCTATGATGGCGGCCAGTTTTCAAGCGCCGTTAACCGCGTTGGTTGCCATCATAGAAATGACGCAATCTTCTTCTTCCATTGTTCCTGCTTTGTTTGTCATCGTGCTGGCTTGTCTCTTGCTGAGGGTTGTGTTTCATCAAGAATCCATTTTTACAGAGCGACTTAAGTTCATGGGAATGGCATCCTCGATTAGTCCATTTCGTCGTCATTTACGGCAACATAAGGTGTCTTCGGTATCGGATGATGCTTTGATCCTACCGGTCAAGATTCCTCTTGAGCAAGTGAAAGATTTGGCTTCAAGTATGGTAAACTATGCGGTATTCGAAACGGATGGACATTGGTATTGGGTGCATCGTGCTCATATTTTAGAGGCCTTGCAGAACCTAGATGTTGGCCCGCAACCTTGGCTTCGATTTGATCAGGGAGTGGGGGTGATGGATTTGCGGCTTGCCGTTGTAAGTGAAGCCATTTTACAAATTGATGAGCCATCTTCTTTAGAAGCTTTATTGAGTTGGTTTCAAGAGAGCAGACAAAATGATGTACTGATTCGTTTACCAAATGCCATTTATGGTGTGGTTTCGAAACATCGTTTGGATCAATTTTTACTGAAGCATGATGACTAAAATCGGTCTTTGTTTCGTATGAATGAGAATATATTAGTAATAGGATTTAGCAAATTATGAGTCGTTCAGAAGATCTTTATGCACGCGCGCAGCACCGAATCCCTGGTGGCGTTAATTCCCCCGTTAGAGCGTTTAATGGTGTTGGTGGGACACCGGTCTTTTTTCAGCGTGGTGAAGGTGCGTATGTTTATGATGAAGATAAAAAACGCTATGTCGATTATGTGGGTTCTTGGGGGCCAATGATTTTAGGTCATTCTCATTCCGATGTGTTAGAGGCTGTGCGCCAACAATTGAATTTCGGTTTAAGCTTTGGTGCGCCTACGGAAGTGGAAATCACCATGGCAGAAAAAGTGTGTGAACTGGTGCCTTCTATGGACATGGTGCGCATGGTGAATTCAGGAACCGAAGCGACCATGAGTGCGATTCGTTTGGCTCGTGGCTACACTGGCCGTGATAAAATCGTCAAGTTTGAAGGTTGCTACCATGGGCACTCTGATTCTTTGCTGGTGAAAGCTGGTTCGGGGGCCTTAACGTTAGGTGTGCCTAACTCGCCAGGTGTTCCTACTGATCTGGCGAAACATACCATCACATTGCAATACAATGATATTGAAGGTGTGCAGCAGTGCTTTGCCGACATTGGTGCAGACGTGGCTTGTATCATCGTTGAGCCAGTGGCTGGCAATATGAATTGCATTCCTCCAGTGGCGGGGTTCTTAGACACTTTGCGACAAGTCTGTGATGAGTCTGGTGCGGTATTGATTTTTGATGAAGTCATGACCGGTTTCCGTGTCGCGTTGGGTGGTGCTCAGGAGCATTATAACATTCAACCAGACTTAACTACCTTAGGAAAAGTGATCGGTGCGGGTATGCCCGTTGGTGCTTTTGGTGGTAAACGCGAGATTATGGAATGTATTTCGCCTTTAGGGCCTGTCTATCAAGCAGGGACTCTGTCAGGGAACCCGGTTGCGATGGTTGCCGGCCTAGCGGTGCTAAATAAAATCAGCGAACCGGATTTCCACAAAACATTAGGTGAAAAAGCGACGCGCTTAGTCACCGGTTTAAAAGCCGCAGCCGATGAGGTTGGCGTGCCATTTTGTGTGGTGAGCGTTGGCGGTATGTTTGGTTTCTTCTTTACCGAAGCGGAGAAAGTGACCAGCTTTGCTCAGGTGCAAGAGTGTGATTTGGATAAGTTTAAAGCCTTTTTTCATTCTATGTTGGAAGAGGGTGTGTATTTTGCACCGGCCTCTTTCGAAGCTGGCTTTATCTCTCAAGCGCACACAGACGAAGACATTGATTTTACCATTGCAGCAGCAAAACGAGCGTTTGCTAAACTGAAGTAATTACATTGAAAAGAAGGTTATTTTAAATGCCTAATGATGACATTAAAGACCCCGAAATGGATAAATCGGCGATAGACTCAACGGATGAAGCGGAAATTTGTGATGGGAAAAAACAGCCTAGGAAAGAGGTTTACCTGCTGCCTAACTTATTCACAACAGCGGCGTTGTTTTCGGGGTTTTATTCCATCATCGCAGCGATGAATGGAGACTATGGTCATGCGGCTGTAGCGATTTTTATCTCCATGGTATTCGATGGTTTGGACGGACGTGTCGCTCGTCTGACTCATACGCAAAGTGCATTTGGGGCTGAATACGATTCTTTGGCAGACATGGTGTCGTTTGGCATCGCGCCAGCATTAGTCGCGTTTACTTGGTCATTGGCGCCGCTTGGCAAAGTAGGCTGGATTGCCGCGTTTATTTATGCCGTTGGCGCGGCCTTACGTTTAGCTCGCTTTAATACCATGCTAGGTGTCGAAGAAAAACGTTACTTTACTGGTTTGCCTAGTCCTGCGGCAGCGGCCATTGTGGCCAGCGTAATCTGGGCATCGAATGAAAGTGGCATTGCGGGTGAAACCCTATCCACTCTAATGGCGTTGTTAGTGCCTGTCGTTGGCCTGCTGATGGTAAGTAATGTCAAATATCGTAGCTTTAAAGACTTAAACCTTAAGGGTCGTGTGCCTTTTGTTGTGTTATTGATGGCGGTGTTGGTGTTGGTGTTGATCGCGCTTGAGCCTTCATTGGTGCTGATGGCTGTATTCTGTCTATATGGGCTTTGGGGTATTGGCGGCATTATTTTTAAATCTTTACGGTAATAAATTTTAACCTCAAACCGACTAAGCTATATCGAATAGATTTGTGTCGGTTTTGAACCTTTCTCTGCGGGCACACTCTATTCATTAAGTCTTCAAATAGAGGTGTGTCATGCAGATTAAAATTGCCAAAGCGTCGGATTGCCATGAAAGTAGTGTGACGCCTGAGTCTGTCTATTTAAATCGACGTCAATTTATGCAAGCGGGCCTGATCGGGGCAAGTTCTTTAGGTTTATCTGGTCGCGTACTGGCTGACAGTCAAGAGGTTAGTCCTCTTACTATTCCAACGTCTCTTGAAGGGGCTTTTAGTCAGTTAAGCAAAACCCCTTATGGTCAATCCGAAACAGCGGCTCCTTATGATGTGGCAACCACCTATAATAATTTCTATGAATTCGGTTATGGTAAAAGTGACCCTGCGGATTATTCTGATTCCTTGCAACCGTTTCCCTGGAAAGTTCGAGTAGAAGGTGAAGCGGAGAAGGTAGGGGATTTTGATGTTGAAGACTTCATAAAAGACAGTCAATTGGAAGAGCGTATTTATCGCTTAAGATGTGTTGAAGCTTGGTCTATGGTCATTCCTTGGATTGGCATACCGCTTGGCGAGTTTCTTAAAAAGTTTCAGCCCAACTCCAAAGCAAAATACGTATATTTTGAAACCTTATATGATCCTAAGCAAATGCCTGCTCAGCGTGGAAATGCATTGGATTGGCCATATCGTGAAGCCTTGCGTATTGATGAGGCAATGAATTCACTCGCCTTCCTAGCGGTGGGGATGTATGGCAGCGTATTGCCAAACCAGAATGGTGCCCCGTTACGTTTGGTCTTGCCTTGGAAGTATGGTTTTAAAAGTATCAAATCCATTGTCACTATTCGTTTCGTTGAATCCATGCCACAAACAACATGGAATATGTTGGCGCCAAGTGAATATGGCTTTTATGCGAATGTAAATCCAGGGGTCGACCATCCTCGTTGGTCTCAAAAGCAAGAGCGACGATTGCCTGGAGGCGTACTCTTCCCTAACGTGATTGAAACCCAAATGTTTAATGGCTATCAAGAAGAAGTGGCAGGATTGTATCAGGGTATGGATTTAACTCGGTATTACTAATATGGCGCAATTTTGGGACCGAAAAGAAAAACCTTGGATAGTGATTCTATTTAGTTTGCCGTTTTTATGGATGCTGGTGTCTTTGCTAATGGGGCAATACTTTCCGGATCCAGGCAAAATACTCATGCGACTCACAGGGATATGGGCATGCGTGTCATTAGTCTTAGTGCTCTTTATGACGCCCATAACCAAATATACCCAATTCAAATTTCTAGCACGCTATCGACGCTTTATCGGTCTGTCGTCATTTTTGTATGCTTTGTTGCATATGGTTTGCTACTTGGTGTTGTTTGCTGGGTTGAGTTGGACGTGGATCGCGAGTGATTTGATCGAGAAACCTTACATTTACGCTGGGGTGGGGGCGTTGGTGATTTTGACGACCTTGGCTATAACCAGTTCTAAGCGAATGATGAAGAAATTGGCGAAACGTTGGAAGCCACTGCATCGTTTGGTCTACTTGTCTGCTCTCTTAGTATGGCTGCATTTATGGTGGCAAATAAAGAGTGATACCAGCATTCTTGTCTGGTTCAGTGCTTTTGCTATTCCATTGCTTCTTATACGAATTCCACAAACTCAGAGTGTAAAAAAGTATTTTTTAAAAAAGAATTAAAAAGTACTTGCTAAAAATCTGTAGATCCTTAATATACGCCCTCGCTGACACGGACAGGGCTTCACTCTCTAACAGAGATTGAGCAGCTTAAGTGTAACGGCAACGCTCTTTAAAATAGATAATCAGATAATTTGTGTGGGCGCTCGCTAGGGCTTCAAAAAAGAAATTGAAGTCTTACGAGAGTCAAACACGTCAATTCGCTTTATTAAGTAAAATTGTGAGTGTTTCGAATTTGAGTGAGCAAGCTTTTTAACTGAAGAGTTTGATCATGGCTCA